>JBJMHR010000001.1:0-51426 GCA_045807285.1 Actinomycetes bacterium
GCCGCTCTCCCCTTGCTGTGCGCCGCCCTCTTCCCCCAGGAACGCGTCGCCGGGCCGGACCGCGCGCAACGCATCGACGATCATCCGTTCCGACTCGGTGTCCATGACCGTCACCGGATCGGTCGGGCTCGACTTCGCCTCGGTGCCGAGGTCTACCGGCCGCTCCTGCACCAAGAACCGCCCCGCTCGCGTTGCGACGTCGACGGCGAGCTCGAGCAGTTCGGCCGGGTCCGGTTGCACAGTTCCGTGACGTTACCGAGTGCCGAGACAGCAGTCGGTGGGGCATTCGTCGTACGACGGACCCAGCGCGGACAGTGCGCGCCTCGGTGTCGACGGGTCCGTGCGCTCGCGCACGAGCTCGACGATCATCTCGACGTACGACGGATGCGTCCCGGCTGTCCCGGCACGCGCGAAGGCGAGTCCCCGCCGGCGGGCGCGGTCCGCCGCCTCGACGTCGATGTCATAAACAACTTCCATGTGGTCGGCGGTGAAGCCGACCGGAACGACGACCACGGCGCCTTCCGTGACCGCATCGATCGCGTCGAGGAGATCGGGCTCGAGCCATGGGTCGGTCGGCGATCCGCTCCGGCTCTGGAACACGACGTCGAACGGGCGCGGTATGCCGGTGCGAGCCTGGACACCTTCAGCCACGAGCGCGCTGGCCGCCTTGAGCTGCTGTTCATAGAGCCCACCGTGGGGCCCACTGCTCCGCTGCATGCGCAGGGGAATCGAGTGCGCGGTGAACAACAACCGAGCGTTCTGGCTGAGATGAGAGGGCAATTGCTGGAGCGCCGCCACCGTCGTGTCAACGAACGCATCGACGAAACCGGGATGGTCGAAGCCGTGCCGCACCCGCTCGATAGCCGGCGCGCCCTGACCCACCGTGGCGCGCGCGTCGGCAATGTTCTCGAGGTACTGCCGGCAGCTGCTGTACGACGCGAAGACGCTGGTGACGAACGCCAGTGCCCGTCCCACGCCGTCGGCTCGCATCTCACGAACCGCGTCGGCAAGAAACGGGTGCCAGTTGCGGTTGCCCCAGTACACCGGCACGTCCAACCGGTCCGCCAGGACGCCGCGCAGGTCGCGGTTGGCCTGGTTGATCGGGCTCACACCATCGCGCGCGTAATAGCGCTCGGCCACTTGCTCGAGCCTCGCGGGCGGGATGTCGCGACCGCGCGTGACGTTCGCGAGGAACGGCAAGACGTCATCCGGGCTCTCGGGCCCACCGAATGACACGAGCAGCAGCGCGTCGTACGACTTGTCAGAACCTGGACGGGCTATCGCCCGCTGGGATTCTGACAAGCCATCGGTCACCTATACAGTTTGGCGAGCGCCAGAACCTCGGTGACGTACCAGTCCGCGTGGTTGTAGGCAAAGACTGCGCGCTTCAGGTTGGCGAGGCTGCTGCCCGGGCTGTAGTAACAGAGGTAGCGCGCCGCGGAGTAGACCGCGTCGTAGGGATCCATGATGTCGGCCTTCTTGTCGCCGTCCGCGTCCACGCCCCACATCGTCCAGGTCGCGGGCATGAACTGCATCGGGCCGAGCGCACCAGCAGATGAAGGCCCGACGTTGCGCCCGTGGTCGCTTTCCACCTGTCCGATTGCGGCGAGGACGGTCCAGGACAAGCCGGGACAGGTGCGCGCAGCAGCCTGGTAGAGCTCGAGGTAAGTCCGGGGCTTGCCGGTGTATCCCCCGTCGCTGCCCGTGTTGAGCGGCGCGATGGTGGCTTTGCCTCCCATGACGTCGCGCGCTCTGGCGGCGAGGGTGTCCGACGAGTGGCCTGGCGCCGACAGCAGGACCCCGGCGTACCGCTGCAAGCCGAGCGCGACGCCGGTGGCCCGCGACATGACCACACTTACCTTCGGAAAACCGAACGACGCGACCGCACCGAGCCTCGTCACCCGAGAGCCCAGATGCACGGGCTGGCCGACGCTGAGATGCGCGGCCTTCGCGAACGTGTACGACACGGCAATGTCGCCGCTGGCGAGGTTCTGCCACAGCTGGTCCGATGCCGCTGTCGGCGGTGGTGTGAAGCCGCGCAACGTGGACAGGTCTGCTGCGACAGCGTGCACACGATGCCCGTTGACCCGGACCGTCCCGGCGTCGAACGCCACCGCATCCCTTGCATGCTCGACGTGGCGCAGCTTTCGGATCGTCGTGGCCGAGAGTGGGTGTGCCGTCGTCACTTGCAGATCCGGCTGGACGAGATGACGCAGCGGCGCCACGGAAGTGGTTACCGTTGTTCGTACGACGTTTGTCTGCTTTGTCGGGACAACCGTCGGCGGCGGACTCGACGACGCGGGATGGTGATGAATCGCCGCAACTCCGGCGATACCGGACCCGGCGAGGATGCCGATGGCGACGAGGGAAGCGACGACGGTAGAGGGAACGCGGGCGCGCACGCTCACCTCCGCCGGCTGGGCCCCCTCGGTCTCTGGTTAGGTACGACCTCGACCGGCGCATTCCTGCCCAGTCAACCGAACTCGGAACCCTCCACGCTCACCGTGAAAGGCTTTCGCCATGCGCCTGCTCCTGCTCGCCCCGCCCGGCGCGGGCAAGGGGACGCAAGGTGAGCGGCTGGCCGAGCACTTCGGTGCACGACATCTGTCCACCGGCGAAATGCTCCGCGCAGAGGTGACCGCGCAGACACCGCTCGGCCAGGCGGTCGCCGACTCCTTGGCCACCGGGGATCTCGTGCCTGACGAGCTAATGACCGACCTGCTTCGGGAACCGCTGATCAGCGCGGCGAAGGAGGGCGGTTACATCCTCGACGGCTTCCCGCGCACGCTGGCCCAGGCACATCAGGCCTTTGAGCTCGCGCGTGACCTCGGGATCACCGTGCACGCAGTGATCGCGCTCGAGGCTCCGGAGGATGTGCTGCGCGAGCGACTGCTGGGGCGCGCGTCGCAGGGCGGACGCGCGGATGACACCGCTGAGATCATCAACCACCGCCTCGAGGTGTACGCCGAGCAGACCCGCCCGCTCCTCGCGTACTACGCCGGTCGCGGTGTGCTCAAACGGGTCGACGCGACCCCGCCGCCGGACGACGTATTCGCGGCGATCCTCGAGACACTCGCCGACGTCGGCGAACCGGGGCCGCCGCCGGACCCGGACGCCACTTAGCGCTATCAGATGCCGGGCGCCTGGTTCTCGGCGTCGTGGTCCTCGACCTGCTCACGGCTGCGAACGCCGATCTTGTTGCCGAGCCACACGAGCGGGTCGAAGTGCCGGTCGACCACGCGTTCCTTCAGCGGGATGATCGCGTTGTCGGTGATGTGGATGTCTTCGGGGCAGACCTCGGTGCAGCACTTCGTGATGTTGCAGAACCCGGTGCCCGCGTTCTTCGCCGCGGTCGCCGCACCCTTCGCTGACAACGGATGCATGTCGAGCTCGGCGTACCGAAGGAAATGCCGCGGCCCTGCGAAGTCGGGCTTGTTCTCCTCGTGGTCACGGATGACGTGGCAGACGTTCTGGCACATGAAGCATTCGATGCACTTGTGAAACTCTTGCAAGCGCTCGATGTCTTCCTGCGCCATCCGGTAGACGCCGTCAGCAGGCTTCGGCACCAGTTCGAGCTCCGGGACTTCCGTCGCCTTGTAGTAGTTGTACGACACGTCCGTGACGAGGTCGCGGATGATCGGGAAGGTGCGCATCGGAGAGACCGTGATGGTCTCGTCCTGCTCGAACAGGTTCATCCGCGTCATGCACATAAGCCGTGGCTTGCCGTTGATCTCGGCACTGCAGGACCCGCACTTGCCTGCCTTGCAGTTCCACCGAACGGCGAGGTCACCGGTCTGCGTCGCTTGCAACCGATGGATGACGTCGAGCACGACCTCCTCGGGCTCGGCCTCCACCCAGTAGCTCACGAAGTCGCCGCCGTTCGCGTCGCCGCGCCAGATGCGGAGATTGGCGGCGTACGCCGTCGCGGACTGTGTCGTGGTGGCACTCGCGGTCGTCGGCCGGACGGGTGTCGTGGTCATTAATGTGCGTCCTCGAAGAGTTTCGCTAGGTCGTCGGGCATTTGCGGCAACGGCGTCTGCGTCACGGTGACGATGTCCCCCTCGAGCCGCACGCTGTTGTTGACCTTCTGCCAGTGCGGATCGGCGGTCGGATAGTCATCGCGCGTATGCCCGCCGCGGCTTTCCTTGCGCTCGACCGCCGCGCGCGTCACCGACTCGGCCACTGTCAGCAGGGCCTGCAGGTCGGTGGCCTCGTTCCATCCGGGGTTGTACTGCACATGCCCTTCAACGCTGACGTTCTTGGCGCGCTCTTTCAGCTCTTCGATGCGGTCGACCGCTTGTTTCATCTCCGCTTCGACGCGAACGATGCCGACAAGGTCTTGCATGACCTGTTGCAGGTCGCGGTGCAGCGTGTAGGGGTTCTCGCCGTCCTCGCGGCCGAACGGTGCCAGCGCTTCTTGTACGACGGCGTCCACGCGGGCCGTATCCATGCGTGGCAGGTCACCGACGCCGAGCGCGTACTCCGCGGCGTACTGACCGGCGCGCTTGCCGAACACGATCAGGTCGGACAACGAGTTGCCGCCGAGCCGGTTCGCACCGTGCATACCGCCGGAACACTCCCCCGCGGCGTACAGCCCGGGCACTGTCGTGGCTTGGGTGTCCGCCTCGACCCGGATGCCGCCCATGATGTAGTGCGCGGTCGGGCCGACCTCCATCGGATCTTTGGTGATGTCGACGTCGGCGAGGTGCTTGAACTGGTGGTACATCGACGGCAGCCGCCGCTTGATGTCCTCGGCGCTGCGACGTGAGGCGATGTCGAGGAACGCTCCTCCGTGCGGCGAACCGCGACCGGCCTTCACCTCGCTGTTGATGGCGCGCGCGACCTCGTCACGCGGCAGCAGCTCGGGCGGTCGGCGGTTGTTGACGTGGTCGTCGTACCACCGGTCGGCTTCGTCGATGGAGTCGGCGGTCTCGGCTTTGAAGAACTCCGGGATGTAGTCGAACATGAACCGCTTGTCCTCGGAGTTCTTGAGTACGCCCCCGTCGCCGCGGACGCCTTCGGTGACGAGGATTCCCCGCGCGGAAGGCGGCCAGATCATCCCGGTCGGGTGCAGCTGGAAGAACTCCATGTCGATGAGGTCCGCACCGGCCCACAGTCCGAGCGCGTGCCCGTCACCGGTGCCTTCCCAGGAGTTCGAGGTGAACTTGTAGATCTTGCCGGCGCCGCCGGTCGCGAGGATCACGGCTTTCGCGCGGAAGATCACGAACGTGCCGGTCTCGCGCCAGTAGGCCACCGCGCCGGCCATGCGCTCGCCGTCTTTGATCAGCTCAACGACCTTGCACTCCATGAACACTTCGACCGGGCGGTGCAATGTGCGGTTCTGCAGGGTGCGGATCAGCTCGAGGCCGGTGCGGTCACCGATGTGGGCCAGCCGTGCGTAGCGGTGTCCGCCGAAGTCGCGCTGCAGGATGCGACCGTCCGGCGTTCGGTCGAACAGCGCGCCCCACTCTTCGAGCTCGTAGACGCGGTCCGGTGCCTCCTGCGCATGCAACTGGGCCATCCGCCAGTTGTTGAGCATCTTGCCGCCGCGCATCGTGTCGCGGAAATGCACCTGCCAGTTGTCCTCGGCCCAGACGTTGCCCATCGCCGCCGCCATGCCGCCTTCGGCCATGACTGTGTGCGCTTTGCCGAGCAGCGACTTGCAGACGAGGCCCGTGCGAGCGCCGAGGCTCGCCGCCTCGATCGCTGCACGCATGCCCGCGCCACCGGCCCCGATGACGAGGACGTCGAAGTCGTGAGTCTCGTACCTGTCGTCTGCGACCGCCGCCATCAGAAGAACCTCGGATCGTGGAACGCGCCGACGGCAACCAGCCTGATGTAGATGTCGACGAAGGCGACTGACAACAGGCTCGCCCACGCGAAGAACCCGTGCCGGGCGTTGAGCTTGGAGACCTGCGTCCACATCCAGTAGCGGATCGGGTGCTTCGAGAAGTGGTTCAGCCGACCGCCCAAGATGTGGCGGCACGAGTGGCAGCCGAACGTGTACGACGCGAGCAACAACACGTTGATGACCATGATCAGCGTGCCGAGGCCCATCCCGAACTCGCCGTTCCAGTTGAACGCCATCACCGCGTCATAGCCGAGCAGGAACAAGATGACGACCGCGGCGTACCACCAGAGGCGGTGGGAGTTCTGCAGGATCAGCGGCATCCGGCGCTCACCGGTGTACCGCACATGCGGCTCCGCGACGGCACAGGCAGGCGGCGACAGCCAGTACGACCGGTAGTACGCCTTGCGGTAGTAGTAACAGGTCGCCCGGAAGGCGAGCGGGAAGATCAGGAACACGATCCGCGACAGGAAGAACAGGTCGCCGAACCAGTGGCCGATCACCGGAGTCGCGACCGGGCCGCACGCGTTCGCCGTACACGGCGAGTAGAACGGCGAGATGTAGGGCCGGTCCGGGATCGAGAAGTTGTTGCCGACGAAGACCGCCCACGTCGAGTAGACGACGAACGCGGTGAGGACCGTGACGTAGATGATCGGCGTCACCCACCAGCGGTCCGTGCGCAGGCTCGAGGCGCGGATCGGCGCGCGCGGTAGCGCTTGCGGCAGAGGTGCGGGCGTGGCGATCCGACTCGGGGTTTCGGTGGACATCGAGGCAAAGTTTCGCAGATCGGTCCTGACGACCTGTCAGGCGGGCGTGAACCGTTGTCGGGTGCCGTACGTGCCCAGGTTGAACCCGACGGTGAACGAGCTATGCAGATCTGGGAGACATCTTGCGCATCCAATACCCGGCGGTCGTGGCCCTCGCTATCACTCTGGCGGCATGCGGAAGCTCAGGTGGTCCGAGCAAGTCGAGTGGCACGCAAAAGCAGTCCATCGCCGGCGTCTCGGCCAATGTTCACGGCACCCACGACGTCACCGGAATGTCCGCCTTCGAGATCGAGGCCGACAACTTCTACTTCGAGCCGAGCGTGCTCAAGGGGACCCCAGGCCAGCACCTGACAATCACGATCAAGAACACCAGCGGCACCAACCACAACTTCACCGTCGCGTCTCAGCACGTGAACAAGGACCTCGATGGCGGGAAGACCGAGACGGTCTCCGTCACGTTCCCGGCCAGCGGAACGATCAGCTTCTTCTGCGAGTACCACAAGGCCAGCGGCATGGCCGGCGGACTTCAGGCCGGATAGTCCCCGCCCTGGTCTGCGCCACTGCCGACAGCGCGCGGCCAGGATCCCCGCACAAAGCGGTTTCATGCCCTAGCGTGGGCTCTCGTGCGGCAGATGCGCCTGCTCGGCTTGTCGGAGGACCGTCAGCACTTGTTGCTCACCGGTCCGGAGACCGGCACGGTGATGCTGCCGGTCGACGACCGGGTGCGCGCGGCGGTGCTCGGCGACTCGGGTCGGCTCGCCACCCTCGAGGCCAACCCCGACATCAGGCTGGAGAGCGCGCTGTCCCCACGCGAGATCCAAGCCCGGTTCCGCGCTGGTGAGAGCGCGGAACAGGTCGCGCTCGCAGCCGGTGTGTCCGTGGACCGGGTGCGCTGGCTGGAAGGCCCGGTGCGCGACGAGCGCGTGCATGCGGTGGACGAGGCCCGAGCGGCGTATGAGCGCGGGGCCGAACCTGTGCCACTCGGTGAGCGCGTCGACGACCGGCTCGCACGTGAAGGAGCCGATCCGGCGTCCGTGGAGTGGGACTCGTGGCGCCGCGACGACGGCGTGTGGGCGATCCAGCTGCGCTACCGCGCCGCCGGCCGCGCGGTCCTTGCGCAATGGCTCTGGGATGCGACCCGCCGGACGCTCAGCGCCGCGGACGAGATCGCCGAGGACCTGAGCGGACCGACGACCGAACGCCACTTCGCCGACGCGCTCGCCGTGACCGCCGAGGAGCCGCAGGTCGGTCTGACTCTGGTACGGCATCCAGCTGTTGCCGAACTGCCTGTGCCGGAAGGATCCGGTGCCGAGCCGGCAGACATCCCGGCCGCGGCCGAACGGCGTACCGGCAGGACGGACAAACAGGCCGAGTCCGACGGGGTCGCACCCGGCAAGCGCGCCACCGTGCCGACGTGGGACGAGATCCTGCTCGGCACCCGCCCGCCGGACCACTGATCGAGCCATCGGTGCCTGGCGTACGACGCCTGCTCGGCTCACTCATGTTCGCGGTGCTGGCCGTGGGCTGCTCCGGTGGCTCTGCATCCGTGAGCCCCGAGACTCTGGTGTCGCAGGCGAAGGCCACTCTCGACTCCACGCCGGGCCTGCACTTCGCGTTGACGAGCAGCGGTGCCCCGAAGAAGACGGGGACGACCCTCGTCGGGGGTGACGGTGTCGTCGCGCGGCCGAACGGCTTTCAAGGACATCTGCAGGTGGAGCAGTCGGGGCTGCTCGCCGCCGTCGACGTCATCTCGCTGAACGGCATGGTCTTGATCAAGCCACCGTTCGCGGCGCACTACGCGGTCGCGGATCCCCACAAGTACGGGTTCTCCGACCCGGGCAAGCTGCTCGATCCGAACACCGGCATCAGCAAACTGCTCACCGAGCTGACGAGCGTCACACCCGCCGGCCGGGACCGCTTCAAAGGCGAGAAGCTCACCGAGCTGGCGGTGTCCGTGCCTGGCACCGCCGTTGCGGACGTGTTGACGAGCGCCGACAAACCGCAGCCGGTCACCGGCAAGCTCGGCATCAATCCCTCGAGCCACGAGCTACGACGAGCCGTGCTCACCGGTCCGTTTCTCGCCAAAGGCGTCATGACGACGTTCACGATCGTGTTGGACCACTACGGCACGCGCCCCGACATTCGTGTCGCGGGCTAACGCTCGAATCGCGCTCGCCGCACTTGCGGTACTCCTCACCGCTGCGGACACCTACGTCGTCGTCCTGGCGCTGCCGGACATGATGCGCGCGGTCGGCCTCAACGGTGATGAACTCGGTCGCGCCGCTCCGATCATCAGCATCTTTCTGCTCGGCTATGTGGCGATGCTGCCGACCGTTGGCCGGCTTGCCGACCTGGTCGGTCGGGTTCCGGTACTCACCGGCTGTCTTGTCGTCTTCGCCGCCGGCTGCCTCGTAACGACGACGGCGCACACGTTACCGAGCGTCGTGGTCGGTCGGGGTCTGCAAGGGATAGGGGCCGGCGGCCTGGTCCCGGCGACACTGGCGCTGGTCGCCGACGCCTACCCCCCGGGCCGGCGCGGCGTACCGCTCGGCGCCGTCGGGGCCGCCCAGGAAGCCGGTGCGTTGCTCGGGCCGTTGTACGGCGCGCTCATCTTGAGCGTCGCGGCCTGGCGGGCGATCTTCTGGGTGAACCTCGCGGCCGGCGCGGTGCTCGCGATCGCCATGGGTTTCCGGCGGGCCCGCGTCGACTGGCTGGGCGTTGGCCTTGCGATGGTCGCCGTCGCGGGTCTCGTCCTGCTGCTCGTCGCGCCGGCCGCGATCGTGAACGACTACACCTATGGCACGGTCTACGACCCGCTGTTCGGCGGTGGTCGCGCGACGAGCCCGCTCGCGGTCGGGACACTGGTCCTCGCCGTGTTGGCCGCAGTCCGGCTCGTGCACTGGCGCCGGTTGGCTGCGGTCGCCAGACGCGTCGACGTTCCTGGTGCTCTCCTCGCGGCACTGACGTTGGGCTGTGTCGTGCTGGCGTTGTCCGTCGGCGATCCGCAGAAGCACGCCATCGCCGTCGATGGCCCCTACCTGCTGGCGGCTGCCGGCGTCTTCTTGCTGCTGTTCGTCGTACGCGAGCGGCGGGCGGCTGACCCGCTCGTGCCGCCACGGGCTTTTGCTCGCAGACCGGCGTACGGCGGGCTCATCGTGAGCCTGTTCATCGGCGCCGCGCTGATCGCGGCGCTGGTCGACGTGCCGATCATCGGCCGGCTGAGCGGCCGCAACCAGCTCGGCGCTGCGCTGCTGCTGGTGCGGCTGCTCGCGGCGGTTCCGGTCGGCGCACTGCTCGGCGGTCGCGCGAGCCATGCCATCGGCCCTCGGCTCACCGTCGTCATCGGGGCGCTTCTTGCCGCGACCGGCATCGGGCTGATGACGCAGTGGCACCGTTCGACGTTGGCGCACGTGGACGCGACCGTCGCCCTTGTTGTCGCCGGCTTCGGGTTCGGGCTGACCATCGCGCCGATCAACGCCGCGGTCCTCGACGCGACCAGTTCGGCCGTGCACGGCCTGGCGAGCGCCATGGTCATCGTGGCGCGGACCGTCGGCATGTTGGTCGGGCTGTCTGCGTTGACCGCGATCGGGTTGTCCCGGTTCGCGCACGCGACAGCTCGGCTCGCCTCTCCGCTCGAACTCTGCCCGCAGACGCCGGCTCACTGCACGCCGTACAACCACGCCGTCCGCGACGCCGGCATCGCCGAGGTGCACGCGGTCTTCACCGGTGCGAGCATCGCGGCCGGTTTGGCCGCGCTCTGCGCCGCGGTACTGCTCTCCGGTCGCCTCGGCGCGCCTTCGACGGCAGCCGACGCAGCGGCGCCACGATGACCGCATGACCGCTGGTACGACGGAAGAGCTTCGCGACCGGCTCACGCGTCAGCACCTTGCCCGCACGGGCGAGGCGCCGGAACCCGCGGATGTGCGGCGCTTCTCTCGCGACTGGTGGGACGGCGCCGTGCGCGTGCCGTCCCTGCTCGTGCGGTTGCCGGGGGCAGGGCGTTGCCGCATCGTGCAGACGGGCGGCGCTGTCGTCGCATTGCCGGCCTCACGTTGGCGAGCTCGCCGCACACTCGCCAGACTTCGGCAACGACCGACCGTGGACCCGCGACTCGTGGCGCTGGCCGGGCGACGTCCGGATCCGCACCCCGAGCGCGCACCGCGCATGTCACTGGTCGCGCAGCGCTCCGATCATCCGCGCGGGCTGCCATTACGGCCCCGTAGCCGGAACGGCCTGCCGGTGCGGGTCGTCCACATCGAACAACAGGCAGACATCGTGCGCTGCGGTAGCGCCAACTGCGCTGCGCTGGTTCCGATTCCGCCACCGGGGCGGTTGCAGAGCGAGCCGGCGTGCCCTGGCTGCGGCCGTATCGAACTGCCGGCTCAGCAGATGTCGCCGGGGACCGTCCGCCGCGTCGCGCTGCTGTAGCTGTAGATGGTCCCGCCTCGCCCGACTCGCGCGACGATGCAATAGCTACTCCGGTCCGCGCGCACGATTGCGAGGTTGACGTCGCCCGGAAGGGGCGGCGCGTTGAGCGCGTTTCGGTCCACCGTGTACCTGCCGTGCCGGCTGCGGTAGGCCTCCTCGAGGCTGCTCGTGAAGGTCAACGCACTTTCCGCCTCGAAGTCACGGCTGAACGTCGGCAGCGGGCGCGGGCTGAGAGGCGGCGGTGGCGGCTGCGGGATAGCGCTGCGCGCCGACGCGTGTCGGCTCGAAGCGGATGCCGGGGCGCCGCCGGTCGCGATGTCGGCGACTGCGATCGCAACGATGACAACGGTGGCGGCCGTTGTGACCGGCCGCCACCGGAGGCCAGGAAACCGCAACACGAATGGGCGCACATTTGGCATTCCACGCGCCAACAACAACCGCCCGTACGCAAGCCCGAGTATCAACGCCCAGCCGAGGGCAAGGCCGAAGCCGAGCAGCAACTGTGGTCCGGCGTGCGCACCACCGAAGAGGCCGGCGCCGATCGACACTCGCCCAATCATCGCCAAGATGACCCAGGAAACGGCGTACGACGCGGCCATCCGGTAGCAGGCGCGCCAGACCGCTCGATCGTCTTCCTCGCGGCGACGGTGCAGCATCCACCAGATCCCGGCGGCGACGGAGAACACCGGCAGCAGCAGAAGCAAGAAGTAGCCGGGCGACAGCGTGTGCAAGTGCGCATAGCCGACGGATGCGTCGCTGCCGACACCGGTCGCCATGATGCCGACGTTGGCGCCCAGCGCGATTGCCGTGACAGCAAGACCGATGTTGACGAACAGGCCGAGGATCAGCGGCAACGCACGCGCCACGTCGGCCGCCGCCGGATGGCCCGGAGTTCGGTCAGCGAACAGCGCGATCACCAGCACGACGCCGCCGAGCAGGACCGACGTCACCAACGCGGCGACACCGCCTTCGACGGGCAGCCGCCACGGGGCCCAACGAGCAGTGCGAACGTCGTCGGCACGCAGCCGGGCCAGCCAGGCCGGGCCGAGGGTCGCGACAAGGCCGACGAGCGCAGTGAGGATGAGCGCCCAACCGAAGACCGCGGCAGGAGATGCGCCAACCGTGACCCGGCCGTCCGAGCTGTCCGAACCGCCCACTGACGTATGCGCGAAGAAGCTAAGCGCCATCGCGAGCAAGGCGAAGACCCCGCTGGCGCGGAAGACAGCACCCGCCGCTTTCACGCTTGGCTCGGTCGGAACATAACGACGGCACAGGCCAGCGAAGACGAGCAACACGAGGATCGTCATCGTCAGCGGCATCACCATGACGCCGCCACCGAGGGAGAACGTCGACCCGTCGCCGCTGCTGCTGCCACTGCCGTTCGCGGAAGAGCCGAAGGTCATGGCAGCCAGCAGAGCGACCGCGTGGAAGAAGCCGCCCGCTCCCCCGAACCCCGTCGTGGACTGGTCGCTCGACTGCGGCAAGAACAGCAACGGCAAGGCGAGGAAGCAACCCACGGCAAACAGCACGAGAAACGACGGCCCCGCCACCTGTGCTGTCGACCGCCAATCCAGCCGAAGCACCGTCTCGACGAACGTTTGACCGGTGGTCTGCGCGGCGGCCCGGCTGGTCACGACGTCGGTCGTGGGCAGCAGTTCCGGAGCCTCCATCGGCGCCGGGGGGATGGCCGGCACCGCCTCGATAGCCGGCATGTCGGGCGACTGCTTGGTCACGTCCTTTGCCGGAACCCTGCGCGCGGGCGCCTTCTTGACCGGCGCCTTCTTGACCGGCGCCTTCTTGACCGGCGCCTTCTTGACCGGCGCCTTCTTGGCGGGCGCCTTCTTGGCTGCAGACTTCTTCGCGGTGGCCTTCTTCGCGGGGACGTCAGCCGCCATGAGTGCTCCTAGATCGCGTCACAGGTCGCGGCGGGAGGAGGCGGAACTTCTGACGAGTTGGTGTCGCTTTTCGGCCGGTTGAGCGACACGGACTCGTCAACCGAGACTGCAGGGTTCGCTGAAGAACGGCTCAGTCGAGGTAGTCGCGCAGGACTTGCGAGCGGCTCGGGTGCCGAAGCTTCGACATCGTCTTGGCCTCGATCTGGCGGATCCGCTCACGGGTAACGCCGTACACCTTGCCGATCTCGTCAAGCGTCTTCGGCTGGCCGTCGGTCAGACCGAACCGCATCTGTACGACGCCGGCCTCGCGCTCGGACAACGTGTCGAGCACGGACAACAGCTGCTCCTGCAGCAACGTGAACGAAACCGCGTCAGCCGGTACGACGGCGTCGGAGTCCTCGATCAGGTCACCGAACTCGCTGTCGCCGTCCTCGCCCAGTGGCGTCGAGAGGGACACGGGCTCGCGGCCGTACTTCTGCACCTCGACGACCTTCTCCGGCGTCATGTCGAGCTCTTTCGCGAGCTCCTCCGGAGTTGGCTCGCGACCGAGGTCCTGCAGCATCTGCCGCTGCACGCGGGCGAGCTTGTTGATGACCTCGACCATGTGCACCGGGATGCGGATCGTGCGCGCCTGGTCGGCCATCGCACGGGTGATCGCCTGCCGGATCCACCACGTGGCGTACGTCGAGAACTTGTAGCCCTTGGTGTAGTCGAACTTCTCGACCGCACGGATGAGACCGAGGTTGCCCTCCTGGATCAAGTCGAGGAAGAGCATGCCGCGGCCGGTATAGCGCTTGGCAAGTGAGACGACGAGACGAAGGTTGGCCTCGAGCAGGTGGTTCTTCGCGCGCTTGCCGTCCTCGACGATCCACTCGAGGTCGGCGCGCATCCGCGCGGACATCTTCTTCGGTGCCTTCGCGAGCTTCTCCTGGGCGAAAAGCCCGGCCTCGATCCGCTTCGCGAGCTCGACCTCTTGCTCGGCGTTCAGCAACGGCACGCGGCCGATCTGCTTCAGGTAGTCCTTGACCGGGTCGGCCGTCGCGCCAGCCGACGTGACCTGCTGGGCAGGCGCGTCCTCGTCGTCCTCAGTGAGGTCGAGCACCTCGTCTTCGAGCTCAGCCTCATCGAATTCGGCGTCGTCGGGTAAGCCGGCTGCTTCGAGCGCGACCTCGACGGTCGCCGTAGCTGCGCCGTCGGGGCTCGGCGCGCCGTCGGCAGCAGCCGTGGCCGTCGCCGCCTTCTTGGCGGCGGTCTTGCGAGCCGGCCGCTCCGTCACGGTTGTCCCCTCCGCCTCACGGTCTGACCCGGTACGCGGCGATCCCGCAGATGAGCCTGCTCGCGCGTTGGCTCGGCGGCTCGTCGTGGCAACCGTCACTCTAACTACCTCGCACGGGTGTGGGGGCCTGCGCGCGCCTGTCAGCGGCGACGCGACCGGACTGTTCTGTTCATTGTCGCACGCGGATGCGGTTCCGTCGCGGGTCCAGCGTTCCCGGCAGGTCGGCGTACGCGGGACCAATGGGGGCACCTCCGAGCGGCCCCCCCGACGCGGAGCGGTGCGGAATGGCAGGATCAGCAGACCGCAGTAATGCTCCGTAACCCTGCGCAACAGCAGGTCCGCCCGCAGGAGACCAACATGTCCGACGCTGGCCTGGCCCCGCAGTCGACTGCGGGGCGTCGCGACGTCCTCACGATCACCGACCAGCGCACCGGGAAGAGCTACGAGGTGCCGGTCGACGACGGTGCGATCCGGGCGATGGACCTACGCCAGATCAAGGTCGATGACGACGACTTCGGACTCTTGTCCTACGACCCGGCGTTCACGAACACCGCGAGCTGCCGCAGCGCAGTCACGTTCATCGACGGATCCGCGGGCATCCTGCGCTACCGCGGCTATCCCATCGACCAGCTGGCCGAGAAGTGCTCGTTCCTGGAGGTCGCCTACCTCCTGATCAACGGCGAGCTCCCCAACAAGGAGCAGCTCGCGAGCTGGCAGGACGACGTCACACACCACACGTTCATCCACGAGAACATCAAGAAGTTCATCGACGGCTTCCACCACGACGCCCACCCGATGGGCATCCTCGTCGGCACTGTCGGCGCGCTCTCGACGTTCTATCCAGAGGCGAAAGACATCAAGAACGACGAGGTACGCCGGCTCCAGACGACTCGGCTGATCGCGAAGATCCCCACGCTTGCGGCATTCGCGCACCGGCACGCCGTCGGCATGCGGTACGCCTATCCGGACAACGACCTGTCCTACGCCGGCAACTTCCTCAACATGATGTGGAAGGCGACCGAGCTCAAGTACGAACCGGACCCGGTGCTCGAGCACGCGCTCGACGTACTTTTCATCCTGCACGCCGACCACGAGCAGAACTGCTCGACGAACGCGATGCGCGCGATCGGCTCGTCGGAGGCGGACCCGTTCTCGTGCGCCGCGGGGGCGATCGCTGCGCTCTACGGCCCGCTGCATGGTGGCGCCAACGAGCAGGTTCTCCGAATGCTCAAAGAGATCGAGTCCGTCGACAACATCCCGGCGTACATCAAACGCGTCAAAGACGGCGAAGTGCGCTTGATGGGTTTCGGACACCGCGTCTACAAGAACTACGACCCACGGGCAAAGATCATCAAGAAGGTCGCGTACGACGTGTTCGAGGTCACCGGGACGAACCCGCTCCTCGACATCGCCATCGAGCTGGAGAAGATCGCGCTCGAAGACGACTACTTCATCTCGAAGAAGCTGTACCCGAACGTCGACTTCTACTCCGGGATCATCTACCAGGCGATGGGCTTCCCCGTGGAGATGTTCCCGGTGCTGTTCGCGATCGGTCGGATGCCCGGCTGGCTGGCCCAGTGGGAAGAGGGGCTCCTCGACAAGGAGCAGAAGATCGCGCGGCCGCGCCAGCTGTACGTCGGATCCGCGGAGCGCCAGCTCAACGGGCCCGCCAGCGTCTAGATGACCGACTCACGGGAGCGCACTCGCTTCACCGTCGAGGCGGCGCGTGCGGTGATGCCGGAACTCCTCGCCCATGCCGATGTGGTCATCGAGGTGCGCGCCGATTTGGCCGAGCTGGCCGCAGCGCTCTCTCGCGGGGAACCGTCGCCGCTCGGTGGCGTCGCGGACGCCAAGGCGCTCGAGGCGCGACTGCATGAGCACCTCAACTGGTTCTCGACCACGGGCCTCGAGCTCAAAGGATGGGCGCCGCTCCTCGTCGACTTTCCCTCCGACCTCGGCGGACGCGATGTGCTGCTCTGCTGGCTCGAGGGCGAGCGCGAGCTCGCGTGGTACCACCCCGTCGAGCTCGGCTTTCCCGGCCGCCGTCGACTCGCGTGAGCATCTTCTACGAGCGCGCCGGCAACGGCGAGCCGATGCTGCTGATCCACGGACTGGGTGGTGTCGGTCGTTACTGGGATCCGTTGCTTGACTCGTTCACGAGCAGCTACGACGTGGTCGTCGTGGATCTGCCCGGCTTCGGCCGATCCCCGGGTCTGCCCGGCGACCTCGTGTCGGCGGCAGCTCTCGCCGGAGCGCTAGGCGAACTGCTCGACGAACTACAGCTCGCTGACGTCCATGTCGTCGGGCATTCGCTCGGCGGCGTGGTCGCGTTCGAGCTCGCCGCGCTCGGCCGCGCCCGCACGGTGGTCGGCCTCGCACCTGCCGGGCTGTGGAAGGGCGAGTCACAGGCCGCCCGGTCCCGGCGACGGCTGCGCGCCGTGCACTACGCGGCCGCCGTGAGCCGACCGCTGGCGCGGCCATTCGTACGACTCACCGCCGGGCTTCCGTTTGCGCCCCTGCCACGGGGGTTGAGTGCCGAGGCTGCGCTCGCGCTGTACGACGCGTACTCGAGCGCGCCCGGTTTCGAGCCGGTGTTGCGTGGCGTCACCAACGCGCCGTTCACGAAAGCCGACCGGGTGACCGTGCCGGTCACAGTGGTTTTCGGTAAGCGCGACACGGTCATCCTGCGCGAGGACCAGCGACGCGACCGGCTGCCGGCGCACACCGAATGGATTGAAATCCCAGGCGCTGGCCACAACGTGCCGTGGGAGAAGCCGAAGGACATCCTTCGAACAGTCACGCAGACCACCGGAGGCGAGCATGCCGGACACTACTGAGAACCCACGTCAGAACGTCACGTTCCCCAGCAACGGCGGCGAGGCACACGGTTACCTGGCGACGCCGCCTTCAGGCAATGGCCCGGGCCTAATCGTCATCCAAGAGTGGTGGGGCCTCGATGACCACATCGCTGACGTGACCGACCGTTTCTCGCGCGAGGGGTATGTCGCTCTCGCTCCTGACCTGTACGGCGGAAAGCTTGCGCATGACGAGAACGAGGCCATGAACTACTTGATGAGCCTCGACGTACAACAAGCAGCAAAGGATCTGTCCGGAGCCGTCGACTTCCTGCTGGCGCGTGACGACGTGAGCGGCAACAAGATCGGTGTCGTCGGCTACTGCATGGGCGGCGGGTTCGTGCTCCTGCTCGCGGCGAACGCCGGCGACAAGATCGCCGCTGCCGTCCCCTACTACGGCGTCGGTCCCGGTGTCGAAAATGCCGACCTCAGCGGGATCACCGCCGACGTCCAGGGCCACTACGGCGAGCAGGACGAGATGTTCCCTGTCCAGCAGGTTCGCGAGTTCGAGCAGAAGTTGCGCGAACAGGCCAAGGGCGAGGTGACGTTCTACTACTACCCCGCCGGCCACGCGTTCCACAACGACGAGAACAAGATCGGAAACTACGACAAGGACGCCGCGCAGCAGGCGTGGCAACGCACTCTCGAGTTCATCCAGGCCAAGCTCGGCTCGTAGCCGCTAGCCTGCCGCCGTGCAACCACTGGGCGTGCATCACGTCGCCATCAATGTGGCCGACGTCGACGAAGCGATCACCTTCTACACGAAGACACTCGGGCTGACAGTGCGGTCGGACCGTCCTGACTTCGGTTTCCCGGGCGCCTGGCTCGACGCCGGCGATCAGCAAATCCACCTTGTGCAGGCGCCCACTCCGCCGGCGCAGGGTCAGCACTACGCGCTGCTGGTCGCCGATCTCGACACGGTCATCGACGAGGTGCGCGCGGCCGGGGTCGCCATCAGCGACGCCGTGCCGGTGGGGACGGCGCGGCAGGCGTTCGTGACCGACCCGTCCGGCAACACGATCGAACTGCATCAGCGCGGCAGATAGCTGCGCTCGGAGGATCAATGCAAACCCCCAACAAAGTCATCGAAGTCGGCGCGTGGATGCTGGAGAACGGCCACCGCGTGTTGCTGAAGGTCAGCGGCGGCAGGTTCCCTCGAAACGTGCTCGGGATGACACCGGTCGAGCTACGCACGTTGGGCCGCAAGAGTGGCGAGTGGCGCGCAACACTGTTGACCGCACCGGTCTGCGAGCCCGACCGCGTCGTCGTCGTCGCGTCGAAGGGCGGGCACCAAGACCACCCGCAGTGGTACAAGAATCTCGCCGTCAACCCAGAGGTGGAGCTCACCGTCGACGGAACGACCCGCCCGATGCGGGCGCGGACCGCGGCACCGGATGAGAAGGCAGCGCTCTGGCCACGCATCACCGCGGCGTACAAGGGTTATGAGGGTTACCAGCGAAACACCACGCGCGAGATCCCGGTGGTGATCTGCGAGCCTCGCTAGCTGGCGCTCAGCGCGCCGCGGCCGTGGCTTTGGCCTTCGCCTTCACCTTCTGTTTGTACGCCCGGACCGCGGCGAGCGACTCCGCACTCGTCACGTCGGCGATCGACCGCGTCGACCCTTCCTCGCCGTACACACCGGCCGCCTTGCGCCACCCTTCCGGCGTGACGCCGAGCTGCTTGCCGAGAAGCGCGAGGAATATCTTCGCCTTCTGCTCGCCGAAGCCGGGGAGTGCCTGCAACCGACGTAACAGTTCGGCGCCGTCAGCCGCCCCGGTCCAGATCGCCGCCGCGTCACCGTCGTAGGACTCCACGATGTAGCGCGCGAGCGCCTGGACGCGCTTCGCCATCGAGCCGGGGTACCGGTGGATCGCCGGGCGCTGCGCCGCGAGCGCGATGAACTTCTCGTCGTCGTACGACGCGATGTGCGCGGGATCGAGGTCGACCGTGCCGAGCCGCTGGGTGAGCGTGTACGGACCCGTGAACGCCCAGTCCATCGGGACCTGCTGGTCCAGCAACATCCCGGCCAGCAGTGCGAAGGGGTCACGCGCCAGGAGCTCATTCGCCTCCGGGCTGTTGGCGAGGTGCAGCGAACGCGAGGAAGTCTTCGGTGCCATGCGTTCAGTGTGCCTCGTCCCGCAGCCCACGTCAGGGGGCGTCGACGTTGCCGACCGCTGCTAGGTTCCTTCCCATTCGTTGCCGGCCCCGGAGGGGACCTTGGAAACGAGCGAGCGCACGGAGTCCCCGGCGCCGGACGCCTTGGCCGAGATCCGGACCGAGGTCGCCTCCGGTGATGCACGCGGGGCGAGCCGCTCGCTGCTCAAATCTGTCGGTCCACGTCTGCTTCGCGACATTCTCGGCCCGACCCTGCTGTTCTACGCCGGCTGGAAGCTCACCGACAACATCTTCATGGGCATCGCGCTCGGCAGCGGGTTCGCACTTGGCGCCTACTACTACGAGCGCCGACACGGCCGCCCGGGCGTGATCGCGCGCTTCGTACTCGCGTTCGTGGTGATTCAGGCCGTTGTGGGTCTGGCGACCGGGAGCGCGACGGCGTACCTCATCCAGCCGGCGATTCTCGGCGCCATCAACGGAACGATCTGGCTCGGCTCGGTCGCCATCGGCCGCCCGTTGGCGGCGCTGTTCGCACACGAGGTGTTTCCATTCGATGCCGAGACGCGAGCCTCCCCGGAGTTCCGCGCGGTGTTCCGCCACGTGTCGCTCGCATTCGGCATCTTCTTTCTCTTCTTCGCCGTCGTGCAAGCAGTGGTCCTGCTGATTGTCGGCGTCGGCGCATTCGTCGCTGTCCGGGTGGTCGACGTCGTGTGCACCCTCGGAATGGTCGTGTACTGCCTGCGTTACATGGTCCGCCGCATCGACTTCAGCAAACTGCGTTCGTGACCGACCGGGTCGCATTAGTCACCGGAGCGAGCAGGGGCATCGGGCGGGCAACCGCCATCGCTCTGGCCGGGGCAGGCTGTCACGTGGTCGTGCTCGCGCGCACCGCACATGAAGGCACCGCGCGCGACGACTCGGACGCGGGACACGGCCGCAGCCTGCCGGGAAGTCTGGACACGACCGCGGCCGAGATCGAGGCTTGCGGACAACGAGCGTTGCCGGTCGTCGCCGACCTCCTCGATCGCGACTCGCTGCTACGCGCAGTGGGCGGTGCGCTCGAGGCATTCGGGCGGATCGACGTAGTCGTCAACAATGCCGTGCATACGGGCACCGGCAGCATGCTTCCGTTCACCGAGACGACGCTTGAGCAGTTCGAGACCAAGGTGCAGGCGAACTACCTGTCGCAGCTCGTCCTGATCAAAGCGGTGTTGCCGGGCATGCTCGACCGCGGTGGCGGAACGATCGTCAATGTCACCTCACATACGGCGACGAACGATCCACCTGCGCCGGTCGGAAGCGGTGGCTGGGGGCTCGCGTATGCCGCGTCGAAGGCTGCGTTGCATCGCGTCGCCGGCATCCTTGCCGTCGAGCTCGGCGACCGCGGCATCCGTGCCTACAACATGGACCCGGGCAACGTCGCGACCGAACGGATGGCACTGAACGCGGGCGACCTGGGGCTCGGTCGTTACCGTCCCGCACCGCCGTCAGCGCCGGCGGCTGCGATCGCGTGGCTCGTCACCTCAGGGGACGACATCGCGAACGGCGCGACGGTGCAAGGCCTGCGCCTGGTGCTCGAACGCGGCCTGCATCCCGACTGGCGTACGGCACCGCCGGTCTCGTGATCTAGGAGTCATGGCCTCAGTCGGAGCGCGTTCTAGGCCACAACCCCTAGATCACGACGGAACTTCGCGGCGGACCGCGAACCTCTCGACGTAAGGCTCGAAGGTCTTGCGTAGCGCCGCTGCATCCAGGCCGAACTCTGCGAGCGAGTGTTCGACCCGGCCGTACTTCCCGCGTGGGTGGTCAGCCATGAACGCGTCCATCGCGGCCTGCACGTCCGGCGTGAACGGTTGGCCGGCCACCCCGTAGATGCGCCGCACGGTAGCCACGTCGTCGGCCATGAAGTCGTGGAACAGCACGTCGACAGACCGATCGCTCGGAAGGACGTCTCGGTCACGCAGGCAACCGCCGAGCAGATCCTGTGCCCGGTCGGCCCAGTACGCGCCGACGCCGGGCACGTCGATCTCGTCGCGAACCATCCGCAGGGTGTACGCCATCATCATGACGAGCGACGCCGTCACCGCAACCGGATCACGATGCGTCACGACGAACGTGGCGTCCGGAAATGTGGCGCGCAGAACCGGCATCTCCTCGAAATGCTGCGGCGACTTCAGCACCCACCGCTTGTCACGCCCGCGCTGCCAGGAGAGCACCTGCAGGATCCTGCGCAGATAGCTGTACGCCGGCGTCTGGTCGGTGGACTTGTACCAGTCACGCCACGTCGGCATAGGCGCCATCGTCTCGAACAACATCGTCGAGCCGGCGACCGCGAGCAGTTGGATCTCCTCGTGCGCGTGGTCGACGGTCATCTCGTGCATGCGTTTGAACTCCGGCATGAACGTGTCGACCATGCCAAGACCCTCGGCCGTGCGATTGATCCTCGGGTCGGGATCGAGCCCGACCTCCGCGTCCGGCAGCACGGGCTCGAGGCTCTCCCAGTACGCCAGCGAACGAAGCGCCGGGTCAGCCGACATGAGGTTGTGCAGATGCGTGGTGCCGGTCCGTGGCAACCCGAGGATGACGATCGGCGCCGCGATCGACACGTCGAGGATCTCTGGGTGGCGCCGTATCGCGGCCTCGACCAGCAAGCGGTTCTTCAGCATCCCGACGAGTTGCGACCAGATGCTGACGACGCCGGCCGGGCAAAGTTCCGCTTCGTCGTTCAGCGCCGTACACAGAACGTCGAGCGGCTCACGGAACCAAGGGTCGCCGAAGTCGGAAAGACCGGTCTGGTCGGAAGCCGCCGCGAGCAACACATCCGGTGCGATCGTCATCGCCGGCGCCATCTCGGCCATCGCGGCGCGCAAACGCGCAGCGGGCTCGTTGAACTGCGGTTTGGCGAGGTCGGTGATGACCAGGTCGGCGGGCCTCGTCATCGCACCGCCTCGGCGATCGGCACCACCTTGGTGCTGGGTCGTTCAGGCGTGTGCTCTGGCAGGAACCAACGGAACCAGATCCGCCCCCGCCGATGCCCGGCGGTCGAGACCCAGTTGGGGTGTCCCGGGTCACGGTCGGCGACGACGATCTGCCACGAGCCGTCCGGCTCGTAGTCCACCTGGCCGCTGTTGATGGTCACCCGTTCGTAGTCGTAGTTGTAGGTGTGCAGGTACGGCGTCCAGAGGCACAGGTTCCAGAACGCGCACTGTGGGGAGCGTCCTTCGATGACGAGCGCCAGGTCGGGTTCGAGCGCGAAGGTGCCGCTGGCGTACGCCGCGTCGGCTGCCGCCCATCCGTAGGTCGTCTGCGGAACGGGGTAGGGCTCGTCGACGGCGTTCTCGTCGGCGAGCGGGAGCGGCACGATCGCGGCCTGCTCTTCGAGCCATACCTTCGCAGCCCGGAACCGGCGCGCGAGATCCGCGTCACTCTCGGCCGGCCGGGCCGGCGCGCCCTCGGCGGTGATCGACCATTCGGCCCGACGACCGCGCACAGGGTCGACGAGATAGTCACGCGTGATCGCACAGACGGCGTCATCAGCGAGCTGGATCGACGGTCCGTCCGTCGGCTCTGTCGCGAGCACGAGCTCGAAGTTGCCGTCCTCGTCGAAGGCGATCTCCCGATCGTTCACGGTGCCCACGATGCGCGTCGAGTAATGACCGTCCGACGGGCCGCCGTACACCGTCAGCGAGAGGTAGACCGCGTCTCCGCGCCGGCCCCTGATCCGGTACGTGCGCGCCGGGTCGATCGGCGCGTATTGGTAGAACGCGTCCGCGTTGTCGCCGCCCCACTTCTTGTACGGCCCCACGATGTCGACGAAACGCGGCCGGCCAGTGTCCGCCCAGACGTAGGCGTCGAAGCCGACCTGCAGCACGGAGAAGATCCAGCGATATCCCTCGAGCAGCGAGCGCTCATCCAGGTTGCTGTCGCGCAGCTTGCCCTCGATCCGTTGAATCTCGGCGACGAGCTCGTTGAACGCGCTGCCCGTTTCGGTCACGAGGTCGTGCCGGTGAAGTAACGCCGTGGATTCTCGACGAGCATTGTTGTGATCTGTTCTTCGCTGACACCACGCTCGCGCAGTGCGGGAAGCACGTCGTTCGAGATGTGCGTGAAGGACCAGTTGCCGCTCTGGTCGATCTGCTCATGCGGAAACCAGTCCGTGTGGCACGACGCATCGTGGGCGAGGACCAGCAGCTCGGCGTACCCCCGCGCGCACATCTCGGCCACGGTCGCAACACGCTGTTCGAACGGCAGCAGCATGTCGATCCCGAACCGGTCCATGCCGAGGTAGTAGCCCTCATCGGCCAGCGACGTCAGGTAGTCCATGTCCGTCGAGTCACCGGAGTGCCCGATCACGACCGCGTGGGGGTCGACCCCCTCCTCACGGAGGACCCGCGCGACGTCGCGACCGTTCTGTGCATGGACGTTCGTGTGCACTGTTATCGGTACACCGGTCGCGAGATGCGCGCGTGCGCATGCGCGCAGGACGCGTTCGACGTCGCCGACAAAACCCGCATGCTCCACGGCGCACTTCAGGAAGCCAGCCTTGATCTCGCTGCCGCCGATTCCCTTCGTGATGTCGCGCACGAGGTAGTCGACCAGCTCCTCGTCGCTGCGGAACCGAAAGCCGAACGGCAGGTCACGGTAGGTGTAGAAGCCGGTGGCCGGGATGATGTTGAGCAGCACCTGCTCGCCGACCTCGCGCCAGAGCCGGATGTCCCGGCCGTGCCCGATGACGCTGGGGTCGGCGATCGTGCGTACGCCGGCGTCGTACAGATCCGTGAGGCGTCGCACTGCTTCCGGTACGACGACGTCGTGGTCGAGAGAGGGGGGATCGTCGAGCACCCGGTCAGCGGTCAGCACGAACAAGTGCTCGTGCATCAGCGTGATACCGAGCTCGTCGACCGGTGTCTCTCCCCGGAGCGTCGGGACCCGCTCCACTAGGGCTTGCGGCCTGTCGACGCCAACAGCATCTCCTGGGCCGACGCGTTGTCTCCGACCGAGACGGGGGCCGCAAAGTACGGAGACCCCGACATCTGCGCGAGCATCGGTGCCAGGAAGTCGTGGACCCGTTCGGCGAGCCCTGGGTCCATCGTGTCTTCGCTGCCGATCCCTCGGGCTAGGTCCCAGGTGTGCACGAACGCGTCACTGATCAACTGCCAGCAGTAGTTGTCGCCGGAGAAGTCACCGAATGACAGGTGCACCGTCCGCTCGAGTGCGCCGGGTGCGGCGAAGGCGTCCCGCGCAGCACGGACAGCGGCGTCTGTCGTTGCGCCCGGGTCACCGCCGAGCACGTCACCGTCGAAGCGGTCCCCCACCTCCGCGATGGTCTGTCCCTCGACGAGTGGTCCCGCCCAGAGCAGCTCGGCGACGACGTGGTTGACAAGCTCACGCACGTCCCAGTCGGTGCACGGTGTCGGGCTCCCCCACTGATCGGCAGCCACCGAGTGGACCTTCGCGGCGAAGGCATCCGTCGCTTGTGTGAACAGGGTTGTCGTGTCGCTCATGGTGGCCGCCCCTAGGTCGCGTCGTGGCAATCATGGCGCTTCGATGCCAGGCTGTCCCGCGGTACCCCGCCGTACGTATCAAGGAGAGCCCTCGTGATCCGCCGTAGCCGGGTCGCCAAGACAGGCGACGTCAAACTCACCTTCACGCTGCCGCCCGACGAGCCCACCGGAGAGGTGTCGGTCGTCGGCACGTTCAACGACTGGACTCCCGGCGCCCACCGGTTGGTACGCCGGGCCAACGGGACACGAAGCGCGTCGGTCACCGTGCCGGCCGGCGAGACGGTTCGGTTCCGCTACCTCGGGCCGGACGGCCACTGGTTCGACGAGCCCGACGCCGACAAGGTCGACAGTGAGGGCAGCGTCCTCACGACGTGATCGGGGATGGCAACGGCTGGGTGAAGTGCGCCCAGGGGCACCGACACTGGGGCCTGCACGGCGCTGCGGGCTTACTTGTGCGTCACAGTGATGTGTCGACGGGCCGGACGTACGTGCTGCTCCAGCACCGAGCAGCGTGGAGTCATCATGGCGACACCTGGGGCATCCCTGGTGGAGCGCGCGACAGCCATGAGTCGCCAGAACAGGCGGCGATGCGCGAAGCCGTGGAGGAAGCCGGTGTCGCTGTCGACCTGCTGCTTGTGCGCCAGTCAGTCACCGACGATCACGGTGGCTGGAGCTACGTGACCGTACTCGCGGAGGCGACGGCAATGACCCCGCTGCGCGCTCGCAACTTCGAGAGCGTGGAGCTGCGCTGGGTGCCGGTCGAGGACGTCCACCAGCTGCCACTGCATCCGGGCTTCGCCATCACCTGGCCGGTGCTCCGGGAGACGTGACGTCGCGTCACAACGTCCAGGTGCAGGCGGCCCGGCCGCCAGAAGTCAGCACGATGTGGCCGTGTGCCTTGGGCGTGTCGTAGATCAACGGGCCGTGCTCGCTCGCGCCAGCAACGAGGTACGTCGGGTCCAAAACGTGGCTCGCCCCGGAGTACGGCGCGTTACCGGAGTTCACCGTCAACCGATGTCCGGCCGTCGTCGTGAAGACGAAGTGCGTGGGGTCGAGGGCGAAGCCGCTCGCGCTGAGGTTCTGGACGATCATGTCGACGAGGAGGTACTCACCGTTGGCCGGCCCGTGGGCGTAGGAGGCCAGCGCGTGCTGGACCGTTCTCGGCTTGGCGGTCGTGATCCGGAGCTTGAGCGCGTGCTTGGGATCTTCGAACGCCACGCGGCCGCCGAGTGACTGGCGGCAGTGCGGCCCGGCGCTGACGAGCGCGGCTCGCGGCGACGGTGTGGGTTTTGGTGTGGGCGTCGCGTGCGGAACGACTGGCGTCGAACTGGCGCCCGCACATCCCGAAACGGCCGCGGCGCAAAGGATGGCCACCAACCGACGGGTCACAGATACAAGCCGGTGGCGCCGTCCTGAATGCGCTCCGCGGCGACTGCATGCACGTCACGCTCCCGCAGCAAGACGTACTCGGCGCCGTGCAACTCCACCTCGGCACGTTCTTCCGGGTCGAACAGGACGCGGTCGCCGACCTCGACAGTGCGCACATTTGCACCGACGGCCACGACCGATGCCCAGCACAACCGCTTGCCCATGCGGGCCGTCGCGGGGATGACGATGCCGCCACCTGAGCGGCGCTCGCCGTCGTCGCTGTCAAGTGAGACCAACAGTCGGTCGTGAAGCATGCGAACAGGCAACTTCTCGCCGAGCTGAGACAGTGCGGATGCCTCCTGCTGGCGCGCTGCACGAGCGCTGCTCACGTTCACGACGGTACAGTAAGTTGGCGTAGTGCCTCCCGATGTCGACCAACTTGTCGACACCTGCCACCCGCGGCACGCGGCGGCGGCCGAGCATCTGTTGAAGCAGTACGCCGCGATCCCCCGCGGCGCACCGGTGCGGCTCGCCAAGCGAACGTCCAACCTGTTCCGACCGCGCGAACCGCAAGCTGGCTCCGGTTTGGATGTCGCCGCGTTCGACCAGGTTCTCTCCGTCGATCCGGATGCACGCACGGCCGACGTCCAGGGCATGACGACGTACGAAGACCTGGTCGACGCCACACTCCCCTACGGGCTGATGCCGCTCGTCGTCCCGCAACTGAAGACCATCACTCTTGGTGGCGCGGTCACGGGCCTCGGCATTGAGTCCTCGTCGTTTCGCCGTGGCATGCCGCACGAGTCAGTGCTCGAGATGGACGTGCTCACCGGCGATGGTCGTGTGGTCACGGCTCAGCCGCAGGGCGAGCACCGCGAACTCTTCTATGGCTTCCCGAACTCCTACGGCACCCTCGGCTACGCACTGCGGTTACGCATCGAGCTCGAGCCGACGCGTCCCTACGTCTCGTTGGAGCATCGCCGCCACGGCTCCTTGCGCTCGCTCGTCGAGGATCTCGTGCGGGTGTGCGCGACTGACGCCGACTTCGTCGATGCGGTCGTCTTCGCCCAGGACAGTGCCGTCGTCACCGTCGGCAGGTTCGCCGACGCTGCGCCGTACACCTCGGACTACACAAAGGACGCGATCTACTATCGCTCGCTGCTCGCTCGGTCACACGACTACTTGACCGTCCGCGACTACCTGTGGCGGTGGGACACCGATTGGTTCTGGTGTTCGCGGGGGTTCGGCGCGCAGCATCCGGTGTTGCGACGGCTCTGGCCGCGCAAATACCTACGGTCGAACGTGTACTGGCAGCTGGCCGCCGCGGCGCGCCGATATCGGCTGACCCCGCGCAACACGGAAAGCGTGATCCAGGACGTCGAGGTCCCGGCCGAGCAGACCGAAGAGCTCCTGACCTTCCTGCTGCGCGAGATCCCGATCCGACCGATCTGGCTGTGCCCGATCAAGCAGCGGCGGCCGGACGTCGTCTGGGAGCTGTATTCCCTCGACCCACACACGCTCTACGTGAATGCCGGCTTCTGGTCGACGATGCCGCGGGGTGTCGGCGAGCCCGATGGCCTGCACAACCGCAACATCGAGCTCGAAGTCGCTCGGCTCGGCGGGCGCAAGTCGTTGTATTCGACCGCGTTCTATCCAGAAGATGAGTTCTGGGCGACGTACAACGGTTCGAGCTATGACGTCCTGAAGAAAACCTACGACCCCGACAACCGGCTGCTCGACCTCTATGCGAAGGCAGTAGGACGACGTTAGGAGCACACCATGGGGATCGCTGAGACGCTGTACGCCGCGCTGGGGGGCGATGCAGCGATCCGCATCGAAGCATTCGACGGAAGCGCCGCTGGACCACCCGACGCCGCAGCCGGCATCGTCCTCCGTTCGCCGGTGGCCCTGCGGCACCTCATCACCGGGCGCGGACCGCTCGGTCTCGCGCGCGCCTTTGTCACGGGCGAGCTGGGGCTGAGAGGCGACGCGTACACCTCCCTGAAAGCGCTGACCGAGAACGCGACCGATCTGTCGGTTCAGGCGCGGCTGTCCGTCGTGCGCGCGGCGGTGCGCGTCGGCGGGCTCCGCATGCTGCGTCCGGAGCCGGCGCCGCCAGAAGAGGTGCGGCTTCGCGGCGGCCGGCACTCGTTGCGTCGGGACAGCGCCGCCATCTCGCATCACTACGACGTGTCTAACCGCTTTTACGAGTGGGTGCTCGGTCCCTCCATGGCGTACACCTGTGCGTGTTTCCCCCGCGACGACGCGACGCTCGAAGAGGCGCAATACGAGAAGTTCGACCTGGTCGCGCGCAAGCTAGACCTGCGGCCGGGCATGCGGCTGCTCGACGTCGGCTGCGGTTGGGGCGGCATGGTGATGCACGCCGCCAAGGAGTACGGCGTCACCGCGCTCGGTGTGACGTTGTCTCGACAGCAGGCGGAGTGGGGCCAGAAGGCGATCGCTGACGCGGGGCTCGCCGGCGCGGCCGAGATCCGCCATCTCGACTATCGCCTTGTCACCGAGAGCGACTTCGACGCCGTCTCATCGATCGGCCTCACCGAGCACATCGGCCTGAAGCAGCTGCCGTCGTACTTCCGCTTCCTGCACAGCAAACTGCGGCCGCAAGGGCGACTGCTGAACCACTGCATCATGCGGCCGATGACCACAACCCCCGCCAACATCCGCAACGGCTTCATCAACCGCTACGTGTTCCCTGACGGCGAACTCGAGGCCTTGGGAACGATCGTCTCGGCCATGCAGGACAACGGGTTCGAAGTGCGGCACGAGGAGAACCTGCGCGAGCACTACGCCAAGACGCTGGCGCAGTGGTGCGCAAACCTCGACGCGCATTGGGACGAGGCGGTCGCGGAAGTCGGTGCCAACAAGGCGCGGGTGTGGCAGCTGTACATGGCCGGTTCGCGACTGGGCTTCGACCGCCGCGAGATCGAGCTCCACCAGGTGCTCGGGGTCAAGACCATCAGCGGCATAAGCGGCATTCCCTTGCGTCCCGATTGGTAACGAACCGGGCTAATGCGTTGACATCGGCGCCTGATTCCCGCGTTCGCACGCACTGGGGGTGCCGCCGAACGACGCAGTGACCTAGTCACATCGCGCCATCTTCAAAGACGGTCCCGGGCCACGTCTAATGGCCACGCTGGCGCTGTCCGAGGCATCCCTTGTGTCTAGACGGGCATTGGCCAAACAGCGCGGGCCGTGGCGATTGCTGCTCACCGTCGTACAAGGCGGCTTGTTGGCAGCTGCGCTCGGATTGATCGCGACATTCTCGGTCTCTGCGCTCGTCTTCCACGTCCGCGTATCACCAGTGCTTACCGGCAGCATGCGGCCGACGTACGCGCCCGGTGACGTGATCCTCACCCGTCGGGTCGACGTGCACTCGCTTCGTCCTGGTGACATCGCAGTGTTCGTTCCGCCGGGTGAAACTGCTGCGTTCGCGCACCGCGTGACCAGCGTCAGCACGCACGACGGCCAAGTGGTCGTGACCACCAAAGGTGACGCGAACCCGGCTGCAGATCCATGGCACGCGAAGTTGAACGGATCCACCGTGCCAAAGGTCATCGGGACTCTGCCTGCGATCGGGCGCCCGCTGACCTGGATCCACACGCGCTGGCTGCAGGCGACTGCCATCGCTGCTCTGGGACTACTGCTCACCATCGTCGGAACCGTGCAGATCTTGCGCACACCCAGCAGAAAGGAACTCCTCACATGAGTCGTCACGCCTATCCAACGGCGGTCCGCTCACGTCGTGCTCGTCGTACCGCGGGGGCGGCGGCATTCATGCTCCTCGGCCTGGCCGTCACCGGGGCCGGCGTATACGCCGCGCTGAACGCGACGGCGTTCAACACGTCACCGCAGAACGTCACCAGCGGCACCGTGAAGCTGTCGCTCTCGGCGACAGCCCCGAGCGCCGGATTCACCTCCGCGATCACGAACATGGCGCCGGGCGACGTGGTCAACCGTTACATCGACCTCACGAACAACGGCACCCTGGCGACCCAGGCCCTCACGCTCTCCGCCGTGGACGCGACCGGGACGAAGCTGACCAGCGACGCGACCAACGGTCTCCATGTCACGGTGACTTCCTGTCCGATCCCGTGGGTCCAGGTCGGCGCAGGGACCTGCGTCGGCGGGACGACGCTCCTCAACAACGTTCCGGTTTCGTCTCTGATCTCGTCGCCCTCCACTTTGGTGGCCGGCACGGTCGCCGCGTCGTACGCCCTGCAGTTCTCGATCACGCTCCCGGACCAGACCGAGACCACCACGAACGGAACGCTGCCGGCTAACACCATCCAGGGTCTCTCCGCGTCGATGACGTGGACCTTCGGTGAGAGCCAGCGCACCGCCACCAACACCAGCAGCTAACAACGACACTTAGGAGCTAGCACGTGCGTCGTGGTCTGACGCAACTGAGGAGGGCGGCCGCAGTCGCGGCCGTCCTTCTCAGCGTGCTCATCGCGAGCGCAAATCCGGTGTTCGCAGGTGTCACGGCGGCCGGCTCGAAGGCACACACCATCACCTCGGGCACCTGGAAGGCGACGCCGACTGCCACCTCGTTCAGCTTCGCAGGCGGGAGTGTCCCGCCGCCGCAGTACTTCACCGTCAACAACGACGGAGCACTCAACCTGGTGGGCGCGACGTACACCCTGAACGTCACGGGACTGTCCGTCGGAACGGTGTCCGTCCGGGCCTGCTCTCTGGCCTGGAATGAGACGCTGAACGCCTGCGTGGGAACCGTCACCACGATCGTGACGAACGCAAACTCACCGCAGTCGGTCTCGACGGCCGGCCTCTATCCCGCGCTGGTCGGCGGGGCGATCCGCCTGCAGATCATCGACAGCGGCGCCAACATCGGCACTGTCACTGCAACGCTGACCGTCGCGGTGTCCCGGTCGCAAGTCCGGGCCGCGACCACGACGAACTCCTGATCGAGGCGGCCCGCTAAGGTCTGCGGGTGGCCGGATGGGACAAATCGCAGGTAACCGATCAAAGCGGCAAGACCTTCGTGATCACGGGGGCGAACTCCGGGGTCGGACTCGAAGCCGCGCGCCTGCTCGCAAGCCGTGGCGCCAACGTCGTACTCGGTTGCCGTGACCCGGAGCGAGCGGAGTCAGCGCGGGCCGATGTGGCGCGGGGCGTATCCGGTCAGGTGACCAGCGTCGCGCTCGACCTCGCGGACCTCGATTCGGTACGCCGGTGCGCTGCCGAGCTGCGCGAGCAGCATCCGCAGATCGACGTACTGGTCAACAACGCCGGTGTGATGGGCGGCGCACGGATGTCGACGGCGCAAGGCTTCGAGCGCCAGATGGGCACGAACCATATCGGCCACTTCCTGCTGACGGCCCGACTGTGGCCCGCGATCACGGCGGCGTCCGGCGGGCGGGTCGTCAACGTATCCAGCCTCGCCTCACGCGGCGGCAAGCTCGACGCGGACATGACGCGCGAGACGCTCGTGGACCCGAAGCCCTACCGCGAGACCGCGGTCTACAACAACACGAAGCAGGCCAACCTGTTATTCACCGGCGAACTACAACGGCGAGTCCAGACGTCGGGCGTGGATGTCCGCGCCATCGCCGTACATCCGGGCGTGAGCTCGAGCCGGCTGTTCGGACGCCAGGTGCGCGACAACCGGTGGCCGTTCATCCGCGTGCTCGGGCCGGCCGCCGACGTGTTCAGCCGCGTGGCGTTCCAGTCCTCGGCCGCCGGCGCGTTGCCAACTGTTCGCGGTTCGGTGGATCCGGAACTGCCCGGCGGGTCGCTGGTCGGGCCGAAGTTTCTCGGCGGCTCGCGCGGCAAGCCGGAGATCCTCGACATGTTCGTCACGGGCACCGACGAGAAGACGGCGCAACGCCTCTGGGAGCTCAGCGAAGAGATCGTCGCGGAACCTTTCGCCGTCTGAGCTCGAGGCAACGCTGCGGAGTGGAACCACTCCGAGTCAGCCGTAGGCGGCCGCCTTGGCGCAGGTCTCGCAGAGGCGCACGCCTTCGGGACGATCGGGCCAACGCCAGTCCACGAAAATCCGCACCTCATGGACCAACTTGAGTCCACAGACCGTGGTGGGCAGCCCAGGGCGGTAGGCGTGGAGCACGCCAGCCGGTTGCTCGGCTTCCCAGTCGCTCGACGCGATCCGATAGGGCACAAAGCCGACTATCCGCCTCGGATCGCCTGCTCGCACGGAAGCGCCAATAAATGACACGGTGTGACTAGTCGGGAAACGCCCGGCCATGACCGGCCAGAACGAAACGACGACAGCTAGGGCCGCAACTGGATGCCGAAGTGGCAGGCTCCGTGCTCTTCGTAGTGCGCGTCAACGAAGGCGTCTAGCCGTTCGCACCACCCGGTCTGCCAGTCAACCCGGTGGATCGCACCACAGACCTTGCAGAACAGCCGCGACTCGCTTCTCGGCGGAACATGCGGGGTCGGGCCGGGCCTGGTGCAGTGCAGCTTGCTCCGCATGGTGGCTCACGCTATGACCGCCGAAGACCCTCCGTGGGCGAATCGCGGAGAAAGTCAACCGGCCGGGTAGACATGGGGCTCGGAAACCGGGGCCTGCCACGAGATGCCGAGCGTGAACCCTTCCCTACGGAGCATCCGGGCACCCCAGAACGCGCTCGCTGCGACCGCGCTGAGAGTGACCACAGGACTGACGGTGCCGCGCACGATCAAGACTGAGTCGATGCTCCCGGTAGCGAGGACGTACAGGGCAAGCGAGCCCTGGACGATATTGAGCAGCGTCCACAGCAGGGTCACTTCACGGAAGAATGTCTCCACCGCTGTCGAGGCGGCCAGATCGGAAGGTAGGTCAATGAAGTCCCGGCTGAGCCTGCGGACGATCGGACGGCCGGCGAGCGCTGACGCACCGAAGATGCCCGCCACCAGGTAGGCATTGAGAGTCGGCTGGAGGAAGTAGAGGAACGTTGAGCCAGTCGCGAACACGATCGCGGTTCGGCTCGTCAGCAACACGGTGCCCATGATGAGGAGCACCGGCACGGTTCGCCGCAGCAGCAGGCGCCGGCCGATGAGCAGGTAGTTGAGGGTCAGCGCCCCGATCACCGCGGCATGCAGGCCGGCGACGTGCAACAAGAGCCAGAAGGCCGCTGTCGGCGCCACCGTTGTCTCGAGGATCTGCTTACCGGCTCGGATCGCGACGCCTCGCAGCGGCGGTAGAACGATGTGCGCTCCCCCGGGCGGCGGTGTGGAGGACACGGCGGGCATCCGGCCGCGTGTGACCTGGCGTGGAGGCCGTCGTAGCGCACGCATGTCTGACCATTCGGCTGTGCGAGATCACCGCTTGATCGCCCGACATGACGTCAGCCATGGGCTGACCGGCGCGGCCCGGCGCTCCAGTTAACGAGGAGGAGCCGACAGCTATAACGTTGGATCACCGGCAGCGGGCTGCGCAGGACCCGTTACGCCACCCGCGCCTGGGCAGCCGGCCCAAGGTGGCCGTTACACCGTCTTCCTCTCGCACGACGCAGGCGCGACGTTCGGTCCGGTCGGCTGCACACTGCCAGGGAGCGGTTGGTGCCGGCCTGGGGCCGACCCCACGCCAGGATCGGCATACCTATACATGTTCTGCACGGACGACGCCGGGGCGGATGACAACGTCAACAATTCCGGCGACCCAGGATTCACGGTAGGCAAACTCTTGTCTTTCGTTTCCGCCGATGACGGGAAGAGCTGGAAGCGCTACGTCGTCGACAGCTACAACAGCGACCTTCCTTCTTCGTCAAACACCAGCGGCGACATCACCTGGCCGTCAGTGACTGTCGCGAAAAACGGCGACGTCTACGCCCTGTTCGCCAACCCGACGAGCAAACACGGCGTCAAGACGGGCACCCGGCTCGAGCTCTATCGATCGACAGACCATGGTGTCCACTGGGCCCGGCAGGATGTCACGCCGTCGCATCCCGGACTCATCCGTTACAGCTGGTTGAGCGTGGCGGGCGATGATCACACCATCGGCGTGGGGTACTTCACCCACCACACCATCTCCGGCAACTGGCACGTGTACGCCGGCAAGTCCCCTGGTTTCGGAACGCCGGTGAATTACACCCGCGTCGACCCAACCGAAGTGGCCCCGAGTGGCGACTTCGCTTTTGGTGACTTCTTCGAGGTTGCCTTCGATCCGCTCGGGCGCCTCGACGTTGTGTACACCCGTTGCACCAACCTGGTTGCGGGTGATCCCACAACCGATTGTCTCAACTCCGACATCTACTTCGCGCGTTCCAAGTAGGACGGCCTGCTAACACCGAACAGTGCTGGCGTTCTCGCCCGCCCAATCTCGGTTGGTTAGGCCTTGGCCCGCGCCTTGGTCTCGAGGTCGATTCGCTGCGTCGGGATCCCGGCAGTGCCGAATGCGTCGGGGTCAATGGGGAAGTACATGTTGGTCGCCGCGCCTTCGGTCACTTCGTCGAGCATCTGCTGCAGCGCTTCGACGGAGGGTGCCTCCCAAAGGCAGAATGCGTAGTCCGTGCGAGACCCGAGGTAACTGACCGGATTCGAGTAGCCGTCCGGAAGCGTTGCCTCCTCGAACTCCTTGAGCTTCTTCGTCCAGGTCGCTTTGTCCGTGACCGTGTGTAGAACACCGACGTACATGGCGGGCCTCCAATGGTTTGGGCCGGATGCCCAGGCTCCACCTCAGAGACGGCCAGCGCCATGACGCAATCGTCCTAGTTCTTATGAGGCGATACAGGCCAGCGCCACTACGGGCGGCGCCTTGCAGTCTCAGAAGTGCCGATCCCACTCGGGAAGATGCCCTGTGGGCGTTCGGCGAGGATGAAGCCCTTGCGGCGCGAGCGAGCTGGACTCCGCAAAGCTAACTGCAATCGGGAGCCGAGCCGCCGCGTTGCTAGAGGTCACGCCGCCGAGCAAAGCGGGCGCATGACCTCCCTGCAGGAACCAACTGGCGTCGATACGGGTGCCGTTCGGGGCGTTGCAGAACAAGGAGGAGTACGCGCGGCGCCGGCGTTATCGTGCGCACAGCGCAATGAACTGGATGGGGGTCCAATGCCTGTGTTTGCGGTCGTGGATCTACCCGGCGTAACCGAGGACCAGTACCTGGAAGCGTTCCGGCTGGTCCCCGAGGTAGACGACGGGCAGGAGGAAGGCCACGTCGTGCACGTTGCGGGTCCGTATGAGGGCGGTTGGCGCATCGTCGACGTTTGGGAGAACGAAGAAGCGTTCGAGGCTTTCGCCGAGACCGCTGACTTGGCTGGTGCTGGCGAAAGGTCGGCGTGCAGTTCCCGACCCCCAGCTTTTTCCGGTCCGTCATCTGGAACGGTAATCCGATCGCGCTAGACCGCTGGTGAGCTCCTGCTAGTCCTCGATGAGGTCGCGGCCCTGCTCTCTCAGCAGCGCCAGCGAGGCCAGCATTTCGTTCAGGACCTCAGGGTTGTGGCCGCGCCAGTCAACAACTTCGCCGATGACCCGCAGCGGATGGCGGGAGCGGTAGGACTGGGTGGGATTACCGGGGAACCTTTTGTTGGTCACATTGGGGTCGTCCTCGAAGGGACCCAAGGGTTCCACTACATAGATGTGACCGCGTCCCCCGCTTCCGGTCAGTGCTGTCGCAAGCTCGGCTCCCCAGACGGCTGCCTCGATGCCCGCAGTGAAGTAGACGTTGTTCGACACACGGCCCTTCTGGAAGTTCGAGCCATAGCCGGGCACGAGCTCATCGCCGACCTCGAGCGTCACCCTCGTCCCATGGAAGAAAGGTCCATGTATGTGCTGACAGCGTTCTAAGGTCACCGGGACGTATTCGTTCTTGTCCTCGCCGCCAGACACGCCTCAACGGTAAGTGCCGCTAGCGTCCGACGCTCTCGCGAGGACACGATGTGCCGCTTAATCCCAGCGTTCTCGAGCGGTTAGGACCCCCGCCGGGAGCCGATGTCCCAGGGGGCTAACGATCCGCACAGGTGCTGCCACGCATGTGTCCAGGCAAGATGACCGCATGCCTTCGGACGACGACCAGCCTCTCGGTCACCCGTCGGACCGTCCGCGCATCCCCTCGCGCGAGGACCTGCTGCCGATTAGCACCGGCAATCACTGCCTGTTCTGTGGTCGAGCCGACTGGGCATGGGCCTACCTGCTACGTGACGTACCGGAATGGGTTGAACAGCTCGGCTGGACGTTCGGCTGGACCGTGGTCATGTGCGACCCATGCCACCGGCACTACGAACAGGGCGAGGACGACGCGCTGGTGCGCGCCCACCTCGCACAGGCAGAGCCGGAGGAAGACGAGACCCAACTGCGCTTGTGGTTGCGTGTTGTGCGGGCGCAGCAGTCCGATCCTGCGATTCCACGGGGCGAGGCAATTGTGCCCGGCGCTGATGATCTGATGGCCGAGGGCTTCGTCCCAATCGAGAACCTGACTGGATTCCGTGAGGTGGCAACGGTCTGGCCAGAGGAACACCGTCGGTCCATCCCTGAGGTGCGTCCCTTCGTTCTCGAAGAGGAGGGACCTAACGCTCGGCTCTGGGCGATCCGGCCGCCATGGCCGGGATGGACACACGACGACGTTTTCACCTGCCTCTGGTCGGTGGTGGATCGACACCGCGAGCACGAAGATCGGCTGCGAGTAGCCGCCGAAGTCCTTCACTGGGAAGAGCCACGAGCGCGGGCGCAACTACAACGAGCGCGAGATGAACCGACCGTCGAATAGGCGCCGATCTCCTCTGCCGCAGGAAGATGGCCGCGTGGTAGACGCCTGGACGAGCCTGCTGGCAGAGCCGATCGAGTGGGCGCGTGACCCGGATGACCCGTACCTGTTCCGCGGCCATGCGCTCGGCAGAGCACTCAAGCTTCGAGTCGGCGACTTCCCTGACGGGGCGTTGTTCACCGTGTACGACGGCGCCGAGGTGCTCGGGACGGTGGCCGACCGACCAACGGGGTGGCGACTGCCGAAGCGAGGACCGTTCGACTGGTAACCGGCGTACTCGAAGCGCCGTTCGCGTGCGTCACAGAGCAACGACACGCATGCAGCCGACCCGGCGTTCTCGAGTGGGTCGGGTTGCACGCGAGTCGCTCTCCTGCCCAGTGGTAGTGGTAGGAACCGGACGTGCCATTGCGTGGTGACCGGCGGCAAGTTGTCACGTGGTTGCGGATCGCCTCACTCGTGCTTCTCGTCGTGGGCCTGGTCGTAGCCGGGATCGCGAATGGCGGGGCCGCCCTCGCCGTGCTGGGACCGATCCTGGGACTCGGTCTAGGTGCGCTGTTGATATGGCTGAACCTTCGGCGCAACAAGGCCGAGAAGGCACGGGCTGCCCCTGGCGACTTTTTCCGCGGCTTGGGAGCAATCAATTTGGATCAACTTGGGAGATGCCCAATCGTCGCCCGACAACTAGGGCCGATGGCAAACGGGCTCGTAGGACGCAAATCTTTCGAGAGTGAGGGCGTCGTCGTGCTCACACCTGAATGCCTGGAATGGATGCCAGGAAGGCGGCTCAGGCGTAAGGGTGCACCAACTATTTCCGTTCCGTGGGATCAGGTTGCGGACGCAAGCGCCTACCAGCGACCGGCGATCGGCGATTCCGCGGGCATGACGTTCAGCTTTCGCGATGGCAGCACACTGGAGATCCGGGTGCGCGGTTTAGGGCAAGCACGCACCTCCCTCGCCAAGGCTGGATTCCCCCACAAGCCCACACCGTCGGACGCAGGCCCGTCTCACCAGCCATGAACGAGAGGCGCCGATCGGAGCCGTCACAGAACGACGACCGCGCCGCTCGGGTGCCGGCGAGACCGTGCGGGTGTCGGCTGTAAAGGATGCTTGACACCGCCGCGTGATGTAAAGCAGGCTTGACATTGTGAAGAACCGGGTCAGGGAGTTGCGGGAAAAGCGCGGCTGCTCGCAAGGTCAGCTTGCCGGGGAGCTCGGTGTCAGCAGGCAGACGATCAACTCGATCGAGGTTGAGCGGTATACGCCGTCGCTTCCGTTGGCACTCAAGCTCGCCCGGTATTTCGGGATGTCGGTCGAGGAGGTCTTTTCATGAGGCAACGGACGCGAGCTTGGTGGGTCGCCGTCTTCCAGACTGCCGTGGGTGTTGGCCTGCTGGTCTATGGCGCCGCGACCCGCAACTGGTGGAGCGCGGCCATTGGCCTACTAGTCCTCGGCGTGCGGCTTGGCGCTGTTCTCATCAAGGGGGAGTCGTGGAGCTGGCCGCGAGGGGACCTCGACGAGCGTCGTCAGCACGTGGTCGACCTCTCGTATCGCTTTGCATTTTTTGTGCTCGCCTTATGGGTAACTGGCGTCTCCGTGGTGGCGGCATCGGGATTGTTGCCACTGCTCGCACCGCTCGGGATCGTCGTCGCGGTCAGCGCCGCGTACCTGAGATACGCCGTGCTCCTCCGACGCACCTGATCCACCCCGCGCAGCGCGCTGCCAGCCAACGCGACCGTAGAACCTTGCGCATGACGAGATACGCCAGCGGCTAGGCCAGCGCAGAAGCGCCGTTCTCTGCCGCCAGGCGGAATGATGGGCTGATGGCGCTGAAGCCAGAAGATGTCCGGGTGGATGTCATGCGCACGACCAAGTCCTCTTGCGCTGTTCGTGTGACGCATCTCCCAACAGGCGCTCAGGCTTCCTCAGAAGACCAACTGACGATCGAACTGAACTGCGAGGCCGCTATGGCACTGCTGACGCGTCGTTTGGGTGACGATGACGGCGGCGGGTCGCCTGGGGATCGGGAGCCAAGGTCGGCGAAGCCGACCCCTCCGTCACTCAGCGCCGAGCGCGAGCGATAGCCGCTCCCGTCTCGCGGTCGTCGGCACGGCCGAACCGCCGATCGCGGGTGTCAGTCCGAATCAACCCTCGTCTCGTCTTCGCGCCAACCTTCCGGTGAATACATGGAGCCAACGCCCTTTGTGTCCATGAGGTAGCCCTCCCGCGAGTTGGCTGCGTTGAACTGACCTTCACGCTTCAGCCATGGGACGAGCCGGACTCGTGACTTGCGACCGTGGCGCCTCCCCTGCCTGTCCAGAAGGAATGCGCTTAGCAGAATCACCGCTACGACAAGACCGAGTGCGATCAAGAGTCCCACAGGGCACCACGTTAGGACGAAGCTGGTGGTTAGTCACTGGTTGTGAGTCTCAGCTGCTATCCGCCGATCTTTCGTGCGGAGTTACATTGCGTCATGGATCGCCGGGACGACGGTGTTTGGGACATTCGGCCGGCCAGCGCTGGTGACGCCGATGGCATCGCAGTGGTGCATGTCACGTCGTGGCGGGCCACGTATCCGGAGCTGGTGCCGCAACCGGTTCGGGACGATCTCGACGTTGCGCGGCGCTCCGAGGCATGGCGACAGATTCTTGTCGATGGCGCCGAGCAGACGTTTGTCGCTGAGGATGCGGATGGGCGGATTCGCGGGTTCATCTCGATCGGAGCGAGCCGCGATGACGATGCGGTGGCGTCAGTCGGTGAGCTGTTCGCGCTCTACCTGCCCGCGGAACTTTGGGCCACCGGTCTCGGGGCGCAACTGCACGGCGTGGGGCTAACGGCTCTGTCCGAGCGGTTTGCCGACGCCACACTGTGGGTCATCGGAGGCAATGCGCGCGCTCGACACTTCTACGAGCGGCAAGGTTGGTCGCCCGATGGCGCGACCAAGGTCGATGATCGTGGGTCATTCGCCTTGGCCGAAGTTCGTTACCGCAACCCCCTCCAGCGGTAGGAAGGCCGACCGAGATCGGCCGATCGCGGTCGTCGCAGAACAACATCGTCCGGGCACGCGTGCCGGCGTTCTCGATCGCCAGGTGGTCTTGGGCCAGGCCCGCGCCTGCTGTTGGGTTTGCTCAGTACAACGTCCTTTCTGGGTTTCATCGCATTTTCATCGCCACGGCCCCATGGTCGCTGTATGTCAGCCTGACGCTCGCCGCACGCAACCCGGTGCTAGACGCAGTGGGTGGAGTGGAGCAAAGCATCGACTAGCAACGCCCAACTGCTAGTCGGCCACTGGGGACGAACCGCCGTGCGGAGCCGGCGCTACCGGACACCTGTCCTGAACCATCGGAGCTCGGGGCTCGTCTCTATCCCGCTGGCGCTGGGCGTGGGACTGCCGTCACAAAACTCGACGAGGTGTTGCGCTGACCCGTGACCTCGCAGCCTTCGCGCTCGTTCCCGGGCCTTGGTCCGGTCTGACGCGGCCATTTGTGTGAGGCAACCGCGCGCAAAGGAGGCGAATTTTGCTATCGGTCGGGAATCGTGGTGCGTCGCTGTGCGGCGATCGAGCTTCGCTGCCGGTGCCGTAACCCGGAGGTCGGCGACTCGACGGAACCTCGCCGGAGTGGCCGCTGAACTGGTCAATGGTTCGCGCCTCGTCATGGTCGCGCAAGCCGGCACGTCGGTCATCCACGCAGCCCATCGACAAGTGGTCACAGCAGTTCGGTCCAACGGCTGGGGCTTGCTGTCTGCACCGGTCTTCGTCGACGATCAGCACGTCCTCGCGATCTCCGTAGTAGTGGATTCTTCGGTCGACACCCGCCAATGCGCAGCGGTGTACCGCCCCACCCGCCCAAATCCCGATACCAAGCGTGACCTAGGCGCGAGCTGTTCCACCGCGGCCGAGATCGGGCACCGGGCAAAGTGCCACGCGGTTTCGGAGATCCGTGCGACGATCGCGGCCACACCGACCTCGCGTCGCGGGCCACTACGATTTGGGAGGGCATTAATGCGACGTCCGCAAATGTCGACCGGAGCTTGGATCTTCACTGGTCTGGTTACCGCCGCGATCGTGGCACCGACCGCCGTGTATGCCGCGGCCAGTTCAACCGTGGCGATCGGCAACACCAGCGGCACGACGACAGCGACGGTCACTCCCCAGCACCAGCTACTGACCACCACCATCGCGCCCCGGGACGTGATCCGGACTAGCGGTGCGGTCGGCGGCACCGTATGCCAACCGGTGTACATCCCGCCGGCGGGTAAGGCCGTCGTGCTTACGTCGGTGACCTTCGACGTCGGGACCGGGACCGCGGGTGCCGCCGCCTACGGGTACCTCCTGGACGCATCGTGCGGGACTATCTACGACTATGTCGACACCAGGGAGGCGTCTGAGACCCAAGCCCGCACGTATCCGATCGGCCTACCGATGCCATCGGTCGGACTGTTCGGAGGGAGCGGCGACGTCGTCATCCGCGCCTACATCACCGGCTACCTGATCCCCGCCGGCCAACTGCCCGCCACAGCGCCAGCCGCGAAACTGCCCGCCAGCATGGCCCGCCCCAACCCGTCACCTAACTGACCGCACTGGATGGGCCGTTCTTCACCAGGTGATTCGGCGTTACCGAGCGGTCGCGTGGGCAAGATCGGGATGTGGCCAGGGGTGACGACCGGTCCGCTCTTTCGCGGGTCGACTCGGCCGTTCTGGGTGAGCCGGGATCTCGCCGTGGACGAGTCATGGACCTCTTTCTCGGGCTACATCCCTGGCTCGCACCGCTCTACCTGCTCGTCGCAGCAGCGGGATTGGCTCTTGTCGCGTGGGCACTTGTTACGGAGACATGGGCGGGCGTGTTCGTGGGCGGGTTCTGGTTCCTCTTGCTGGTGGACTCGTCCTGGCCTTGCGACGCAAGTCCGCAAGTCGCGTCGAATAGGGGCCGTTCGCGAGCGTGAGTTTCGGCGTTCTGGGATGCCGGGATTCAGCGCGTGGTCTCGGCCGGAACTCCGCGCCTGCCTCCCGAGTCACTGGCCTCACTTGTCGAGCGCAGGTTCCCGTGGTCCTCTGAATCTCCGCCAGAGCGACGGAACGGTTCGCGGCTTTGTGGCGTCTAAGCATCGGTCGGCCTAGGGGGGCTTCTGTGCGTCGAGGACTGCTGCCGCTCGTCGGCTTGGTGCTCCTGCTGCCTGGGTCCGGATGTGCGCACTCGTCAAGCGCGAACGCGTGCCAACCCATCCCGGTCGTTGGCACCAGCACAGACGCACGAGGCGGCAAGACCGCGACCTACGCGAACGGTGTCGAGGCGGAGCAAGCACCTCCGGCGTTCAACCCACTCACGGCCAGCGATGAAGAACTCCGCCGTTATGGGATCCCGCCGCGACCGACATCGGCTGGTGCTCTGGCGGCCTGGAAGACGGTCTACGGTCACCCACTGACGCAGGCCCCTCTGCCCTCGACGATCTGCGAGACCAATATCCGCAACTGACGCTCGACCGGGCTGAGGCGAGCCGCCGCGCCGGTGAAGCGACGTTCGGGATGGGCCGATCCCTAGTGCGAGGCTTTCCTTGAACTTTGGGCGCAGCACGTCAGTGTTGGTTATCTGTTTCGGAGCCGGACAACGAGTCGGGCGACTGGCGCCTTCCTTGATAGCCGACCACAGTGAAAGCTGCGTGCGGTGTCGCGGGTCTGAGTACGACGACGACCGGAAGCCCATCCTTGGCCTTGGCCGCCCGGATCAGGCGGGCTTGGCTAGGCGGCTGAACGACAAGCCTTGCCCCATGGTTGCAGTCGTGCGTCAACTGGACCATTACGACGCCGCCGACCGTCGGGTAGTAAACCGGCCGCAAAGGTGGGTCTAGTTGGGTGGCGTCGTCTATGCCCGGCGCGGCGACTGACCGACTCAACGTGGTGCCACAGACGACAGTCGGTCCACCGCCGGAGCTCTCCTGGGGGGTTGGGCCGGCGCAGCTAACCAGAGCGAGGCCACTGAGCAGCAAGGCACCGTGCCCGCGAGTCACCGGGCGACTGTTGCAGAACCAAGTCTCAGCCACGCCAAACTTCGGGAACGATCTGGTTTCGACATGGCCTCGCCGAATACGTTGCTCCCGACCGTGCGGGATGGGCCGATCCAACCGCGCGATCCGGCGTTCCCGGACGGGTGGCAGCAGGCTTGACCAGTTCGGTCGCGAGTCTCTGGAACCTGGCCGCGGTGCTTGACGTCAAAGCGTCGTGTCGACCGCGGTCCATGGGCGAATTGGCAAGCAACTCGCGCTGGGTGTCATCTTCGGGCTCGTGGGGGTGGGGTGCAGCTCACCTGGCACCAAACATGTCTGCAGTCTGGTCGGCGCCGAGTCCGGGGTCACGTTCTGGGTTGACGCAATCGAGTCGGCGCACCCTGGTGCTCTCAGCGTGGAAATGTGCGCGAACAGGATCTGCGCGACGCAGCCTCTGCCAGCGAAGGACCCCGCGCCATTCCTTAGTGTCAGCAACGCCACGATCACTAACGCTTCACCCGTTGATATCAGTCTGACCGTCCGAGACAGAGCGGGTGCGATCGTCTTCAACGGGCGAGGGATCGCCGTCCCCCTCAAGATCCAGCCCAACGGTCCGCGCTGCGGACCAACAGCGTGGATCGGCGAGGTCCAAGCCGCCGGGCACGACAGCCTGCAAACCACGCGCCGAGCATCCTGAGCATCACAGTTCCTCGATGCCGGACGAACGGGATGGGCCGATCGCGAAGGGTGAGCCGCAGTTCGTGATCGCTACTTGCCTGGCGACAAAGTGATCCGCCAGCCCTCACCTTCGGGCCCGCTGACGCACTCGTATTGGTAGTCCACGTCCTCGGTCAGTGGACCCTCGCCGTAAGAACCTGCGCCAGCGCTGATCCCCGCCCACCACTTACCTGCCGGGTCCACCCACATGCCTTGGAAGTCGATGAGTCGCCCATCACCATTGCTGTCGATGAGGACCGCTGCCGTGTCCCCGAGCCTGGCCGTCGTGATCACCCTGGCGTACTTCGGGTTGTAACCAGCGAGTCGGATCAACTCGTCATCAGTTGGTAAGGCGCCCACACCGCCATCATCTTCATGCCACCTCGGTTGTCCAGGCCCGTCGCAGGGCCGCTGCTCCCGACCGCGAAGGGCCGTTCTGGGTCGGGCGATAGGAACGCGACGCCTGCACGCGACCGGCGACACCGTGCGGCAGGGGTCCGCTGCGGGTCGGGATTGCTCGCGACACTCTGGTTTACGCAACGCTGAGTGTTGCCCGGGGATCACTGGTGTTGCGGAGGCTGACCGCTCGCCCTAGAACGGCCCGGGTCCTGGCTGGTCATCCTCGGTGTTGGGACTTGAGAGGACGCACTGACCCTTGCGTTCGCCCTGAACCTTGTTCGGCTGCGGCTGGCGCGGGAACAGGCCTTCTCCAATATCCGCGTTGTCCCACACCCTGCTGTTGTTGTGGCAAGCCAAGCTGCCACCGATGTGGTTGGACAAGATCTCGATAGCGTCCGGATCGGCGAACTGGTTGTGGGTGAAGGTCACGTTCCCGCGGGCGTGGACTCGGTTGAAGCCCATCCAGCAGGACTGCACCCCCGTGATGAGCACGTCGCCGCCGATCGAAGCGTCCTCGATAGTGCTGAACGCCGGGCTGCCAAAGTCCTTGAAAATCCCATGCGGCCGGCAGTTGACGCCGCCACCGCCTTGATCGGTCGTCACGTCTCCAGCGATGCGGACGTTGTGCAGGATAAGTCCCAATGCGTGCTGCGAGGTCAGGTCACGGAGGACGTGCCCGCGACTCGAAAGCGTGGGGTTGTTCTGGTCCGGATCATCGGCGCACGGTGAGCTTTGCGGATCGCACCCCATCAGCAGCGTTGCGCCGCGGCGAACGTCGATGTCGCGCCGCACCGTCAAGGAGGAGGTTCCCGTGCCGGACTGATCGTTGCGGGCGAAGATCGCTAACAGGGCTGAATGCGGGCTCAACGTCAAGGTGCCCTCGACGATCGCGGCGCCCCCGTTCACCACGCAGACTCCGCTGATGACCACGTCACCGCGGTAATTACCGGCGAGCACCCCCGGAGACGACGGCGTTCCGGAACACGTCTGGTGTGCCTCCGCAGCGACGGCAGGGCCAGCCGCCACCATGCTGACGGAAAACACGCTGATCGCGACAGCGCATACAAACCGCGTCCCGAGTCCTCGCACGGACAGCTCCTTCCCCAAGACCTTGCCCTCCCCAGCTCGCCGGACGATAGCAACCACGGCTCACTAGCGGAACAAAACAGAGTCCAAGGATCCGCATTTGCTGGCCGGACGAGTCGACGGAACCACCGCAATGGGTGACCGTCTGACGACCGAGAAGCGCCGATCCCGACCGCCCGAGAAAGACGCACACGCTCGCGTGCCGGCGCCGCCGCACGGGTCGTCTGGGTCACCGGGAGCATGGTCGCCTGTTCGGCGTGAGAGCCGCTTGCTGGAACTTCGACAGTGCACCCTGTATGCCGCCGAAGTACCGGCCGTGAAGCCCCCCGCCGTGCACGCCGGCGAACGTCACCCAGGCGGTTGGGTCGTCCGCGTGGATGCGCAGGTTCGCAAAGGTGACGCGGAGATGGTCGTTGTAGCTGTTGTGGTCGTCGCCGACGGGCACGGTGGCTGTCTGCGAGTCCACTGCATGCGGTTGTCCAGCGATGCATCGCCCAACGGCAACCGTGACCATGTATCCGGCCGGTAATCCCAGGGTGTCGAGGCTCAGCCATGTCCGTTGCGGTCCGGTGCCGATCTGCACCTCGTTGCCATCGCCCACGACCTTGACACCACCGGAGAGGGTGTCGCCGAAGTAGAAACTCTGGATCACGTGTAGCTCTGCCGACGCGTGAGGTGCCGGACGGCGGGGCCCGCCGCTGCTCAGAGTGGTGGCCAACCATGCGATCCCGACAACAGTGCCGCCAAACAGGAACGCGGCTACCAACGGCCGTGTTAGCCAACCAGGCGCGCGGACCCTCAACCCGTGAGGATGATGCTCGACAACGACAGGATCGGACACCTGCACGCCGACAGCGTGGCACTCACCACCGCCTCGGAAAAGGAACGCTGCCCACTCGGGAACCGCCGCTCTGTTCGGGCATAGGCGACGATCTCGTCACACAGTGCCGGCGTTCTCGTTCACTCGCTGCGGCATCCTGTGCTGCGTGTCCGGTCGCTCTCCGCAGGCTAGGCAAGTTCGTCGTTCGCGGGTTCGTTTGATTGCCTGGACCCCCCCGGCTCTGGGATGTGTCGCCGGAGGAGGCGCATCGTTTTCCAACAGACCCACTGTCGGACCGGCTCTAGTTGCTTTGACAGGTCTCGGAGTCCTGGCCGTGATCTGGTGGCCGCGGTTAGTCGTCCGATCCGAAGGCCTTGAGGTCCGGAACGTGCGGACGGTCCTGCTGCCATGGGCGGACATCAAGGGCGTTCGCGTTGGTTCACAGTTGCCCCTCATGGGCCGCTTTTGGCAAGTTATCGGTGACCGCGCCGGAACGATCGGCGAACGCGGATACCCCGGACTCCTTGTTGACCTCAGAGGGGGCCGATCCACGTCGCGGTTTGGTTGTTGTGAGCCGGCTGAGGACACGCCGGGATGATGGTCGACTGTGATTATGGACGTCCTGCTGCTTGGTGGCACGGCGTGGCTTGGACGCGAGATCGCACGGCAGGCGGTGATGGCGGGTCACCGGGTGACCTGTCTGGCTCGGGGTGAAAGCGGGCCGATCACGCCCGGCGCTCGTCACGTCCGTGCAGATCGCCGGGAGTCGTCGGCGTACGAGCGGGTCGCTGCTCGGGATTGGGACTGGGTCGTCGAGGTCTCATGGCAGCCGGCCTGGGTGCGGGCGGCTCTCGACGTGCTGGCTCCGCGGGCGGCGCGCTGGAGCTATGTGTCGTCGGGCAGCGTGTATGCGCGTCACGATGTCGTCGGCGCCGATGAGACAGCGCCGCTGCTCGAGCCAACAGGACACGACTCAGCCGATGAGGAGCAGTACGGAGAAGCGAAGGCGGCCTGCGAGCTCGCGTGCCGTGCCGCTGTCGGTGACCGGGTCTTAATCGCTCGTGCGGGTTTGATCGGCGGTCCCGGCGACCTCAGCGGACGATCGGGTTACTGGGCCGCACGCTCAGCCCGTGACCCGCACGGACCGATGCTCGCCCCGGCGTCCACTGAGAACCCGACGCAAGTCGTCGACGTTCGTGATCTGGCCGCCTGGCTGCTCCGCGCCGCCGAACACAACGTCGTCGGCAGCTATGACGCAGTCGGCCCGGTCGTGCCGCTCGGTGACTGGATCGGCATGTCGCGAGAGGCCGGCCGACACAGCGGGGCACTCGTCGAAGCGCCATCCGAGTGGCTACTGGAACGCGGCGTCCACCAATGGATGGGCCCCGAGTCCTTGCCGATGTGGCTCAGCGACCCGGCGTACGCAGGCTTCGCAGCACGATCCGGTCAGGCAGCCATCGACGCCGGACTCGAACATCGACCACGCCAAGAACTGGTCAACGACGTGCTGGACTGGGAACGCCGTCAAGGCCTCGACCGCCCCCGCGACTGCGGACTCTCAACACAGCGAGAACAAGAACTACTCGCCGAACTCAACGCGCTGTAAGCGCTGTTCTGATCGGACACAGCTTCGCATCTCTACCGATCAGTGCCGGCGTTCTGGGTGCGCCTCTCTTTGCGGCCCTTGGCCCCGTGACGACGCTCGCGGAGATCGTCACCGCTCAGGGGGACTAGCTCCCGACTGTCACCTGCGTGGCATTGACGACTCCCTGGCGCTGGGAGAAAGGTTGGTCGTCGTCCGCCAAGTGGGGAGATCGCCATGTCGTGGAACCTGCGAGGAGCCTACGTCGAGACCTGCTCGTGCGAGCTCATGTGCCCGTGCAACCTCTCGCTCGACCACGGAGCGACGTACGACTACTGCCGGGTGACGCTCGTGTTCAACATCCGCGAGGGTGACGTCGAAGGGGTGGACATCGCCGGCTGCAAGGTGGCGGTGATCGCCGACACCCCGAAGGTGATGACCGAGGGGAACTGGCGGGTCGGTGTCTTCGTGGACGCGGCAAGCGACGACCAGTTTGCAAAGCTTGTCGGCGTCTTCAGTGGTCAGCTCGGTGGTCCGATGGCCGGTCTCGCGCCGCTCATCGGCGAGATGCTCGGCGTCGAGCGAGCGACGATCGAGGTCGGCGACGACGGCCTGCGCCACACGGTCCGGGTCGGCGACTCCATCGACTTCGAGATCGAGGACATCGTGCCGTTCGGCGTCGAGACCGGAGAGCCGATCAAGTTCAACGGCATGTTCCACCCGGTCGGGTCGGACCTGACGATGGCGGAAGCGAAGCGGACCCGGATCAATGCGTTCGGCATCACCTACGAAGGCAAGACTGGCTTGTCGAAGTCAGACTTCACGTGGGCCGCCTGACGCGATGACCGTCGTCGATGACGTCAGACCGGTTGCGACCGCCGGTCTGACTCCGGCGTACCGGGCCGTTCGGACGCGGATCGTGCTCGTCGTTCTCCTGTTCGCACTGGCCGGTCTGGCGTGGTGGTGGACGGCCGCGCAGATGCAGGGCATGGATGCGGGTCCGTGGACCGCGCTCGGGACGTTCGGCTGGTTCATCGGAGTCTGGGTCGCGATGATGGCCGCGATGATGTTCCCGTCGGTCGCTCCGACGGTCGCGCTCTACGGGCGCATGACCCGGACACGAGTGCCGTTGGCTCCGCTCGCATTCACGGCCGGTTACTTGCTCACGTGGACGGTGGCTGGCGTCGCGGCGTTCGGGGTCGCGGTCGCAGTGGGTGACCTCGGCGGGGACGCGCTTGCGTGGGACCACGCCGGCCGGGCGCTGGCAGTCGGCACGCTGCTTGTCGCCGGGCTCTACGAGCTCACCCCGCTCAAGGATGTCTGCCTCGGCAAGTGCCGCAGCCCACTCGGCTTCCTCCTCGGGTCGTGGCGGGACGGCTGGCTCGGCGGTCTCCACATGGGAATGCGCAACGGCGCCTGGTGCGTCGGGTGCTGTTGGGCGCTCATGGCATCACTGTTCGCGCTCGGCGTCATGAGCATCACGTGGATGGCGTTCGTCGCGGGTCTCATCGCGGTCGAGAAGACGGTGCCGTGGCGACGTACGGCGACGTATGCGACGGCCGCCGTCCTCATCGGGCTCGGCGTGGTGCTGCTGGTCGCACCCGGCGCGCTCCCGGGACTTACCGTCCCCGGCGGCCAGCCGATGCCGATGCCGATGATGGACGGCTAGCAGCCGGACGCGCCCTCGTAAATCAGCACGACCGGCCGGTGAGCTGCCGGTGAATGAGAGCGCCGACACCGTCGGTCGGACCTCACCGCGTGACTGACGAAGCACCCACCGAAGAACCGCCGTTCGTCGGCGTCCCCGAAGGGCCGTTCTTGGTGTCTTCGTCTAGGTCGCGGCGGCGACAGGACGAATCGCCTCTGCGTGCCGTAGACACCCCGGCGGCGAGCACAGCGAGCAGGAAACCTACCTGCGCAACGTACGGCCGTTCCACCTGGTCGGTCCGCCCCGGCAGACATTCGTTGCGTCGCGAAGCGCCGTAGTCTGCGTGAAGTCCGGCGCATTGGTCACGTCTCGAGGCGAGCGCCACGCGGGTGAAGCTCAGGGCTGTTCAGGTTGACTGTCTCGTGGGGGGCTGGGTCGGCGAGGGAGGATTCGGCCGTGGCTGCGAGGGTCCGCCGGGTTTTCCGCCGCGGGCTCGATGGGACCGAAACGTCGCTTGCGATCGTCGCGGTCGCCTACGCACTCCTGCAGGTAGCCCTGGGTCCGGCACGGATCGGCCTCGGCTGGGACGAGGCCGTCTACGTCAGCCAGGTGGCACCGAACATTCCGACGGCGTACTTCTCCGCTCCCCGATCGCGCGGAGTATCCCTGCTCGTGGCGCCGATCGCGCAGTTCACTACATCGACCGCCGCGATCCGGGCTTACCTGATCGTGCTCAGCGCGCTCGGTGTCTACGGCGCGTTTCGGATCTGGTTGCGCGTGCTCTCGCGCCCAGCGGTCGTGCTCGCCGCGGTGCTGTTCGCTGGCCTGTGGCCGACGATCTTCTATGGCAACGAGGCGATGCCTAACTTTTGGGTCGCGATTCTTGCGGTTGGGTCTCTTGGCTGTCTCGTGGCCGCGGTGCAGGCCAGAGAGAACCGACGACGGCTGTACGTCGTCGCTGGTCTCTGCATCGCTGCTATGGGCTTGATCCGGCCCAGCGATGCAGGGTGGTTCGCACTACCGATAGTTGTGGCGGCGCTGACTGCGTGGCGGCGGACCTGGGTGCTTCAGGTGACGGTGCTTGGCCTCGTCGCGGGCATCGCCCCGTGGGTTATCGAGGCCTACACCAGCTATGGCGGCCTCGGCAACCGGCTACACCTCGCGAGCCTGAACGAAGGCGGCTTACGGCCACACGTCGGGTTCGTCTATGAGGCGCGAGCGCTTTACGGGCCGTTGTTATGCCGCCCGTGCGCGCGCGCTTCCCATCCACTTGCGCTCGACATCTGGTGGGTTCTGTTGCCCGTCGCAGTGGTGGCGGCAGTCGCACTGGCGCGACGGACATCACGCTTCAGCCCACTGTTGTTCGCGGGGTTGTGCTCGGTTTCGGTGGCGGCGCCGTATCTCTTCCTCGTTGGATACGCTGCACCGCGTTTCCTGTTGCCGGCGTACGCGCTCGCAGCTCTTCCGGTAGCCGACCTGTTGACGACATTCGTCGGTAGTGCGGTCCAGCACCGAATTCGGTTCATCGCCGTCGTTAGTGCTGTCGCCATATTCCTCAGTGGCCAAGTCGCCGTTGCCGCGTTCCAGGTGCCCGTCCAGCAGGTGGAACGCGTCAATTACTCCAGCGTGGCCTCGCAGCTGCATGGGCTCGGGATCAAGCCGCCGTGCATGCTCGACGGAAACTACGCCGCACCGGTGGCCTACTACGCGCGCTGCGACACCTTGGTCGCGCACGGGAGCCCGCGCCCACGAACGGAATCAGACTGGGTCGCCTATGCCGATCAGCACAACTTGACTGTCATCACACGAGATGGGGAGCTCGTGCGCCCGTACGCACGGCATTGGCGGATCTACACGTTCCGCAACACCGACAAGCATCGGTGGGTGGCATACCTCCCGCCACCACGATGACCCCGACTTCCCTTGGTACTCGCCGTACTCCGAACACCGACCTACGGCAAGACGTGCGCACCATGGCTTGTATTGCGGGCTCTTCCGACAGCCGACGCATCCGCCGGCCCGTCACGGATACCGAGGCGGCCCGCATTCAGCCGGCGTTCGGTATGGGCCGATCGGGTTCGTTCGAGAAGGGCTGGCAACCGAGCCGCGGAAGGAACCGAGCCGGCGGCTCAAGTCGTTTCCTCGGGCATGATGACGGTCGCTATCGCGACCGACAACTCACGCCTCAGCGGCGGCGTTCGCCTCAACGTCAGCGATTTGCCGGGCGAATAGGTCGAGTTGCTTTCTGATCGCTTTGAGGTCAGCCACCGGAAGGTCTACGGCTGCGTATGTGCCGATGTGGCGAAGGATAGGCAGGTACTGCGCGTGGTCTGCCCGGTTCCGCTGGACACTCTCGTTGAGTTTGAGTGCCGCGGCAACGCTGCCAACTACGCCGAGGAATGCAGTAGTTGCCCCCACAACGAGCGCCCACCTCCCGCTGGCACCAGTCAAAAGAGTGGTACCA
>JBJMHR010000002.1:0-4371 GCA_045807285.1 Actinomycetes bacterium
AATCGGCAAGTCTCGGGCCACGGTTGCGCCACCGGTCAGCACGATGGCGTCGTACCGCTTGCGCAGCTGTGACGCGGTGATGTCGACACCCACGTTGACATTCGGGCGGAACTTCGTGCCCTCCTCGCGCATCTGCTGCAGCCGCAGCTCGAGATGGCGCTTCTCCATCTTGAACTCGGGGATGCCGTAACGCAGCAGCCCACCGATGCGGTCAGCGCGTTCGAACACGACCACGGTGTGGCCGGCCCGGGTCAGTTGCTGTGCGGCCGCCAGCCCAGCCGGACCGGAGCCGACAACGGCGACCGTCTTGCCGGTCAGTCGGTCCGGCACCTGCGGAGAGATCCAACCCTCGTCCCAGGCACGGTCGACGATCTCGACCTCGACCTGCTTGATCGTGACGGCGTCCTGGTTGATGCCGAGCACGCAGGCGGCCTCGCAGGGCGCGGGACACAACCGGCCGGTGAACTCCGGGAAGTTGTTTGTCGCGTGCAGCCGTTCGATCGCCTCGCGCCAGTCGTCCCGCCAGACCAGGTCGTTCCACTCGGGGATCAGGTTGCCGAGCGGGCAACCTTGGTGACAGAAGGGGATGCCACAGTCCATGCAACGACCGGCTTGCTTCTGCAGCCGGGTGTGCTCGAAGTCCTCGTAGACCTCGTGCCAGTCCAGGATCCGAACGTCGACGGGCCGCCGCGTCGGTGTCTCGCGCGGCGTCGTCAGGAACCCACGTGGGTCAGCCATGCGCCGCCGCCATCACAGCTTCGTCCACCGAGGCGCCCGACTCTTTCGCCGCCGCCATTGCGGCGAGCACCCGCTTGTAGTCCTTCGGCATGACCTTGACGAACCGGTCCACCGCGAGGTCCCAGTCGGCGAGCAGCTTGGCCGCAACGGTGGAGTTGGTCTCGGTGTAGTGGCATTCGACCGTCGTACGCAGCACGTCGCGGTCAGCGTCGTCGAGCGGGTCCAGGTCGACCATCTCGGGATTGACGCGGATGGCCATCAGGTCGAGCACGTACGCGACCCCGCCCGACATACCGGCGCCGAAGTTGCGCCCGGTCGGACCGAGCACGACCACGCGCCCGCCCGTCATGTACTCACATCCGTGGTCACCGACACCCTCGACGACCGCGGTCGCACCAGAGTTGCGTACGCCGAACCGCTCCCCCACCACGCCACGGAAGTACGCCTCGCCACCGGTCGCGCCGTACAGCAGCACGTTGCCCGCGACGATGTTGTCTTCCGCCGCAAACGGCGAGCCCTCGGGTGGTCGCACGACGATGCGCCCGCCGGACAGGCCCTTGCCGGCGTAATCGTTGGCGTCGCCGTACAGCCGGAGCGTCACGCCGCGTGGCAGGAACGCACCGAAAGACTGGCCGGCGGAGCCGGTGAATGTGATCTGGATCGTGTCGTCGGGCAGACCCTCGCCGCCGTAACGCCGCGTCACCTCGTAACCGAGCATCGTGCCGACGGTTCGGTTCACGTTGCGGATCGGGAGTTCCAGCCGCACCGGCCGCGCGTTTTCGAGGTCCGGGTCCAGCGCGCCTTCACACAGCGCGATGAGCGTGTTGTCGAGTGCCTTCGACAAGCCGTGGTCCTGCTCGACGGAGTGGTGGCGTACGACGTCGTCCGGCAGATCGGGGACGTGCAGGATCGGGGACAGGTCGAGGCCGTTCGCCTTCCAGTGCTCGACCGCGCGTGCCGTGTCGAGCAGCTCCGCATGGCCGATCGCTTCATCCAGCGAACGGAAGCCGAGCGAGGCGAGCAGCTCACGCACTTCTTCAGCAATGAACTCGAAGAAGTTGACGACGAACTCCGGCTTGCCGGTGAACCGTTCGCGCAGCTCGGGATTCTGCGTCGCGACACCGACCGGGCAGGTGTCGAGGTGACAGACCCGCATCATGATGCAGCCGGAGACGACGAGTGGTGCAGTCGCGAAGCCGAACTCCTCTGCGCCGAGCAGCGCAGCGACCACGACGTCTCGCCCGGTCTTCAGCTGGCCATCGGTCTGTACGACGATCCGGTCGCGCAGACCGTTGAGCAGCAGCGTCTGCTGGGTCTCGGCAAGACCGAGCTCCCATGGCGCACCGGCATGCTTCAGCGATGTCAGCGGTGCGGCCCCGGTGCCGCCGTCGTGGCCGCTGATCAACACGACGTCGGCATGCGCCTTCGCGACACCGGCCGCGACGGTCCCGACGCCGATCTCCGCGACGAGCTTCACGTGCACCCGTGCCATCGGGTTGGAGTTCTTGAGGTCGTGGATCAGCTGCGCAAGGTCTTCGATCGAGTAGATGTCGTGGTGCGGCGGCGGGCTGATCAGGCCCACCCCGGGCGTCGAGTGGCGCGTCTTCGCGATCCACGGATAGACCTTGTTGCCAGGAAGCTGGCCGCCCTCACCCGGCTTCGCGCCCTGCGCCATCTTGATCTGCAGGTCGTCCGCGTTGACGAGGTACTCGCTCGTGACACCGAACCGGCCACTCGCCACCTGCTTGATCGCAGACCGGCGGAGGTCACCGTTGGGGTCGGGAATGAAGCGGTCCGGGTCCTCGCCGCCTTCGCCGGTGTTGGAGCGCGCGCCGAGCCGGTTCATCGCGATGGCGAGCGTCTCGTGCGCTTCCTTGCTGATCGAGCCGTATGACATCGCGCCGGTCGAGAAACGCTTCACGATTTCCGAGACCGGCTCGACCTCGTCGATCGGGATCGGCTGGCGCTCAGCATCCTTGAAGCGGAACAGACCGCGCAGCGTCATCAGCTTCTCGGCCTGCTCGTCAACGGCGCGTGTGTACTCCTTGAAGATCTCGTAGCGCCGCGTGCGTGTCGCGTGCTGCAGCTTGAACACGGTCTGCGGGTTGAACAGGTGCGCTTCGCCTTCACGGCGCCACTGGTACTCGCCGCCGATCCACAGCCGACGGTGGGCGGTCTCCAACGCGTTGTCTGGGTACGCGGCCCGGTGCCGCGCTGCTACGTCATCGTGGATGGCGTCGAGCCCGACCCCGCCGAGAACGGACGCCGTACCGGTGAAGTACTTGTCGACGAGCTCTTGCGACAAGCCGATCGCTTCGAAGACCTGTGCACCGGTGTAGGACGCCACGGTTGAGATGCCCATCTTGGACATCACCTTGAGCACGCCCTTGCCGAGCGCCTTGATGTAGTTGCGCACCGCCTTGTGTGGCTCGAGGCCCGAGTCGAGGACACCTGCTCGCACGAGGTCTTCGACCGTTTCCATCGCCAGGTAGGGATTCACGGCTGCGGCGCCGTACCCGACCAGCAGCGCAACGTGGTGAACCTCGCGCACGTCACCGGCCTCGACGATCAGGCCCACCTGTGTGCGGGTCTTCTCGCGGATCAGGTGGTGGTGGACCGCGGCGGTCAGCAGCAGTGACGGGATCGGCGCGAGATCTGCATTCGAGTCGCGGTCGGACAGTACGACGATGCGCGCGCCGTCCTCGATCGCCTCGCTGACGTGCTGGCAGATCTCGGCGAGCCGACGCTCGAGACCGAGCGGGCCTTCCGCGACCTTGTACAGACCCGAGACGGTGATCGCCTGGAAGCCCGGCAGGTCGCCGTCGTCGTTGATGTGGATGATCTTGCCGAGCTCGTCGTTGTCGATCACAGGGAACGGCAGCACGATCTGTCGGCAGGACGCTGGTGTGGGCTCGAGCAGGTTGCGTTCCGGCCCGATCGTCGTGCCGAGTGACGTGACGAGCTCCTCGCGGATGGCGTCGAGCGGCGGGTTCGTCACCTGCGCGAAGAGCTGGGTGAAGTAGTCGAACAACAAGCGCGGGCGCGACGACAGCACCGCGATCGGGGTGTCCGTACCCATGGAACCGATCGGCTCCGCCGCTGCCCGGGCCATCGGTGTGAGCAGGATGCGCAGCTCTTCCTCGGTGTAGCCGAACGTCTGCTGTCGCCGCAGCACTGAGGCGTGGCTATAGACGATGTGCTCACGCTCGGGCAGCTCTTCGAGATGGATCAGGCCCGCGTGCAGCCACTCGGCGTACGGATGCTCGGCGGCAAGGGTCGACTTGATCTCGTCGTCGTCGAGGATCCGGCCTTCGTCGGTGTCCACCAGGAACATGCGGCCCGGCTGCAATCGGCCTTTGCGTACGACGGTCGAGGGGTCGACATCCAGCACTCCGACCTCGCTGGCCAGTACGACGAGACCGTCCTCGGTCACCCAGTAGCGGGACGGCCGCAGGCCATTGCGATCGAGCACCGCCCCGATGACCGTCCCGTCGGTGAAGGCGATGCAGGCCGGTCCGTCCCACGGCTCCATCAGGGCGGCGTGATACTCGTAGAAGGCCTTGCGCTGGGCGTTCATCAGCGGGTTGCCGGCCCAGGCCTCGGGCATCAGCATCATCACCGCCTGGGCCAGCG
>JBJMHR010000003.1:0-176066 GCA_045807285.1 Actinomycetes bacterium
CGATGCGATGTAGACCAGTGAGCATCTCGGTCTCGTCGAAGGCCTTGACCTGCAACTCGAACTGTCCGCGCGCGACCGAATCCATGACACGGTTCAGGCGACTCGGCAGCTGCTCCGCAAAGTCCTTCGCGTCCATGACGGCACCGAGCAGGCTCCCCGGCGAGGACGACATCGACGTCTTCAGGATCTGCGCAATGTGTGTGCGCACCGCATCGACCGGCCGGTAGTCCGGTGCAAGGGTCCGCGTCACGTGGTCCAGATCGAGCAACGTCTTACCGACCAACGACAATGTCGAGGGTGGTCGCAAGCCGAGGGCGACCGACGCACGGGTCAGTTCCATCACCACGGCGCCGGAGTCGATGTCTTCCAGGATCGCGCGATGGTTGCGCTCGACGACAGCGGCGATCTCGCTCACGAAGTGCCGCTCGTCGAAGTCGTTTAGTCGCTCACCCATCCCGATGAGCACCCTTGCCGCGTCCTCACCGCGTCCTTCGCTCACGGCGAGCAACAGCTTCACCAGATCCTTGCGGGTGGAGTCGGGCAGCCGCACGACCATTCCGGCGTCGATCAACCCGAGTCGATGGTCTTTCAGGATGAGGACGTTGCCGGGGTGCGGATCGGCGTGCACCAGGCCGGCGCCGAGCATCTGATCCAGGTAGGCATGGACCAGTGCATCGGCGAGTTCCCGACCGTCAATTTCCAACTGTGCGAGCGGACCGAGGTCGGTGACCTTGCGCCCATCCAGCAGGTCCATCGTCAGCACGCGACTCGTGCAGTAGTCCTTGACCGGTTGCGGTACGACGACGCGCTCGTGGTCACGAAGGATCTCGCCCAACGTCACCAGGTTGGCAGCTTCGCGCGTGTAGTCGAGCTCCTCCAGCAAGGTGCGCCGGAACTCGGCGAAGACGTCCGCGAGGCCGAGCCGGCCGCCCACGTCGGTGTGGTTGGTAACGAGGTCGGCCACCCGGCCGAGCACATCGAGATCCTCGAGGATCTGGTGGCGAATGTCCGGTCGCTGCACCTTGACCGCGACGTGACGTCCGTCGTGCAGCGAGGCGCGATACACCTGGCCGAGGGACGCGGCCGCGATCGGCACCTCGTCGAAGGACGTGAACAGATGCGTGATGCGTACGCCGAGCTCGGTCTCGATCACCTCCTTCGCGGCGTCGAGCGAGAAGGGTTCGACGTCGTCCTGCAAGCGCGACAGTGCCTCGATGTACGGCGGCGGCAGCAGGTCCGGCCGTGTCGACAGCAGCTGGGCGACCTTCACGAAGGTCGGGCCGCGCTGCTCGAGGTCGGCGGTCAGCCGCTCGGCATCCTCGACCAGATCGCCGTCAGCCGGGTCGCCGATCACGGTCATCCGGTCGAGGTCACTAAGGATGTCCGACGTGCCGTACCGCCTCACCAGTCGCAGCAGGTCCGCGTACCGGCCGATGCGTTGCAGCCGTGAAGTGCTCGTCACCCAGCGTTATTGCCCGACGTCCGGACGGACTAAGCATTTGCCCCGGCAGGAGGTTGCCGCTATACGACGTGGAACTCGATGCGGTAGACGAACGTGTCATCGGGCGAAGCCAGTGCGACGGGTCACAGTGTTCCGGCTAACCTCGTCCTCGTCTCCGATGCGCGCGGCGGTCGCATCGCCACCGGCGCAGTCATCAAGCGGATCTCATCACGGTCGAGGGAGCCCGAGTGGCGCAGCCGCGGCCGCTGGCCCCCCCGCTCGCCGAGGTCGAGCTGCCCGCCCGCAACGTCCGCGCTCTTCTTGAGCGCAATGCCATGGACGGCGGGACCCGCGACCGGCCGGCCCTGCACTTCGGGGATGACTCCTGGACGCATGCCGAGCTGCTCGAGGAGTCGCGGCGTTTCGCAGCGCTTCTGGCGGCCCGGCTCGACCCGTCGAGGCCGCCGCATGTCGGTGTGCTGCTCGACAACACCCCCGACTATGTCTTCACCTTGTACGGCGCAGGCCTGCTCGGCGCTGTGGTGGTCGGTCTGAACCACACCCGTCGCGACGAGCACCTCGGCGCCGACATCGCCAACGCGGACGTGCAGTTCGTGCTGACCGAGCTATGTCACCTGTCGCTGCTCGAGCCAGCCCTAACTCATGTCGCCCTGCCCGGCGGCGTGCTCGTCTCCGAACGGTTCGCCGACGGCGAGGACCCCGCCGTGACGTTGAGCCACTCACTGGGCGACTCGCTGACAAAGGCGCTGGACGAAGTGCCGCCCGTGAAATTGCCGGAGTGCGACGCGCAGACGCTGTGGACGTTGTTGTTCACCTCTGGCACTGCCGGTGCGCCCAAAGCCGTCCGGTGCACCCAGCATCGGCTGCTCACCACCGGCAACCGTATGAGCACCATGCTTGCCCTCGGCCACGACGATGTGGGGTACGCGGCCATGCCGCTCTTCCACACGAACTCGCTCATGTCCGGCCTGGCGCCGGCGTTGGTCGCCGGCGCTTCGCTGTCGCTCGCCCGGCGATTCAGCGCGTCGCGATTCCTCCCCGATGTGCGGCGCTACGGCGTCACGTGGTTCAACTACACCGGCAAGCTGCTTGCATACTTGCTGGCGACTCCGGCGCGAGCCGATGACGCCGAGAACACACTGCGCATCGCCTTCGGTAACGAGGGCTCGCCGCATGTCGTAGCCGCTGCGGCAGCACGCTTCGGCATCAACATCGTGGACGTCTTCGGTTCGACCGAGGGGAGCATCGCTCTCGACCGCGCGGGCGGCGTACCACCAGGTTCGGTGGGCCGCCTCCGCGAAGGCATCGCAGTGGTCGACCCGGACGGCCACGACAGGGCGCCGGCCCGGTTCGACGCGGCCGGCCAGCTGCTCAACCCAGCAGAGTGCGTCGGTGAGCTCGTGAACAAACTGGGCGTGGGCCCTTTCGAGGGCTATTACAAAAACGACGAGGCGATGTCCCGGACCACCCGCAACGGGTGGTACTGGAGCGGCGACCTCGCCTACGTCGATGACGATTGTTGGGTCTACTTCGCCGGTCGCGCCGGCGACTGGCTACGCGTCGATGGCGAGAACTTCACCGCTGCGCCCATCGAGTCGATCATCAGCCGTCACCCCGACGTCATGCTGGCCTCCGTGTACGGCGTACCCGACGCCGATGCGGGTGACCAGGTCATGGCGGCGCTCGTGCTCAGGACCGGCGCATCCTTCGACGGGGCGCGCTTCGCCGGCTGGATCGACGAGCAGGCCGACATGACTCCGAAGTGGCGCCTACGATACGTGCGGATCTGCACATCCCTGCCGGTCACGCCGACGAACAAGGTGCTGACGCGCGTGCTCGTGCACGAGAAGTTCCGTGCTGATCGGATTCGCGGTGACGAGCTGTTCGTGCGTCCTCGGGGGGCGGACGCCTACGTACGGTTCACGGCCCAGGACGAGACGGCCCTGCGCACCGCGTTCAGCGTGGCCGGTCGATCACGGTTCTGGGATCTCTAACGCCTTGGGCTGCGGTGCCGCCATAACGACTGCGTTGACTGGACTCCAGCCCCTGGCTATGGCTTGTGGTGCGCCCTCAGACCCGGACGACGTTGGGCAGCGGTTCATGCGCGAGTTGGGCCATCCCATCGAGCCCGGGCTCGGCGACGTCAGCCAGATGCGCTACAGCGGCGCGCACTAGAGGGTCGTCGCGTTGCGACGGTTCGATACGCGCAGGGTTAAGGGCGCAGGCGTTCGCCCAGGCGGCGATGTCTGGCTCGGCGCTATAGGTGCGTGCCGCAACGGTTCCACGCAGCTGCATCCGCGCCCAGGTGGACAGGCTGTCGGGAAGCGTGTTGGGCGGACACAACCGGTTGCGCTCTTCGTCGTCGTCGCGGGTTGCCTCCACGTAGCCAGCCAGAGCCGCGCAAAAGCACGGGAAGCCGACCCGGATCGTCTGGAGCCGAATCTCGTCGGGGCCCCAGACGGGAACCATTCGCGGGTATTGCAGCCCGGAGGCGGCGCAGTGCACGATGAGCGAACCCGGTGCCAGGGGAACCGAGCCGTGGTCGAGGACAATCTCGCGAGAAGTCACATGCTTGACATGTCCGAGACGAATAACGTTTTCAATGGTGCGGAGGAGATCGAGCTCCCACGACCCGAGGGTCGGGGTCTTGGCCATCGTGGGAACGACGTCCCTGTCAATCCGAAACATCACACCGGCAGCTTCGAGGCGCAGGAAAAGATCATCGAGCGACTCTGCCGCTGCTGCCGCTGCCATGGTCTCCGCAGCGAGTCCGAGCCCCACCACCGGATCGGGTTGGACCATGGCGCGATTCAGCATCCACGGGTCACGCGGGCGCACCCAGACGATGCGGTCGGGCGGCACACCATTGGCCAACAGCCAGACGATCCCGTCGGTGGCGGTCTTGCCGGACCCGACGATCACGTAGTTCTTCGGCGCCGCAGTCAACCTCGCGAGCTCGTTGATGGCCACGACATTGACGTCGTCGGCAACATCGAACGGCGGGGGCGTCGTCGCGGGAATCGTCGGCGATAGGTACGTCGCGTCGACGATCCGGCGTCGCACGTCGATCTGCACGCTCTCGCCGGACACCACAGACGTCACGACATGGGACGGACCCTCTGCGCGGTACTCGCTTCCGCTGAGAAAGGTGACTCGGCCCGAGCCGAGAAAGCGGTTCTGCAGGATGTCGTCGAAATACGCCTGGATCTCAGGCCGGTGGGCCCGTTCTTGAAGCCCCGTCTCCGGCCCACTGCGCTGCACGGCGCCGCTACCCAGCACCGTCGACGCCACCCCGTAGAACAAAGACGCCTGATGCAGCTGGACGAACGGATACGAGTCTTGCCAATGCCCGCCGGCAGCGTGGCGACGGTCGACGAGCGTGACGTGCACATCCGCGTGATCGATCAGCGCGTCCGTGAAGGCCATGCCCATGGCCCCCGCGCCCACGACGAGGTAGTCCGTCGCACACGATCGCATCGCCACCGGAAACTCGCCCTCCCCACAGCGACAACGGTTGCTAGTCAAACAGAGATCTGTCGCCAGCGAGGTGGAACTGACCTGAACTGAAGGCAGGCGTGACCAGACGCAGTCACGGTTGTCTCCGCATGCGTCCAATGCGGCTCAGTTATTCCAGAACCGCTGGTTATGAGCGTTTGGGGTCTTGGTTTAGTCGACAACTCCGGCCGCGACCAAGGCGTCGACGTCCGCGGCCGGGATGCCCCAGGCCGCCAAGCGGCCGAGGTCATGTTCACCCGGCCTCGGTGCCGGTGACGGCGCACGCGCCGCGCTGCGGCTGAAACTCGGCACCGGGCTCGGCTCGACGATGCCACCGACCTCGACGAACGTGCCGCGTGCAGCGTTGTGCTCGTGACCCGGCGCTTCGGCGAGGGACAGCACAGGTGTGACACAGGCATCGGTGCCTTGGAACACATCGAGCCATTCGTCGCGTGACTTGGTGCGCAGGACAGCCGCCACCTTGGCCTTCGTCTGCTCCCAGTGGGAGCGGTCATCACGGGGCAGGATCTCCTCGTCCGCGAAACCGAGGCCTTGCATGAAGGACCGGTAGAACGGCTCCTCCAGTGCCCCGACCGACAAGTACGTGCCGTCCGCCGTCTCATACGCGCCGTACTGCGGGGCGCCCCCGTCGAGAAGATTCGTGCCCCGCTCGTCACGCCACTGACCGAGCGCCCGCATCTCGTAGAACATCGTGGCGAGCAGTGCGGCGCCGTCGACCATCGTGGCGTCGACGACCTGGCCCTGACCAGACCGCTCACGTTCGAAGAGGGCCGCCAGCACGCCCATCGCGAGCGGCATGGCGCCTCCGCCGAAGTCGCCGACGAGGTTCAGCGGGGGGACCGGCGGCTCGCCGTACGGGCCGATGGGATCGAGGACACCTGCCACGGACAGGTAGTTGATGTCATGTCCGGCCTCTTGCGCCAACGGGCCCTCACGTCCATAGCCCGTGATCCGTCCGTAGACGAGCCGTGGGTTCCGCGCCAAGCAGATGTCGGGTCCCAGTCCCAGCCGCTCGAGCACGCCAGGCCGAAAACCCTCGAGCAGTACGTCGCTCTGATCGAGCAGGCGCAGCACGACCTCGACTCCTCGGTCGTCTTTCAGGTCTATCCCGACGGCGGGCCGGCCCCGGGTGAGCACCATGCGACGGTCCACCTCACCCGGCGAGAGCACCGCGATGCCCGTGCGTTCGATGCGCAGCACTTCGGCACCCAGGTCAGCGAGCACCATCGCGCAGAACGGCACCGGGCCGAGCCCGGTGAGCTCGACGACGCGCAGTCCCTGGAGCGGTCCGGCGGTCACCAATCGCTGAGGTACCGGTCGACCATGCGGTGCATGTGCAGGACGTTGGCCTCCTGGCGCTTGTTGAGCCGAAGGCCCGGACCTCGGGTTTTGAGGCCCGTCTGCACGTGCGCCATGTTGGCGTAGTCCTGGTTGGTGATGATTCCCCAGTCGCGTTCCGTCCAGTCGGCATAGAAGCGCCGCCGTGGCTTGCGCGGCGCTTCGCCCGGATGCGGGAACTCCAGGAACCACGTGTCCTTGATCGCGCGGTCAGGGTTGGTGCCGTCGGGCCGGACCCGGAACACGATCGCGCTGCCGGGGTAAATGGGTCCGACCATGTTCGGGAAGAACAAGACATCGTCGGCGCTCGTCAGCTGGTCGTCGGAGAACGCGTCGACCGGCACGCCTCGGCGTACAAGCAACTCTCGCTTGCCCTGCTGGTAGCGCGACAGCAGCGACTGACCCGGCTTCGGCGTGGAGATGATCTCGTCCACCAAGGCACGCTCGTCCTCGTAGAAGAGGCCGCCGAGGCCTTCGACGAAGGACACGAGGATGTTTCCCTCATCCCATTCCCCTTCGGCAAGACCCAGGCGCGGACTCGGCCGCAGCTCACGGCGGGCGTTGGGCAGCCGGCCGTAGTGGGCGTGGATGCCGAGTGGCTCGTAGGAGAGGTTCACGTCGTCGGTCCACGGCAGGAGCTGCGGATGGGTGCCCTGCACGTGGTAGCCCTCGTTGAAGGCGTCGACTGCAACCTTCCAGTTGGCAGGAAGGACCGTCGACAGGTACGCGCGGATACGCATCTGCTCGAGGTGGTACGGCGCGAGCAAACCCGGTAGTGGGTCCAGAAAATCAAGCAGTGGTGGTGCACTCGGGTCGAGGTTGACCCAGACGAAGCCGCCCCAACATTCGACTTGTACGCCGGTGAGGCACGTGCCTTCGGGGATCGGATCGAACTCGTCGCGGTCGACGACCTCCGCCAACCGACCGTCCAGGTCGTAACGCCAGGCGTGGTACCGGCAGCGCATGCTGCCCTCGTCGAAGTGCCCGGCTCCCTCGACCAGGCGTGTGCCACGGTGCAGGCAACTGTTGTAGAACGCACCGACCCGGCCGTGCGCGTCACGTACGACGAGCACCGACTGGTCGCCGATGACGTACTCGCAGAAATCGCCCGGCTCGGCGATCTCCTCCTCGCGACAGGCAACCTGCCACACCCGTGCCCACAGCCGCTCGAACTCGGCGGCAGCGAACTCCGGGCTCGTGTACCGGGCGCGGGGGAGCACGTCGTCGTCCCGCACCAAGAGATCGCGAAGTTCGGAGGCCATCTTCGGCGTGATGTTACGCCCGGGGCCTAACAACCGTGACTTGCGTCAGTTAGCCGCCGGAGTCACCACATTCGCATGACCGGCAACGAGCTTCGCGCTCATCTTGATGGCCTTCACTGCACCGGTCGCCCCGGCCTGCAGGGTCACAGCGATGGCGAGCACGATGACGCCGAGGACGAACAGCGCGTGCGAGCCGAGCATGAGGACGCCGATTCGGCCCAGCACATACGGCGGGGTGCAGACAATCGCTCCGATGGTCCCGCCGATGACCGTGGCCGACAGTTGGTCGCGCTTGGAGTACGTCGTCTTCAGTCCGACGAGACGAGACGGCACCGAGACGTAGGCCACCATCATCACTGCGATCACGACGCTGAGCGAGACGGCAAACCACCAGCGGCCCCAGCGCGAGCAGACGGTGGTCGAGACACCGAGGCAGACGCCAACGGCCAGCCCCCACCCCAGAACCACGCGCAGATGTGTACGCGCTTCCGCGAAGGCTCGCTTGATGTCGGGCTGGCCGGGTCGCGCGATGGCGAAAGCGAAGACCGCGTTGAGGTAGAAGGCGGCGGCGGCGACCCCGGCGATGGCCAGGAGGACCAGGATGAGGACGGGCCCCCGCACCACATGGAAGGACTTCCCGTGCAGCAGGTGCGCCTTCAGGTCGAACATGGCGAGCCAGATCCACATGGCCGGAAGGATTTGGATGAGGCTCAGGCGCCAGTTCGAGACCAACAACTTCACACCCTGAAACAACATCACGAAGGCGCCGACCAGGAAAGCCAACGGCGCCAGCATGCGCCGGGACCGACTCAGTTCGAGGACGGCCTGTTCGACCACTGCGTCGTCGCCGTTGTTGATCGCGCGTACCAAGGCCCTGACTCGACCGGTCTGGGTCGCGTGAAGCTCGAGCGGCCGGTCCTCGGGTCCCCGCTGCGCCTGGTCCGACCGACCGGCAGACGCCGACTTACCCCATGTGTGGGTCATCGAGGAAGCTGCGGAGTTCGGTTGAGTGTCGAGCCACCGATCTAACCGTCATCGCGCGGCCGCCCAGCCATGCCAATGCGGCAATCAGCGCCAGGCAAAGCGCCCCGACGGCAAACGCCCGATCAGACGACGGCCACCACGAGCCGGAATCTGAAGTCAGGCGCCACCCGGCCACGACCGGAAGCAGGAGCAGCGCAGCGATCACCGGCACGATCAGGTACGGGATGAAGACGAGCACGAGCCAGCGCACCACCATCCGTCGGTACGGGCGCCGGTGGACCCAGCGCTCTCGCAGCGGCAGAGCGTGGTAGGGCCAGCGGGTGCCGAGCCATCCAGAGATGGCGAGGGTGCCGAACGGCACCGTGATCAGGGCGGCGACGGTCGCCGGCACGGTCAACCCCGACCCGTCGCTTCCCGAGAAGGCGATGCCGAGGGCGACCAGCATGCAGATCGGTACCACGAGCAACCACAGCACGAGGGTCTTCGCGGCCAGCCTGCGGCGCAACTCGGGGGTTCGGTCCAGGACACGCGACATCTGCGCGTAGTCGGAGCCCAAGACGTTGGTAGCCGGAACGTCGGAAATCATCCACGAGGCCAGTGCGAGCGGAAAGAACCACGCGGCGTGCACCCTGAACACCGAGTCGCTTGGAAGCAGGAACCAACAGCCCGTCACCAGCAGCCCGTTGACGAGGACGACCACCGGAGCCTCGTACGGCGACGTGAACGCGCGATGGAGCTCCTCCCGCAATGCGGTCCGACGACCGAGTTGCTCGGCAGTGCCCGCGGGGCGCGGCGGCTCCGGCATGCGCGCTGTCACCCCCGGCCAGTTGGTTCCGAACGAAGCGTCTCGGGCGTCGTCTCCGGAACGTACGGCGCTGCTGCCAGGTGTTGACTCACCCGGATCGAATGATTGTTTCCGGCCTCTCCGGCAGCGGCCGGCGGCCGGGCTTTTGGTTACGGATTGACCCGATCTGAGTGCACTCGAAGTCAACCTGTGACGTGAGGCCGTCAAGAAACGTGCGGGCAGGGTCGATGCGCGTGGCGAGGACTGGTTGCCCGTGGAGCGAGACCGCGCTGCCGAGTACGCCGCCGCCGTGACAAAGGCGCTGGCGCCACACGCGTGGCGCGAGATGACGACGCAGATGCTGGCTCGTCGCGCGGTCGCCGCCGTGGACCAGCACAGCATCGGCGATCTGCTCGCGAACTTACCCGGAGCCCGTCTGCTCGGCGCGCAGCCGCTTGAAGCGTCCGACCTCGACGACAGCCGCGTGGCCGTGCTGGTTGACCTGCTGGAAGAGCATCGGTGGCGAGAGTGCGCGCTCGACAAGTTGGCCGTGTGGATGCTGGGCACCCTCGCCGCATGGCAGCTCGACCGCGATCGGTTGGAGGCCCAGCTGCGCGAGCTGCTCGGCGACTTTTGAGTTGTCTGGTTCTCGTCTGCGGTTACAGACCCTTCTGCGCGACCAAGCGGCCGCTGTCGATGGCTTCGACGAGTCCGCGATGGTCGCGTTCGTTCTGATCGGCGTACGCCTCGGAGAACTCCGCAACGGCCCTGTCGAAGGTGTCGGTTTCACCGAGGTAAGTGGAAATGGCGATGCGGTCACCCGACCGTGCGTGCGCGCGCGCCAACGTCCAGCCGCAGAGGTTGCCGTACGCCATGAGGCCTTCGGGCTTTGCGCCGTCGAGCTCAGCCGAGCCTTTCCAGTCCCGAAGCTGTCGGATATAGAAGTCGCGCTCGACGTCGTCGAGACCACGTGCTCGTTGCCAGCCCAGGAAAATGTCGCTGGCTCCCTGCATGAGGCGTTGACCGGCGACAACGCGCTCGCCTTCGTTGTGGTACTCGTTCTTGCATCCGACGGCCGTGAGCACGGACGGCGGCGCTTCCTTGGCCTGCAAGAACAGCGGATCGCTGTCGTCGCGGCCGAGCATCAGGATGATCCAGCAACGAGTGCCGACACTGCCGACGCCAACGACTTTGCGCGCCATGTCGACTGCCTCGAAATGCTCGACCAGCTGCCGGCGGTCTGATTGCAAACTGCGTCGGTATTGGCGTACCAGGTCGTGAATCCACTTCTCGAACTGCTCGCCTTCCACCTCCGGCAGCAGGTCTCGGACCGTGACGATCAACGGTGGGTCGCTGATGATGCGTCGTTGACCGTCGACAAGTTGAGTGAGCTTGTTCAGCGCCTGCATGCTGTCGCGTGTCCGGGCCTTGGCCACTGTGGCATCCAACTTTTTGCGGCCGGCGCCCTTGAGCTGCTGCGCGAACTGGTCCCGGATTTCGGAGATGTCCGCACGTGCGTACCAGACATCGAGGTCACGCATCGTGGCGAACTGCGCCATCGACCCGCGGTAGCTCTTCGCCACGTTGCGAACGACCGCTCGCCGCTGCTTGGCAGAAAGACCGGCCTCACGGCAGGCGACGGCGAAGCTGGCGGTCAGCCGTTTCAGGTCCCATTCCCATGGGCCTGGACAGGTCTCGTCGAAGTCGTTGATGTCGAAGACCAGCCGGCGTTCCGGGGATGCGAACAGACCGAAGTTGGACAGGTGCGCATCGCCGCAGAGCTGCGTGGTCAGCCCGGAGGCGGCAGTGCCGGCGAGATCGTGCGCCATCACAAGTGCGGCGCCGCGGTAGAACGTGAACGGCGAGACCACCATGCGCCCGTACCGAATCGGCACGAGATCGGGCACCCGGGTTGCGGCCTGCGATTCCAGCAACGCGATCGGATCTCGCTTCGGAGGGACGTCGAAGCCGGCGTGTTGGTCGTGCGGGACCCGTTTGCGTGCGGCCTCGCCTGCTGATGCATGTTCCTCAGGGGTCCGGTGCACGATCACAGGCGGCCGTCCGCGGCGGGTGTCGGCCCGCTGTGCCGGCAGGGTGTCGGTGGAATTCTCGATGGTCGGACCGGAGACATGCATGAGCGACCTCCTAGACGGCGGTTTGGAGTGCGGGATGCGGCAGCGTTCGCGGCGTACTGTCAGCGGAGTCAGGCACTGTGCGCCTGGACCTGGCCGATCGTTCCTTGAGCGGCCGCTGCGCCGCCGGCGTCCCCTCGGCCGCGCAAGATCCATGCGATGCCAACGGCAATCGCGGCCCCGACCAATGGGCCGACCACGTACACCCAGTAATGCGAGAAGTCACCGTTGACGGCATCGGGTCCGAATGAACGGGCCGGGTTCATCGATGCACCGCTGATCGGGCTGGACCACAGACCAGCGAGTGCGATGTAACCGGCGACGCCGAATGCCGAGAGTGCTCCGACGTTCTGGGCTCGGGACGCCGTGCCGAGGATCGTGCTGAGCAGGCCGACCGTCAGCAGCAGCTCAATGCCCATGGCTTGTGCGTCAGAGACGCCAGCGCCCGGTTCGGTGGCGCCGAGCATTCCGATCTTCCCGAACAGCGCCCACAGCACCAAGCATGCCCCCGTCGCGCCTGCGAGCTGCACCACGATGTATCCGGGCACGCGCCGCCAAGGGAAGTCACCACGGGCGGCGAATCCGAGGCTCACTGCGGGGTTGAGGTGCGCGCCGGAAATGGCGCCCATGAACAGGATGATTGCCATCACCATCAGGGCAGGGGCAGTGACGGCTGCGGTCCGACTGATCGCACCGTGGCTTTGGGCATTGACGACTGCACCGCCAGCGCCCACGAGCACGAGCAGGAAAGTGCCGAGGAGCTCGGAGAACAACCGCCGCCACTCAAGCGCCGGATTATCGAAGTCTTTGGACTCCGGCGGCTCGAGCTCGATCAGCCGCTGCATCGCGCTTTGGCGCCGCTCGCCCCGCTGTTCGGGCACGTCGGCGCGCGGTGTCCCCGGCTGACCAGGTGCCATACGAGGGGATGCTCGTCTGCAGAGATGAAGCAGGCATCACCCCTGCTGGATGAAGAGCCCGGCTGATCAGCGTCCGCGCGTCGACCAGTCGTAGAGGACGGACGTCCGGCACAGCAGGTCCTGTACGGATCGGTTGTCGCGATCGAACGCGAGCCACAACAGGCCGATCGGGAAGATCACCGTGGTTGCTGCTCGCAGCAGCGCCACGCCAACGTGCATGCGGGCACCGCGACGGGTCACCACGCGTAGACCCAGAACGCCGTCGCCGTACGTCCGTCCGGTCGTCGACCAGGTGGCCGTGAAGTAGGCAGCCGCGAGCAGGCTCGCCGTCAGTCCCACGACGAACGAGGACGGCGTGGGAAAGGTGAAATCACGTGGCCGCCACAAGAACGTCAACCCGGCCACGCCCAGGTACACAGCGATGAGCAGGACGCCAGTGACCAGCAGATCGATGAAGCCGGCCGCGGCCCGGCTCGCGAACCCAGCACGGGTTCCCTGGACGTCCTGCGCTGCTGCGGGCAGTGACGCAAAGTCGATCGGTCGTCGGATGCTCGTCACCATCAACCGCCGTCTCTGTCGACCTTCGCTTCCGGGTCGGCCGCCAAGCCGCGCCTGCGCTGCCGGTGCAGGAGGTGATCAACCGCGCGAGTGATGGCCTGGTCCGTTTCGATGCCTTGGACGCGTACGCCGCGCACGGCTTCCGAGGTCACCGTGCCGGTCGACTGCCGGATGATGGTGGGGAGATCCACTTCCTGCACGACGTTCTGCGCGACGGTAGCCAGGTCGACACGCTTGAGTACGGCGTTGAGGTCCACAGTCGCCAACAGGCGGTTGAGGTCGAGGTGTCGTTGGATCACATCGACGAGGTCAACACGGGAGAGGACGAACTCGACAGCAGCTGTTGCCGCCTGCTTCGACCGTCGGTCCAGCGTCTGCTGAACCGAGCGCGTAACCCGTCCGACTTGGGCCGGCGAATACCACGTGGAGTCAGTCATGTCGCGGGCGAGACGCTGATTCCGGCTAGCTCGCGAGTGCCTTGTGCTTCAGCGTCTCGAACTCGTCTTCGTCGATCGAACCGCTGTCGAGCAGTTCTTTCGCCTTGCCGATCTCGCTGGCAGCGCCATTGCCGTTCGCGCTCACCGATCGGATGTAGGCGGCGGACCGCTGCTGGGCGGCGTCGACTTCGGCCGCTCGGCGTTCGGCGATGCCCTGGCTCTGGCCGATCAGGTAGATCAGCACCCCGATGAACGGTAGGCACAGCATGAGCACAGTCCAGCCCGCTTTGCCCCAACCGGAGACGTCATGCCGGCGGAAGAGGTCGCCGAAGATTGTGAACAGCAGCCAGATCCAGATCACCCATGCGAAGAACACGAACATCGTCCACATCGCATCTAGCAGCGGATAGCTGCTGCTCGCTTCCAACATGACGCCTCCTCAGACCGAACCCGCATCGACGCGCGGTTCACAATTCGAAAGTCTGTGGCCGCCGGCACTGCCTGACATCATGCGCACCGGGTGATGCCGACGCGCCCGATATGTCGGCCCCGGGCCGCTCACCCGATACGGGTGATGAGATCTGTTCGCGCCAGGTCGACCATCGCGGGCATGTCCCGTCGAACTGCAGGCGACCGCGCCGCCCCAGCAGCAGACTGACACGACCGACCGCGTCGTCGTGTCAGCAGAAAGCAGGGCTCGCCCATCGCGTAGGCGCCAACTCCTGCGCACGGTGGTGCCGGCGCTCATCGGGATAACGCTGCTCCTGCTGCTCTACTACTCCTTGCCATTGGACCGCGCGTTCGACGCCAGCACGATCGTGTTGCTCGTGCTCGGACTGGTCGGCTTCTGCGCTTTGCTCGCCGTTCAGGTGATGCAAATAATGCGCTCCCCGCATCCGCGCGTACGGGCGATGACTGCACTCATGACCTCGGTGCCGCTGTTCCTGGTGCTCATGGCTTCGGGGTACTACCTGATGGCGCACGCGGAAAGGGGAGCATTCAACGAACACCTGTCGCGAACCGATGCGCTCTATTTCACTGTGACGGTCTTCTCGACTGTCGGGTTCGGTGACATCGTGCCGAAGTTGGTGGAGGCGCGGGTCCTGGTCATGCTCCAGATGATCGGCGACCTGATCGTCATCGGTGTGATCGGCCGGGTTGTCGTGGGCGCAGTCAGCGCTGGTCTGCAGCGCAACGCCGCCGGAGCCCAGACACCCGAAATTCCCAATCAGGCAGCGGCACCGGTCGGAAGTCGTGACGGACCAGAATGACATTCACCGAGACCATGAATCGGGCGGCGCAGATATTCGAAGGTCTCGGTGCGGTGGTCCTGCTGCTCGGCCTGGTGTGGTCTGTCGCGCTGGGGGCGGTTGCGTACCGGCGGACCCACAAAGGTCGTACGGCGTACCGGGTGCTGCGCGAGGCATTCGGAGGCACGCTGCTACTCGCGCTTGAGGTCCTGGTCGCCGCCGATCTCATCAGGACAGTTGCTGTCGCACCAACCGTCGAGAACGTCGCCGTGCTCGGGTTGATCGTCCTGATCCGCACCTTCCTCAGCTTGTCGTTGGAGGTCGAGATTGAAGGAGTTCCGCCATGGCGACGGGCCTTCGTCAGCGGCGCGCAAGTCACGGCCCAGGCAGCGATGCACGCCCGCCAAGACCCGGCGCAGCCAGACGCGCCCATGGTCGAACCTGATGAGCCTGCCTGAAGGCTCTACGCAAAAGCCTCAACAATCATGGTGGCGTCGTACTGGCCAGACTCGTTCGGACCGCTGAGCAAGAGCACGGTCCGGACGGAATCGGGTCGAGCCGGGGTCACCCGCACGGTGCGCTTGTTGCGGCCTTCGAAGTCAACTGTCCTGCTGGCTGCGACCTGGTAGACCGGCGGTTGTGAGCCGGCGCGCCCGTCGGACCGCTGGGCGGCGGCTACGGCTGCGCTAGCGCAACCCGACGACGCTTACGCAGCGATCAGCGCCCACATTCGCTTGCCCTGCTCCGTCGGCACGCAGCCCCAACTGCGCGCGAGCCGCTCGACCAGCAACAGGCCGCGCCCACCCTCCGCGACGGGGTCGAGTCGCATCGCGCGCGGTGAAGGGCAGTCAAGAAGGTCTTCGACCTCAACTCGGATCGCGCCGCGCTCGTGACGCACCAACAGCCGAAAGGCACCACCGACGTGCCGGACGACGTTCGTCGTGAGTTCTGACACGACGAGAGACACGATCTCAACCGCGACCGTGGCCACAGCCCACTGACGACAGGCGGACTCCGCCGTCGCCCTCGCCGTACGGACTGCGGTGTCTTCTGCGGGCAGCCCGATCACCAGTTCGTCATCGTGGCCATGCTCCATACCTGTCGTCTGCCCGCTCGGGCCACGTGTACGCGGGACGGCTGGGTGAGCGAACTCCATCGGTGCCGCCAGCAGACGCCCGCGACGCCCGTAGCAGCGAACCGCGGCCGCAGGGCCGCCTGGTAGTCCGAAGTGCTCATTTTTGTACCGAACGGCATCCGTTACTCCGCGTGACACCCATGCTGTACGAATGGACCCGCCGACGCGGATTCTCCTCGTCGACGACGAGGCGGACATCCGGGAGATGGCACACCTGGTCCTCGACCTCGAGCTCCAGCACATCCCGCTCGAGATCATCGAAGCCAGCAACGGACGGGACGCGGTCCGGGCCTGCGCCGAGGACCTGCCCCGAGTTGTGGTACTCGACCTACATATGCCCGACATGAGTGGGCTCGATGTACTTCGCCAAGTCGTAGAACTGCCGGAGCCGCCGTGTGTCGTGGCGTGGTCGGCGGACCCGTTCGCATTGCGGCGCGCGCTGTCGTTCGGCGCGAAGTTCGCCCTCGACAAGACGACCGAGGTGCACGCCTTGGTCGACGCCATCGAAGCCTGCCTTGATCAGAACCGTTACGCCGTCGACTGACCGTCGATCCTGTTCTGCACCGGGGACAGGGGCTAGCCGATGGGTTCGGCGTCCACGTCGACCGCAGCGGCCAGCGCCGACGCCGCGTCGCTGAAGCCGAGGCCGGTCAAGATCGAAACCGGGTCAGCAGCCTCATCAGCCCATGGCGTGACCGGGGTCGCCGCCCAGTGCACGGGCACTGCGGTGTCGACTTCGGTGAGCCGGATGGGCCGCCCGACGCCCTCCTTCAGGTTCGCGATGACGAGCAGAGCGCCGGCCGCCTGCTGCTGGTTGTGTGCCGCAACGAGGAGGCCGATCCCGCTCGAGTCCAGGAAGGTCAGCTCCGCGGCGTCGATGACGACGAGACGGGTGCCGGTCCGCAGGACCCGTTCCAGCGACTTGCGCAGCCCGGGCCCTTCGGCCAGATCGAGCTCACCGGTTAGCGATACCACGACGAAGCCGTCACCAGTGTGGAGCTCCGAGGTGAAGCCACCGGTCATGAGCCGCCTCACTCGTCCCTGGAGCCCCCCGGCACGCGGGAGCTCGCCCTGCGAACCAGATTTGGCATAAGAGTGACTCGCGCGTCCGCTGCGGTCAACACGGCTGCAGAAGGGCACAGAGTGACAAGATCGTCACTCATGGCAGCGAACGATCCCCGGGCCCAGCCCGCCCTCGCCGGTCGCCTGGAGACCGGCACCATCGAGGCCAGCGCTTTAGCAGGTAACCCACTCGGCGACCCATCCACCCGAACTGCGTATGTGTACTTACCGCCGGGTTATAACACTGACCCGGTCCGGGGGTTCCCGACCGTCTACGTCCTGCAGGGATATGCCAGCCACGTCGACATGTGGTGGAACCGAGATGCCTTCCGCCCGCCGTTTCCCGTCGCCGCAGACCGACTTTTCGCCAGCGGCGAGGTGCCGCCGACGGTCGTCGTCTACGTCGACGCCTGGACGGCGTACGGCGGCTCGCAGTTCGTCGACTCGCCTGGGACGGGCAACTACCACACCTATCTATGCGCCGACGTCGTGCCCTGGGTGGACGGGCGCTACCGAACCCTCGCCGACCGCGACCACCGTGGCATCGCCGGGCATTCCAGTGGTGGGTTCGGCGCGATGATCACGTCGATGCTGCGCCCCGACCTGTTCGGCGGATTCGCGACACATGCAGGCGATGGGCTGTACGAGCTCGCCTACATCCCGGAGTTCGGCAAGGCGGCGCGGCACCTGCGCGACTACGACGGCGACATCATGCGCTGGTGGGCCGAGTTCCAGTCGCGTCCCGCGTTCACCAAGCCCGCGGACGACGTCCTGCTGATGATGCTCGGGGTGGCGGCCTGCTTCTCGGCAGACGAAAGCGGCACACCGCTGTCGCCGTTCGATCCGCACTCGGGACAACTAAGGCAGGACATCTGGCAGCGTTGGCTTGCCTGGGATCCGGTGCGCATGGCCTCGCGGTACGCCGATGCGCTGCGTTCGATGCGTGCAATCTGGATCGATGCCGGCGTGCACGATGAGTGGTACCTCGATCTCGCGGCAACGGCTTTCCACCGCGAGCTCATGGCGATCGGAGTGAACGATGCGCACTTCGAGTTGTTCGAGGGCGGTCATGGGCGCATCGGCTACCGGTACCCGCTGTCGTTGGCCTATCTCGCCGAACGGTTGTCCGCAGACAAATAACGAGGGGGCCGCCGGTTGGCAGCCCCCTCGTTATCGACGGAGTTCGTCAGCGCTTTGCAGCGGCCCGCTTACGTGTTGTCTTGCGGGCACCCGTGGCCTTCCTTGCGGTAGACCGGCGGGCGGTCGTCTTGCGAGCGCCTGTCGCCTTCTTCGCGGTCCGCTTACGGGCGGTGGTCTTCCGTGCGCCCGTGGCCTTCTTCGCGGTCCGCTTGCGTGTCGTCTTCCGTGCGCCGGTCGACTTCTTCGCAGCGGCCCGCTTACGGGTTGTCTTCCTGGCACCCGTAGCTTTCTTCGCGGTCCGCTTCCGACCCGTGGTCTTGCGCGCGGTCGACTTGCGAGCGGTCGACTTACGCGCAGTGGTTTTGCGCGCGGTCGACTTGCGAGCCGTCGTCTTCTTGGCGGCTCTCTTGCGCGACGCGCTCTTCTTCGTCGCGGCTCTCGCCGTCGTCTTCTTCGCCGCCACTTTGCCTCCTCGGCAACCGGGACCGTCCCGTGTCGACGGTCTTCGTGTCCGAACACTGTCACTCTTACGGCGTACATGCCAGAACCAACGCAATTTTCGTGTCGTCGTGTCGCGACGCGTTTGCACGACCGATTTGTGTCATCGACGTGTGTGCGCAAACCGTCGACGTACGCAATTAGTTATCGAGAGCGAGAAGATGCACGCGTGATTGCACGGTGCGCGTCGTGAGCGCGTTGTCCGATGCAATCCTCACGCTGCCTGCATGGGTTGCCTTACTACTCGTGTTCGCATTACCGGCGCTCGAAGCATCAGCGTTCGTCGGATTCGTTTTTCCAGGCGAGATCGCCGTGATTCTCGGTGGTGTTATCGCGTCGGAAGGCGAACTTCCCCTTGCCGCGGTGCTCGTCGCTGCATCAGTCGGCGCAATCATCGGCGACAGCGTCGGATACGCAATTGGGCACAGATATGGCCGTGGCTTGCTTGCCCGCTTCCCTCGAGTCATTGGTCCGGAGCACATCGACCGCGGTGTCGACGTGCTCAATCGTCTTGGCGGACGCGCGGTTTTTGTCGGCCGCTTCACCGCGGCACTGCGGGTGTTGGTGCCCGGCCTATGCGGCATCGCACGCATGCCGTACCGCACGTTCCTGCGCTGGAACGTCATCGGAGGGATCACGTGGGCCTGCGCCGCGGGCACCCTCGGTTTCGTCGCCGGCAAGGGCTATCGCCACGTGGAGCGACAGATCTCCTACGCGGGCTATGTGTTACTCGGAGTAATCACGCTCGTCGTAGTTGTCCTTTTCGTACGCCATCGGCGAAGCGTGTCAGCCGCCCGGCGGGACGGTGTCGCCGCCACTGACAGCCTCGAGGAACCGAGCGAGCCGTCCGCGTAGTCCGCGAGCTCCGGGTGCGTCGAGCGGCTCGCTGGACGCAACCGACACCAGATGGGTCACTGTGTCGAACGACAGCGGCGGCACGTCAGCGGGCATTGCATTGACCAAAGCCGTGTCCGCGTCCGGTGGTACGACGAGCGCCTCGTGCGCAACGTCCTCGAGTTCGGCGTCGCCGGAGTCGACAGCGAGCACGACGGCGCCACTGCGGCGAGCGTCGGACACTCGCTCCAGCAACGACTCGGTGGGGTCATCGGGTGCGATGACGAGCACTGTCTCTCCGTGCCCCACCGCTTCGAGCCGCGACAAGCTGACCGCAAGATGTGCGGGCGCGTCAGCAGGCGGTGCCCAACGAACGAGCGTCGGCGTCAGCTCGGGGATGTCGAACCAGCGCGCCTCGTCGTCAAGATGCGCAGTGAGATGCCACGGTTCACTTGTCGGCGTACCAACGACAAGCAAGCCACTTGAGCTGCGACCGACACGGGATTTGCGTAGCGCACGGGCGAACGTTCGGGTGCGGTCAACCCAGCCGGTTGCCGCGAGTAACTCACGAAGGGCGAGTGCGCGGTCCCGGTCCACGGCTTAATGGTGGACCGGATGGGCGTGTTTGGCCGTCAGGAGCCGCTGTCGCCGAAACCGTTTTCGCCGAACGGCCACGGATCGGTGAACGACGGATTCGGTGACGGCTGCGGCGGCACAGTTGCATCGCCACTGCTCGGCGCCGGCGCCGGAGATTGGGAGGGCGGCGTCGGAGCGGGGGTGGGCGCTCCCGGCGTCGTGTGCGTGGGCTGCGGCTCCGGACGTGACGTACTCGGCAGGAGAGTGATGGCGAGCGGCGGCGAGGGCCGAGTGACCGGTGCAGCTTGCTCGAGCACCGACAACGGCACGGTTTGTCGCAGCCGGCGTACCAATGCCTGCGCTTGTGCCAGCAGTGCAGCGCCACCGGACGGGTTGTGCGCCCGGAGCAGGATTTCTTCGGCCATCAAGATGCGCAGCGCTTGACGCGCCTTTGCCGGGTCGTTCGGCGCGGCGGCGATGAGCTGCGCCAACGACTGGTTCAGCTCACGGCCAACTGCGAGCAAGGCCGCCGGGTCCTCGTTCGACTTCACCAACTCCGTCAGGGCGGAGTACGACGCGACGAGCCGCGGCTGACTGGTTGCTCGCGGCGTCGTGCCGCCGGACATGCCAACCACCGCGATGACGGCAGCGGCGGTGAGCATTGCCGGAGCGGCCGCAAGAGCGAAGCGATGGCGCCAGGCGAGCTTCTCGGGTCGGCGCCGCGCAGGGGCTTCCGCCGACTGCTCGGGTGGCTGCAGCTTGCTCGCCGCGGTGTGCACGAAGGCGGCCAGCTCGGCCCGGTCGATATCGACGATCTCTGCCGCCACGTCGAAGCGGTCTTCTTCCGCCGCCGCCGCGGCCAAGGTCAGGTCGGTGTTCAGTGTGAGGCGCAGGTTGGTGACGTCGCGCAGCAGCGCGTCTACCTTGGCGTCCGCCGTGCGGCGGCGTCGGTACCTCACGAAGCGCTCTTTTCGCCAGATGTGGCCTTGTTCCTCCCTAATTACCGCGTTAGTTGTGTCACTGCAATGATCACGCCATGACACACAGTGACGATGACGCCGCCGCGAAGGCCGCGCGAGCGGTCGTCGGCATCCTCGGTGGCACCGGAGACCAGGGCCGTGGGCTCGCGCGCCGGCTGGGCCGCGCCGGCAACCGAGTGGTTCTCGGCTCCCGCGACGCCGCTCGCGCTGCGGCCGCAGCCGACGAGCTGGCGGAGCCGAACGTCCGGGGCGCCGCGAACGCCGAGGCCGCGCGCGACGCCGACGTCGTCATCGTCGCCGTGCCGTACGAAGGCCACCGCGACCTGCTCACCGGGCTCAACGTCGAACTGGCCGGCAAGGTCGTGGTCGACTGCGTGAACCCGATCGCCGTCGACAAGTCCGGCCCGCACGCGCTCGACGTACCGGAGGGCAGCGCTGCCGAGCAAGCCGCCGCCGTGCTCACCGAAAGCACGGTCGTGGCGGCCTTCCACCATGTGTCCGCCATCACCTTGCTCGACCAAGCTGCGGAATCGGTCGACACGGACGTGCTCGTGCTCGGTGACGAGCGTGCGGCGACGGACTTCGTGCAGGCCTTGGCTGAGCGCATCCCCGGTGTGCGCGGCGTCTACGCCGGGCGGTTGCGCAACGCGCGGCAGGTCGAAGCGCTCACGGCGAACCTCATCGCCATCAACCGTCGTTACAAAGCGCACGCCGGCATCCGCGTCACCGACGTCTGAACCGACCACCCCGCGCTGCGGAAGGCGGGCGTGGCGCGGTTAGTCGAAGGAGTGCTCGGGCCCCGGGTACGCGCCGGAACGTACCTCTTCGGCGAACGCTTTGGCCGCCGCGCCGAGTGCGCTGCGCAGATCGGCGTACCGCTTCACGAATCGAGGCTTCGGCCCGGCGTTCAAGCCGGCCATGTCCTGCCACACGAGGACCTGCGCGTCGCAGTGCAGCCCGGCGCCGATGCCGATCGTCGGAATCGTCAGCTCTTTCGTCACCCGCTCGGCGGCGGCTGTCGGCACCATCTCGAGGACGACCGCGAACGCGCCTGCCTCCTGCAACGCCATGGCGTCATCGAGCAGCCGTTGCGCCGCATCGCCCCGCCCTTGCACCCGATAACCGCCGAGCCCATGTTCGCTCTGCGGTGTGAAACCGATGTGCGCCATGACCGGTACGCCGGCGTCGACGATGGCGGCGACCTGCGGCGCGACGCGCGCCCCACCTTCGAGCTTGACCGCGTGCGCATCGCCTTCCTTCATGAAGCGAACGGCGGTCTGCAGCGCTTGCTCCGGGGAGACCTGATACGAGCCGAACGGAAGGTCGGCGACCACGAGCGCCCGTCGCGTGCTGCGTGTGACCGCACGTACAAGAGGCAACAGCTCATCGACCGTGACCGGAAGTGTCGTGTCGTAGGCATAGACGTTGTTCGCCGCCGAGTCGCCCACGAGCAGCACCGGAATGCCGATCTCGTCGAAGACCGCGCCGGCGTACTGGTCGTATGCCGTCAACATCGCCCACTTCTCGCCGCGTTCTTTCTTGGCCTGCAAGTGCGGGATCCGGATGCGACGAACGACTTCGTCGCTGCGAGGTGAGCCGTACGGCGATACGCCGACGTCACCGGAGTCGCCGGATGTTTCCGTCATAGTGACCTCCCGGCCTCGAGGCGCCGTTCGACGTCCCCGGGCGAGGTCAATCGTCGCACGGGGCGTCGGTGCCCTCACGCCATCGGCTGGTGATCGGGAGGCGGCGGTCGCGCCCGAACGCGCGTAGGGAGATCTTCGGGCCCGGTGGGTACTGCCGCCGCTTGTACTCCGCCGTGTCGACCATCCGGATCACGCGTTCGACGAGGTCGTGCTCATGACCGGCGGCGAGCAACGCAGGTCGCCCCATGTCGCGCTCGACGTAGTCGTCGAGGATCGCGTCGAGTTCGGCGTAGGACGGCAAGGAGTCGGAGTCGAGCTGGCCGGGCCGCAGCTCCGCCGACGGCGGCTTCGTGATCGAGTTTTCCGGGATCGGCGCTTTGGCGCCGGAGGTGGTCGCTGCGTTACGCCAGTTCGCCAGCTCCCATACCAACGTCTTCGGTACGTCTTTCAGCGGCGCGAAACCACCCGCGCTGTCGCCGTACAACGTGGAGTACCCAGTGGCGAGCTCGCTCTTGTTGCCGGTCGTGAGCACGAGATGGCCTTGCTCGTTCGACAGAGCCATCAGCGTCGTACCGCGGATGCGCGCCTGCAAGTTCTCCGCTGCGAGGCCGTGCAGGTCGAGCGCGGACTCGTAGGCGTCGACCATCGGCGCGATGCTCACGACGCTGAACTCGATGCCCTGCCGGCGTGCGAGCTCCTCCGCATCGGCAAGCGCATGCTCACTGGAGTAGCGACTCGGCATCGCCACGCAGTGCACGGCTTCCGGTCCCAGTGCGTCCACAGCAATTGTCGCGGTGAGCGCGGAGTCGATGCCGCCCGACAAACCAAGTACGACTGACTTGAAGCCGTTCTTGCGGACGTAGTCGCGGGTGCCGAGCACGAGTGCGCTGTAGACCTCCGAGCAGTCATCGATGCGCGGCGCCACACCGGCGTCGGCAGCGTCGTACGCCGGGATCGGATCGACCGACACGGTGACCCGGTCGATGTACATCGTCGTGCCGTCGGAGGCAGGAAACGGCCCGACCCGGTCATCGGTGCCGAGCGGCAGGTCGAGGTCGACGACGAGCAACCCCTCGTCGAACAGCGGCGCCCGCGCGAGTACCCGCCCATAGCGGTCGACCACCATTGAGTCACCGTCGAACACGAGCTCGTCCTGCCCGCCCACCATGTTCACGTAGGCGAGTGCCGCCTCTGCCTCGCGGGCCCGCCGCTGGCACAACGGCAAGCGCACGTCGTCCTTGTTTCGCTCGTAAGGAGATCCGTTGATCGTGAGGACGAGCCCGGCGCGTGCCTCGCGCGCGACGCTGACCGGGCCGCCCTCCTGCCACAGGTCCTCGCAGATGGTCAGCGCGACGTCGATGCCGTGCACCCGTACGACGGTCAGCCGATCGCCTCGAACGAAGTAGCGGAACTCGTCGAACACGCCATAGTTGGGCAGGTGGTGCTTGGCATAACGCGCTGCGATCCCGCCGTGCACGAGCACCGCCGCTGAGTTGTGCGCCCCGGCGGGGGAGCGGTCGACGAAACCGACGACGATCGGGAGGTCGCCCAAGCCTTCGGCGACCAGACGTTTGGCCAGTCGTTCCGTCTGGGCGACTGACTCGTCGACGAAAGACCCGCGCAGCACGAGGTCTTCAGCCGGGTAGCCGGTGAGCATGCCTTCCGGGAAGGCGACCAGGTGCGCGCCGCGCTCGCGGGCATGCCGCGCCCACTGCACCACGAGATCCGCGTTGCCGGCGAAGTCGCCGACAGTCGGATCAACTTGCGCAAGCGCAAGCCGCAGTTGGGTCACGACCCGAGGCTAATCGCCGGTCTGGCCTACGTCAGGGCAGGCTGCTGATGGACGGCCCTGGCCGGCTCAAGGACCGCGGCCCTGGCACCTGCCCGCTGGCGCGCAGCCGCATCACAAACGTCGTGCCGTCGTCATCGTCCTTGTCCACGGCGACCGTTCCGCCCATCGCCGTTACGAGCTGCCGCGTGATGTAGAGACCGAGCCCGGTGCCGGGTTGGGTATCCGTCTCCGGCATGCGCTCGAACCGTTCGAAGATGCGCTCGGTCCAGCCGTCCGGGATACCTGGACCTTCATCGCGGACGCGTACCACGACGTCGTTGCCCTCCGTGCTCACCGACATCGACACGTCCGTGCCGGCGGGTGCGTATTTGACGGCGTTGGCCAGCAGGTTCGCGAGCGACCGTTCGACCCAGACCGGTTGGCCCAGCGCGAGATGGCGTTCTGACACCCCCAGCAGCCGAATCGCCCGCCCGCCCGCCGACGGCAGCATTTCCTCGACCACGCGTGAAGCGACGACAGACACGTCGACGTTGGCAGCGCTGTGGTCGGCGCCGTTCTCGATGCGGCTGGAATCGAGAATGTTGAGGACAAGCCGCTCGAGACGCTGCGCCTGGGCGTGGATGGACTCAAGAGCGTCGTGGCGCTGTTCGGGGGTCATCCGGTCCCCGCGGCTGAGCAACATCGACGCCCAGCCCTTGATGGGCACCAGCGGCGTACGCAGCTCATGCGAGACGACGGCGACGAAGTCATCCTTCAGCCGCTCGAGCTCGTGCGCGGCGGTGACATCACGGGCGACGACAATCAACGTCTCGTCTTGGTCCGACGTTGCCGCGACTCGGGTGAACGAGCACGACAACCAACGTGTCTCACCGGACGACGTACGGATCTGGACGCGTTCCGGGAGGTCGGGTATGTCGACCCAGCGGTCCAACGCGATCTCGTTCCCGCTCTCGTCGCAGGGCCGGATCAATGCCAGATGCGCGGTGCCCGCCATCTCCACCGCGAAGTAGCCGGTGATCTGCTCGAGGGCACGGTTCCATGACCGGATCCGTCCATCGGGTGACAGCGTCAGAATGCCGTCCGAGGTCTGCTCGACGATCTGTTGCAACTTTGACCGTTCCTCGATGACGGCCTCGACGAGGTGCGCGCGCTCCATGAAGCCCACGAGCTCGGCCCCGAGGGCTCCCGCAACGGCAAGCTCACCGTCCTCGAAGCCGCTCATGCCGGTGCGCTCGAGCACGCAGAATGCGCCGAGCCGCTTCTCTTTCGTGATGAGCGGTACGACGAGTGCGCCGAGCCAGCGCGGGTCGGGCGGCGCGGGCTGCGCGTCGGTCCCGATGCGGACACCGTTCGCGTCGAGGCGGGGGAGCAAGGTCTCGAGCCAATCGGCGGACGCGGCGTCGTTGCCGCTCGCGCCGGCTCCGCCGTCGCGGTGCCGGAGTGCAAGTCGGCGTTCTTTCAGCACCCAGAGCTCGGCACAGTCGGCTTCGAAGGTGACACGCGCCTGCGCGAGGAACTTGCGAATTCCCTCATCGACGTCGAAGGACACCGACAGTGCGTGCGTTGTCGACTGCAGTCCGGCGAGGCGCAACCGGTCGGCGCGGGCCTCGGCGTGTCCTCTGCTCGCCCAGTGCAGCAGTGCGAGCGGCACGAACGCGCAAGCGATCGTCCATCGGCTCCAGCTCGCCGCACCGGTGAGGATGACGCCCACGGTGATGACAGAGACGGCGTTGAGCAGGCGACCGACGAGCAGGGAGCTGTCCTGACCGAGGCGGTGTCGTGCACCCGGTCCTCCGGCTGCCAGCCAGATGACGCCCGTGAACGCGAGCTGGTTTGCGATGATGACCGTCGCAATGCCCGCCGCCACAGCGACGATCGCACCGGCGCTTCCGGTTGTCGCGTCCGTGATCGCGTCGTACACGACGACGCCGGCCACTGAGGCGAGAATCCATTGAGCGATGTTGAAGAGCGCCTTGTCGAGCTCGCGGAACTTCTGGATGACCATGCTGGCCGCCGTGGCCAGACCTGCGACGACCGCGACGTCGATGGAGGTGTGTCCGAGGAACAGGACGGCAACCGCGGCCTCGACGAAGTTCAGGTCATGGTGCGTACGCCGGTACTGCGAACGGACTCGCAGGAGCTGCCCTTCGATAACGAGCAGGAAGACGAGGGCCGTGGTGGTCCAGTGATGCGTCAGCGTGAGCGGCGTCGTCGCAGCTGCGACCACGAGAACAGCGATCGCCAGCCCGATCAGGCCGAACAGATAACTACGTAAGAGTGTCCGTGGCGGGAGGACCCCCGAAGTGCCAGCGTCGGTCATTTACTGGTCCCAGGCGCCGTACCACGCGCTCCCGCTCCAGTTCTGTCCGCTCCAGTTTTGACCGGACCAGTTCTGTCCGCTCCAGTTCTGTCCGCTCCAGTTCTGTCCGCTCCAGTTCTGTCCGCTCCAGTTTTGACCGGACCAGTTCTGTCCGCTCCAGTTCTGGCCGCTCCAGTTCTGTCCGCTCCAGTTCTGGCCGCTCCAGTTCTGGCCGGACCAATTCTGACCTGCCCAAGCAGAGAGCCACCACGTTGTCGGACCCCACAACCACCCGTTCAGCAGCGCCGGCGTGTAGACCGAGAGCGCGGCCGCGGCGTTGCCGTCGACAGTGGTGACGGATCCATCGACACCGAACAGGTCGACGTGCACGCTGCCACGGGACAGCTCGAGCGAGCCACTGCCGTCGCCGGGATCGATGCCTTGGTTCGCCAGGCCGGCCGGGGCCGAGAACATCGCGGCGTGGCCGTCGATCTCGCCCGCGCCTTGCGCCATCGGATCCGCGCCGGGGTACGCGTGAGCGGTCGACATGAGCGCGAACTTGATGCGGTCCGGCGTGAGCGCCGGGTTGCCCGACAACATGTCGGCGACAACGCCCGCCACCACGCCGTTAGCGAACGACGTACCGCTTCCTCGACGGTACGGGGCCGGCATCGTCGGCGGGAACAGTGTGCTGATCGTTGAGCCGGGTGCGGCGAGCGAGACGAGGTGCGTGCCTGGTGCGACGAGGTCCGGCTTGGCCAGCCCGTCGGCAGCCGTCGGACCGTGCGAGCTGAAGTTGGGGATGGAGTCGTCACTCAGGTCGGGGGTGCCGCTGTCGAAGCTCGCGCCAACGGTGATGACGAACGGGTCGTCGCCCGGCTTAGAAACGGTCGCCGCACCTGGGCCGCGGTTCGAGGCCGCGACGATGACCGCGATGCCGGACTTCCACGCCTGCTCGACGGCGTAGTTCAACGGGTCGACGCGGTAGCTCTGCGTCGAGTCCGTGCCGAGCGACAGGTTCAGAACCTTGATGTTGTACGTCGAGCGGAACGAGACGACCCACTGGATCGCGGCGAGTGTCTGGCTGACATCGGCGGAGCCGTCGGCACCCGCGAGCTTCACCGACAGGATCTTCGCGCCGGGTGCTGCCCCGACGTACTTGCCGCCGGACGAGGAGCCGTTGCCGGCGATCAGGCCGGCGATGAACGTGCCGTGTCCGTAGCTGTCGGCACACGTGGTCTCGGTGGAGAAGTTCATGCACGGTGCGTGCATAAGGCCCAATGGATCCGTTGCGACCGGCACGATCCGGCCGGCCACGTCAGGCAACGAGGCGACGCCGGTGTCGATCAGCGCAACGGTGACGCCATGGCCGTCGTCGCCTGCTGCGGCGAGCTTGGTGGCGCCCGAGACCTTCCGGTACACCGACGGCAGGTCGTTCGGGCCGTTGATGGCTGACGGCAGCGACGCCTGCACGTGCATCCGGCCATCGAGCGTGATTGCCCGTACCCCGGTGACGTGCGAGAGCTCGGCGACCGCGCGGGCCGGCAGCCGCGCTGCGAAGCCACTGATGATCGGCAGGTCACGGGTGACGGTCGCGCCGAGGCGCGAGGCAGCAGACTCGGCCGCGCGGACCGAGCCGGCGCCGGCCTGGACGATGACACTGACGGTGCCGCGGAGGTGGGCGAGCGCCGGGTCGACCGACGCAGTCGTCGCCGCGCTGCGCGCGCCGGACCCCAGCGCACCGGGGACGACAGCGGCAACAAGGGCGGCACCCGCGAGAAAAGCTGCTGAGCGACGGCCGAAACGCCGGTCGAGACCGCCTGTAGTCAGAGCGGCAGCCATGAAACCCTCCGTGATCGCGCGACAACCCACCGTAGAGCAGTCCGTTTGAGTCCGGCCATGACGCGATCCGGCCATCTTGATAGCCCGTGGATGGCCTGATCGGGCTATTGAAAGGGTGACTAGGTCGCCGTCAACGTCCCAAATAGGGCTTGTCCGACTTGCCCTACTAGACAATGCGTGACGAGCACGGCACAGTGCGTAATACACTGGCCTGGTGAGGAGGCGGGACGACCCCGTCTGACCACGAAGGAGCCACCCGTTGACGTCGATCGCCACCCACCCAGCGGTGATCACTTCGACGCAACCCGGGGTCGGGTCGTCGGGTCTCTCCCATGTCGTTTTCCGGGTCGACGGCGTGCTGTTGCGGGCCCCCTTCGGGGGCGCCCCGCATCCTGAGGACCACGGCCTCGTCCGCACCTGGCTGACGACGTCGCCGTCCGAGTCGCATGGGCCCCTGGTCGTGCGCTGGTTGCTGCCGGACGGAGAGCAGCGCTTCTTCGAGATCGCCGGCCCGACCATCGCCGTGGACGGCGTCGAGGTGCACGGGTGGGACGTCACCCATCACATTCGCCTGCGGGAGACGCTCGAACACCTTGCTCTGCATGATCCGCTGACCGGCCTCGTCAATCGAGTGCTGTTCGGCGAGCGCGTGCACGACGAACTGCGGCGCAGGTTGCGGACCGGCCGCGAGGTCGCTGTCCTGTTCGCGGATCTGGACGGGTTCAAGCAGGTCAACGACGCCTGGGGCCATGCCGGCGGGGACCTTCTGCTGACGACGCTCGCCGACCGACTGCGAGAGACCGTGCGGCCCGGTGACATCGTGGCTCGTCTCGGTGGCGACGAGTTCGCGATCTGCTGCCCTGATCTCAGCTCCCTGGACGACGCGGTCGCTGTCGCGAATCGCGTCATCGACTGTGTGACCGCACCGGTCCCGATCGGGTCAACACTGGTTCGGGTGACCGTCGCAGTCGGCATCGCCCTCGCGGACACGGACGAGCCGGGCGAGGGTGCCGAGTTGATCGCCCGCGCCGACCTTGCGATGTACGCCGCGAAGGCAGAAGGCAGGGCGCGAGTCGCGGTGGCCCCACCGGCGTACGAAGGTGCTCTGTCGAGCGAGGTCTCCGGGCGCGAAAGCGGCCTGGCCTGACCCAGACGCCACACCCGGCATACCCGCTGCCGTCGTAACGCGGGAGAAACACCGGCGCGAGACACTGTGCTGATGGACAAACAGCAGGAGTTCGTACTCCGCACGATCGAGGAGCGCGACGTCCGCTTCGTACGGCTGTGGTTCACCGATGTGCTCGGCTTCCTGAAATCGGTCGCGGTCGCGCCAGCCGAACTCGAGGGCGCCTTCGCGGAAGGCATCGGTTTCGACGGCTCGGCCATCGAGGGTTTCTCGCGCGTGCACGAGTCGGACATGCTCGCCAAGCCCGACCCGGCGACATTCCAGCTATTACCCATGACATCGGAGTCGCCCGGCTCGGCCCGAATGTTCTGCGACATCCTGACGCCGGACGGCACACCATCGTGGGCCGACCCTCGCTATGTGCTGAAGCGCGCGCTCGGGCGGGCGGCCGAGCTCGGCTTCACCTTCTACACACACCCCGAGATCGAGTTCTTTCTTCTGGAGCGCCGACCGGAGAGCCGCGACGACGTACCCGGACCGATCGACCGCGGCGGATACTTCGACCACACACCGCACAGCATCGGTCACGACTTCCGACGCGACGCGATCGCCATGCTCGAGCGGATGGGCATCTCCGTGGAGTTCAGCCACCACGAGGTAGCCCCGGGTCAGCAGGAGATCGACCTTCGGTACGCCGACGCGCTCACGACCGCCGACAACATCATGACGTTCCGGCTCGTGATGAAAGAGGTCGCGCTCGAGCAAGGCGTCTACGCAACCTTCATGCCGAAGCCGTTCGGCGACCAGCCGGGTTCAGCGATGCACACGCATCTGTCGTTGTTCGAAGGCGACACGAACGCATTCCACGAGCCGGGCGCGCCGTACCAACTGTCAAAGACGGCGCAGTGCTTCATTGCGGGACTGCTGCGTCACGCGGCTGAGATCACGGCTGTGACGAACCAATGGGTCAACTCGTACAAACGGTTGTTCGGTGGCGGCGAAGCCCCGGCGTACATCTGCTGGGGACACAACAACCGCTCAGCGCTCGTGCGGGTGCCGATGTACAAGCCGCAGAAGGGTCAGAGCACGCGCATCGAGGTGCGCTCACCCGACTCGGCGTGCAACCCGTACCTCGCGTTCGCGTTGCTGCTCGCAGCTGGTCTGAAGGGCATCGAGCAGGGTTACGAGATGCCGGACGGCGCCGAGGACGACGTGTGGTCGCTGACCGACGGCGAGCGGCGTGCTCTCGGGATCGACCCGCTGCCGCAGTCGCTCGCGGATGCGGTCACCGCGATGGAGCGGTCCGAGCTGGTTGCGGAGACGCTCGGTGAGCACGTCTTCGACTTCTTCCTTCGCAACAAGCGCGCGGAGTGGAATGAGTACCGCCGGCAGGTGACGCCGTTCGAGATCGGCCGCTACCTACATCTCCTCTGACTTCGGAGGGTTTGTGGCCAAGGCCGTGATCGTGCAGCACGTCGCGCACGAGGGACCCGGTTGGCTCGCTGAAGTCCTCGACGATGCCGGGATGTCGGTCGACATCCGCGCGATGTACGACGGGGCTGCCCTCCCGCGCGTCGACGAGGTGGGCGCACTTGTCGTGCTCGGCGGACCGATGGGTGCCTACGACGACGAACAGGTGCCATGGCTCGGTGAGGTCAAGCAGTTGATGGTGGGCGCGGTCGAGCATCACATTCCGACGTTGGGTGTCTGTCTTGGCGCACAACTTCTTGCGGTCGCCTGTGGAGGGCGGGTCACGAAGGGCGCGGCCGGTCCCGAGCTCGGACTCGGCGATGTCCGTCTCACCGGCGACGCGCGCGACGACGCACTGCTTGGTGCCCTCGAACGCGATGTACAGACCGTGCAATGGCATTGGGACTGCATCGAGCTGCTGCCTCAGGGCGCCGTGCCGCTCGCGTCCAGCACGGCGTACGAGAACCAAGCGTTTCGACTGGGCGAGCAGGCGTGGGGGTTTCAGTTCCATCCGGAGGTGACGCTTCCGCTCGTCGCACAGTGGGCGCAAGACGACGCGAGCGGTGTCCGCGAAGCCGGGCTGGACCCCACGCACGTCGTTGGTGCGGTGGCCGACGCGGAACGCGCCTTGCTCGAAACCTGGACGCCCGTGCTCGATCGCTTCGCGCGGTTGACGCGCGATCGTTAAGGCCCTGGTCGGAACGTCACAGCGATGCCGACTGCGATGCCGGCATTCAGCACAACGAAACCCACCCACCGATCGCTGCCCCATCGCCATGGAGGTGCGAATAGCGTGCGCCACCCGAGTGCTGACGGTGCTCGACGTCCGAGATGCACATCGCTAGCGCGTCGGTGTTGCACGAGCGCAAACACCGCTGCCGCTGCTCCGAACCCGAGGCTGACCCAAACAGACGCGGCCAGTGACTGCCGCCGTTCAGGTGTGCACCCCATGCCGCGCCGAAGCCGAACGCCATGGAGCCGTCGAGGATGTAGCGGCCGAGGCGGCTGGACACCACCGACGCAAGCCCGCGCAGCAAACCCTCGAAGATCGCATCGAAGACCAGTTCGGCCAGGATCTGCCCGAGAATCTCCAGGACGATCTGGATCAGCCACTCGAACAAGAAGTCCACGCGCCCGCCTCCCGCGGTTAGTGTCACAACGTGTCTGAGTCGCCGCTGCTCGACGACGCGCGTGGCTCGACAGTCTCGGGCCGACTAGCGCGAATCGGTTTCGCTGACCCCGCCGCAGCCGAGCGCATCCTCGCCGAGATCGGCCTCTTGGGGGCGCACGACAGCGCGACCATCCTTGCCGTCGGCGCGGCCGCCGATCCCGACCTCGCACTGACCGGCCTCCGCCGACTCGTCGATGCGGCACCTGATCGGGCGCCGTTGCTGGACGCGCTGCGCGACGGTGACGGCTTTCGCGCGCGGCTCTTCGGTGTCCTCGGTGCGAGTGCGGCACTAGGTGACCACCTCGCAAGACACCCCGACCACTGGCACGTGCTGGTCGACGATGCCGTCACCGCTTCGCGTCCGACGTTGCTGGGCTTGCAGCGCAGCCTGCTTGGTGCTGTCGGTGCCGATCCGTCGTCGAGCGATCCGGTCGCTGCGAGTGCCGGGGTGGACGCACTCGTTGCGTTGCGCGCGGCGTACCGCTGCTGCCTGCTCGGTCTGGCCGCCCGTGATCTCTCCGGGGTGGTTGCCGTCGACGAAGTCGCGGGCGAGCTCGCGGACCTGGCCGGGGCCACGTTGGCCGCTGCGCTTGCGGTCGCGCGTGCCGGGTTGCCGGCCGAGGCGGCACCCTGCCGGCTCGCAGTGATCGGGATGGGCAAGTGCGGGGGACGCGAGCTCAACTACGTGAGCGATGTCGACGTCGTCTTCGCTGCCGAGCCGTCCGCTGGTGCGAATGAAGAGCTTGCCTTGCGTACGGCCACCGCGCTCGCGGGCGCCATGGCGCGGGTCTGTTCGGAGACGACGTCGGAAGGTTCGATCTGGCCTGTCGACGCGGCGCTTCGCCCGGAAGGCAAATCGGGGCCGCTCGTGCGCACCGTCGCCAGCCACGAGGCCTACTACAAGCGCTGGGCCAAGCCGTGGGAGTTCCAGGCGTTGCTCAAGGCACGTCCGGTCGCCGGTGACCTCGACCTCGGCAGGCGGTACATCGACACCGTCGCCCCGCTCGTCTGGTCCGCTGCCGAGCGGCCCGGCTTCATCGACGAGGTGCGGGCAATGCGACGGCGGGTCGAGGAGACGTTGCCCAAGGCCGACGCCGCGCGCGAGCTGAAGCTCGGCCCCGGCGGCCTGCGTGACGTCGAGTTCGCCGTACAGCTGTTGCAACTCGTGCACGGTCGCACGGACCCGGCACTTCGCAGCGTGACGACGTTGTCGGCGTTGCACGCCCTCGCCGACGGTGGCTACGTCGGACGTGAAGACGCTGCGCGCCTCGGCACGGCGTACCGCTTCCTGCGCACCGTGGAACACCGGCTGCAGCTCTACCGTCTACGGCGGACGCACCTGATGCCTGACGACGAGCCGTCCCTGCGTCGGCTCGGCCGCGCGTTGGGATTCACGACACATCCTGTTGCGGAGCTGCACAGAGCGCACACAGCGCAGGCGCGTGAAGTACGCCGCCTGCACGAGAAGCTCTTCTACCGGCCGTTGCTCGCCGCGGTGGCCCGGCTGCCTGCCGACGAGGCGCGGCTGTCTCCTGCGCAGGCGCAGACGAGGCTCGAGGCGTTGGGGTACGCCGACCCGGCCGGAGCGCTCCGGCATCTCGGCGCGCTGACACGCGGTGTGTCCCGGCGCGCGACCATCCAGCGAACGCTCTTGCCGGTGATGTTGGGCTGGTTCGCGGATGCAGCTGACCCGGACGCCGGCCTGCTGGCGTTCCGGCAGCTCAGCGACGCGGTTGGCTCGACACCGTGGTATCTCCGCCTCCTGCGCGACGAGGGCATGACGGCCGAACGGCTTGCCCATGTTCTGGCCGGCAGTCGCTACGTCGCCGACCTCATGGCACGGGCACCGGAAGCCGTGCGGCTGTTGGCCGACGACGAGGAGTTGGCGGCGCGACCGGCGGACGCGCTGACGGCGGAGTTCGTCGCGGCGGCCGGACGGCGCGACGACTGGGAAGGCGCGGTCGCCACCGTGCGTGGACTGCGTCGTCGCGAGTTGCTCCGTACGGCGATGTCGGACCTGCTCGGTCTCCGAGCGCAGGCTGACGTCGGGGTCGCGCTCGCAGACGTGGCAGCGGCAACGGTGGCGGCGGCACTCGACGTCGCAGCGCGCAAGGTCGCGGCGGAGTGGCGCTCGCCGTTGCCGATGCGGCTCGCCGTCATCGGTATGGGTCGGTTCGGTGGCCGCGAGCAGGGTTACGGCAGCGACGCGGACGTGTTGTTCGTGCATGACCCGAACCCCGGCGTGGCCGATGACGAGGCAGCGCGTGCCGCACACGACGTTGCCAACGAGTTTCGCCGTCTCCTCGCGCTGCCGGCGCCGGACCCGCCGCTCGAGGTAGACGCCGACCTGCGCCCGGAAGGGCGGCAGGGCCCGCTGACGCGCAGCCTGGCGTCGTACCAGGCTTATTACGAGAGGTGGGGGTCGATCTGGGAGTCGCAGGCCCTGTTGCGTGCGCGGTACGTCGCGGGCGACGAGCAGATCGGCGCCCGCTTCGCCCAGCTGATCGCTCCGTTGCGGTGGCCCGCCGACGGGCTCGACAGCGCCGCGATCCGCGAGATCCGGCGCATCAAGGCACGCGTGGAGGCCGAGCGGTTGCCGCGAGGGGCGGACCCCTCGCTGCATACGAAGCTCGGCCGTGGCGGTTTGGCTGACGTGGAGTGGACCGTCCAGCTCGTCCAGTTGCGGTTTGCACATCAGTACGCCGAGCTGCGGACGACGAGCACGCTGGAGGCGCTTGCCGGCATCGACGCCGCTGGATTGTTGCCCGGCGACGACGTCCGAACGCTGAGCGATGCCTGGCAACTGGCGACCCGCGTCCGCAACGCAGTCGTGCTCTTCCGCGGCCGCCCAGCGGACAGCTTGCCGAGTGACTTGCGCGAGCTGTCCGGTGTTGCGCGCGCAGTCGGCTACTCTGCCGGACGCACGGCGGACCTGGTCGAGGACTATCGCCGCGTCACCAGGCGCGCTCGAGCGGTCGTGGAGAGGACGTTCTACGCGTGACGCCGACGAAGGTGCCGATCGAACGGCGTGAGGTTGCCGTCGAAGGCGTGCGCTTCGTCATCGACCGGGCTGAACCCAGCCGCCACCGGCGGACGACCCCGGTGCTGCTGCTGCACGGCGTCCCGGAGACCCGGGCGATGTGGCGCCCGCTGCTCACCGAGCTGGGGCGCGACCGGATCGCCATTGCTCCCGATCTGAAGGGTCTCGGCGAGAGTGAGGCGTGTGCGCCGTACGACGTGCCTACGCTCGTCCGCGAGCTCGTCGCCCTGGCGCTGCACGAGGTCGACGGTCGCGTCGACCTCGTCGGCCATGACTGGGGTGGATCGCTGGCCCTGTCCCTTGCCGTCGCGCGTCCCGATCTCGTCCGCCGCCTGGTGGTCATCAACGCGCCGTTCCGCTACATCGACTTCACGCACGCGTGGCACATCCCGCTGTTCGCGCTGCCTGCGGTGCCCGACGCGATATTCGCGGTCGGTGGTCGCGGCCTGGTGGGTTGGATGCTCGACCACGGTTCGGTCAAGCCGATCGACGCGCGGCTGCGCGAGCAGTACATCGACGCTTATGCCAACCGTGAGCGCGTTGTCGCGATGCTCGCCTACTACAGGGCTGCGGTGCGCAATCGATTGATGCGCGCCGCCCGCGGCGTTGTTCAGCAAGCTTCCGGCGCTGGCTCCGATACGCCGGAACGTCGGCCGATATCGCCGCCGGAGCAGACGCTCGTGATCTGGGGAGCGGAAGACCCGGCGTTGCCACTTCCCGTCGGCGAGGCGGTCGTCCGGGACATCGGTACGTCGGCGCGTCTTGTGACGTTGCCGGGCGTGGGCCACTTCACCGTTGACGAGGCGCCCGACCAAGTGACTGAGCTCGTGTCGACGTTCCTGCGCGAGGAGGCAGTGGAGCGGGCACCGGCGTGACCGCCGGCATCCCAGCTCGGGTGGGATACGCGGCGCCGTTGGCGAACGGCGAGTTCCGCGGCCTGACGATCGCGCAGGTGATCAGCGAGTGCGGTGACCAGATTGCCCGGATCGCGATCGCAGTCCTCGTCTTCGAGCGGCTTCACAGCGCGTTCTACACAGCGCTGACCTATGCAGTCAGTTACTTGCCGTTGGTGGTCGGGGCCACACTGCTGAGCCCGCTCGTTGACTGGGTGCCGCGGCGGCGGTTGATGCTCGTCTGTCATGCGGCGCGCGCGGTGCTCGTTGCGTTGATGGCGTTGCCGGGCATCCCGATTGCGGTTGCGCTGTTGCTGCTCGCATGCGTGTCGCTGTTCGAAGGTCCCTTCACGGCTGCCCGCAGCGCCGTCATTCCGGATCTGCTCACCGACGGTCCGACGTACGCCGCCGGCGTGAGCCTCGGGCGCGCGCTGCAACAGGTTGACCAGGCGATCGGTTTTCTGCTGGGCGGAGTCGTGCTCGCGTTTCTCCACCCAAGGGGAGCGCTTCTCGTCGATGCGGTGGGCTTCGTCGTCGCGTACGTGGTCGTCCTCGTCACGTTACGTCCGCGACCGGCCGCGAGCGCGAAGGCCGATCACAGTCTCTGGCGTGACGTCCGAATCGGCTGGCAGGGTGTGTTCGCGAATCGGCCTCGTCGTGCCCTGGCTCTGCTCGTGTGGCTGTCCGCCTTCTCCTTCATCCTGCCCGAGGGTGTCGCCGTCACCTATGCGCACCTGCGCGGCGGCGGCGCACTCAGCGCCGGCGTACTGACGGCGGCACCGGCGGCCGGGTTGTTCGTCGGTGCGATCGGTATGACCCGATGGTTTCCGGCCCGCAGACAGGCGGAGCTCATGCGGGTCATGGCAGTTGGTGCCTGTCTCGTGATCGCGCTCACCGCTGCGCGCCCGCCGGTCGCTGTGACCGCTGTGCTGTGGTTCGTCGGCGGTGTGTTGCAGGCGTACTGGATTCCGGCCGTCGCCATTTTCAACGTGAGCGTTGAAACGGCGTTGCGTGGGCGGGTCATCGGACTCGCCATCGCCGGGCTGGCGCTGGCGCAGGGTCTCGGACTCGCCTTCGGCGGCGCGCTCGCCAGCGCAATCGGGCCGACCGCCGCTGTTGGCTGGTTCGCCGTTGTAGGTCTCTTGGGTCTGGCGTTCCTCAACGCATGGTGGCCGCGGCAGGAACTGACCGCGCTTGCGGACCAAGCGTTCGGTCCGTTGCCGGATCCTGCCGCCGAGGTCGCCAGCGCGGCTCCGCAGCTAAACGGCGACAGGCGGGGGAGCGAAGGCCGGTCTGCCGGTCAGGAGTCGCTGGATGCCGAAGCCGATCATCAGCGCGACGACCCCGCCCGCAGCGTCGAGGATGTAGTGGTTCGCGGTGCTCATGATGACGAGACACGTGACCACCGGATAGAGCGCGCCAAGAATCCGCACCCAAGTGCGCTCGGCGAGCATCACGATGGCGCAGGCGCACCACAGAGACCAGCCGATGTGCAGTGACGGCATTGCCGCGAACTGGTTCGATGCCGCGTCGACTCCGCTCGACCCCCAGGAACCCCAGGTGTGGAACGTCACGACGGTGTCGATGAACGCTGGGTGATGGAGCAGACGCGGCGGAGCGAGCGGGAACAACCAGAAACCGACGAGCGCAACGATGTTGGTTGCGTACAGCGCCGTGCGCACAGGGCGGTATTGCAACGGATGCCGCACATACAGCCATAAGAGCACACCGAGGGTGACGGCGAAGTGCATCGTCGCGTAGTAGTAGTCAGCGGTTTGTGCTAACCAACCCACGCCGGCAAGCGCCTTGTTGAGCGTCAGCTCGACATCGATGTGCAACCAGTGCTCGACGACGACCAGCTGCTTGGCGCGGTGAAAGGCGAGATTCTCGTGCGTTGGTACGCCGTTGCGGACGAGCGAGTAGAGGAAATAGCTCGCGCCGATGAAGAGCACTTCCTCCCACCAGCGCGGTCGGCGGATCGCGCGCATCCGCGCGGGCAGCAGGACAGGCACGCGAGACCGCGGCCGCACCTGCGGCTGCGTCGCCTGATCCACCCCGACCATCCGCACATTTTCGCAGACCGACAAGCAGGCCCGGGGATACATCGCGGCATTGTCAGATTTTTACGTGCCGGAGCGCCCACGTCTTTCCGGCGGACATTCCGCTACGGACGTAGGTACGTCCACTCAGGAATGTTCGTCAACTGGACGGCCGCGTCCGTGCGTGCGCAACGGGGTGCCCGCCTGCCTACAGATCGAAGTACATCTGGAACTCGTAGGGGTGCGGTCGCAGGCGGATCTGATCGACTTCCTGCGTGCGCTTGTAGTCGACCCACGTCTCGATGACGTCCTGCGTGAAGACACCGCCTTCGAGCAGGAACTCGTGGTCAGCCTCGAGCGCGTGCAGAACCTCTTCCAGCGAGCCAGGCACCTGCGGCACGTTCGCGAGCTCGTCGGGCGGTAGTTCGTAGAGGTCCTTGTCGACCGGTGCCGGTGGCTCGATCTTGTTCTTGATGCCGTCGAGGCCAGCCATCAGCATCGCCGCGAACGCCATGTAGGGGTTGCACGACGGGTCGGGTACGCGGAACTCGATGCGCTTCGCCTTCGGTGACTGACCGGTGATCGGGATGCGGCAGCACGCCGACCGGTTGCGCTGCGAGTACACGAGGTTGACCGGCGCTTCGTACCCGGGCACCAGCCGGTGGTAGGAGTTCATCGTCGGGTTCGTCCACGCGAGTACGGCGGGCGCGTGCTTCAGCAGACCGCCGATGTAGTAGCGCGCGACGTCGGACAGGCCGGCGTACCCGATCTCGTCGTAGAACAGCGGCTCACCGTCGCGCCAGAGGCTCTGGTGGCAGTGCATGCCGGACCCGTTGTCCTGGAAGATCGGCTTCGGCATGAACGTCACCGTGCGCCCGTGCTGGCGCGCGACCGACTTCACGACGTACTTGAACCACATCAGGTTGTCGGCGGTCTTCAGCAATGTGCCGAACTTGAAGTCGATCTCGGCCTGTCCCGCCGTACCGACCTCGTGGTGCTGCATCTCGACGTCGATGCCGGTCTCGACGAGCTTGCGCACCATCTCGCTGCGCAGGTCGGTGAAGTGGTCGGTCGGCGGCACGGGGAAGTAGCCACCCTTGTACCGCGGCTTGTATCCGAGGTTGTGGCTCGACCCGTCGATCTCCGCTTCGCGACGACCGGTATTCCAGGCGGCTTCGACGGAGTCGAGGAAGTAGTACGACGAGTTCGGCGTGGTGTCGTAACGCACGTCGTCGAAGATGTAGAACTCAGCCTCCGGTCCGAAGTAGCACGTGTCGGCGATCCCCGTGCCGCGGAGGTAAGCCTCCGCCTTGCGTGCGATGTTGCGCGGGTCGCGGGAGTACGCCTCGCCCGTCAGCGGGTCGTGGATGAAGAACGTCATGTTCAGCGTCTTGTGCTGACGGAACGGGTCGACGACGGCTGTCGTGGGGTCGGGAAGCAGCAGCATGTCCGACTCATGAATGGCCTGGAAGCCACGGATCGACGAGCCGTCGAACATCAAGCCGTCGGTGAACACCGACGCCGAGAAGTTCTCGATCGGGAACGTGAAGTGCTGCATGACACCTGGCAGGTCGCAGAACCGCACGTCGACGAACTGCACGTCGTTCTTCTTGATGTAGTCGAAGACCTGATCGGCGTTCTCGAACATTCCGTTCCTCCCTGTACGCCGACCCTTCCCCAGGTCGACGGCTCGCGCCGACCCTAGCCCGCTCGTGTTTCCGCCGAGTTACGGGCGGCACGGCGCGCCGACCGCCGGACCGCGCAGGTCGTCGCAAATGCCCTAGCCGCGCTCAATGGCAAGGTATGGCCGTGGCAGCGGAGGCCTACGGCGACCAGGTGACCTACGGCCGGCGGCTCGGTGCTTTTCTGCTCGACGGCGTGTTCTCGATCCCGATTGCGCTGATCTTCACCCGGCCGCCGGGGCTCGCGTACAGCCTCGCGGTGACGGGCGTGTTCTTCGTCCAGCGCGTTGTACTGACTGCAACGACCGGACATTCGATCGGCCAGCGCCTGGTCGGCATCGCCGTACGCCGTCTCGACGGCAAGCCGGTGGGTTTGGGTGCCGCGACCATTCGGACAGCGCTCGTGGTCGTGTCGATCCCGGTCTTCTTCGTCGACAGGGCCGGCCGCGGCATGCACGACCGCGCCGCCGGCACAGTGCTGGCCCGGACCGGTTAGCCGCGTAGGCCGCGGCGGGCGCCCTTCGGGATGCGTCCGGTCGTCGGCACCGGCCCTTTCGGGATCGGCGGTCCGCCGACGAGCGCGCGCAGTCGGTTGTCGAGCTCGCGCACCCGCGCCGGCTTGATGTTGCGGGGCAGTTTCGTGATGTGGCTTTGCAACCGCCGCAACGGGACCTGGTTGGGCGCGTCGCCGACGCTCACGTCGTACACCGGGATGTCGGGCGCGGCCCGCGCGTAGCGGCGCTTCTCCTGGATGAGCAGCTGCTGAACGCGGTGCGGCGACCCTTCACCGACGAGGACGATGCCCGGCCGGCCAACCGCGAGGTGGACGAGGTCCTGGTTGCGGGTGAACGCCACGCCCAGCCGCACCCGCCATGCACCGCGGAGCCCGTTGAGCACACTTGCCGCCGCGCCGGTCCGGCCCTCGATCTCGGAGTACGCCGCGCGGGTGGCGCGCCGCCCGAAGACGACCATGCCGGCCAGCACGCCTGCGATGACACCGAGGATCGTGAACGACAGCCAGTGCCCGATCAGGAAGCCAACAGCGATCAACGCGCCGGCGACCACCACCACGCTGCCGGCGAGCAACGGCAAGAAGAGGCGGTCGTGCTTGCGGGTCGTCGTGAAAGCCATCCGCAGGCGGGCGCGCTGCTCGCGCCGCGCCTTGCGCTTCTCCGCGCGTGCTGCCGATTTCTCCGCTCGGGCCACGGGCGCAGGATAGGCGCCGCCGCCGGTCAGCTAGCGGCGGGCTGCATCTCGCTCGTCGTGGCACGCTCGAGCAGGGCGAAGGCCTCGGCCCGTTCCCATCGGGTTGCCCGCGCTGCCGCGGCAGCCCTGAGCGCGTTGCGGCGGGCCGTCCCCTGGCCGCCGCTCGGTGCGACAGTGAGGACGAACGCCTCCATGGCACCGGTCAGTTTGGTGATCACGTCACCCGTCACCTCCCGCAGGTTGGAATGACCAGCGTGGCCGACCTTCATTTCGTCCACGTGTCCGAAACGTGAACCTTGTGCACGGTGTTTCGGCGGGACGACCTCGCCTTCGGGAGACGGAACGAACGGGCGCCTCGCCGCGTCCAAGCCGCGAGGGAGGTGCCGAATGCGACGGTTGATGGCGCTGATGATGGTTGCCGGGCTGGCCGGGCTGGTGGGTTGCACCGGTCATGCATCGAAGATTGACCGGCTCCCGCGTAGCACCGGTCAGGCCTCCGCGCTGCCCTCGGCGGATGACCCATTTGCGACGAATCGCGCCACCGATCGGCCTCAAGTGGCAGGCGACCGGTTCACTCAGCCCTTCGTTCTCGATCGTGGCGCGTTGCGTGTCGACCCTCCGTTGCCGCAGGTGCGGGCGGTCGAGACGATCTCGCGAGTGCGCGTGGCGATGCGTGAAGCCGACCCAGCGGTGTTGGGCGGCGTCGGTGCGGCGCATCCCGTCGTCGGCTATGGAGTAGTGACGATCAGCAGCAAGCTGTGGCCGAGCCCGACATACGCGCACACGCCTGCGTGGGTGGTCATCTATGAGGACAACCGCGGCAGCTCGTGCCCGGCGATGACCGGGCGTACGTCACCTCCACCGAAGCCCTCCCCGCCGCTGCCGCATCACCACTACACGGTCTTCGTCCTGCCCGACGCGGAGACGTGGGCGGTGATGTTCACCGAACGTGCCTACGGTGCGTGCGGAGGGGCCGTTCTGCCATCGAAGGCTTCACTTGCGAAGGCGGCGACGTTCGCGCGGTGGCATGTCGTGACCCGGAACGGCAGGCACGTCACCGTCGCGTTCACGATGCCGTCGTGCGCATCGGTCGGCGGCTGGGGGTCCGAGGGCTCGCCGCAAGGTTCCTCGCTCGGCATCGAGGTGGACATGCCGTTCGGTCGTCCACCACGTTGCGCCGGGACGAAGTCACAGACGCAGCACTTCACCCTGTCCACGGCTACGACGAAACTTGCGCCCCCCGCGCAGGGTCCGTGGCACTTCTAGTTGCCCGCGCCTGCTGGTAGAGCCTTCCGGCGCGGTACGACGAGCGGACGAGCGGCCCGCTCATCACACCGGCGAAGCCCAGCGCCTCGGCTTCGTGCGCCAGTGCGACGAACTCGTCCGGGTCCAGCCAGCGACTGACCGGGTGGTGCCGCGCCGAAGGGCGGAGGTACTGGGTGATGGTGACGAGCTCGCAGTCAGCGGCGCGCAGGTCACGCAGCGCTGCACTGATTTCCTCGCGCGTCTCACCCATGCCCAGGATGAGGTTGGACTTTGTCACCAGCCCGGCGTCGCGCGCGGCGCGCAGGACGTCGAGTGACCGCTCGTAGTCGAACGCTGGGCGGATCCGGCGGAAGATGCGCGGCACCGTTTCCAGGTTGTGCGCGAACACCTCCGGCTGTGACCCGAAGACCTCGGCCAACAGCTCCGGGCGCGCATTGAAGTCGGGGGCGAGCAGCTCGACGCCGCATCCCGGCACCTCGGCATGGATCGCACGCACCGTCTCGGCGTACAGCCAGGCGCCCTCATCCGGGAGGTCGTCACGTGCGACGCCGGTGATCGTGGCGTAGCGCAGCTGCATCGCGGCCACCGACTCGGCGACGCGCCGTGGTTCGTCGCGATCGAGTGGCTCTGGCTTGCCCGTGTCGATCTGGCAGAAGTCGCAGCGTCGCGTGCATCGATCGCCGCCGATGAGGAACGTCGCCTCGCGGTCTTCCCAGCATTCGAAGATGTTCGGGCAGCCGGCCTCTTCGCAGACGGTGTGCAGGCCTTCCCGGCGTACCAGCTCCTTCAAGCCGGTGTACGCCGGACCGGTGCGCAGGCGCGTCTTGATCCACGGTGGCTTGCGTTCGATCGCGGTCTGCGCGTTGCGCGCTTCGATGCGCAACAGTCGGCGGCCGTCTGCGTCAACCGACAAGAGCGGCCTCCAGCACGTTGCGCAGTTCGGTCGTCACAAGTGGTACGACGTCGTCGACCGACACTGTGCGCCCGGACTCACGCGTGAGTGACGTCACGCCCGCGTCGGTGATTCCGCAGGGGACGATCGCATCGAACGCCGCCAGGTCGCAGTCGCAGTTCAGGGCGAAGCCGTGCATGGTCACGCCGCGAGAGACGCGGACTCCGATCGCGGCGACCTTGCGGTCCGGCCCGGAATCGTCCGCCGCAACCCACACGCCGCTGCGGCCGTCGAGCTGTTTCGTCACGACTCCGACTGTTGCGCAGACGTCGATCAGGGCGTGTTCGAGCCGGCGTACGTGCGCGACAACGTCCAGCGGATGGGGGAGCGCGACGATCGGGTATCCGGTGAGCTGTCCGGGGCCGTGCCACGTGATGCGTCCGCCGCGGTCGACGTCGACAACCGGGGTCGCGTCGGTCGGGCGCTCCCAGGGCTCGGTGCGCTTGCCGGCGGTGTAGACCGGTTCGTGCTCGAGCAGCAGGAGGGTGTCCGCGATCTCGTCGGCCACCCGCTGCGCGTGCAGTTCGCGCTGGAGCTGCCACGCGTCGGCGTACGGCGTGTGCCCGGGTAGGCGACGAACCTGGAGACCGGACACGTCCCCAGGGTACGGCGCCGTCGCCTGTGGATGACGCCAGCGAGCGGGCCCGCGTTGGGCGCAGACTCCTGCGATGGTCACGACGCTGGCACAGGTGGTTGCACGAACCGGTCGGCTCACGCAAGGCCAGGCCGTCACCGTGGGCGTTGCCATCGCGCGCGAGCTCGCGGTGCTGCATGCGGGCGGCCACGTCTACGCCGGCGTCTCGGCCGAGACGATCCGCATCTCACCAGAGGGTCGGCCCATGCTGGCCGCGGCTGCGGCGGGGGGTGGCGAACCTGTCGACGACCTGCGCGACTTGGTGTCTGTGCTTCGTGCATCGGTCGGTGCCGGTGCCGGATTGGCGCTGCTCCGCGTGCTTGGCACGCCGACCGAGGCAGCCGCGTTCGCGGATGACTTGTACGCCGTGTGCGCACCGGAGCCGCTCGATGTTGCGCCACCCGAGTCGGTGCGGCGGTCGCAACGAGTCCCGCGCCTCCGGGTACTCACGGCCCTGGCAGCGACGGTCGTCGTCGCGGGTGTCGTCGGAGTCGCGTCCGCGCATGTGCGCGTGCGGCATGCGGCGGCTGCGCTGCCGGTGCCGGACGTTCCGCCGCCGCAGACACCGGCCGCCACGGCCGCGTCCAGTCACAGTCCGGCCACGAAACCGGATTGGCGCCACGAGATGACCACTCTCGACCGTCGCCGTAACACGGCGTTCGTGCGCGGCAACGAAGCTGCTCTCGCCGACATCTATGTGCCGGGGTCACCGGCGCTCGCCGCCGATCGCGTCACGTTGCACGCATTAGTGGCTCATCACGTGCACGCGCGAGGTCTGCATCTCACGGTGGTGTCGGTTCGCGCGCTGCGCGCGACGGCACGTGCTGTGACGCTGCGTGTCGTCGACCGGTTGTCGGCGTACGACATCGTCGACCTGCACGGTGACGTCGTTGCCCACCATCCACGACGTGGCAACCATATGTGGCGCATCACGTTGGTCCGGATAGGACCGGATTGGCGGATATCGGCGGTCGACTGACGCCCTGCACCATCCGTTCTGATCATTGTGCGCAAACCGCCTCGGGTGGAGGGTTCGTTCACCGCCGACGGTAGGAGGGGTCATGACACACGCGGAACGCTTCCGGGACGGTGTCGAGGCAGTGAACGCCCGCGACTGGGCGACGCAACGCGCACAGATGGCGGACGACGTCACCAGCGTCGACCACGGCACCGAGACAACGGTCAAGGGCGCCGAGGCGTTTCAGCAGTGGCAGCGCGCCAACATGGCCGGCTTCCCCGACCAGGTGCTCAGCATCACGAGCATGGTCGAGAGCGGTGACGTCCTCTGGGTGGAGCTGCTCGTGGAGGCAACACACACCGAGCCAATGCCGTTGCCAACCGGTGGCGAACTGCCGGCGACCGGGAGGCGGACAGCCATCCATGTCGCGTGCAAGGCCGAGTACGACGCCAACGGCAAAGTGAAGGGGATGGCGTCCTACGTCAACCCGCTCGAGCTCATGGGCCAGCTCGGACTGCTGTCCGATGTGCCGGACCAGATCAACTTGAGCGAGCGGGAGACGACCAAGTCCCGGTAGCGGCTACGCCGTCGTCACTTCGACGACGACAGTTGAAGCCGAAGGCAGGTTGCGGAGCACGACCGTGCCGTTGGTCGTGCTCACCACGCGCGCGCCTTTGGCAACGACGTGCGTCGGCGGATGCGGCACGTGCAGCATCGTCAACCCATGCGGTTGCGGCACGGCGCTCGGCCCACGGGTCGTGAACTGCAGCAGGAATCGGCCACCTGTTGGGTCATAGCTGTAGGACGTGGGCGTGCCGGCGACGATCATCGGATAGGTGACGTCGAGGGTCTTCAGATTGCTCTGGTTGACGTTGTCGTCGGTGGGCGGCTTGCTCACGTCGTAGACCAGGCTCTCGATGGAACCAGCACCCGTGGGGTCGCCGCACTCGCAGTACGCCCAGTTGAGCCAGCCGAAGCGGTGCTCGTCGGAGAGCTTCAGGATCTCCTGCAGGTCGGCGGTGTCGCTCGTGGCGCCGAACTCGCTCACGAGCGGCACCTGGCCGCTGGCGGTCAGCTGTTTCTCGGCGTTGTCGAACCCGCGTTCCTCATCGGCCTTGTTGCAGAACGTGCGCATCGGGCCGTTGTCGGGCACCGGCAGGTTCAACGCGGCGAGGCAGTACGGGTGGAAGCTGAAGCCGGTTGCGTCGTCGGCAACCTTGCCGAGATACGTCGGTGCGCTGTAGTCGAACGTCACCCACGGCTCGACGAAGGCGATGTGCCGCGGATCCACGCGATGGATCGCGGTCACGACCTTTGCCATGAACGGTCGAAGCAGGTGCGCGTCGTACGTCGGACAGCCTGCGGGCGGGAAGCAGGCGAGGTACGGCGAGCCGGGGAACGGCTCGTTGAAGATGTCGTAACCGAGGACAGCGGTATCCCCTCGGAAGTGCGCGGCGACGTGCGCCCACGCACCGGCGTACCAGTCCGCGAGTCCTCGACCCCGTGGACCGGGAGCGTTGTGCCAGAGGTGGTCGTAGGTCCGCCACAGCGCCGGCATCGCGAAGTAGTTGCCGGGGAAGCCGGTCTGCGGCTGGGCCGGAAGGCCGTCGTCCTGCACCATCCAGTCGGGCAGACCTTCGCCTTGAAACCGCTCGTTGTAGAGGTCCTGATGGAAGTCGAGCAGGCTGTAGATGCCGTGCGCGGCGAGCAGCTGCACGGTCGAGCCAATGGAGTCGACGTACGCCTCGTCGAAGTGTCCGGGCGTGGGCTCTAAACCCTTGAAGATCACACCGAGCCGCACGGCGTTGAATCCGTGCGCCTGCAGGAACGCCGCGTCGTCCTCGCCGAAGCCGGTGGCGCCCGGTTCGTACGGCGGGGTCTTCGCAACGAGGTTGAACCCGTGTACGACGACAGCGCGACCGTCCGGCGTCGTCAGCCACCGACCGGTGTGCGACAACGCGGGCAGTGCCCGCACCGTTGTCTGGTTCGCCGATCCGTTTGTGGCGATCGCGGCCGGCGTGAGCGATGCCACGGCGACAGCCGCGCACGCGGCAGCGAGCCGGAATCTGCTGGGCATGCCTTGGGATTTCGACGCAGCGGCCCACGTTTCCTGCGCCCGCCGGCACCCGCGGGATTTAGCCGCTGGCCGTGGGGCGCTTCCGTGTCGGTCTCTGCACCAGCATGTGCGCCCAGACCTCGCCGAGCCACGCGGCAAAACGTTCATCGGTCCACCCGCGTTCGCTGACCAGCCGGTGCCAGAGCATCCCGTCGGTGAGAGCCCAGAGGACGTCGCGACACTCTTCCTCCGGGACTGCGAGCTGACCGGTTTTTGCGGCCTCCGCCGCCATGACCCCGAGGCCCGCGAGGCGCTGCCGCCCGATCTCTTCGAGCATCGCGGCAGCCGACGGCTCCGACGCCGCTGCGCCGTGGAGAGCCAACAGAAACGGCGCGATGCGCCGAGCGGTCTGCGTGGAGAAGGCCGCGTGGAGTTTCAGCCGTTTCGCGAGGTCGGGCTCGGCGCGGATGGCCTTGACCTCCGGGCGTTCATGAAAGACGACCTCCTCGTCGTCACCGCCGATGGTGATGTCCCAGACGTGGTGCAGGAGGGTCGGCTTGTTGCGGAAGTTCGCGTACACCATCTCCACCGAGACACCAGCCGCGGCAGCGATGTCGTTCATCGTCGTGCGCCCGTAGCCCTGCTCGACGAACAGCTTCTGAGCCACCCGAATGACGGCGAGCCGGGTCGCGCGGGCCTGCTCCTGCCTCCTGCTCGCGTCGTACTTCCGTGGGCTCTTGACAGCCCGTTTCATATTCGATACACCTTTCCTGTATTCGTTATAGACCAACTGTATCGGATTAGGAGCACGAGATGACGACCGACACCACGAGTACTCACTACACCGTCGACTGGTCCACGGTCGCCGAGGGCTGGGACGCCTACCGAGACTCGGTCGAGCGGATGAAGACCGGGTTGAGTGCGCGGCTGCTCGCGGGCCTTGCCCTGCGCCAAGGGGAGCGCGTGCTGGAGCTCGGTGCGGGCACCGGGGAGTTCGCCCGCCGGCTTGCTGCCGAGGTCGGGGAGCAGGGTCACGTGCTCGCGACCGATGTCGCCGCCGGGATGGTCGACCTCATCCGTGCAACGACCCAGGACCTGACGAACGTAGATGTCGCGCAGGCAGATGCTGCTGACACCGGCCAACCCGATGCCGCGTTCGACGCTGTGGTGTTCCGGATGGGTCTGATGTTCCTGCCGGAGCCCGACGTGGCCCTAGGTGAGATGCGTCGAGTTCTTCGCCCCGGCGGACGGATCGGGATCGTGACGTGGGCCGGGCTCGAGCACAACCCGTGGCTCACGACCGTCGGCATGACCGCGATGATGAACGGGCTCATCTCCGGCGGGTTGCCGACCGCTCCGGGAGGACCGCTCTCGCTCGGTGACCCGGCGCACCTCGAACAGCTGGCCCGCGACGCAGGTTTCGACGACGTCTCGGTGACCTCCCTTCCGGTGCCGTTCGAGCTCTCCGGAGTCGACGACCACCTCGGCCATGTCACCTCGCTCGCACCGCCGCTGAAGGCGGCGTACGACAATGCGTCGGCCGAGCAACGTGCCTCGTGGCGCGCGGCGTTGGAGCAGGCGACGCAGCACTTCCGCACCGACGACGGAGAGACCATCCCCGGGCTGGCGCTACTACTGACCGCCACGACGTAGTCAGCGGCAGGTCCTCAGCCCAGTTCTGCCGCGAGCGCCGTGTCGATGTCGCGGTGCGTGAACTGGAAGCCGGCGGCTTCGAGCCGCCGGGGGAGCACGCGACCACTGCTGAGCACAGCCTCGTCGGCGAATGGCCCGATCGCAGCACGGAGCGCGAAGCAAGGAACCGGCAACACCGTCGGCCGATGTACGGCACGACCGATCGCGCGCACCCACTCCTTGCTGCGGACCGGCTGCGGCGCGGTGAGGTTGACCGGCCCGTAGACGTCGTCGTTCGCGAGCAGGAAGCGAACGGCCGCGACGTAGTCGGTGAGCGACATCCAGCTGACCCACTGCCGGCCGGAGCCGAGCGGGCCGGCGAGCCCGGCCTTGAACAGCGTAAGCAGCTTGATCGGTACGCCGAGCACGTGCACGGTGCCACCGAGCGTGCCGCCGCGGCTCGACAGGATGACACCGGTCCGCATGTGCACGACGCGAACGCCCGCCGCATCAGCTGGCTTGGTCTCCGGCTCCCACGCGCGCGTGACGTCGGCAAGGAAACCCGAACCGGGCGGCGCCGACTCGTCGACCGCGCTCTCACCGGTGTCGCCGTAGTAACCGATCGCAGAGCTGGACAGCAGCACGCGCGGGCGCGGTGTCATCGCTGCACACGCGGCGGCGATGGTGCGTGTGCCCTCGACTCTCGAAGTCAGGATTTCCTGCTTGTACGCCGGAGTCCACCGATGGTCGCCGACCCCGGCGCCGGCCAGATGAATGACCGCATCGGTCCCCGTCAATGCATTGACGTCGACGGTCCCGGCGTTCGGATCCCACTGCACTTCATCCTGGGTCGCCGGAGTGCGGCGTACCAAACGAAGGACATGTGCGCCGTCTGCGCGCAGCGCTTCGACTACCGCCGACCCGAGGAACCCACTCGCGCCGGTGACCGCGATTTGTGTCAACTAGAGGCCAAGGTCGGCCTCGAACGCGCCTTCTTCGAGGCGCTCCTTGACAGTGACGAGGAACCGCGCGGCGTCGGCACCATCGACGAGTCGATGGTCGTAGGTCAATGACAGGTAGACCATCGACCGGATCGCGAGCGACTCACCGAGGTTGGGGTCGTCGATCACGACCGCGCGCTTCACGACGGCGCCGGTGCCAAGGATGCCGACCTGCGGCTGGTTGATGATCGGGGTGTCGAACAACGCACCGCGCGAACCGGTGTTGGTCAAGGTGAACGTTCCACCACCGAGTTCGTCGGGGGTCACGTGCCCGTCGCGGGTGCGTTCCGCGAGATCGGCGATCTTGCGGGCCATGCCACCGAGGTTGAGGTCACCGGCGTCGCGAATGACGGGAACAAGCAGCCCACGGTCGGTGTCGACTGCGATGCCGAGGTGCTCCGCGTCGTGGTAGGTGATCTCGCCCTTCTCGACGTCGATCGACGCGTTGAGCGGCGGGTGCGCCTTCAGCGCCTCGCAGGTCGCCACCGCGAAGAACGGCAGGAACGACAACTTCACGCCTTCGCGTGCCTCGAAGCTGCGCTTGGCACGGTCACGCAGCGTCGCGATCCTCGTCACGTCGGCTTCGAGCACAGTCGTCAGCTGCGCGGAAGTCTGCAGCGACTCGACCATGCGGGCCGCGATGACCGCGCGCAGGCGCGACACCTTCTCGGTGCGGCCACGCGCCTGCAATGCAGCGGGTGCAGCCGGCGCGGCGGCCGCAGGTCGCGACGGCGCCGCAGGAGCAGCGCGCTGCGGGGCCGGTTGACTGGCGGCCGGTGCGCGTGCGCCGCCCGCGCGGGCGGCGTCAAGCACGTCTTGCTTGCGGATCCGCCCACCGACACCGGTGCCTTGGACCTGCCCGAGGTCAACGCCTTGCTCAGCCGCGAGGCGGCGTACCAAGGGAGTGACGTACGACGCGTCGCCGCCACCGTCTCCGCTCGGTTCGGCCGCGGGCTGCGACGTCGGTGGTGTGGGCGCCGGTGCTTGCGCGCTGGTGGGTTCCGGCTCGGGAGCGCGTTCCGGTTCGGCCGCGGCTGCGGCGTCTGCCGCGACCTCTTCACGTTGCTGCGGCGGCGCTGCTTCTTCGGCGGGTGGTTGTTGCTCCTCCGGTTCTTCCTTGGCGGGAGCAGCGGCCTCGCCACCGTCGGCGCTGTCGCCGATGACCGCGAGCTCGACGCCGACCTCGACGGTCTCGTCTTCGGCGACCTTGATGCTCTGCAAGACGCCGGAGGCGGGCGCGGGGATCTCAGTGTCGACCTTGTCGGTCGAGACTTCCAGCAAGGGCTCGTCGGCTTCGACGCGCTCGCCTTCTTTCTTCAGCCAGCGCGTGACCGTGCCTTCAGAGACGCTCTCGCCGAGGCGCGGCATCGTGACGGAAACCGACATGGCTGTCAGTGCCTCCTCAGGAGTGTGCGTGCAACGGTTTGCCGGCCAGTGCGAGGTGCGCTTCGCCCAGCGCCTCGGACAACGTCGGGTGCGGATGGATCAGCTGCGCCACGTCTTCGGCGTAGGCATCCCAGTTGGTGATGAGCTGTGCCTCAGCCACGAGGTCACCGACCCGTGAGCCGACCATGTGTACGCCGATCACCGGACCGTCCTTCGCCGCGACGACCTTGACAGCGCCTGCGGTCTGCAGAATCTGCGCGCGCCCGTTGCCGGCGAGGTCGTAGGTGTACTCAGCGGTCTCGATGCCTCGGTCCTTGGCCTGCGCGGATGTTAGGCCGATCGATGCGACCTCGGGTTCGGAGTACGTGATGCGCGGGACGTTGTCATAGTCGATCGACGACGGCTTCAGACCGGCGAGCCGCTCGGCGACCATGATTCCCTCCGCGAAGCCGAGGTGCGCGAGCTGGAGGCCGGGCCGCAGGTCGCCGATCGCGGAGATCGTCGGGACATTCGTCTGGCAGTGCTCGTCGACGAGCACGAAACCGCGATCCATAGCCACGCCGACGTCTTCGTAACCGAGGCCTTTGGACACCGGCCCGCGGCCGACTGCGACGAGCAGCAACTCGGCGTCGATCGTCTTGCCGCCCTCGACGGTCACCGTCACGCCGTCGCCGGTCGTCTTCACGCCCTCGACCTTGGTGCCGACGAGGAAGTTGATGCCGCGCCGGCGGAAGGCCCGCTCGAGCAGTTTGGAGCTCGCTTCATCCTCGGGCGGGAGCAGGTGCGGCAGCATCTCGACGATCGTCACGTCGGCACCGAACGACTTCCAGACGCTCGCGAACTCGACGCCGATCACGCCGCCTCCGAGAACGATGGCCGACGCAGGCACGTGATCGATCGTGAGCGCGTCCTCGCTCGTGATGACGCGTTCGTGGTCGAGGTCGATCCCAGGGATGACACGCGACTCCGAGCCGGTCGCGAGGATCACGTGCCGGCCTTCGTAGGTCGTGTCACCGACCTGCACCGACGTCGGGGAGGTGAGCCGGCCTTCGCCTTCGACGACCTCGATCTTGCGACTCTTGACGAGACCGGTGAGCCCTTTGTAGAGGCGCTCGACGACCTTGTCCTTGTACTTGTTGACGGCCGGCATGTCGATGCCGTCGAAGGTCGCCTTGACCCCCACTGCTTCCGACTCGCGGGCCGCGTCGGCCACCTCAGCGGCGTGCAGCAGGCCCTTGGTCGGGATGCAGCCGCGGTGCAGGCAGGTCCCGCCGACCTTGTCCTTCTCGACCATCACGACGCGGAGGCCGAGTTCGGCCGCGCGCAGCGCCGCGGCGTACCCACCGCTGCCGGCGCCAAGGATGACGAGGTCGGCTGGGCCGCTCGTGTCAGTCGTCACAAATGCTCCAAGTTCGGGCGTCATTGGCATTCTTACACTCGGGTTCACACGCAACGCTGGCCGCGCGGCTACCGTGCTCGGGTGGCCCTGTTCGGTCGGCGGAAACGCCCTGGTGTGCTGCGGACGGCGGACCGCGAGGACCTCACCTACCTCGAAGAGTGGGCGCGGGCGCGCCGCGGCGTCGAAGCGTTCGTCGAGCCGCGTACGACGGTGACCGAGACGACGGTCCTCCTTGTCGCCTCCACTGGCGAGTGGACGCGTCGCCGAGTCCCGGACCCGCGCGCCGCCGCGGAGTTCGCCAAGCGGCTGGCGATCCCGGTGTACGACGCGGCCGTCGTCGGCTACCCCGGACGGATGCGCGAGTGGAACGCCCGGCAGAAGCCCGCCTCGGCAGGCGACGCCGCACTCGACTCCTAGCTCGCGTTTACTCGCGGACACGCGGTCCGCTCAGTGGGCCACTCGGGTTGCGGAGATCGGCGCAAACAACAAAGCGGGACGCTCCCGAAAGAGCGGCCCGCTTTGGAGGGGTTCAGTTGGGCGGAGTCAGCTACCGCTGCCGCTGTCACCACCGGAGTCGCCGTGGTCGCCACCCGAGTGCGAGCCGGAGTCACCGCTCTGGTCGCCGCCGGAGTCACCTGTTTGGCCCTGGTCACCCTGGTCACCCTTGTTGCCGGCGTCGCCCTGGTGGTCGCCGTGCTTGTCACCGCTCTTGTGGCGGTTCTTGTCGCCGTGGTCGTCGGCGCCGTCGTCGCTGCCCTTGCCACAGTCGTTGTGCGCGGCCTCGGAGACGGTCTTGCCGTGCTCGGAGTCCTTGCCGGTCGGGGCGTCCTGCGCGACCTTCGACACAAACTGGCCGTGGCTCAGGCCACCGGGACACGGCGACGCGGACGGCTTCGGCGAGTGCGAGGGCTCCGGCGACGCGGACTCAGGAGCCTCCGGCGCCTCGGACGGCTCCGGGGACTCCGACTCCTTGGGCTCGGGCGACTCCGACTCACTCGGCTCCGGAGATTCGGTCAGCGTTGCGTGGTGTGCCGGAGGGCTGGACGGCCCGCTCGCTGCGGTCAGTGCTACCGCGGTGCCGGTGCCACCTGCGGCGGCCAGGGCGAACAGCATCGAGAGCATCCGCAAGCGACCAGCCAGGTGGGCGGCGACAGTGCTGAGCACGGGAGACCTCCGGGGAGAGTAGTCAAATTCCCCCGTTACATCGGCTCCGGCGCCCCGGCGTTACAGTCCGCGCTCAGATTTCACCCGCGGCGACATCCTCGATGAGCTGAACTAATGTGCGTACGCCGGCGCCGGTTCCACCTTTCGGCGTATAGCCGAATGCCTCACCCTGGTTGAACGCAGGCCCGGCGATGTCGAGGTGCGCCCAGCGCACTCCGTCGACGAACTCCTGCAAGAACAGGCCCGCGACGAGCATCCCGCCGTAGCGGTCTCCCGTGTTGACGAGGTCGGCGACGGTCGAGTCCAGGGATCCCCGCAGCTCCGGCGGCAACGGCATCGGCCACATCGCCTCGCCGGCTCGACCAGCTGCAGTGACCACGCCCGAGCGCAGGACGTCGTCATTGGCCATCACGCCTGCGGTCCTGCTGCCGAGGGCGACGAGCGCCGCCCCGGTGAGCGTCGCGATGTCGATGATGATGTCGGGCTCGTCGGCGTGTGCGCGGGTGATCGCGTCAGCCATGATCAGCCGGCCCTCGGCATCGGTGTTCGTCACCTCGACGGTCTTACCGCCGTACATCGTGAGTACATCCGACGGGCGGATCGCCGTGCCGCTCGGCATGTTTTCAGCCGCTGGGGCGTAACCGATCACATTGACGTTGGGTTTGAGTGTCGCAATGGCCTGCATCGCACCGATGACCGCCGCTGCGCCGCCCATGTCGGCCTTCATCCACTCCATCGCTTGGGCGGGCTTGATGGACAGGCCGCCCGAGTCGAACGTCACACCCTTGCCGACGAGTGCGATGGTCTTCTCCGCCCCCGGCGCGCGGTAGGCGAGGCGGATCAGCCGTGGCGGGTTCGTCGAGCCTGCGCCGACACCGAGGAGTCCGCCGTACCCGCCTTTACGCAGTGCCTTCTCGTCGAGTACCTCGATCTCGAGCGTCGCCTCCGCGGCCACGTCCCGCGCTGTCGCCGCGAGCGTCGTGGGGTTCAGGTCGCCAGCGGGGGTGTTCACGAGGTCGCGGGTGAGGCTGACGGCGGTGGCGAGCGCCTCGGCGCGTCGTACCGCGGCTTGCAGATCACGGTCAGGCTTTGCGCTGACGAGGACCGACGCGCGACTGGGCGGGTTCTTGCCGTTGTCGCTGCGGTAGCGCCGGAACCGGTACGCGCCCAGCAGCAGACCTTCGGCGACCGCGCCGACCACGCCGGCGGTCGGAGCGCCCCCGACAAGGGCCAGTGTCGTCGTGACCGAACCGCTCCCGTCGAGCTTGCGCATTGCCGCGCCGGCTGCCCGGCGGAGCTGCTCGTGGTCGTACGCCGCATCCTTCGGGGGCGCCTCGCCGAGCCCGACGGCAGCGACGACGGTCGCCGCGACCACGCCGCGGCTCGGCACGCGCGTGAGCTCGTCCTCCTTGCCGGTCGCACCGAGCGCGCGCAGCAGTTGCACGAGCTGCCCGTCGAAGGCAGCGTTGACCGACTCCGATCCGGGCGCGAGGGCCACCCCTCGTGGCGTCTTGACGACTCCGACCACGAGCGCGTCGGCTTTGGTAGCAGCGGCGTCGGTGCTGACAAGGCGAACAGTCGTCACGGGTTTCCCATCTTCGGCGAGGGGACCGAGTGATCGTAATGCGCGACGTGTATGTGGCCCGAGCGTGAGGTCCCGCGTGCGTTAGCGTCGCGCACCGTGGCCGATCCGAGCTCGTCGCCGACAACACCACTCCGGCACTCGCCGCTGGACGATCGGCACCGCCGACTCGGCGCCAAGATGGCGGACTTCGGCGGCTGGGAGATGCCGATCGAGTACCCCGGCGGCGGCGTCCTGCGCGAGCACGAAGCCGTGCGCACTGCGGTCGGCGTCTTCGACGTCAGCCACCTGGGTAAGGCGACCGTTCGCGGGGCCGGGGCAGCGGCGTACGTCGACGCCTGCCTGACCAATGCGTTGTCGCGTATCGCGCCCGGGCAGGCGCAGTACACGTTGTGTTGCGACGACGCCTCCGGGGGAGTCGTGGACGACCTCATCGTGTACTTGCGCGCGGACGACGACGTGCTGCTCGTTCCGAATGCGGCGAACACGGCAGACGTGGTTGATCGACTCCAAGCGGGCGCGCCGGGTGACGTCAATGTCGAGAACCGACACGACGACTATGCCGTCATCGCGGTGCAGGGCCCGCGGTCAGCCGACCTGTTGTCTGCGCTGCACCTGCCCACCGAGCTGGCTTACATGTCGTACGCCGATGCAGAGTGGAACGGACGCCCGGTGATCGTGTGCCGATCCGGATACACCGGTGAGCGTGGCTACGAGTTGCTGCCCCAGTCCGGTGACAGCGCAGCGTTGTGGGATGCGCTCCTCGGCGCGGGTGAGAGCCTCGGTGCCCTCCCGTGTGGCCTGGGCGCACGCGACACGCTGCGCACCGAGATGGGCTACCCGCTGCACGGGCACGAGCTGTCCCTTGACGTGACGCCCGTGCAGGCCGGAATTAACTGGGCGGTCGGGTGGGACAAGCCGGCGTTCTGGGGACGGGAGCGGCTGGTTGCCGAGCGCGCGGAAGGGCCGCGACGTCGGTTGCGAGGGCTGCTCGCGACCGACCGCAACATCCCCCGCAGCGGGATGACGGTGAGCACCAGGGACGCAGCTGTCGGCGTTGTCACCAGCGGCACCTTCTCGCCGACGCGCCGAATCGGTATCGGCCTCGCGCTTCTCGACAGCAGCGTCGGTGAAGGTGACGACGTGTACGTCGACGTGCGCGGCCGGTCGGTACAGATGAACGTCGTGCGCCCGCCGTTCGTCGACGCGTCACCCCGGTGAGCGACCAGCGCGTCCTGCTCGTCGGCATGATGGGTGTCGGCAAGTCGGCCGTCGGACGCGTCATCGCTGAGCGCACCGGCTGGCCATACGTCGACAACGATGACCTCTTGCACGAGAACACGGGTTTGTACGGCGCGGACCTGCTCGAACGCGACGGCGTCGATGCGCTGCGCGATGCCGAGGCAGAGGCGCTCAGCGAGATCCTGCAGCACGATCCGCCACTGGTGGCGGGTGTCGCGGCGGGCGTCGTACTGCGTGAACACGATCGTGGGCGCCTCAAGAACGGTGGGGTTGTCGTCTGGCTGCGCGCCCGCACGGAAACGCTCGTTGCTCGCATCGGCAACGACCGTGATCGCGCCTGGCTGCAGCCGGAGCCTGCAGCCGCGTTGCGCGCTCTCGCCGAGGGCCGTGATCCGCTGTACGCCGGGATCAGTGACCTGACTATCGACGTGGACGATCGGTCCCCGGACGAGATCGCACAGCAGGTGATCGACGCACTGCCCAGATTGTCGACGCCCTGCTCCGGTTCGTGAGCGGTTAGCGGCGGTCGTCAGCGGGCCAGCCCGGTGACCTTCTCGTCGAGGTCGCGGATAGTGATGAGCAGCTCAGCAATGTCGTGGCGGGTGGCGGGTTCGGCATCCGGCCGCAACCGCACGATGATCGAGCCACCGGGCTCGAGCACCGCTTCCTCGACCTCGGCGACGTGTGTCGCCCCTTGCCGGCGTAGCGCGAGATCGACGTCGGCGTGGCGCAACCCTTCGCGCTGCAGCGCGCGGGCGTCGTAGGTTCCATCGCGTACGAGAACCGTCGGTGTGCCTTCGAAGATCGCGGTGGTGCGTTCATTCCGGCCCGCGAGCCGGACCACCACGCTGTTCAAGGCCACGAGCACGGTCGCGCCGAGCAGGCCGCCGCTGACGGAGTCGTCGGAGCCGATGATGGCGTTCTGTACGACGTTGGACAGCAGCAACATGACGACGAGGTCGAAACTGTTCAGCTGCGCGAGGTCGCGCTTCCCACCGAGGCGCAACAACACCGCGAGCCCGCCGTACACGGCGACGGTGCGAGCAACCTTCTCCGCAACCGGAATGCCCATCGTTGCAATGTCATGACCGATCACGGTGGCCTCCTCGTCCGACGGTGACCGGCCACCATGTCAGCCGCGAACGCACACCGCCAGCAACGCGACCGCCGTGCTCAGCTCGATGCCAGCGCCGAGCACGTCACCGGTGATGCCGCCGATCCGGCGGACCGCCACTCGATGGCAGGCAACACCAGCGACGAGCGCGGCAACCACAGACCAGAGCACGCGACCCGCGTTGTGCCAAGAGCCGTCGTGGACGGCAACGGCACCGACGAGAACGGCCGTCGTCACTGCTGCGACAGCGGCGGCGACGCCAGGAGACACCGTGCCGGCGACGGTTGCGCCGAGCCCGTCCGTGCGAGCGGCCGGTAGGCCGCGCAGACAACCGAATGGCGCGGTGAGACGCGACACCGTGACGGCTGTCAGCACGCCGACGGTGCCAAGCCCGACGTCGATGCACCGACCGAGCGCGACGACCTGTGCGATGAGGACGAACACGAGCGCAGCGGCACCGAACGCCCCGATCCCTGGGTTCTTCATGATCGCCAAGCGATCCCGGCCCGCAGGCGCACCGACACCATCGGCAGTGTCGGCCAACCCATCGAGGTGCAGGAACCCGCTGACAGCGGCAAGTGATGCAACGACGACGACTGCAGTCACGAGTCCGGAATGCCAGGCCAGCCGCGCGCCGTAGGCAAGCGCTGCCATAACGCTGGCCAGGACGAGCCCCACCAGCGGTGCGCTCGCCATCGCTACCGCCGCGGCCGCGCGATCCACCCGACCGGTCGGCAACCGCACTACGGTGAGCGTGCTGATGCTGAGCCGCAAACCTGCGAGCAGGTCAGCCATCGCGGTCGGACACGCCGGCGTCGTCGAACGTCGCCATCTCCGTCAGCGTCGCAACGGCCGCGCGCACCATCGGCACGGCGAGCAGGGCGCCGGTTCCCTCGCCAAGCCGCAGGCCGAGGTCGACGAGTGGTTCGAGTCCGACCGCTTCGAGCGCTGCAGTCTGCGCCGGCTCGGTGGAGCGGTGACCGGCGTACCACCATGCCCTTGCCGCCGGGCACAGTCTCGCGGCAACCAGCGCCGCTGCCGCCGACACGATGCCGTCCAACAGGACCGGGGTGCGGCGCGCGGCCGCGCCCAACAGGAACCCTGTCGTCGCAGCCACGTCTCCGCCACCGATCCGTGCCAGCAGTGTGAGCGGATCGCTGATATCGGCGACTCGCGCAGTGGCCCGGCGTACGACGTCAGCTTTGACCGCGAGCTGCGCGTCGTCGACCCCGGTTCCACGTCCGACCAGCGATGCGGCGTCGCGCCCGGTGAGAGCAGTGATCAGCGCAGTGGCCGGTGTTGTGTTGGCGATGCCCATGTCACCGGGGATCAGCAGGTCTGCACCGCTGTCGACCTCGTCGTCAGCAATGTGCAGGCCGACCGCGACTGCGCGATCGGTTTCGTCGGCGGACAGCGCATCGGTGACGTCGATCCGTCCCGACGAGTCGCGCACGTGGTGCCGGGTCACCTCCGTCGGGACGTCGACAGATGGATGCGCAACGGCAATGTCGACGACGCGCACGCTGGCGCCGACGAGATCGGCGAGCACGTTGACTGCGGCGCCACCCGCGAGAAAGTTTGCGACCATCTGTCCGGTGACTTCTTGCGGGTACGCCGAGACGCCCGCCTCGGCGACCCCGTGATCAGCGGCGAAGACGACGACACGCACGCGTTGTGGCCGGGCTGGCGGACAACGCCCTTGCACACCGGCCAGCCAGATCGACAGGTCTTCCAGCCGCCCCAACGCGCCTCGCGGCTTGGTCAACCGATCCTGGCGGGCGCGCGCCGCGTCCTGTGCGGCGACGTCAACGGGGCCGATGCGCGCCAGCAAGGTGGCGAGGTCGACGCTCACCGGAGCTGCTGCACGATGCCGGCAGTGACCAGCCACACTTCGTCGGCTTCCGCCGCAAGACGCGCGTTGAGTACGCCGAGCGCGTCTCGGAACGCGCGACCTTGCGCCGTCGGCGGGACAACACCGGAGCCGACCTCGTTGCTGACAGCCACGACAAGGGCCAGGGAATTGCGCCAGGCGTCGACGAGGTCGTCGATGGCGGCCGTCACGTCCACATCGGAGTCAACGAGATGTGCGAGCCAGAGCGTCAGGCAGTCGATCAAGAGCGGCCCGGACTCGGTTCGCAGGACCGACACGAGATCGGTCGTCTCGACGGTGCGCCAGTGCTCCGGCCGACGGGCACGGTGTGCGGCGAGGCGAGCGGCCCATTCGCCGTCGTCCGGTACCTCCAGCGCTGTCGCGACATAGGTCACCTCGGGCTCGGCCAATAATCGGCGTTCGGCTTCTCGAGACTTGCCTGAACGGGCACCGCCCAGGACGAGCACGCGGTGCGGAGCCCGTTGGCGTGGCCGGACCTCGGGTGCCGGTGCTGCGCCGACAACGACCAGCGCGCCGTCGGGGTGCACCTCGCCGCCCCACTGCGCCAGGCGTCGCTGCACTTCCGGCAATGGCGGGTTGAAGTGGCTGAGGTGAATTGCCACCACGCGACTGTCGTCGCGCAAGGCACCGTTCGCGCGCAGCTTCGCGACATCCCGCGCCCACGTGTCGAAGTGATGATGTTGCGGAAACGGCCGGTCGCCCGTGCTCTCCTCGAGGAACACTGCGTCGTACCCAACGCCTGCCATCGCCTGGAGCGACTGTTCCGGCAGCGGTCCGGTATCGGTGCCCCAGAACATCCTGGTGCCGTCGGAGCTCGCGATGTCGTAGAGCACCGGCGGGCCGACGTCCTCGTTGTGGTCGGCGGCCACGACGCGTACGTCGTACGAACCGAGCATGACTCGATCGCCGGCCCGGACCTCGCGGAAGCGCGCCCACGTGCTGCTGGGGTCGACCCACTCCTTGCACGCTGCGATTGCTGCCGGCGGTCCCACGACGTCGAGCGGGTCGTCCCGGCCGGCCCAACCGCGCCACGTCAACGCGGCCGGTGCCAAGTGGTCGGCATGCGAATGGGTCAGAAGGATGTGTTGTACGCCGACGAGGTTGCGGCCGTGCTGCAGCGCAGCCCGCGGCGCCTCCGGTCCGCAGTCGATGAGAAGGACATCGTCGACGAGTGCGGCGGTCTGTCGGCGCAGCACACCGGCGTCGCGCGCCCAGTTGCACGACGCACACGTGCACCACGGGTTCGGCCAGCCGTCCGCTCCGCCGGTACCGAGCAGCAGCACTTCCATCTAGGGCGCTCCGAACTCGACTGGTGCATCGAACGCAGCGCGGCGCGCGGCGCGTCGCAATGCCGCGAGCACAGGTTTCCCTGCGATCAGCACAAGCACGAAGTTGGTCGCAGCCCGCGGTACGTCGAAACCGAGTGACGTCGCCGCGTCGAACGCGAAGAACCGCTGCAGGTTCGCCAGCAGCGCGTCACCCGGCACGTAGGCCAGCCCGGGGCTCGCACCAGTGCCGGTCACGGAGAACGGCCAGAACCACATGTTCAGGAGCAATCCATATCCCAACCCGGCGACAACGCCGTACCCGGCCAGCAGCCAGATCTCTTTTCGGCCGCTCGCTCGGGGCAGGCAGCCGGCGAGAAAGCCGACCCAGCCCGCGCCGATCATCTGGAACGGCAGCCACGGTCCCACCCCCGCCGTCAGCAGCGCCGACGCGAACAACGTCAACGCACCGAGCACAAATCCGAACCCGCGACCCAGAACACGTCCGGCCGGGATGAGCAGGAAGAAGATCGGCTGCACACCGGTTGCACCCGCACCAAGAGGGCGCAGCGCAGCACCACAGGCCGCCAACACTCCGAGCATCGCAATCGCCTTCGCATCGATCCCGCCGTCGGCGATCTCCGCGATGACGACGGCGAGCAGCAGCGGTAACAACGCGACGAACAGCCAGGGTGCGTCTGTGCTGTGCGACAGCGAGCCGTCGCTCACGCGCACAGTGAGGTTCGGCGTGAACAGGGGCCAGAAAAACGCAACCAGGCCGAGCGCGGAGACGAGTGTCAATGCGATCGTGGCGCGCGGTCGCAACCGCACGGCATGGCGCTGTGAGCGAGCGGTCGCGGTCGTCGCGGTCATCCGGCCAACGCCTTCCGCACGTCGCTCACGGTGAGCCAGGGGAGCGGCGCGAAAACCTTTGCCACCTGTGGTGCGAACGCGGGCGAGTGCGTAACGACATCGCGGGTCGCACCGTCGGCGACGACCTCACCGTCGGCGAGCACGATCGTGCGCGTTGCTACATCGGCGACGAGTTCGACGTCGTGCGTCGACAGCACGACGGCGCAGCCTTCCTTGGCGAGCGCGCGCAATGCTGCGGTCAGCCGCGCCTTGGCCGGGTAGTCGAGTCCACGCGTCGGCTCGTCGAGCAGTAGCACCGGCGGCTGCGCCGCTAGTACGACGGCAAGGGCCAACGCGAGACGCTGGCCGGATGAGAGATCGCGGGGGTGCGCGCTGTCATCGACGTCCGGCGCGAACTGATCGAGCAGCGCGTGTGTCGTGCCCGCCGGTGCGTCAGCGTCGCGGTCCGCCAGAACACACTCGGCGCCGACGTCCTCGGCATACAACAGGTCGCCGGGCTCCTGCGGAACCAGCGCGACGGTCGCGATCAGTTCCTTGCCAGCCAGCTCGGCCGGCACGCGGTCCTTGACCCGGACAGTCCCACTGTCCGGCCGACGCAAGCCGACGAGCGTGTGCAGCAGGGTCGACTTGCCCGCCCCATTGCGGCCCATGACCGCGACGATCTCGCCGCGGGCGATGGCGAGGCTGACCGACCGCAGTGCGACCGTGTCGTCGTACGTCACCACGAGGCTCTTCGCTTCCGCAACGACGTCGTTGCCTTCGTTCACCTCGGCGGGCGGAGGCGAGACCACCGCAAGTCGGGCCCGCAGTTCGCCGGCCGCGCGGCGCGCGTCCCGGACCGAGAGCGGCACGGGTGACCAGCCCGCCCAACGAGCGAGTTCGACCACCGGCGGCGCCACTGGCGCGCGCGCCATCACGTCGGCCGGCGTGCCCACCTCGACCGCCGCACCGGCGCCGGGTACGTGCACGACCCTATCGGCGTACTGGATGACCCGCTCGAGTCGATGCTCGGCGACGAGGACCGTCAGCCCGAGGTCGTGCACCAATCGGGTCAACGCGGCCAACACTTCCTCGGCCGCTGGGGGGTCCAGTGCCGAGGTCGGCTCGTCGAGCACGAGCACACGTGGATTGGCTGTGAGCGCAGCACCGATTGCTACGCGCTGTTGTTCACCGGCCGACAGTGTGGCGAGTGCTCGGGCGCGCAGTGGTGCAAGACCGAGTAGGTCAAGCGCCTCCTCGACGCGACGTCGCATCGCTTGCGGTGAAACAGCCAACGACTCCATGCCATAGGCGAGCTCGTCCTCGACGAGATCGGTCACGAAGCCCGCGAGCGGTTCCTGGCCGACGACAGCCACGACGTCGGCGAGCTCACGCGGCGGGTTCGTCCGGGTGTCTCGGCCGGCGACGGTGACCCGACCGCGAAGCTGCCCGCCCGTGAAGTGCGGCACCAGGCCGTTGACCGCGCGCAAGAACGTGGACTTTCCACTGCCCGTTCGCCCGACAACCAGGCACAGCTCACCCGCATTGATGGTCAGGTGCACGTTGCGCAACGTCGGCGCCGAGGCGCCGGGATAGGTGATCGTGACGTCGTCGAACTCGATCACGTTGTAGCTCCGACCGGGGTTGCCACTGGTCGACGGCGCGGTGTCTGCACGGGTGCAGCCCACGCAGGCAGCAGTCCCATCAGCACGCCGACAGTGGCGAGCAGGGGCAGCGTCGGGGGGACCAGCGGCGTGGTCGTGGGTGCAAGGCCCGCCTGATCGATGTGCGCGACGAGCGACACGAGCACGACAACGGACAAGCCGGAGAACGTGACGATCCACTCGGGCGAACGCCACGGATCAGGCCGGTACCTGGTCCGTTTGGTACGCCGGCCGCCGAGCAGCAGTCCGAATGTCGCCGCCAACGCGCCGGCGACGAGCAGCGGCAGCGCAACTGCGCGCGATGCGCCTTGCCCGACGAGGAAGTAACTCGCCGCCGTCATGGTGATGAGGCCGCCGAGCGTCAACGTTGCGGTGGTGACGCGTACCGGCGTACTCACATCACCGCGCCGACCGAAGCCGCGGGTGTCCATGGCAGCGGCAAGGTCAACCGAGCGTTCGAGCGCTTCTTCGAGGATGGGTACGGCGAGGCCGCGCCACGCCTGCAGTCCGTGCGATGGTCGGCCGCGCAGACGCCGCGCGGCCCGGATGCGACTGACCGACGCGACCGCTTGCGGCGCGAACGAGAGCGCGACTGTGACGGCGACACCCGCTTCGTAGAGTGCGCCGGGCATGAGCTTCAGCAGTCGCGCCGGGCTTGCCAGTGCGTTCGCTGCCCCGACGCAACAGAGCAATACCGCAAGTTGCAGACCGTCGTACGCCGCCCGCGCGAGCTGGTCACCGGTGACCGGGCCTCCGATTCGCACACCGGCCATCCAATCCGGGAGTGGGACCCCGGGCAGATGAACGAGGATGCGGCCCGGTCCGCCGGAGCCGAACAGCACCTCGATCAGGACGCGCAGCAGCAGCACGAGAAGGCCGAGCTTCACAAACGCGCCGTACGACTTGCTCCAAGGGGCGTTCGGTCGTCGAGCCGCGACGACAAAGCCGGCGACAGCCGCGATCAACAACAGCAGCAACGGGTTCGTCGTCCGCATCGCCGCTATTGCCAAACAGAGGGCCCAGAGCCACCACGCAGCCGGATGCAACGGGCGTGGCAACCGCCAGGCAGCGGTCATCGCGGTCCGGCGCGATATCGCCACACAGCGACACCACCGAGGACGGCGGCGATAACGACGCCGGCGATCAGGGCGACTGGCACGCTCGACCCGCTGTGGTGTTTTGCAGCGCCCGGCATTGATGTCGTCACGAGCAAGGTCGGCGTGGGCGTGGGCAGCACCTCGACGGGTCCGGTGGCGGCGGCGCTAGGTTGCGCACTCGCTGCTCGTGCTCCGGGCCGTGCGGTCACGGTCGCGTTCGGGACGGGGACCGGTGCGGGGGCACGTCGGTGGACGGGCCGCGCGTGCGAATGCGGAAGACGAGTGGGCGATGTCGGGTGCGCCGTCGGGGAGTGGCTCGCGCTGACGATTGGCGCGCACTCACTCTTGGGGTATCCGTCGATGCCGCAGACCAGGCCGCTGTCGTTCGTTCGCACCGTTGCATGCTCAGCGGTGGCTCGGTAACCGTTGGTGCTGTCGGCATCGTTCGCGCAGAACCCGCGCGGCGTGGAAAAGGGTGGACGTTCGCCGGGCGGCGCGTCTCCGGTCGAGCCGTAGTCAATGACCACCGTGACACCGTCGGAGCACAGCGACGTACCGCTGGCTCGCGGTGCATAGGCGCTGCTGCTGTTGGCCTGCACCGCGAAGCGCCACCCGATCGTGTCACCGTCGTGCACGGAGCCGCTCGGTCCCTGGTTCGAGTAGTGCCAGGCGCCGTTGCTCCAGGACCAGTAGGACCAGTAGCGGTACGCCGCGGCGTGCGCCGGCGATGCGAATGCCGTCAGCGACGCGAGCGCCGCCAACGCAATCGCGAGCAGACGCACGCCTTGCCTCATCGGCGTTGACCCGCGAACAACAGTGCGCCACCGGTCAGCAGAACCACCGCACCGACGACGGCGACGGGGAGTGGGTCGTGTCCGCCGGTCGCCGGCAGTGTCGAGTTGTTGCTCGCGACTGCAGGACTTGGCGAGGCGCTCGGTGTCGGAGACGCCTTCTTCGGCGGAGGCGTCGGGAGGACCGAGAGGATGTCCTCGGTCGTCTGCAGCCGGGTGACCAGATTCACCCCGCCGAAGTTCTGTGGACCACGGCCACCCGCATGCGCCGCGAGGATCAACCAGGCCAGCGCCGCCGGCTGGTCCACACCATGCGAGTCCTTGACGTAGCTGTTGACGTGCGCTGCGAGCGCGTCGAGCGCTTGCGTGACCTGGGCTGACCCGACGCCGGCAGCCACCAGGGACACGATCGCGTTCGCCGTCGACGTGTAGTCGTTGCCGCCACCGAAAGCGGCCGGGATCAGCCCGCTGTTCGCCTGCAGCGTCCGCGCGAGGTAGCCCGCCGCGTCCTGCGCCGCCTCCGTTGCGTCCGCCGGCCCGCCGGGGCACGCCATCGTTGGCTGCGTTGCGTTGCCGCTGTGATGTGCCACCGGGAGGCCCGCGTTCAACGCGCCCAGCGTCGCCTGGGCGCTCGCGAAGTTGTTCGCGACGAGCGGTGACTCGGCCTGGTAGTCGTAGGCCGCGCGGTCGTTCACCGCCGCGCTGCACGTGAGCTGCACGGATTGGAGGAAGTCGATGCCGCTCTTCCCGCCGGTCGTGACGGTTGTCGGGTCGATCCCGACCGCGGCGAGAGCGGAGAGCGCGATACCGGTCGAGTTCGCGTCCGAGCCGGGCGATGAGCTGAACAACTTGTTGCTGAAGAAACCGCCGTCGCTGTCCTGGAAGGTCTTGAGCCCGGCGATCGCGTTCGCCGTCGACAGGCCCGCGGCATGCTGGGCCATGACGGCGAGGCCGGTCGCGTTCGAGTCCTTGCCGTTCGCCGCGCACGCTGTCGTCGTCTTGCCCCGGTAGGACGTGAACGTGCCATCGCTGCACTGCTGCTTCGCGAGCCAGCCGAGCGCAACGCTGTCAACGCTTCTGCCCGCGGTCTCCAACGCGAGGATCGACAGGCTCTGCCGGTAGACACCGTCGTACGTCGGATCCTGTTTGCCGAACAGGCCACTGCCGACGACCTGCGCATGTGCCGGCGTTGCGGTGCCGAGTGTCGTGGCGACCGCGACTGCGCCCAGTGCGACGAGGCCGCTGGCGGTACGACGTGCGTTCATGCCTTCTCCCGGGGGTGGCCGCCGAACGCAACCCCGGCCCCTGACAATGACGAACCCCCGGCGCTGTCGCGCTCGGGGGCGGTATCGGGTGGGACCCGGGCTCCGCCCCGCAGACCTCGACGGATTACGAGGAGCCAGTTGCGTCTGCGTGGGCATTCCGGCTCGCCGCCGTTCGTGCTTGGCGGCCTACGGTTGCGGGTCAGCGCCGGACTTCGACCGGCTTCCCCCACCCAGGCGCGTATGCAGTTGTTTGCCAAGAATGGCTGACCGGATGGGACCATGCCGGGGCCCATCTCGTCAAAGGAGCACGCGTCGATGTCTTGGATCTGGCGGTATGAGAACGCCGACGGTGGCGAAGTCGCGCCGGATGCCGCGCCCGAACCGCAGCCGTTCCCGACGCAGTCCGACGCGGAGTCGTGGCTCGGGGAGACCTGGCGCGAGATCCTCGCCGCCGGTGTGCACCAGGTCACGCTGCTCGAGGACGGACGCGAGGTCTACGGCCCGATGGGACTCGCGGCCGAGTGACACCCCGCCCATGATCATCGCGGTCACCGCCGGATAGAACCGGCGGAGGCCGCGCGACGGGCTCTTATGGCCGCGGATCGGGGCTGAATGTCAGGTTGGGGTCGGCGAGGACGACGCCATCGAGGGCTTTGTCGACGCGCTTCAGCACATCGTCGTCGAGCTTGATCCCCGCAGCCGCGGCGTTGTCCGTGACCTGCTCAGGACGTGACGCCCCGACGATTGCCGCGGAGACATTCGGGTTCTGCAGCACCCAGGCGATGGCGAGTTGTGCCATCGATATGCCGAGGTCAGCAGCGATCGGTTTCAGGTCCTGCACGTGCCGCAGGATGTTGTCGTCGAGCAGCCACTGGATCATGTCGGCGCCGCCCTGATCGTCGGTCGCCCGCGTCCCGCTCGGCGGCTGCGCACCGGGCTCGTACTTCCCGGTGAGCACGCCCTGTGCGATTGGGGACCAGACGATCTGTCCGACGCCCTCCTTCTCGCATAGCGGCACGATCTCGGGCTCGATGACACGCCAGAGCATTGAGTACTGCGGTTGGTTGGAGACGATGCGGTCCAAGCCGATGTCATCGGCGATCTTCAGGGCGTCCGCGATCTGCGCTGCTGTCCACTCCGAGACCCCGACGTAGAGCACCTTGCCGGCACGGAGGAGATCGTCGAACGCGCGCAGCGTCTCCTCGAGCGGCGTCTCGAAGTCGTAGCGGTGCGCTTGGTAGAGATCGACGTAGTCGGTCTGCAACCGCTTCAGCGATGCATGGCAGGACTCCATGATGTGTTTGCGGGACAGGCCGCGGTCGTTCTGCCCCTCACCGGTCGGCCAGTAGACCTTCGTGAAGATCTCCAGCCCTTCACGTCGTTGGCCGGACAGCGCACGGCCGAGCACCGTTTCGGCTTTGGTCTGCGCGTAGACGTCGGCAGTGTCAAACGTCGTGATGCCGGCGTCCAGGGCTGCGTGCACACATCGTGTCGCCTGCTCTTCCTCGATCTGGCTGCCGTGCGTCAGCCAGTTGCCATACGCGATTTCACTGACCTTGAGGCCGCTTCGACCGAGATGCCGGAACTCCATGTGTGAAACCTACTGGGTGCCGTCTCAGATGCTGTCGCCGATCTTGACGCGCGCCTTCGGCATGCGCAGCCGGCGGAACTGCAACGCGCGGCTAACGGCGTACCACTTCAGCCCTCGAGTCGGCTCGTTGGGATACCGCCGCTCCACCTCGCGTACGACGTTGCGCCCGAGCCTGCGCCCGTCGATGTAGAGACCGAGGAACATCGCGAGCATCAGGCCTTGCGAGGCGAGCTGCAGCACGCGCACCGGGTTGGTACCGAGGATCAGGATCACGATCGTGAGCGGCAGGAAGTACGACGCGACAGTGCGGTGGGAGTCGACGTAGTCACGGACGAACGCGCGCACCGGTCCGGCATCACGCGGCGCGAGCAGGCGCTGCTCACCCCGCGCGACCCCTTGCCGAGAGCTGCGACGCGACTCGCGGAGACGTTCACGCTGCAGCTGAGAGGCCTCCTTGCGTGTCTTGGGCGCGACCACCGGCTGGCGGCGTTTCTCCGCGTCGCGGCGTTTCGGCGTCGGTCGTCCTTTGCCACTGGGCTGGATCGTCGGCTCGGGCTCGGCGACGTCGAGCGCGTCAGCGTTGCGGCTGCGGAAGAGGGCCATCGTTACGGGAGCGCGAGCATTCGGTCGAGGGCCACGCGGGCGTATCGCGCGGTGTCGTCGTCCACCCGGATCTCGTTCACGACCTGGTCTTCGACGAGTGACTCGAGCGCCCACACGAGATGCGGCAGGTCGATGCGGTTCATGGTCGAGCAGAAGCACACAGTCTTGTCGAGATAGACCACCGTCTTGTCGGGGTGGCGGTCGGCGAGCCGCTTGACGAGGTTGAGCTCCGTGCCGATCGCGAACGCCGAACCGGGCGGCGCCTCGTCGACGGTGCGGATGATGTATTCGGTCGAGCCGACAAGGTCAGCCTTCTCGACGACCTCGTGCTTGCACTCCGGATGCACGAGGACGGTGACACCGGGAACACGTGCCCGCACTTCGTCGACGCATTCCGCTGTGAACCGACCGTGCACCGAACAGTGCCCGCGCCAGAGGATCATCCTCGCGTTCTGCAGCTGTTCGCGCGTCAGGCCGCCGCCGGGCTTGTGCGGGTTGTAGACGACGCAGTCGTCGAGCGTGAGGCCGAGCTGGCGTACGGCTGTGTTGCGGCCGAGGTGCTGGTCGGGGAGGAAGAGCACTCGCTCGCCCTGCTCGAACGCCCACGTCAATGCGCGCTCGGCGTTCGACGATGTGCAGATCGTCCCGCCGTTGCGACCGGTGAACGACTTGATCGCCGCCGAGGAGTTCATGTACGTCACCGGGATCGTCGACGCGCCGATGCCGGCGTCGGTCAGCACGTCCCAGCATTCCTCGACCTGGTCGAAGCTCGCCATGTCGGCCATCGAGCAGCCGGCCCCGAGGTCAGGGAGAACAACCCGTTGGTACGGCGCGGTCAGGATGTCGGCGGACTCGGCCATGAAGTGCACACCGCAGAAGACGATGTAGTCGGCCTCCGGCCGGTTGGCTGCGTCGCGGGCGAGCTTGAACGAGTCGCCGGTCACGTCGGCGAACTGGATGACCTCGTCGCGCTGGTAGTGGTGGCCGAGCACGAACAGCCGGTCGCCGAGCTTCGCCTTGGCTGCGGTGGCCCGGTCGACCAGTGTCGGGTCCGACGGTGCTGGCAGCTCACCGGGGCAGCTCGTCCCGCGTTCGCTATCCGGGTCGCGCTGCCGACCGAGCATTAAAAGGGCCAACGGTGTGGGCTGCACATCATTGGGAGAGCCCAGGTCAACCTCTGTTGTCACGTCTCCATCGTCCCATGCACGTCGTGGGGACACCGGCACGCTTCACAATTGGCCAGTGCGGATAGTGGTTGCGCCCGACAAGTTCGGCGGCACACTCAGCGCAGTGGAGGCCTCGGCGGCGATTGCCACCGGTTGGCGCCGCGGCGCTGCGGATGCCGTCATCGACGAGGTGCCGCTGTCGGACGGCGGCCCGGGCTTCGTTGACGTACTGCATAACAGTCTGGGCGGCGACCTGCTTCCCGTCACGGTCCGCGATCCGCTTGCGCGGCCGGTACCGGGCGCGGTGTTGCTCGTCAACGACACGGCGTACGTCGAGTCGGCGCAGGCCTGCGGGCTGCACCTGCTGGCGGCGAAAGAGCGCAACCCGACGAACACTTCGACGTACGGCGTCGGCCAACTGGTCCTGGCGGCGCTCGATGCGGGAGCAACCCGGATCGTCATCGGCCTGGGCGGGTCGGCGACCAACGACGGCGGGCGCGGGATGCTCGGCGCGCTGGGGCTGCGTGAGACACAGCACGCGGAGGCCCTGCAGGTCGACCGGAGCGGTCTCGATGCCCGGCTCGCGCAGGCCGAGCTGGTGGCCGCGACCGACGTCGACAACCCGCTGCTCGGACCGTCGGGCGCCTCCGTCGTCTTCGGCCCGCAGAAGGGTGCGCGCCCCGAGACCGTGGCGCTGCTGGAGGCCCGGATGCGGATGTGGGCGCGCGCCGTCGACCCGGCCGCTGCCGAGCGGCCGGGTGCCGGCGCAGCGGGTGGGCTGGGCTTCGCGATCTTCCTGCTCGGCGGGCGGCGCGAGTCCGGCGTGCACATCGTCGGCGCGACCGTCGGTCTGGCGGCCGCGGTCACGCAGGCGGATCTCGTCGTCACCGGAGAGGGACGCTTCGACGACCAGTCGCTGCGGGGGAAGGTCGTGAGCGGCGTAGCCGAGGCAGCACAGGCCGCGGGCGTGCGCTGCGTCGTACTCGCCGGACAGGTCAGGTTGGACGCAGACCGGGCTGCCGCGGCCGGAGTCGACCGCGCGTACGCCGTCACTGACGAGGTCGGCTCCGTGGAGGAAGCGATGCGGCGCCCGGCCGCGGGGCTGGAGCGCCTAGCCGAACGGGTGGCCCGCGACTATGCGACCATGTGAAGACGGGGAATGACACGGTCGCTACAGCCGTTGACCCAAGGCAGCACTCCACCGTCTTTCAGGAGCCACCACCAGATGACCGAGACCACCGCGGCTACCGAGGCCGCTGCCGCCACCCAGACCGTCGTCCTCAGCGACAACGCAGCTGCGAAGGTCAAGGCGCTGCTGGAGCAGGAGGGCCGGACGGACCTTGCTTTGCGCATCGCCGTACAGCCCGGCGGGTGCTCCGGCCTCCGCTACCAGCTGTTCTTCGACGAGCGAAGCCTCGAGGGTGACACCTTCACCGACTTCTCCGGCGTGAAGGTCGTGGTCGACCGGATGAGCGGCCCCTACCTCACCGGCGCCACGATCGACTTCGTCGACACGATCGAGAAGCAGGGCTTCACGATCGACAACCCCAACGCACAGGGCTCCTGCGCCTGCGGAGACTCATTCCACTGAGCTTGTACGACGCGACGGCCCCGGTCCGCCGACCGGGGCCGTTTGCGTTTGCCACGCGTTGCCCCACTCGGGTTTGTGAGCGCTCCGAGTGGTCAGGGCACGCCTAACTGCTCACAAACCCTGGAGGGGCGGACCGACTAGCTGCCGTAGTCGCTGACGCCGTCGGTCAGGCGGACCACCGAGTCGCGGATGTCGATGACGACGCGCGCGCCGAGGTGCTGTCCGGGCAGCCGGGGAACAGGGACGTGCCTGCTGAGGTCGACGACGCGGCCGGTTGGCGGCAGCGCGCCAGCACAGATCTCCCGGCAGTCGGCGATCAGGTCGGCGAGGCTCGCTGCCTCGGCGGTCCGAACGCTGCCCTCGACGGCGTACACGGCACTCCTTCAACTCATCCGGCAACTGCACAAATCGACGTCGCGAACCACCGTAGGAGACAGCGTCCGGTCGCCCAACCCTTACCAGCCGGTAGTTTTCGCGCATGCGCGTACTCGTGACCGGATCGATTGCCACTGACCATCTGATGAGCTTTCCGGGGCGGTTCGCCGACCAGCTCTTGCCGGATCAGCTGGACAAGGTTTCGCTCAGCTTTCTCGTCGACGACCTCGACATCCGGCGCGGCGGTGTCGCGGCGAACATCTGCTTCGGGATGGCCGTGCTCGGGCTGCGGCCGGTGCTCGTTGGTTCTGTCGGCGGTGACTTCGACGACTACCGGTCCTGGCTCGAGCGGCACGGCGTCGACTGCAGCTTCGTGCGGGTGTCGGAGCTGCGGCACACGGCGCGTTTTCTCTGTACGACGGACGCCGACCAGAACCAGATCGCGTCCTTCTATCCCGGTGCGATGGCCGAGGCGCGGGAGATCGAGCTCGGCCCGATCGTTACGCAGCTGGGTGACGTCGATCTTGTGCTGATCAGCCCGAACGACCCCGAAGCGATGGTGCGGCACACCCAGGAGTGCCGCGACCGCGGGTACCGCTTCGTCGCCGACCCTTCTCAGCAGCTGTCCGGGATGGAAGCCGCGCAGATCCGGCAACTGGTGGACGGTGCGGCGTACCTGTTCTGCAACTCCTACGAGCGAGCGCTGCTCGAGCAAAAAACGGGCTGGAGCGGTGACGACGTGCTCTCGCGCGTCGGCGTGCGGGTGACGACGATGGGTGCCGACGGTGCGTTGGTCGAGCAAACCGGGGTCGCACCGATCGAGGTACCGGTGCCGCCGGAGGAGCGCCGCGCGGACCCAACCGGTGTCGGCGACGCATTCCGCGCCGGGTTCCTCACCGCGGTCGCCTGGGGCCTCGGACACGAACGCGCTGCCCAGGTCGGGTCGATGCTCGCGACACTCGTCATCGAAACGGTCGGCACGCAGGAGTACGACCTCGGTCGGGCCCACTTCCTCGAGCGGCTCGAGTCGGCTTACGGCCCCGACGCGGGCAGTGAAGTCCGAAGCCACGTGCCCAGCGGTTGATCGGTCCGCTCACTGCGTGCGGCGTACCAGATACATCGTTGCGCCATCGGTGGGCTGCTCACCGAGGTAGTCGTGGCCGCGCATGCGACACCAGGCCGGTACGTCGGACCGCGCGGCCGGATCGTCGGCGAGCACTGCTACGACCGCGCCCACCTCGACATCGCGGATGCGCCGAGCCAGCTCGATGATCGGCAGCGGGCACAGCGTCCCGCGGGTATCCAGAGTGAGCGCGGTCTCGTCGATGTTCACAAGTCGGCGGTCCCGCTGAGCTGACGGAGATTCGCCACGACGCCGGGCAGTACGTCGAGAAAGCGCTGCACGTCCTCCTTGGTCGTACCTCGATGCATCGAGACGCGCACGTTGCCTTGCGACAGCACGCCCATCGCAACCAGGACATGACTCGGGGTCAACGTCGACGCGGTACACGACGAACCGCTCGACACCGCGAACCCCGCCTTGTCCAGCTCGCCCAGCAGCGCCTCGCCGTCGACGTACAGACACGAGAACGTCACCACGTGCGGTAGCCGCTCGACCGGATGTCCCACCACTTCGACGTCGGGCATTCGGTCCGGGACTTCGGCGCGGATCCGATCGACCAGAGGCGAGAGCCGCGCGGCCTCCGCGTCCATCTCGGCGATGCGCGCTTCGAGGGAGGCCGCTGCTCCGAGTACGGCGGGCAGATTCACCGGTCCGGGCACCCGGCCAGACTCGCGCTCGTCCGCCGGCAGCGCCGAACGCCACCGCATCCCGCTGCGGACGATCAGCAGACCCGACCCCGGCGGGCCACCCCATTTGCGCGCACTCGCCACGACCGCGGCTGCGCCGAGGTCACGCACGTCCACTGCGACGTGCCCGATCGACTGCGCCGCATCGACGAGAAGCGGTACGCCGGCCTCCCGGCACGCCGCCGCAACGGCCGCGACCGGTTGCAGCGTGCCGACTTCGTGGTTCGCGGTCTGGAGGCAGGCGAGCGCGGTGTCCGGGCGAAGCGCCGTGACGTACTCCTCCGGGTCGACCTGGCCGTAGCGGTCCACGCCCACAGTCGTGACGTCGGCGCCGTCAGCCGCGAGGAGCTCGGATGTGTGCAGGACTGAGGAGTGTTCGACAGCAGTGACCACGACATGCCGGCCGACTCGGTGCCGGGCGCGGGCGAGCCCGAGGACGGCGAGCTGAACGGCCTGCGTCCCGGACGACGTGAACGCGACTTCGTCCGGCCGGGCGCCGATCGCGGCAGCCACCGAGGCCCGGGCCCGGTCGAGCAGCAGGCGCGCCCGCCGGCTGTCGGTGTAGAGCCGGTCGGGGTCGGCCCAGCCGTCTTCGAACGCTCCGAGCATCGCCTCACGCGCCGCTGGATGCAGCGGCGCGGCCGACGCGGCGTCGAGGTAGGTCATAGGACATCGACGCTAGCCGCGGATGCGCTCACCGCAACGCAGAGCCGGTTCCCAGCATGCGGAATCGGCTGCGATAACGTGACGAACGACATGTCCGCGACGCCGTCCCGCCCCCGCCGCCGCCTGTACTGGCGCTATCTGCTCACGGGCGTCGGGCTGCTGCTCGCGCTCACCGGCTGCACCACGGAACACATCCCGGCGTTCGGCTTCCCGGAGCCCATCACGAAGCAGGGTCACAAGGTCATGGCCTTGTGGAAGGGGTCCTCGGTCGCCGCGCTGGCGGTCGGGGTGGTCGTGTGGGGACTGATCCTGGTCTGCATCGTCGCGTTCCGGAAACGCAACGACGACCTCCCGCCGCAGGTGCACTACAACATCCCGATCGAGATCCTCTACACGGTCCTGCCGTTCGTGATGGTCGGGGTGCTGTTCTTCTTCACGGCGAAGGACGAGAACTACCTCAACAAGCTCTCCAAGAACCCCGACGTGACCGTCAACGTGGTCGGCTACCAGTGGGCCTGGCAGTTCAACTATGTGAGCGGGCCGGCCGCAGGGCTGGAGATCCACGGTCGACCGGGCCAGTTCCCGGAACTGGTCCTGCCGGTGGGGGAGAAGATCCAGTTCGCGCTCACTTCCCCGGACGTTGTCCATGCGTTCTGGTTGCCCGAGTTCCTGTTCAAGCGCGACGTCGTACCGGGGCGGGTGAACCGCTTCGAGCTGACCGTCGAGAAGATCGGGCGCTGGCACGGTGCCTGCACGGAGCTGTGCGGGGTGGACCACTCGCGGATGCTGTTCACGCTGCGCACGGTCAGCCAGGCCGACTTCCAGACGTTCGCGCAGAACGCGCTCTCGCTGGCGAAATCCGGCCAGAACGGCGACCGCTACACCTTTGACCAGTCCATCATCGGCGCCGAGCCGGTGAGTGGTACGGCGAACTCCAACAACCAGGGCAACCAACCAGGGGGAGCCCCGTGACCGCTGTCCAGCCGAGCATCGCTGTCGGCCGACCTATCGCGCGCCGGAAGTCGCGGGGCCAGGTCATCGTCAGCTGGCTGACCACCACAGACCACAAGGTGATCGGCTCGCTCTACCTGATCACATCGTTCTGCTTCTTCATCGCCGCCGGGATCATGGCCGAGATCATGCGCACCGAGTTGGCGCGCCCGGGTCAGCAGATCGTCTCCAGCGACCAGTACAACCAGCTGTTCACGATCCACGGCACGATCATGCTGTTGCTGTTCGCGACGCCGCTGTTTGCCGGCTTCACCAACTGGATCATGCCGCTGCAGATCGGCTCGCCCGACGTCGCGTTCCCGCGCCTGAACATGCTGTCGTACTGGATGTTCCTGTTCGGCGGCCTGATCGTCTTGTTCAGCTTCTTCACGCCGGGCGGGGCCGCGGGGTTCGGCTGGTACGCCTACACGCCGCTCACGAACGGCCAGTTCTCGCCCGGTGTCGGGGCGGACATGTGGATCCTGGGGCTTGTGCTGTCCGGTCTCGGCACGATCCTCACCGGTGTCAACTTCGTCACGACGGTGTTCTGCATGCGTGCGCCCGGCATGACGATGTTCCGGATGCCGATCTTCACCTGGAACGCGCTGGTGACGTCGATCCTCGTGCTGATGGCGTTCCCGGTGCTCGCGGCGGCACTGTTCGCCTTGGAGGCGGACCGTAAGTTCGGCTTCCACATATTCGATACCGGCGCCGGTCAAGGCGGCGCGATCATGTGGCAACACCTGTTCTGGTTCTTCGGCCATCCCGAGGTCTACATCGTTGCGCTGCCGTTCTTCGGCATCATCACCGAGATCCTGCCCGTGTTCAGCCGTAAGCCGGTCTTCGGCTACAAGGGCCTTGTCGCTGCGACAATCTCCATCGCGGCGCTGTCGATGACCGTTTGGGCGCACCACATGTTCTCCACCGGCGCGGTCCTGCTGCCGTTCTTCGCATTCATGACCTATCTCATCGCCATCCCGACCGGGGTGAAGTTCTTCAACTGGATCGGCACGATGTGGGGCGGGCAACTGTCCTTCGATACGCCGATGCTCTGGGCGCTCGGCTTCTTGACGACGTTCCTGTTCGGTGGCCTGACCGGCATGCTCCTCGCCAGCCCGCCGCTCGACTTCCACGTCACCGACTCGTACTTCGTCGTCGCGCACTTCCACTACGTGCTGTTCGGCACCGTGGTCTTCGCGATGTTCGGCGGGTTCTACTTCTGGTGGCCGAAGTTCACCGGCAAGATGCTCGACGAAAAGCTCGGCAAGCTGCACTTCTGGTTGCTGTTCATCGGCTTCCACACGACGTTCCTCGTGCAGCACTGGCTCGGCGAGGAAGGTATGCCGCGTCGCATCGTCGACTATCCGGCGAGCTCGGGGTGGACGACGCTCAACACCGTGTCCACTATCGGGGCGTACATCCTGGCGCTGTCGATGTTCCCGTTCATCTACAACGTCTGGAAGACCGCGCGCTACGGCATACCAGTGACCGTCGACGACCCCTGGGGCTACGGCAACTCGCTCGAGTGGGCCACGTCGTGTCCGCCGCCTCGGCACAACTTCACCTCGATCCCGCGGATCCGCTCGGAGCGACCGGCGTTCGACCTGCACCACCCACACGCAGCCGGACGCATGCTTCCGGGTCAGCCGATGGCTGAGGTCGGAGCCGGCGAGTGAAAGCCGAGGGTTACCTGTTCGGCCTGCTCGCCGTCTTCCTCGGCGGTATGACGCTCATCTACTGGTTCACCTCGAAGGACCCGACGGGCACGACGGCGCTCGCGCTCTCCGCCGGCCTCGGCACGCTCATCGGGTACTACGCGCTGTTCCTGTCCCGGCGGATGCGGCCGCGCCCGTCCGACCGGGGCGATGCCGACATCGCCGAAGGCGCCGGAGAGCTCGGTTTCTTCAGCCCGCACAGCTGGTGGCCACTCATCGCGGCACTGGCGTCGGCCATCGTCATGCTCGGGCTGATCTTCGGCTGGTGGCTGTTCGTCATCGGCGTGGTCGCACAGCTCGCCGGCGTGACCGGCATCCTGTTCCAGTACGAAGGCCGCACCGCGGAGTACGGCGACTAGCACCAGGCAGTCGGTCAGCTGATCGACAGTGGCGTGAAGCTCGCGATCAGCCCCAGCAGCGCGCAGACCCCAAGCGTCGCGAGCACCGAGCGCTTGAACCGGAAGATGAGAAGTGCCGCGACAACGGCGATGCTGATAGAGACCGGGCGGTAACTGCTGAACTGCGGCACCGTGAAGTGCACCGGGCCGTAGTCGATGACGTGCGTCTCCCGGAACAACGTGTGTACGGCGAAGTACAGCGCGAGGTTGGCGATGACGCCGACGACGGCGGCCGTGATGCCCGCGAGCGCAGCGCTGATCGCTACGTTCCCGCGCAGCCGTTCGACGTACGGGGCTCCCAAGAAGATGAAGATGAAGCAGGGAACGAACGTGACCCACGTCGTCAGCAGTCCGCCGATCACCGCAGCGAGCCAGGGTGACATCGAGCCCGGGCTTCGGTAGGCGCCGAGGAACGCGACGAAGACCACGACCATGATCAGCGGGCCCGGTGTCGTCTCGGCGAGACCGAGGCCGCGCACCATCTCCCGAGCGCTGAGCCAGCCGTAGGCCTCCACGGCCCGCTGTGCGACGAACGCCAGCACGGCGTACGCGCCACCGAAGGTCACCAGCGCCGTGCCGCTGAAGAACACACCCTCCGTCGTGACCGTGCTGTGCCGGCCCGTCGTCACGGCCACAACGAGCAGCGGCACGCCCCAAGCGACCAGCCCCGCAAAGAGCATGCGCACCGCCCGGAGCAGGGTGGGGCGCTCGCCGTGCAACGCGTCGTCTGCGATGAGCGGCGGCGGACCGTTCGCGGCTGCCGGGTGCGGGCTGGCTTGCTGGCGCATGCGGGGCAGGTGCCGGCCGAGAGCCCAGCCGACTGCGGCGGCGACCACGATGACGATCGGGAAGGCGACGCCGAAGACCGCCAGCGCGACGAACGCGGCTACTGCGATTGTCACCAGCGCCGGATGCCAGAGCGCCCGACGGCCGACCCGAACAACGGCCTGGACGACGATCGACAGCACAGCCGGCGCCAATCCGACGAACAAGCCGGTTACCGCTGTCGTCGTACCGAAGCCGACGTAGATTGCGGCAAGCCCGAGCAGCGCGACCAGACCGGGCAGCACGAACAGAATGCCGGCGATCAGGCCACCCGCGGTGCCGTTGAGCAACCAACCGATGTAGATCGCCAGCTGCTGCGCCTCGGGCCCGGGCAGCAACATGCAGTAGTTCAGGGCGTGCAGGAAGCGCTGCTGACCGATCCACCGCTTCTCGTCGACGAGCGCTCGCTGCATGACCGCGATCTGTCCGGCCGGGCCGCCGAATGTCTGCAGTGAGATGCGAAACCAGGTGCGGGTCGCCTCGGCGAGCGGGATCACCTCGCCCTTGCGCAGCGCAGGCTCTGCCTGCGTCCCAGCCGCGCTCTCCACCGGCCAAGCATGGCGGATGCCGCGGCTCTCGTGCGGCGAGCTCAGCAGATGCGCGAGACCAGCCCGGTGTCGACGTCGTACAGGAACCCGCCGATGACGGTGTCCTTGAGGTACGGCGACGCCTGCGCGCGCGCCACGTCGTCACGCAGCTCAGACAGCTGATCGGTGGCAACGAGGAAGGACAGTTCACTGGTGTCCGGCCCACCGGCCGCCGCGATCGCGATGTGCACGTCCTCTTCGGTGCCGCCGGCCATCCGGCACTTCGTGTGCGCCACCACCATGACGCGCTCAACGCCGAGCAGGTAACGGGCAAGGACCAACGTGCGGACGACGTCATCGGTCACCCGGGCACCGGCGTTGCGCAGGATCTTCGCGTCACCAGGCTGCAGACCGAGCATCGTTAGTGGTTCGATCCGCGAGTCCATGCACGTCACGATGGCAAGGCCTTTCGCCGCGCGCGGCTCGAGACCGGCCAGCGCGAAACTCTTGGCGTAGGCGGCATTCGCCGCCGTCACATCGGCGAACTCGTCGGGCGGCACCCCAAGACCCTAACCATTACTCTCGCGCGATGCGCTTCGACGCGATGCTGCCGATCGGTGACTTCGAGCAGACGGCACTATTCGCGGAGCGCGCAGAGTCCACGGGCTTCGACGGTGTCTGGACCGCGGAGGCGGCGCACGACGCATTCCTGCCACTGATGCTGGCCGCGGAGCACACCGAACGAGTGGTCCTCGGCACCGGCATCGCGATTGCGTTCGCGCGTACGCCGATGACGATGGCGGTCGCGGCGAACGACCTGCACCGTTACTCACACGGCCGCTGCATCCTCGGCCTCGGCAGCCAGATCCGACCGCATATCGAGAACCGCTACTCGATGCCGTGGAGCAGGCCGGCGGCGCGAATGCGTGAGTTCGTGCTCGCCTTGCGCGCGATCTGGGCGAGCTGGAACGAGGGCGCGCGGCTCGACTTCCGCGGCGAGTTCTACAAGCACACGTTGATGACACCGATGTTCAACCCGGGGCCCAATCCGCACGGACCGCCACGCGTCTACGTCGCCGGTGTGGGCGGGCGGATGACGCATGTCGCGGGCGAGGTGGCGGACGGGCTCATCGTGCACCCGTTCACGACTGTCCGCTATCTGCAGGAGCGGATCCTGCCGGCCTTCGAGGACGGCCTGGCCGCAAGCGGGCGTATGCGCAGTGATGTCGAGGTCTGCTTCCCAGGGTTGGTTGTCCTCGGCGACGACCGGCCGATGCGAAACCAGCTGGCGTTCTACGGCTCGACCCCGGCGTACCACCCGGTGCTCGAGCTGCACGGCTGGCTCGACCTCGGCCTCGAGCTGAACCGGTTGTCGAAGTCGGATCGGCCCGACAAGTGGCAGGCAATGGGCGAGCTAATCACAGACGAAGTCGTGCAGGAGTTCGCCATCACCGATGCCAGCGACCAGCGCGCCGCGATCACGCAACGTTTCGGCGGCTTGGTGGACCGCTTCACGCTCCCGCCCGCGTCAGTCTGACTGCACAGCAGCGAGCCACTGCTGCAGCGCCCCCGGTTCGTGCACCGGGTCGACCACGGTCGCCACGTCGCGGTAGCGAGCCGCGGCGGCTTCACTGACGACGAGCACCGGCCCCGGATGGTTGGTGGCGAGCTGGACGAAGTCGCTGTCGCCGGAGGCGAGCACGAGCGGCCCGTCGATGGGGGAGTACGCCGCTGCCAGGGCAAGGTCAGCGCGCTGCCAGCCTTCCGCGACCGCGAGCTCAGGTGTCACCGGCCAGGTCGCCGCTCGCACCACGTCGGATCTGCCTGCAACAACAAGACGTAACGCATCGGCGTACGGCGTCAGCGCCGCTGCCAGAACCTGCAGCCGGGCAGCGGGAACGTTGTCGGCGTCGACCAGAACCTGCAGCACTCAGTGCACGGCAGGCGTGTGGTGGTCCCCTTCCGGTTCCGGCTCGACCTCGTCGTAGAAGAACCCGATGATCCGGCGGCGCGCCGACTCGACCATCGCTGCCGGGCCGGTGGGCACGGGACGCCGCCGATGACCGTTGCCATCGGTGCCGTGGTACGCCGCTTCGAGCTCAGGGATGTGCGACGTGGCCGCGGAAGCCGAGATGTAGAGGCGGTCCTGCTCCGCCGCCGGCGCGTGCACCTCGATGAACTCCCCGCTCGGGAGCATCTTGATCGTGCCGGTCTCCTCGCCATGGTGCAGCAGATCGCGGTCTCGCCTCTGCAACCCGAGGCAGATGCGCTTCGTGATGACGAACACGATCGGTGGCAGCAAGAAGAACATCGCCCGGAACGTCCACGTCAACTCGTTGATCGAGAGGCTGAACTTCTCCGCGATGATGTCGTTGCCGCCGGCGAACAGCAGCACGACGAACATCGACATCATTGCCATGCCGATGGCGGTGCGGTTGGGCCGGTTGCGCGGTCGATCCAGCAGATGATGGTGGCCGTGATCGCCGGTCACCCACGCCTCGATGAACGGGTAGAGCGCGAGCAGCGTGAACAGCAGCCCCGGCAGGATCACCGCCGGGAAGAGGATGTTCATCGAGAGCGTGTAGTGATGCGCGAAGTTCCACTCAACGTTGGGCATCAGACGGAGCGTTCCGTCGAGCCATCCGATGTACCAGTCGGGTTGGGTGCCCGCCGACACCTGGGAGGGGTTGTACGGGCCGTACAGCCACACTGGGTTGATCTGCGCGACTGCGCTCAGCAGCGACAGCAGCCCGAAGATCAGCATGAAGAAGCCGCCGGTCTTGAGCGAGAAGCCGGGGTAGAGCGGCGACCCGACCACGTTGTGCTCGGTCTTGCCCTTGCCCGGGAACTGCGTGTGCTTCTGCCGCACGAGGATGATCATGTGCGCGCTGATCAGCGCCAAGAGAATGCCCGGGATCAGCAGCACGTGGATCGTGAACAGCCTTGGGATGAACTGCGGCCCGGGATAGTTGCCGCCGAACAGGAAGAAGCCGGCGTACGTGCCGACGACGGGGATCGACTCGACGATGGAGTAGGCGATCCGCAGTCCGCTACCCGACAGCAGGTCGTCCGGCAGCGAGTAGCCGGCGAAGCCTTCCAGTAATGCGAGCGTCAGCAAGCCCACGCCGATGGTCCAGTTGATCTCGCGCGGCTTGCGGAAGGCGCCGGTGAAGAAGATGCGGCACATGTGTACACCGATGGACGCCACGAACAGCAACGCTGCCCAGTGGTGGATCTGACGCATCAGCAGACCGCCGCGTACGTCGAAGCTGATGTGCAGCGTCGAGGAGTACGCCTGCGTCATCTGCACGCCCTTGAGGGGCACGTAGCTGCCGTTGTAGGTGACGAGCTTCACCGACGGATCGAAGAAGAACGTGAGGAAGACGCCGGTGAGCAGCAGGATGATGAAGGAGTAGAGCGCGATCTCGCCGAGCAGGAACGACCAGTGGTCCGGGAAGACCTTGCGCATCGCCATCTTGCCGACCCGGGCGAGACCGAGCCGCTCGTCCATGGTGCGCCCTTGATGGCCCGCGATCTTCCCGGTCGCAGTTGTGGCTGACGAAGTGGGTTGGCTAGTCATCGGCAATCACCCCCGCTCCCAGAAGCTGGGCCCGACCGGCTCGGTGAAGTCGCTCTGCGCCCGGAAGTAGCCCTCACTGTCAATGTAGATCGGTAGCTGCGGCAACGCGCGGGCCGCGGGACCGAAGACGACACGGCAGTGCTCGACGACGTTGAACGTGGACTGGTGGCACGGGCAGAACAGCAGATGCGTCTGCTGCTCGTAGAGCCCGATCGGGCACCCGGCGTGGGTGCAGATCTTGTTGTAGGCGATGTAGCCCTCGGGCGCCCAGTCCTCGCGGCCCTTCGCGGGTTGGTTCTCGCCCGGCCGCAGCCGGATGATGATCGTGGGCGATGTCGCCGCGTCCGGGTCGTCGACGCCGACTCCCTCAGGCATCACCGTCAGCAGGCCGCCGATCTCGAGGTCATCCACGTGCACGGGGCGCTTGCTCACGATGTCGACGAGCCGTGAGTCCTTGGTCCACCGCGTACGGCGAAGCGTTTTGTGCGGCAGCGGGCCGAGGTCCCGCAGCGGGATGAGCGGGAGTACGCCGAGCAGTCCGCCGGCCATCAGAAGACTGCGCCGAAGCATCGGCCGCCGCTTGATCGCGAGCTCGTCGAGGCCGCGGTTGAAGACGTCGGTGAACTCGGCCTGATCCTCCGGCGTCGTAAGGGCGTGCCGCTCTTCGATCACGTCGTAGTGCGGCATGATCAACTTCGTCCACAGCACCATGCCGAGGCCGATGAAGCCGAGCGCACCGGCCAGCATCAGGCCGAGCACGTAGTTCGACGTCCGCGCGCTCTCGACCGACTTCAGGTGTATGAGCACGTACCCGATCGCGAAGCCGACGGTGCAGCCTGCGGACAGCAGGAACATCAGGGCGACCTTGCGCTCGGCGCTCTTCTCCTGCCGAGTCGGCACCGGTGGCGCGGCGGGCGGCGCCGGCAGCATCGGCTCGACGCGCTTGCCGTCATCCGGTCCCCCGCCGGGACGGCGGATCGTCGCCGGAGTGCGACGTGGCTGTCGCTGTTGCGGCGTACTCATGACGCGCGGGCCCCGATCCACACCGCGGCGATCACGAGCAGACCGATGCCGGCCAGCCAGCCGACGAGGCCCTCGGGCACCGGGCCGATCCGGCCGAGCGCGTTGCCGCCGGGGTTGGGCTCGGCGCTCAACGACGTGACAAAGGCAATGATCTTGCGCTTGTCCTCCGGCGTGATCGTGCTGTCGCCGAAGACCGGCATGTTCGACGGCCCGGTCAGCATCGCCTCGTAGATGTGCTTCGGCGTGGTGTTCGTGAGGCTGGGCGCGTAGAGACCGTGCGCAAGCGCGCCGCCGCGGCCGACGAAGTTGTGGCAGGAAGCGCAGTTGGTGCGGAACAGCTCGCCGCCTTCGGCGACGTCCGCCCCAGTCGTGTCGACGTCGGCGGCCGACGGCTGCGATGGGCCACCGCCCAACGACTCGACGTAGGCCGCCAGCGCGTCGATGTCGTCCTGGTTGTAGTGCGGCTTCTTGCGCTCGGCCTGCGGGCCACGTTGCTCGAGCGGCATCCGGCCGGTGCCCACCTGGAAGTCGACGGCTGCGCCGCCGACGCCGATCAAGCTCGGCGCCACGCTGCTGCCCTGACCGGACAGGCCATGGCAGGTCGAGCAACCCTGCAAGAACAACGCGTTGCCCTTGGCGATCAAGTCAGCGGTCGGCTTGTTGGTCTGCGCCTGGCCGCTCGGTGCGAACGCGGCGTACGCCGCACCGATGATCACAAGAGCGACGAAGACGACGGCGTACGCCGAGGCGCGACGGCGGCGAACCGTCTGGGCGGCGCTCACGAGACCTTCCGACTCCTCACTGAATCAGGTAGATCGTGGAGTAGAGACCGATCCACACGACGTCGACGAAGTGCCAGTAGTAGGACACGACGATCGCCGACGTCGCCTTCTGCGGTGTGAACTTGCCGACGAAAGTTCGGGCGAGCACGAGAATGAACGCGATGAGCCCGCCGAGCACGTGCAGACCGTGGAAGCCGGTCGTGATGTAGAAGACCGAGCCGTAGGAGTTCGTCTTCGGGGTGAAGTTGTTGAGGACGAAGTACTCGTTGCCCTGGCCGAGCAGGAAGATCAGGCCCATGAGGAACGTGATGGCGAACCAGGCGCGAAGCCGGCGTACATCACCTCGCTCGGCCGCGAAGACCCCGAGCTGGCAGGTCACGCTGGACAGGACCAGGATCGTGGTGAAGACGCCGGAGTATGGGATGTCGAGCTCGATGCCGTGCGGCGGCCAAGGCTCGCCATTGAGTGAGCGAACCGTGAAGTACATGCCGAAGAGCGCGGCGAAGAACATGAGCTCGCTGGAGAGCCAGACGATCGTGCCGACGCTGACCATGTTGGGCCGCGACAAAGTCGCCTGAAGCGGAGCACGTTCAGCCGCGGACGCCGTCGCCACGCGCGCCATTATGTCGATGCACTACTCCGCTGTTGCGCTGACCCCCGGGTCGGATCGGGGCGCGTCGCAAGTGCGTTTGTGCATCCATCCCAGGAACAAGAACTAGCCCGCCCAGTCCTTGATCTTCGCGGCCTCGGCGGCGCAGCCGCGGGCGTTGCCCTCGGTGTCTTCCTTCCAGACCGTGTTCAGGTTCGTGCGCAGACTCGGCGCCTGCCACGCCGCCGCGCTGGCGCGGACGATGCGCTCGGTCAGCCGGAGCCCGCCGTACCCGGGCACCTTCCCGGTTCGCAGGTAGGTGCCGATCGCCTTCTGCGCGGATCTGCGGGTCAGCAGCTTCCCGTGGTAGGCCGGGAGGACGACGGCCCGGACATGCTGGGTGGCGTCGTACGGCGCTGCCACCGCGTCGGCAAGGGGGAACAGCGCGAGCTGCGACGTGTGCGGCAGGTCGCAGCCGAGCGCGTCGCGCAGCGATGGGCCGTGGTCCGCGACCGAGCGAAGGAACGGGCCGTCTGGGGACAGGTCGAGCGGCGTCAGCGCGCGCAGCGCCACGCTCACCCCGCGCAGGCCGTAGCCGGCGGCCAGGCCGTAGCCGGCGGCCCCGCGCGACGGGAAGAAGGCCCGCCCGGGCTGCACGAGTGGACTGGTGAGGACCAGGCTGCCCACCGGCGCGTCCGGGTGGACGAGGAGGTAGACCTTCGAGACCAGCGCGCCCTCGCTGTCGGAGACGATGTCGACCGGCTCGCCGGTCTGCCCGGCGAACGCCCGCACCTGCTGGTCCATCATCCGGACCAGCTCATCCAACGGTCGATCGGTGTCGTGGCCGCCGAAGGTGCGTGGCTGGCCGCTCGCGTCCAGTCCGGCGTAGGAGAACCTCCGCTGGATGAACCCTCCGCCGAGCGCGAGCTCATCGCCGCCGTGCCAGTGCGAGTCGTAGCCGGTGATGACGAGCACGGCTTGGCCGGTGACCGGGGTGACCGGTTGTGGGTGCCGTGGGGGGTGCGCAATCCCGTGCTTAGCGGTCTCGAGCTGCACGGAGATCACGACTCCGACGAGGACGACCGCCACGACTGCGGCGATGCCGACCGGCGCGATGGGCACGAACCGCTGCGACGGGCGCAGTGCGATTGCCCGAGTTATCCCCAACCAGGCCCAAGCGTTGAACAATCCGACCGCTGCCGACAACACAATGGCGAGCGGCCACGGACTTGCTGCGATCGCTGCGCCACCCAGGGTGAGCACGGCGAATGACACAACTGTCCACCCCAGCGTGCGAAGTGTGGGGTGGGTGTGCCACCAAGCGCTGACCGGTCCGTGGTGGATGAGCAATGCGATGAACAGCGCAACCGGTACCGCGGTGAAGAAAAGGTAGGACACCGACACCACGGCAAGGCCGACCAGCAGGCTGGCCGAGAACATCAGCAGCACGGCCGCTGCCGCGGTGAACGTGATGCCGCGGCGCAACAGAATGGCAAAGCGCGGGCGCTCGGCGTCGGCCGGCCAGGCGAGGCGCACGGTCCAAGCCGTCAACACCCCACGTATCAGCAGGAAAGTGGCGGACTCCAAGCCAACAGTGAGCCAGGAATGGCTGTAGACGAGGAGCCAGCGAAGGTCATGGAACACGCCGTACGGCGCTGTGGCGGTTGCCTGTGGAGCAAGCGCGAGCGCGGAGCGCGGCCCGAGCAGTCCGACAAAAGCGGACTCGACGACCGCCCCGGCGACGCACAGCAAGAGGAGGCCGCGATGGCGGCGCAGTCCTGGCTCAGCAGTGACCCACCTGGCCGGTTGCGGCCTCGGGCGAAGCGGTCGGGCCGATTCGCGTGTGGGGGTCAGGTCAGGGCTTTGCACGACCGATAGATACCCGGCGACGCCGTCTTGGTTAGCGGCGGGGTCAGAAGGAGGTGACTCAGGTGAGCAATCCGGCGCTGTGGCGTGACGGATGGCACCTGTCCCTCGTTGAGTGGGTACAGAGCGTCCGGAGCACGCCGTGAGCGCAGCCCCCGGACAGCCCCCCGCCAACGATTTGGGAGCCCCAGACTCCGTGTCGTCACCAGCGCGAGCCACCAACCCGCACATCATCCATCTACCGCCGTGGCGCGACCTGGCCCGGCGTACGGCCGAAAACGTTCTCGAGGCAACTCTCGTCCCGATGGCGTTGTTCTACCTGTTCCTGGGCACCGTTGGTGTCCGGTGGGGCATGATCGCCGGCCTTTGCTGGTTCTACGCCGCGATCATCCGTCGCGTCATGAGCGGCCAGCGGATGTCCGGCCTGCTCGTCATGGCCGCGGTGCTCCTGACCGCCCGTACCGCGATCGCCTTTGCAACCGGCAGCGCCTTCATCTACTTCTTGCAGCCGACGCTCGGGACATTCCTCGTGTCGGCGCTGTTCCTGATCTCGGTGCCGATGGGGAAGCCGCTTGCCGAGCGTTTGGCGCACGATTTCTGCGCTCTGCCGGACTCGTTGATGGCGAACGCGCGCGTGAAGCGGTTCTTCTACCGGATCTCGCTGCTGTGGGCGTTCACCTACCTCGTGAACGGGTCAACGATGATGTACCTGCTGACGCAGAAGTCTCTCTCGACGTATCTGATGGTGCGGTCGTTCGTCTCGATGTCGCTGACGCTGTCGGCGATCACGATCTCGTGCGTCTACTTCTTCCGCTCCATGCGTCACGAAGGGCTCATTCTTCGTTGGCACAAGGAACCCACCGGGGAACCGGCGGCAGTGCCCGTCCCGGCTGCAGCCTGAGCTAGGGACGTAGCTGCGCGCTCTGATCGAGTGCAAGGTCCGCGAGCAGGCTCAACCGCACCGGTCCGTCGATGACCACGTCGTCGGCGTACTCCGGATGGTCGGCGACCAGGCGGGCCGGAATCTCTGGATCGCGAAACGCGTCCCGCTGCTCATCGGTGAACGTGAACCGGATGAAATGCACGGCTGCGGTCCGATTTGCCTCCGCGCCCTCGTCGAGGCCGGGCAGCTCGCGACCAGGTACCCGGGCACCATCGACGTCGATCGAAAGTGCATGTTGTACGCCGTCGAGCCGCTCGAGCTCGTCGCGAACTGTCTGTAGGTCGTCGAGCTCGATGAACAACGTGCAGGACAACTCGTGGCTCGTCGGCAGCATCCGGGCATACGCCTCGATCTCGGCGGCTGCTTCGCCGCGGTCGCTGATGCCTTCCGCGTAGACCATCTCCTGCACTTGGTACTGCAGGGTCTCGGCGTTCTCGAACTCGCAGAGCAGCTGGTCGCCGAGCCGTAGCCGCCGCTCGCGCCGCAACGGGATCATGCGGTCGCGGGCGGCGGTACGTCGCTCGGCGTACTCCTGGCGGTCGAGGACGAGCTGGTCGACCGACAGTTTCGAGTTGCTCACGCTTCAGACCCTCACTTTGCCCGGCTATGCGTTTGCCGGCGCGCCTTTCAGGCCGTCGAGCGCCTTCTGGAACCGGCCGGCGTGCGTCTTCTCCGCGCGGGCGAGAGTCGAGAACCAGTCGGCGATCTCGTCGAAGCCCTCGTCGCGTGCGGTCTTGGCGAAGCCGGGATACATCGCCGTGAACTCGTAGGTCTCGCCAGCCACCGCCGAAGCGAGGTTCTGCTCGGTCGTGCCGACCGGCTCACCCGTTGCCGGGTCGCCGGCCACACCGTCGACGAGCTGGTCCATGTGACCGAAGGCGTGCCCGGTCTCACCGGCAGCGGTGTCTTCGAACAGCTCGGCGATCTGGTCGTGCCCCTCCTTCTTCGCGACGCGCGCGAAGTAGAGGTACCGACGGTTCGCCTGGCTCTCGCCCGCGAAGGCCTCTTTGAGGTTTTCGTGCGTCTTGCTGCCGGGCAGCGTTGCCATGCTGAGTTCCCTTTCCGTTGTCAGGTGCCCATGTCAGGCATGAGGCGATCGTTTCCGGCAGTCCGGGCAGTTGCCGCGGAACTGCAAGTCATAACCGGAGATTGCAAAGCCGGTACGCCGAGCCAGCCCGGAAACATCTGGCTGCGGAGTCTTGCCGCGGGGCACATCGATCGCTCGCCCGCACTCCACACACACGACGTGATCGTGATGACTCGTGTTTCCGTCGTAGCGCGCACTCGCCCCGTCGCCAAGGTTGAGCTCGAGCGCCTCGCCGGTCTCGACCAGCAACGCGAGACTGCGATACACGGTGGCCGCACCGACGCCGGGATGACGTGCGCGGACGCGGTCGAGGACGTCGGCGGCGGTGGGGTGGTCGCTGCAGGAACGAAGCACGTCGAGCACGGCACGGCGCTGCGGTGTCAACCGCAACGTCGGGCTCGGCATTCGGCGTACCTCCGCAGTTATTCGGGATTCACGGTCGGCGATTGAGAATCATTCTCACTCTATCGGCGTCGTCAACCCGTCGGCGCGGACGGTGTACAGAAGTCGGCGTCGGTAGAGTCGGCGCCGTGAGCGAGGAGACACGCGAGCTACCGCCGACCGACGAGCCGCTCACGATCCTCGTCTACAGCGACGACCCGCGGACCCGGGCCCGGATCGTGCAAGCCATCGGGCCACGGCCGACGAAGGACCTGCCCAAGGTGCGCTTCCACGAGGTCGCCACCGAGCCGGTTGTCCACCGGACGGTCGCGGCCGGCGGTATCGACCTGGCGATCCTCGACGGCGAAGCGTGGCCCGCCGGTGGCATGGGCATCTGCCGGCAGTTGAAGGACGAGCAGCGCGACCCGCCTCCGGTTCTCGTCGTCATCGGCCGCGCCGACGACCGTTGGCTCGCCACCTGGTCGATGGCCGACGCCGTGGTCGCGCACCCGATCGACCCGCCTGCGCTGACCGAGCAGGTCGTCGCGTTGCTGCGCGCGGATCGTGCGCGGCTGCCTACGCACTGACGAGGTGGCCATACCGTGACCCGGCCGCCGACATCACCGGGAAGCGAGCCGGGGACAGCGCCACCGTTCAGTTGGCCGGCGCTGCTCACCACGCTGCTGCGCGGTGAGCCATTGGACAGTGCGGCGACGCGGTGGGCGATGAGCGAGGCCATCGCCGGCGAGGCCAGCCCGGCACAACTCGCGGGTTTCGTCACCGCCCTGCGGGCGAAGGGCGAGACCGACGCGGAGGTGTTCGGGCTAGCCGAGGCGATGCTCGACCACGCGCCCAAGCTCGCGGTGTCGGGTCGCGTCGTCGACACGTGCGGCAGCGGCGGCGACCGGGCCCATACCGTCAACATCTCGACGATGGCAGCGATCGTCGTCGCCGCGACCGGAGCGCGTGTGGTGAAGCACGGCAACCGGGCCGCCTCCTCTGCCTGCGGGTCCGCTGATCTGCTGGAGGAACTCGGCGTCGTCGTCGATCTCGGTCCTGATGCCGTCGCGGCGTGCGTCGACGATGCCGGTATCGGCTTCTGTTTCGCGCCGGTGTTCCATGCGGGGATGCGTCACGCCGCCACGACGCGGCGCGATCTCGGCGTACCGACGGTGTTCAACTTCCTCGGCCCGCTGACCAACCCGGCCCGGCCCGCGGCACAAGCAGTCGGAGTATCCGATCCGCGGATGGCACCGGTCGTCGCCGGTGTGCTCGCTGCGCGGGAAGTCTCGGCGCTTGTCTTTCGCGGTGACGACGGTCTCGACGAGCTGACGACGGCGACCACGTCGCAGGTCTGGTGTGTTGACGGCGGGACCGTGACCCACCGCGTCCTGGATCCGGCCGCGCTCGGCATGGCGGCTCCTGCCGACGACGCGCTGCGTGGTGCAGACGCAGTGTTCAACGCCGACGTCGCGCGGCGCATGCTCGACGGCGAGCAGGGTGCGGTGCGCGACGCCGTGCTGCTGAACGCCGGCGCCGCGCTGGTTGCCTACGACAAGCAGACCGGACAGCTCGACGATGCGTTGCCGGCCGCCATCGAGCGCGCGGCTGCGGCCCTTGACGACGGTTCGGCCCACCGTGTTCTCACGCGGTGGACGGACGCCAGCCAGCGGCTCGCGTCAGGCAGCTGACCGGGCGTCGACCACGTCAGTCGCTGGCCTCGTCGAAGCCGAGCGCGAACGCGGCCTCGAGGTCGTGGCGGGTGTAGGTGCGAAAGGCGATGTGTGTCTCTGTAGTCAGCACGCCGACAACCTTGTTGAGCCGGTCGGCGATCACGTCTGCGAGCGCTTCGTGCTCACGGACCCGCACGACTGCGATGAGGTCCACGTCTCCGGTGACGGAGTAGACCTCGGTGACACCGGGGATCTCCGCGATCTGCTCCGCGACCTCAGGGATCGATGCGACGTCGGCGGCGATGAGCACGATCGCGGTGATCACGGCGCCTAACCTAACGCGCGCGCCGGCCGGTGCACGGGCCGCAGCCGACGCTTGTCAGCGAACGGCGCGGCTCCGCCGGCGTCTCCCTCACGTGCGGCGAACCAGTTGCGGTGCCGCTCGGCGCCGCGGGACGGGCAGGACCAGATGCCGTCGATCTCGACCAGCCGCACACCGGGCTGGTCGAGCCAGCGCAAGATGCACTCCATCTCTTCGGCTGTTGCGCACGGCGTCGGGCCCGCGCCGCGCGCGACGGACTCCGACGTCGCGATCAACGCGTCGACCCGTGGGCGCGGATGAACTTCGGGCGGCACCACGTCAGCACCGACGAGACGGCCGTGGCGGAACACATGCACCTCGTAGCCCCCGTGTGCAGTGCGGGCTGCCGCGACGATCTGCGCGCACTGGGCCAAGGGGTGCAGTCGTTGGTAACGCGCGGCTGCGCGCAGGAAAGCGGCGAGCCGGTCACGGTGTCGCGCCGCCTCCTCGTAGCGCAACATCTCGGCTAGCCGGCTGACCCGCCCGGTGATTGCGGTCACCATCTGGTCGGCAGTGGTGTGCATCGCCGCCCGCACGCCATCGACGTGCACGGCGTACGCCTGCGCACTCTCCGCGCCTTCACATGGAGCGCCGCAGCGGCCCATGCCCGCGAGCGCGCAGGCCGCAGTCAGCCGACGCGGTGACAGGCGCGGCGTGCACTGACGGATCGGAAAGGCTTCGTGCAGCGCTGTCATCGCCGCATCGGCCTGCCGGCGCGAGCTGAACGGGCCGAGGTACGCCGCGCCGTCGTCGCGCACCTCGCGCACCCGCGACAACCGGGGGAACGGTTCGACCGTGAGCTTCAGCCAGCTTGCCCGCTCCGGAAAACGCGAGCGGCGGTTGTAGCGCGGCTTGTGCTCGGCGATCAACCGCAGCTCGCGGACCTCGGCTTCGAGCGGCGTCGCGCACACGATCGCGTCGACGCGCTCCGCGAGCATGACCATCTCGGCCATCCGGGTACGCGTCTCCGAGGACACGAAGTAATTGCGGACGCGGCTGCGGATGTTCGTGGACTTTCCGACGTAGAGCGGCCGACCCTCGCCGTCGCGGAAGACGTAGACGCCAGGGGCGGTCGGCAGATCAGCGGCGAGATGACGTTTGCGACGCACGGCCGGGTCGACGTGGGATGTGAACGTCGCGAGCTCTTCGACCGACTGCACACCGAGGTTGCCCAGCCGTTCGAACAACGCATGCAGCACGTGCACCGTTGCGCGGGCGTCGGCCAGAGCCCGGTGCTCGGGAACGGTCGGCGAACGGAAGATCCGCGCGAGCGTCGACAGCCGGCAGTCGGGTGCTTCGTCCTTCGTGAGGACGCGCCGCGCGAGCCGGGCCGTGTCGAGTGTCTGGTACGCCGGCCACGGACGCTCGGTGGCCGTGCACGCATGCCGAAGGAAGCCGACGTCGAACGGTGCGTTGTGTGCCACCAGCACGCTGCCCCGGGCGAACTCGAGAAAGGCAGGCAGCACCGCGTCGACCGCGGGCGCCGTAGCGACCATGGTGTCCGTGATGCCGGTCAGCACGGCGATGAAGGGCGGGATCGACACGCCGGGGTTGACCAGCGTCTGGAACTCACCGAGCACTTCACCGGCCCGGACCTTGACCGCACCGACCTCAGTGATCTGACATGTCGCCGGAGACCCGCCGGTCGTCTCCAGGTCGACGATGACGAAGGTGACGTCGCGCAGTGGAGTGCCGAGCTCGTCGAACGTCCCTTGCACCGGGCGCTCGGCGACTTCGGTCATGTCTTGCGACGCTAGGGCGCGGCACCGACAAAACGCGGTTACGACGCTCCGGTGAACGCCACTTCAGTTATGCAAATGCGTCGGCTGCAGCATCGGTGGCCAATGCGCGGTCGGCGGCGACCAGCCCGATCCGCGTCCGCCGGTCGAGCAGATCGTCGACGTTCAGTGCCCCTTCGTGTCGTACGCCGAACACCAGCTCAGCGTGCGTCGTCGGTACGGTCGGGGCGATCGGTTGGAGCAACTCCGGATCGCCGTTCGCGAGCGCGAGCACGGCCGGTGCCTCCATGCCGTACTTGCGGACCAGGCGTGCGGGCGCGTCGACCGCGGCAAGTGCAAAAGGCGACGCCGCGCCGACGAGCGGCACGGACTTCGTCCGGCAGGGCTCCGCGTGCACTCCCGCGCGGTTCGTGACCACGTCAATGGTGTCCTCGGCCATCTGCCGGTAGGTCGTGAGCTTGCCGCCGACGACCGTGATGACGCCGTCGGCGCCTTCGACAACCGCGTGTCGACGCGACAAGTCAGCCGTGCTGCCGGACGCGCCCGCGAGCAGCGGTCGCAGGCCGGCGTACGAGCCGATCACGTCGTCACGGGTGAGCCGGTGCGCCAACGCGAAGGACATGTTCTCGAGCAGGAAGTCGACGTCGCTGTCGTCTGCAGTGGGCACATCAGGTATGGGCGTAGCCACGGGGTCGTCGGTCAACCCGATGACGATCCGATCGTCGGCCACCGGGACGGCGAACACGTAGCGGAATCGTTCGCCCGGCACCGGCACGGTGATGCCGACTGACGGTGCACCGAGCGTGCTCGCACGCACGATCAGATGTGCACCTTTGCTCGGAGTTAGTCGCACGTCCTGCGCCAGCGTGTCCGCCCATACGCCGGTGGCGTTGACAACATGGTGGGCGCGCACGTCGAACGTCTCGCCCGTGATCACGTCACGGACGCGTGCGCCGTCGCGCGCGACGTTCTCGGCCGAGCAGTAGGTGAGCACGCGTGCGCCGTACGCCGCAGCCGTGCGGGCCACTCCGAGGACAAGTCGAGCGTCGTCCTCGACTTGCCCGTCGTAGTACGACACAGCGCCGCGCACGCCATCGGCGGCTAGTCCGGGCACGGCAGCTCGCGTCTGGGCTTCGCTGATGAAGCGCGCCCGTGGGAGCAGCGTGCTCGGCGTACCCGACAACCTCCGCAGGCCGTCGGCGGTGCCCCACCCGATCCGGCCGAGCACGGCGGCACTACGTGGCACCTCGCGCGTGAACGGTGCGATCCAGTGCAATGGACGCACCAGATGCGGTGCGGTGCGACGGAGCAACACGTCTCGCTCGCGCGCACTTTCATAGGCGATGCCGACCTTGCCCTGCGCGAGATAGCGCAAGCCGCCGTGCACGAGTTTCGAGCTCCATCGGCTGGTGCCATGTGCGAGGTCCTGGCGCTCGACAAGTGCGACGGACAGGCCGCGCGTGACGGCGTCGAGCGCGACACCCGTTCCCGTGATGCCGCCGCCCACGACCAGGACGTCGACGACCTCGCCTCCGGCCAGCGCGGCCAACTCACGGTTGCGGCGCTCTGCATTGAGGGACGACCCACGGGTGATGGGCGCTGTCACGCGGCCTCGCTTCGCAAGTAACGGTCGACCAGCTCGCGCAGCTCAGCGAGCGCTTTGCCTCGAGGTGGCGCGCCGGTCACGCGCGCGCCGAGCACGAACGACTGCGTCGTCAAGAGCAGGCTGTGCGCCAAGAGCTTCGGGTCGCCGGTTCGGATCGAGCCGTCGCGCTGGCCCTCGACAACCCAGTTGCGCAAGAGATCAACCGCAGCGCGTTGCGTTGTGCCGAGCCGTTCGACGACATAGGGCAGCAGCAGTTCGGGGTCCACGTCGGCAACGCGGCGAAACACGGGGTTGTTCGGGATCTCGCGCGCTGCCTGCACCACGGCCGCGACGAGCCGGTCCCGACTGGTCGGCGAGTCTGCAGTCTGCTCGGAAACGTCGGCGATGAAGCTGCCGAACTCTTCGGTCATGAGAGCTGACACCAGGGACGCGACATCGGGGAAGGCGCGGTAGACGGTCATGCGGCTGACGCCGGCACGTCGCGCCACCTCGGCCAACGTGGTCCGTCGAACACCGACCGCGAGTACGACGTCGCGCGCCGCGGTCAACACGTCCTTGTGACGATTAGACGGCATCTGTCACACTGTATTGCATGACGGTTCCCGGCGCAGCACCGATGATCTGGCACGGCTGGGGTGACCCAGCTCGGCGAAAGGGCCTCACGGTCTCGGCGCTGGCGATGTTGACCGAGCAGCTCGGCCTCGCCGACCGGAGCACGCCGCCGGTCGAGATCGAGGCGATCCGGATGCGTGCTCCCGTCCTGCCGCCCGCGGTTCGCGACGAGCTCGGCGGTGTTGTCGGCGCTGAGAACGTTCGGGCCGATCGGGACACCCGGCTGGTCCACGCCGGCGGGAAGAGCTATCCCGACCTTTTCCGCCGGCGGACGGGTGACGCCGCCGACGCGCCGGACGCCGTCGTGCTGCCCGGTACACCGGACGAGGCGCAACGGGTGCTCGAGGTCTGCGCGGCGAATGACGTGGCTGTCGTCCCGTTCGGTGGTGGCACCAGCGTCGTGGGCGGGGTCGAGCCGCTACGCGGCCGGTTCGCGGCCGTCATCGCGCTGGACCTGTCACGGCTGAACCGGCTGGTCTCGTTCGACCGGGAGTCGATGACCGCAACGTTGCAAGCCGGCTTGCGCGGTCCGCAAGCGGAGGCATTGCTGCGCGAGCACGGTTGCACGCTTGGGCACTTCCCGCAGTCCTACGAGCACGCATCCATCGGTGGTTACGCGGCCACCCGTTCGGCCGGTCAGGCGTCCACGGGTTATGGCCGGTTCGACGACCTCGTCGTCGGGCTGCGGATGGCAACGCCTGCTGGTGAGCTCGTGCTCGATCATGGTCCGGCGTCCGCGGCCGGCCCCGACCTACGCGCGCTGGCGGTTGGCTCGGAGGGCGTGCTCGGGGTCATCACCGAGGTAAGCCTGCTCGTGCGCCAGGTGCCCGAGCAGCGGGTGTACGAGGGATGGGTCTTCCGTTCCTTCGACGCCGGGGCGTCGGCCTTGCAGGCGCTGGCGCAACAGCGCGTTGCGCCCGACGTCGTACGTCTGTCCGACGAAGAAGAGACGCAGGTGACATTCGCTCTCGCCGGCGACTCGTGGAAGCAGCGGGTCGCCATGCGCTGGCTGCGCCTGCGGAACTACGCCGACGGCTGTCTGGTCATCGTCGGCTGGGAAGGCACCGCGGCCGCGATCAGTGCGCGGCGTACCGCGTGCGGTGACGTCCTTCGCCAGCACAAGGGCCTTCGACTCGGTGAGAGCGTCGGCCGCGCGTGGGAGCACGGCCGGTTCGACGGGCCGTACCTCCGCGACGACCTCATGGACCGCGGCGTGCTGGTCGAGACGCTCGAGACCGCCGCGCCGTGGTCACGCCTGCGCGAAGTGCATGCGTCCGTCGGAGAGGCGCTCCGCTCTTCGCTCGCGAGCGAGGACGGCCGGCCCATCGTGATGTGTCACGTCTCGCATGTCTACGAGACAGGTGCGTCGCTCTACTTCACCTTCGCGGCCGCGGCCGAGGACGGACGGGAGCTCCAGCAATGGCGCCGGGCCAAGACCGCCGCCTGCGAGGCAATCGTGGCGGCCGGCGCGACCATCACCCACCACCACGCCGTCGGCATGGACCACGCGCCGTACCTCAGCGCCGAGATCGGGGACCTCGGTGTTGACATCCTCCGCGTGGTCAAGAGTCGCCTCGATCCGAGCGGCATCTTGAACCCGGGCAAACTTGTCCCGTGACAGACGGGCCGCGCACGCTCAAGGACATCGCCGCAGACCTCGCCGAACGCCGCACTGACTTCAGCGGCATGGGCGGCCCCGACCTGGTCGAGCGGCAACACTCGCTCGGCAAGCTCACGGTCCGCGAGCGGCTCGCCCTGTTGTTCGACGACGGAACGTTCGTCGAGACCGGGTTGTACGCCGAGGCCGTCGACTCACCGCAGTCGGCCGGCAAGCGAACACCAGCGGACGGCTGCATCACAGGCGTCGGCAAGGTCGAAGGTCGGCCGGTCACGGTCATTGCGTATGACTTCACCGTGCTCGCCGGGTCGATCGGCCAGCACGGCGAGCGCAAGGCGGCCCGAGCGCGCGACATGGCGGTCAAGCACGGCACGCCGGTCGTCTATCTCCTCGACTCCGCAGGAGCGCGGGTGACGGAGACCGTTGGGGCTGCGTTCGCCGGTGCGGGTGACTTGTTCCGCGAGATGACGGTGATGAGCGGTGTCGTGCCACAGGTTGCCGCAATGCTCGGACCGTGTAGCGCGGGTACGGCGTACATCCCGGCACTCTGCGACTTCGTGCCGATGGTGAAGGGCACGTCGTCGATGGCGCTCGCCGGAGTGCACCTCGTGCGCGCCGCGACCGGTGAGGAAGTCACCGAAGAAGAGATGGGCGGCTCCGGCGTACACACGAAGACGTCGGGCGTGGCCGACCTCGAATGCGAAGACGACGCGGAGTGCCTACGTGTCGTGCGCGACTACCTGTCCTATTTCCCGTCGCGGTACGGCGACCCGCTGCCGGCCCACGAGTGCGCCGACCCGGTTGATCGCCGCGCGGAGTCGCTCTACGACACCGTTCCGGCCAACCCGCGTCAGGCCTACGACATGCGGCGCGTCATCAAGGACATCGTGGACGACGGGGCGTTCTTCCCGATGAAGCCCGAGTGGGCAAAGGCCGTCATCACTGGCTTTGCCCGGATGGCCGGTCGGCCGGTCGGCATCGTCGCCTCGCAGCCGATGGTGCGAGCAGGTGCGCTTGGCCTCGACGAGGCGGACAAGTGCGCGCGGTTCATCAACTTGTGTGACAGCTTCGAGATCCCGCTGGTCTTCCTCGTCGACGTACCGGGCTTTGTCGTCGGCAAGGAGGTCGAGCACAAGGGGATCATCCGGCACGGCGCCAAGATGCTGCACAACGTGAGCGAGGCGACCGTCCCGAAGGTCACCGTCGTGTTGCGCAAGGCGTACGGCGCCGGCTACTTCGTCATGGCGGGCCGGCAGTACGAAGCCGACCACATCGTCGCCTGGCCGACAGCAGAAGTGTCCGTCATGGGTCCGGAGGGCGCGGTGAACATCCTGTTCCGCAAGCAGCTTGCCGCCGCCGCGGACGACGAGGAACGGGAGCGCCTGCGGCAGGAGTTCGTCGCCGGGATGCGCACCCAGATCGACGTCTTCCTGTCGGCGAAGATGGGTTTCCTCGACGACATCATTGATCCGGCGGACACCAGACGTCACATCATCGAAGGCTTGGAGATCGCTGCGCGCAAACACGTGCTCCGACCTGCACGCAAGCGCGGCGTCGTCCCCGTGTAACGACAGCTCGGGTGCTATTGCGTGTGGCGGCGGATCCATTCGTGCATCGCGATGCCTGCGGCGACGCCCGCATTGACCGAGCGCGTCGAGCCGAACTGTCGGATGTGCAAAACGACCTCTGCGGCTTGTTGCGCGGCTTCGGTGAGACCGGGCCCTTCTTGACCGAAGAGCAGCATGCACTCGCGTGGCAGGTCGTAACTGTCGATGGCGACGGACCCCGCGGTGTTGTCGACGCCGATCAATGGCAGGGAGCGTTCCGTGCACCAGGCAACCAGCTCGTCGAGCGTGGAGTGATGCAACACGTGCTGGTAGCGATCGGTCACCATCGCACCGCGGCGGTTCCAGCGTTTGCGTCCGACGATGTGCACCGCTTCGGCGAGAAACGCGTTCGCGCATCGGACCACAGTCCCGATGTTGAGATCATGCGCCCAGTTCTCGATCGCGACATGAAACGGATTCCGGCGTACGTCGAGATCCGCGACGATTGCGTCCTCGCGCCAGTAGCGGTACGCGTCGGTGACGTTGCGCCGGTCGCCGTCTCTGAGCAGCACGGGATCGAGTCGTGGGTCATCGGGCCACGGTTGCGGATGCGGCCCTACGCCGGGCTGCGGGTCGGCTGACTCCGACGCCCAGGTCATCGCCGATGGCCCAGCGTCGAAGTCTCGCTCGCGTCTGGTCACCTGCTCATCTTCCGCGGCACGGACGATCGACAAAGAGGGCTTCCGGCGCCCGTAGTCTGCTCCTTGTGCCTGTCCCGACACCGACGCCGACGACCCGTTGGCGTTGCACGGTGTGCGGCAACCTCACCCGCTTCGACGTCACCCGGACGACGCGCGCACGGGAGTACGTGCATCTCGACCTCGCCGGTACGCCGACCGTTGAGGAACGGGAAGTTCTCGCAGACAGCGTCGAGCACGTCACCTGCCGCTGGTGCAACACGGTGGACAACGTCGAGTTGGTCGACCGGCCGGCGACCGAAGACGCCCCGGCGTGAGCGAACTGCCGCTCGCAGATGTGCGGGTCCTCGACCTGTCGCGGCTGCTTCCGGGCGGTTACACGACGATGGTGCTGGCGGACCTCGGCGCCGACGTCATCAAGGTCGAGGAACCGGGGAAGGGCGACTACATCCGGTGGATGCCACCGTTCGCGTCAACCGGCGAGGGCGGTGGTCACCTCGTCCTCAACCGCGGCAAGCGCTCGGTCACCTGCAACTTGAAGACGGCCGAGGGCCGCACGGTACTGACCGATCTCGTCCGGACGGCAGACGTACTCGTCGAGTCGTTCCGTCCGGGCGTCATGGACCGGCTCGGCGTCGGATACGAGGCGTTGCACGGGGTTAACCCACGGCTCGTCTATGCCGCCATCAGCGGGTACGGCGCAACCGGTCCGTACGTCGACAAGGCGGGCCACGACATCAACTACCTGGCCTACGCCGGCGTGCTGTCGTTCTCGGGCAGCTCGCAGTCAGGTCCGTGGCCGCCAGGACTGCAGATCGGCGACATCGGCGGCGGTGGGTTGCAGGCGATCGTCGCCATCCTCGTCGCGTTGCGTGTTCGCGAGCAGACGGGTGAAGGCCAGTTCTGCGACGTGTCGATGACCGACGGCGTGATGTCGTGGCTGACCATCCACGCCGGTGCGTTCGCCGCGTCCGGTAACGCGCCCGCCGCCGGCGCCGAGCTGCTCAACGGTGGCTATGCGTGGTACGGCACCTACCGCTGCGCTGACGGCAGGTACGCCGCCGTCGGCGCCCTCGAACCGCAGTTCTTCCACGCACTTGTCGAAGGGCTCGGCGTACCCGAGCTCGAAGGCCTGCACATGGAGCGGGACCGGCAGCCGGAGTTGCGCCGCCGGCTGGAGGAAGTGTTCGCAACCAAGCCGCTGGGGGAGTGGCTGCGGATTCTCGGCGACGTCGACGCGTGTGTCGCGCCGGTCCTCGACATGGGCGAGGCCTTTGCGGACCCGAGTGCGAAAGCGCGGGACATGGTCGTCGATGTGCCGCTGTCCGACGGATCCTCGTTCCCGATGCCCGGCGTCGCCCCGCGGCTCGCCGCAACGCCGGGGCGAGTGGGATCGCCGCCGAGCGCTCTCGGGGCGGACACTGAGGACGTGCTGTCCGAGCTCGGTCGTACGTCGGAGGAGATCGCAGCGCTGCGCGCCGCCGGCGCGGTATGACCACGCCGAACACAAGCGTTCCGCTGCCGGAGGCCGTCCGGTCCCGCGTTGTCGCGATCACCGCGGAGTGCTTGGGGACGCTGTCGCCGGAAGAAGTGCCCGGGCCGTTGCGGGCCGTCACCCGGTTCACGCCGAAGCGGCGGGCGAAGGCGACGATGCCGATCGCGACCGCGCTGACCGACGACAAGTTCCGCGCGGTCGTCGCCGGCTACGCCCGCCAACGCGAGCCGGATCTGGCCGCTGCCCTCGACGCGGGTGCGCCTCCGGCGGCCGCGGATCCGGTCGAGCTGGCCGCGCTCGGCTGGCTACTGCGCAGCGGCGGGTGGGAGGAATTGGTCGCGGCGGCGGCCGCGGCCGAGGTCAGTGCAGGTGCGGCCGCTGCGACGGCAGCCGAAAACGCGGCCCGACTGCGCGAGCAGCTCGAGGCCACGCGAGCGACCGGCCGGGCCGAGCTCACCCGACTGCGGGCCGAGCTCGCCGCCGTGCGCAGTGAGCTGGACCGGACCCGCGGCGAGCTGCGCCGCGAGCAGGAGCGGGCGCAGCGAGTCGAGACCTCGGCGGCGGCCACGGCCGACGGAGTTCGCAGAGCCGAGGAAGAAGCGGCCCGCGCCGCGCGCGCGAGTGACGCGGAGCTTCGCCGTCTGCGGGCGCGCGTCGCTGACGCCGAACGCGTCCTCGATGCCGCCCGGCGCAGCGACCGAGAGCAGCGCACCGAGGCCGATGTGCGGCTGCGGTTGCTGCTCGACGCCGTGGTCGGCGCGGCTCAAGGGTTGGCGCGCGAGCTTGCCCTGCCGCCGCCGACGACGCTGCCGGCGGACACCGTGGAAGGCGCCGCGAGGGCAAGGTCCAGCAGCTCGCGAAGCGGCTGGCCGGGCGCGAGTGACGACCCGGCGTTCCTCGCCGAACTTCTCGCCGTGCCGGGCACGCACCTTGTCGTCGACGGCTACAACGTGACGAAGACGGGCTACGGCGATGCCCCCCTCGAACAACAGCGGACGCGCTTGGTCGCGGGCCTGGGCGGCCTCGCGGCCCGGACACAGGGAGAGGTCACCTGCGTCTTCGACGGCGCAGGCGTCGGCCCCGGCGTCGCGGGGGCCGGCGTACGGCGGGTGCGGGTGCTCTTCAGCGACCCCGGCGTCACGGCGGACGAGGTGATCAGGCGGTTGGTCGCGGCGGAGCCTCCTGGTCGGCCCGTCGTCGTGGTGTCCTCCGACCGGGAGGTTGCCGACGGCGTGGGCCGCCCGGGCGTGACGGCGGTGGCGTCGGTCACGCTGCTGCGGTTGCTGGACTCCCGCTGAGCCTGTTTTCGGGCTCAGGAACGGCCCCGCGACGAGGATCCGGACGAAGTTGTCGGTGCCGCGTCGTACGGTCCGCAGTCGAGGAACTGGAGGAGCGATGGCACCCGACCGGACCGGCAACCTGATCATCGACTGTGACGACTGCAGCGTGCGCGGCCGCGCCTGCGACGACTGTGTGGTGACCGTGCTGCTCGCCGGCGCCGCGGACGCCGAGATGGGGTCCGGGCTCGCGGCTGACCTGACCGACGCCGACGCGGCCTACCTGGCGCTCGCCCCGGAGGAGGCGCAGGCCCTCGACGCGCTCGCGGCGGGTGGTCTCCTGCCACCTCTTCGGCTCACCCCGCGGACCGGAACTGGCTAGCCGATGAGGCCACGGCCCGGTCCAGACGGGCTATGCCAGATGGGCGATCTGTCCGGTTTTCGGCAAGAGTTCAGGGAAAATCTTGATGAGTTTTCCCTAACCCGCCCACTCAACTTGCCTACGTAACGGTTCGATCACTAATCTCACCGCGGCAGTTCGGCCCGTCAGTCGCCCGCCGGGCGGCGGTCACTGCCTCCGCCGAGTCTGACCGTCACGGACGGTCGGAGCCGGGGAACCACGTTCCCTGGGGTGAATCGGTGCCCGTGCCGGGCCAGCCCCTCGCTGGTCCGGGCAAGTTCGGGTGCTGTAGGGCGATCTTCCCGCCCGAACCCGTCAGCTCACCCGGTAGGCGGACGAGGAAGACAAGGAGAGCCGCCCCCTCGTGGCGACCCCCCGGTTACTTCGCCCTGCCCTCATCGTCCCTCTGATCAGCGCCGCTGTGGCGGTCGGCATCCTGCCGCCGATGACCAGCAGCGCCGCGCCCGCGCGCAGCCTCGCCGAAGTCCAGCGTGAGGTCGACGCGCTCAACGCCAAGGTCGACCGCGCCGTCGAGGCCTACGACCAGGCGCGCATCCAGCTGTCCGCCGCGGCCCGGCGTACCGCCGCGGCCGAGCACCGGCTCGCACAGCAGGCGCGCGTCATCAACACCCAGCGTCGTGCCATGGGCCAGGTCGCTGTTGCGGCCTACCGCACCGGCGGCGCCGACCAGTTCGTCTCGCTGGTCACGACGAGCAACCCCGAGTCGTTCCTCGACCGGGCGTCCTCGCTGAACCAGATCTCGACGCACCAGTCGGACGCACTGCGCGCCCTGCAGGTCGCACAGCTCAACTACCAGCAGGCGCAGGCGGTGGCGAACCAGCAGCTCGCCGCGCAGAAGAAGATCGCCGCGTCGCTCAAGACGCAACGCGACGCGATCCGCAACACGCTCGACCAAGAGCAGTCGCTGCTGTCGTCCCTCAAAGCCGACCAGCGGCGCCGACTGGAAGCCGCTGCTGCGGCTCGCGCCGCGGCAGCCCGAGCGCGGGCCCAGACCCAGCGGGCGCACGTCCACTACAACGGCCCGGCATCCGGCCAGGCATCCGTCGCGGTTCGCTTCGCCTACGCGCAGCTCGGCAAGCCCTACCAGTGGGGCGCGACGGGACCGGGGTCTTATGACTGCTCCGGCTTGACCATGGCGAGCTGGGCGGCTGCGGGTGTCTCGTTGCCGCACTCCTCGTCAGCGCAGTACGGCTCCGGGCAGCACGTGTCGCAGTCCGACATCAAGCCCGGTGACCTGGTGTTCTTCGGCAGCCCGATCCACCACGTCGGTATCTACATCGGCGGCGGCAACATGATCCACGCGCCGCACACCGGCGCGAGCGTGGAAATCGCGCCCGCGTTCCGTGGTGACTACACCGGTGCCGTCCGCCCGTAGCGTCAGCTAGTTCGCGATCAGGCCGCGTCGGCTCGTCCGGCGCGGCCTGTCGCTTGTAACCGCAAGGTGAGGGAGACTGCAGCGCGTGCGTCAGCTGCATGTGGTCGCCGTCACCTCCGACGGCAAGTCGCTGCTGCTCGCGGGCGCCGCGAAGGGCGCCCGGCCGACGCACAAGCTCGCCGTCGACAAGCGCCTGCGCGCCGCGCTCGCCGGCGAGTTGTACGCCGAGTCTGCCGACGGCGACCGATCGCGACAGGAGTCCGCGCTCAGCCCGCGTGAGATGCAAGCCCGGCTGCGGGCCGGGCAGACCGTCGAGGAGGTCGCGCGCGCGGCTGGCGTTTCGGTCGATCGGGTGGAGCCGTACGCCGGGCCGGTTGAGTCGGAACGCCAACAGGTCATCGACGACGCGCAGGCGGCGGTGATGGAGCGGCCACGGTGGGGAACGTCGGCCCGGACGCTGGGCGACGCGGTTATCGCCAACCTGGCTGCGGTCTCATCGCTGCGGCCGGAATCGGTCGAATGGACGACGCGGCGGCGGCAGGACGGCTGCTGGGTGGTGCGGCTCGAGTTCGTGGCGCGGGGTCGCCGGCGGGTTGCGGAATGGGAGTGGCACGCTCACGACCGCACGCCGACGCCCATTGATCACCTTGCCGCTTCGATCGGGTACGTCGCGCCGCGCAGCCGAGCGCAGAAGTCCACGACGCGGAAGTCCACGGCGCGGAAGTCGACGGCGCGGAAGTCCACGGCGCGGAAAACCGCTGTGCGGAAGTCGACGGCGCGGAAGTCGACGGCGCGGAAGTCGACGGCGCGGAAGACCACCGCGCGGAAGACCACCGCGCGGAAGACCACCGCGCGGAAGACGACCGCGCAGAAGACGGCGGGCCGGCGTACCACTGCCAAGAAGACGACTGGCCGGACAACCGCACGGGCCGCTGCCGGGCGGCGGGGGACCGGAGGGCGAGGAACGACCCGGCGTCGGTGACACTCATTAGGTGAGCCGGTCTACCCCACTGTCGTTGGTCGCCGCGGCCGTGGCGTGCTCGCTGCTGTCGGCGTGCGGGGGGAGCCACCCGTCGACCGGCACTTCGCGGACGCCGCAGCCGGGCGCTTCCGCCGGCTCGAACGCATCGGCGCTGGATCGCGCCGTCGTCGGGGTCAACCAAACGCGTGACCCGCTGATCGCGGGGATGAACGCTGTCGTCGTCGCCGCGAACCACATCGACGCCGTCGACGCAGCGAGCGGAAGCGGAGACCTGAAGCGTGCGCGAAAAGCACGCCAGGACAACGCCCTCGATGCTGCCGCCGTGAGCCAGCTCGTCACTCGGCTGCCAGCATTGCTGCGTGCGTACTCCGCAGCGTTGGGTCGGTTGTCCGCGGCAGCGCGGACGCGCGACATGCCAGTCCGGATGAGCGCAGCGGTGACAACCGTGGCCCGCGCCGGACAAGCTGAGACCGATGCGGACGGCGTGTTCATCGCGAGTGTTGGGTCTGCCTGGCCGTCGTACGCCGTGCTGTTCGGCATGTCGACACTGTGGTATGAGCGAGTGAGCGGTGACTGGTACGACGGACGCAAGCAGGCCGAACAGGAGTACACGGTGCTGACGTCACCGTTGCGGGGCGCAACGAGAAAGGCGAGCGGCCTGTTCGCAAAGTCGGACGAGACGCGGCGAAGCGCGGCGGACCAGTGGGCAGCGACGCTCGAGGAAGTGCGTCCGATCTTGTACCCGGCGAAGAAATGAACGGGCGCTGGCCGCGGCTCGGCCTCCGGGTGATGCCGTTCGTGCTGATTGCCGACTTGGCGCTCAGCGGGGCCTACGTCGGACGCCAGTTGTCGGTCGGCCCGGACAGGTCGCGCGCGCACTCTCCCGCCGCGCACTTCCGCCCATTACCCGACCAGTCGACGGGCGCAGCGGACCGTGCGCGCGATCGCGCTATCCGCGATGTCCTGCTCGCACGCGCCACGGCGATCCGTCGTCATGACCGGGCCGGATTCATGGCGACCCTGGACCCCGCGTCAGCTAAGTTCCGCGCCCAGCAGGTGCGCTACTTCGCAAACGTGCAGCACGTGCCGTTCTCGACGTGGTCCTACACCCTTGACGCCGACAACGTCGCACCCTCCGACGGTGCACAGTTCTTGCGGTACAACGCGGCCGTTTGGTTGCCGCACGTCGTACTGCATTACGAGATCGCCGGTTTCGACAGGAGCCCGACCGCCCTCGACACCTACTACACGTTCGTGCAGCGACACCGGCGGTGGTACATCGCTTCGGACTCTGACGCCGCGAGCCTTGCCTACACGACCGCCCGCGACATCTGGGACTTCGGACCGGTGTCCGTCGTACGCCGCCGGAACGCGATCGTGCTCGGTCACCCCGACAGCCGGGTCTCGCTGGCTGCGCTCGCGGATGAGGCGCAGCGAGACGTGCCGCGGGTGACGAAGGTGTGGGGACGCCGGTGGTCGCAACACATCGTCGTGCTCGCGCCGGACCGGCAATCGGAGCTCAGCAAACTTCTGGGAGACCAAGGCGACCTCAGCCAGATCGCGGCGGTCGCCACCGCAGAGCTCGTGGAGGCAGGTCAGCGCACGACTCCGACCGGTGATCGAGTGTTGATCAACCCCGACAACTACCGTCGGCTCGGTGTGAAGGGCCGCCAGGTCGTCGTCACGCACGAGATCACACATGTGGCGTCGCGCGCGAGCACCGGTCCCGTCTTGCCGGACTGGTTGATCGAGGGCATGGCTGACTACGTCGGCTATCGCGAGTTGCACACGCCGCCGTCGATCGCTGCGCACGAGCTCAAGGTCTATCTCGATCAAGGCCACCGGGCTCCAGGCCTGCCTGGCGACGACGACTACGCCGGCGCCAACAAACATCTCGCGCTGGCCTACGACGAGTCGTGGCTTGCCTGTCGCTTCATCGCCGAGCGTTGGGGGCAGGCTGCGCTGGTTCGCCTGTATCGAGCGGTGGGTGCGTCCACGCAAGGATCGGAGAAGGCCGCGACCGATGCCGCCATCCGCGGCGTACTGCATGAGTCGCTCGCGACTTTCACGAGACAGTGGCAGACCTACGTCACCGCGGTACTTCGTTGACGTCTCGCACGCTCCTCGTCACGAACGACTTTCCGCCACGGCCAGGTGGTATCCAGGCATTCGTCCACGGGCTCATCTCCTGCTTGCCGGCTGACGACGTCGTCGTCTATGCCTCGTCGTACGACGGCTGGCAAAAGTTCGACGCTGCGCAGCCCTTCCGGGTCGTGCGGTATCCGCGGTCGATGATGCTGCCCACGCGCGCAGTTGCGCAGCAGGCGGCGACGTTGGTTCGCGACGAGGGCTGTCGCAGCGTGTGGTTCGGGGCGTCGACGCCGCTCGGCTTGCTCGCTCCGACGCTTCGTCGCGCTGGCGCCGAGCGGCTGGTCGCGTCGACGCACGGCCACGAGGTCGGGTGGGCTTCGTTGCCCGTGGCGCGCCGGGTGTTGCGTCGGATCGGGCGGCACGTCGACACGGTCACCTACCTCGGCGAGTACACCCGGCGACGGATCGCACCAGCGTTCGGAAGCGACGTGCGCATGGAGCAGCTTGCACCGGGTGTTGACACGTCCGTGTTCCGTCCCGACGTCACATCGATGCGCGCGCAGCTCGGACTTGCCGATCGGCCAGTCGTTGTGTGCGTCTCCAGACTGGTCGCCCGCAAAGGCCAGGACACCCTGATTGCCGCGCTACCGGAGATCCGGCGTCGTGTTGCGGACACCGCGTTGTTGATGGTGGGTGGTGGCAAGTACGAACAGCGGTTGCGCCGCCTCGCCGTCAAGGCGGGCGTGGAGCGGGATGTTGTCTTCACCGGGGCGGTGGCATGGCATGAGCTACCGGCGTACTACGCCGCGGGCGATGTCTTTGCGATGCCATGCCGCACTCGGTACGCCGGGATGGACGTCGAAGGTCTCGGCGTCGTGTTCTTGGAAGCAGCCGCCACCGGGCTGCCTGTCGTCGCCGGCGACAGCGGGGGAGCGGCCGATGCGGTGCGCGACGGTGAGACCGGACTCGTCGTCGACGGGCGGTCCGTCACCGCGGTTGCCGATGCGGTCGCCGGTCTGCTGGACGACCCCGAGCGCGCGAAGGCCATGGGCGCGCTCGGCCGCGCCTGGGTCGAAACCGACTGGCAGTGGCACACCCTGGCCACGAGGCTGCAGTCGCTCCTCGCACCCACGGTGATCTAGGGGGCAGCGGAAGGGCCGCGGGTCAGGCGTCTTGCTTGGTGTAGAGCGCGTCGATGTCGGAGCCGAACTCCTTGGCGACGACGTTCCGCTTGAGTTTCAGCGTGGGGGTCAGCTGACCGCCTTCTTCGGTGAAGTCGACCGGCAAAATCCGGAACTTGCGGATCGCCTCCGCATGGGAGACCGCTTTGTTCGCGTCGTCCACGGCTTCCTGAATCGCCTTGTTGAGGTCGTCGTCGTCCGTCATGTCCTCAACGGTCGCCTCGTCCGGCTTGCCGTGCTGTTTCTTCCAGTCCGGGAAAGCCTCGTGGTCGATCGTGATGAGGCACGCGATGAAGGGCTGGTTGTCGCCGACGACCATGGCCTGGCTGATGAGGGCATGCGCGCGCAGCCGGTCTTCGAGTACGGCGGGGGAGACGTTCTTGCCGCCTGCCGTGACGATGAGCTCCTTTTTGCGACCGGTGATCTTCAGGTAGCCGTCGTCGTCGATCTCGCCGATGTCACCGGTGTGGAACCATCCCTCGTTCTCCAGCGCTTCCTTCGTCGCGTCTGCGTTGTTGTAGTAACCGCGGAAGACGTTGCGGCCTTTGAGGAGGATCTCGCCGTCGTCGGCGATGCGCACCGACTCACCGGGGATCGGTCGACCGACAGTGCCGACCTTCATCTGGTGCGGCAGGTTGAGCGTCGCCCCTGCCGTTGTCTCGGTAAGCCCGTAGCCCTCCAAAACCGTGATGCCGACGCCACGGAAGAAGTGCCCGAGTCGTGCACCGAGCGGAGCGCCGCCGGAGACGGCATATTCCGTCTTTCCGCCGAGCGCGGCGCGCAGCTTGCTGTAGACGAGCCGGTCCCAGACAGCGTGCTGTGCGCGCAACATGACCGATGGACCGTCCGCGTCGAGGGCCTCGCTGTACTTCACGGCGATCGCCTCTGCGCGGTCGAAGAGCTTGCCCCGGCCGCCGGCGTGCGCTTGGTTCTTCGCGGTGTTGTAGACCTTCTCGAAGATCCGGGGCACGGACAGGATGAACGTCGGCTGGAACGCCTTGAAGTCCGCGAGCAGGTTCTTGATGTCGCTCGTGTGTCCCATCCGCACGCGGTTGCGCACACATCCGATCTGGATGATGCGCGCGAAGACGTGGGCGAGCGGCAGGAATAGCAATGTTGCGGCGCCGGTGACGTCGAAGAGCTTGTTCAAGGTCTCCGTCGTCGCGGCGGAGTCGAACAGGAAGTTCTCGTGGGTGAGCTCGCAGCCCTTGGGTCGGCCGGTCGTACCAGAGGTGTAGATGATCGTGGCGAGTGAGTCAGCCCGGACGCTGCGGCGGCGTTCGGTGATCTGCTCGTCGTTGATGTCTCCGCCGGTTCCGGCGAGGTCGGTCAACTCGCCGGACTCGATGCCCCACACGTGGCGTACGTCGGGCAGTTCACCGGCGACCTCTTCACACGTCTTGCGATGTCCGTCGGTCTCGACGATGACGGCAACGGCACCCGAGTCACCCAGGATCCAGGCGACCTGCTCGGGCGACGAAGTCTCGTAGATCGGCACCGTCACACAACCTGCGGTCCAGATCGCATAGTCGGTCACCGTCCACTCGTAGCGCGTGCGCGAAAGCAGACCGATCCGCTCTCCCGGCTTGATACCGGCCGCGACGAATCCCTTTGCCAGGGCGACTACGTCGTCGCGGAACTGGCGCGAGGTGATCTCGGTCCATCGGTCGTCGACCTTGCGCAGGAACGTCACGCGGTCCGGCTCGGTGTCCGCGTTCTCGAAGACGGCGTCAGCGATATTCGCGTTGGGGTCGACCTCGACGTCGTCCGGCACGTTGTACTCGCGCACCACTGCCCACTCCTCACCGCGGCCCCGTTGGGCGCCCGCCGGAACGCTACCCCGAGATGGCAGGCTCGTCCGGTGCCGCTGGTCGATCTGATGGACGAGACGTTCATAGTCGTTCCCCCCGCCACATTGGCGGCGCGGCTGCGCGACCCCGAGGTGGTACGCCGGGCCTGGCCCGGCCTCGACCTCGTTGTCTTCATGGACCGGGCCGACGCCGGCATCCGATGGAGCGTGACCGGGCAGTTGGTCGGCAGCTGCGAGATATGGCTCGAACCGTTCGGGGACGGCGTGATCGTCCACTACTTCCTGCGCGCGGACCCCACCCGGCGCGGCAGCCGCACCGAGCCCGTCGCCGGGTCTCCCCGCCGCCTCCAGCGTCGCGCGGTCCGGATCGCCCGGGCGCACGCCACCAGCTGGAAGGCCGTGCTCCACGCCCTGAAAGACGAGCTCGAAGACGGTCGGCCCGCCGGGGAACCGCCCCCGCTGGCGCCTGCGGCACCGGCTGCTACTCCGAATGGGTCAAGGGCGGCGCGCTAACTGCCGAGATGGCTCTTGTGACCGCCGATCGCTGTCCGTCGTGCTCGGCTGCCTTGCGGCCGGACGCCGCATGGTGCGGCCAGTGCTACGCCGACCTGCGGCCCGCGCCCGCGCCGCCCCAAGCCGCGGCCCCGGCTGGTGTGCCGCTGGCTGCCGCGCCGCCTTCCCCGGACCCACTCGAGGCGCCGCTGACCGATCTGCTCGGCGGGGCCGCCGCCGAGCCGAGTCCCCCCGCCGTCGCGGTCGCCGAAGCGCCGGCACCCGCGAGCTGGCCGTGCGGTCGCTGCCACACCATGGTTCCGTTCGACGAGGATTTCTGCGACAACTGCGGAGCGAAGTTCCTCGATCCGGCGCTTCCGGGCACGCAACGCAGGCTCGTCGACCGGCTACCGCGCGCCGACCAGCACAGGGCGAGCACCGCCGCGCTTGTCATGGTGGTCGGCGGACTGGCGCTCACCGGGCTGTTCGTCGCGTTGTTCGCGCTGCTGTCCACGATTTTCTGACTGACAACCCTTCGCCTTTACGCTGACCGCCATGCGCCTGCATGTCGTGAGCGACGTCCACGGCAGTGTTGACGCGTTGCGTCGTGCCGGTGAAGGGGCCGACGGTTTGGTCTGCCTCGGCGATCTGGTGTTGTTCATTGACTACGACGACCATGGCGTCGGGATCCTGGCTGACCTGTTCGGTGCGGACGCCGCTCGCCATTACATCCAGATGCGCTCCGAACTCCGCTTCGACGAGGCCCGCGAGTTCTCTACGGGGCTCTGGGAGTCGCTCAACCGCGACCGCGGCGAGGTGATCGAGGAGGCGATCCGCGCGCAGTACTCCGCGCTGTTCGCCGCGATGCCCACACCGTCGTACGTCACGTACGGCAACGTCGACGTACCGCGGCTGTACGCGGAATACGCACATGACGGTGTAACGATCCTTGACGGGCAGACGATCGACATCGGTGGACGCACTTTCGGTTTCGTCGGCGGCGGCTTGCAGACGCCGATGCGTACGCCGTTCGAGATCTCCGACGAGGAGTACGCCGACAAGATCAAGGCCATCGGCGCAGTCGACGTACTGTGCGCGCACATCCCGCCGGCGTTGCCGCTCCTGACCTACGACGTGGTCGGGCGGCGCTTCGAACGGGGCAGCGCGGCCTTGTTGGACGCGATCCGGGACACCCAGCCTTCGCTCGTCGTCTTCGGTCACGTGCACAACCCGTTGGCGCGACGCGTGCGTATCGGGCGCACGGAGTGTGTGAATGTCGGGCACTTTCGGGGCACCGGGCAGCCATACGTACTGGAATGGTGAGAGCGAGCCGCAGAGGTAGGTTTCAGGGTCATGGTTGACCAGGCACAGTCGAGCATCACCATCGGTTCGGACCAAGCAACGATCATGAACGTGATCGCTGACTTCGCGGCGTACCCGGACTGGGCGGGCTTCATCAAGTCGGCCGACGTCGTCGAGACCGGAGCCGACGGGCGGGCGAAGCAGGTGCGGTTCGTGCTGGACGCTGGTGTCATCAAGGACGACTACGTCCTGGAGTACGACTGGAGCGGCGACGACGAGGTCTCCTGGCACCTGGTCAAAGGCAAGGTGTTGAAAGGCATGGACGGCACGTACGCGTTGAGCGATGCGGGGGGCGGCCAGACGAGCGTCGACTACCGCCTCGCAGTGGACCTCAACCTGCCGATGATCGGGCTGCTCAAGCGCCGTGCCGAAAAGGTCATCATCGACACGGCGCTCAAGGAGCTCAAGAAGCGCGTGGAGCGCGGTGCGGCGCCGAGCTGATCTGCGCGGCGACCTCGCTGGTCAGCCGGACGGCTGCGGCACGATCCGGATGTAGGGCTTCGGCTCTTTCCAGTCGCCGAAAAGTTCCTTCGCCTCGTCGTTCGACACCGCGCCGCCGATGACGACGTCCTCGCCCGGCTTCCAGTCGACCGGCGTCGCGACCTTGTACTTCGCCGTCAGCTGAAGTGAGTCGATGACGCGAAGGACCTCGTCGAAGTTGCGTCCGGTGCTCATCGGGTAGACGAGGATCAGCTTGACTTTCTTGTCCGGGCCGATGACGAAGACGTTGCGGACCGTCTGGTTGTCGGCCGGCGTACGCCCCTCATAGCTGCTGCCTTCGTCCGCGGGGAGCATGCCGTATGACTTCGAAACCGCGAGGTCGGTGTCACCGATCATCGGGTAGTTGGGCCGCGCGCCCTGCGTCTCCTCGATGTCGTCGGCCCACTTGGCGTGGTTGTCGACCGCGTCGACCGACAGACCGATGATCTTCGTGTTCCGCTTGTCGAACTCCGGCTTCAGCATCGCCATCCGGCCAAGCTCTGTTGTGCAGATCGGCGTGAAGTCTTTCGGGTGCGAGAAGAGCACCGCCCACGAGTCGCCGATCCAGTCGTGGAACTTGATCTTGCCCTCGGTGGTCTCTGCGGTGAAGTCGGGAGCGGTATCCCCGATGGAAAGGCCCATGGTGTTACTCCTTGTCTCGAAGCCTGCGGCTCATTGTGATTCCTTGCGCATCGCGGCTCCATAGTCAAATCCACCGCCCGTTGCGCCGCGTACGCGGGGTCGCCGACAAGCCGGGCGCTGACGTCCCACACCGGTAGCCTCTGTGGGTGCGCGTCCTGCTGTTCACCGGCAAGGGCGGTGTCGGCAAGACAACCGTCGCCGCTGCTACCGCTGCGCACGCCGCTTCACAAGGGCGCAAGACGCTCGTCATCTCCACGGATGCGGCCCATTCCCTCGGCGACGCATTCGGGGTCGACACAACTTCCTCCCGGGGCGAGCCGGTAGAAGTCGACACCGGCCTCGCCGTACAACAGGTCGACACCCAGCGACGCTTCGAGCAGACCTGGCGTGAAGTGCAGAGCTGGCTCGTCAGCGTTCTTGACGCCGTGGGCGTCGATCCGCTCGAGGCGGAGGAGCTGACCGTGATCCCGGGCGCGGACGAAGTCCTCGCGCTGCTCGAGGTACGCCGGCAGGTCGAGAGCGGCGTCTACGAGGTCGTCGTCGTCGACTGCGCGCCGACCGCGGAGACGTTGCGGTTGCTCGCGCTGCCGGACGCGTTCAGCTGGTACGTCGAGCGCGTCTTCCCGATCGAACGGCGCGTCGTCCGCACGCTGCGGCCGATGCTCAACCGGGTGAGCCGGGTGCCGATGCCGCAGGACCGGGTCTTCGACGCGGTCGAGCGGCTGTCCCGCGAGCTCGCCGAGGTCCGGCACGTGCTCACCGACCCTGCCTCCGCTTCAGTCCGGTTGGTGCTGACGCCGGAGGCCGTCGTCGTGGCCGAGGCGCGGCGGACTCTGACCTCGCTGTCGCTGTATGGCTACCGCGTCGACGGCGTGATCGCGAACCGGGTGTTTCCCGAGGCCGGCGGCGACGCATGGCGCTCCGGCTGGGTCGCGTCGCAGTCGCGGCAACTCGCTGAGGTGCAGTCGTCGTTCGGGCCGCTGCCGCTCTGGCTGGCGCCGTACCTCGGCCATGAGCCCGTTGGCGTCGCCGCGCTCTCCGCAGTTGCGCAGGAGCTGTACGCCGACGCGTCGACCGACCCGCTCGCGCCGCCTGCTGGACCGGAGTTGATCGACGTCGAGCGCACCGGAGACGAGTTCGTGCTCTCGCTGGCTCTGCCGCTCGCCGACAAGCGCGCGGTCGACCTTGTCCGGAAGGGCGACGAGTTGGTCATCACGGTCGGGTCGCATCGGCGAGTGCTCGCGCTGCCGAGTGCCCTGCGCCGGTGCACGGTGGTCGGGGCCGCGTTGAACGACGGCAGGTTGCGGGTGCGGTTCGAACCGGATCCCGCGCTTTGGATGACGCCATGACGTCGCCACATGCCGAGGGTGTCGGCTCGGTCGCAGAGGAAGCCTCGCGACTATTCGCCGCCTTCGAGTCCTGGGTGAAGGACACCGCGGGCGGCGCCACCGCCGCCGTGGACGCGCACATCGCGACCGGAGCGGCGGAGTGTCAGCTCTGCCCTGTCTGCCGGATGATCTCGCTGGTGCGCGGCACCCGGCCGGAAGTCTTCGAGCACCTCGTTGACGCGACGGCTTCAATGCTCGCGGCACTACGAGCTGCGGTTGATGCACACGAGAAGTCCTGGGCGTCGCGGCGGGAGTCGCCCGTGCAGCACATCGATATTGGCTAGCCCGATGACGTTCACCATCGGCTTCGACATCGGGGGCACAAAGCTCGCGGCCGGCGTCGTCGACGAAGCCGGGCGGATCCTGCAGATGGCGCGCAGAGACACGCCGAGCGCGGACCCGAACGAGATCGAGGACGCGATCGCCGAAGTCGTGGCCGAGCTGTGCGAACACCACGAGGTGTCAGCGGTCGGCATCGGCGCAGCGGGGTTCATCGACAGCGATGGCGCCGTCGTACTGTTCGCGCCGAACCTCGCGTGGCGTAACGAGCCGCTTCGCGACGAGGTGAGCAAACGGATCAACCTTCCGGTCGTCGTCGAGAACGACGGGAACGCCGCGGCATGGGCAGAGTGCAGGTTCGGCGCCGGGCGGGGGGCACGCGACGTCGTCATGGTGACGATCGGCACCGGCATCGGCGGCGGGATCGTCCTCAACGGCGCGTTGTTCCGCGGTGAGTACGGCATCGCTGCTGAGATGGGACACATGCAGGTCGTCCCGAACGGCCGGCGTTGTGGCTGCGGCCAACGGGGATGCTGGGAGCAGTACAGCAGCGGTCGAGCACTCGTGCGCGAGGCACGCGAGATCGCGTTGTACGACCCGAGCCGTGCTGCGTACCTGCTCAGTCTCGGCGACGGAACCTCCGACGGCATCACCGGACCGCATGTCACCGCAGCGGCGCTCGCAGGTGATCCGGTCGCGGTCGAGGCGTTCGAGCATGTGGGGTCCTGGGCCGGCATCGGCCTCGCCAGCTTGGCGCTGATGTTGGACCCGGCCTTGTTCATCATCGGTGGCGGCGTCTCCGAAGCCGGCAGCCTGCTGCTCGACCCGTCGATCAGTGCCTTCCGGGCCCGGCTGCCGGGCGCGGCCTTCCGGCCGATCGCCGAGGTCCGTCCCGCTGAGCTCGGGAACACCGCCGGTCTCGTCGGCGCTGCTGACTTGGCACGGTTGCGCGAGTCATGAGGGTCGTCGTCGCGCTCGGCGGCAACGCGCTCTCGCCGGAGACCGGCACCGGCACCGTCGCTGAGATGCGCGCCGCCATCGCGCAGACGTCATCGACCCTCGCCGAACTTGTCGAGCGTGGTGTCACGTTGGTCGTCACGCATGGCAACGGCCCCCAGGTCGGCCGCATCCTGCTCCAGCAGGAGTACGCCGCGGAGCACGTCGCACCGATGCCGATGGACGTGTGTGGCGCGGAGAGCCAAGGACAGATCGGCTACCTGCTTGCGCAAGAGCTCGACTCAGAGCTGCGCCGCCGCGACTGCGACAAGCGCGTGCTCTGTTTCATCACCTCAGTCGTCGTGGACGGTCGCGACCCGGCGTTCCGGCGTCCGACCAAGCCAGTGGGTCCGTCGTACGACCGGCCGACCGCGCAGCGCATCGCCCATGAGACCGGCCACGTGTTCCAGATCATGGCGGACAAGAAGTGGCGGCGCGTCGTACCTTCCCCGCGGCCGCAGCACTTCGTCGAACAAGATGCGTTGCGCGAGGTGATCGACGCGGGGCATGTCGTGATCGCCGCCGGCGGCGGCGGCGTTCCGGTCGTCGAAGTCGGTGACACGATTCGTGGCGTTGAAGCTGTGGTCGACAAGGACCGCTCAGCTGCTTTGTTGGCCACCCTGATCAGCGCCGAGGTGCTGCTCGTCCTCACTGCCGTCGAACGGGTCCAGATCGGGTTCGGTACGCCCTCGGCGCGCACACTGGAGCAGCTGTCCGTCGCTGAAGCCCGACGGCTGATCGAGGCGGGGGAGTTCCCCGAAGGCTCGATGGGGCCGAAGGTCGAAGCGTGCTGCGACTTCGTCGACGGCGGCGGCAAACGTGCCGTCATCGCGTCGTTGGATCAAGCTTCGGACGCAGTCTTCGGCACCGCCGGCACGACGATCACCACGTAGAAGGCTGGCGCCTCCTACTGGCTCGGCCGCGGCAACGAGCAGTGCACCTTCGGGTTGGCACCGACGTAGTTGAGCGGCCCTGCGGCGACCGTCGCGACAATCGTGGCGCCCTTGGCGCACGTGTGTGCGGAGTCCCGGAAGTAGTCCCGCTGCCAGGCCGCGAGAACGCCGATGAGCAGCCAAATCGCGACGAGCAGCGAAAGCATCCGGAACATCTTCTCGCTCTACCCGCGTAGACCGCTGCGCAGTCGTTACCAAGGAGTACGCCGCAGCGGGCACACTCCAGACATGCGCGTTGCGGTTCTCTCCGATACTCACTCGCCGCGCAGATGGAAGGGTTGCCCGCCCGCGGTAGCGAAGCGGCTCGCCCGAGCCGACGCGATCCTGCACGCAGGAGACGTCTGCCTCGCTGCGACGCTCGACGAGCTGGCCACCTTCGCGCCGGTCCACGTCGTAGTCGGCAACAACGACGAGGCGGCCGTAGCCGGGCGCGCGCCGGAGACACTCCAACTCGAACTCGCAGGTCTGCAGATCGCGATGATCCATGACAGCGGTCGTGCGCACGGCCGCGCAGCCAGGCTTCGTGCCCGCTTTCCGGACGCAGCGCTCGTGGTGTTCGGTCATTCACACGTTCCGTTGAACGAGGTGCACCACGGGCAGCGGTTGCTCAACCCGGGCTCACCGACGGACCGGCGCCGCCAACCGCAGGGCACGATGGGCGAGGTCACGATCAAGGACGGCCGGCTTGTCTCGGCGCGCATCGTCGCGGTCACCTGACCGCCGGGCCAGAGCAGGGGCCTAGCCCTGGAAGGCGAATAAGGGTGCATGCGTAGGAGACTTCTCGCGTTCTCGCTTGCCCTGACGACGGTGTCAGCGGCCCCGGCGTTCGCGCTTACCGTTCACCCGCACGCGTCTCCCCACTGGGTCGCACCTACGGCCGACCGTTGGCCCGGCCACGGGCTGGACCCGGCGAACCCCCAGGCCTGCGATCCGATCGACCCGGCGCAGTGCATGTTGCCCTTCCCCAACGACTGGTTCACCAAGCCGGACCGGACCAGCGCGACCGGCCGTCGGCTGAACCTCGACCGGCTCGGTATGCCGCGCAACGTCGAAGGAAAGCCGATCGACCCGATGGGCTGGAACCGCAGCGACGGGTTCAGCGCGGGCTCGCAGATCCTCACCGTCGTACCCGGCATGACGAAGAATGCTGATCTCGTCCCGAGCCACGTCCCGTCGGTCGTCGACATGGACCCGAACGACGACCCCGACGCCGGTGTGGTCGTGCTTGACGCGAACACCGGCGCGCGCTGGCCGGTCTGGGCAGAGCTCGACCAGTACACGCAGGAGGACGGCGTCCTACCCGCGTCGGGCGTGCAGCAGGACCTGATGATCCATCCCGCTGTCAACTTCGCGGACGGGCACCGATACATCGTCGCGTTACGCCATCTCGTCACGGACAACGGTTCGGTGGCGCAGCCGTCCGCGTCGTTCAAGGCCTACCGTGACGGGCCTGCCAACCCGAGCGACCCGCGGTCAGCACACATGCAGCGCTTGTTCGCGACGCTGGCACAGGCGGGCGTGAACCGGTCCGACCTCTACCTCGCATGGGACTTCACGATCGCGAGCACGAAGAACGTCACTGGTCGGTTGCTCGCGATCCGCGACGACGCGTTCGCCCAGCTTGGCGAGACCAACCGCAGTGACCTTGCTGCCGGCCGGGTCGTCGGTAAGTCGCCGAAATTCAAGGTGAGCTCGGTCACCAACTACACGCCCGACCAGGACACGAACGTCAGCCGGCAGATCACCGGCACGTTCACGGTGCCGTGTTACATCGCGCCGACGTGTAGCCCACCGGTGAAGTGCACGAAGACAGGCGTAATCGACGACTGCCCGAGCCCGGGTGAGTTCCTACTCGGCACCGCTCGCGACGCGGTGCCGCATCAAGTCGCCGGCCAGACCTACCAAGCCAACTTCATCTGTGACGTGAGCCGGCCGGCGTACGACGCGCATCAGCTGATGCGACCGGTGGAATACGGCCATGGCCTCTTCGGCGGCGCCGACGAAGTCGGCTCCGGGCCGCAGAAGGCCATGAATGGCCGGTTCGGGATGCTCTACTGCGCGACGGACTGGTTCGGTATGGCGACGGCGGATGTCGGCAACGCCGTCCTCGCCATGCAGGACCTCAGCAACTTCCCGTTCCTGACCGACCGAGTGCAACAGGGTGAGCTCGACTTCCTGTACCTCGCGCGCCTGATGATCCACCGCTACGGGTTCTCGTCGAACGCAGCGTTCCAGTGGCCGGACGGTCAGTCCTTCATCGACCGGACAACGGCGTACTACGACGGCAACAGCCAGGGCGGCATCTATGGCGGGACCGTCTGTGCCGTGTCGATCGACGTACGCCGGTGCACGCTCGGCGTACCAGGCATCGACTATGCGGTGTTGCTGCCACGTTCGAGCGACTACGTCGCAACCGAGTCGTTGACGGCGAAGAACCCCGCGACGTTCGACCCATCCGACCCGACGAGCTTTGTCGGCTACTCGAACATCCTCGACACGAACTACCCCAACCAGGCGCAGCGGATGCTCGTGCTCGACCTGATCCAGATGTTGTGGGACCGCTCCGATCCCGATGGCTATGCCTCGCACATGACCGGGGGGCTGCCCGCAACTCCGACGCACCATGTGCTGCTGCAAGTCGCGTACGGCGACCACCAGGTCGCGAACGTCCAGGCGGAGACCGAGGCCCGAACGATCGGCGCGGGCGGTCTGTACCCGCCGCTGGTGCCGGAGCGCTACGGGCCGTACAAGGACCCGTTCTGGCGGATCCCGGCGATCACGTCGTTCCCGTACGACGGGTCGGCGATCACGATGTTCGACTCAGGACCGGCTGACGTCGTGTCGCAAGGCCATCTCGGCACGGACCCACCGCCGCCGGCCGACGTACCGAACCGTTCCGGTGACGACCCGCACTCCGGTCCGCGCAACGCGCCGTGCGCTCAGGACCAGAAGGACGCGTTCCTGCGGCCGGACGGGCTCGTGATCGAACCGTGCACGGGTCCGCCGTACTTCAGCTACGGCTGGAACGGGGACGTCACCGGCTCCTGACGGTGACGGCGCTATGGTCGGCGCTCGTGCGCTTGCTGACATACAACGTGCGTTCGTTGCGCGACGACAAGGTGGCCGTGGCTGCGGTCATTCGCGCCTGCGACGCCGACGTCGTCTGCATCCAGGAGGCTCCGCGCTTCCTGCGGTGGCGGTCGAAGTGCGCTGCTCTCGCGCGCGAGTCCGGCATGTTCGTGGTGACCGGAGGCCGGGTCGCGGGAGCGATGTTGTTGCTTGCGCGGCTAGGTGTCGACGTCGAGGCGTCGTACGACGTGCTCCTGCAGAAGACACCGCATCTGCATCAGCGCGGTCTCGCCGTCGGCGTGCTCCGGGTCAAGGGGGAGCGGTACGCCGTCGCGAGCATGCACCTCAGCTTGGAAGACACCGAGCGAACGCGACAGGTCGATGAAGTCATCTCCCACATGGAACGAGTGCGGGACGGAGCACCGATCGTGCTGGCCGGCGACGTCAACGAGACGCCGGACCGGCCGCGCTGGGAGGCGTTGAGCGCACGGTTCACCGACGCGTTCACTGTCGCGCCGGTCGGTGAGGGCAACACCTACAGCGCAGCGCGACCCTACAAGCGCATCGATGGGATCTTTGTCGACCCGGACGTGCGCGTTTTGTCGTGCGGTGTGCCCGACGTACCGGGCATAGCGCAGGCCAGCGACCACTGTCCGCTCGTCGCCGACCTGCGGCTCAGCTGACCGTCAGCGGGTCGGACTAGCCCGCGATCAGCCGTAGCCGGGGATGAGCTGATGCGCGAGCTGCTCCAGGAACAAGCCGATGTCGGTGACGATGCCGATCGCTTGCGCGCTGCCGCGGTCCGCGAGCTTGGTCACGGTCGCCGGGTTGATGTCGACGCACACGAGCGGGATCGACGCCGGCAGGATGTTCCCGGTCGCGATGGAATGCAGCATCGTCGCAACCATCACCGCGAAGCCAACTCCGTCGAGGTGGGCACGCATGGCTCGCTGGCCGTCGATGACGTTCGCGTAGACATCCGGCAACGGCCCGTCATCGCGTACCGAACCGACGAGCACGAACGGCTTGTTCGCCTTGACCATGGCGTGCATGACGCCACCCGTCAGTACACCGGCCTCGACGGCGGCCTTGATCGACCCCGCCCTGCGGACCTTGTTGATCGCTCGGATGTGGTGCTCGTGCCCGTGCTCGACGCCGCGGCCCTTGGACAAGTCGACGCCGAGCGACGTACCGAACAACGCTGACTCGATGTCGTGGGTTGCGAGCGCGTTGCCGGCGAACAGGATGTCGACATAGCCCGCTTCGACCAACGCCACCATGGCCGGCGCGGCACCGGTGTGGACGACAGCGGGCCCGGCCACCCAGAGCACCTTCTCGTTCTCCGCCTTCACCTCACGCATGCGTGCCGCGATCTGGCGGACGAGCAGCGCCTGCGGCTTCTCGCTGGAGACGTCGGAGTTCATGAACTCGAAGTGCCACATGTCGTCGACGTTCGCCGAGTGCGGCCGCATCGGCAGGACGACTTTCACGCCTGTTGCGCCACACACGATGCGGTCGCCGCTCTTCACGTCACTGACGGGGACGGTGCGTACCCGGTGGCCGTCGACGAGGAGGCCGCAGTCCATCTCCGGGTGCTCCACGGGCACCCACTGCCCGTCGAGGCGGACGACGGTCTCGAGGTTCGTGGTCGAGTAGAAGTCGTCCGGGAAGACGCCGTCTTGATCGGCTTCGCGGATGACGGCCTCGCCGGGGTCCACGGGGTTGACGCCGTAGGCCTGCAGCCGCATCAGCAGGCGCTGCAACCCGCTCTCGTCCTGCGCGGCTACGCCGATCCGTGCGTAGGACTCGTCATCGTGAGTGCGCCCCACATCGAACTTCTCGATGACGTAGTCGCAGCCGTAGTCGAGGACGTCATCGAGAACGCGCGCGAGTACGCCGGAGTCCATCAAATGGCCGCTGATCTCGACCGTCTCGCTCGCAGTGAGGTGAGCCGTCACGTCACACCACGGCGCCGTCGTCCGGACCGGTGTCATCCGGTGGGCCGTCCTTCAAGCGGAGCACAAGAGTCAGGAACCCACCGATGATCGCGATGATCGCGATGGCGAGCAGACTGCTGCCGATTGCGTGGCCGAACAGCGCCGGCACGACGAGCAGAACGATCCCGCCGAGTAAAGCCGTCCAGCCGTACTTCGTGACCGGGTTTGCCGGCGGGAGTGGAGCCGGGTCGGGCGGGACGAAGTGGTCCTCGTCATCGTCGTCGCTGATCTCGGGCCTGCTGCGGTACGCCGGGGCATCGTCTGCCGCTCGCGGCTCGGCCCGGTCGACCTCGCGGTCAGTGACCTCGTCCTCGATGGCCGGCCAGGGCGCGTCGTCGGTTGTGGGAGTGGACTGCAGAGACGCGACGATCGACGCCCACTTCTCGTCCTCCGTGTCCTGCAAGGAGTCGCGAAGTTCCGGCAAGGATGTCGAGACGACGCGCTCGGCTTCGGGGCGCAATGCCGCATCGACCCAGAGCCGCATCTCGAGATGGGTGCGGCCTCGACCGGTGAACGGCGCGACGTAAGCACCGACACCCGCGCTGCGCAACGTCGACAGCAGCGGCTCGGCGAACCGCGGGTCAATCGTGCCGATCGCGACCCAGGCAGCAGCCGGCAGCCCGTTGCTGCTCGACGGCGGGGTCGGCTGGTCGATGGCGAAGAAGTCGTCCATGCGCAGACGTCGTCAGCTCTCCGACGGTGCCCGGGTGTGGCTGCGCACGAAGTCGAGGCTGCCCTCGAATATCTCCGGCGCGTCGTTGTCGAGCGTCGCCACGTGATAGCTGTGCCGCAGCAACCGTTCTTCCTTTGCCGGGGAAGCGACACCGGCCAGCACCGTCTCCGTGTTCACTGGCTCGACCACGTGGTCGTCGACGCTGCGGTAGACGAGGACCGGTGCCACGACGTCGCCGAGGTCGGAGCGCACCAGCTTCCAGAGCTGCGCCAGCGAATGCGCGGCCCGCATCGGTGTCCGGTCGTAGGCGAGCTCAGTCACGCCCTCGCGCTTGATGTCGTTACCGACGCCCTTCAGGGAAGGCACCATCCACTTCAGCACCGGCAGCACGGTGAGCGCCTTGTTGAGGCTCATGACGGACGGGTTCACGAGGACCAGGCCGGCCACGTCGTTCGGCCGGCGTTCCGCGAGCCGAAGGGCGAGCGTGCCGCCCATCGACAACCCCATCGCGAACACCTGGTCGCAGCGGCCGGCCAGGTCGTCGAAGGCGTGCACGATCTCGGCGTACCAGTCCTGCCACCCGGTGAGGTTGAGCTCCTGCCAGCGAGTCCCGTGCCCGGGCAGCCGGGGGCAGCTCACGGTCAGGCCGGCGCTGGCGAGGTGCTCCCCCCAGGGGCGCATCGACTGCGGGCTGCCGGTGAAGCCGTGACAGAGCAGGACACCGACGGGGCCGCCGTCGAAACGGAACGGCTCGGCACCAGGAAGGACGGGCACGCCAACATCGTGGCACGCGGGTGGACGCGCCGCTCGTTCCGTGGGCTGGCCGGATGGGGAACAATCGCGGACAACGACCGAGGTCGGCCGGCGAAGCAGGGAGAGGAGGCCGGATGGGCTACTGGCTCGTCAAGGCGTTCCTCACCCCTTTCCTTCGCATCCTGTTCCGGCCGTGGGTCGAGGGGCTGGAGAACGTGCCCAAGCACGGGCCGGCGATCATCGCGAGCAACCACGTGTCGTTCTCCGACTCGTTCTTCATGCCGCTGGTGGTTCCGCGGCGGGTCACGTTCCTCGCGAAAAGCGACTACTTCACCGGACGCGGGATCAAAGGTTGGTTCAAGCGGCAGTTCTTCTCCGGGGTCGGTCAGGTGCCGATCGACCGCAGCGGAGGCAAGGCGAGCGAGGCCGCGATCATGACCGGCATGCGGGTGCTGGGCGAGGGCAAGCTGCTCGGCATCTACCCCGAAGGCACGCGATCCCCGGACGGCCGCCTCTACCGCGGCAAGACCGGCGTCGCGCGGATGGCGCTCGAGGCCGGCGTACCTGTCATCCCGGTCGCCATGATCGGGACCTACGAGATCCAGCCACCGGGCAAGGTCATTCCGCGGGTGAAACGCGCCGGCGTGCGGTTCGGAAAGCCGTTGGACTTCTCGCGGTACGCCGGGATGTCCACGGACCGGTTCGTGCTGCGCTCGGTCACCGACGAGATCATCTACGAGCTGATGCAGCTGTCCGGCCAGGAGTACGTCGACACCTACGCGACGAAGGCCAAAGAAGACATCGCCGAGTCCGAGCTCGCCGCCCGCGAGTCACTCGTCGCCAGCGAGCCGGACGTCCGCCGCCGCCGCGCTAGCTAACGCGGCTGCTCCGGCCGGCGTCCGCTACGCCAGCTCAGCGGAGATCGTCACGCCGTGCGCGAACCGGCGTACGACGAGCGCAGTCCCGATGCAGGCCGAGCCCTGGGCGCAGACCGGGGCGCTTGCGTACACCCGGTGCACGCATGTGCCGCGTACGCAAACGTCGGCCGAGACGAGCCGACCCGTGTCGAGGCCGTAGTGCGCGCGCGCTGCGGCAGAGGTGAGAGACGACGCGATGTGGCCGGCCTGGCTGCGGGCGGACGGCGACCCGCCGGCCGCGCCGATGGCCGCAGTGGTTCCGACGCCGACGGTCGCCGCGACAACGACAACACCGAGCGCTGTCGCCGTGCTTCGCCGCATGAGCCCCCCTGGGACCAACCCCGTACCGGCAGCATGACACCCGGAAGCAGCCGGAACGAGGCTTTTCAACGTCATTCGCGTCACAGTTCGATGACGCCCGGTCCGCTGGCAGACTCCGCGACGTGCTTCGACCGGCGACCGACACCGACCGTGACGCTGTGATTGCGCTCGGCCTTGCCGAGGACGTCGTGTGGTTCGGTGCGGCCGAGCAGACGGCCGAGGAGATGGGGGAGTTCCTCGGTCAACTGGGCGGCATGAGCGCCGGTGTGGTGGCCGTCGATGCAGGCGGTCGCGTCGTCGGGTTCGCTGCCGTTGGCCCGGCCAGGGAGGGCCTGCTCATCATCGACCCCGCTGATGCGCGGCCGCCGTACCGCGAGTTGGCGACCTGGATCCACGACAACGGCGGCTCATCGGTGTTCACCTACGGCGAGGACGCACCTCGCCACGCCGCGCTCGAGACGGCCGGCTGGCATTACGCGTTCTCGTCGTTCGACCTCGCCCGCCCCGGTGCGGACCCGGTGGACAAACCGCAATGGCCGCCCGGCGTCGCCGTCGTACCTCTCGACTTCGAGCGCGACGCTGCCCGTGTCCACCGCCTCATCTACGTGGATGCGCGCTGGGCGGACATACGTGGCCACCTCGACCGCTCACTGGATGCATGGCGGCAGATGTACGGCGATCACGACCGCGGCTGGATCGGGCAGCGCGCCGATGTACCTGTTGGCGTTGTCATCGGCCGCGTCTTCAGCGACGGACGTGCATGGATCCAGCAGATCGCGGTCGCCACCGGCGAACGGCGGAGCGGTCTCGGCCGCGCGCTGCTCTTGCACGCCTACACCGAGCTGCTCGCGACCGGCGCAACGTCGCTCGCGCTCAACGTGCAGGCGGCCAATCCCGGCGCGCTCGGTCTTTACCGTTCGATCGGGCTCGAGGTCAGCCGCGAGTGGCGCATCTTTGAGCGCGCGTGACGCACTCGGCGCAGCGACGAACGCCGAGGGTCCGTTGAAGAGTCGCCCTTTTGCGGCCGCAAAAGGTCCGGAACCGGAGGGAGCCTCGGCATATGAGAAGGTCGCGCCGTCACAGCCGCGCCCAGCCGCGGGAGCGGGACACCGCCTCGCGCCAGCGGTGGTACGCCGCCTCGTCGCGCACACCTGGCTCGAAGGTCCGGTCCACCTCGACCGTCGCCTTCAACTCCTCGGTCGACGACCACACTCCAGTGGCGAGACCGGCCAAAAACGCCGCTCCGATCCCTGTTGTCTCTAGCACGCGCGGCCGGCGTACCGGGATCTGCAGCTGGTCGGCTTGGAGCTGCATCAACACGTCGTTGACGGATGCGCCCCCATCGGCGGACAGCTGGGCGATAGCCACGCCGGCCTCGCGCGTCATCACGTCGATGACGTCGCGCACTTCGAACGCGATCGCATCTAGCGTCGCACGCACCAGATGCGCGCGCGTTGTCCCGCGGGTGATGCCGAGGATCGCCCCGCGCGCGTCCGGGTCCCAGTCCGGTGCGCCCAAGCCGGTCAGCGCAGGTACGAAGACGACGCCACCGCTGTCCGGGACCGACGCCGCGATGGCAGCGGTTTCGTCGGCAGCCGTGATGATCTGCAACCCGTCGCGCAGCCACTGCACAGCAGCGCCGGTGACGAAAATCGCACCTTCCAGCGCGTAGACGAGTCCGTCCCCGAGGTCCCACGCGACCGTCGTCAACAGTCCGGCGTCCGAGCGCACCGGCGTCGTGCCGGTGTTGACCAGGACAAAGGACCCGGTTCCGTACGTGCACTTCGACTCGCCGTCGGCGAAACAGGCTTGCCCGAACAGCGCCGCTTGCTGGTCACCGGCGACGCCGGCGACCGGCAGGTCAAGTCCGAGGAACGCGTCCGGGTCCGTCCGGCCGAGCTCACCGGAGTTCGGCCGCACCTCAGGCAGCGCATCGAGCGATACGCCGAACAGATCCGCCAGCTCGGCTGACCAGGCCCCCGACGTGATGTCGTACAACAACGTCCGCGATGCGTTCGAGGGGTCCGTGGCGACGACGCGCCCGCCGGTGAGACGGGCGATGAGATAGGCGTCGACGGTGCCGACCACAGTCGTGCCGTCCCGCACACCGGCCCACGTGTCGGGCTCGTTGCGCGCTACCCACGCGAGCTTCGTGCCGGTGAAGTACGGATCTAGCCGCAGGCCGGTGAGCTCAGCGACGCGTGGCTCGTGACCACCGTCGCGCAGCTCGTCACAGATGTCGCCAGTACGCCGGTCCTGCCAGACGATGGCCGGACGCGGTGCCTGCAGAGACGCACGGTCCCAGAAGACGGCAGTCTCTCGCTGGTTCGTGATGCCGATCGCGGTCGGTGCGGGGGCGCCGCGAAGGGCGGCCGCGCAGGCGCCGAGCGTGGCCTGCCAGATCTCCTCGGGGTCGTGCTCGACCCAGCCCGGCCGCGGGAAGTGCTGCGGGAACTCCTGGTAACCCCGGGCAACGACGGCGCCCGACTCGTCCACGACAAGAGCCGTGACGCCCGTCGTACCCGCGTCGATCGCTAGGACGGCCACGAATCGGGCACCCTAGCGGGGTGGCACCGCGTACGAAGTATTTCCTCGACACGGAGTTCCTCGAAGACGGCCGGACGATCGAGCTGGTCTCCATCGGCGTCGTCTGCGAGGACGGCCGGGAGTACTACGCCGTGTCGACGGACTTCGACCCAGGGGCGGCGATCCCGTGGGTGCGCGAGCACGTGCTCTCGCAGCTGCCGTCGCCCGGGGACAGCGCGTGGAAATCGAACGGACAGATCCGTGAGGAGCTGCTGTCATTCGTGACCGCGGACGGGCGGGACCCGGAGACGTGGGCGTGGTACGGCGACTACGACCACGTCGTCATCTGTCAGCTGTGGGGCACCATGCCCGAGCTGCCGCGCGCGCTGCCGAGGTTCACCCGAGAGTTGCGTCAGGAGTGGGAGCGGCTCGGCAGGCCCGAGCTGCCGCAGCAGAAACAGGGACGGCATCACGCCCTGGAAGACGCGCGCCACAATGCGCGTGTCTGGGCGGTGCTGGAAGCTCGTCGCGAAGCGCTCGGCTGGAGCCTCTAGCCCGACCGACAGACGCTGACGCCGCCGACCAACGAGCGGCCGGCGGCGTCAGCGTCAGAGCACGAGCTGCCTACAGACCCGGTGTGACCTGGCTGATCCGGGTCGAGAAGTTGCCGTAGTACGTACGCGTACCACCGCACGTGGTGTTCGCGTTGAATTGCGCGAACGTACAGCTGTGAGCGATGTACTCGCTTGCCAACCACACGTTCGTGCCGTCGAAGGCAGCGAATGCGTAGTCACCCCAACGCGGCCGGATCACCGGTGGGTTGGTGTTCGCGCAGTCGAAGGCGAGGTACTCACAGAACCCGTCTTCAGGTGCCGCTCCTTCCGCGGCCGTGTAGACGTCGCCCATACCGCTCGGCGTCCACCGCGCGTACGCCGCACTCGGGAAGTGGTCGGCGCCGGACAGCGTCAACGCGACTGCTCCGTTGTTGCTCGGGTCGGTCGCAATCGATGGGTAGATGACGTTGTTGCCGGAGACGCCGAGGTATCCCTGCGACGCGACGTGGCTCGACGAGCCGTTCGGCGTGATCTGGAACCACGCCGGACCGGATTGGATGTTGCCACTGACCATCATGGCGGTGTCGAGGGCGGCGAGCACCTTGCCGTCGACGAACCATGCCGTCAGCATGCGGCTGTCGCTGGAGTCGAGGCCGCCTTCTTCCTCGGGCAGGTACGGGTTCCCGTCGCCGCGGCACTGCACGTTGAGACAGTCCTTCAGCGGCACCGGGCCGGTCTTCTGGCTCGCCAGCGGCGGGATGCCGTAGCTCTCGGACGGCAGAACATAACTGTTCAGATGCAGGTTCGGACTGCCGCTGTCCAGGCTCTTCGTGTTGCTGACCGACCAGAGCAGCACATTGTCGGAGTGACCGCTGAATGTTGTGGGTGCGGCTTCTTCCGCTGCCGTGGACGACGCGAAGTACTCCGTGCCGCCATTGGCCGTTGGGTAGTTCGTTCCGGGGTTCAGCGTTGGCCAGACCGCAAAGCCAGGGATCTTCGCCGTCCCGTTCTTCGCGAATGTGTTCTCGAACTGCACCACCGGCACCAGGCTCTCGCCGGCGGCGACGGCGTACTTGCTCAGCGCGTAGATCTGGGCGCCGTTGAAGTTGTTGCCATAGACGCCGGGATCGCTGCTCCACGGGTACTCGTTCGTCGTGACGAACAGTCCGTGGGCGTCGAGACCGAGGTGCGGGAAGTCACCGATGCATGGGCAGTCCGTGTGCAGCGGCCCGTTGCTGCCACCGGTGTCAGTGGTCGGGATCGTGTAGAAGTAGAAGCCGTCGCGCGCCGGGTTGCTGCCCTTGCTGACGGCGATGTCGACGTGATTGGCCAAGGTCAGCCGGCCCGTGTCGGGGTTGACATCGAGCGTCAGCTCGACGACGTACCAGCGCTTGGTCGCCGCGTCGTATGCACAGCTCGGGTCGGTCAGGAACGGCCCGTACTGGTTCGTCTTCGGGTCGAAGCCTTCCGGGTAGCCGAAGAACTTGTTGAGGCTAACCGCTTTGGTCACCGGCACGCCCGCCTTGCTGTAGATGCGGACGACGTCGTTGATGACCTCGAGGACCTTGCCGTTGCCGACGCACAGTCCCTGGTCCGGCGGCTCGACGTTGAAGCCGGCCGTCTGCTGGTTGTCGATCTCACCGAGGCCCTGCCATGAGTTGACCAGGCCGGTGCTGGCGCTGTGCACCGGCGTCGCTGCCACCGTGGGCAACCAGCTGGTGTTGGAGCTGGCCAGCACGGTCTTGCCGTTCGACGTGGTGGTGGTCTTCGGCCGCGGCGACCCGCTGCGGGTGTAGCGCACGAGTGCCCCGTCCTCGCTGAGGTTCGTGGCGCCGGTGCCGTTGCCGACGCGACCCGGCGACGGGAAACTGCTGGTCTGCCCACGCAGATGGATCGCGCGGGTCGTGCTGCTCTGGCCAGTGGCCGCTGCCGTGGCCGATCCGGTCTGACCGATGATCGCCAGCGACCCCGCAACAACGGAAACGACGGCGGGTGCAATCACCAGCCGCCGTAGTCGTCCTCGAGACGACATGGTGCCTCCTCCCGGCGCCTGTGGGCGCGTCCCCCTAACGGCGACAGCGAGTGCTGTACGCCGGAGCGGAGCGGACGTTACTGCCCGGCGACGCCGAGCGCGAGATGGCCTGAGGGCTATGTTCACTAACCACATTGGAGGTAGGCGAGGAGGCTTCAGTGGCGACGATCCGTGAACACATACGCATCGACCGTCCGGCGGACGAGGTCTGGAAGGTCGTCAGCGACGCCGGGAACATGGCCTGGTTCCCCGCCGCGGAGTCCGCTTCGCTTGCTGGCACGACGCGCACCGTGACGTTCAGCGGTGGCATCACCGTCGAGGAGGAAATCGTCATCAGTGACGACGACCTGCGTCGGTTCCAATACCGCATCGTCGGTGGCGCTATGCCGGTCGAGTCACACCTCGGCACGGTTGACGTGATCGAGGATGGCGCCGGGTCGCTGGTCATCTACAGCACCGACGTAGAACCGGGCGGCTTGGCGAAACCGATGCGCTCATCGCTCCGGGCCGCCGTGCAAGGACTGAAGACGCACCTCGAGGGCTGAGCCCGTCGCTAGGGTTGCCACCCATGCGCATCGGCGTGCTCACTGGCGGTGGCGACTGCCCCGGCCTCAACGCAGTGATCCGCGCCGTCGTGCGCAAGGGGACCGGCGTCTACGGCCACTCCTTCGTCGGGTACCGCGACGGGTGGCGTGGCCCGGTGGAGGCGGATGCCTTCGACCTGACGATCAACGAGGTGCGCGGCATCCTGCCGCGCGGCGGCACCATCCTCGGGTCGTCCCGTACGAACCCGTTCAAGGTCGACGGCGGAGTCGAACGCATCCAGGCGAACCTTGCGAGCGACCGCGTGGACGCGCTGATCGCGATCGGCGGCGAGGACACCCTCGGCGTAGCGCGCAAGCTGTTCGAGGTGGGCGTCAACGTCGTCGGCGTCCCGAAGACGATCGACAACGATCTGTCCGCGACGGACTACACGTTCGGCTTCGACACCGCCGTCAACATCGCGATGGAGGCCATCGACCGGTTGCACACGACCGCTGAGAGCCACCACCGGGTGTTGATCGTCGAGGTGATGGGCCGTCACGCCGGGTGGATCGCCTTGCACTGTGGCATGGCCGGCGGGGCGAACGTCATCCTGATCCCCGAGCGGCCGTTCGACATCCAAAAGGTGTGCAACTACATCGAGCACCGCTACCGCACTCACTACGCGCCGATCATCGTGGTCGCGGAGGGCGCCACGCCGGTCGAGGGAACGATGGCTGTGAAGGAGGGTGAACCCGACGCGTTCGGCCACGTTCGCCTGCAAGGCATCGGGCAACGGCTCGAGGAGGAGATCACCGCGCGCACTGGCAAGGAGGCGCGGGCGACCGTGCTGGGGCACGTGCAGCGCGGCGGTACGCCGACGGCGTACGACCGGGTGCTGGCCACGCGTTTCGGACTTGCGGCGATCGACGCCGTACACAATGGCAAGTTCGGGATGATGGCTGCACTGCATGGCACCGAGATCGAGCTGGTCGAGCTGTCCGAGGCGACCGAGGAGCTGAAGCTCGTGTCTCCGGAACGCTATGCCGAGGCGGAGGTGTTCTTCGGCTGATGTACGTCGACCTGCGCAGCGACACGGTGACCCGCCCGTCCGAGGCGATGCGGACGGCGATGGCCTCGGCAGACGTTGGTGACGACGTCTACGGCGAGGACCCGACCCTGAACGCGCTCGAGGTCGAGGTGGCCGCGCTGTTCGGGCACGAGGCGGCGATGTTCGTGCCCTCCGGAACGATGGGCAACCAGATCGCGGTCCAGCTCCTGGTGCCGCGCGGCGGCGAGCTGTTGCTGGAGAACGACGCGCACATCGTGACGTACGAGGGCGCGGCGGCCGCGGTGCTCGGCGGCGTACAGACGCGCACCTTGCTGGCGCCGCGGGGCCTGCTGGACCCCCAGGTCGTCGCTGCGCAGATCCGGGCGCCGGGTTTTCACACGGTCGCGACGCGAGCGGTCGCAGTCGAGCAGACGCACAACCGCGGGGGCGGGTCGCTCTACTCCTTCGACACGCTGCGGGAGATCCGGCAGGTGTGCGACGACGCAAGTGTTGCGTTGCACTGCGACGGTGCGCGCATCTGGAACGCGCACGTCGCGACGGGGGTGTCCCTGCGCGACTACGGCTCGTTGTTCGACACGCTGTCGGTGTGCCTCTCGAAAGGCCTCGGTGCGCCGGTCGGGTCGGTCGTCATCTCCACCCGCAACCGGATCGATATCGCACGCGAGCTCCGGGCCCGGATGGGCGGAGCGATGCGTCAGGCCGGCGTGCTTGCCGGTGCAGGGCTCTACGCCGTCCGCAACAACATCACGCGCCTCGCTTACGACCATCGACGTGCCCGTTTTCTTGCCGAGCGCCTGGCCGACATCGCGCCCTTGACGGTGGATCCCGCACAGGTCGAGACGAACCTCGTGCTCATCGACGTGGCCGCGGTTGGGCACGACCCGGTGAAGCTCGCCGCCGCTGCGGCTGAGCGCGGTGTCCTGCTCAACGACGTCAGCCCGCGCGCCGTGCGCCTCGTTACACACCTGGACGTGGACGACGAACAGGCCGATTTCGCGGCCGGCGTACTGACGGAGTTGGTTGCGAGTTGACCTCCCTGTTGGAGGCGGCGCGCACGCTCTAGGGTTTCGCGCGACTGCACAAGCTGGTTCCCGGGGGGCAACGTGCGACGTGCGTGCATTTGCTTGATCTTGCCGATCCTCATGGCCGGTGTGCTGGTTGCCCGTGCCAATGCCGGGCTGGCTCCCGTCGGCGCGGGCGTGGTCAACGGCAAGGTGTACAACGAGGCCTACTACCCGGGAACTTGTTGGTTCACGTTCTCATTCTCGGGTCGTATGCCCGCTGGCACGAGCATGGTCAACGTGACGAGTGGGAGCGGACGGTCGTCCAGCTGGCTGTGCACGCAAGACGCAGCCACCGACAGCGATATCACGGTAACGATGAGCGGCTCGACACCTTCGGGTCCACGTACCTGGTCCTGCTCCGGTCATGTTGGCGGAGCCAGCGGAAGCTTCGACGGGTTCACCGGTCTCGTCCTGTTGTGCCGGCCCGATGCTGGCTGGCCTGCGTTCCAATGGACGCTTTCGCAGCTCAGCCGTGGAACGACAACGGACCCGGACCGAAGCTGTGACTCGTTCAAGGGCACCTGCAAGAGCGCGACGTTCACGGCGTCGTACACCACGAAGGGCAAGCTGGTTCCCCGCGTGCCCACGCCGTAGCACGACCTACGCGGGGGCGACGAGCCGCCATCGCGCTCGCTGGACGTACGCTCGACTCCGTGGGGGTCCCGCAGGTCGCGCAGCAGCCGCGGTGGCCGGACGCTGCCGCGCTCGACGAGGTACGTCACGAACTTGCGCAGCTGCCCGGCCTTGTGAGCGCCGACGAATGTGATGCGTTGCGCGCCCGGTTGGCCTCGGTCGCACGCGGCGAGGCGTTCTTGCTGCACGGCGGTGACTGCGCGGAGACGTTCGAGGCAGCGACGTCCGACGCCGTACGCGAAAAGGTGCGCACCCTGCTTCAGATGGCCGTGGTGTTGACGTACGGCGCTGCCGTGCCGGTCGTCAAGGTCGGGCGCATGGCCGGGCAGTACGCCAAACCACGAAGTGCCGCGGTCGAGGCGACCACCGGCTTGCCGTCGTACCGCGGTGACGCCGTCAACGACCTCGCAGCCACCGCCGAAGCCCGAGCGCCGGATCCCCGCCGCATGCTGCGTGCGTACCACTCCGCCGCATCGACTCTCGCAACCATGCGGGCGCATGCGACCGGCGGTTTTGCCGACTTGCGGCAGGTGCACGCATGGAACCAGGACTTCGTACGCCGAAGCAGCGCGGGCCAGCGTTACGAACGCCTCGCTGACGAGATCGATCGCGCGCTCGGATTCATGCGTGCCTGCGGCGTCGACTTCGACTCGCTCGGGGTTGCGCATGCCGTCGAGCTCTATGCGAGCCATGAGGCGTTGCTCCTCGACTACGAGCAGCCACTGACGCGGCGCGACGCGGCGCGGGGCAGCGAATACGACGAGTCCGCGCACATGGTGTGGATCGGTGAACGCACTCGGGCGATCGATGGTGCACACGTGGAGTTCGCGGCGCGCATCGCGAACCCGATCGGTGTGAAGCTGGGTCCCGCGGCGAAGCCCGAGGACGCTGTCGCACTCGTCGAGCGGCTCAACCCTGATCGCGTGCCCGGTCGCTTGACGTTCGTGACCCGGCTCGGCGCGGGCGGGGTGCGTGACCTCCTCCCGCCGATCGTGCAGAAGGTCTCCGCATGTGAGGCGGCAGTTGTGTGGGCGTGCGACCCGATGCACGGCAACACACTCGAGTCGGTCGGTGGGCTGAAGACGCGCCGCTTCGACGACATCCTTGATGAAGTCCGTGGTTTCTTCGAGGTGCACCGCGGGCTCGGCACCTGCCCCGGTGGCATCTCCGTCGAGCTGACCGGCGAGAACGTGACCGAGTGCCTCGGTGGCGCGGAGCGAATCGAGGACAGCGATCTCGCCGGACGTTACGAGACCGCGTGCGATCCTCGTCTCAACGTCGGCCAGTCGATCGAGCTCGCATTTCTGGTCGCCGAGATGCTCGGCGAGACCCGTCGTACGAGCTGAGCGTCCTCGGCAAGGCTCGTTCGACGAGTTCGTGTCGCTGCGACGATCGAAAAGCGACCTCAACTCGTCAGACGTGGGCTACGTGAAGGTGAACTGCTTGCTCGCGGTTTGCCCCGTCGGATCGCTCGCCGCGACCTCGCCTTTCTGCCCCGGCACCACGGGTGTCGCGGAATGCGCGGTGATCGAAGTACTAAAGCCACCGAGTGGACCGGTGGGCGTCGCCGTTGAGGTGACCGTGCCGTCGGGGGCAGTGAACGTCACGGTCACTGTCGACAGCGGTGCCCAGCCGGAGCCCTTCACGATGATCGATTGATCATTCGGCCCCGCTGTCGGGTTGATGGTGATATTCGCCACGACGGGCGGGGGTGTGGGCGACGGCGTCGGTGACGCAGTTGGCGACGGGGTCGGCGAGCGCGTTGGCGACGGGGTCGGCGAGGGGGTCGGCGAGCGCGTTGGCGACGGGGTCGGGGAGGGGGTCGGCGAGAGGGACGGCGCCGCACTGAACGTCGGCAACGGCTCGGCACTCGGACTCGGTGACGCGGCGGCGACCGGATGGCTGCCGTGATGACGCGACAGCACGACGCCGGAAAGGATGCCCAGGACCAACGCCGCGCTGACCACTCCGACGACAAGCAGAGGCGACACGAGCGGGCGGTCTTCCTCGCGCTCTTCCAGATCGAGCAGGTAGCCGAGTGCGGGCAGCGTCGCAGCGGCGCGGTCTTTGAGCCGGGGTACGACGACATCGCGGTCCTCGTCCGGCAACCCGATGATGGGCAGGCCTGCGGCCAGTCGCCGGGCCCGGTCCTGTGCGGTGAGCACGTCCTCGCACGCGGGACACCGGCTCACATGCCGGCGCAGTGCGGCGGCGTCGTCGACGTCCATCCCGCCGTCGGCCAGAAGCGCGAGGTCTCCCTCATTGACCTCGTGGCGGCCGACGTGACCCGTGAGCGTTGGTGCGGGACGACCGTCGTACGCCGACAACAACGCGAGTCGGCCGACGCCGGTGGTCTGTGCCGCCCGCAGCGGCTCATAACCAAGGACGTTCGCCACCGACACCGGCGGGAGGTCGTAGACGTCGCGCAATGCGACCGCCAACCGCTGTGCCGGTGGCAGTGCATCCAAAGCACCGCGAACGGCGGCGTCATCCGCGCTGTCACGTAGCGGGCTCGGGAGGTCCTCTTGTTGCTCTTCACCTGGCAACGGTTCGATCCGGCCGGCGAGCCCGAGCGCGCGCGCGAACCACCAGCCCACCGGGTCGACGGTCGCCGGGTCCACAGCCGCAGCCGCGTCGATCAGGTCTGCAGCGCTCGTGAGCACAACTTCGGCAGCAGCGTCGGCACTGACACCGGTCCGGCGTACCGCGTCGTGCACACGGTCGGCGTATGTGTCGAGGATGCGGCTGAAGTCATCCGCCGACAGCAGCGGTGTCCGATTGCTGGGACCGGTCACGGCCACACCCTAGGTGTCACGCTCCCGTGGGCCGCCTGCCGAGCAACGGAGGAATCTGCCGCACGGCTCGAGCGAGCTCGCGCAGGTCGCCGTTGACGAGCGCCTGCGGACCGTCGCACAACGCCGTGTCGGGGTGCGGGTGCACGTCGACCATGACCGCGTCGGCGCCCGCGGCGATCGCCGCACGCGACAGTGGTACGACGAGGTCGCGGCGCCCCCCGGCATGCGATGGGTCAACCATGACCGGCAGATGGGACAGCGATTGCAATACCGGTACGGCGCTGACATCCAACGTGTTGCGGTAGGCCTGCTCGAACGTTCGGATACCGCGTTCGCACAACACGATGTTGAGGTTGCCGCTGCGCGCGACGTACTCCGCCGCCATCAGCCACTCTTCGATCGTTGCCTGCAGCCCGCGCTTGAGCATGACGGGCTTGTTCACCCTTCCGACGGCTTGCAACAACCCGAAGTTCTGCATGTTGCGGGTGCCGATCTGCAACATGTCGGCGTACTCCGCAACGACGTCGACGTCATGTGCATCCACGACCTCGGTTACAAACGGCAAGCCGACTCGCTCGCGCGCGGCGGCCAGAATCTCCAGCCCTTTCTCGCCGAGGCCTTGGAACGCGTACGGCGACGTGCGCGGCTTGAAGGCGCCGCCGCGGAGCATGGCCGCACCGGCGGCCTTCGCCATCTCGGCCGCTTCCATCGTCTGCTCGGCGCTTTCGACGGCACACGGACCGGCGATCAACGTAAACGTGTCCGGACCGATCGGTACGCCGCCAACTCTGATCGTCGATCTGTCCGGATGGTTCTCTCTGCTGACCAGCTTGTACGGCGTAGAGACGCGAACCACATTGCTCACACCGGTCATCGCGCGCAGGTTGAGTGTCTGGAACTGCTCGATGTCGCCGACGAGACCGACGATCGTGCGGGTCACGCCGCGGCTCACGAAGGCCGAGCCACCGGCCTCCTCGACCCGCGTCACGATGGCATCGATGTCCTCGGTGGTGGCATCGGGGCTCATCACCACGACCATCTGTCTCTCCTGACCTGTCCGTACAAGACGAAAGCCCCGGACTCGGTGTCCGGGGCTCGGGTTGAGCGGGCGCTGCTAGTGCGTGGGCACGCGGCGCTCCGCCCGGGAAGCCCCGGACGGAAACGCATAAAACCAGCGCGACCGTTGCTGCAGCACGCCGGGAGCGTAACAGGCCTCAGCGACCAACCGGGTCGGATTCGACGGCGAGCATGGCCACGACGACGCAGCCGGCGCCCAGGATCGTCCGTGCGCCGAGATGGTCGCCGCCGATCAGCACTCCGAAGAGCCCGGCAAAGACCGGTTCCATCGTGAGGACGACGGCGACCCGCACCGAGTGCAGGTGCGCCTGCGACCAGGTCTGGACGACGAAACCGAAGGCGCTGGCGGCGAGCCCAGTGAGCAGAACGGCGCCCCAGACGCTCAGATCGGTTGGCGGAGCGAGGGAGTTCGGTGCAGCAAAGACCGTGCACATCACCGTCACGGTGAACAGCTGTACGAAAGCCAGCCCGAACGCGTCGAAGCGCGGCGACCATTCACCCAGCCCGACGATGTGCACGGCGAAGGCAAGTGCGCAGCCAAGCGTCAGCAACTCGCCCGCGCCAACGGAGAAACCGCGCAAAGCGATGAGTCCGAGACCGAGCGTCGCGAGTGCGACCGCGAACCATGAGCGGCCGGCGACGTGTCGGCGAATAACGAGCAAAGCGACAAGGGGGGTGAACACCGCGAACATGCCGGTGATGAACCCGGAGACGGACGCCGGCGTCGTACGAAGTCCGTACGTCTGCGCGAGATAACCGCCGCCGAGAGCGAGCCCGAGCAGGGTGCCGAGGGTCCAACCGGAACGTCCGAGGCGCGCGACGCTTTGGGGTCTCAGCAGCCCGACGGCGATGGTCGCGATCGCGAACCGCCAGGCCAAGAAGTCGAGCACGGGCATCTTCTCGACCGCGTCCTTGACGACGACGAACGTTGATCCCCAGATGGCTGTGACCGCAACGAGCGCCAGCGTCGCCGTCCCGGGGCGTAGCCGACGCTCTTCAGACACGCGGCGTGACGCTACCGAGGCGCCGGACAGGTCACAGCGTGGTGCACCAAAGCGAACACAACCGACCGTTGTGAGCGCCCAGAGCCGGCCCTCACACGCTCAGGCTGATCTTCGTGGACTTCGGTTGTGTTCGCTTTCGTCGCCGCATGCCGCCATCGGCCTCGACGCCTCGTCAGTACACGAGAAGTTGAATGGTGTCACCGCTGCGCGCGGGCTGCCCGGCGCCGGGGTTCTGCGCGCGTACGGTGCTGCCGAAGCCGAACGGCCGGTCCACGTGCACCTTGAAGCCCATCGACTCGAGCTGGTGACGGGCGTCGTTGACGTTCTTGCCGACCACGTCGGGCACAGTCTGCGGGCCCTTGGAGATCGTCAAGTCGACCGTGTCGCCCTGGTGACCGGGACCGGGCGCGGGGGACTGGTCGATGACCAGACCCTTCTGCACTGTGTCCGAGAACGCTTGCGTCTCGTGCACGGTCAGACCGAGACCGGTGAGCACCGAGTTGGCGACGGTTTCCGGCTTGCCCCGTTCGTCGGGGATGTCGACAGGCTGCGGACCCTTGCTGACGTGGACGAGCACCTCGGTGCCGGGGGCCAACCTCTTGCCGGCCACCGGCTCAGTGGCGATGACGTGATCTGCGGCCACCGTCGTCGAGAAGTCACTCTCGTATGACGGCACGAGATGAAGTTTGCGTAGCGCCGCTTCGGCTTGGTCGCGGGTCTTGCCCTTCAGCTGAGGTACGGCGTAAAGCTCGCGGCCCTTGGACAGATAGATCGTGACGGCGTCGCCCTTGTGCACGTGCGCGTTCGCCGCTGGCGACGTCTTCGCGACCTTGCCGGGGTCAACGGCGGCGGAGAAGACCGGCGCGCCCTTATGCACGTCGAAGCCGGCGTGCTTCAGCTTGCTTGTCGCGGACGCCTCATCGAGTGAGATGACGTTCGGCACGTGCGCGTAGCGGCCGACCGCGAAGTAGTACCCGAGACCGCCGGCGACCAGCGCGAGCACCGTCACGATCGCGATCACGATCCGACCGAAGCTGAACCAGCGGCGTCGCCCGGTCTTGGCCTTCGATGGTGGCGTCACGAGCGGGGCGGCCAAGACCTGCGTATGCGCCGAGGCAGGTGCATCAGCTCGCGACATGACCGCGAGATCGGCACCGCCGGGACCAACCGCGCCACGCGCGCGGCGTACGGCTTCGAGCAACGCACTGCCGTCGGGCGGCCGGTTGGCCGGGTCACGTTGCGTCGTGCTCGTCACGAGCTCGTCCAGCTCATGAGGTGTGCTGGGCACGGCGACCGATGGTGCGGGCACGTCCTCGTTGATCCGCCTGGCCGCAACGGCCCATGCCGTCTCGCCGTCGTAGGGCTGCTTGCCCACCAACATTTCGTAGAGCATCACGCCGACGGCGTAGACATCGCTGCGCGCATCGGCGATCCCGCGTTCGACCTGCTCCGGCGCGAGATAGGCGACGGTGCCGATCACTACGCCGGTCGTCTTGGTGTGGTCCGTGGCAGCGGCAGCGCGGGCGAGACCGAAGTCGGCGACCTTGACGCGACCGTCGTCGGCGAGCAGGACGTTCTCCGGCTTCACGTCGCGGTGCACGAGCCCGGCAGTGTGTGCCGCCGCGAGTGCTGAGACGACCGGTTCGAGGACGGACAACGCCTGCGCCGGGGTCAGTTGTCCGAGGTCGTTCAGCAGGTCGCGCAGCGTCCGGCCCTCGACGTACTCCATCGTCAAGAAGACGGTGCCGTCGTCTGCGCCCTGGTCGTAAACAGCGACGACGTTCGGGTGCGACAGCCGCGCGGCAGCTTTGGCCTCGCGGATGAAACGTGCGACGAACTCCGCGTCGCGCGCCAGCGATGGATGCATGACCTTGAGCGCGACGATCCGGTCCAGCCGCGTGTCGAGCGCGGTGTAGACGCTCGCCATGCCACCGTGCGCGATCGGTGCCTCGACGCGGTAGCGACCGTCCAGAAGGCGCCCGATGAGCGGGTCGGACAGGGTCGTGTCCATCCGGTCGAGTCTACGTGCGGGCTGGTGTGCCACCCGGCTGCCGCGCCTGCGAGGATGCGCCGCTGTGACGAGCCAAAGCGTGCGCTGGCGGCTGGCGTCGTTGTTGCCGCTTCCTGCAGACGCCGTACGAGCCTTCGTCGGAGACTTGCCGGTCGACATCGTCGTACCGGAGTCGCGTGACACCGCCGGCCTTCATGACGCGCTGCGGACGGCGGATCTCGCGCTCGGCGACTTCTCGGGCGAATTGCGGATCGGTGCGGCGGAAGTCGCAGTCGCGACGCGGCTGGCGTTCGTGCAGCAACCGAGTGTCGGCGTCGAGCTCATTGACCTCGATGCATGTGCAGCCGCCGGTGTTGTCGTTTCCAACTGCGCAGGAGCGAACGACATCAGCGTGGCTGAGTGGTGCCTGGCCGCGACGCTCGACATCTGCCGATCGATGACATGGGCCGACGGGGAGGTACGCCGCGGTGGCTGGCCGCAGCTCGACATGTCGCAGCGCGGTTGCTCGGAGCTCGCCGGCAAGCGCGTGGGCATCGTCGGGTTCGGGCCGATCGGTGTGGCTTGCGCCCGGATGTTTGCTGCGCTTGATTGCCCGGTGTCCTACTGGACGCGTCGCAGACGTTCACCGGACGAGGAGTACGGCGCGACCTACCGCGAGCTCGACGACTTGGTGGCGGCGAGCGACGTGCTCGTCGTGGTGATCGCGCGGGGGCCGTCGACCGCGGGGTTGCTCAGCACCGAGCGGTTGGGCCTCCTGCCGCGCGGTGCGTATCTGGTCAACGCAGCGCGCGGCGGAATCGTCGACGAGTCGGCTCTGGTGGCCGCGCTCGACAGTGGGGCTTTGGCGGGCGCAGCTCTCGATGTGTTCGGTCGCGAGCCGCTACCGGCTGACTCGCCGCTGCGTCAGCATGGCCGGATCCTGTTGTCACCGCACGTGGCTGGCGCGACGCAGCAAGGCACCCAGCGCGTCGTACAGATGACGGTCGCAAACCTGAGACGTGCGATCAGCGGCGAGCCGGTCGTCTCGGTGTGTAACGGCCTGGACCCGGTTATCCGGAAACGTTAGCTGCGCTGCGGTTGCCGGATCGCCAACGTCGTCGCAGCAGCACCCGGAAGAAGACCTGTGCGACGGCTTCCCGTTCGGCGTTGCGCCACTCAGCCTCCGACCCGAAGCTCGCCTGGCTCTGGTGCGCTGACGCACGGCCGGCGCGCCCGGCCCGAACCAGGAACACCGTTGGAACCGCAAAGGGAACAGCGCACCACGCGCCGCCGGCGGTCAGTTCGATCGTCAGGGCCGCGGCAACGGCGAGCACCAGCGCAGCGACTGCGTCGGCGCTTGCGGAGACCGAGCGCCAGAACCGCTCGTCGCTCCGGAACGGCTCCGCAACTTCGTCTCCGAGCATGTCGTTACGACTGGCCATGCCGACGACATCGACGTCGGGCCGCACGGGCTCAATCGCCCATTCAGCCGGATGTGAGTTCCAGCGTCGTCTTCGGCGGCGGGACTGTGACGGGCTGGTTGAAGGCATCGATGGTGATGCCGCACGGCGACCCATCCGGGCCAGGGTTCTCCTTTTCCAGCCACCGGACTGGATAGTGCGGATCGGACGCCTGCACGTCGTAGATGTCTGAGTCGCTCACGAGCTCAACCACGCGTTCGCGGTTCAGTTTCCGCGCACCGGTGTTCGACAGACCTTGCTGGGGGCCGAAGACGACGCCCGGGATGCTTTCGTGCAGGTGCGCGATACGTCCGGCGAACCCGAACGCCGCGCGCGGACGTCGTACGAGTACCCAGTGATCGTCGTACGCCGCTGCGCGTGCCTTACTCACCGTCGCCTGCCACAGCTTCGCGCCACGAAACCATGTGCGGCCGCCGACCGTGACCTCGTTCCACGTGACGCCGTGCACTGTCACGGTGCCCCTCGAGCCGGTCGGCACGACCACGAGGTTGACGCTGAACCCGGGGTCGAGCGTCCCGGTCACTCGGTATGACTGTGCTCCGCGCAGAGCCTTGCTCGCGTCCGACAAGACTTCGTTGGGCGCCTTCGTTGCCTCGTGATCGGGCACCCCGTTGCTGCCACAGCCGAGGAGCACGCCCGCAAACCCAATTGATGCGACCAGGCGGAGGGCGTGCTGATCAGTGTGCGCGGCGACCTGCCGTGACAGCGAGGTACACCCCGAGGCCACCCACGACAAGCGCGACAGCGAGAAGTAGCAGGAGCGGTGCGGGGAAGCCGGTGGAGGGCAGCTTCTGGTTATTTTCACCCGCCACTGCTGCCGACGGGGATGGCGACGCGCTCGACGACTGTGTGGCAACCGGCGACGACGATGGCGATGGCGACGGCGATGTCGGACCGGGGGTGGGGCTCGCCGAAGCGGCCGGGTCGACGATCACGTTGTCGGTGTCGCTGTCGTTGTCGGGGTCGTTGTCGGCTTCGAACGACTCCGAGTAGGCGACGGAGTTCGTCGCGGACGGTCGCGCCGCGTTAGCCACATGAACCGTGAGGGTGAAGGACGCATCCGCACCGTTGGCAATCCCGGGCTGTCCCGTGCAGGTCACCTGCTGCCCGCTCGGGCTGCAGCTCAGGTTGGCGTTCGAGCCGGTGTCACTGGCGTAGGTCAGGCCGGAGGGCAGCGTGTCCGTGACCGTGAAGTTGTCGCTTCCGGTGGCGGACGGTCCGTCGTTGTGCAGCGTGATCGTGAACGTGCCGTCCTGGCCGACCGTGAAGTGCCCGGTGTGGGTCTTCGTGATTCCCACGTCGAAGGAAGTGCCCGCGCTGGCCGGATTCGGGGTCAAGCACATCGCGGCTAGCGCGCCCATCGCAGCGACGACAGTCACGCGGACACGGTGGGACATGGCTGCACCCTTCGATCGGTCGTTGTAGTAAAGCCGTCCGGGCAGAGCGCGTCCAGCCGACGGGCCATGCGTACGCTTCGCGTTTCGTGGTCCGTTGGGGATTTCTCGGTGCCGGCGCCATTGCGAGTCATGCGCTCGCTCCGGCGGTCCACGCTGCGAAAGACGCCGAGCTGTACGCCGTTGCGGCTCGGGATCCGGCCCGGGCCGCCGCGCTGCGGCCAACTGGTGTGACGTATGCGTCGTACGAGCAGCTGTTGGAAGACCCGTTGGTCGACGTCGTGTACGTCGCGCTCGCGAACGACGCGCACCGGCCATGGACCGTAGCCGCACTCGAGGCGGGCAAGCACGTGTTGTGCGAGAAGCCGATCGCGCTGAACGTGGCAGATCTGGATGTGATGGCAGCTGCTGCCGATCAGGCGGAGCGGTTGCTCGTCGAAGCGCTGTTCTACCGGTGGCATCCAGCTGTACGCCGGGCAGAGCAACTGATTCGTGACGGCCGCATCGGCACCGTGCGGCGCGTCGATGCGGGCTTTGCGTTCAGCGGTGTGGCCCAGGGCAACTTTCGGCTGGATCCAGCACGCGGTGGAGGAGCGATGTACGACGTCGGCTGCTATCCGATCTCCGCCGCGCTTATGGCGTTCGGTCAACAACCGAGCGAAGTGTCGGCCACCTTCGGGCTCGGCGACACCGGCGTCGACCTGTCCGCCGATGCAGTGCTCACCTTCGCCGACGGCGAGGCCACGGTGCACGCCGGTATGAGCGAAGCCGACCGGCAGTGGCTCGTCGTGAGCGGCGAGGACGGCGTGCTGGAGTTCGACGATCGCCCGTTCACGGCGTGGTTCGGGCCGGACAGCGAGCTGCGCATCGGCGATGAGGCCGTACGTGTCGGTGCCACCGATCCATACCGGCTTATGGTCGAGCAGGTGTCGGCCACGATCGGCGGTGAGCGGGCCTACGTCCTACCGCTGGAGGAGTCCCGGTTGTGCGCAGCGGTGACCGACGCTGCGTTTGAGTCGGTACGACGCGGCCAGCCGGTCCAGTTGACCTAGAAGTTCGGGCGACTCGCTGCCGTGTGGTGATAGATCGACAGCACCCAGAGCGTGCTGTGCATCCCGGCGGAGAGCGCGCAGAGGATCAGCGCGGCGATAGCGGCGTCGCAGCGCCACGTCCGGGGCCCGCCGCGCGTCGTGAGGACAGCGATGATGGCGGCGACGAGGCCGACACCGGCCATGCTCGCGGAGACGGCGGAAAACGACTGCGCCTCGATGCGACCGAATCCCGCATCCTCGGACGTGCGCAACACGGTGATGGACACACCCGCCTCGCCGATGACGAACGACACCAGGCCGAGGATCAGCCCGACGAGTGCGAGCGGGCCACCGGCGACTGCTTGGCGGGTCGCAGCGGCGGCGGCCTGTAACCGTCCGTCGATGGCTTCCGCGGTGGTCGGCTCTTCTGGGTGCCCGCTGTGGACGACGTCTGCTTCGTCGTACGGGCTTCCCGTGTCGTACGGCTCTGTCATTGAGTCACCGTAGCCACAACTACCGTTGTTCCGTGCAAATGGAACAGGTCATCGACTGGCTCACGATCCCCGACGCAGCCGAAAGCCTGCGTACCGACGTCAGCAAGGTCCGGCAGCTGATCCGTGACCGGCGGATCATCGCTTTCCGTCGGGGCGAACCACCTCGGCTCGAGGTGCCGGCCGCGTTCTTCGTTGATGGCGAGGTCCTGAAGGGCCTGCCCGGCCTGTTGACACTCCTCGCCGACGCCGGGTACGACGACGCCGAGGCGCTGGAGTGGCTGTTCACCGCAGACGAGTCCCTCCCCGGCAGCCCGATCGACGCGCTGCGGGAGAACCGCGGCACCGAGGCCAAACGCCGCGCTCAAGGCCTCGGCTTCTAGTTCGTTATTCTCGCGCCGCGACCGAAGGAGGAGTGGTGACCGAAGCGGATTTCGGGTTGACCAATGACGGTGCGAACGCGCGACTCGCTGAAGCGGTAGGCCAGGTGGCGACCGCGGTGCGGTCGGGCGAGTCCAACCGCCGCGAAGCGCTGGTGCAGTTGTCCGACCTCGTCTACCCGATCGCTGGCGACGACCCCGACGTGCTTGACGCAACCGTCCGCGAAGCCGTGGTCCGGGAGCTCAACCCGGTGTTGGAGCAGGCCGGCTTCACCGCGATGGTGCCCTGGGAGTTCTGACCGCAGAACTACTCGCGGCGCGCGGTCGCGGCTGCGGCGAGCTCGCGGAGGACAGCGGCAGCGTCCGAATCGAGCGGCGCGTCATCCAGCGCCGCGAGTGCCTGCTCGGTGAGCGCCGTGATCCGACGCTCGACCTCGCCGACGGCACCGGTCGACCTGATGACCGCACGCAACAACGCGATCGACTCCGCATCCAAGTCCGGATCACCGAGATGCTCGTCCAAAGCCGCGCGCTGGCCGTCGTCCGCGCGCTCGTAGGCCATCGCGACGAGCACCGTGCGCTTGCCTTCGCGCAGGTCGTCGCCGGCCGGTTTGCCGGTCTCGTGCGGGTCGCCGTACACGCCAAGCAGGTCGTCGCGCAGCTGGAAGGCCTCGCCGAGCGGCAGGCCGTACGCGGTGTAGGCGTCCAGGACCGCCGGCGGCGCCCCAGCCAGCTGCCCGCCGATGTGCAGCGGTCGCTCGATGGTGTACTTCGCGCTCTTGTAGCGCACGACGCGCATCGCGTTGTCGATCGAGCCACCACCGCGGGCTTGCTCGAGCACGTCGAGGTACTGGCCGGCCATGAGCTCGGTACGCATCTGGTTGTACGCCGGTCGAGCTCGACGCAACGCCTCCGCCGGCAACCCGCTGGAGGTGAACATCTCGTCGGCCCAGGCCAGGCAGAGATCCCCGAGCAAGATGGCGGCGGCGGCGCCGAAGCCGGTAGCGGAGCCACGCGCGTGCCACTCGTCATGGAGGGAAGCGAACCTGCGATGGACGGAGGGCTGGCCGCGACGCGTATCGCTCGCGTCCATCACATCGTCATGGATGATCGCGCAGGCGTGCAAAAGCTCCAGGGATGTCGCGGCGGTGACGACGGTGTCCTCATCGTTGCCCTGCGCACCGCGCCAACCCCAGTAACAGAACGCGGGTCGCAAGCGCTTGCCGCCCTTGACCAGTGCGCGTAGCACATCCAGGAACACGTCGAGGTCTGCACTGACGCCGATGAGCGTCGCACGATGCTCGTCTAGGAAACTGTCCAACGCCTTCTGCACGCGGGCATGGAGGTCGGCCCGGTCGAGCGGCGGCGCAGTCATGCTCGGCAGGCTAGTGCTGAGGGGCACTACCCTTAGCCGATGCGTTCGGCGGCGAAGATTTCCGACCTGCTCGCCACCGGTGAGCGGTCGTTCTCGTTCGAGTTCTTCCCGCCGAAGACCGATGATGGCGAGCGCAATCTCTGGCAGGCGATTCGCGAGCTCGAGGCGTTGCGGCCGACGTTCGTCTCCGTGACCTACGGCGCGGGCGGCGCGACGCGCGACCGCACGGTGCACATCACCGAACGCATCGCGCAGGAAACGACCCTGCTGCCCATGGGACACCTGGCCGCGGTCAACCACTCCGTCGCGGAGCTCCGCCACGTGATCGGTTCGTACGCTGCGGCCGGCGTACGAAATGTGCTCGCGTTGCGTGGCGACCCACCTGGCGACATCAATGCCGAATGGACCGCGCACCCCGAAGGCTTCTCGTACTCGTCCGACCTTGTGCGTCTCATCAAGACGAGTGGCGACTTCAGTGTGGGCGTTGCCGCCTTCCCGGAGAAACACCCCCGGTCGCCCGACATCGAAAGCGATGTGAAGTTCTTCGTTGACAAGTGCCGCGCCGGGGCTGACTTCGCCATCACGCAGATGTTCTTCTATGTCGACGACTACCTGCGGCTGCGCGACCGGGTCAGCGTTCACCGTCTCGACCTGCCGATCCTCGCCGGCGTGATGCCGGTGACGAATCTCCGCGGCATCCAACGCTCCGCGGAGCTCTCGGGTGCACGTTTCCCCACCGAGCTCGCCGATCGGATGCTCGCCGTCGAGGACGACCCTGTTGCTGTGCGCGCCATCGGTGTCGAGTTTGCGACTGAGCTGTGTGACCGGCTGCTCGAGGAGGGCGTGCCGGGGTTGCACTTCTACACGTTGAACCGCTCGACGGCGACCCGCGAGATCTACCAGAGCCTCGGTCTCGCTGCTCGCGGCTGAGCTGCGTGCGGGGCGCGCCGTCACGCCTCGATCAGCGGCAGCCGTCCCGCCATCACGGCATAGCGCTCGGCGCTCCCGGTGAACGTGAAGCCGGTGAGCACGTCGACCAGGCCCACCGATCGGTAGAGCCGCCGCGCCGGTGTCTCACGGTCGATGGCGGAGAGCACGACGGTCGACCGCGCCACGTCGCGGCAGAGGTCGAGCAGGAGCCGGCGACCCAGGCCCTGGCCCTGCCAGGCCGGCAGCACATGCAGCTCAGCGACTTCGTAGGCGTCGGCGAGCCACTGACGGCGATCAGACTCATTCAGCGCATCCATCACGGCGTCGTGCCACCACTGGCCGGGCTCACCGTGGTAGCCGTAACCGAACCCGATCAGGCCGTCGTCGTTGCGCGCGACAACGGCGCGCAACCCGGGATGGTCCAAGTGCCGGGCCGTGATCGACCGGCGGGCTGGTACGACCTCACGTGACTTGCCCATCGCGACGACGTAGATCTCGACGGACGCATCGACATACTTCGCGAAACCAGCGGCGTCGAGAACGGACAGCCGGGTCACCAACTGCCACCGCCGCCACCCCCACCGCCACCACCGGAGAAACCGCCGCCGCCGGAAAAGCCACTCAAGCCGCCGGCGGAGGCCGGATGCGACGCGATGATGCCGTTCGTCGACGTCGTGAAGCTCGCCATAGACGCCGCGAAGTACGGGAACGTCCACCCGGACGGGCCGGCGTACCACCCCACCGCGCCGGCGATCGCGGGGTTGCCCGCGGCGAGTGACTCGAACACCTTCGCCCAGTGCTCGGTGATACCGAAGACGATCGCGAACGGAAGGTACCGCGCGAACATCTGCTCGCGTTCCTCGAACTTGAGCTGCTCTGCCTCTGCCGTTGCGAGGTAGGTCCGGAAGCCTCGCACCCGTGCGAGGGTCGCGCTGCCTTTCGCCGTCCGCGCCGGCATCGCATTGCGTACGACGAGAATGGCGACGCCTGTGACGATGATGGCCAGCCCTACGAGCCCGAGCTCCTTGCCGGCCAGGAAGATCGTCGCGATGACGCCGCCGATGATGGTGGCGATACCGGCGCCCTGCCAGCCGGCGCGCACGCTCTCCGGGTTGCGGGCAAACCAGCCTTGCGCGACCGCGTCGGCGTACAACGCTTTTTCAACCGCGGCGAGGTCCGTGGCAAACGTGTTGCGCAGCTCGGACAGCTTCACCGACGTGCGGTTCTCGAACAGCCCGTCGTACAACCGCCGTTCGTAGCGCTGGAGCTTGTCCTCATCCGCATCCGGAAGCTTTGTGAGCTCCCAGTCCTTGTGGCTCCACCGGTGCGCAGGCTCGAGCTCCTTGATGGTGAGGTACTTGCGCACGGCGAGGTCGACGATCGACGCCGTGACATCGAGGGTGTTCGCGCGTTCGTCGATGAGCGTTCCCACTTGGCCCGGCCGGATGTCATCGGGCGGGGCGAACTCGACGGCGATCGGTGGTCCACCGAACAACGGCTTCGGCGCATCGCGTGTCGGCTGCCCCGGTGCCGGAGCAAGCCCGGGTATCTGGCCCAGGTAGCGACGGTCCCGACCGCGCGCCCACCACAGGTACGTCAAGCTCACGATCACGCCTGCGAGCAGGAGGCCGGTCAGGGACAGCGACACAGCAGACGCCTTGAAGGCGGTTCGCACACCAGGGTGGTCACGCAGGATCGGGCCGGTCGCAGGCACGGAGTCCGGCGGGAAAGCCGCGACGACAGACATGCCTTCGCCTGGAGACAGGTCGGGTTCGGAGTACGACGCAGTGTTCCCCTGGACATGCGCGTTCTGGCACGGCAGGTTGCTCTGGAACGCGCCGCTGAAACACGCGGCCTTCCTGATCGGCACCGGGCTGCGGACGACCACGAGTGCTTTGTCGATCGGCACGGACCATTCGTCGCCGATCGCGTTCCAGTACAGCTCGACGTGGTCGGGGAACGCCGTCAATGCGCCACCGACGTCGTAGTCGATGGTGTAGGTGTGTTGACCGCTGATCGTGCGGTTGGGATCGCCGATGCGTATCGTCAGCGTTCCGCCCGAGTCGTTGACCTTCTTCTGCGCCGGAGCACCGGCGGACGCCGTCACCGTCACGTGCGAGATCGGGTAGACCTGGTCCTTCTTGTGGTTGTTGCCGTAAGGCCGGCGATCCGGGATCTCGCGGACGATCCCGTGATGTTCGGTGTCGCCGAAGTCGTAGGTGATGACTTCCCGTACGTGCAGCGAACCGTTGGTGCCCACGGTGAGCGTGACGTCGTAGGTCGGGATCGACTCACCGAACTGTGCGTATGCACGACCGGTGGAGCAAATTGCCGTGACGACGCCGACCAAGACGACAAATCGGCTCAGCCGACGCCCGCGAGTCCGCACAAGCCGGTGACGCTACTCGCGCGCGTCTGCGGAGTCGTTTGCGTCGAGGACCTGCTGCAGCGATTCCGGCGTACGACCGACGACGGTCGTGCCGTCGTCGGCGGTGATGATCGGCCGCTGGATCAGGATCGGATGCGCGGCGAGTGCGGCGAGCCATCGGTCCCGGTTGGCCGGGTCGCGGGGGAGGTCGGCGATCCCGGCTTCGGCCGCCGCCGGCTCGTTCATCCGCGCGATGTCCCACGGCTCGAGCCCGAGCCGGGTGAGGACCGCGTCGAGCTCGGCTTCGGTCGGCGGGTCGTCGAGGTAGCGGCGCACGGTGTACGGGAGGCCGGCGTCGTCGAAGGTCGAGAGGGCGCTGCGGCATTTCGAGCAGGCGGGGTTGACCCAGATCTCCATACGCCGAGTCTGCCGAAACCGGCCGTTGACGTTTTGTCGGTGCCGGGGTTTACTCTTGGCTCTGTTCGAACATCTGTTCGATACACCGTGTCGACCCGAACAGGTTATCGAGCAAGGCTCCTCGTCCGGCGGGTGCGGTCCTCGACCCCCGCGCCCGTCGGGCGCAGGTCTGCCGTCAGCCCGGGCGCGGCGAGGGGAAGCGCCTCGCCCGGGCTTGCTCCGGCCTTCCCGCGAACGGAGTTGCCATGTCGCGGAGGTACGCCGACCCGATCGACGTCCGGAGAGCTGATGACGCGCCGACGGAGTTCGTCTGGCGCGGCCGGATCTACTCCGTGCGTGCGGTGCTCGGCCACTGGATGGAGGCGGGCGGTTGGTGGGCACGCGCCGTTCCTCATCGCGGGGGTGGCCTCGACGAGGGGGAGCAGGAGATCTGGCGGGTCGAGGCGCGGGCGGGCCGGGGCGGCTCGCCGGGGGTGTTCGACCTGCGGTTCGACTGGTCCGGTGGCGGCTGGAGTCTCGCCCGGGCTCTCGACTGACGGAAGGAGACTCGGATGCCGGAAGGTCAGCACCTCCGTCCGTCCCGTCGAGCCGGGCCGGCGGCGCTCGATCTGCTCGAACAGGCGCGGTACGGCTTGCTCGAGGCTGCCGCGTTGTCCCGAGCGACCGAGCGCTATGCGACGGCACACCTCGCTGCGTTGCGAACGGCGGCGGCTGTCCTTGCCGCCCGCACACATCCCGAGCCGGCGCGGCCACCGCGGCGCCGGTCCGGTCCGCGCAACGCGTGGGAGCTGCTCGCGCAGGTCGCGCCGGAGCTGGGGGAGTGGGCGGCCTTCTTCGCTGCCGGTGCCGGCAAACGCGCCGCGGCCGAGGCAGGTGCGAGCAGCGCGGTGTCCGACCGCGAGGCCGATGACTTGTTGCGCGACGTCGAGACCTTCCTCGCGCTCGCGGCCACCACGTTGGGTGTGCCCGACCAACCTCTCTTGCCGGGCGCACTCACCCGGCAGGCCGGCTGACCGTTCACGACGCTGCTCGTCCCATGGCCGATCCCTACGTTCATCTACACGTCGCGTCCGGTTACTCGTTGCGGTACGGCGCATCGCATCCGCATGTCCTCGTGCAACGCGCCGCCGATCACGGCATGGACACCCTCGCGCTGACCGACCGCGACGGGTGCTACGGCGCCGTGAAGTTCGTGCAGGCCTGCCAATCTGCCAACATCCGCCCCGTCTTGGGCGTCGACCTTGCGAATGAATGTGACATTCACTCGGCTTCTCGGGGGGTAACGGCACACACATCGCCACGCCGCAAGAAGCCAGTACGCGGGGGAGCGTTCAGCGATGCGCACGACAACGGGCTCCCGCGCGTCGTCCTCCTCGCCCAGGACAAACACGGCTGGGCGGCGATCTGCCGGCTGGTCTCCGCGACGCATCTCGCTGGTGAGCGCGGCAAGCCCGTCACCACGCACCGACTGATTGCGCAGCACGCGTCCGACGACGTCATCGTCCTGCTCGGCCCGGGCTCCGACGTCGGCCGCGCGCTCGCGCAGCGTCGTCCGGATCTCGCAACTGCTGCGCTGAACCGCTGGCGCGACGTGACGGCCCACATCGTCCTCGAGGTCGTGCACCACCGCGGCCCGACGCATCTCGCCGAAGCGGCCCGTCTGGCCGGCTTCGCCGCCGACCACCAGTTGCCGTCGGTGCTTTCCAACGCCGTCCGGTACGCCGACCGCAGTGACGCACCGGTCGTCGACGTGCTCGACGCGGCCCGGCGCCTCGTCGCGCTCGACATCAGACATGTCGATCGGGTCAACGCCGAGGCTTACCTGAAGTCCGGCAAGGAGATGGCCGACCTTGCCGCCGACATCTCCCGCGCGATCGGCCGCGACGACAACGGCCGCCAGCTGCTTGCGACGACACGACACATCGCCGAGCGATGCGCCGTTGACCCGCGCGGCGACCTCGGCCTCGGCGAGATCCACTTCCCCGAGTTCGAGGTCGACGGCGGGGGAGACGCGGCCGTCGTACTCAGACAACGATGCGAGGCCGGCTTCGGCCGCCGTGGCATGAAGAGGACCACGACGGCGGAAAAACGGCTCGCAGACGAGCTGAACGTCATCTACCAGCTCGGCTATCCGTCGTACTTCCTCACCGTCGCCGACGTCACCAACCTCATCCGCGACATGGGCATCCGCCGGGCAGCGCGCGGCTCCGGTGCCGGCAGCCTCGTCAACTACCTGCTCGGTGTCTCCGACGTCGACCCGCTCGAGCACCGACTGCTGATGGAGCGCTTCCTCTCGCCACTGCGACAGGCGCTGCCCGACATCGACATCGACGTCGAGTCGGCCCGGCGGACCGAGGTCTACGAAGCAGTGCTCGAGAAGTACGGCGCGGAGCGCTGCGCGTGCGTCGCGATGATGGACACCTACCGGGTGCGGCATGCGATCCGCGACGTCGGTGCAGCGCTCGGTATGCCGGTCGGCGAGATCGACACGATCGCGAAGGCGTTCCCGCACATTCGCGCCAACCAAGCACGCGCTGCGATCCGCGACCTACCCGAGCTGCAAGCGAGTGGCCTCGCAAGCGGTGGCCGCTTCGACGCGTTCTTCGCGTTGGTGGAAAAGCTCGACGGGCTGCCGCGCCACATCGCACTGCATCCCTGCGGCGTGCTGTTGTCCGACCACACACTCCTCGACCGCACCCCGGTCGAGGCGAGCTGGCTCGGCTTCCCGATGAGCCAGTTCGACAAGGACGACGTCGAGGCGCTCGGCCTGCTCAAGCTCGACCTGCTCGGCATCCGCATGCAGTCGTCGATCGCGCACGCGCTGGACGAGATCGAACGGGTCGACGGCGAGCGCGTCGACATCGACCACATCCCGCGGGACGACAAGACAACGTTCGAGTTGATCCAGTCCACACGCACGCTCGGCATGTTCCAGATCGAGTCACCCGGTCAGCGCGAGCTCGTCGGCAAGTTCTCACCCGAGACGTTCGCCGACATCATCACCGACATCTCGCTGTTCCGGCCCGGGCCGGTCAAGAGCGACATGGTCACGCCGTTCCTCGAAGCCCGCCTCGGCTGGAAGGACGAGCAGTACCTCCACCCCGACCTGCGCGACTGCCTCGAGCAGACCAGCGGCGTCGTCGTCTTCCACGAACAAGTCCTCGAGATGATCGCCGTGATGACCGGCTGCACCTTGGCCGAAGCCGACGAGGTGCGCCGCGCGCTCGGTGATCCCGACGGCAAGGAAGAGGCGCGGGTCTGGTTCCACCCGCGCGCGATCGGGCGTGGTTATCCGCTTCCTGTTGTACGCCGGGTGTGGCAGGTGCTCGAGGCGTTCGCGTCGTTCGGGTTCTGCAAGGCGCACGCGGCCGCGTTCGCGGTGCCGACGTACCAGTCCGCGTGGTTGAAGGCGCACCATCCCGCCGCGTTCCTCGCCGGTGTGCTGACGCACGACCCCGGCATGTACCCGAAGCGGCTCATCCTTGAAGACGCCCGCCGGTTCGGCATCGCCGTACTCCCACTCGATGTGAATGAAAGCGGTGACACCTACCGCATCGAGAAGATGGCGTCGTACGACGAACCGCCGCCCGCAATCCTCGACGCGTTACCGGAGCCGGATGAGCGTGGCCGCCGGTATGGCATCCGGTTGTCGCTTGCCGATGTGAAGGGCATCAACGACGCCGAAGTCGCAAGCATCATCGCGGGCCGGCCGTACCACTCGCTGTCGGACTTCTGGCACCGCGCGCGTGTGTCGCGGCCGATCGCTGAGCGGCTCGTCATCGCCGGCGCGTTCGACGGGGTCTACGGCATCAGCTCGACACTTCCGGTGCGCCGCAGGGGCAAGGTCACCCGCCGCGACCTTCTCCTTCAGGTCACCGATCTGGACCGTTACAGCAGAGGAGTCGCGCGCAGCTCCCGCCGCATCGGAGCGAATGAATGGGACAACGCCCCTGGTCTGGCCGTCGGCACGTCCCTCGGCTACTCGGGAAAACGCGGGGTAATGCCACCCACATCCCTCGATGTACGGAAGGCAGCCGCGAGACAGTCGCAAGCGGCCAAGCCCGTTCAGACACGTCCGGTGCAGCTCGCGCTCGACCTCGGCGACGAACCCGGTGAGGTCGAAGCGTCCGGGCTGCCCGAGATGAGCACCGCCGACCGGGTGAAGGCCGAGCTCGAGATCCTCGGCCTCGACGTGAGCCGCCATGTCGTGGAGTTCTACGCGCCGTTCCTCGAAGCAATCGGCGTCACCCGTGCGCACGAACTGATGCGCCGCCGCAGCAGATCCGAGATCCTCGTTGCCGGTGTCAAGGTCGCAACCCAGACCCCACCGATCCGCTCGGGGCGGCGGGTCATCTTCCTCACCCTCGACGACGCGACCGGTCCGATCGACGCGACGTTCTTCGAAGACGCGCAAAGCCAATGGTCGGATCGTCGGGACGCTCCTCCGGTGCCCTACGCCGCGACGCTGTTCCACTCCTGGCTGCTCGTCGTTCGCGGTGTCATCCGAAGGACCGGTAAACGCGGCATCTCGCTCCGAGCAACCGGCTGCTGGGAGCTGTCGGTGCTGCGCGATGCCTGGGAGCAAGGCGGCATCGACGCCGTACACCAAGCGATGGCCACCCCTGCCGAGCTCACCGAGGCTGCCGTGCAGGGATCGGCGGAGAGCTTCGCGACCCGACCGGTGATGGCGACGCCACCGCTAGGACCGCCACTGAAGTACGCGAACGGGTTCGCGCTCTCGCCGTACGCCGACATCCGACCCGCCGGCGCCGACACGAAAGGCGGTCGTCCGCCGGGCAAGTTGTGGCACTCCAGTCCCGGCAGCAGCGGTGGATAACCCGAACGCGGCCGCTCCGAATCGTGCGAAACTGTTCCCGCAAGGAGGTGACCATGACCGGCGCGCAAGGCTGGGCCCTGATCGGGCTCATCGGCGTCTTCGCGACGGCAGTGGTCACACTCATCACGTTCCTGGTGACGACCCTGCGCAACGAGATGAACGCGCGCTTCGAGGCGGTCGATGCGCGCTTCAACGCGATCGACACCCGTTTCAACGCGATGGACTTGCGGTTCGACCATCTCGACCGCGACTTGCAGGCGGTCATCGACCGGGTCTTCCGCCGCGACGAGGGCTGACGACTCGCCCCGATCTGCCGGACTCAGCCCGATTTGTCTCACCCGCAAGGCTGTCACCACTTCGCAACAACCGCCTCGCATTACTCCAATCGCGCGTCCTACGTTCCGACAACAGGACTAAGCCAGTAACCGAGATCGGGGAGTCCTGTCGTGTCACGCCGTACCAACCGACTGCTCGCACGTGCCGCAGCGATCGCCACAATCGCCGGGACCGGCCCGCTCTTCGTGGGTCTCACGCCGGCACCCGCATCGGCAACGCCGCCAACGCCACACTTCACTTCAGCGATCGAGGGCGACGCGCCATACCAACCGCAGGACTCCTGCATCTCGACAGCGCAGCCCGGAGTCGTGAAGTTCCGCGCGATGGCTATCGCCGCTTACCCCGGCACGGGCGACAGCGGTATCACGCGTCCCTGCTCCGACGGCGGCCGCAGCGAGCACAAGGAAGGCCGCGCCTTCGACTGGACCGCGAGTGTGACCAATGCGCACCAGGTCGCGCAGGTGAACGACATGCTGCACTGGCTGTTCGCCACCGACCAATACGGCAACCTGCACGCGATGGCGCGCCGACTCGGAGTCATGTACATCATCTGGAACGCGCGCATCTGGACCGCTGGCTCCGACCACTGGGACCCCTACTCCTGCAGCGGTACGACGGGCTGCCACAAAGACCACGTGCACTTCAGCTTCAGCTGGGCAGGCGCGCTCGCCAAGACGTCGTACTGGACCGGCCAGGTGACGACGTACGTCGCGCCGCCGATCCGCGTGCTCGACGACGCGGCGTTGCCGACAAGCGTCACCATCCCTGGCAACCAGGCGAGCACGATCTATACGTCGTTCAAGCTGGCGGCCGGGCACAAGTACCGCCTCACCGCATCAGGTGTCTGGAGCTACGGCACCCGGGACGGGCAGCCGCTGCTCGCCGACGCCGAGTGCACGCTGCATCCCAGCGACAACATCTGGCATCGCTGGACCTACTGGGAAGGCTTCCCCGGCCACAACTCGGCCGACCTGTCCGCGTCGGGCAACCTCGTGTGGATGCAGGGCACGACCACGAACAACGGTCATGGGTGCTCGACCGACCACGTCTACACACAGGACATCACGATGCCGGGCACGAGCCAGCTCGCCTTCCTGGTCCACGACAGCGACCGGTCCAACAACACCGGCAGCCTTCGGGTCACGATCAGCCGGCGGTAGGCCAACCCTCACTACGCTCAGGGGCGTGCCAGCCCCAAGCTCCGGTCCGACCTCGGGGCTGTCCGCGCGTGGTGCGATGCGCGGTGCAGTGGTGTGGACCGTCCTGCGCGACGCGCTTGCCGCGCTGGCGGCCGACCGCGGTGACCGCCCGTTGCACGTGCTGGACGCCGGCGGTGGGACTGGCGGGTTCGCCGTCCCGCTGGCAGGTCTCGGCTTCGACGTCACGGTCGTGGACCCGAGCCCCGACTCGCTCGCTGCACTGGAGCGGCGCGCGACCGAGGCCGGGCTCAGCGGCGCCGTGCACGCGCTGCAGGGCGACGCGGCCCAGCTGCCCGAGCTCGTCGCTGCGCAAAGCGCCGACGCCGTTCTTTGTCACAGCGTGCTCGAGGTTGTCGACGACCCTGCCGTCGCGATGGCCGCCGTCGCATCGGTGTTGCGGCCGGGCGGCATCGCGAGCGTGCTTGCTGCCGGTCGCGGTGCGGCTGTGGTCGGACGCGCCCTCGCCGGTCACTTCGACGAAGCAGCCCACGCACTCGCCGACGAGCACGGCCGCTTCGGCGCCGCCGACGGGCTCGCACGCAGGTTCAGCGACACCGAGCTCGCTCGCCTCGTCGGCGACACCGGCTTGCAGGTCGAGTCCGTGCACGGTGTTCGCGTCTTCTCCGATCTCGTGCCCGGTGCGTTGCTCGACGACCCGTCGGCCAGTGCGTCGCTCGCGGCGTTGGAGGAGGCGGTCGCGGACCGACCTGAGTTCCGCGCGTTGGCGACACAGCTGCATGTGCTGGCCGTACGCCGGTAGCTCGTGCGCCGCGCCGACGGCGGCGCGGCCATGAGCCGCGGCCGCGTTCCGACGATCACTCCGCCGACCGTCCCGGGTGACGACTCGCAGTGCCAGATCCTTCACGTCGATATGGACGCCTTCTACGCCAGCGTCGAGCTCCGGACGCGACCGGAGCTGCGTGGTCAACCGGTCATCGTCGGCGGCGGCAGTCGCGGCGTCGTGCTCTCCGCGACGTACGAGGCGCGCGCGTACGGCGTACACAGCGCGATGCCGATGACGCGAGCCCGGCGGTTGTGTCCGACCGGAGTCGTGCTGCCGCCGAACTTTGCCGCCTACCAGGACGTGAGTGCCGGTGTCATGGAGATCTTCCGATCCGTCACGCCGCTGGTCGAGCCGCTCGCACTCGACGAAGCGTTCCTCGATGTTGGTGGCGCGCGGCGCACGTTCGGCTCCGCCGCCGAGGTCGGTGCCTATCTCCGCGCGCGGGTCGAAGACGAGCAGGCGATCACCTGCTCGGTGGGGGTCGCTGCCACGAAGTTCATGGCCAAGCTCGCGTCCACCAGATGCAAACCGGACGGTCTGCTGGTCGTGCCGCCCTCGGACGTCGTCGGCTTCCTGCATCCGCTGCCGGTCGCGGCGCTGTGGGGGGTCGGCGAGAAGACCGAAGAAGTGCTCGTCCGGCTCGGTCTGCGGACCGTCGGCGACATCGCCCGTACCCCGATCGGCACGTTGCGGCGCGCCCTCGGTCCGGCGGCGGCGGAGCATCTCACCGCTCTTGCCTGGGGGCGCGACGAGCGGCGGGTCATCCCGCACGAGCCGGACAAAAGCATCGGCGCCGAGGAGACCTTCGGCACCGACGTCGATGACCCCTCCGTCGTACGCCGTGAGCTGCTGCGGCTCTCGGAACGGACCGCGGCGCGGCTACGGGCCAGCCGGCAGGTCGGCCGGACGATCAGCGTCAAGATCCGCTTCGCGGACTTCACCACGATCACCAGGGCGCGGACTCTGCGCGAGCCGACCGACGTGGGGCGCCAGATCTACGAGACGGCGCGGGGGCTTTACGACGCACTCGGGCTCGAGCGCGCCCGCCTCCGGCTGGTCGGCGTGCGCGTCGAAGGCATCAGTCCGGCCGAGTCGCAGACCCACCAGCTGCTGATCGACGAGCGACCGGTCGGGTGGCGCGAGGCGGAGCGAGCCGTCGACCGGGCCACCGAGCGTTTCGGCTCCGGCGTCGTTCGTCCGGCAGCACTCGTCGACCCGGCTGCTGCCGAGCGTCCCGACGCCGCGGGGTGAGCCATCAGGGCCCGCGCCCTACCCCAGGACCGATGCCGACGTCCTGCTGTTTCCGATACTGCTTTCCCGAGGCGCGAGGCGCTCGTATCCTCAAGCCAGGAGGTTCTCGTGCCACTGTCTGACCACGAGCAGCGCTTGCTCGAGCAGATCGAGCGCGCGCTTTATGCCGAGGACCCCAAGTTCGCTAGCTCGGTGCGCGCCAGCGACCTCCGCACGCACTATCGCCGTCGGTTGATCCGATCCCTCATCGGCTTCGTCGTGGGTCTGGCCATCCTCGTCGCTGGCCTTGTGACGCAGGTGTTCTACCTCGCCGTCGGTGTCGGCGGCTTCCTCGTCATGTTCGTGTCCGCGCTGCTCGGTGTGTCCGCCTGGCGGCGGCTGGCCGGCGCGCGACCCGGCCGGTCCAACACGACGACGCTGCCGCGGCCGTCCGTGATGGAGCGCATCGAAGAGCGGTGGCGCCGGCGCCGCGACGACCGCGGCTTCTGAGTCAGGGAGCGGGTGCGCTTCGCCGCAACCGCTGTGGCACGAGCAGCCGGTAGCCGAGCGCCGCTGCAACATCAATCAGGTCGAACAGGTCCGCGATCCGGTTCGCAGCGAATGACGCCATCGTGCGCACTGTCGAACGCGGCAGCACAGCTGCGGCGTACCGCCGCCGCCACCCGGCCAGCTCGGTGAGCTCGCGGCGTACCTCGCGCAGATCGGAGCCGAGATCACCGGCAGCCGGGTTGTCCGCGGGAAGGGCGCGCGCGTAGCGCGACTCTTCCTCGGCCGCGGCCAGCCTTTTCAGCTCCGCTTGCGTCTGGGTCAGCCCGGTCGTGGTGACCAAGCGGCTCGCTGCGCGCCGCGGTGAGTCCGCATGGCCCCACGCGAAGCCAAGGTCCCACACGTCGTCGGCGAGCTCCCGCCACGCTGCATGCGCGCGCGCAGCGTCCGTCTCGGCCGCCGACCACCTGCGACGCCGGGTGAGGAGCCGCGCTACACCGGGCACGGTCGCGAGCACGAGCAGACAGATCAACCCGAGCAGTACGCCGCGCCAGGGGCCGCCCTTGTTGTGCTTGGCGAACACCGCCGGGAGTGGCTCGTCGAGCGCGTGCTTGAGCTGCGGCGACAACGAGCGGGTCGGCGTGGGCGTCGGTTGCGGTGTCGGCGTGGCGCCGTTGCCGGTCGTACCGGGCGCGGGGCCCTGCGGTGTCGTCCTGGTGTAGTTCGGTGGCTCCGCCTGCCCGTCACCGCGCGGCGTGGGCTCGAACTGCAACCAGCCGTACCCATCGAAGTAGAGCTCCGGCCACGCGTGCGCGTCAGCGGTGGTGACGAGGTAGGTGCCGTCGGTCTGAATGGACCCGTGCGTGAAACCGATCGCCACGCGAGCGGGGATGTGGAGCGCTCGGGCCATCAGCGCCATCGTCGACGCGAACTGAACGCAGTAACCGTGCCCGTCCTCGAGAAACTTCGTGACCACATCGGCGCCGTCGCCGGACGGTGCGTTGAGGTCGTAATGGAACTTCGGGGAGTGAAAGTAGTCCTGAAGCTTGAGCGCTTGCTCGAACGGCGTGCGCGCGCCCGCCGTCACTTTTTGCGCAGTGTCATAGATCGCGAACGGCGTCACCCGCCGCGGCAGGTCCAGATCCGGTAGCGCCCCCGCTGGGACTCGCCCGCCCGGCGCCTTGATGAGCTGCGCCCGTGTCGGCAGCAGGCGCTCGCTGGTCGCCGTCCAACTGCGGCCACGCGTGTTTGTCTGTGTAGAGAAGATCGCGCCGCTTGCGTCGTCCCACCGCCAGTCGCCTTTGTCGACGGCAACGCTGACCGATGGATAGGGCAGCGGGAGCCAAGGGATCTGCAGCCGGTTGGTCGCGCGCACGTTCGACTTGGTCAGCTGTGTCTGTACTTCCGGGGCCAGGCCGGTTGGAGCCGGCAGGCCCTTGGACACCTGATGGCTGGATGGCGCGGTCAGGTCGCCCTGCGTCCAGCCGGACCCGTCGTACCGGTCCAAGGCCGTCATTCGGAGGTACGCCGGGTCGGCGTCGTTCGTTGCGTACTTCAACAGCGGCTGGTGGCTCGGCGAGCTCAGCTGCTCGCGGATGCGCAGGATCGGGTTGTACGTCGTGACCGTGGAGTTGCTATTGCCGAAACCAGGCCCGTGTCCGCCGTTCGTACCGAACAGGCCGGCATGCATGCCCGGCACCACGAGCGGGACCACGACGGCTACCGCGATGGCGGCGAAACCGACCCGTCGGCCGACTTGCATGAGCGGTGCTGTCTTCGCGCGTTCGGCCCGAATCGCAGGCTGAGTGCCGAGTGCCGCCGCCCCTAGGGGATGCCCCCAGCGACTGATCCGGTCCGTGCTCTCGGTCAGCAGCAGTGCCAGGTAGCCCGCACCGGCGTACACGAACGGGAGCCAGCCGACGCCGCGCGGAACCGTGGATGCCGACACCGCGAACAGCGCAAGCAGTGGCAGCCCGGCGAGTGCCGGCCGGCGAGCGACAACTGCGATGAGGTCAACGACGACGGCGACGAGGCCCACACCGACCACGGTCAGCAGCACGAGGCTCTGATGCGTCGGCACCGGCGCGCGCAGCGCCGAGATGTCGTGCCAGCCCTGTCGGGTGAGCGCACTCAGCGTCGTACGCGCGCCCGAGCCGGGAAGGAAGCCGAACAACGCAGCACCGTGCGCGAAGACTGCCGTGACGTAGGCAGCGAGACCGGCCACGGCGAGCGCTGGCGACAGCACCGGTGGGACACCGAGCATGCGACTGCCTTGCGCAACGAGTCCGACCACGAGAACGGCGCCCCACGTGACGGCCAGCCAGCTCAGGTTCGCGTACGTCGGCAGCAACGTGAGCGAACCGAGTGCAGTCGCGATCGTTGCAGCGATGGCGATCGAGAGGCGGCTTCTCATGGCGTCGCCCCGGTGTTCGTGAGCACCTCGGCGCGCGCCGCCGACATTACCGGGTCTGCGGCCGCCAGTGGCCAGATTTGCGGAAGCGTCGTCCGGGGTGCCACCGGTAGCACCCGCCAGCCTGCATGTGCCAGCAGACGCACATTGGCGGCGTACGCCGCATTCGCTTGCTCCCGTGCGGTCGTGCCAAGCACCGTCCACCGTGTTGTGTCGAGGAGTAGCGCAATGCCGGCACCGTGACCTAGATGGACGCGTGCGAGCCGCTCGGCATCGTCGGGTGTCAGTGCGCCGAGCAACGCAACGACGACACCCTCACGCGCCTGTCGCAAGTAGCTCGACGCCGTGGACAGGCTCGTGGCGCGGGACAGACCGACCGTCGCCAGCGAGTCGAGCAACTGCCCCTCGAACTCGCCACCACCCACGTCGCTGACGCCACCGAAACCATGCAGCTCGTCACCCGTGTCGGTGCGGAACTGCACCGCAAAGCGTTTACGGCTGAGATGTACGCCGATCGACGCAGCTGCGGAGACCGCCCACTCGAACGATGAGGCGAGGCCGTCACCTCGATGCGCTGTGGACCGGGTGTCGAGGAAGAGGGTTGCGCGTGACAGCCATGGCTGTTCTTCGCGCCGCACCATGAGCTCACCCGCGTGTGCCGTCGAGCGCCAGTGCACACGCCGTAGGTCGTCGCCGAGTCGGTACTCGCGCGTTGCGACGTCGTCCTCGCCAGCGACGGCGACGGCGCGCAGCCGGCTCTCACCGCCACCCGCGTAGTCACCGCCGAGTCGTACGGACGGGATGTCGGTCACAAGCGGCGTGACGATCAAGTGGTCGACGCTTCGGAACGACCGGCTCAGCTCGCAGAAACCGAACGGGTCAGCAAGCCGGATCGCGAGCGGCCCTATCTCGTAACGACCGCGCAGGTCGGACCGCACGGAGTAGGTGACCTCGCGCATCCCCTGCGGTTCCACTCGGTCGAGGACGAAACGCGGCCGCCCTCCGAGCACGTAGGGCAACGTGTCCTCGACCATCAGCACGCCGGTCGGGAGCCGGGAGAGGTTCTCCAACCGCAGCACGACCCGCGCCGCAAGACCGGCGGGGACTCGCCCGGGGTCAAGGACACGCGTGCAGGCGACGCGGTAGCGCGTACGCATCACGACAAGGACCGCGACAACAGGCAGCGCCACGAGGAAGACGCCGACGCGCAGCAGGTCACGCTCGCCGAGCACGGCGGCGCAGGCAATCAAGGCAACGCCCGCCGCGAGGAAGGACCGCCCTCGCGTGGTCAGGCCTGACAGTGCTTGGCGCATCGTGCGGCTTCGCGCCTAGCGAACCGACCGGCGGGGTCGGCCGCCGCTCGGTCCTGGCACCGGAGTCCGCTCCACGATGTCGGCGATCACCGACTCCGGGCTGCGCCGGCTGAGCTGTGCTTCTGCGGTGGGCAACACGCGATGTGCGAGCACTGAGCCTGCAAGCCCCTGCACGTCTTCTGGAATGACGAAGTCGCGTCCGTCGAGCGCTGCAGTCGCGCGCGCCGTGCGTACGAGGTGCAACGTCGCGCGTGGGGAGGCACCGAGGCGCAGATCGGGCGACGTGCGGGTGGCCGTGACGAGTGTGACGACGTACTCCCGCACCGCGTCAGCGACATGAACCTCGCGCGCTGCGTCGATCAGCTTCGTCACCTGGTAGCCGTCACACACGGGTTCGAGCTCGTCGAGTGGATCTGCGGCGCCATGCACGTCGAGCATCTGCAGCTCGGCTTCGGGCGCCGGATAGCCCATCGAGATGCGCGCGGTGAATCGGTCGCGCTGTGCCTCGGGCAGGGGATAGGTGCCTTCCATCTCGATGGGGTTCTGCGTGGCCATCACCATGAACGGCGGGTCGAGGAGGTACGTCGTACCGTCAACTGTGACCTGACGTTCGGCCATGCACTCGAGCAACGCCGACTGGGTCTTGGGCGACGCGCGGTTGATCTCGTCGCCGATCACGATGTTCGCGAACACTGCGCCCGGCCGGAACTCGAAGTCGCGGCGCTCCTGGTTGAACACCGACACGCCGGTGATGTCACTGGGGAGCAGGTCAGGCGTGAACTGGATCCGGCGGATCGTGCAGTCCATCGATCGGGACAACGCCTTGGCGAGCATCGTCTTGCCGACCCCGGGCACGTCCTCGATCAGCAGGTGGCCCTCGGCCAGCAGCACCGTCACCGCCAACTCGACGGCCGCGCGCTTTCCTTCGATGACCGTCTCGACCGCGTCGATGATCCGCCGAGCCGTCTCGCCGAACTCACCCACGGCCAATGCCGTGGTTCGGCCACGTGCCCGCGTCCGCGTCTCCCCGCCTCGCGCCACCGCGGGCCTCCGTCCGCATCAAGGCCGGCGCCGTCGCCGCCCCGTAGACACCCGAGTGTCCCAGGTGTAACGCGTGATGAGGACCGGAGGTTCGAACACGATTTGGCCGCAATGTTGCCTGCGACACTTCCGCGGTGACGACGACCGACGACGCGGTGGGGATCAACCGGGTCTTCCATGACCATGAGTGCGCGTACTACGACGAGCGGTTCGCGATCCGACACGATCAGTGGTCCGGCCGCCGCGCTCGCCGTGAGGTCGAGGACTGCATCGGACGGCGATTGCGTGCAGGCGACGTCGTCGTCGACGTTGGCTGCGGCACCGGGTGGTACGCCGCAGGCTTGCGCCGCGGTTCTGCCGACCTGCCGGGTCTGACCGTTGTCGGCCTCGACCTGTCCACCGGAATGCTGACTACGGCACGGCACGCCGGGGCCGGCCCTCTGCTCCAGGCGGATGCCAGCCGCTTACCGTTTGGCGACGCGAGTGTGGACCTCGTGGTCACCCGTGGCGTACTGCACCACCTGCCCAGCCCGCCGCTCGCTCTGGCCGAGTGGCGCCGCGTCCTTCGCCCGGATGGCGCTGTCGTTATATCCAGTGAGCCGACGACGACCGTGGACGCGCACGGCGAGGTGCTTGTCCGCGCCCTGCTCCGGCTGCTGCGCCGACCACTCTCGGCGGAAGAAGACTTCTGGGAGCTCGCCAGCATGGCGGCGAACTTGCACGTCTTCTCGGCCGAAGACATTGCCGACGCTGCCCGTTCGGCCGGGTTCACCGATGTGGCCGTCGGGACGGCGGGCTTCGTGGCGACCCTGCTGCTGACGTCGTCCTACGTCGTCCACGGTCGCCGTCCGGGCCTCGCTCGGCTGGTGCCGTGGCGACTGAGCGAGGAGTTGGCGCGGCTCGCCGACGGCTTGGTCTTCGACCGGCTGCTGCCGTCGCGGTGGCGGCACACCGTCGTCGGGGTGCTCCGCCCCTAACCCGCCCCACCTGCCCGGCCGGCCGCTCGCGGCGCGGCCGGTGATGGGTACTGAGTTGTTGACTGTGGGGCGTTGTGGGTTACAGTGGGGCTCCATGGTGACGCGGGGACGTCATAGCGGGGCAGCCGGGGAGGTGTGGCCGTGTTTCTCGGCACGCACCATCCCCGGCTCGACGAAAAGGGCCGGCTCGTGCTGCCGGCCCGCTGGCGCGACGACCTCGCGGACGGCTTGGTGATCACCAAAGGCCAGGAGCGCTGCCTCTACGTCTTCGCGCGCGCTGAGTTCACCGAGCGCGCCGCCGCTCTGCAGGCCGCGCCGCTGACGGCCAAGCGCGCTCGCGACTACGGCCGCGTGCTGTTCGCCTCCGCCGCTGACGACGTCCCGGACAAGCAGGGCCGCATCACGATCCCGCCAGCGTTGCGCGACTACGCCGGCCTCGACCGTGAGTGCACCGTCATCGGCGCGAACACCCGCGCCGAGATCTGGGGCGCCGCGGCCTGGTCGGCGTACTCCGCTGAACAGGAGCAAGCCTTCGCCGACCTGTCCGAGGAGGTGATCCCCGGCCTGATGTAGCGGCGAGCGGACGAGCAAGCCCGGCGTCCGGTGAGATCTCCGCCCGCTCCGAACGACATCCGACGTCCCCGCGCCGGATGGGACCACCTGACGCACCTTCCCCGGCGCCAGGCGGTGGAGCGGGAGGGGATCTGGCCAGACGGCGGGGTGGGTCGAGCAAGGGGAGTACGACGTGCACGAACAGGGACAGGGCACCGGGTCGTGACGGCGACCGGGCCTTCGGACGGTTCCAGCAGTGCGCCCGGGCACGTGCCGGTCATGCTCGACCGCGTCGTCGCGCTCCTCGGTCCTGCGCTGAGCGCCCCGGATGCCGTGCTCGTCGACGCGACGCTTGGCCTCGCCGGACATGCCGTCGCGCTGCTTTCGCGCTTCCCGTCGGTGCATCTCATCGGCATCGACCGCGACGGCGATGCCCTGCGTCGCAGTGGTGACCAGCTCGCGCCGTACATCAGCCGAGTCTCGTTGGCGCATGCGGTGTACGACGAGCTGCCCGCGATCCTCGCCGACCGCGGCGTCGATCAAGTCGACGGCGTGTTGTTCGACCTCGGCGTCTCCTCCGTGCAACTCGATGAGGTGGAGCGCGGCTTCTCGTATGCGCACGACGCCCCGCTCGACATGCGCATGGATCCCACCGAAGCGCTCACGGCTGCCGACATCTGTAATGACTACGACGTTGCCGAGCTGACCCGCATCCTGCGCGACTACGGCGAGGAGCGGTTCTCCCGCCGTATCGCCGAACGCATTGTGCGCACCCGCGCCCAGCAGCCCTTCACGTCGACGAGTGAGTTGGTCGATGTCGTGCGAGCTGCGATTCCGGCGGCCGCACGTCGACACGGTGGACATCCCGCGAAGCGCACGTTCCAAGCGTTGCGAATCGCGGTCAACAGAGAACTTGCTGCCCTCGAGTCTGCGCTCCCTGCTGCGATTGACGCACTGCGGATCGGTGGACGGGTCGTCGTCCTGGCTTACCAGTCGCTCGAGGACCGCATCGTCAAGCGCACGTTCGTGTCCCGCGCGCGTCCGAGCGTGCCGCTCGACCTTCCGGTGCCACCGCCGGAGCCGACGTTGCGCTTGCTCACCAAAGGTGCAGAGAAAGCGTCAGCGGACGAAGCCGCGGACAATCCGCGCGCATCGTCAGTGCGACTGCGCGCGGCCGAACGGATCGCGGCATGAATGCCGCTCCTGCGCGCCGCAGCGCGCAACGTCGGGAACGGCCGCTCTCAGCGGTCCCCGCGCCTCGGTTCCGCGCCCCGCGCACGCCGTTCGTCATCGTCGTGGTCGCGATCCTGGCAGCCGGACTGGTCGGCTTGTTGTTGCTGAACACCGCACTGGCACAGGGATCGTTCCGCATGCACGACCTGCAGCGGCAGACCGCAGCGCTGCAGGACCGCGAGCAACAGCTCCAGGTCGCGGTCGACGCCGCCAACGACCCAGGCCGGTTGGCGGCGGCCGCGCATCGACTCGGGCTCGTGGCCGCCCCCGACCCCGGTTTCCTGCGACTGTCGGACGGCCGCATTCTCGGCAGCCCGCAACCTGCGACCGCACCGGTCAAGAAGCGTCCGTCGCCCGCTCCGACAGTGGCGAGCTCACCGTCGACGGCGGGCAAACCAGTGCAAGGCGCCGGCACGAAGCCGTCCGCGAAGCCGTCCGCGAAGCCGTCCGCTGGCCCCAAGCCGACCACGACGCCCCGGCCGCACGGATGACCGCCCGCCGCACGTATCGGTCCCGACGCGGCCGGCCGGCGCGCCGCCTGCAGGTCTCGCTCCTGCTGCTCGCCCTCGTCGTGACCGCGTTTGCGCTCCGGCTTGTGCAGCTGCAAGGCCTGGATGCACCGGCGTACGCCTCGGCAGCGGCAAAGCAGCGTGCGCGGACAATTGTGCTGGCCGCCGAGCGGGGCAGCATTCTCGACACCAATGGGCAGCCGCTGGCAATGAGCGTCGACGGGCGGGCGGTCTACGCCGACCCCCGACAGGTCGTCGACCCGGCATCGGAAGCCACGGCGCTCGCGCCGGTGCTGCGTCTCGACGCATCCGAACTGCAGACTCGACTCGCGCGCACCAGTGCGTTCGTCTATCTCGCGCGCGGCGTCACGCCCCAAGTTGGCGCAGCAGTCACGGCGTTGAACCTCCCAGGTATCGGGCTGCTCCCCGAGCCCCGGCGGGTCTACCCCAACGGCGGGCTCGCGTCGAACGTGATCGGTTTCGTCGGACTCGACGGTCAGGGACTATCCGGCCTGGAGTACGCCGACCAGCAACTTCTGGCCGGACGCCCGGGGGAGATGACCGAGCAGATCGGCCGCGATGGTCGCGCCATCCCCGCGGCGCAGCACACGGAACGTGCTGCTGTCGCCGGCGGCGATGTGCTGTTGACGCTCGACCGCGACATCCAGTGGGAAGCACAGCAAGCCATCGCCGCACAGGTGACGCGCACCGGTGCACAGAGCGGGACCGTTGTCGTGATGGACCCGCGTTCGGGCCAGGTGCTCGCCCTGGCGACGGCACCCGGCTTCAATCCCGCGCGCATCGCTGGAGTCAAGGCGGCGGACCTCGGTGATCGGCCGATCTCAGATGTCTATGAACCGGGCAGCACCAACAAGGTCATCACGTTCGCGGCCGGCTTGCAGACGCGCGTCATCACGCCGATGACGCCGGTCACGGTGCCGCCGACGCTGCATCTTGCCGGTCACACGTTCCATGACGCGGAGAAGCACGGCACAGAGCACCTGACGGCCGCCGGCGTCCTCGCGAAGTCGAGCAACCTCGGCACGATCCTTGTTTCCCAACGTGTCGGTGCTGACCGGCTCTCGAACATCATGCATTCGTTCGGGCTCGGCACGCCGACGGACATCGGCCTTCCGGGGGAGAGCTCCGGGATCTTGCCCCCTGCCAACCAGTGGTCCGGCACGCAGCGGTACACCATCCCGTTCGGCCAAGGCGTGTCGGTCACTGCAGTCCAGGTCGCATCGGTTTACGCAACAGTCGCCAACGACGGAGTTCGCGTGCCGCCGCGGATCGTGAAGGGCACCGTGGACCCCACCGGTCAGTTCCGGGCTGCCCTTGCACCGCGCCCGCACCGGGTCATCTCGCCGGGCGTCGCAAAGCAGCTCCGCACGATGCTCGAAGCGGTGACGACCAACGACGGAACCGCGCCAGCTGCGCGTATCCCGGGGTACCGCGTCGCCGGCAAGACCGGTACCTCGCAACGGGTCGACCCCACGTGCGGGTGCTACCGCGGCTACACCGCATCCTTCGTCGGCTTCGCACCTGCGGACAAACCTCAGCTGCTCGTCGAAGTCGTTCTCCAGGCTCCCCGGCGCGGCCACTTCGGTGGCCTGATCGCAGCGCCGGTGTTCCACGACGTCATGTCGTTCGCGCTCCAGTCGCGGCACGTTGCGCCGACCGGGACGAAGTCACCGAAGCTCCGGCTGACCTTCTCGTGACCGGTAGCGTGACGCCGTGTCTGCCGAGGCCGCTGCATCTTCCGAACCGCTGCGGCCGTCGACCGTCACGCCGACCGCGCTGTCCGCTTTGATCGCCACCGTCGACGGGATCCGTGGGGCCGAACGCCCGGGCAACGACATCCTCATATCTGGCATCACGCACGACTCGGAGGCCGTTCGCCCAGGGGACATGTTCGCTGCGCTGCCCGGTGCGCACAAGCACGGCATCGAGTTCGCTGCAGCTGCTGCTGAGCGCGGGGCGCTCGCCGTACTGACCGATGTCGAGAGCGTCCCGACGGCCGAACGAAGCGGACTTGCGGTCGTATCTGCAGCCGACCCGCGCGAGGTGCTCGGCCCGCTGGCAAGCCGCGTCTACGGCACACCATCCGAGCAGCTCTTGTTGATCGGTGTCACCGGGACCAACGGCAAGACAACCTCGACGTACTTCATCGAGGCCGGTTTGCGCGCGGCCGGCCACACGACCGGACTCATCGGCACCGTCGAGACGCGGGTCGGCGACCGTGCCTTGCCCAGCCGGCACACGACACCGGAGGCGACCGACCTGCAGGCGTTGTTCGCTGTGATGCGTGAGGACGGTGTCGATGCGGCGGCCATGGAGGTGTCGAGTCACGCGCTGGCACTGCGACGCATCGACGGCACGTCGTTCACGGTTGCGGTCTTCACCAATCTGTCCCAGGACCACCTCGACTTCCACCGCGACATCGAGGACTACTACGCGGCAAAGGCAAAGCTGTTCACCTCGTCGTTCACCGACGTCGCCGTCGTCAACATCGATGACCGGTACGGCGCACGACTTGCGGGGGAGGCGGAGATACGCCTCGTGACCGTCTCGCCGAGCGGCCGGCCAGCGGACTGGCGCGTTGGCGAGGTCGACGCCGGCACGACCGGGTCCGAGTTCGTGCTGCACGCCGACGACGGGACACCACTTCGTGCCCGCACGCAGCTGCCCGGTGCGTTCAATGTCGCAAATGCGGCGCTGTCCATCGCGGCGCTCGTGACAGCTGGTGTTGCGCCATCAGATGCGGTGAACGGCATCGCTGCATGTGCGCACGTGCCCGGCCGGATGCAACGGGTGAATGCAGGTCAGCCCTTCACTGCGGTCGTCGACTACGCACACACACCGGAGGCGGTGAAGCAGCTGATCGCAACGTTGCGGCCGGTCACAACCGGACGGTTGATCGTTGTGCTGGGCTGCGGCGGCGATAGGGACAGTGCGAAACGGCCGCTCATGGGCGCTGCGGCGGTCACCGGCTCCGACGTGGCGGTGTTCACCAGCGACAACCCCCGCTCGGAAGATCCGGTCGAGATCATCCGAGCGATGGAAGCCGGGGCGCGCGGGGTGGCGAATGCGCACCGTGCAGCAGTGCATGTCGAGCCGGACCGGCGGTCCGCCATTCGGTTGGCGGTCAGTCTCGCCCGCGCGGGCGACGTCGTCGTGGTTGCCGGCAAGGGGCACGAGCGCGTTCAAGAAACCGGCGGCGTACGGACTCCGTTCGATGACGTCGACGAGGTGACGGGCGCAATCCGGGCGACGGTGCGCGCCTCGTGATCCCCATGTCCATGGCGGACATCGCCGCCGCGGTCGACGGTGCCCTGCGCGACGTCGATGCGTCCATTCAGGTGCGCGACGTCGTCGTGGACTCACGCCAAGCCGCCCCCGGCTCAGTCTTCTTTGCCTTGCCGGGGTCAGTCAGCGACGGACGCCTTCATGCCCCGGAGGCGATCGCCGCAGGCGCCGAGGCCGCGGTCGTCTCGACACCGGTCGACGGTCCGTGTCTCCTCGTCGACGATCCACTCGTTGCACTCGGCCGGCTCGCCGCGACGACGTTGCAACGCAGCGATCGGCCGACGGTGGTCGGAATCACAGGTTCCAACGGCAAGACGACCACAAAGGACCTGGTCGCAGCCGTGCTCAGCACCGTTGCGCCCACTGTCGCAGCGCCCGCGTCGTACAACGGCGAAGTCGGTCTGCCTTTGTCGGTGTTACGCGCAACGTCCGACACGAAGTACCTCGTGCTGGAGTACGGCGCCCGCGGCGTGGGTCACATCCGCGAGCTGACCCGAATCGCGCGCCCGGACATCGCGGTCGAGTTGGGAGTCGGCGTCGCGCACATCGGCGAGTTCGGCAGCCGCGCAGCGATCGCGACTGCAAAGGCAGAGCTCGTCGCGGCGTTGCCGTCAGAGGGAGTCGCGGTGCTGAACGCCGACGATCCCTACGTTCTTGCGATGCAGGACCAGACGGCGGCCCAGGTGGTCACGTTCAGCCGGCGTGACGACGCCACCGTGCGCGCCACTTCGGTCGCGCTCGATCAGAATGCGCAAGCACGGTTCGTCCTCAGCGCCCCGGGTGGCGAGGCCGAGGTCCGGCTCAACCTCTACGGCGAGCACCAAGTGACGAACGCGCTTGCTACAGCAGCAGTTGCGCTGACATGTGGGCTCTCGGTTGCCGACACTGCTGCGGCGCTGTCCGCGGCTGAACCGCGTAGTCGATGGCGGATGGAGGTCGTCGAGACGCCTCAAGGCGTGACGCTCATCAACGACGCGTACAACGCGAACCCGGATTCGATGGCTGCCGGGCTGCACGCACTCGCCACGATCGGCGGAACGCGGCGCACGTGGGCGGTCCTCGGGCAGATGGCGGAGCTCGGCGATGTCGCGCCTGAGGCGCACCGAAACGTCGGCGCGCTGGCAGCTGAACTGCACATCGACCAAGTCGTCGTTGTCGGCCGCGCCGCCGCAGCGATCGGCGACGCAGCCGGCGGGCCTTCCACGACCGTGCACGTCGTCGCCGATGTCGAGGCGGCTACCGCACTGCTGTTGGCAAACCTGCGCCCAGGCGACGTGGTCTTGGTGAAGGCGTCGCGCGCTGCCGGCTTGGAGCACGTGGCGGTCCCGTTGATCGGCGGAGCGGTCCCGGCGTGAAGGGAGTCCTGCTAGCAGCCGTCGTCTCGCTCATCGTGTCGCTGCTCGGTACGCCGGTCGCGATCCGCTACCTGCGCCTGCACGGCTATGGACAGCTCATCCGTGACGACGGGCCGACGACTCATCACACGAAGCGGGGCACGCCGACGATGGGTGGCGGTGTGATCATCATCGCGACGCTGCTCGGTTACTTCGCGGGCCACCTTGCACCTGCCCGTGGGCCGACCGCCTCGGGTCTGCTGGTGCTCTTTCTCATGAGCGGTCTCGGCTTCGTCGGGTTTCTCGACGACTTCATCAAGATTTCGAAGCAACGCAGCCTTGGCCTCCGGTCCGGTGCAAAACTGGCCGGACAAGCAGTTGTCGCGTTGTCCTTCGGCGTCCTCGCGCTGCAGTTCCGCAACCACCACGACCTCGCGCCGGCGTCGCAGCATCTGTCGTTCATCCGTGACAGCGCGATAAGCATCGGCCCGATCCTTTTCGTGTTGTGGGCCTACGTCATGATCGCCGCGACATCGAACGGTGTGAACCTGACCGACGGGCTCGACGGTCTCGCCAGCGGAACCTCGGTGATGGTGCTTGCGGCGTACGTCATCATCGCATTCTGGGAGTTCGGCAACAGCTGCACGTTGAACCACGTCCAGTCGTCCTGTTACTTCGTGCGTGATCCGCTCGACCTCGCGCTTGTCGCCTCCGCCGGCATGGGCGCGTGCTTCGGTTTCTTGTGGTGGAACGCGTCGCCGGCGCGCATCTTCATGGGCGACACCGGCTCGCTCGCACTCGGTGGGTTGTTGGGCGGCCTCGCGATCATGACGCGTACCGAGTTGCTGCTCGTGATCCTGGGCGGGCTGTTCGTCGTGGAGACGCTGTCGGTGATCATCCAGGTGGCCGGTTTCAAGACGATGCGGCGGCGCGTCTTCAGCATGGCGCCGATCCATCACCATTTCGAGCTCGTCGGCTGGGCTGAGAACACCGTCATCGTTCGGTTCTGGATCATCGCCGGCCTCGCTGTCGCGTTCGGCCTGGGCGCCTTCTACGCGGAGTTTCTCTCGCACGGCCCACTTCGGTGACCGGGATCCACACCAGCGGTCTGCGTGTTTGCGTCACCGGGCTCGGGTTGTCGGGCGCTGCAGCAGCGCGCGCCTTGCTCGACCGGGATGCGCGCGTCCTCGCCGTCGACGGGCGGGACGACGAACGGGTGCGGGCGGTGGCGCACGAGCTGATGAGTCGTGGTGCCGAGGTCCGGCTCGGTGACGCCGAGACGCCGGTGGACGCCGACCTCGTCGTGACGTCACCCGGCTGGCGACCGACGCAGCCGTTGCTCGTCGCGGCCCAGGCGCAAGGCATCGAGGTGATCGGTGAGCCCACGTTGGCATGGCGGCTGCGGCCATGGCCCGACCAGCCGTGGCTCGGCGTCACCGGGACCAACGGCAAGACGACGACGGTCGGGATGCTCGCCTCGATCCTGGCCGCGGCGGGTCACCGGACCGCTGCCGCCGGAAACGTCGGCACTCCGCTGGTCGAGGCGGCGCTCGCCACGCCGCGGTACGACGTACTCGCGGTGGAGATGTCGAGCTTCCAGCTCCACTGGTCACCAGACCTCTTCTTTGAGGTGGGCGCGCTGCTGAACATCGCCGAGGATCATGTGGACTGGCACGGCAGCTTCGAGGACTACAAGTCGGCCAAGCTGCGGATGCAGCAGCAGTCCGGTGTCTTGGTCGTGAACCGCGACGATCCTGTCCTTCGCGATGCGGGCATCAGCGGTGAGGTCGTGCGGTTCGGCACGCGCTCATCCGAGCCAGGCGACTTCACAGTTCGCGATGGCTCCCTGGTCGGGCCGGACGGCACCGCGATCCTGCCGGTCGACGACCTCCCGGTCCGTGGACCCCACAACGTGAGCAACGCGCTGGCTGCGGCCGCAATTGCGCGGACCTTCGGCGTGGCGGCTGCCGCGGTGCACGCGGGTTTGTCCGGTTACCGCGCGGGTGCTCATCGCAACGCCGTCGTCGACGACATCGACGGCGTCCGTTACGTCAATGACTCGAAGGCGACGAACCCGCACGCGGCCGATGCGAGCCTCTCGGCGTACGACACCGTCGTGTGGGTCGCCGGGGGTCTGCTGAAGGGTGCCGCCGTCGGCGACCTCGTGCGCGAACATGCGAGCAGGCTGCGCGCCGTCGTTCTGATCGGCGCCGACCGGAACCGTTTTCGCGATGCACTCGCGCGACACGCGCCAGATGTACCGGTCGTCGACGTGGATGACACCGACACTGGGGCGATGACGGCTGTTGTCCGCGCTGCGTCGCGCCTTGCCGCGCCGGGCGACACCGTGCTGCTCGCACCTGCCGCTGCGTCGATGGACATGTTCCGTGACTACGCAGAGCGCGGCGACGCGTTTGCGGCGGCTGTTCGGAGGCTGGCCGAGGAACGCGCGTGACCGCATCGACCTCGGCGCGTGCGAACGCGTCGCGTGCGGAGCGCCGCACGCGTGCCGGCCTGCTCTCCCGGCCACTTGCGTCGTACTACCTCGTGCTCGGTACGACGGCGATGCTCGTCATGCTCGGGCTGGTCATGGTCCTGTCCGCATCGAGCGTCATCGCGTACTCGCGGTCGGGCTCGTCGTTCTCGATCGTGTCGAAGCAGGCGATCTGGGTCGGTATCGGGCTGCCGGCAATGTTCGTCGCGTCGCGCATCTCGCCACGCGGCTGGCGCATGCTCGGCTACCCGCTTTTGGTGCTGTCGTTGCTGCTGCTCGTCGCGGTCATGGTCCCTGGCGTCGGGCGAAGCTCGCACGGTGCGACGCGCTGGATCGACCTGCCCGCGGGCCTGCAGGTCCAGCCGTCCGAGCCGGCCAAGCTCGCCCTCGTCCTCTGGGGCGCGGACCTACTGGCGCGGAAGGAAAAGCTGCTCGGCGACTGGAAGCACGTCGTCATCCCGCTCGTGCCCGGCACGTTGGTGATGATCCTGTTGGTCATGCTCGAGCCCGACCTCGGCACGACGGCTGTGCTCGTCGCCGTACTGCTCGCGCTGCTATGGGTTTCCGGTGCGTCGGCGCGCGTCTTCGCCGCGCTCGGTCTGTCCTTCGCGTTTGGTGCCGGGCTACTTGCGCTGTCCGCGCCGTACCGCCTCGCCCGGCTCGTGTCCTTCCGTGACCCGTTCGCGCATGCCGCGGGCACCGGGTACCAAGCCGTGCACGGGATCTACGCGCTCGCGTCCGGCGGATGGTGGGGCGTCGGCCTCGGCGCTAGCCGCGAGAAGTGGGCTTACCTTCCGAACGCCTATACCGATTACATCTACGCGATCATCGGCGAAGAGCTCGGCCTGATCGGCACGCTTTCCGTGCTCGCGTTGTTTGCCTTGCTGGGGTACGCCGGAATCCGGGTCGCCTCACGAAGCAGAGACCGTTTCACGCAGCTCGCCGCGGCCGGCGTGACGGCCTGGCTGGTGTGTCAGGCGCTCGTGAACATCGGCTATGTCATCGGCCTCCTTCCGGTCACCGGCATTCCGCTGCCCCTCGTGTCCTTCGGCGGGTCGGCGCTTGTCCCGACGCTGATCGCGCTGGGGATGTTGCTGTCGTTTGCCCGGCGCGAGCCGGGGGCGCCGGCGGCGCTGGCCCGACGCGGTGCGCCGTTGCGCCGGCTCGCGCGCGCGCTGCACCTTCGCCCGGTTACGCGTCGCACCGCTGGCCCCGCGCGCAGCCGGGTGCCGCTGCGCGTGATCGGCGGCGGCCGCGCTGCAGGGCGGGCGTCGTCAGGTGGCGCGGGGCGACGGCCGTCTCGAGCGCGTGCGGCTCGCTAGCCAGTATTAGCGCGTGCGCGTTCTCCTCGCGGGCGGTGGTACCGCCGGGCACGTCGAGCCTGCCCTTGCGTTGGCCGACGCTCTACGCGCTGACGACCCGGACGTCGTCGTCAGCGCACTCGGAACAGAGCGTGGGATCGAGACGCGGCTCGTGCCGGAACGCGGGTATGCACTCGAGCTCATCCCGGCAGTGCCGCTGCCACGCAAGCTGCATCCGCGGCTCCTGTCGGTGCCCGCGCGGGTCGGTGGTGCCGTCCGGGCCGTGCAGCGCGTCATCGAGCGTACGAAACCGGATGTCGTCGTCGGATTCGGCGGTTATGTCGCATTGCCGGCGTACATCGCGGCACGTCGGATGCACGTGCCGATCGTCGTCCACGAGGCGAATGCGCGACCCGGCCTTGCGAATCGCATCGGTGCGCGGCTGACTGCTTACGTCGCCAGCGGTACGCCGAACTGCTCGCTTCCGCACGCGGTGCACATCGGCATCCCGCTGCGCACATCGATTGCGCACCTCGACCGCGCAGCGGAGCGCGCGTCGGCGCAGCGAGAGCTCGGCCTGGCTGCGGACCTTCCGACGTTGTTGGTGTTCGGTGGGTCGCAAGGCGCCCGGCACCTGAACGACGTCACCGTTCAGAGCGCACGCACGTTGAACGCGGCGCACGTCCAGGTGCTGCATGCAACGGGTGCGTCGCACTTGCATGACGTGCAGTCCGCGTTGCCGGAATTCCCGGAGGGTGTTCCGTATGTCGCTGTTCCTTACCTCAACCGCATGGACCACGCCTACGCCGCAGCCGACCTCGCGATCTGCCGCGCAGGCGCGATGACCTGTGCAGAGCTCGCCGCCACCGGGCTGCCCGCGGTCTACGTACCACTGCCGCATGGAAACGGGGAGCAGGCCCTGAACGCTCAAGCCGTTGTCGATGCGGGTGGTGGCCTGTTGATCGAAGACCCGCGGTTCTCATCGGACGTCGTCGCGGCCGACGTGGTCCCGCTGCTGCAGGACAGCGACCGGCTGCAGGAGATGTCCATAGCCGCGTCGCGGTTCGGTCGACGCGACGCAGACCGCAAGCTTGCGGAGATGGTGCGGCACGCCGCGGGGCATCCCGACCGTGCAGTCAGCTGACCGGATTCACAAGTCGATCTCGCACGCCTGCTCGACGCCGAGGACGGCGAGCGTGCGGCCGAGGCCGAGATAGACAGCGACACACAGCGTCAGGTCGAGGATCTCCTCATCGCTGAAGCTACCGCGGAGTACGCCGAAGAACTCATCGTCGATGCTGTCGTGCTGTGTCGCGAAGCGCTCGGCGTACTCAATGGCAAGCCGTTGACGCGTCGTATAGCCCGGATAGGTGCGGTACTGCTCGACGTTGTCGTAGAGGTCCGCCGTGACGCCCGTCTCCTGCACAGACGCGGCGCGAAAGTCCGAGCAGGCGAGGCAGTCGTTGAGCTGCGCTATCCGCATCCGCGCCACTTCACGTTCGTCCGCGGGAAGGATGCTCTGCTCGTACGCGCCGCGGATCATCCGCTCGACCATTCCGGCCAGCTGCGGACGCAGGGTCCAGATCATTGCGGCCTCGCCACCGGGGCCGTCAGGAACGGAGAGCCGCGCCACGCCGGGAGCCTAGCCAGGTCGATGGTCGGTGTCGCCCGACAATGACGTGGCCGTTGGTGAACAGCGAGGAGGCGGCGTCGTGGCGAACCCGCACAACTGGATCGACCTGCTCGACCCGTCCCCTGACGAGGTCCGCGCGAGGCTGCCCGAACGCATCCACGAGCGAGCGCTCGAGCAGTTGCTCGCCGAGGCGACACATGCGGATGAGCCACGACCCAAGCTGGAAGGTCACGACGACTACATCTTCGGCGTGCTCCTCGTTGCCGTCGTCGTCAGTGACGAGGACCTCGTCTACTACCAGGAAGTCGACCTCGTCCTGACAGAGACGACGATCCTC
>JBJMHR010000004.1:0-61371 GCA_045807285.1 Actinomycetes bacterium
TCTTGAAGCACACTTTCGGCGGAATTGTGGCGAGAGCCATCGACCTGTGCAGCATCCGTCGCTACGGGGCCCAGCGGGGGCTGTCAGCTGGCTGACGCCCGCCACGGGTCGCTCGGATTCGCCGGGTGGCAGGTCAGCAGGCAATTCTCGATGGTCTCGAGCAGCCCGGTCACTTCGTCTCCTTTGTCGTAGGCGTAGTCGGCGCCGGAGTTCAACGCTCCCTGCCGTGCCCACGGGTCTGCCGACCAAGCGATGACGCATGGGGCCATGGGAGTCGCGCGAACCGCGCGAAGCACATGGAGCCCGCTGATCTGCGGCAAATTGAGGTCGAGCACCATTACGTGTGGCCGCACCTCGCTGCACACCCGAATAGCGTCGTAGCCGTTGGTGACTTCGAACACCTCATGCTGCATGTAGAGGTCGAGGTCAATGATCATGCGGGCCAGGACGCGAATGTCGTCGTCGTCCTCGACCAGGAGAATGCGCGCGGGCGTATCTATGTCGGGCTCCGTTCCGGGTCGGAGGCTGCCCGGGCTGGGATGAACTCGGGGGATCCGTCACCAGCCCGGACAGCGGCTCAGCTGAGGCGACAGCGCGGGGCCGGATGCTTGCTGCAGCTCACCCATCACGATGCCGTGCCTGTGCCGCTGTCGTCTGTGGGCACATGTCGCGTTGTTGTGGACTCGGCGCCTACTCCGGGTTCGCGACTTGGCTTCGGTTCAGTGCGGCTAGCAACTCGACCTGGGAGTTGACGCCCAGCTTGCGGTAAACCGCCGAGAGGTGATTGCGCACAGTGCTCGGTGCGAGGTTCAGCGTCCGAGCGACGTCGCTGGCGCGGGCTCCCCGCTGGAGAGCGCTCACGATCTCCCACTCGCGCGTGGTCAGTCTTGCCAGCCCCGGCATCTGCGTCGCCGGTGGCAGCGCGGCCGTCGTTGCCAACGTGGTCGCCGCGTGAGCCTCATATGCGATCCGGGCAAGGCGTTCCCGAAGTTGCTGAGCGAGGTCAGCGGTGGCGACGTCGGAGACCACCTCCCGCAGCATGAAGGTGAAGGCCGGGCTCTCGCCGGTCGCCGCGATCCACGCACGACACCAACGCCACCCGCCGTCGGCGCCGCGCAAACGCATTCGCATGATCACGGTTTCGCCGGTGCGCTCGGCGTGGCCCAGTCCGATGAGCAGGTCTGCGATGTCGCCTGGGTTGACCGCACCAAGGAACGGCATCCCCACGACTGCGTCTGCGGGGAAGCCCAGCAGTTCCTGTACGTCGGCGCTGATCCGGTCGATGCGCCAGTCGAGGTCAACACCACCGAGAACGACGGCGCCGGTCGCCGGCCCGGTCCAGCCTGGCCGGTCGGCACCTTCGAGCTCGTCGATGACGAAGACCGCGGTTTGCGGTGGCCGCTCGTCATCGAAGGCGTGCGCCCATACGTGCACTTGCGCTTCGCGGCCGTCCGGGTAGCGCAACCAGCGGGTGGCCTCATAGCCGTCGATCTGGCCCGAGGCGAGTAACGGCAGCGCCGGGCTCGGGCCACCCGACAAGTAGCGCGTGGCGTCGCCGCCCAGCATCTGGTCCCGCTGGGCTCCGGCGAGGTCAACGAGGGCATCGCTGATCTCGAGGATGCGGCGGGACGCCAGCTCGACCAGCACCATCGGCAGCGGCGCGGAGGTCACCGCGGCCCGCTGTTCGATTGACGCCGACTCGGCGGCCACGCCACCAGTCTCTCGTGATCTAGGAGTTACGGCCCAAAGCTGCCTGATTTCTGCACCACAAGCCCTAGATCACGCGGAGGGGGGCCGCGTGGCGGCCGGATTCGGCGGATCAGGGTTCTACGCTGAGGGCCTCAATCCGAACTGCGTCGTCTTCCCCCGGCGCCCGGCTGTTCCGAGGTCGCCCTTCATGCACGCCGTCGAGCCCGAAGTGTTCCTCGTTTCACGTCCTGATCTCGATTACGACACCATCGCCGAATACCTCAAGGACGTAGGCGGCGAGTCCTGGCTCGAGCGCTTCGACAAAGATGAGCTGAATGACGCGCAGAACCTCGCCGAACTAGCGGGGCGGCTCTGCTACCGCTCGTGGGAACCGGGCCTCAATCCCAATGTCACGAAGGTCCGCACGGACCAGACGGCGTACCTCGAGAACATCCTGCAGAGCCTGCACGGATCAGTGTTGGAGCACGTCAACTTCGGCTTCGTCCTGCACAACGTGAGCCGTGTGCTAACCCACGAGATCATCAGGCATCGCCCTGGCGTGGCAATCAGCCAGGAGTCGATGCGCTTCGTGCGCATCCAGGACATCCCGTTCTGGTTCCCCGAGTGGGCGAAGGGCGACGAGGAGCTCATGAAACGCAGCACCGAGCTGCTCGAGCAGATGGAGGCATTCCAATACTGGATGGCCGAGCACTTCGGCCTCGACAACGATGGCGTGCCGTTCCACGAGAAGAAGCTCAAGACCAGCTTCATGCGGCGCTTCGCCCCGGACGGCATCGCGACCGGCCTGGTCTGGACCGCCAACGTCCGCACCCTCCGGCACACCATCGAGGCCCGGACCGCCCCCGGGGCCGAGGAGGAGATCCGGCTGCTCTTCGGCAAGATCGGCGAGATCATGCGGCAGGAGTGCCCGGCGCTGTTCGGCGACTACGAGGTCGACGAGGGCGCCTGGGTGCCGCGGTGGCGCAAGGTCTAACCCAGATTGGGCCATTCGGGCGTGTAACGCGAGGCCCTGGCGTGGCGATGTAGCCAACGGGCTGCGCCGCCATCTGGACCCCGACCGTTGGCGACGCAGCCCCTTTTCGCTGCCTCCGGCCCGGTAGCGTCTGACTCATGGCCGCACGCGCGCCCTTCGGGCGCATGCTCACCGCGATGGTCACGCCGTTCGCGAGCGATGGCTCGCTGGACCCCGACGGCGCCGCGACCCTCGCCACCCACCTGATCGACGCCGGCAACGACGGGCTCGTCGTGAACGGTACGACGGGGGAGTCGCCCACCACGACCGACGCTGAGCAGGAGGCCGTCATCCGTGCGGTCGCCGAGGCGGTCGGCGGCCGGGCCCACGTGATTGCAGGAGTCGGCACGAACGACACGGCACACTCTGTCGAGCTCGCCCGGCAGGCCGAGAAGGCAGGCGCGACCGCCTTGCTCGTCGTCTCGCCGTACTACAGCAAGCCGCCGCAAACCGGCTTGCTCGCGCACTTCCGCCAGGTCGCCGACGCGACCGACCTGCCGGTGATGCTGTACGACATCCCCGGCCGGACCGGAGTACCGATCGCGACAGAGACACATCTGCGCCTCGCCGAGCACCCGCGGATCGTCGCGGTCAAGGACGCCAAGGACGACCTCGCCGCGGCGTCGGAAGTGCTCGCCCGCACCGACCTCGCGTTCTACTCCGGCACCGACGTGCTCACCTTGCCGCTTCTTTCCGTGGGCGCGACGGGTGTCGTGAGCGTCGCTTCCCACGTCGTCACGGCCCAGATGGTCCAGCTGCTCGACGCGTACGTGGCTGGTGACGTCGACCGCGCGCTGTCCATCCATCAACAGCTGTTGCCGGTCTTCGTCGGCATCTTCCGCACACAGGGCGTCATCCTCGCGAAGGCCGCCCTGCGCCTGCTCGGCCTGCCCGGTGGCCCCGTGCGTTCGCCGCTCGTCGACGCGACCGACGACGAAGTGGCGATGCTGCGGGCGGACCTTGCCGCGGGCGGCGTCGCCGTACCTACTTCATGAGCCACCCGCACCCGGACCTCGGCGCACCACCTCCGTTAGGCGACGGCGCCCTGCGCATCGTTGCGTTGGGTGGGCTCGGCGAGATCGGCCGGAACATGACGGTGTTCGAGTACGCCGGGCGGCTGCTCGTCGTCGACTGCGGCGTGCTGTTCCCGGAGACGGACCAACCCGGGGTCGACCTGATCCTGCCCGACTTCGACTACCTCCGGCCTCGCCTGGCCGACATCGATGCGATCGTGTTGACGCATGCGCACGAGGACCACATCGGCGCTGTCCCATATCTCCTGCGCGAACGCGACGACATCCCGGTCATCGGTTCGCGGCTGACGTTGGCGTTCCTCGACAGCAAGCTGGGCGAGCACCGCATCAACGCCTACACGCACGAGGTGCGTGAAGGCGACACCGAACAGCTCGGGCCGTTCCGCTGCGAGTTCCTCGCGGTCAATCACTCGATCCCGGATGCCCTCGGTGTCGCGATCCGCACACCTGCCGGCCTCGTCCTGCACACCGGCGACTTCAAGATGGACCAGTTGCCGCTGGATCGTCGGCTGACCGACCTCGGCGGCTTTGCGCGCCTCGGTAGTGAGGGCGTCGATCTGCTCCTCACGGACTCGACGAACGCTGAGGTGCCCGGCTTCGTCACGCCGGAGCGCGAGATCGCACCGGTGCTCGCGGCGCTGTTCGCACAGGCGCAGCGACGTGTCATCGTCGCGTGCTTCGCGTCCCACGTACACCGGGTTCAGCAGGTGCTCGATGCGGCGCACGGTGCCGGTCGCACTGTTGCGTTCATCGGTCGGTCGATGGTCCGCAACATGGGTGTGGCGCGCGACCTCGGTTATCTGACCATCCCGTCCGGTCTGCGCATGGTGGACGCCCGCGAGGTCGACGAGCTCCCGCCAGAGCACGTGGTCCTCATCTCCACGGGCTCACAAGGCGAGCCCCTGTCGGCCCTGTCGCGTATGGCGAACCGTGACCACCCGGTACGTATCGAAGAGGGCGACACCGTCGTCCTCGCGTCGTCTCTGATCCCGGGCAACGAGAACGCCGTACATCGCGTCATCAACGGGCTCACGCGCTGGGGTGCCAGCGTCGTACATCGAGGCGTGGCGACCGTTCATGTCAGTGGGCACGCGCCGGCGGGGGAGCTGCTCTACGTGCTCAACGTCACCAAACCGCGGAACGTAATGCCGGTGCACGGCGAATGGCGACACCTCCGGGCGCATGCGGAACTGGCAGTGCAAGCCGGGGTGCCTCGCGATCGCATCGTCCTGGCGGACGACGGCGTCGTCGTCGACCTGTCCGACGGACAGGCGCGCATCGTGGGCGCCGTTCGCTGCGGCTACGTGTACGTCGATGGCGTTGCGGTCGGTGACGTCGGCGAGGTGTCGCTCAAGGACAGGCGCATCCTGGGCGACGAGGGCTTCATCTCGATCGTCGTCGTCGTCGATGCGGCAACCGGCAAGTCGGTGGGCGGCCCGGAGATCCACGCGCGCGGCTTCAGCGACGAGTCGGGCGTGTTCGAGGCCGTCGTACCCCTGATCGAGCGAGCCCTCGACGATGCCGCTGCGGAAGGCATCGGCGACCCGCACCAGGTCTCGCAGCGGGTCCGCCGGGTGGTCGGCCGATGGGTGAGCGACACCTACCGCCGCCGACCGATGATCATCCCGCTCGTCGTCGAGGTCTGAGCCAGCGGAGTCCTGACGGGTCTGCGCCGCCTCGGCGTGTGACGGATGGGACTGATGGGACGAGGCGGTACCGTCACCGCCATGGCTACCCGTACGGCGACACGTCCGGCATCGCGGCCTAGGTCCTCGGGCCGGGTCGCAGGTTCCGCCGGCCGTGCTCCCGCCCGGAGACCGGCTTCGGCCCGGCGCGGCGGCCCCGTGTCCAGCCGCCCGCGCCGGCCGGTCGGACGCAAACGTCGTCCCGGCCTGCCCATCCGGCTGCTCCGCGCCCTCGTCCGACTGCTCCTCGGAGTGTGGTTGTTGCTCGCCCGCCTTGCCGGCTCGGCCGCGAGGGCCATCGGTAGTGGCGCGCGCGACATCGACACGACGCACCGGCGTGATGGCGCAGGCCTTGCCGCCATCGCAGCGGCCGTCGTCACCGCGGCGGCTCTGTGGGCGCACGGGGCCGGGCCGGTCGGCTCGGTCGTCGTTGCCATGGTCCGCGGCTCGATCGGCTCAGCCGCCGTCGTCGTTCCGTTCGTCTGCCTCATCGGCGCCTGGCACTTGCTTCGTCATCCGCCCGAGCCAGGTACGACGAGCCGCCTCGTGCTCGGTTGGTCTGCGCTGCTCATCGGCGTCTTGGGCCTGTTGCACATCGCGAACGGCCTGCCGAACCCCACCGACGGTGCGCACGCGATGCGCTCGGCCGGCGGCCTGCTCGGGTACTTCGCGTCGGCGCCCCTCGCGAGCGCGGTCTCCACCCTCGTCGCAGCGCCGCTCCTCGTTTTGCTCGCGGCGTACGGCCTGCTCGTTGTCGCCGGCATACCGCTGCATGACGTGCCCGAGCGCGCGGCTTCGCTCCGGAGCTGGCTGCTGCACTGGCTACCGGCTGCGGCAACCGACGAAACCGATGCGGACGCAGGCGCAGACGGCGACGAGGACGACGAGACGTTCGCGCTTGACGACTCGATGAAGCTGCGGCGCTCCGCGCGCAAACGCATCGGCAGCATGAGCACGCCTGCACCCGACGGCGACCAGGACGATGAGGAGCCGCCGGCGCTCCCCGTTACGCCGGCGTTTCCGCCGGTAGTGCCGCCGCAACATCCCCCGGCCGCTGTGTCACCGCCGATGGGCCCCCTGCGCCCGGGTGAGCAGCTCCCGCTCACCGGTCGCGACGGCGTTTACAGCCTGCCGCCGGTCAGCACCCTGCGCGAAGGCACACCGGCCAAGGCACGCAGCCGCAGCAATGACACGGTCGTCGAAGCGCTGACCGGCGTACTCGACCAGTTCGAGATCGACGCAACCGTGACCGGTTTCCTGCGCGGTCCGACGGTCACGCGTTACGAGGTCGAGCTCGGGCCCGCCGTCAAGGTCGAACGCGTCACCGCGCTGTCGCGCAACATCGCGTACGCCGTGAAGAGCGCTGACGTACGCATCCTGTCGCCGATCCCGGGCAAGTCGGCGATCGGCATCGAGATACCGAACGCCGACCGTGAGCTCGTCAGCCTCGGTGACGTGATGCGCTCCAACGTCGCGAAGGGTGACCAACACCCTCTCGTCGTCGGTTTGGGCAAGGACGTCGAGGGCGGTTTCGTGGTCGCGAACCTCGCGAAGACGCCGCACATCCTGATCGCCGGGGCAACAGGCGCCGGTAAGTCGACGTGCATCAACACTGTGCTCACGTCGATCCTGATGCGTGCGACACCGGAAGAAGTTCGCTTCGTGCTCATCGATCCGAAGCGCGTCGAGCTCACGCACTACCAGGGTGTGCCGCATCTGATCACGCACATCATCACGAGCCCCAAGAAGGCTGCCGAGGCGTTGCAGTGGGTCGTCCGGGAGATGGACCTTCGGTACGACGACCTCGCGGCGGCCGGTTACCGTCACATCGACGAGTTCAACAAGGCGGTGACCTCCGGCAAGCTCGTGGCCCCGCCGGGAAGCGAACGTGTCTACCGGCCTTATCCCTACCTGCTCGTCGTCGTCGACGAGCTCGCGGACCTGATGATGATTGCGCCGCGCGACGTTGAAGACGCGGTCGTGCGCATCACGCAGCTCGCGCGCGCCGCCGGCATCCACCTCGTGCTCGCGACGCAGCGGCCGTCGGTCGACGTCGTCACCGGCCTGATCAAGGCCAACGTGCCGAGCCGGCTGTCGTTCGCGACGGCAAGCTTGGCCGACAGCCGCGTCATCCTCGACCAGCCGGGTGCAGAGAAGCTCGTCGGCCTCGGCGACGCGCTGTTCCTGCCGATGGGCGCGAGCAAGCCTGCCCGCATCCAAGGCGCGTACGTGTCCGAGACCGAGATCGCCGCGGTCGTTGCCCACTGCAAGCGGCAGGCCGACCCGGCGTACCGTGACGACGTCTGGGCGGCAGCGGAGAGCAACCGCGAGATCGACGGCGAGATCGGTGACGACCTCGACCTGCTTTGTCAAGCGGCAGAGCTCGTCATCACGACGCAGTTCGGCTCCACCTCGATGCTGCAGCGCAAGCTCCGGGTCGGCTTCGCGAAGGCCGGGCGGCTCATGGACCTGATGGAAAGCCGCGGCATCGTCGGGCCGAGTGAGGGCTCCAAGGCGCGCGACGTCCTCGTTCACCCCGACGAGCTCGACGCAGTGATTACAACACTGCGCGGTGAGTCGTAGACTCTCGCTGCTCGACCAGCGTCACCTTCACCCGGTTTCAAACGGCGAGACCGAAGCTTCCCCTGTAGCCGTGCGCGAGGAGGGCCGACCTGATGTCGATCGGCGACATCCTCGCAACTGCGCGGCATGAGGCCGGGCTCTCCGTCGAGGACGTCAGTCGCGAGACGCGCATCCGCGGCGGCCTGATCCACGCCATCGAGGTCGACAACTTCGAACCCTGCGGCGGAGACGTCTACGCGCGCGGCCACATCCGCAGCATCGCCACCGTCGTCGGTGTCGACCCGCGGCCGTTGATCGCGGAGTACGACGAGCGACATGGCGAGGGACTGTTGCTGGTCGACAGCCCGGCCCCGGCGTTCGACCCGCACGTCGCGCAGCAGGCCGAACGCCGCCGCCCCAACTGGAGCGCTGCGATGGGCGTTGCGCTCCTGCTCATCTGCGTGATCGCCGGGGTCCAACTGCTTTCGCACCGCAGCAGCGGCAAGCCAGCGGCTCAGCCGCCTCCGACGACGTCGGGCAGTCCTGCGCCCACGACCGCCACCAATGTCCTGCCGAGCCCGGCACCGTCGAACGCGGTGGCGATCGTTCCGCAGAACGGCGTCCACGTGCGCGTACGCGTCGTCGGTAGCCGGAGCTGGATCCAGATCACCGGCGCGACCGGCCAGGTGCTGTTCCAAGGCATCCTGACCAAGGGCCAGCAACGCGACTTCGCCGACGCTCGCCGGATCCGGATGACGATCGGCTATGCCCCCGCGCTTGATCTGATCGTCAACGGTCACGACCTCGGCACCGCGGGAACTAGCAGCAAAGTGGTGCACAAGGACTTCGGGCCGCCGTCGTCGTCCGGCAACGGAGGCTGACGGCGCGCACGCCCCGATAGCCTTGCCGCATGTCGCCGCGCGCACGCACTGCGCACATCGCGACGCTGGGCTGCGCTCGAAACACCGTTGACTCGGACGAGCTCGCCGGTCGACTCGAGGACGGCGGCTGGGCCGTGGCCGACGATCCAGACCACGCTGATGTCACCGTGGTTAACACGTGTGGCTTCGTCGAGTCGGCCAAACGCGAGTCGATCGACGAGCTACTCGCCGCGGCAGGTGACGGCCGCCGCGTCGTGGCCGTGGGCTGTCTTGCCGAGCGCTACGGATCCGGACTTGCCGATGCGTTGCCTGAAGTCTCGGCGGTGCTGAGCTTCGACGACTACGACGCGATCGCCGAGCGGCTCACCGATGTCGTTGAGGGTCGCCCGCTGGTGGCGCGGGACCCGGTCGACCGGCGGACGTTGTTGCCGCTCGCGCCGACGGCACGGCCCGCGGCGGCGGTCGACGTCGGCATCCCAGGGCATCTTGGCGGTCCGCAGGGTCGTCGGCGCCGCCTGGACACCGGCCCGGTCGCGCCGGTCAAGCTCGCATCCGGCTGCGACCGGCGCTGCTCCTTCTGCGCGATCCCGTCGTTTCGCGGCGCGTTCGTGTCCCGTTCGCCCGACGAGATCCTGGCCGAGGTCCACTGGCTCGCCGATGACGGGGTGCGCGAGGTCGAGCTGGTCAGCGAGAACACCACGTCGTATGGGAAAGACGTCGGCGATCTGCGGCTGCTCGACAAGCTGTTGCCCCGTATCGCCGCGGTGCCGGGGATTCAACGCGTGCGCCTGGCCTACCTGCAGCCGGCCGAGCTGCGGCCATCACTTGTCGCTGCGATCGCGACGACACCGGGTGTCGCGGCGTACTTCGACCTCTCCTTGCAACACGCGAGCGGCGCCGTCTTGCGTCGGATGCGACGGTACGGCGATGCCGCCCACTTTGTGACGATGCTCGAGTCGGTCCGCGCGCTTGCCCCTGATGCCGGGATCCGGACGAACGTGATAGTCGGGTTTCCGGGAGAAACCGACGACGACCTCGCCGTGTTGCACGACTTCCTCGTTGTGGCGCGGCTCGACGCCGTCGGCGTCTTCGGGTACTCCGACGAGGACGGCACCGAGGCGGCGTCGTTCGCCGACAAGGTTGCCGATGACGTCGTACGCGACCGCGTCGAACGCACCGCATCGCTTGTCGACGAGCTCGTTGCGCAGCGCGCGCTCGACCGCCTCGGTGAACAGGTCCACGTGCTCGTGGAGTCCGTCGACGACGATGGCGTCCAGGGGAGGGCCGCGCATCAGGGAGCCGACGACGGCAACACGTGTCTCGTCGGCTTCTCCGGCGACGACCGACCGGCGGTCGGCGACCTCGTCAGCGCAGTTGTGGTCGACACGGACGGCGTCGACCTCATTGCCGAACCGGTGGCGGCACGATCATGACGAGGGTTGACCCTGTTGCGTCGCCACCGAACGACGCGCCGCTCCTGAACGTCGCGAACCTCGTGACGCTGTTGCGGCTCCTGCTTGTGCCGCTGTTCGCGTGGACGCTGCTGACCGAGGGCGGGCATGATCGCGGTTGGCGCATCGTCGCATGGGTGATCTTCGCGGTCGCGAGCTTCACGGACCCCATCGATGGTTACCTCGCTCGTCGCTATGGGCTCGTGACGGAGTTCGGCAAGGTGGCCGACCCGATCGCCGACAAGGCGCTGACCGGGACCGCCCTTGTCGGCTTGTCGGTGCTCGGCGACCTGCCCTGGTGGGTCACCGCTGTCGTGCTCGGCCGCGAAGTCGGTGTGACGTTGCTGCGGTTCTGGGTGATCCGGCATGGCGTCATCTCCGCGAGCCGCGGCGGCAAGCTGAAGACGTTCGTGCAGTCGTTCGCGATCGGCCTCTACATCTTGCCGCTCACCGGGTGGCTCGCGACGTTCCGCGCCGTCCTGCTCGGCATCGCGGTGGTCGTGACACTCGTGACCGGTGCCGACTATGTGGTGCGCGCACTCACACTGCGACAGACGAGTGCCCGCGCAGCGATGAAGCGAGCACGGGCCGAGGCCAAGGCGCAAGCGAAGGCGCAGGCCCAGGCCCAGGCCGCAACGGTGCCCGACCGGGCCGGCACCGGTTCGCCTTAGGTGCGCGTCGAGACGCTTGCCGTCGGCACCGAACTGCTGCTCGGGGACATGGTCAACGGCAACGCCGCATGGCTCGGCCAAGAGCTCGCGGCACACGGTTTCGACGTCGTGGCCGGAGCAGTCGTCGGCGACAACGTAAACCGCATTGCGGAGTTCATCAGCGCTGCGCTGAGGCGTTCGGACGCGGTCGTGATCACCGGCGGCCTTGGGCCGACGCAAGACGACGTCACCCGCGAAGCAATCGCCGCCGTGTCCGGTGTCGAGCTCGAGCGCCATCAGGACCTCGTTGACCAACTCGTCGAACGGGCCCGCGGCCTCGGCCGCGACCTACCTCTGCGCAACCTTCAACAGGCCGATGTGCCGGTCGGCGCCGTCGTGCTGCCCAACGCTCGCGGTACTGCGCCGGGGCTGAAGGTCGACACGAGCGACGGCGTGATCTACGCGTTGCCGGGCGTGCCCCACGAGATGACGGCCATGTTCACCGACGAGGTCCTGCCCGACCTTGCCCGCAGGTCCGGAGCGGGCGCCGCCATCGTCTCGAGGGTCCTGCGCACGATCGGTCTCTGGGAGTCCGCGATCGCAGAACTGCTCGCCGACCTCGACACGCGCCTCGGCGAGCGCCGCGGACAGGACCCGACCGCCCCGACCCTTGCCTACCTGGCCGGCGGCGGCGAGGTCCGAGTGCGGATCACCGCGAAGGCCCCCACCCGCAACGAGGCGGACGGCGCTATCGCCCCCGTCGAGGCTGTGGTTCGCGAGCGCTTGGGCGCGGCGGTGTACGGCGCGGACGACGACACCATCGAGCGCGTCGTCCACGCCCTGCTGCAGGCGCGCGCTGAGACGGTCGCCGTCGCCGAGTCGTTGACCGGCGGGTTACTCGCCGGGCGATTGACGTCGATGCCGGGGGCGTCGCTCTCCTTCCGCGGCGGGGTGACGGCGTACGCCACCGACCTCAAGTCCGACCTGCTCGGCGTCGACCCCGCCCGGCTCGAACAGGTCGGCGCTGTCGCCGCCGACACCGCGCAGGGCATGGCGGCCGGCGTACGTCAGCGGTTGGGGGCGACGTACGGTCTCGCGTTGACCGGGGTGGCCGGGCCCACCCAGCAGGAGGGCAAGCCGCCCGGTCTTGTCTACGCCGCGCTTGCCACGCCCGCGAGCGCGGTCGTCCGGGAGCTGCGGCTGCCCGGCGATCGGGACCAGGTCCGGCAGCTGGCCGTCGTGGCTGCATTGGACCTGCTGCGCCGGCACCTCACCGGCGTCTTGCCGGAACCCACGGAACAACCGGGCTGATTACACTGTTACGAACAAGCGGAAGGGGACGCGGATGGCCATCTTGCGCGAGGCACTCGGCGCGGTCCTGCGTCGCCGCCGGATCGAGCAAGGCCGCACTCTCCGTGATGTCGCGGCCGCGGCCAGGGTGTCGCTGGGGTACTTGTCGGAGATCGAGCGCGGCCAGAAGGAAGCCTCGAGCGAGCTGCTCGCAGCAATTTGTGCTGCCCTCGGCGTTCCGTTGTCGGAAGTTTTCCACGAGCTCGGCAACGAGCTTGCCGTCATCGAGGCGGTCCGCGAACTCGACAAACCGTTCCCGGACGAAACAGTTACCGCACATCTCGACCGCGGGGTCGTTGCGGCTGCTTAGATGCAGACGTGAGTGCACGGTGAGCGCGTTGCCGCCAGAGTCGAGTGCGCCGCGACAGATCGCAGGCACGCGGCTGCGCGCAGGCAACGCCATGGGTCGCACCCGCGCGGCGGTCATCGACGGAGCACAGCGCGCAGTCGAAAAGCACGGCAGCCGCAAGGCGACGATGGCCGACGTGGCTGCGCTGGCCGGCGTCGCCAAGGCAACGCTCTACAACCACTTCCGCACGAAGCGCGATGTGTACGCCGCGACAATCGACGCCGAAGTCGAGGCGCTCGGCGCCGAGTGCGCCCGAGTGGCAACCGACGAGGGGCTTGCCGCCGGTCTGGTCCGTGCGGCGGAGCGGCTCGGGATGCATCCGGCCGTCCGCCGTGTCGCCGCGGACGAGCCGGCAGCACTCGCCCGGCTGCAGACGCCGTCGAGCGATCCGGCGTGGGCGACCGCGCGGGCTGCTGTCGCTTCGATCCTTACCGCGAGCCGCACCAGCGCCGGCGAGGCCGAGGTCGAGACCGTGTTGCGTTGGCTGGTCTCCTTCCTCGGCGCCCCCGGCGGCAACCACGAGTTGCGGCGGGGCGCGCACGTGCTGGCGAGCGGTTTGCGTGAACCCAGCGGCGGCCCGGGCTGGCACGGCCGCGTCAACTAACGCGACGGCTGACACGACGGGCACCAGTACGTCAGCCGGTCGTACGGCGGCTTGCCCTGCATCGCGACGCGGATCGGCGTACCGCATCGCCGGCAAGGAAGACGCGGCCGTTCGAAGACGTAGAGCTCTCCGCCCTTGCGCGTATTACCGGTGGTGACCTGCCGCCACATGTTCTTGTTTGCGTGGAGGAGCGCACGGGCCCGGCGTACGACAGCACCGAGGTCCGCGACGGCACCGACCTTCGCCCACGGGTGGATGCCCGAGAGGAACAGCACCTCAGCCTTGTAGAGGTTGCCGATGCCGGCGAGATTGCGCTGGTCGAGCAATGTCTCCCCGATCGTTCGGTCCGGCGCTGAAAGAAGCCGGCGTACCGCCTCGTGCTCGTCCCAGTCTTCGCCGAGCAGGTCGGGGCCGAGATGTCCGACGAGCGATCCTTCGTCTTCGGTCCGGACGATGGCGAGGTCGTGCACTCGGTACCCGATCGCGACGTGCTCTGCTGTTGTGAGTACGACGCGGATCGAATGCACCGGACCGCCCGCTGGACGTCGGCCACGTGCTACCCGCCATGAACCGTCCATCCGCAGGTGCGAGTGCAACGACAAGCCGGAGTCGAACCGAGCCAGGATGTGTTTCCCGCGTGCGACCACGTCGCGAACGGCAGTGCCGCTCAGGTCGGCCGTCGCAAGCTGTGGCACTCGAAAGTCGCTGTGCAAGACCCGTTGGCCGGCGAGTGCGTCGTGCAAGATCTTCGCGGTCAGCCAAACGGTGTCGCCCTCGGGCATGGCTCACGCTAACCAGGGCCCGCATAGTCCGTCCGCGATGACTGTTGTGCCGCGTTAGCCATGAATCTCCTCCACAGGACGTTGCGCCCTGCGCACCATCGGTTACCGACGTTGTCAAGTTCTGGCAAAGCGGGTTCGACCTAGCGACAACCTCCGTACCTTGCCGAGCACATGCGGTCGCCCGGGCCGTCCAGAAACGGGGGAGTCATGAACCGTCGAGTCTCACTCGCACGTGTGATCGCAGCCGGAGCCGTCGGCGCGGTGGCGACAACGCTGACCGTTGCGAACACGACACACGCGAACGCAACGGTGGGCGTCACGTTCCATCCGATCACGACGGCGTTCAACTCGCCGATCGGCATCGACTACCACGAGCCGGACAACACCCTCGTGCTGTCGGTGAACTACAACACCTCCGGGGACCCGAACAACTTCGACCTGATCCACACCGACGGCTCGCACACGCAGTTCAGTTCGGTCACCGGACTGAGCGACGAGGTGTATCCGGCCGCGATCCGTACGACCTCCTGCAGCGACACCAGCGGCTTCACCGTGGGCGATGTCTACTCCGGCACCGGTACCTCCGGTGAGATCTCGAAGATCAGCGCCGACGGGGCCACGGTGAACACGAGCTGGGCCGAGCTCGGCGACTACGGTCTGCTGCGCGGTGGGGTCACCCAGGACCGCGCCTGTGTGTTCGGCGGCAATCTGATCGTCACCACAGATCAGGGGTACGTGTTCACTGTCGACAGCGCCGGCAACGGCACGTTGCTGAACCCCGGAAACCCGATCCCGGCCTTCCTCGAAGGACCGACAACGATTCCCAACGACGCGAAGTACGGGGCAATAGCGGGCACGATCGTCGCGGGCGACGAGAACAACGGGCTCATCTGGTCGATCGACGGCGCGGGCAACGTCAGCCCCTACAGCGTCGACGGCTCCTCGCCCGAGGGCGTGCACATCGTGCCCGCGAACGAGAACTACTACGCCGTCAACTTCGGTGGCGGTGAGGTCGACTCGGTAGACGCATCGGAGTTGACTCCGTTTGTCGGTGACCTCGTCGTCCAGGACGAGTTCGGCGGCGCCCTCCACGACTTGACGTGGAACCCTGACACGCAAGGCTTCGACAGCACCGTGATCGGATCGGTTGGCAACGACGTCGAAGGCTCCAACTTCGGCCCGGTGACGGTGAACACACCGGTGAAGCATCTGACCTGGAACCAGACGCCGATCGCCCCGGCCGCACAACTTGGCACGTGCTTGGGTAACACCGTGGTTGTCGAAGCGACGGACGCCTCGCACAACCCCATCCCGTTCGCGCCGATCTACATCTCGCTGCGCAAGACGACCGGGAGCAACGGTCTCGCCGATGTCAACGGCGCTGCTCTGACAACGGCAGCGCAGATGTTCACGGCGGACGCTAACGGCGACGTAAGCGTCAACTACAACTCAGGGACCGACTGCAGCGCTCCGACGCCGACTGGTGGACAGGACCGGCTTCGCGCGGTCAACCGGCCTGTCAACCCGAAGGTCGTCGCGTTCGACACGTACAACTTCGGCACCGTGGCCAAGTACAACGTGAAGCCGAAGCCCATCGCGAAGCCGGCGACGCTGGTCGGCGGTGAAAGCCGGAGCGTGACTGTGACGGCGAAAGACGCGGGCGGCAACGCAGTTCCTGGTGCCACGGTCTACCTGGGCTTCACCCCGACCACGTTCGGCGATGGTGGTGGCTCGGCAAGCGTTGGTGGCACGGCTCTGACGTCAACACTCCAGCCGTTCGTTGCTGACGGCAATGGCCACGTAGTGGTCACCTACACGGCGCCGACCATTGTGCCGTCCGAGGGCCTGGACGTCCTGAACGTCGCGGACGCGACGAAGCTGCCGGCCGTGACCGCGAAAGACACGTACTCGTTCCAGTAGCCAACCACGCGGCCGTCCCCGGGGGCTGTGGTCACGCTCAACGGCGTAACCGCAGCCCCCGCGGCGTTGGCCGGAAGCCCGCTGCTTCGAGCGCCTCGGCAAGGGGCGAGTCGAGGATCGCCGCGCCGTCGGCGCGTTCAACGGCAAGTCGGCCGAGCGAGCCTTCCCGCACGGCGAGCGCCAGCGCGTCGACCGCCGGGCGCAACACGTCCATGTCGTCGGTGAACGACAACAACGACTTGCCACCGCGTTCGACGTACAGCACCAAGACTCCATCGATAAGTACGACGAGGGCGCCCGCCTTGCGCCCGGGTCGGTGACCGCCGGGTTGGTCGCGGTCTGGCCACGACAGCGCCGCGCCGTAGGGGTTCGCCGGATCCGTGGCGGCGAGCACCAACGCGTCCGGCCCGGTCTGTTTGGCATCGCGCCACCCGCCTGGCACCGGTGTCTGCCAGCCGACCGGTGTCGGCGCGACGTCGCGCGACTGCTGCAACGCGCGCAGCCGGTCGACTGCGCCTGGCACGGCGAACTGCGCGCCGCCGAGACCCTCGACGAAGTAACCGCGGCGGATGCTGCCTTGCTCCTCCATCGCCTTCAGGACGGGGTACGTCGCTGCGAACCCGCCCGGCACGCGCTCAGCGACCACCGAGCCCCGCGTGAGTACGCCGTAGCGCTCGAGCAGCGAGCTCGCGAGCGCATGCGCCCGGACGGTGGCATCGAGCTCACGTTGCGGCAGCCGTGACCACCGACCCGCACAAATCGGGGGTCCGTTGCGTGCCGGCATCGGGGCTGCCCTCCATGGCCGGCGCGGCATCCGGCCCCCGGGCACGTAACCGGGATAGGCGCTGGGCGGCACGCGCAACCGGGACCGGCCACCTCGCAGCATGGCGCGCATCGGGGCAAGCGTGTCGTTGGTCAACCAGCCACCCCAGACAAGGTCCCACAGCACGTCGGACAGCTTGATGTCGTCGGTCGAGTGCAGGCGGTCCGAGAGCGCGCGGAAGAACATCGCCGCGCCGCCGTCGAGTGCTGCGAGCACGTCCTCATGCAAGGGCGTGGCGACCGCGTCAGTGACGGGCTCCGGGAGGAGCAGTGGTGCAGTGTCGGCGGCGTACAACGCGATCCACCCGTCGCCGCCCGTGAGGCGACCGTGCCCGGCCCACAAGACCTCGCCGGCACTGGTCATTGAGTCGAGATGACTGCTCTCGTAATGCATGACCCGAACCGGCAGCACAAGCTGTTCGAGCGAGGAGGCCGGAACAACGGCGCCCTGGAGCTGGTCGACCGCGTGCAGCAGTGCATCACGGCCGGAAGCGCCGGCCGGGCCCACCTGCTGCCAGACGGGCACGAACCGGGCCAGCGCGGCGGGCGGCACCGGCTCGACCTCTTTGCGCAACTTCGCCAGCGACTTGCGACGCAGTGCACGCAACACCTCTGCGTCACACCACTCCTCGCCGGCGGCGTCCGGCCGGAACTCTCCGTTGACGATGCGGCCGGCAGTGGTCAATCGGCGCAGCCCCTCGTGCACGACAGCAACACCCAGACCCAACCGAGCAGCGACGTCCTCGGCTTGGAACGGCCCGTGCGTACGCGCGTAGCGGCTGATCAGATCACCGAGCGGATCGGAAACGAGCTCGAGGAACGCTTCGGGCACTCCGACCGGCAGTGCCGTGCCTAGCGCGTCGCGCAGGCGGCCGGCGTCCTCGATCGGAACCCAGCGTTCTTCGCTGGCGATGCGTACGCGGATGGCCCTTCGGTGCTCCTCCAGCTCGGCCAGCCACCGTGGCGTGGCGCCCCGGTCGAGCGCCTCGGCAGTCGACAGGTCGCCGAGGATCCGCAGCAGGTCGGCAACGCCCTCCACGTCGGTCGCCTTGCGCTCGTCCGTCAGTCGCTGCAGCTCGCGTTCGACCCCATCGATCGCAGCAGCGTCGAGCAGCTCACGCAGCTCGGCCCGGCCCAGCAGCTCGGCCAGCAGACGCGGGTCGAGCGTGAGCGCCTGCGCGCGGCGCTCCGCGAGCGGTGCGTCGCCTTCGTACATGAACGCGGCGACGTACCCGAACAGCAGTGAGCGCGCGAACGGTGACGGTTCGGCGGTCTCCACCTCGACGACGTGCACGGAACGTGCCTCGATGTGGCGCATCAGCTGCACGAGGCCCGGCACGTCGAAGACGTCTTGCAGGCACTCCCGCATCGTTTCCAGCACGATCGGGAAGTCGGGGAAGCGGCTCGCGACCGACAACAACTGTGCCGACCGTTGGCGTTGCTGCCACAACGGAGTACGCCGATCGGGCCGGCGTCGCGGCAGCAGCAGTGCACGAGCTGCGCACTCGCGGAAGCGCGACGCGAACAGGGCAGAAGCGCCGACCTCGGCCTCAACGATCGCCTCGATCTCGTCGGTGGCGAAGACGGCGATGTCGCCGGAGGGGGCCTCTTCGGCGTTCGGGATGCGCAGGACGATGCCGTCGTCGCTGTGCATCGACTGCACATCGACGCCGTAACGCTCCCGCAACCGTGCGGTCAATGCGAGCGCCCACGGTGCGTGCACGGGCGCGCCGTACGGCGTGTGCACAGCGATGCGCCAGTCGCCCAGCTCGTCACGGAATCGTTCGACCACAATCGTGCGATCGTCGGGCAGTCGACCCGTCGCCTGCGTCTGCTCCCCGAGGTAGCTGAGCAGGTTGTCCGCCGCCCAATCGTCGAGCCCGGTGGACATCACCCGCCGCTTCGCGTCCGCCGACGGAAGCTTTGCGATCTCGCGCAGGAACGCGCCGATCGCACGGCCCAGCTCGACCGGGCGCCCGGGTGCGTCGCCGTGCCAGAACGGGAGCTTGCCCGGCTGGCCCGGAGCAGGCGAGACCAACACGCGATCGTGCGTGATCTCCTCGATACGCCAGCTCGAGGTGCCGAGAGTGAAGACCTCACCGACGCGCGACTCGTAGACCATCTCCTCGTCCAGCTCGCCGACTCTGAACTGTTTCTCACCGACGAGGAACACGCCGAACAATCCGCGGTCGGGGATGGTGCCGCCGCTCGTCACGGCAAGTCGGCCCGCCCCAGGTCGCGCGGTAACGGTGTTGCTCACACGGTCCCAGACGACGCGTGGGCGCAGCTCAGCGAAGTCGTCGCTCGGGTATCGACCGGCGAGCATGTCGAGCGTTGCCTCGAAAGCACTCTGCGGCAGCGTTGCAAATGGCGCCGCGCGTCGTACCACCGTCAGCAGCTCGTCGACGGGCCAGTCGTCGACGGCGACCATCGCCACGATCTGTTGCGCCAGCACATCGAGCGGGTTGCGCGGGTAGCGCAACGCCTCGATCTGCGCCGCCCGCATCCGTTCGGCAACAACCGCGGTCTGCACGAGGTCGCCGCGATACTTCGGGAACAGCACCCCTTTTGACACCGCACCGACCTGGTGGCCGGCGCGGCCGATCCGTTGCAAGCCACTTGCGACCGAGGGCGGCGACTCCACTTGTACGACGAGGTCGACTGCGCCCATGTCGATGCCGAGCTCGAGGCTGCTCGTGGCAACGACCGCGGGCAGGCGCCCGGCCTTCAGCTCTTCTTCGACGATGGCGCGCTGTTCCTTGGACACCGAGCCGTGATGAGCCCGGGCAATCTCCGCGTCGGCGATCTCATTGAGCTTGCCGGTCAGGCGCTCGGCGAGCCGACGGGAGTTGGCGAACACGATCGTCGACCCGTGCTGTTCGACGAGGCTGACGATCCGCTCCTCGACGGCCGGCCAGATCGACGAGCGGCGGACCGGGTCGTCGGAACCCTCGTCGAGTGCTGTCATGTCCTCGACCGGCACGATCACCTCGAGCTCGACCGTCTTGGGCGACGGCGGCGCAACGACGGTGACGGGACGCGTGCCGCCGAGGAACGCGGCCACCTCCTCGACCGGGCGCACGGTGGCGGACAGGCCGATGCGCTGCGCCGGTGCCGGGAGCAGCGCATCAAGCCGCTCGAGTGAGAGTGCGAGATGGGCGCCGCGCTTCGTCGCGGCCACGGCGTGCACCTCGTCGACGATCACCGTCTCGACGCCGCGGAGCGACTCGCGTGCCTGGCTGGTGAGCATCAGGAACAGCGACTCGGGAGTGGTGATCAGGATGTCCGGAGGCTTGGCCGCGAGCCGCCGACGCTGGTCGGCGGGGGTGTCACCGGAGCGCAGCCCGACGGTCAGGTCGGGCGGCGGTTGCTTCATCCGCATCGCTGCCTGCCGAATGCCGGTCAACGGCGTGCGCAGGTTGCGCTCCACGTCGACGGCCAACGCCTTCAGCGGCGAGACGTAAAGGACGCGGCACCGGTGCTTCGGGTCCTCCGGCGGCGCCGAGGCCGCGAGTTTGTCGATCGACCAGAGGAACGCGGCGAGAGTCTTGCCCGATCCGGTCGGCGCTACGACGAGTGCCGACTCGCCCCGGCTGATCGCATCCCACGCGCCGGCCTGCGCATCGGTCGGCGCCTCGAAGGCACCGCGGAACCAGGCGCGGGTCGGCACCGAGAACGCCGCGAGCGGGTCGATCGCTTCTGCGGGCATGGCGACCAGTCTGCCGCGGCGTACCGACAACGCGCCGGGCCACGTGCCTGACCGGCACAAAGGAAACACAACCGGCCCTCTTCGGCGCCGAATGCCAGCCCGTGCACGCTCGACAAGATCATCTGACCCGTCGGTTGTGTTCGGTTTGTTGCGCTTGACGCAGGAGCGATTTCAGCGCGGCGGAAGAATCGTCAGAAAGGCACGCGCTGTCGGCAGCGAAACGCCGTTGAGGGACCAAAACAGCCCCGCCCGTCCCAGCGCGGCTGACGGCACGTTCATACGCATCTCGTAGCGCACCGTCTCGTGCGGCCGCATAGTGCGAGCCGGCCCGCAGTTCAAGCCGTAAGGCTCTTTGACAAGGGCCACTGGAGGCGGCGCCGCCCAGGGCGGTTTGCGCTTGTCAAGAGTTGCAGGGGGAGTGGGCGTCGCAGCCGGCTCGGGGGACAGCGTCTGCATGTAGGCCAGGCAGTTGCGCGGCAGCGTGATCGTGTGGTTCGTCGAGTTGGTCAAGTCGGCGACGTAGGTGAGAGTGGACGCCGCCTGTACTCGCGCCGGCACGTCCAGCTTTGCTTGCAGTCCAGCGAGCGGGATCGGCACATTCACGAATTGTTCGTTGACGTAGAACGTGCTGACGTCGAACTCGCCACAGGTCAGGTCCCAGCCTCCGCCGAGCGACTTCGCGCCACCTGGCAGTACGACCCAGGAGTGGTCGTAAACGCGTGACGACGGGGACGATGAGCCCCCGTCCATGCACACACCGGGCGACGTGGTCTCAATGGTGAGCATGGCCGACTTGCCAGGGGCGAGGTTTGCGGTCTTGGACCCGAAGAGGCGGGCGTGTGTAGCAACGACGTCACGTTGGCCGGCCTGATGTGCGATGACTCTCGGGAATCCGCTGAGCAGGCAGGTCGACCGACTCGTGTTCCGGAACGCGAAGTAAGTGAAGTCATGGCCCGTGGCACCGTCGCCACCGGCGGGCTTCACACTCACCTGGTCGCTTCTGCACGCAGGCGCGTTCGCCGGCGGCAGCGGTACCGCGCGTTGATTGTCAGGGAGATAGGCCGGCGGGGGAGGCAGCGGCGCCCACGGAATCGTGCCGCGGAGGTCGACGGAATGCGCCGCCGGCGGCGCGGGGTGGTCATGCCGACTGACTGCGACCGAGATGCCGCCGGCGATTACTGCCGCAGCGGCCGCGACGGCGACCGGAACCGCCCAACGCGGGAATCGTTGCGGCTCGACACGTGGCGGTGGTGCCGGTGCTTGTACGCGTCGCCAACGTTCGCCGTACTCGAGCAGACTTCGGTCGAGCTCCTCGTCGTTCATGTCGTCTCCTCGAGCAGGTCTCGGAGCCGAGCACGCGCATCGGCCAGGGTCGACTTGACCGTGCCGGCTGAGCACGCCATGACCTCGGAAACAGTGCCGACGTCGAGACCTACGAAGTAGTAGAGGTCCACCGCCAGACGCTGTCGCGGCGCGAGCCGAGCGATGGCGCGTTCGAGGTCGACGTCGGCGTACGCGTCGAGGCGCGCCGTGTCAATGCTCAGCTCGGGGGCCTTGCGTCGCTTCCGGCGCGCGCGATCGGCCGTGATGGCGAGCAACCACGGGAGCGGCTGGCCCTTTGTCTCGTCGTATGTAGACCATCGACGCCAGGCGCGTACGAGCGCCTCTTGGACGACGTCATCGCGGTCGTCGTACGACGTCAACCTCGTGGCCAGTGCCGCCATCGCGGTGAGGTGCGGGCGCACCCACTCGGTGAACGCGGCAGCACGATCGTCGTCGCGAGCCACCTCGCCCCCCACCACTGCAGCCGTCACGCCTTATCTACACCTACCGAGGCCGGGTCGGTTGGGTGAGCCTGCGAGGAAATCCTCCGCACAGCCGCCCGCGCCATGACCTGCTTAGAGTGAATGTGTGCGGCTGACGGACTTCTGGGACCGGATGTACCAGCAGTTCGGCCGGACGTACGCCGAGTCGTTCGCGAAAGACGTCGTGATCCGCGAGCTCGGTGGCCGCACCGTGGAGCAGGCGCTCGCTGACGGCGAGGACGTGAAGGACGTCTGGCGCGGCGTGTGCGCCGTCGTCGACGTACCGGCCTCGCTCAGGTAGCCGCTCGGCCCGGAATGCGGGCCCGGCGTGTCGGCACTTCTTCGAATGGGTGTTCGACTACTGTCCACAACTGTCGGGCGTGTCCACAGCGTGTCGCCGACGCCGGGAAATGTCGGTGCCGCGCCCTAGCGTCGCTCTCGACCACCTGCCCGACCCGACCAAATTGGACGGTCCCCATGCCAGCAGCACCCGACCGCGACAAGGCGCTCGACACCGCCCTCGCGCAGATCCGTAAGAACCACGGTGAGGGCGCGATCATGCGCCTCGGCGACGACGCCCGCGCTCCGGTCGAGGTCATCCCCACCGGCGCCATCGGCCTCGACGTCGCGCTCGGCATCGGCGGCCTGCCCCGTGGCCGAGTCGTGGAGATCTACGGTCCGGAGTCGTCGGGTAAGACGACCGTCGCGTTGCACGCGGTCGCCAACGCGCAGCGGGGCGGGGGCATCGCGGCGTTCATCGACGCCGAGCATGCGCTCGACCCCGACTACGCGCGCGCGCTCGGTGTCGACACCGACGCGCTGCTCGTGTCGCAGCCCGACACGGGGGAGCAGGCGCTCGAGATCGCCGACATGCTGATCCGTTCCGGCGCGCTCGACATCATCGTCATCGACTCCGTCGCAGCACTCGTGCCGCGCGCGGAGATCGAGGGCGAGATGGGCGACAGCCACGTCGGATTGCAAGCCCGGCTGATGAGCCAGGCGCTGCGCAAGATTACGGGCGCGCTGAGCGCGTCGAAGACGACGGCGATCTTCATCAACCAGCTCCGCGAAAAGATCGGCGTCATGTTCGGTTCCCCGGAGACCACGACGGGTGGGCGGGCGCTGAAGTTCTACGCCTCGGTGCGGCTCGACGTGCGCCGGATCGAGACGCTCAAGGACGGCACCGAGGCGGTCGGCAACCGCACCCGCGTCAAGGTCGTGAAGAACAAGATGGCGAGCCCGTTCAAGATGGCGGAGTTCGACATCCTTTACGGCCAGGGCATCAGCCGCGAGGGCTCGCTCATCGACATGGGCGTCGACAACGGCATCGTCCGCAAAGCCGGCGCTTGGTACACCTACGAGGGTGACCAGCTCGGCCAGGGCAAGGAGAACGCTCGCGCGTTCCTCCGCGACAACCCTGACCTCGCCGACGAGATCGAGAAGAAGATCAAGGAGAAGCTCGGCATCGGCGCGCATGTCGACGAGCCGGCCGTCGACTTGGCCGACGACCCGATCGATGCGGTCCCAGTCGACTTCTGACCCGGCCGACGCGATGAGGTACGGCGATGCGCCGGGAGACGACGCCGACGAAACCGAGCCCGATCCGGACTCGGTCGCCCGCACGATCTGCCTCAACCTGCTGACCGCGGCGCCTCGGAGCCGCGGCGAGTTGGCAAAGGCGCTGCGCAAGCGGCGGGTGCCGGATGACGTCGCCGAGCGAGTCCTTGAGCGGCTGACCGACGTCAACCTGATCGACGACGCCGCGTACGCCGAGGCGTTCGTAGAGTCCAGGCACCGCGGCCGCGGGCTCGCCCGCACGGCGTTGCGCCAGGAACTCCGGCGCAGAGGAGTCGACGACGCGGTCGCCGCAGCCGCGGTGGAAACCATCGACGCGGACGAGGAACTGGCCGCGGCGCAGGCCTTGGTCGCTCGCAGGCTCCCGACGACGAGCAATCTTGCCCCGGAAGCCCGCCTGCGGAGGCTCACCGGGATGCTCATGCGCAAGGGCTACCCGGTCGGTCTGGCGTACCGCGTCGTCCGCACCGCTCTCGCCGAAGAGAGCGAAGCGGTGCCGGACGACGCGGCGACTAGCGAGGTTCTACATCGGTGAAGATGTCGGTCTCGCCGATTCCTGTTCGGTTGTAAGCAGAATTCCTGGCGTCAGCCCAGGTCGGGTAGACGTAGGTGTCGCTCACGGCGACCTGGATGTAGTCACCGATGAAGGCGCCGCTGCTGAAGAACGCCTTGTCCGGATTCCATGACTGGGTGCTGATCCGGTGGTTCGTCCACGTCACACCGTTGTCGGCCGAGCGCGCTTCGAACGTGTCGATGTCGTGGTTGGCCGGGTCCAGACGTCGGTCGTACCAAATCGCGTACAACTGACCGTTGCCGATCGAAGCGATTGACGGGAAGAACTGATCGTTCGGCGCGGGCGCGCCGACAGCCGTCGTCGACAGCCAACGCATGTCGGACCAGTGTCGGCCACCGTCGGTTGATTGTTGGTAGGAGATGTTCGCCTGCGAGCCGGCACTGTCGATGTTGTTCTGGTAGACGTAGGTCAAGACGCCCCGGTTGTAGGTCATCGAGATCGTGTTCGGTGCGCGGAAGCTCGTCGGCGGCAGCGAGTCGTCGCGGTGCTTGTTGTCCTGGTACTGGCCGGGCTTGTCGATGCGGACAGCTCGCGGCAGGAAGGTCTGGCCGCCCGTGGTGGACCGCTGGAACAGCAGGTGCGGGTCGTAGGACGTGTTGCACTGCTCCTGGACGAAGCCGATGTCGAGGGTGCCGTCCGGCTGAACGACCGGGTAGGAGAACTGGTTCGCGGACCGGCCGGTCCCCTTTCCGCCTGGGTCGTCGGGCTGCACGCTGTCATGGACGAAGGTCGTCCGGGACGGAACGGTCAGGTCGACGCTGTCCGTGTAGCTCAGCTGGATCGGGCAGTAGTCGCTGAACCCGGACGGCAGCATGTGGAACTTCGTGTACGTCACGTACAGCCGTCCGAAATGGGGACTGGTGGGGGAGTTGTCGACCGCGATGAACTCTTTGTCGTTGAAGACCGCGTCGTTGACCTCGCCGGTCGCATAGTCGAAGTTCGTCGCCGCGCGAGCCGACCGTGCCCCCGGGGTCCAGCTGAAGCCGTTGTCGGTGGACACAAAGACCTGCACCTCAGAGAACGGCAGCGCGCGGAAGAAGCAGAGTTGCGAAAGGAAGAAGACGTGGTCGCGCGCGCTGTACGCGACTGACGGATCGCCCCCGGTGCAGTAGTCGCCGGTGCCGCCGAACCTCGGCACCACGTAGTTGGTCGACCATGACCGACCGCCGTTCAGGGTGCGCATGACAGCGACACCACCGTTGACGTAGTCGTTCGACGCCGAGACGGCGACATCCGGATCGTCGAGGCTCGTCGCGACCGCCGTCTCGTTCTGCGGGACCGGCGGGTCGGAGTCCCGAGAGTTCATCTGCAAGTTGCCGTCGCTGGCGTACGCGGCAGAGGACGACGCGGACGGCTGGGCCGCCTGCATCTGCGCGACCTCTGCGCTGGCTTGCACTCGCACCGAGTCCGAGATGCCCCCGGGGTAGGTCTGCACGTGCTTGACCCATCGCGGCTGATCGCCGGCCGCAGCACTTCCTCCGGCCGAGGCCGGTGAAGCGACGGTGGCCACGAATCCCGTGCCGAGGAATCCCGCGGCGACAACCGCGGCGGCTGCGCTGCTGAGCCTTCTACCCATCCCGACCTCCACATTTCGACAGGTTCCGGGCGTGAACATAGCCCTGCTCGTCCCGGGCGGCCAGAGGCAGCCGCTCGCCGGTTTGCGGGACGGGGCCGATCGCGTCGGCCCAGGCGCCTCGCCCTGAGTCATCGATCCTTGACCCTCTGCTGACCCCGGCCTAGCCTCAGGGCCACGAAGGAGTGACCCCGCGCGTGTGCGTGGGCTGCCATAGCACGACCCGAGGAACTGCTGACTTACGGCTAGAGATGCTTGTTTGACCCGGTCCGGCCACCGCATCCGGACCGACTGACTGCTTGGCTGCGGGCAAGGCCGCTCGTCGGCCTTCGCGGACGTGAACGGGTCGCTCCTACGCCCTCGTGTGATCAGGCGTGCACTGATCGCCCATCGTGAGGAGGGAGCGGCGCCATGACTGCAGTCGTCGCCATCCTCGGTGTCCTCGTGGTCGTGCTCCTCGTGGCTGTCCTTGTGGTCGTGCTGCGCCGGCCACGGCCGGCGGTGGGCGCAGCGACGTACCCGCCCGCGCCGGCTCCCGTCCCGGCGGCCGAGGTCCCCACTGTCAGCGCGGCGCCGGACCATGTCGCCGTTGCCGATGAGCTGCGTCGGCAGGCGGAGGCGGATGCCGCTGAGACCCGCCGTCGGGCCGAAGAGGCGGCCGAACACGCGGCCCGAGCCGCCGAGGAGGCCCGACGGGCCGCCGACGCCGAGCTCGCCGAGATCAAGGCCGAGATCCGCGAGCTGCGCAGCGACACGGAGCGCCGGGAGCAGCGCCTCGCTGAGCGCGAGGAACGTCTCGACGCCGAAGCCCGCCGGCTCGAGCAACGGGACCGGGAGCTCGACGAGGTCGAGCAGCAGATCGCCCAACGCAGGCGTGAGCTCGAGGACATCGAGGCCGACCGCAAGCGTGAGCTCGAGCGGGTCGCGGGACTCACCGCCGCTGACGCCAAGGCCGAGTTGGTCGCAACGATCGAGAACCAGGCCAAGCGCGAAGCCGCGGTCATCGTCCGCGACATTGAGGCCGACGCGAAAGACGAGGGGGAGACCCGCGCCCGCAAGATCGTGACGCTGGCCATCCAGCGGGTGGCCACCGAGCAGACCGCCGAGTCGGTGGTCTCGGTCTTGCACCTGCCGAGTGATGACATGAAAGGCCGCATCATCGGCCGCGAGGGCCGCAACATCCGCGCGTTCGAGGCGACGACCGGGGTCAACCTGATCATCGACGACACCCCCGAAGCCGTACTGCTGTCCTGCTTCGACCCCGTACGTCGAGAGATGGGTCGGCTCACGCTGGAAAAGCTCGTCCTCGACGGCCGCATCCATCCGCACCGGATCGAAGAGGTGCACGAGCGCAGCAAGGCCGAGATCGAGCAGCTCTGCGTCCGGGCCGGGGAGGACGCGCTCGTCGAGCTCGGCATCACCGAGATGCACCCCGAGCTGATCACGCTGCTGGGGCAGCTGCGCTACCGCACGTCGTACGGCCAGAACGTGCTGAAGCACCTCATCGAGTCAGCCCACATCGCCGGGATGATGGCGAGCGAGCTCCGGATGGACCGCGAGCTGATGAAGCGCTGCACGGTCCTGCACGACGTCGGCAAAGCGCTCACCCATGAGGTGGAAGGCAGCCACGCGCTGATCGGTGCCGAGATCGCCCGGAAGTACGGCGAGCACGAAGACGTCGTGCACGCCGTGGAGGCGCATCACAACGAGGTCGAGGTCCGCACCGTCGAGGCCGTGCTCACCCAGGCCGCCGACGGGATCAGTGGCGGCCGCCCCGGCGCCCGGCGCGAGTCGCTGGAGCACTACGTCAAGCGGCTCGAACGGATCGAGGAAATCGCGTCCGAAAAGGAAGGCGTCGAGAAGGTTTTTGCCATGCAGGCGGGTCGGGAGATCCGCGTCATGGTGAAGCCGGACACGATCGACGACATCCAGGCGCAAGTGGTTGCCCGCGACATCGCGAAGCAGATCGAGGAGGAGCTGACCTACCCCGGTCAGATCCGCATCACGGTCGTGCGCGAGTCACGCGCCACCGAATACGCGCGTTGACGCGGAGTCGTCGACCCGCTTCATTGCCATCTGCGCCGTCATCCGTGCGGTCTCGGTGCCGGCGGCGTCGCGGAAGACGACCTCGACGGGGAACGTTGCCCGGCCGCGCGCCTGGATCGAATCGCGAGCACCCGGCTCGTCCGCGGTGAAGTTGGCTTCGGCGTACGCCGGCCCGGTGAGCAACGACGCGTAGGCGATCTCGGCACCCTTGACCAGCGGCACGTGGTTGCCGAGCAGGTCAGCGAACGTCGTGACGACGGCCAAGGCCGCCGCGCTCTCGCCAAGGCCGAACAGCGCACCGGCATGAGCGCCACCGACGTGGTTGTGCACTTTCGGGTCGTCGGGCAGCTCGACCACTGCGTGACCGCGGCTCAGCTCTGTGACCCGTACGCCGATGAGGCTCGGGAACGGCATGTCGTTTTCCATGCCACGGGCCAACCAGTCGAAGTTCTCGGTCACCGTCACCGTCATCACAATACGAACGGAGGGCCTCGCTGTCGCGAGGCCCTCCGCCGTCGTACCAGCCGCCGAGGCGGCGTTCAGCTCAGGTCAGCAGTTGCCGGCCTGGAAGTTGCACATCGTGTTCTTGATCGAGGTGAAGTCCGCGTTGAACTGCGACGCGCCCTGGATCAGAACCGACGTGTCGGTGTAGCCGTAGGACGTCACCGCGACGACCGTGTTCCGGCCGGCGAACACACCCTGCGGAGCCGCGCTGCCCGGGTTGCCGAAGTTCTCAACCCACGGGCCGCCGGACGAGCCGCCGGTCATGTCCGAGCCGTACTCGTACGCCGTGTCACCGTTCGTACCCGACGCGACACCCGACGGACGGTGGTCGCTCGAGTCGACGCGTTGCATGATGTTGCAGCTGTCGAAGTTGCACGGGTAGCCGAGGATCGTGGCGTGCGTGTCGAAGAGGTGGCCGACCGCCGTGTTGAACTTGGTCTTGACCTTCTTGTACAGCGTTTGCGGGGCGCCGCCGTTGAACGACTGGTCGCAGAACTGGATAATCGCGAAGTCGTAGTCGTTGACGACCGTGGACGATGTCGCCTGGTAGTTGCCCGGCGCCAGCGCCGCGCACCAGTTCCATGCGCCATACGGCTCCTGCTTCGCAACGGTGTTCTGTGACCCGTCGAAGCCAGGGATGAACTGCCAGTCGGTGTAGTAGTGGCCGCTGCCGAAGACGCAGTGACCAGCGGTCACGACGAGACGGTTGCCGATGATCGACGCGGAGCACTGGAAGCCGCCGACGCCGGGCTCGGTGAAGTAGAGCTTGCCGACGCCGTTGTACGGCGCAGCCTTGTTCGCGGTCTGTGGCGTGATCCGCGAACGAGCGAAGTCGAGGTTCGCGGTGCCGGCCGACTGTCCCGTAGCGCCGCTACGGGCGCGGTCCAGCGGCTTGGCGGCCTTGCGCCGAGCCTCGGTCCAGTAGGACGCCGTCGAGTTCGGCGACACGTTCACGACCGGCGCCGTGTTGTGACCAGCCGCACGAGACGTCGCGGCGTGCTTGGCGCCGGATCCGGCGCCGAAGGCGAATGTGGTCGTTGCGACGCATGCTGCGGCGGCAACGACACCGATGGGTACTGCGCGCTTCAGAAACGCGCTCTTGGTACGAGTCGACATGCTTAGTTTCCCCCTAATTCAGTCGACTGCAGCCGACACCTGCCACTGCACCCGCTGACGACCCCGTCGCCGCCAGTCTTGAGTGCTGCCGAAGAGATCCCCCCACGTCGGCAGATGTCCGCTCCCGGCATCTCCGGTCCGCCGGAACGTAGCAGGTTTCGGCCGCTCGTAGCGTGTGAACTCCGGCACAGTTTCAGACGTTGCGTTTTCTCCCGTGTGCCGATAAAAGGCCTATTCCCACGTAGTTGCGTGCTTTGTGAAGGCCTCCTCGACTTGCACCTGTACGACGCAGAACACCGTGCCAACCGGATCGCGCAGCACAACCCACGTGCCTGCTCGGTCGACCTCACTCGCTCCGAGCTTCGTCAAGCGCGCGACCTCAGCCTCGACGTCGTCAGTCTCGATGTCGAAGTGAACCCGAGGCGCTTCGTCGCCGGTCCCTTGCACCATCGCGATGACGCCGGGAGTGACCTCGCCAAGCCAGTGGTACTCGGGATACTCCGTTCCGGGCCGGCCGGGCCGGCCGAACGCTCCGGCCCAGAACTCGACAGCGCGCGGGCGCTGGTCCGCTGGGACGTCAACGAGTACGGCGGCGAGCCTGCTGCGATGCGTCACGACAGCCGAGCCTGCCACGTACGCTGACGGCGTGATGTCTGGGTCTAGTGCGCGGACATACGACGTGCGCACCTACGGCTGCCAGATGAACGTGCACGACTCGGAGCGGTTGGCCGGTGCGTTGGAAGCGGCCGGTTATGTGCGCGTCCCGGTCGGTGTCACGCCGGACGTCGTCGTACTCAACACCTGTGCCGTGCGAGAAAATGCTGACAACCGCCTCTACGGGAACCTCGGCCACCTGCGCCCGGTGAAGGCGGCGCACCCCGGCATGCAGATCGCGGTCGGTGGCTGCCTCGCGCAGAAGGACCGCGGCACCATCGTCGACCGGGCGCCGTGGGTCGATGTCGTCTTCGGCACCCACAACCTGCACTCGCTACCGGTCCTGCTCGACCGGGCCCGGGTGCAGCAAGAGGCGCAGGTCGAGCTTTTCGAAGCGCTGGAGGTCTTCCCCTCGACGTTGCCTGCGCGTCGCGAGTCGTCGTACTCCGCATGGGTGTCGATCAGCGTCGGCTGCAACAACACCTGCTTGTTCTGCATCGTGCCGTCGTTGCGAGGGCGGGAGCGCGACCGGCGACCCGGTGACGTGCTTGCCGAGATCAAAGCCCTCGTGGACGACGGCGTGGTCGAGGTCACGCTGCTCGGGCAGAACGTCAACTCCTACGGCGTGGAGTTCGGCGACAAGCACGCGTTCGGCAAGCTGCTCCGTGCGTGTGGCGACATCGACGGATTGGAACGGGTGCGCTTCACAAGCCCGCATCCGGCGTACTTCACCGACGACGTCATCGAAGCCATGACCGAGACACCGAACGTGATGCCGCACCTGCACATGCCCTTGCAGTCGGGCTCTGACCGGGTGCTGCGGGCGATGCGCCGGTCCTATCGGCAGGAGCGTTACCTGGGCATCATCGACAAGGTGCGTGGTGCGATACCGGACGCAGCGATAACCACCGACATCATCGTCGGCTTTCCCGGCGAGACGGACGACGACTTCGAGGAAACGCTGTACGTCGTCGGGCGGGCGCGGTTCGCGTCGGCGTTCACGTTCCAGTACTCCAAGCGACCCGGTACGCCGGCCGCAGAGCTTCCCGACCAGGTGCCGGCAGACGTCGTACAAGAACGGTACGAACGCCTTGTCGCGTCGATCGAAGACATCACCTGGGCCGAGAACAAGAAACTCCTGGGCATGGAGGTGGAGGTCCTCATCTCGACGGGCGAGGGACGCAAGGACGAGGCCACGCAGCGACTCTCCGGCCGCGCCCGTGACAACCGCCTCGTGCACGTTGCTTCCTGCGATGCAGAGCCTGGCGACTTCGTGACCACGACGGTGACGCACGCCGCGCCCCATCATCTGCTCGCCGACGGCTTTCCGCAGCATGTTCGTCACCGCAGCCGCGACCGCGAGCCTGCGACGGGTGGCGTCCTCATCGGCATGCCTCGGCCAGTCAGGCAGTGATGCGCGTGAAGTTCGCGAGATCTGTCTGACGGATCGGGCGCTACGAAGCGGTTATCCGCCGCGCTCGGCCTGGGCGAGCCACTCGCGTTGGGTCGCGAGTGCCGCCTCGGACTCGGCAAGCTCACGGTCGTTGCCGGCCGCCCGTGCGCGCTCGATGCGTTTCTCCAGCTTCGTCACCGACTCGCGCAGCCGGATGACAAGTGGCGAGTTCTCTACGCGTGCCTCGCGATGCCGCGCATCCGACGCCTCACGAATCCGGCGTACGACGGCAGCCAGTCGAGCATCGAGTGCAGCCTCGACATCGCGTGGCACCGGGCCCGCCTTGTCCAACCGGTCTTGCACATTGCGCAGCTTCGTCTGCGCGGCGGCAAGATCGGATACGTCAATTGACTCCGCTTCTTTGACGAGCGCTTCGCGTGCGTCTTGGCTGGCCTTCGTCTTTGCGTCGCGTTCGGCGTTGACCTCAGTAAGCCGCGTGAAGAACTGGTCCTGGGCCGCGCGGAAGCGCGTCCACAGTGCGTCCTCGACCGGCCGGTCAGCATGGCCGGCTGCCTTCCACTCCCGCATCAGTGCTTTGAGCCGCGCGGCGGTTGTCTTGAACTCGCGTGAGCTGGCGAGCCCTTCTGCTTCGGCGACGAGCTTCTCCTTGCGGGCCTTCGCTTCCTCACGCTGCTCGGTCGCGGCTGCGAAGTGTGCCGAACGTCGTGACGTGAACTGGTCCCGGGCCTTGCGAAAGCGCTTCCAGAGCTCGGCGTCGGTGGCTCGGTCGATGTGGATCTCGCGCCAGGTGCCCGCAATCTCGCGGAACCGTTCGCCGGTGCGCTTCCACTGGGTGCTGTCCGCTAGCTGCTCGGCCTCTTCGACCAAGGCGGTCTTCTTCGCGACGCGTTCGGCAGTGCGAGCGGCCTTGACCTCTTTCTCTTTGGCCATCCGCTGCTCGCAGGCGCGGTCGAGTGCGACGAGGCGGGTCTGCAGGGCCTCGATGTCGCCCACGACGTTCGCCTCGGACAGCGACCACCAGAGCTTGGCAGCAGCCTCGCGTGTCTGCACCGCGTTGGCCTTGCCCGTGACGAGGCGTGTCTCCAGCAGCCCGACTTCAGCCGCGAGATCGTCGTACCTGCGCGCGTAGAAAGCCAGGCCCTCGTCCGGGCTGCCGGCCTGCCATGAACCAACCGGCCGCTCCCCTTCGGGCGTGCGCACGTAGACCGTGCCGTCGGAATCGACCCGGCCCCACGTCGCTGCCTGCTCAGCGGCGGTCTCGCTCATCGATGCATTCTCCCAGGTGCCCGGTAATACGCTGCCGCGATGCTGGTGGGCGCCGTTGTCTGCCCCCACCCACCACTGTTGTTCCCCGATCTCGCCGGCCGCGCAGCACCCGAGCTCGACGCGCTGAGGGCCGCCTGCGATGCCGCTGTCACCACGCTCCTCGGTACCCGACCGGACGTCGTCATCGTCGCCGCTGCGGAGGACCCGGCGGAAGGCACTGGCGGGACCACCGTTGGCTTCGGCGTACCCATGCGGGTCGGCACCGGCGCGCCGACGCTGCCACTGCCGCACACGGTCGGGTGCTGGCTCCTCGACCGGGCGGGGTGGACCGGGCGGCGGCACTACGTCGGGCCCGCGGCCGACGACGCGATCCGGGCGGTGGACGGTCGAGTGGCCTTGCTCGTGCTGGGTGACGCCAGCGCGCGGCGCACCGAGAAGGCGCCCGGCTACCTGGATCCGCGCGCGCAGGACTTCGATGCCGCTGTCGCCGCAGCGTTGCGGGCCGGTCCGGCTGCACTCGGCGCACTCGACGGCTCGCTCGCCGCCGAACTACTCGTCGCCGGTTGGCCCGCCTGGCAGCTGCTCGCGCGGGTCAGCGCGGACGCGCAATGGGACACGCGCGTGACTTATGACGACGCGCCGTACGGCGTCGGCTATCTGGTCGCGGAGTGGACGCGCCGCTGACGCCGGCACGCCCCCAGCGCCAGCGCGAGCAAGCCCAACCCGGCTAGCGGCAACTCAACCGGCAAGCCGGTCGTCGCGAGCGGACGCTTGTTGCCGCCCGGCGGCTCGAGGCTGCCGGGGACACCAGGGGTCAGGACGCCGATCGTGTACGACGTCGGCTGCGCCGAGTCGATCACATTGGGTGGGGTGTAGGCCGTGAGGACGCCGTTGTTCGGCAGGTGCACCGCCTGCGTGCTCGGGAGCACCTGCGTCGATGTTGTCCCGGTGACGCTGTACAAACCGGCACCCTTCGGCGGGCTCCCGACGTCGGAGAGCGGAACGGTCCAGGTAATGGTCGCGCCGCTGATCGACCCCGGCACGCTCTTCTTCGGGTCGTAGATGAAGTACTTCGCGTGCGTCGTACTCAACGAGTCGGTGGATCCGACGAAGTACTTGGGCGCTCCGCCAAGCGTGGACTCCATGCCGACGTAGAAGATGTCGCCATCGGCGAGGTACCCGCCGTGGCCGTTGGGCTTGTGGTACGCCGGCGCGCGCCAGTGCACGAGCCAGTCAGCGGTCGTCCCACCGAGGGTCAGCGGCACGGACAGGTCGTTCGCCAGGTTCTTGTCCGCAGTGCGGAGCGTGATGCGCAAATGGTCTCGGTCGGCCTGCGTGATGGTGACACCACCGATGTCCATTGACGCCGGCGCGTTGGTGTCGCTGCCCGCGAAGCTCAGGTAGGCATCCGGGAAGCCTTGGCCGACCGGATCGCTCACCTTGCCGTACGGCCTTCGGCTGTCGCCAGTAAGCGTCCCGACGCTCTTGTAAAGGCTGGGCCCGCCGGTCTGCACGGCGACCATCGTGGGACCGGCAGCTTCCGACGGTGTCTCGCCAGAACCGAACGTGAAGTCGGGGTTGCGGTTCTCGGACGTGTCGTCGACGTAGGAGAGAACCGCCTCCCCGTTCACTCCGGTCTGCACCTGCATGAAGTCGCCGAGGCTTCGGTCGCTCGTCGTACCGACACCGAAGCCTTGCGTCGAGATGTTCCCCCACTTGTTCTGGTGGTCTGACACCTTGGCGTGAGTCCACGTCGGGGAGCCGGACAGCACGTTGAGCGACTGGTCGAGATAGAGGTTCCACGTGCCCGTCTGTGTCAACGCGTCTGGACCGAAGTTCTTGCTCTCGCTCTTCTCGGTCGCGCCGTAGTAGGCGACATCGACGCGCCCGGGGTCACCGGCCGCGATCCACGGGAAGATCACCGTCGGCAGTGACAAGGGGGCGACGCGGGTCGGCGTCGACCAGTGCTGGCCACCGTCGGTCGAGTGCGACAGCAAGACCTGGCCGGGGCCGGCGATCGTCGTGCCCTTGATCGGGTACTCGGCCCAGGTGGCATAGAGCCCGCCATGTGTGTCGATCGCGCCGGCGACGAAGGCCTCGACGGTCACGTTCTTGTGCTCGGGTCCGATGAAAACGTCGTGCCAGAGCGTGCTGGGTGTGGCGCTCGACGCGGTACACGCATTGGCCACTGTTGCAGCGGTCTTCGTGCCTGACGCGGGTCCCCGGCAGTAGGTCAACACGGCACGGCCCTGGTTCGCGTCGTTGTGGAACGCGTAGATCGTGTGCTGGTAGGGACCGCCCGGTGTGTTGTCCACCACGTCGTTACCCGGCAGGCCTTCGTTCGGCGAGATGACGGCCGGCGGGAGGATGCAGCTGACGCCAGCGGGCAGCCCGGTGCACCCGGCTCCGCCCCCGTAGTCGACACCGTTGTTGGACGAGTTCATGACCAGGGTGTTGCCGAGCGGGTTCTGGATCCCCGCTGTGTCGTAGTCGAAGTACGCGCGGGCATCCGTCGGACCGGGCCCCAACGCACTTGTGCCGCCATTGGTGTCGATGGCGATCCACTGCCGGTCCACGTCGACGCTCGGGACGGCTGTGCACGTCGTCGACCACGACTTGCCGTGGTTGGTCGAGGCCGAGTTGGAGAAGTTCGTGAGGCTCTGCAGGTCGGCGACCAGGACCTGCCCGTTGACCGGGCTCACTTGGAGATCGGTGTCACCACCGCCTGCGCAGGTGATCGGTTTGCCGAGGATGTTGGCCTCGGTCGGATGGAAGCTTCGCCCGGCGTCATTGGATCGGTTGATGTAGGAGATCGTCGTCGAGAAGCCGTTGGGCCAGGAGGTGTAGAGCAGACCCTTGCCGCTCGCGCTCTTGTCGACAGCGACGTCGGGCTCGTTCCCAGGCAGCCACGGATTCACGACAGCCGGGGTCCCGAACGTCGGTGCCGCGGGTGTGGCTCCCGCGCTGGTGCTTGCGAGTAGACCAGCCGTGGCGCCGCCGGCCAGCATTACCGCGGCCAACAGGATTCGGCGTCGATGCACGATTCCCCCTTGTGAGAGTGCCCCGACCATAACCTTTTGTCATGGTTGCCTCGCCGATCCTTGCGATCGTGGGTCCCACGGCGGCCGGCAAGTCGGCTCTCGCCGTCGACCTCGCGCTGGCCGCGGGCGGCGAGGTCATCAACGCCGACTCGATGCAGCTCTACCGCGGCTTGGACATCGGTACGGCCAAACCGTCAACGGCTGATATGCGCGGCGTCCCGCATCACCTTTACGACGCGTGGGACGTCTCCCAGACGGCGAGCGTGGCGGCGTACCAGCGACTGGCCAACGAGGTCGTGGACGCTGTGATCGACCGTGGTCGTACGCCGGTCGTTGTGGGCGGGTCGGGCTTGTATGTGCGAGCGCTGCTCGACGACCTGCGCTTCCCTGGCACCGACGGGGCGGTACGCGCGCGGCTGGAGCGCGAACTCGCCAGCGTGGGCGCCGCCGCCATGCACGCACGCCTGTCGACCGTCGACCCTGGTGCGGCGGCGGCGATCCTGCCTGGCAACGGACGCCGAGTCGTGCGCGCCCTCGAGGTGGTCGAGCTGACCGGACGGCCGTTCACTGCGACACTGCCGGCGTACCGCTACCGCCGTCCCGCGGTGCAGCTCGGTGTCCTCGTCGCGCTGCCCGAGCTCGACGCGCGGATCGCAGCGCGCGTCGACGCGATGCTGGCGGCGGGCCTGGTCGACGAGGTACGCCGCCTCGAGGGGCAGGGCCTGCGAACCGGCCGGACCGCGAGCCGCGCGCTCGGGTACGCCCAGGCCCTTCGCCATCTCGACGGTGAGCTGTCCGAAGCCGAGATGCGGGACGACATCGTGCGGGCGACGCGACGGTTCGCCCGCCGCCAGATGTCGTGGTTTCGCCGCGATCCCCGCATCGAATGGGCGCCTGCGGGCGAAATTATCGAACGGGCGTTCACGCTTCAACGCCGTACCCTTGACGAATGAGCGAGCTCGTGGCGCTGCGCTACGTGAAGGGGCATGGGACGGCGAACGACTTCGTCGTGCTGCCTGACCCTGACGCCGACCTCGACCTCACGCCCGCGCTCGTGCGCGCGCTGTGCGACCGGCGGACCGGTCTTGGCGCCGACGGCGTGCTGCGCGTCGTGGCCGCCGACTGCATGCCTGGTGAAGCCGTCCCGGATGACCCGGACGCCCGTTGGTTCATGGACTACCGCAACGCGGACGGCTCGATCGCCGAGATGTGCGGCAACGGCATCCGGGTCTTCGCGCGCTATCTCGTCGACGCGGGTTTCGCCACGCCGGGTCGGATGCGCATCGCGACGCGCGCCGGGGTCAAGACCGTCGATGCCTTCCCCGACGGCAACATCACCGTCGACATGGGACCGGCCGCGCGACTCGACGTCAACGGCTGCACTGTCTCGTTGGGCGGCCGGTCGTACGACGGGACCGCGGTCTCGATGGGCAACCCGCACGTCGTAGTGGTTGTTGACGATCCGAAGTCGCTCGGTGACCTCAGCGGGCTCGAGGTCCAACCGTCCGATGCCTTCCCGGACGGGGTCAACGTCGAGTTCGTTGCGCAGCCGAACGGAAACGCGTTCGTCGTACGGGTGCACGAACGGGGCGTGGGCGAGACGTTCTCCTGCGGCACCGGGGCCTGCGCGGTCGTGGCCGCGCTGGCCGACGGCGACACGACGTCGGCGTACACCGTTGATCTCCCGGGCGGGCGGCTGCAGATCACACGTTGCGACGGCGACCGGATGTTGCTGTCCGGACCGGCCGTGCTCGTGGCGCAAGGCGTGCTGCGCGAGGAGTGGCTCGCTGCGTTGTCGGAGACGGCGTGAGCGAACCCGCTCGCTTCGAGTCGCTGCGCCAGGAGCTCGCGCTCGAGGAGCGGCAGGCGCTTCGCCGTGTGCCCGGCATTCGCACCGACCTCGAAGACGTCACTGAGGTCGAGTACCGCCGGTTGCGGCTCGAACGCGTCGTGTTGATCGGGGTCTGGACGGAGGGCACAGCAGCAGACGCCGAGCGTTCGCTCGTCGAGCTGAAAGCACTCGCCGAGACGGCCGGATCAGAAGTGCTCGAAGGGCTTGTGCAACGGCGTGAGCGTCCGGACCCGGCGACGTACGTCGGTTCCGGTAAGGCCAAGGAGTTGCGCGACATCGTGGCGGCGACGTCGGCAGACACCGTGGTGTGCGACGGCGAGCTGACGCCCGGTCAGCTGCGTCAGCTCGAAGAGATCGTGAAGGTGAAGGTCGTCGACCGCACCGCGCTGATCCTCGACATCTTCGCGCAGCACGCGACGAGCAAAGAGGGCAAGGCGCAAGTCGAACTTGCACAGTTGCAGTACATGCTGCCGCGGCTGCGCGGTTGGGGTGAGTCGCTGTCCCGCCAGGCCGGTGGCCGGGTTGCCGGTGGTGGCGGTATCGGTACGCGTGGCCCCGGAGAGACGAAGATCGAGACCGACCGCCGGCGCATTCGCGCGAAAGTGACGAAGCTGCGCCGCGAGATCGGCGGGATGCGAACCGCTCGGGCTACCGGTCGGGCGGCGCGCAGGCGCTCCGCCGTACCCGCCGTCGCGATCGCCGGCTACACCAACGCAGGCAAGTCGAGCTTGCTGAACCAGCTGACCAACGCAGGTGTGTTGGTGGTGGACGCGTTGTTCGCGACCTTGGATCCGACGGTACGACGTGCATTCACGGGTGACGGACGCCTATTCACCGTTGCCGACACAGTCGGGTTCGTTCGACATCTGCCGCATCAGCTCGTTGAGGCGTTTCGGTCGACGTTGGATGAGGTCAACGACGCTGATCTCGTTCTGCACGTCGTCGACGGGTCCGACGGCGATCCGGAAGGTCAGCTCGCTGCGGTGCGCGCAGTGCTCGCAGAGATCGGCGCCACCGACGTGCCCGAGCAGGTTGTCGTCAACAAGATCGACGCAGCGGATGAGCGCATGCTCGCGCGACTGCGTCGGCTCGAGCCCGGAGCGGTGTTCGTGTCCGCGCGCACCGGCGAAGGCCTTCCCGAGCTGCGTTCGGTGATCGCTGAGCGCCTGCCGCGGCCCGACGTCGACGTCGACGTGTTGCTGCCCTATGACCGCGGGGATCTCGTCGCGCGCGTGCACGACGAAGGGGAGGTGCTCGCCTCCGAACACACGGGCGCGGGTACGCGCATGCACGCGCGAGTGTCGAATGCGCTCGCGGGCGCGCTTGCTGACTACGTCGAATGACTCGGACGGGCCATCCCGTTTTCCTGCCTGGTGTGACTAACTAATTGGAGGCAGGGTCAGCGACGACCCGGGGAGGTCATCCAGTGCGCGTTCTGGTGATAGATGACGAGCCAGACTTGCTGCAATTGTGCCGAATTGCGCTAGAAGGCACCGGTCACCAAGTGACCACCGCGGAAAGTGCTGAGGAAGGGCTGGCCGTGACGGTAACGGCCGAGCCGGACGTCATCGTGCTCGACTTCATGATGCCGAAGACCGACGGTCTCACCGTGTTGGAGCGGCTGCACCGTGACGTCGACCCAGGTGGCCGCGTGCCGGTGCTGATGCTGTCCGCGCGCGGACGTCCCGAAGATGCCTTGCGTGGCCTTGCCGCCGGCGCAACGGCGTACATGACCAAGCCATTTTCGTTCGACGAGCTGGAGGACTTGTTGATCGCCATCGTCGACGAGAGTCCGGCCGAGCGCGACCTTCGCCGCACCCGAGCGCTTGCCGCACTGACCACCGACAGGGGCGGCCGCCCAGTACGTTGATCGGGTGAAACGGTTCGTCGCCGCGGGCGGCTTGCTCGCGGTGTTCGCGCTGTCCGCGTGCGGCGGCAGCGGACCGACAGCAGCCGAACCACCGCCACTTTCGTCGTTGTTGGCGACCATCAAGACGCCACCGCCACAGGGACCTTCGAGCGCCGTCGTGCAGGCGACGGTGCGCACGTACCTCAACGGCGTCAACGCCGCCCTGCGCACTGGCAAGACCACTGCTGCGGTCAAGGCGAGCACGTCAACGTGTAACTGCCGTGCCGAGTTGAAGCAGATCGCGGCGGTCTATGCGAAGCACGCGCATTTCGTCGGCACCCAGGTCGTCATCGTTCGGATCGCGTCCGGGACTGCTACGCCGACGTCGGCTCAGGCGAAGGTGACTTACCGAATCCCGGCGAGCGCCGTCGTCACCGCCAACGGGAAACGCGGGTCGGTCAAGGCGGTACCTACGCGGACGGTCACGGCGACTGTGGTCAAGCAGGGCAACCGCTGGCTGGTGTCATCGCTCAGCGGTCTGTTCGGCAGTGCGCCGCACGCCAAGACGACGGCGCATCCAGGTGCGACGCCCTCCGGGACTCCGAAGCCCTAGTCGGGTCGGCGCGTTCGCTCAGACCCGGCGGAGCACGGCCACGACCCGGCCGAGGACCGTCGCCTCGTCGCCGGGGATCGGGTCGTACGCCGGGTTGTGCGGCATCAGCCAGACCTGACCGCCGCGGCGCTTGAATGTCTTGACGGTGGCCTCGCCGTCGATCATGGCGGCGACGATCTCGCCGCTTTCGGCAACCGGCTGCTGACGCACGACCACCCAGTCGCCGTCGGCGATCGCGGCATCAACCATGGAGTCGCCGGCAACCCGGAGCAGGAAGAGCGAGCCCTCGCCGACGAGCTGGCGGGGGAGCGGGAAGACGTCTTCGACCGCCTGCTCTGCGAGGATCGGGCCGCCTGCGGCGATGCGTCCCACGACCGGGACGAATGTCGGCGTCGGGCTCTGATCGGTGCCGTAGCTGCCCCCGTCCTGGCTCGCCCGGCGCTCGGGCAGCCGGACTTCCACGGCGCGGGGCCGGTTGGGATCGCGGCGCAGCAGCCCTTTGCGCTGCAGCGTGGCGAGCTGGTGCGACACGCTGCTCGTGCTGGTGAGGCCCACGGCCTCGCCGATCTCCCGCATCGAGGGGGGGTAGCCGCGGCGCTCCACCGAGTCGCGGATGACCTCGAGCACCCGCCGTTGGCGAGGGGTGAGGCCGGCTTCGTCCGGCGGGCCGTCCGGGAAGTCCCTGACCTCGGCACCCGCGGTCGCGGGGCGCAGCGGCTTCTGCCCGTTGTCGCCCAGCGACGTCTGCTTGCCGGACCTCAGCTTGGCCGCCTGCTTGCCACGACTGCTGCCCGGCGTGCTGGTTTTCGCCATGCGCGTGACGGTAGCCCCGGGCCCGCCTGATTTCAAACACCTGTTCGAAAAAGTTTGGCGTCGCGGGTCGACTTTGTCGGTGCTGTGGGGTAGACATTCGCTCGTACGTTCGATCGAACGTCTGTTCGGTGAGGAGACAAGCATGGCCAGCAGCGCAGCAAGCCCGATCCGGTTGACCAGGCGGGGGCGCCTTGCCGTCGTCGTGGCTCTGACTGGCGGTCTCCTCGGCGGTGCCGTGGGGGTCGCGGGGGCGTCGTTCGCCGGCGGCGGAGCCCCCGCGGCGCCGCAACTGCGCCACATCACGGTCCGTCCCGGCGACACGCTGTGGGGGATCGCGGTCGCGGCGTCGCCTGGTGACGACCCGCGTTCCATGATCACCCGGATCAGCGAGCTCAACGACCTCGACGGCGCGCTGGTCCCGGGCCAGCAGCTCGCGCTGCCGCCGCGGTAGCCCGAACGGGGCGCCGAGAAATAGTCCGTCGAAATTTCGCCGACACGCTTGCGTTGCGGTCTGTCCGCGCCTACCGTCGCACCCCAACATCTGGTAGTTACACTGATGTAAGTAATCCACAGGTTGTGCTCAGCCCGGGGTGCATCGCCCACACCTTGCCCCCAGGTTTCGCACAGCCAGACGCACAGGCCGGCTCAGGCCGACCGGGGAAGCGGACAGGAGGGCACGAATGCACTGCCCCTTCTGTCGCCACCCGGATAGTCGTGTTGTCGACTCCCGCGAAGCCGACGACGGCCTGGCGATCCGGCGTCGCCGCCAGTGCCCGGAGTGTGGCCAGCGGTTCACCACGCTCGAGACGGCCAGCCTGACAGTCACCAAACGCAGCGGGGCCACCGAGCCGTTCAGCCGGGACAAGGTCGTCGCCGGCGTCCGCAAGGCCATCGGTGGCCGCCCGGTGGACGAGGACGCCCTGGCGCTGCTCGCCCAGCAGGTCGAAGAAGCCGTCCGGGCGGCCGGCGCAGCGCCCGTGCCTGCGCACGAGATCGGCATCGCCGTGCTCGGACCACTTCGCGCCCTCGATGAGGTCGCCTACCTCCGGTTCGCCTCGGTCTACCGCGGGTTCGACTCGCTCGCCGACTTTGAGGCCGAGATCGCGGCCCTCCGCGAGACCGGCTCCCCGCCGCCGTCGGGTGACCCCGGCGCCGGCCACCGGGTCGAGCACTTCGGCCCCACCCATGACCCGGCGCCGCCCTCGGCGCCGCTCGTCCCCGCCCGGGCCTGACCGGCGTATCACCCGCGCGATCGACGAGCCCGACCCCCGAGGGCGGCGCCGTACCAAGCGGGATGGCGCGACCACCGACAGGCGTTGCACAAAGTGGAGGAAATGAGATGACAGAAACCGTCAACAGCGGTGGTCGTGGCGCACGCGGCACGCGGAACCAGCGGCTACGGATCGAGCGCGTCTACACAACGGCGGGCGTGCATCCGTACGACGAGATCAACTGGGAAACCCGCGACGTCGTGATGACCAACTGGCGCGACGGTTCGGTCAACTTCGAGCAGCGCGGAGTTGAGTTCCCTGACTTCTGGGCGGTCAACGCTGCCAACATCGTCACGACGAAGTATTTCCGTGGCGCCGTCGGCACGCCGCAGCGTGAGTCCAGCCTGAAGCAACTGGTCGACCGGGTCGTGGACACCTACGTCGCGGCCGGCAAGGAGCAGGGCTACTTCGCCACCGATGAGGACGCCGAGGTCTTCGACCACGAGCTGAAACACATGCTCGTGCACCAGATCTTCAGCTTCAACTCACCGGTCTGGTTCAACGTCGGGACCGACGCTCCGGCTCAGGTGTCCGCCTGTTTCATCTTGTCGGTCGACGACACAATGGACTCGATCCTCAATTGGTACAAGGAAGAGGGCTTCATCTTCAAAGGCGGCTCCGGCGCCGGTCTGAACCTGTCGCGGATCCGCTCGTCGAAGGAGCTGTTGTCCTCAGGAGGTACGGCGTCCGGTCCGGTGTCGTTCATGCGCGGTGCTGACGCGTCGGCCGGGACGATCAAGTCGGGTGGCGCGACACGACGTGCCGCCAAGATGGTCGTGCTCGACGTCGACCATCCCGACATCGAGGAGTTCATCGAAACCAAGGCGCGCGAGGAAGACAAGATCCGCGTGCTGCGCGACGCCGGCTTCGACATGGACCTCGGCGGCAAGGACATCACCAGCGTCCAGTACCAGAACGCGAACAACTCCGTCCGCGTGAGCGACGAGTTCATGCGTGCAGTGGAGGCGGGCTCCGAGTTCGGTCTGCGTGGCCGCAAGACCGGCGAGGTGGTCGAGACGGTCGACGCGAAGACGCTGTTCCGCAAGATGGCCCAGGCCGCCTGGGAGTGCGCTGATCCGGGCATCCAGTACGACGACACGATCAACGACTGGCACACCAACCCCGAGACCGGCCGGATCACGGCGTCTAACCCTTGCAGTGAGTACATGTCGCTCGACAACTCGTCGTGCAACTTGGCGTCGCTCAACCTGATGAAGTTCCTGAAGGACGACGACACGTTCGACGCGGGGAAGTTCGCGAGGGCGGTCGAGCTGATCATCACAGCCATGGACATCTCGATCTGCTTCGCCGACTTCCCGACGCAAGCGATCGGCGAGACGACGCGCGCCTACCGCCAGCTCGGGATCGGTTACGCCAACCTCGGTGCGCTGTTGATGGCGACCGGTCACGCGTACGACAGTGACGGCGGCCGGGCGTTGGCGGCGGCGATTACGTCGCTCATGACAGGCACGGCGTACAAGCGCTCGGCAGAGCTCGCGGGTGTCGTCGGTCCGTACGACGGTTTCGCGCGCAACACCGAGCCCCACAAGCGGGTCATGCGCAAGCACGCTGCAGCGAACGACAGCGTTCGTTCCGTGGGTGCGGACGACGCGCGGGTGCTGCACGCGGCGACAAAGGCGTGGCAGGAATGCCTTGCGATCGGTGAGAAAAACGGCTGGCGCAACGCGCAGGCTTCCGTGCTCGCGCCGACCGGCACGATCGGCCTGATGATGGACTGCGACACCACTGGTGTCGAGCCGGACCTCGCGCTGGTCAAGATGAAGAAGCTCGTCGGTGGCGCGTCGATGCACATCGTCAACCAGACCGTGCCGCGTGCGCTGAAGAAGCTCGGGTACCAGCCGGAGCAAGTCGAAGCGATCGTCGAGCACATCGCGGAGAAGGGTCACGTAGTCGACGCGCCCGGTCTCAAGCTCGAGCACTACGAGGTCTTCGATTGCGCGATGGGGGAGCGGTGCATTTCCTGGAAGGGCCACGTGCGGATGATGTCGGCGATCCAGCCGTTCATCAGCGGAGCCATCTCAAAGACTGTGAACCTTCCTGAGTCGGCCACGATCGAAGAGGTCGAAGAGGCCTACATGGAGGGTTGGAAGCTCGGGCTGAAAGCGCTCGCCATCTACCGGAACGCGTGCAAGGTCGGCCAGCCACTCTCGGACATCAACGACAGCAAGAAGGCGGCGGCAAAGAAGGAAGCCTTGGCTGAGCCGTCGCGCCCGGTGCGCAAGCGGCTGCCGAAGGTGCGTCCGTCGCAGACCGTGTCGTTCTCCGTCGGCGGCGCCGAGGGCTACATGACCGCCGGCTCGTACCCGGACGACGGTCTCGGCGAGGTCTTCATCAAGATGTCGAAGCAGGGTTCGACGCTCGCCGGTGTGATGGATGCCTTCTCGATCGCCATATCGATCGGCTTGCAGTACGGCGTGCCGCTGGAGGCGTTTGTCTCGAAGTACATCAACATGCGCTTCGACCCTGCCGGGATGACCGATGACCCGGACGTCCGGATGGCGCAGTCGGTCATGGACTACCTGTTCCGTCGGCTGGCTCTCGACTACCTGCCGCACGACCGACGCGCGGAGTTCGGCATCTTCACGGCGGACGAGCGCGCGGCGACGGTCGCAAGCTCCTACGGATCCAGCGAAGAAGTGGATGTGGAAGCGCTGGCGCAAGGAGTGCCCACCGAAGCCACCCCAGAGGCGGACGATCTGCCGGTTGCAGACACGCCGGCCCCGCGTTCGTCGACGGAGTTGCTCGAGGCGCAGCAGGGCACGTTGGCTGACGCACCGCTGTGCATGACCTGCGGCGTGAAGATGCGGCCGGCCGGCTCGTGCTACGTCTGTGAGGGCTGCGGCAGCACCAGCGGCTGTTCGTAGCTTCGGCGTGAAGTCAGCCGGAGGTGCCTCGGTCGGGTACGCCGAGCCGGCGGAGTAGGTCCTCGGCGGACGTCGCGCACTCCCAGGGCCTGACCGGTTCATCGACGAACGCCACCCGCATGGCTCGGTGCAGCGCCGCGTATTCCACCGTTCGGGCCACGCGTCCCGTGACGTTAGCCAGCACGAACGACAGCGCGCGGTCTCGCAACAAGCGGCTCACGCCGACGAACATGCCCAGCGCCGATGACTCAACAAAGGTCACGCCCGCGAGGTCCAGAACGATCATGCGGGTCGCCGATGAGGCCAGCGCAAGAAGATGATCTCGCAGCGGCGTCACGGTGTTGATGTCGAGGTCGCCGCGAAGGTGGACGACGAAGTACTCCTCGGCGATGTACGCGCCCGCGAGCGCGGTTATGGCTGGAGCCATTGACTGATCTGCGTTTTAGAAGACGCGTACGGACATGGGCGGCACACCCACAGGGTGCAGGACCAAGGGCCTGTCGCAACCGGGTCTTTAGTCCCGAATCTGGTGCGCCGGGCTAGGTGATGAGCCGGAATTCGAACCGCCCGTGCTGCTGAGCATGCTCAGCGACAAAGGCGTCCATCCGGGACCGCCATCCAGGTAGCCAGTCAAGGCGGTGTACGGCGAGGCAGACGCGACAGAGCAGAACATCGTCACGGGGGGCGGGATTTCCATGGGCGCACCGCATAGCGGTGTGGTGACGCACGGCGGGGTCAGCTCCAGACAAGGACACGATCTGTTTCGCTCGCCCAACGGTTGATCACCGCAGGTAGTTCCACCGACGTCGACGACCGGCAGCGGATCAGGAATCGTCGATGACGAAAACCGGATGGTCCGGAGAGATGCGTCGTAAGTCGGCTTCGGACGACGTGGCACTGACGCCGCCGAAGAAGACGCCGACCTCCGCCTTCCATCGGCGAAGATAGGCGCGGAGGATCGCCGGCTTCTCGTCGTCTGGGAGCTCGGTGGCCCGGAAGGGCTCAACCTGCCGCCCGAGCAGAAGTTCACCGGCACCGGCCACACGCAGGTTCCGCACCCACTGCGTGACTCCGCGCGGCGCCACGAGATATCTCGTGCCGTCGTCGATCGTCAGCAGGTTCACCGGGGTCTCGCGCCATTCGCCTGACGTCCGACCACGGACACGGAGGACGCGCGAACCCCAGACGCTGAGGCCAGCGCGCGTGGTGAGTGCGACAACGCGATTGAAGATGGCGCGTGTGAACCAGCCCGGCTTCACGTACCGATCCGGCATCATCACCCTCCTTCGCTGCCGTCGCGACGAGGGCGTCAGCGCGTCGTCGACGCCTTTTTGCTGCGTTGCTGGACCAGTGAGACCGTGAGCGGCGCCTGGTAGACGTCGCGCAGCTCCTTCGCCTGGTGCATCGACTTGATGCCCTGGTCGACTGACAGCAACGGTGTCGTCCGGTACATGGTGAGCGCACCGGTGGCGCCAACCGCCAGTGCGAAGGCGGCAGCATCCTCGGGCGCCTTGAAGTCGATGATCCCGACGAGGTCGCGCTCACCGAAGGCGTAGTACATGCACTGCAGCTTGGCGCCGCACGCCTTCAACGCAGGAGAGATGCGGTCGATCACGTTCGCTTCGGTGTCGATCTGCGTGTTCCACGCCTCGGATGTGTAGCCGACCTCGATGAGATAGGGAGCCATGCCGTCCTCCTATGGAGAGTTGTCCCACGACGGTAGGGATGCCGCGTGCATAGCCGGAATGGCACGAACGGGTTAGCCAGGTGCGACGGAAAGGCGATATCTAGGGACATCTGGCTGCTTCGGGTTCGGGCGTGCCTTTGCGCGGCAGAGACCACGCATGGCGAACACGACGACTACGCAGACATCGAGCGCGTCCAAAACCGGCGACCGGCTCGCGAAGGGCCTCGGTTTGGCCAGCCTCGGGCTGGGCCTGCCGCAGGTCCTACGTCCGCGCGAGTCCGCGAAGGCGATTGGCCTCAAGGCCAAGGCACCGCAACGGACCGCCATCACCGCGGTCGGCGTACGCGAACTCGCGGCCGCGGCCGGCCTGCTGAGACGTACGAGCCCCGGTTGGCTGTGGACGCGTGTCGGCGGCGACGCGATGGATCTCGCGCTGCTCGGGCGCGCGTTGCGCAACGGCGACACCAAGGTGATCAAGCGCACCGCTGCCGCCACCGCGGGGGTCGTCGCTGTCACAGCCGTCGATGTGTACGCCGCGCTGACGCGTTCGAAGGGCGGCACGATCCACGCCACCGCGACGACAACCATCGGCAAGACGCCGCAGGAGGTCTACGCGTACTGGCAGAAGCTGGAGAACCTCCCGACGTTCATGGCACACCTCGAAGAGGTACGCCGGACCGGCGACCGCACCAGCCACTGGAAAGCGACCGCGCCGTTCGGGACCGTCGAGTGGGATGCCATCACCACCGAAGACGTGCCAGGCACGCGCCTGTCATGGAAATCCGCGAAAGGCGCCGACGTCGCCAACGAAGGCACCGTCGAGTTCCGGCAGGCGCCTGGGGACCAAGGCACCGAAGTCCACGTGCAGATGACCTACCAGATCCCGGCCGGCAAGCTCGGTGAGATGGTCGCCCGCTACTTCGGCGAAGACCCTCATCAGCAGCTCGATGACGACCTGCGTCGGTTCAAGCAGGTGATGGAAACCGGCGAGGTCGTCCGGTCCGAGGGCGCGCCGTACGGCAAGAAGGCGCGCAAGGAGTTCCCGCAGCGCGCGGCCCGCCCGCTCGGCAAGAGCGAACGCAAAGAGGTGACCACCAAGTGAAGGCCAACTGCTGGATCCGCCCGAACAAGGTCGAGATCCAAGACGTTCCCGACCCGACGATCCTGAACAACCGCGACGCCATCGTGAAGGTGACGAGCACCGCCATCTGCGGCTCGGACCTGCACCTCCTCGACGGATACGTCCCGACGATGCAGAAGGGCGACATCCTCGGTCACGAGTTCATGGGTGAGATCGTCGAGGTCGGCAGCGGCGTACCGAAGGACAAACTGAAGGTGGGCGACCGCGTCGTCGTCCCGTTCCCGATCGCCTGCGGCGCGTGTGCCGCCTGCAAGCACGAGCTCTACTCCTGCTGTGAGAACAGCAACCCCAACGCGGGGCTCGCGGAGAAGATGTTCGGCCACCCAACAGCAGGCATCTTCGGCTACTCACATCTCACCGGCGGCTTCGCCGGGGGACAGGCGGAATACGCGCGTGTCCCGTTCGCCGACGTCGGACCGCTGAAGATCGAGTCCGACCTGACGGACGAGCAGGTGCTGTTCCTCAGCGACATCCTCCCGACCGGCTACATGGGCGCGGAGATGTGTGACATCAAGCCGGGTCACGTTGTGGCGGTGTGGGGCGCCGGGCCGGTCGGGCAGTTCGCGATGGACAGCGCGCGTGTCTTCGGTGCTGACACAGTCATCGCCATCGACAAGGAGCCGTATCGCTTGCAGATGGCCGCTGACGCGGGCTACGTGACCGTCAACTTCGAAAACGATGACGTGCGTTCGCGCCTGCTCGAGCTGACCGGCGGCCGCGGACCCGACGCGTGCATCGACGCGGTCGGTCTCGAGGCGACACACGGCGCACCGCACGTGAACTTCTACGACCGTGCCAAGCAGGCTGCCCGAATGGAGACCGAGCGGCCGCACGCGATCCGGCAGGCGATCACGTCGTGTCGCAGCGGCGGTGTGGTCTCGATCATCGGGGCGTACGGCGGGTTCATGGACAAGTTCCCGATCGGCTCGTTCATGAACCGGTCGCTCACGCTGCGCACCGGCCAGTGCCATGTGCATCGCTACCTCAAGCCGCTGCTGGAGCGGATCGAAAAGCGTGAGCTGGACCCCACGCGGATCATCACGCACCGGCTTCCGCTGAAGGACGCGCCGCGCGGCTACGACGTGTTCAAGCACAAGAAGGAGAACTGCGAGAAGGTCGTGCTCAGGGCGGCGTAAGCCCGGCAGGAGGCGAACGGCCGGCCGTCGAAGGGTTCAGCGGCAGACCCCCCGACCCTCGGAGGCTTCCGTGCGCGCTCGCCTCGCCCTCGGCCTGGCGCTTACTGTGCTGACCAGCGTTGCGGTGACATTCGCTCCGCAGTCACACGCTGCGAGCACGATCCAGTACGTCCGGATGGACGACGGCGTACAGATCGCGGTCAGTGTTCACTACCCGAAGGGTTACCGGCGGGGTCAGCGGCTGCCGTCCGTGCTCGAGATGAGTGGGTACGACGGGGCGGCCGCGCAGGACAAGACCGTTATCGGCCAGGACGAGGACCGGCTCGGCCTGCCCAATGACGGCGTCGTCAGCAACCTTTCGTCGATGCTCGACAGCCACTATTTCGTCGACGACGGCTACGTCGTCGTGGAGGCGTCGATCCGCGGTACCGGCTGCTCCGGCGGCCAGTTCGACCTGTACTCCTGGCGCACCGCTCTCGACGGCCGCGACGTTATCGAGTGGATGGCGCACCAACCGTGGTCGGACGGCAAGGTCGGTCTGCTCGGGCACTCCTACTCCGGCATCACCGGATTCATGATCGCTGCCACCCGCCCCCCGCACCTCGTTGCGGCGTCGCTGTCCGGACTCATCGACGATGTCTATCGAGGCATCAGTTATCCCGGTGGCGTGCCCAACAACGGCTTCCCGCTGATCTGGGCCAGCGGTTATCGCCTCGCGCTCGATCTCGCCGGTGGCACGGTGCAGCCCATCGTGCGCGACCGAGACCCGCACTGCGTTGCCAACCAGGCGCGCAAGAGTCGCTCGGTTGCGGACGAGCCGCTCGTCAACGGTCTTGCCGATGACACTGACGGTCCGTGGTTCCGCGAGCACTCGCTCTACCCGTTGGCTCACCTGATCAATGTGCCGACCTGGATCTGGAGCGGGTACGACGACGAGCAGACCGGACCGCGTGGACCGGACCATCTGTGGGAGATGGTCAAAGGCGTACCGAAGCGCCTGCTGACCGGCAACAGCGACCACGACGGCTGGTGGAACACACCAGCGGTGTGGACCGACCGCGTCGCCTGGATGGACCACTGGATGGGCCGTCGCGACCACGGCTTCGGCACGCTCGCACAGAAACGAACAAGCGTCGCGACTCTCTTCGAGATCCACGACAACGGGAAGGGCGTGCTCGTGCCCACCGGCATCAAGAACTCCCGGTCGTTCCCGCTCGAGGACACGCGGTGGACCAACTACTACTTCGGTGCCGGCGGAAGGTTGCGCACCAGCCGGTCGGCGTCAGGGGAGAAGCCGGACCGCTACGTCTCGGGGACGGAGCGGTACTCGTGGAGCTACCAGGCTGGACCGACAGCAGGATCACAATTCGAGATGCGGTCGGGGCCGGATGAGGTGGCATACACCTCCGCGCCGTTCACGAGGAACACCGCCATGGTCGGCCCCATCACGTCTGATCTGTACCTGTCGAGCACCGACGTCGACACCGACATGTTCGTGCAAGTGGTCGACGTGGCACCGGACGGGTCGCGGTCCTACCTCCAACGCGGACTGCTCAAGTCGAGCATGCGCGCCATTGACTATGGCCAGTCCGACTACACAGCGCACGGTCACCTCTACCGGCCGTGGTACTCCGACACCAACCATCAGTACGTCAGACCGGGCAGCGTCCAGCACTACCTCGTCGAGGTCTGGCCGGTCGGTTGGGTGTTCCGGCCCGGCCATCGGATCCGGGTCGAGGTTCACGCTCCGCCGGCGCTCGACAGCTTCAACTCCTACGCCGCGAAGGGCCGTGCGCTCGCGATCAACAGCGTGCTGCACGACCGGGCCCACCCGTCGAGCATCACGTTGCCACTGGTCTCGCTCGACGGTGTCACGCTGGATTCGCCGGTGCCCTGCGGTCAGCAGTACATGGTTCGCTGCATTCCCGGTTGACAGTGGGCCGACCTACGCTGGAAACGTGGGTCAGCAGGTCACGTGGCAGCCGTCGCTGCTCGACGACGGTGAGGTGCGCTTCGACGCGTCGTACGACGGCCTGCGCCGCATCCCGCTCGACGCGGAATCCTGGGTCGACTACTGCCCGGCGTGGCTGCACGGGGCAGACGCGGTCATGGCCGAACTCCTTGCTTCCGCCGACTGGCACCAGCGGTCGCGGCGCATGTACGACAACCGCGTGCTCGAGCCGCGGCTGACGGCGGGTTGGTCCACCGATGACGTCGGTGACGCCGTCCCAGCAGTTGTGCGGGACATGGCGGCGAGCCTCAGTGACAGGTACGCCGTGGCCTTCGACGCGATCTGGATGAACCTCTACCGCGATGGCGCCGACAGCGTCGCCTGGCATGGCGACCGGAACCGCTTCGCGATGGAGCGTCCCCTCGTCGCCACAGTGTCGCTCGGTGCACGTCGGCGCTTCCTGCTGCGTCGCCGCGGGACGTCGAAGATCGTGCATGAGCTCGACCCCGGTGGTGGCGACCTGATCGTGATGGGCGGGCGCTGTCAGCACGACTGGGAGCACCACGTACCTAAAACTGCGAAGGTCGTGGGCGCCCGAATCAGTATCACCATTCGCCACAGCCGCCCGGGGGCAACCTCCGCGGATTAAGAGGTGTGAGACGACGAGTCACGCTGCCGGGAGCGACCTCGAACTGCGCATCTATATAGGGCACGTCCGTGTTAGCCGTTACGTGACCCGACTCGCCCGCTTCTAAGAGTGTCGCCCTGGCTGGTCGGTCCTTAGGCCTCGGTGGACAACGTTCGCCGCTCGTTGAGCGCTTGGTAGGCGACGGCACCCCAGAACGCCCACATGGCTGTAATGATCGCGAGTCCCAGATAGGCGTTCAGAAGAGCGAGCCCCGCAGCGGCGGCGTACACCACGAGGCCGAGGCCGACACGTCGGCGGGTCCTCGCGATCAGCGACGCAGGCACGCCTGGTTGCAACAGACCGCGCTCCGGCTTCATTGCGAACATGAAGAGGTTCCACGCACCGCTTTGGGTCAGGACGAACATCGCGTAGACGAACACCGCGCCTCTGGCGCCCGATCCTGTGAGGTACTTCCCAACGATCGCTGTGGGGAACGACAGCGTCGCGATCATGAACAACACGAAGCCGTTCGCGAACATCAGCAGACCATCGATCCGTGCGACCAACCCCATCCGTGCGTGATGGTTGATCCACATGATGAGGATCGTCGCGAAGCTCAACGCGAAGGCAAAGTAGGACGGCCACTGGTGGAGAACCGCGCGAATCAGGCGCCCCGTCGTTACATGCTCAACCGTCGGCAGCCGCAGATCCAGGACAAGGATCGTGGCTCCGATGGCGAACACACCGTCGCTGAACGCCTCGAGCCTTGCCGTTTCTCGAAGCTCACTTGGTTCCGACATCAACCCCCCAGTCGATGTCGGACCCACCCAGCGGGCCCGGCATCTGACGATCATGCCCGAGGCGATCGCCCGAGAGCGGGATCACCCGCTGAATAACGCCACATCTCGGCTGGCCTCGGGGACACTGGACCGATGACAACGCGGCAGCCGGATGATCGTTGGGACCCCGGCAACCCGGAGAATCGCGAGCGGACGCGGTGGCTGAAGGCCGAGCTGCGAACCCTTCTCATGGAGTGGGATCCGATCGGGGTCGCGGATGCGCCCGAGGCACAAGATGAGTACGACGGTTACGTCGGGCCGCTGCTCCATCTGCTGCACAACGGAGCGTCCGTGGATGGCGTCGCCGAGTACCTCGACCACGTGATCGAGGGCATGGGCCTGAACTCTCGCCCGGACGTTGATCGGAACTTCGCTAACACGTTGGTTGCTTGGTGGGCGAAGGCAACGAGCGAGTAACGATCAAGGCCACGGAGCTCGGCCAGCGGCGCCCCTTTTTAGGCGCTGCTCGTTCGCGCTCGGCACCTTGCTACATCCAGGAGTGGCGCACCCAGGCTGACCGAACTCCCTCTCGTCCCGGCCGCCGAACAAGTATCGCTACTGCAACTGCAAGTAGCACAGGGATGCCGATCACGGTCGAGAAGACCAGCAGTCCGGCGACAACACCAGGGTCAGCTCAGCGCATCTGGTGCGCGCAAGATCGCGCCTCGCGTCCGTCGGCGTCGAACGCCAACGCTAAGGAACGGCGCTACGTGTTCGCCCGCGACGCTACGGTCAGACCGATCTGGACCGTCGAAGTGATGGGTCGGAAGCGACGCCGACGCCTAAGGAGGAGCATGATCTTCATCACGGCCAAGTTCCGAGTACGACCCGAAGAAGCTGATTCGTGGCGGGAGATCACGCGGCCCTTCACGGAGGCAACACGGGCCGAGCGGGGTGTCTATGGTTCGACTGGTCGCGCAGCCTGGACGACCCGAACGAGTACATCCTCGTCGAAGCTTTCTCTGACGGCGATGCCGGCGCAGCGCACGTCCAGTCCGAGCACTTCCGCGAAGCTCAAAAGGACATGCCACCACACCTAGTAGCCACACCGAAGATCGTTAGTGTGTCGGTGGACCAGCAAGACTGGTCCGAACTGGGTGAGATGCGTGTTGAATAACGGCACCTCTCGTCCGGTCGGGATCGGATGTCAGCGGTCGTCGTAGCCGCAGCCTGTGACTTGGTCTATTTGCCGACGAGATCGTGTACGCGCCCCGCAACAGTCTCGGTGTCTGTTCGGTCACCCTGGCGGGAGCAGTGCGGCGAGGTCGAGCACGGCGCGCTCGTGCTGCCGGACCTGCGTCGCGGAAAGAGCCCCGGCGGGTAGCTCAACCACAAAAGCGGTCGGACCCAGCAGGTGGTCCTCTTCACCGACCGCACTGCCGGGATAGTCGGCTAACTTTCGCAGTGGAAGACCGACGAGGGTGGCGTAGCGCCGCTCGAACGCTAGCGGGCCTTGGGAGTCGTCGACGACGGCGAGCGCTTGGTGGTACCACACCCCGATGCTGGGGCCGATCCGTTTCAGTAGCGCAAGCGCGGCCCGCGTTTCCGGTTCGGACAGTGGCGCTGGACCGGAGTAGTGCGGCGTACCGAGTGGGCCGAGCCGGCGCCACCGGTAGGGGAAGTTGCGGTTCAGGTCCACGCCACGCCCGTTGACCCTGGTACCGGCGGCGGCTCCGTCCGGGTTGAGCACCGGTACCACCCAAAGGTCGAGGTCTTGCGATGGTGTCGAGGCGATCAACCCGTCGGCAATGGCAATGCCGGCCCGCTCATCGCCGTGTATACAGCCGACGATCAAAATGCGGCGCGCGCTGTCGGCATCGCCGACCTCATAGGCCAGCAGTGGCCGGCCGTTAACCGAATGCCCGACAACCACACGCCGGTGCACGACGGGGTCGCGCACGACCGCCCGGCCGAAACTCGACCGGCTCGGCGACGTTGACCCCCGATCCCCTGCAAAAGCCGGCCGAGGCGAGCCATGGGCACTGCAACCTGCCAACAACGACAACGCCATAACCAGCGCCGCGTCCACCCACCACCGTCGTCGCTGGATGAGCACCGTCGCAGTATCGCCGGTCCCGGTTCAACGCGAACGCGAGAGAGGGATACAGCCCACGCCGTCTATGGCTCCTCCCGCCTGTTGGTGACGGCGGTTCTTGGTCGCAACATGCGCGGCCGAGTTGCAGGTCTTCTTCGAGTGCCCGGGTTGCGGCCGCTCGGTGCGTCTTTGCGGCTCAGGCGTCTCTGGTCGTCATGCGCCAGGCGCCGAGGACGGTCCATCCGATGAGCCAGGCGAGGATAACGATGACGGCGGTGCCGGTCGACTCGGTGACGCGGAAGTCTCGGCCGCCGCCACCGAAGGCCAGGGGGAGCTGTCCGGGTTCGAGGTGCGCCGTGGCTACGCCGACGACGGCACGTTGCACGTTCTCAAAGTGCGGTATGTGCGCACGGATGACGATCGGGGTCAGGATGACTTCCAGCACGATCATCAGGACGATGCCGATGCTGCGCTGCCCGATCAAGGATCCGAGGCCGAGGCCGACGAGGAATCCGATGGCGGCCTCGAGTTCGATCCAGAGCCCGGTTTTGATCATCAGCGAGTTCGAGGGGGTGCGGAACTGCTTTTTGTAGTCCGGGTAGTTCTGCTGGGCGACCTGCCTGGCGGCGGCGCTGAGCTCGGCTGGCGTGGATGGGGGCGGCGGCTGACCGCCTTGTCGCTTGACGATTGCGCCGGGCCCGGACGGGGCGGAGCCACAGGGGACGTTGACGTTGATGTTGTCGGAGTTGAAGCGGCAGAGCACTTCGGTGGTGTGGTCGGCGGCCCAGTTCTCGAGCCCGGCTTGGGATAGGTGGGCGGGCACGCTGACCCCGTCGAATTTCAGCGTGGTTGGTGCGGCGAACACGCAGACGGCGCAGACGATGGTGAACCCGATCGCGACAAGCGGGGCGATGATGCCTAGGCCGGCTGGGATCCGGGCCAGGTAGAGGGCGATGCGGGATCGTCCGGTCACGACGAGGTGCCGGAACATGCCGTCGGTTAGGTCCGCCGATCCGGCGGTTACGCCGAGGGTGGCGGCGACGATGAACCCGAACACGTAGAGCACGCCGGCGGTCAGTGCGGTGTAGATGTCGTATCCGCCGGCGGGCCCGTAGGTCTTGGGCGCGGCGGCGTGCATCACCAGCCGTATGGCCAGGAACACGGTGGGGACGCCGATGGTCACGGCGGCGAGTGCGATCATCAGTCCACGGCGCTTGGTGAGCTCCATGAACCTCGTGGCGGTCATGGCGCGGGTGGGGATCGGCGATCCCCGGTGGTCGGGTGGTGTCAACGCGCCGGTGGGTTGTTCGGCGGGCTGGCCTTCACCCAGGTGTGTCGTCATTGGTCGTGGCCTAGTCGGCTGGTGACTTGTAGGAACCACGATTCGAGTGAGGTCTGCATCGGCTGCAGGCGGTAGACGGAGATCCCACCGTTGATCAGGACGCGGGCGACCTTGGCGATGACCTCCCGCTCGGTGCCGGCGGGGAGCGTGATCGCCAACCCAGCATGTTCGGCCAGCGCCGTCACCGGAAGGCCCGAACCAGCAATCAGCGACTCGGCGTTATCGGGGTCAGAGCACTCGATCTGCAACGTGACCGACGTACCGGCCAACAACTCGGAGATCGGACCCTGCCGGATGACTTTGCCCCGGTCCACGATGGCGACCGCGTCGCAGGTCCGTTCGACCTCGTCGAGCAGATGTGAGGAGAGCACAACCGTTCGGCCCTCTGCGACAAGGGACCGGATCATGTCGCGCATGTCTTGCATGCCGGCTGGGTCGAGCCCGTTCATCGGTTCGTCCAGGATGAGCAGATGCGGGTCACCGATCAGACAAGCGGCGACACCGAGCCGCTGCCGCATCCCCATCGAATAGGCCGACACGCGATCGTCGGCTCGGTGCAGGATGCCCACCCGCTCCAAGGAGTCGTCGATGCGCCTGCGTGCGGCGGGCTCGCGAGCTGCCGCCAGTACCTGCAGGTTCTGTCTCCCGGTGAGGTGACTGTGGAACCGCGGCTCGTCGACGATCGCCGCGACCCGGGCCAGCGCCACATCACGATGTCCGGGAACCGGGTGACCGAGCAGCGACATCGAGCCTGAATCGGCGTGCGTCAGCCCCAGCAGCACCCGGATCAGCGTCGTCTTGCCCGCCCCGTTCGGGCCGAGGTACCCGAACGCGCAACCACGAGGAATCCGCAGATCCACCCCGTTGACGGCGACGTTGTGGCCGAACCGTTTCGTCAACCCCCTGGTCTCCACCGCCCACGGGTCACCAACGGCGTTCGTCACAGATGCCGTCATCGCGTTCCTCCCACCCCGAGCACACGAGCACCCTTCATAACGTCGTTGGATCCACCATCGGGACCGATCCTGACCCGGTCACACCCGAAGCAGTCATGTCGCGGGGCTACCTTGATTGATCAGACCCCGGCTGCCGCGGTGGCCGGCGGAGGGCACCCGCGAGCCCCACGAGGCCGAGGGCGATCAGCAGCCCGGGCAGCACCCATCGGATGTGGAAGTCGCCGACCGCCAGCGCGATCGTCGCCACGCCGATAAGGATCAGTCCCAGCGTGAGTGAGATGGGGTCGAAGTCGTGCCGTTCGTCACCCGGCCACATGGCGCACCTCCACATCGCCGGCGCCGACTCGCAGGTGCAGGTCGACGGTATTCGCGCTGCCGGTGACCGGCAGCGAACCAAGCGACAAGTGCGGATGCACGCCGTCGCGTTCGTCGCCCAAGACGCTGACATGCCCGACGGCCGCGCGCGCGACCACGGTGCCCACCTGGACGCTGTCGGGGACGAGCACGTCGAGCTGGCCGATCGCGACTGACGCCGTGATGGCGATGGGGCCGGCGCTGTTGAGTGGTAGGTCGCGTAGGTCGAGCGTCGCGTGGCCGATGCCAAGGTGGTAGTCGCGGTTCACCGCCGTCGTCGGATCCCAGGTGCGGTCACCGACGCCGTTGTCCACTGGCACACCGAGACCCACGAGTGACAGCAGGGCGACGGCGAGCACGCCACCCGGTAGGGCCAGCCACCGTGCACGGCCGATGACCGATCCGACGACAAGGCCGAGGCCCACGACCAGCACTGCTGCGGCCACGAGGCCGGTCACCGAGATGTCGTGGACGCCGGCCTGGCGGGCAGCCACCAGAGCTCCTTCCACGACGAGGGCCACGCAGAGCGTGACCAGACCGAGCCGGGAGCGCGGTGGTCGCGGCGGCGGCGTCGGCCTGACGGGCGCGGTCGCGCCGGCCGACGGTCGCGACCACCACGGCTGGGCCGGATCGTCGGGCTCGTCCACGCCCTCGGTCACGGGCGGTGCTTCGGCGTCGGGCGAAGCACCTGTCGCCGGCGCCGGCAGCATCGGGGTGCTGCGGTCGCGCAACACGAGGTAGCCGAGGAGTGCGATCACCACGATGCTCACGGCCAGATCGTGGCCGTGCCGGATTACGCTGGCCAGCCAGACAATCGCGGCCACCGCGATGACGAGGCCAAGCAAACCCGGGTGTCGACCGTGGCGGTGGCGTCGCAACAATCGCTCGACCTCGGACAGGCCCGAGCCCTCCTCCGGGATGAACAGCCACGCCAAGCCGTAGACCACCAGCCCGAGGCCGCCGAAGATCGTCAGCACGACGAACAGGACGCGGTAGATCACCGGGTCGACGTCGGTCGTGTGGCCGAGACCCGCGCAGACCCCGAGGACCATTCGGCCGTGTCGCGGTCGCACCAGCGCCGGCCGGGCGCCCGGTCCGGGAGCGGACGGGTGCGGTGTCTGGGTGGTGGCGGCGCCGTCGGACTCGGTCATGTGGGTCATCGTCGCCGCGCGCGACCCCCGCGCCATCAGGGATCACCCGGATCGAGCCCGGATCTTCGGCCGGCAAGTCAAGGGAAGTTCCGGTGCCGGGCGGCCCGTCCGGATGTGACTATCAGGAGGTGAGTGCGAGCCGGCCCGACCCTCATCCGCAGGTGCGTCGGCTGACGCGCGCGCTGGATGGCCGGCTCGTCGCGGGTGTCGCCGCCGGTCTCGCCGAGCACCTACGGGTACCCGTCCTCGCGGTACGCGCGGTCTTTATCGTGTTGACGGCGTTCGGCGGCGCGGGCCTCGTCGCCTACGGCGCGCTGTGGTTCCTCGCCCCGCAGGACACCCACCCAGCGTCTCGTCCGCGACCGTCCCCGGACGTACGCCAGCTCGCCGCACTCGGCGCGATCAGCGTCGGCGTGGTCGCGATCGTCGCGCAGACCAGTTTCGGCGGCCGGTACCTCTGGCCGCTCGTCGCCGCTGCTTTCGGGGTGGGCCTCATCTGGCAGCAGGCGGACGAGACGCAGCGCACGCGCTGGCGTGCGGCAGCGACCGGGGCGTCGTCGCTGCGGGTTACGTTGCTGCGACTCGGGCTCGCAGTCGCGTTGATCGCGATCGGGCTCACCGGCTTCCTTGCCTCGCACGGCCAGCTCGGGAGGGCACGGGAAGGTTTGCTCTCCACCGGCGTCGTCGTAAGCGGTATCGCCTTACTCACCGTGCCGTGGATCGTGCGGCTCGCCCGTGACCTCGGGGCCGAGCGGCGTGCACGAATCCGGGCGCAGGAACGCGAGGAGGTCGCGGCGCAGGTGCACGACTCCGTGTTGCACACCCTCGCCTTGATCCGGCGGAACTCCGACGACGCGCAAGCGGTGAACCGGTTGGCGCGGATGCAAGAGCGGTCGCTGCGGCAGTGGCTGCAACACCCCAACGGTCAACCCGTGGGCAACCTCGCGGGCGCGTTGGAGGGCGTGGCCGCCGATCTGGAGCAGGAGCACGGAGTGCCGGTCGAGGTGGTCGCGGTTGGCGACCTAACGATGGACGACAGCATGCAGCCGCTCGTGCAGGCGACCCGCGAGGCGATCGTTAACTCGGCGAAGTCGTCGGGTGCCGACGTGGTCTCGGTGTTCCTCGAGGTGGACAAGGAGGCGGTAACCGTCTTCGTGCGCGACCGCGGCAAGGGCTTCGACCTCCACACGGTGCCCGAAGACCGGCACGGCATCTCGGGTTCGATCATTGGGCGCATGCGTCGCAGCGGAGGTACCGCAACAGTGCGCACCGGACCCGGTGAGGGCACCGAGATCGAGCTCTCGCTCAAGCGGCGGCGACCATGACGACCCGCGTCGTGCTCGTCGACGACCACCGGCTCTTCCGTTCCGGCGTACGGACCGAGCTCGGCACGGCGGTCGAGGTCGTCGGCGAGGCCGAGTCGGTCGACGAGGCGATTACCGTCATCAAGGCCACCCGACCCGACGTCGTGCTGCTCGACGTGCACCTTCCCGGTGGTGGTGGCCGCGCTGTACTCGCGGCATGCGCACACCAGCAGAGCGACACAAAGTTCCTGGCCTTATCTGTCTCCGACGCCGCCGAGGACGTGATCGCCGTCATCCGCGGGGGCGCCCGCGGCTACGTCACCAAGACCATCAACGGAGCCGATCTCGCCGACGCGATCGTACGAGTCGCCGAGGGCGACGCCGTGTTCTCGCCACGGTTGGCGGGCTTCGTCCTGGACGCATTCTCCTCCGAGGCGTCGGCCGGCGCAGACCCGGAGCTCGACCTGCTCACACCCCGCGAGCGCGAGGTCCTGCGGCTGATCGCCCGCGGGTACTCCTACCGCGAGATCGGCAAGCAGCTGTTCATCTCGGCCAAAACTGTGGAGTCGCACGTCTCGTCAGTGCTCCGCAAGCTGCAGTTGTCCAACCGTTACGAGCTGTCGCGCTGGGCAAACGACCGCCGGCTCATCTGACCAGCTACACGTCATCGTGAAAGCCAAAGGCTCCGTCGACACCACAACGTGTCATGGAAGACCCGACACCGATCAGCAGCTGGGCAACCAGCGACCCGAGCCCACCCGCAGACTCGATCGCCCACCGTCGATCAACAAACGGTGCAGTAAAAGCAAGCAGCGCCTCGAGTTGCCGGCGGTCCGCTGTCACCGTCACCCGTGACAGTTCACGCTCATCCGCATCGACCACCACTGCAGTGTGTGACCCCTTATGCGGATCGACACCGATCAACACCATGGCCCCTCCTTCAGGGACGTCGGGACGGCCGCAGCGGGCATGCCTGATACGAAAATGGGCTCACCTCTTTCGAGCCACGCGCGACCACAGGAAACCCGACGGATGTCGCATCGTTCGAAAGCCAACCGACACCGGTGGCAGGCCCTTCAAGAGACAACCCGCCGAGCAACCCGGACGCTACGAGCCGCGCTCACAACGCCGACGTCACCATCCATCAGGCCCTTCGCGTCCGCGACCGTCGGACCTGGTTGGGCAACGGTGGAGCGGATAGTTGTGCAGGTCGCGGCACCCGCACCGCAGCACGAGCGGGCGTAAGCGGTTGCTTGTGATGGCCGCGTTCGCCGGCGTCTGGACGTCGGGCTTCTGGCACCCGGATGAGGCGCCGGAACAGTTGAGCGACATCGCGAGGTCGGCTTGCAGCGGTCCGCCGTTGCCCGCTACACGGTCGCCGACATGCTCACGTGACGTCCCGTGACGTGGTGGCACGTAAGGCGAGCTTGTGATTGGCCGCATCGGCGTCTGTTCGCTGCTGACCGGAGAGCGCA
>JBJMHR010000005.1:0-19091 GCA_045807285.1 Actinomycetes bacterium
GTGGCGTACCGGACGCCCCGGACGCGGCCTGCGCTCTGCGTACGAGGTCCGCCCAGACGTCCTTCACACGGCGCTGCAGCTCTTCCAGCGGTACGTCGTTGTCGATCACGACGTCCGCGACGGCCCGGCGCTTTTCGCGCGTCGCCTGGGCGGCCATGCGCGCGCGGGCGTCCTCCTCGGTCATGCCGCGCAGCCGTACGAGCCGGTCGAGCTGGGTCTCGGGGCTCGCGTCGACGACGATCACGACGTCGTACAGCGGGGCGAGGCCGTTCTCCGCGAGCAGCGGCACGTCGTGGACGACGACCGCGTCCTCGGCGGCGGCCGCCTCGAGCTCGCGGGAGCGCGCGCCCACCAGGGGATGCACGATCGAGTTCAGGACGGCCAGCTTCTCCGGGTCGGCGAAGACGATCGAGCCGAGCTTCGGCCGGTCCAGACCGCCGTCGGCGGCGAGCACGTCCTCCCCGAAGGCCTCGACGACCGCCGCCAGCCCGGGGGTCCCCGGCGCGACGACCTCGCGCGCGATCCGGTCGGCGTCGATCAGCACGGCACCGCACTCGACGAGCAGCCGCGACACCTCGCTCTTGCCGGCACCGATCCCGCCGGTCAGCCCCACAGTCAGCATGAGCGGCAGCTTAGGGCCTGCCACTGACAGCGGGACCACCGGAGGTCAGTTGTCGCCCTCCCGTTCCGCCAGGAAGCGTTCGAACTCGAGGCCGATCTCGTCCGCCGAGGGGATGTCGACGGGCTCGGCCAGCATGTTGCCCCGGCTCTCGGCGCCCGCGACGGCGTCGTACTGGTTCTCCAGGCCCGAGACGAGGGTGGTGAGCTCCTCGTCGCCCTCCTGGATCTGCCGGTCGATCTCGGTCTGGGTGCGGTGCGCGTCCGTGCGCAGGGAGTGCGCGATGCCGGGGAGCACCAGGCCGGTGGCGGCCGTGATGGCCTCCAGGACGGTCAGTGCGGCGTCCGGGTACGGGGAGCGGGCGATGTAGTGCGGCACGTGCGCGGCGACACCGAGGACGTCGAAACCGGCCTCCATGAGGCGGTACTCGACCAGGGACTCGGCGCTGCCGGGGACCTGCGCCTCGTCGAAGGGGCTGCGGTGGCCCGGGACGAGGTCGTTGCGGTTGCCGTGCGGGGTCAGGCCCACGGGGCGGGTGTGCGGCACGCCCATCGGAATGCCGTGGAAGTTCACGGACAGGCGCACGCCCAGCCGCTCCACGATCTGCTGGACGGCCGCAGCGAACCGCTCCCACTCCACGTCGGGCTCCGGGCCGGAGAGCAGCAGGAAGGGCGCCCCGGTGGTGTCCTGGACGAGCCGCACGTCGATGGTGGGCTCCTCGTACTCGGTCCACCGGTCGCGCTTGAAGGTCAGCAGCGGACGGCGGGCACGGTAGTCCACGAGCCGGTCGTGGTCGAAGCGGGCGACGACCTGGTGGGGCTGCGAGTCGAGGATCCGGTCGACGATCTGGTCGCCGGTCTCGCCCGCGTCGATGTATCCGTCGAAGTGGTAGAGCATGACAAGACCGGCCGACTCCTGGGCGAGCGCCATGTCGACGACAGCCAGCCCCTTCGGCTCCCATGCGTACAAACCCTGCGGATCAAGCACAGTGACCGCTCCTCCTCGTGTTCGTACGTTCCAACACGCCCTGGAACAGCGGCATTCCCACCCAGCCCCCTGATCAGCCCTCTCTTACGCCCTTTTCATGACAGGGCCGCAAGGAACTGCACGACAAGCCCCACCGGCGGCGTCGGACAAACACTGAGGGACCGCACCCCGAAAGGTACGGCCCCTCAGTCAAGAGCTAATGCTCAGTGGGCGTTCAGCTCTGCCCACCAGCCAGCTTCTCCCGAAGCGCGGCGAGCGCCTCGTCGGACGCCAGCGCACCGGAGGTGTCCGCACCCTCGGAGGAGTACGAACCGCCACCACTCGCGGCCGGAGCCGCACCCGCGGCGTCGCCGCCCTCGGCGGCAGCGGCAGCGTCGGCCTCGCGGCTCTTGATGACCTGCTGCTGGTGCTGCTCGAAGCGCTGCTGCGCCTCGGCGTACTGGTGCTCCCACGCCTCGCGCTGGGTCTCGTAGCCCTCGAGCCAGTCGTTGGTCTCGGGGTCGAAGCCCTCGGGGTAGATGTAGTTGCCCTGGTCGTCGTAGGACGCGGCCATGCCGTACAGGGTCGGGTCGAACTCGACCGAGGCCGGGTCGGCACCGAAGGACTCGTTGGCCTGCTTCAGCGAGAGGCTGATGCGACGACGCTCGAGGTCGATGTCGATGACCTTGACCATGACGTCCGACCCGACCTGCACGACCTGCTCCGGGATCTCCACGTGGCGCTCGGCCAGCTCGGAGATGTGCACCAGGCCCTCGATGCCGTCGTCGACGCGGACGAACGCGCCGAACGGCACCAGCTTGGTGACCTTGCCCGGGACGATCTGCTGGATCGCGTGGGTCCGGGCGAACTGACGCCACGGGTCTTCCTGGGTCGCCTTCAGCGACAGCGAGACGCGCTCGCGGTCCAGGTCGACGTCGAGCACCTCGACCTCGACCTCCTGGCCCACCTCGACGACCTCGGACGGGTGGTCGATGTGCTTCCAGGACAGCTCGGACACGTGCACCAGACCGTCCACGCCGCCGAGGTCGACGAAGGCACCGAAGTTGACGATGCTCGACACGACGCCCTTGCGGACCTGGCCCTTCTGCAGCGTGTTGAGGAAGGTCTGGCGGACCTCACTCTGGGTCTGCTCCAGCCAGGCGCGGCGGGACAGGTCCACGTTGTTGCGGTTCTTGTCCAGCTCTAGGATCTTCGCCTCGAGCTCGCGTCCGACGTAGGGCTGCAGGTCGCGGACCCGGCGCATCTCGACCAGCGAGGCGGGCAGGAAGCCGCGCAGGCCGATGTCGAGGATGAGGCCGCCCTTGACGACCTCGATGACCGTGCCCGTGACGATGCCGTCCTCGTCCTTGATCTTCTCGATCGTGCCCCAGGCGCGTTCGTACTGCGCGCGCTTCTTGCTGAGGATGAGCCGGCCCTCCTTGTCCTCCTTCTGGAGGACAAGGGCCTCGACGTGGTCGCCGACCGTGACGACCTCGTTGGGGTCGACGTCGTGCTTGATGGACAGTTCGCGGCTCGGGATGACGCCCTCGGTCTTGTAACCGATGTCGAGGAGCACCTCGTCACGGTCGACCTTGACGATCGTGCCGTCGACGATGTCGCCGTCGTTGAAGTACTTGATGGTCTGGTCGATGGCAGCGAGGAAGTCCTCGGCGCTGCCGATGTCGTTGATCGCGACTTGCGCGGGCCGGGACTCGTCGGGCTGGGTCGTGGCGGTCGTCATGTAGTAGGGGTCTCCGTCGCGGACAGATGTCGTAGGGCACGCGGCGGGCCGGTTCGTGACGGCCGAGGAAGGGATTTCGACGCGTACGAGCGCGGGTCTGCTCCGTCTGAGACTGCACAGGCCCACAGCGCGTCGGTCAGGATACGTGGCATGCCGGAAGAGGGTCAATCAGACCAAACGCCACCCACCGTGGCGGCGGTGACGCGGCGACCCAGCGACGACACCGAATCGCGGCGCGCGAACCAGACGTGGTGGGACCACTCATCCGGGTCATATCAGGCAGCGCACGCCACGGCCCTCGGCGACGCCGAGTTCCTCTGGGCACCGGAAGGGCTCACGGAGGCAGATACCGGGCTGCTCGGTGACGTGACCGGTCGCGTCGTCCTCGAAGTGGGCTGCGGAGCTGCGCAGTGCGGCCGGTGGTTGGTGCGGCAGGGCGCGCGCGTGGTCGGCGTGGACCTGTCGCGGTCGCAGCTAAGCCATGCACGCGAACTCGACGCGCGGACCGGCGTACACGTGCCGACGGTTCAGGCTGATGCGCTCCGACTTCCGTTGCGCGACGCGTCGTTCGACCTTGCGTGTTCGGCGTTCGGTGCCGTTCCGTTCGTGGCCGACTCGGCAGGGGTCATGCGCGAGGTCGCGCGCGTGCTGCGACCGGGCGGTCGGTGGGTGTTCAGCGTCGCACACCCGTTCCGATGGGCGTTGCCCGACGACGGTGGGCCGGCCGGCCTCGTCGTCACCGACTCCTACTTCGACCGGACGCCGTACGTCGAAGAAGACGACGATGGGGACGCGGTCTACGTCGCGCACCATCGCACGATCGGCGACCGGGTGCGCGAGATCGTCGCCGCCGGGTTCCAGCTGATCGACATTCTGGAGCCGGAGTGGCCGGCCGACCGGCATGAGGAGTGGGACAGCTGGACTCCGCTGCGCGGTCGGCTGATCCCTGGTACGGCGATCTTCGTCTGCGGGAAGCCGGACTGAGCTACTGCATGACGCGGGGCGCGTCCGGGCTGAACGCCGCGCCCGTGTACTTGGCGTTGGCCGCCCACATGACCCACCCGGGCAGCCCGGTGTCGCGGGCGCCCTTGATCTCCTGCCCGACCTTGTGCGCGTCGTAGGTCCCGCGGAAGTTCTCGTCCTGCAGCCAGGGCACGACCTTGCAGAAGGTCCCCTTTGTTGCCGCGATCCAGTACGGCAACGAGCGCCGCACGATGCCATAGGCGTCGGTGTGCGGGTCGGCCACGCCGAGTTCGTGCGTTGCCCAGTGCGACGGGTAGTCCATCGGCATCACGGCGTCGAGGTACTTCGCCATCATCGGGACGTTCTGCGCGGTCTCGGCGGACCGGTTCGGCAGTGCGGCCTGGGCGAAGATCGTCGCACCGACGTACTTGCCAAGCGGGTGCAGTTGGGCTGCGGCGTCCCGCGCGAAGTTGGCCACCGCGACCTCGGGGCTACCCCGCAGGCCGGGGAAGCTCATCGTCGAGATCTTGCCATCCGGTCGGCGGATGTAGTCGAACACGATGTCGTCGAAACCGGCCTTGGCCGCCGCGACCGCGAGGTCGATGTTGTACTTCCGGACATTCGGGTTCGCGAAGTTGCCGAAGTTGGACTTCGCGTAGCCGTAGACGTACGGATGTCCATGGCCGTCCTGAATGACCCAGTCCTTGTGCCCGTGCGCCCACGCCCACTTGCCCAGCTTCGGGTCGTTGAACGCGACAATGCGACCCATCACGCGCACGCCCATTGCGTGCAGCTGTTTCACGACAGCGACCGGGTCGTACTTCTTCTGCACGGCGCCGATCTGCGTCGCGAGCGGCACGCCCGGGTCGAAGTCGACGATGCCGTCTTCTTCCTTGATGTCGAGCTCGACCGTGTTGATGCGGTGTTGCCGTGCGAGCGCGAGGATCGGGTTGCGCAGCTTCGTCGACGCCCATGCGTACCCGGTCATGTGCAGGCCGCGAACGGCCACGGGGTATGCGGTCGGGACGGTGAGCTCGAACACCGTCTTGTTGCCCGCGGCGTCGGTCGCGACAACCGGAACGCCGAGCGGCGGATGCGCGAAGTGGATGTGGACGGTGCTGCCGTCGACAGTCGCCTGACCGTCCTGCACGGTCACGGTCGATCCCTGGGTGACGGTGCCGGTGACATCGACCGGCGAGCCGATGGCGACGCTCTGCGTCGGGACCGTGATGTGCAGCTGCGGTGGCGTCGTGTCGACTCGGAACGACCGGGTGGCCTTCGGTGACCCGAGAATGCCGCCTGACCCGGTCACGGTCAGGCTGTGCTTGCCCTCGGTGAGCCCCGCTGCGACCGAACCGAGCTGGGCGACGTAGTCCTTGCCGTCCTTGGTCAGCGACACCGGCGTGCTGTCGAGTTTGGCCTTGAGCGACGAGCCTGAGACGCCGTGCGGAGCGATCCGCACCGTGAGCGCTGCCAGGGCGGGTTTGCCCAGCAACTCGTTGTTCTTCAGGCCGTCGACACTGATCGATCCGCTGCTGTACATGACGACGGGCACAGCGACGACCGCGATGGCGACAAGGCCTGTCGCCACGAGCAAACGGGGATCGCGCAGAGGTGTACGGCGCGACCGCAAGTGCAGCGTGCGGGACACGTAAGAACTCTCCGGGCGGGGCGGGACAGGGAAGCGGTGGTGCATTTTGCCGCCGGACACGGGCAGCCGCGTCACAGTATCACCGCCGCGCACGTGCACCCTGCCTGCAAAGCCGGCACGGGAATGGGAGGCTTAGGTCGTGACAACGCCGGAGCCGGTCGACGTCGACCTGTTGATCATCGGCGCCGGACCGACCGGTTTGTTCGCGGCGTACTACGCGGGATTCCGCGGCTTCAACACAGCGATCCTCGACTCACTGCCCGAACCGGGCGGACAGATCACCGCGATGTACCCAGAGAAGCTGATCTTCGATGTCGCGGGTTTCCCCTCGGTGAAGGGCCAGACGCTCGTCGATGACCTGGTGACGCAGGCCGGGCAGTTCAACCCTACATACCTTCTCGAGCAGCGCGCCGAAGAGCTTGAACGTCTCGATGACGGCAGCATCCGCATCCATACGCACAAGAACCTCGAGGTGCGCGCGAAGGCGGTGTTGATCACTGGCGGGATCGGCACGTTCTCGCCGCGGTCGCTTCCGGGCGCAGAGGTGTTCGAGCACAAGGGCTTGCGGTACTTCGTACCGAGGCTCGATGAGCTCGCCGGTCACGACACACTCATCGTCGGGGGCGGCGACAGCGCGGTGGACTGGGCGCTGTCTTTGGAACCTGTTTGCAAGTCCGTGACGTTGATCCACCGGCGTGACCGCTTCCGCGCCCACGAGCACTCGGTGAGCCGGATGATGTCGTCGTCGGTGACCGTGCTGACGCCGTACGAAGTCGCCGAGATCCACGGCGACGCCCAAGGCATGCTCAGCGCGGTCACGATCGAAGACAAAGCAGGTGGGGTGCAGAAGCGCGTCGATGTGCAGTCCGTCGTCGCTGCGCTCGGCTTCCACGCCGACCTCGGGCCGATCGAGAAGTGGGGCCTCGAGCTGCAGAAGCGACACATCCTCGTCGACACCCACCTGGCGACGAACGTGCCCGGTGTCTTCGCGGCCGGCGACATCGTCGAGTACCCCGGCAAGGTGCGGCTGATCGCGGTGGGCTTCGGCGAGGCGGCAACGGCCGTCAACAACGCGGCGCCCGTCATCGACCCGTCACTCAAGCTCTTCCCTGGACACTCGTCCGACGTCGGTTAACCCGGTCGTGACCGATGACATACCGGCGTACATCGCAATAACACGGCTGCAGGCGTCGTACGCCGATGTCGTGACGCGGCGCGCGTGGGCAGAGCTCGGTCCGTTGTTCGTCCCGGGCGCGACCATCCACATCGACACCGTGACCCGGCCACCGATCGAGGTTGTCGGCGCCGGTGCGCTCGGCGAGTTCATCGCCGGCGCGATCGAACGGTTCGCTTTTTTCGAGTTTGTCCCGCTCAACACGGTTGTCGAGGTCGGCCCTGACGGCACGGCGACGGGCCGGCTCTACATGGTCGAGCTACGCCAGGAGCGGGACGGTGGGGAATGGAGCAATGCGTTCGGCCTGTACCAGGACCGCTACCGCTTCGACGCCGGCCGCTGGAAGTTCGCGCACCGGCACTACCAGAGCCTGGCGCGCAAGGTCGGCGTACAGCTGGCTGAGGTCTTCCCGTTCCCGCCTCCGGGCGAGCCGGTCACCTAGTGACCGGCGACGTCCCAGTCGGTGCCCACTCCCACGGAGACGTCGATCGGCACCGTGAGCGGGTACGCCGAGCACATCTCCCGGCGTACGAGCTCTTCGACGGCTTCCCGCTCGCCGGGCGCGACCTCCAGGACGAGCTCGTCGTGGACCTGCAGCAGAAGACGTGAACGAAGGCGCCCCTCGCGCAGCGCGCGGTGCACACCGAGCATCGCGATCTTGATGATGTCGGCGGCGGAGCCCTGGATCGGCGCGTTCAGCGCCATGCGCTCGGCCATCTCGCGGCGCTGCCGGTTGTCGCTCGTCAGGTCAGGCAGGTAGCGCCGGCGACCCAGGATCGTCTCGGTGTAGCCGTCCTTGCGGGCCTGGTCGACGATCCGCCGCAGGTAGTCACGCACGCCACCGAAGCGTTCGAAGTACGCGTCCATCTGCTCGCGGGCTTCGTCGGGCGTGATCTTCAGCTGCGCCGCCAGCCCGTAGGGCGACAAGCCGTAGGCGAGCCCGTATGACATCGCCTTGATGCGGCGTCGCAATTCGGCGTCCACCGATGCGGTCGGCAGACCGAACGCCTGCGCCGCGACGAACGTGTGCAGGTCCTCACCGCTCTCGAACGCCTCGATCAGACCGGCGTCCTCGGACAGGTGCGCCATGATGCGCATCTCGATCTGGGAGTAGTCGGCGGTCAGCAGACACTCGTATCCCTCCCCCACGACGAAGGCACGCCGGATCTCACGGCCCTCTGCCGTGCGGATCGGGATGTTCTGCAGGTTGGGATCCTGGCTGGACAGGCGACCGGTGGCCGCGACGATCTGGTTGAAGGTCGTGTGGATCCGCCCGCCGTCGTCGACCATCGGCATCAAAGAGTCGACAACGGTCTTGAGCCGGGACACGTCGCGGTGCCGAAGCAGGTGCTCGAGCAGCGGATGGTCGCTCTGCTCGGCCAACCACAACAACGCGTCGGCGTCGGTCGTGTAGCCGGTCTTGATGCGCTTCGTCTTCGGCAGCTTCAGCTCGTCGAAGAGCACCTGTTGCAGCTGCTTGGGTGAGCCGAGGTTGAACTCGTGCCCGACCGAGTCGTAGGCCGCCTGCGCGACGCGCTTCACCTCGCCACCGAGTCGTGCCTCGAGCGCCGCGAGATGGTCGATGTCGGCGGCGATGCCTGCCAACTCCATCTCTGCGAGCACGAACAGGAGCGGCAGCTCGACGTCACGAAGCAGCTTGGTGGCCTGGCGTTTGTCGAGATCGGTGTCAAATGCTTCGGCCAGCTCGGCGACCGCACGCGCGCGGACGATCTCGGCCTGCGCCGCGCCGGCCTCGCTCGACCCGTCGAGGGACAGCTGTGCGTCGTCGGCACCCTCAGCCCGCAGCTCGCGCTGCAGGTAACGGAGTGCGAGGTCGGCAAGGTCGAACGAGCGCTGTCCCGGCAATGCGAGGTACGCCGCGAGGGCGGTGTCGCTGGTGACACCGGCGAGCGTCCAGCCGTGGGCCGCGAGCGCGTGCATGGGCCCCTTGATGTCGTGCCCGGCCTTCGGCCGGTCGGTGTCTGCCAGCCAGGAGGCGAGCTCCTTCTCGTCGCTCTCGGTCAGCTGGGTCGGGTCGATATAGGCGCCGACGCCGTCCGGGGCGGCCAGCGCGAGCCCGATGAGTACGCCGGTGCCGCGACCCCAGGTGCCGGACAGCGACAGGCCGGTCCGGCCACCAGAGCAGGCGTGCTCCAGGAGCCAGGCCGCGACCTCGTCCGGCCCGAGCAGCCCACCCTCGACCTCGAAGCCCACATCGGCTTCCGGCTCCGGCGCCGACAACGTCTGGTACAGCCGGTCGCGAAGGACGCGGAACTGCAGCGTGTCGAAGACTTGATGCACCTGTTCGCGGTCCCACGCCCCCATGTGCAGATCGTGCGGTCCCACGTCGAGCTCGACGTCGCGAACGAGCTCGGTCAGCTGCCGGTTACGGACGACGTTGGACAGGTTGTCGCGAAGTGCGTCGCCGGTCTTGCCCTTGATCTCGTCGACGCGATCGACGAGCGCGCCGAGCGAACCGAACTCCTGAATCCACTTCGTCGCGGTCTTCTCCCCGACACCGGGTATCCCCGGGAGGTTGTCGCTGGGATCACCACGCAGCGCGGCGAAGTCGGGATATTGCTCCGGCGTCAAGCCGTACTTCGCGACGACTTCCTCCGGGGTGAAGCGCTTCATCTCGCTGACCCCGCGCGAGTTGTAGAGAACTGTCACGCGGTCGTCGACGAGCTGGATGGCGTCGCGGTCGCCGGTGACGATCAGCACGTCCATGCCTTGCTGCGATGCCTGTGTGGCAAGCGTCGCTATCACGTCGTCGGCTTCATATCCCTCGACCGAGACAACCGGGATGCCGAGCGCAGCGAGCACTTCGTGGATCAGGCTCACCTGTCCACGGAAGTCGGCCGGGGTCTCCTGCCGGCCGGCTTTGTAGTCGGCGTAGGTCTCGTGCCGGAACGTCGGCGCGGCCTTATCGAAGGTGACGGCAGCGTGCGTCGGACGCTCGTCGCGGAGGACGTTGATGAGCATCGACGTGAAGCCGTAGACCGCGTTCGTCGGCTGTCCGGTCGTCGTCGAGAAGTTCTCGACTGGTAGCGCGAAGAACGCGCGGTAGGCGATCGAGTGCCCGTCCAGCAGGAGCAACCGCTCGGTGTGCGAGTGCTTCGGGGGTGGGGCGGTGTCAGCCGGCACCCGCCGATCCTAGGCTGCGGTGCCGACAGCGACGGCCCGTACGGAGGTCAGGTGACGACGTTCCCCGATGACACGAACATGCTCGCATCAATCAACGAGGGCGGTGAGGGCACGCTCGTCGAGCGCATGGGCATCGTCGTCACGGAAGCCTCGACGGAGCGCGTCGTCGCAACGATGCCGGTCGACGGCAACACGCAGCCATATGGGCTGCTGCACGGCGGCGCATCGTGCGTCCTCGCGGAGACACTCGGCTCCATCGCCAGCGCTCTTCACGCCGGGCCGGGCAACCTGGTGTTCGGCGTCGAGATCAACGCGACGCACCACCGTTCCGCCCGCACCGGCCTGGTGACGGGGGTCGCCACGCCGTTGCATCGTGGCCGCACCATGGCGACCTATGAGATCGAGATCTCCGACGACCAAGGCCGCCGGTTGTGCACGTCCCGCCTGACCTGCATGATCCGGCCCGCTCAGAGCTGAGGGCCACCGACCGGGAACCGCCGCCGGGTACGCGACATGCGCGGACGACTGACCAGCCGTCGGCGGGTCAGCTCCTCCAGCGCGGCAACTGGATGCTCCGAGTCGGTCAACCGCCGGCGCAGCGCTGTGACCGTGGTCATCCGGCGGATGAGGACCGGGCTGAAGCCGAGCCGCGCGTAGAACCGGTTGGCGTCACGCAGACCGGGCGCCACACCGACGAGCACGTGCTCGGCGCCGATCTCGTCGGCGTACGACGTCGCCGCTGCGAGAAGCGCATGACCCACGCCTGCACGCCGGTGCCCATCGGCGACCATGACATGATGCAGCTGGACGGCCACCACTGACGACAACGGCCCCAGTGACGAACGCGCAAACACCGCCATGCCACAAACATCGTCGGCGCACGTGGCGACAACGAATCTGTACGCCGAGTTGTGCAACGCGAGACGGAGCCGCTCGCTGACGTCGTCGACAGCAACGTGCAACGCCTCGCGAATCTGACGCCCACCGGTGCGTTGCATCTCTAACCACAGGGCCAGCAAATCCGGCAGGTCGTCCTCGGTCGCCGTGCGAACGTGCACCCGCGCCGCATGGGTGTGATGACTCGAGTCGAGCGTCGCGTCTGAAGTCACCACGTCCCTCCCCATGCGTCGGCGACATTGCCGAAGGGCCGCAGCGTACGCCCGCGCCGAGAGGCGGTGACACGGCGGTGACGGCCGGCCGACCGCCTACCGCAGCTGCACACAGAGGGTGACCGCCCCCTTTCGTGGCGTTGACCATCGTGCGTGCGGATCGATAGCGTCTGCGCGACGAACCCGGCTGCCAAGTAGACAACGTCTGGGAACGGGGAAGCCCCGGACGGACCCAACGGCACGCCGAGCTCGTTGCCCCACGGAGTTGCTTGCATCGCTCGCAACTCCGTGGGGACCTCACTCCGTCAGGTCCTCACCGAGATAAGCCGCGCGCACGCGGTCGTCGGTCAGCAGCACCCGTGCGTTGTCCTGCATCACGACGCTTCCGGTTTCGAGAACGTAGCCGCGGTCGGCGAGGTTCAAGGCTTGCGCAGCGTTCTGCTCGACGAGCAGCACCGTCGTACCGCTCTCCCTGATCTCGCGGATGATGTCGAAGATCCGCGCGACGAACATCGGCGCCAAGCCCATCGACGGCTCGTCCAACAACAGCAGCTTCGGACTCGACATCAAGGCGCGCCCGATTGCGAGCATCTGCTGCTCTCCGCCGGACAGCGTGCCGCCGTCCTGCTTGCGACGTTCGGCGAGCACCGGGAAGAGCTCGAACACGTGGTCGCGCTCCTTGCTGCTGCCGCCGCGCACGAGGTAGGCGCCCATGTCGAGGTTCTCCTCGACGCTCATGCGGGGAAAGATGCGGCGTCCCTCCGGAACGTGACCGATGCCGAGGGCACAGATGCGGTGCGGGGGCACGTGGTCGATCCGGTCCCCCCCGAAACGGATGTCACCGGCGTACGGCCGGTGCAGCCCGCTGATCGTCCGCAATGTGGTGGTCTTGCCGGCGCCATTCGCGCCAAGGAGCGCGACGATTTCCCCCTCCTCGACGGCGAGGCTGACCCCACGCAGCGCGGTGATCCCGCCGTAGCGGACCTCGAGGTCGTTCAGCTGGAGCAGGGGCGTCATGACGGCCGCTCCGGGCCTTCGCCGGGCGTGCCCCCGGGGCTACCGAGGTAGGCCTCGACGACTGCCGGGTGCCGCTGTACCTCGGCCGGTGTGCCGCTTGCGATGACCTTGCCGAAGTTGAGTACGACGACGCGGTCCGCGAGCGCCATGACGAGGCGCATGTCGTGCTCGATCAGCAGCACTGTCATTCCGAGGTCGTCGCGAATCCGCCGGATGAGCGCCTCGAGGTCCTGCTTCTCGCGGGGGTTCGTGCCAGCGGCCGGTTCGTCGAGAAGCAGCAGCCACGGGTTCGTACCGAGCGCCCGCGCGATCTCGAGGCGGCGTTGTTCGCCATACGCCAATGCGCTGGCGAGGTTGTCGCCGCGACCGCGCAGACCGACGAAGGCGAGCAGCTCGCGCGCGCGTTCGTCGCCTTCGCGTTCCTCGCGTCGGGTCCGCGGCAGCCGCAGCATCGCACCGACCGGTCCGGTCTTCTGCCGGGACTCGAGTCCGATCTTGACGTTCTCGAACGCGGTGAGCGCGTTGAACAACCTGATGTTCTGGAACGTGCGTGCGATGCCGAGCTGCGTGATGTGATCGGGCCGGCGGCCGACCAGTGACACCGGTTCACGGCCTTCCGGCGAGAACACGATCCGCCCCTCGTCGGGGTGATAGACGCCGGCAAGGCAGTTGAACAGCGACGTCTTGCCTGCGCCGTTCGGGCCGATCACCGCGAGGATCTCCCCGCGGGTCTGGGTGAGGCTCACGTCAGCGAGGCTCGTCACACCGCCGAACCGCAACGTGACGGAGTCCACGGTGAGCATCGCCTGCTGCGGGGCTGCGGACTCGGCGGCAACGCTCATGAGTCCAGCCGTCCTGGCGTCACGCCCAGCGCGTCGGCGGCGCCCACGCCGGCCTCAGCGAGACCGATCTCGCGGGCCCGGCGCCGCGACGGGATCACACCCTGCGGCCGGAAGATCATCATGATGATCAGCAGGGCACCGAAGTAGACGAACTTGTCCTCAGGCGGGACGAACGGGTGCTTCTCCAAGAACTGCGGGAACCAGGCCAGCACGGCGGCACCCGCGATCGAACCCCACAACGAACCCATGCCGCCGAACACGACCATCGCCAGAACGAGAATCGACAGTGTCAACGCAAAGTTGCTCGGGTTGAAGTACGTGATCTTCGAGGCGTACAGCGTGCCGGCGAACCCCGATGTCGAGGCCCCGATGGCGAAGGCCATCAGCTTGTACTTGACGGTCGGGATGCCACACGCCTGCGCCGCCACCTCGTCCTCGCGGATCGCTGTCCAGGCCCGGCCCACCCGCGAGTTCTCGAGCAGCGTGAACAGGATCAGGATCATGACGGTGAAGCCGAGCAGCAGGTAGTAGTACGGCAGGTTCTTCAGGGACCACGTGTAGTGCAACGACCCGATGTGGATTGAGAACGGCGGAATGCCGAAAGCTCCGCGCGAACCGTTCGTGATCGAGTCGAGGTTCACCGCCGAGATCTGCACGATCTCACCGAACCCGAGCGTCACGATCGCCAGATAGTCGCCGCGCAGCCGCAATGTCGGCGCGCCGAGGACGAACCCGGCGAGCATCGCCGCAGCGACCGCGAGCGGGATCGCGTAGAACGGGTTGAGCACGAAGGGCGGTTGCACCGGCAAGGTGCCGGTGAAGTACGCCGTGGTGTAGGCACCGATGGCGTAGAAGGCGATGTAGCCGAGGTCGAGCAGACCCGCGAAACCAACGACGACGTTCAGGCCGATCGCCAGCAGCGCGAAGATGCCGATCTGGTCAACGAGAACTTCCTGCCAGAAGCCTCCGAGCGTCAACGGGAACAGGATGGCGAACGCGAGCAGGGCGGCGTACCAGCCGTAGCGCACCGGGCGCAGCCTGCTCAGCTCGCGGAACCGCTCCCGCCGGGGAGCCGCCTGGCGCTGGACGGTCTCGCCGTAATGCGACCAGGCGGTCAACGACCCCCATAGGGCCACACCGATCAACAGGCAGACGGTCAGGCGCCCGGGGCGAAGTGCCTGCGTGATCGCGTAGGTCGGCTGCCCCTCACGCCCCTCCGGACCAGTGATCACAGCGAGCATGAACCCAGCGAGAAGGCAGGTGGCGAGACGCCGGACATCCTCGTTCTGCCGCACACCACGCAGCCGCTGCGCGAGCGGTACACCGTTGACCGGCTCGGCCGTCATGCGGACCGCCCCAACCGCTCGCCGAGGATGCCGGTCGGCCGGAACATCAGGACTGCGACGAGGATCCCGAACGCAATAACGTCACGCCACGCGTTCCGCGTGCAGGCGACGCCGTAGTTCTCGACCAGGCCGAGGACGATGCCACCGAGCATCGCCCCGCGGATGTTGCCGATGCCGCCGAGCACGGCCGCGGTGAACGCCTTGATGCCCGGCACGAACCCCATCCCGTAGGAGACGGTGCTCCCCATCCCGAACAAAAAACCGGCGGCCCCGCCGAGGAGGCCGCCGATGATGAACGTCAGGCTGACGATGCGGTCGATATTGACGCCCATGAGGCTCGCGGTATCCGCGTCTTGCGCGACGGCGCGGATACCTTGCCCGAGCCGAGTCTTCGCGACCAACCGGTCGAGCGCGATCATCATCGCCAGCGCAGAGCCAACGACAAGCAGGTCGTAGACCTGCACGCCGGCGCCAAAAATGGTGAAGACAGTCCCGTTGGTGAACAGCTGCGGAACGCTGATGGCGTCGCGACCGAACTCCTTGCCCGCGAGGCTGAACAGGAAGTACGACGCGCCGATCGCTGTGATGAGGAACGCAAGCCGGGGCGCGTTGCGGCGGCGAAGCGGCCGGTAGGCAACGCGTTCGAGGAGGAACGCCACGAGGCCGCCGACCACGGCACCCGCGAGGGTCCCCGCTGCGACCAGAGCGACCGAGGTCCAGCCGCTCGGCAGCGTCGAAGGGACGAGCCACTGGGTCATGAACAGGCCGGCGAAACCCCCGGCCATGAAGACCTCGCTATGCGCGAAGTTGATGAGTTGCAGTACGCCGTACACCAGCGTGTAGCCGAGCGCGATGAGCGCGTAGAGGAAACCGTTCGACAAACCGTCGACGGTCAGCGACCAGAAGTTACTGGTGAAACACATCGGCTGGCGTCCCTTCGGGGGACGGCCCGCACTGGGCGAACCGTCCCCCGTTCGGCGACTAGCTCGTCAGCTTGGTCAGATCGCCGAGGTAGGTGAACTTGCCGTTCTCCACCTTGTAGAGGAACGCCGCCTGCACTTTCAGGTTGTGGTTCTCAGCGCTCGCGAACTGGATCGTCTTCGTGAGGCCCTGGTAGTCCACGGTCCCGAACGCCCCGACGAGGCTCGCGCGGTTGATGTTGGAGCCGAGACCCTTCATCACGCCGATGATCGCGTTGGTGACGTCGAACGCCTCCGCGGAGTACGCACCGGGTTCCTGCCCGCTGAGCGTCTTGTACGCCGAGATGAACGACGCGCCGTTGGGGTTGCTGGCGATGTCGCTGCACTGGCACGAGATCAGGCTGCCGTTGGCCACCGTGGCGCCAGCTCCGGAGATGTAGCGGTTGTCCTTGGAACCGTCACCGGACATGATCTGCCCAGTGAAGCCCTTGTCCCGCAGGGCCTTTGCGAACAGACCGAGGTCGCAGTAGTAACCGGCGTAGAAGACGGCATCCGGGTTCGTGTTCTTGACCTTGCTCGCGAGCGACGGGTACTGCGACGTGCTGCCGGTTGCGCCGGCGATGCAGCCCGAGGTCTGCGGCGCGGAGTCACTGCCGACCTTCGTTGCGCCCGACAGGCTGGACAGCGTGCCCGTGAAGGCCCTCGCAAGACCCTTGCCATAGTCCGTCGTGTCGTCGACCACGTAGATCTTCTTCGCCCCGACCTTGTTGACGAGGTACTTCGCGTCCGGCGGGCCTTGTGCGTTGTCATCGGCAACCGCGCGGTAGTACGTCGTGAAGCCGTGGCTCGTGATGTCAGGCAACGTAGCTGACGGCGTGACGACAAGCATGTTGGCAGCTTTGTACAGCTTGCCGGTGGAGTTGCTTGCGCCGGAGAACGACGGGCCGACGACGGCAACGACGTTGGAGTTGCCGATCAGCTTCTGCGCGGCCGGCGGGCCGCCGTCGCCGCTGCCGAGGTCGTCCGCGGTCGCAACCTCGAGCTTGAACGGCAGGTCGCCTTTGTCGTTGGCCTGCTTGACGGCGAGCTGTACGCCGAACTTCTCGTTGATGCCGAGAGCGGCGTTACCACCGGAGAGCGGGCCCTGGAAGCCGATCGTGAGTGTCTTCTTGTTGCTCGATGAGCTCCCACTGCCCCCGGAGCTACCGCAGGCTGCGACCACCATGGCGGAGATGGCCAGGGGTACCACGAGTGCGTAGCGACGTTTCGTCACGAGACTCCCTCGTCAGTTGGCCCGCCATGACGACGGACTGCTGTTAACGGTCGCGCCGCAAGATACCCCGCAGGGCGCGGATGGCCGAGCACCGCGGCCCGCCTTTCAGCCGGCGGGGCTGATCTCGCCGGAAAGAACGGCCTCCGCAACGGCACGCATGGACTGCCGGCGGTCCATGGACGACTTCTGTATCCAGCGAAACGCCTCCGGCTCCGTCATGCCGTGCTCGGCCTGCAACCGGCCTTTGGCACGCTCGACTGTCTTGCGCGTCTCGAGCCGGTCCGTGAGGTCGTCGACTTCGTTTTCGAGCGCGGAAATCTCGGCGTACCGGCTCACTGCAATCTCGATCGCCGGCAGCAGATCCGCCTTCGTGAACGGTTTCACGAGGTACGCCATCGCCCCCGCGTCACGTGCACGCTCCACCAAGTCGCGTTGTGAGAACGCGGTCAGGATGACGACTGGCGCGATCCGCGCGTCGGCGATCTGTTCGGCAGCCGAGATGCCGTCGAGGACGGGCATCTTGACATCGAGGATGACGAGGTCGGGTCGGTGCTTCTCCGCGAGTTCAACGGCTTGCTGACCGTCGCCCGCCTCGCCGACAACGTCGTACCCCTCTTCACGAAGCATCTCGACGAGGTCCATGCGGATGAGTCCCTCGTCCTCAGCGACGACGACCCGGCGCGGTTCGCTCACGCATCGAGGCTATCGGCTGGAGACGGCGAACATACCAACGGATTTGTTGGCCACGGCCGGTAACCTTTGACGTACGCCGGGATGATGGAACTGGTAGACATGATGGTCTCAAACACCATTGCGTGAGAGCGCGTGCGGGTTCGAGTCCCGCTCCCGGCACTTTGTCCACAGCCCCGCCGTCGCGGCGTTAGACCGATTCGTAGGGCCGAAGTACTGAGGTACTGACTAGACCGCGAACGCGTCGACGGTGGCTTGGCAGAAGGCTTTGAGATCGTCCGGCTTGCGGCTGCTGATGAGAGTGTTCGGGCCGTCGGTGTCGACGTGCACCTCTTCATCAACCCAGGTGCCGCCAGCGTTACGGATGTCGGTCTGGACGCTCGGCCACGACGTGATCGTGCGTCCGCGCAGGACATCGGCCTCGACGAGAGTCCAGGGACCGTGACAGATCACGGCGACCGGCTTACCCGCCGTGAAGAAGCCCGCCACGAAGGCGACCGCCTTCTCGTTCATGCGCAGCTGGTCCGGGTTGGCGACACCACCAGGCAGCACCAGTGCGTCGAAGTCGCCCGGCGCCACTTCGCCGACCGTCGCGTCGACTGCGAACGTGTCGCCCTTGTCCAAGTGGTTGAACGCCTGGATCTTGCCGCTCTCCAAGGACACGAGCTTGGGCGTCGCACCGGCGTCCTTGACCGCCTGCCACGGCTCGGTCAGCTCCACCTGCTCGGTGCCTTCGTTGCTACACAGGAAAGCAATCGTCTTGCCGGAAAGCTGGCCCGCCACAATGTCTCCTTTCGTCGTGCTGACGAAAGAGGCGTAGCCAGCCAGGTCCGCGCGAAACCGATCTAGAGGGGCCGATCGGTCGGGCTGATCGGCGCAGGCAACGCGCTGCTACCGGTGAGGTAACGGTCGACTGCTGCCGCGGCGGCACGACCCTCTGCGATCGCCCACACGATCAGGGACTGCCCGCGGCCCATGTCACCGGCGACGAAAACACCGGGCACGTTGGTGGCAAAGGCGCCGTCACGTGCCACATTGCCACGCTGGTCGAGCTCGACCTCGAGCCCCTCGAGAAGACCGACCCGGTCCGCGCCCGTGAAGCCCATCGCGAGCAGGACGAGTTCGCACTCGATCTCCTCGTCGGTGCCCTCGACCTTGACGAACTTGCCGTCCTCGAGCTGCACCTCATGGAGGACGAGGGCGCGCACATGTTCCTCGTCGTCACCGAGGAACCGTTCCGTGTTGACGGAGAAGACGCGGTCACAACCCTCTTCGTGGGCCGACGACGTCCGGTAGATGAGCGGCCACGTCGGCCACGGCGTCTGGTCCGGGCGCGCGTCCGCCGGCCTCGGCATGATCTCCAGCTGCGTCACCGAGACCGCGCCCTGCCGATGCGCCGTGCCAAGGCAGTCGGCGCCGGTGTCGCCACCACCGATGATGACGACGCGCTTGCCTTTCGCGGTGATCGGCGAGTCACCGAGGTCGCCCTCCCGCACGCGGTTCGCGAGCGGGAGGTACTCCATCGCCTGGTGTACGCCGGGCAGCTCACGTCCCGGGATCGGCAGGTCGCGGGCGACCGTCGCGCCACCGGTCAACACGATTGCGTCGTAGCGCTTCCGGAGCTGTGTCGCGGTGA
>JBJMHR010000006.1:0-13055 GCA_045807285.1 Actinomycetes bacterium
GCTCTTCCGATCTGAGGCGAAGATCATCGAGCTCGACAAGAACCGGAACAACGTCGTCCTCTCGCGACGCGCCTGGCTCGAGCAGACGCAGTCCGAGGTGCGCTCCACCTTCCTGCAGACGTTGCAGAAGGGCCAGATCCGCCAGGGCGTTGTCTCATCGATCGTCAACTTCGGTGCCTTCGTCGACCTCGGGGGCGTCGACGGTCTCGTGCACGTGTCCGAGCTGTCGTGGAAGCACATCGATCATCCCGGTGAGGTCGTCGAGGTCGGTCAGGAAGTCACCGTCGAGGTGCTCGACGTCGACATGGACCGCGAGCGTGTCTCGTTGTCGCTGAAGGCGACGCAGGAAGACCCGTGGCAGGCGTTCGCGCGCACCCACCAGATCGGCCAGGTCGTGCCGGGCCGGGTGACCAAGCTCGTGCCGTTCGGTGCTTTCGTGCGCGTCGACGAAGGCATCGAGGGCCTGGTGCACATCAGCGAGCTCGCCGAGCGCCACGTCGAGATCCCCGAGCAGGTCGTCAACGTCGGCGACGAGATCCTCGTCAAGGTCATCGACATCGACCTCGAGCGTCGGCGCATCAGCCTGAGCCTGAAGCAGGCCAACGAAGGCACCATCGGTGAGGCGGTCGCGGGCTCGTTCGACCCGGCGGCGTACGGCATGACCGTCGAGTACGACACCGAGGGCAACTACAAGTACCCCGAGGGCTTCGACCCCGACACCGGCGAGTGGCTGCCGGGACACGAGGAAGCGCAAGCCGCGTGGGAGCGGCAGTACGCCGAGGCGCAGGCGCGCTTCGAGGCCCACAAGAAGCAGGTCGAGGACGCCGCCGTGGCTGAGGCCGAGCATGCCGAAGCCGAGGGCACTGACGGCGGCGGTGACCATACGAGCACGACCGAGAGCGCCGCCGAAGGCGGCACGCTCGCCAGTGACGCTCAGCTCGAGGCGCTTCGCGCGAAGCTCACCGGTGGTGACGAAACCGAGCCTGCGAGCGACGAGGGCTGACCAATACCGCCGTTTGTACGGCGGGGGCCGCACTGGGGGGTCAGGCTGGTGTCGTGCCCGACCCCGACGTGCACTTCGCGCGTTCGCGTGACGGCCACGTCGCCTACCAGACGAGTGGTGCCGGGCCGCTCGACCTCGTCCTTGTCGTGGGCTCCGGAAGCACGTCGCTGCTCTGGGAAGAGCCATGGGCGGCGCGCTTTCTCCGCAGGCTCGCGTCGTTCTGCCGGCTGATCACGTTCGACCAACGCGGCTCGGGTCGATCCGACCCCGTCGACGCCAATCGTCCGCTGCTCGTGGAAGAACGGGTCGAAGACCTGCTTGCCGTTCTCGACGCGACCGGTTCGCGGCGCGCGACCATCTTCGGTTTCCACGATGGGGGACCGGTGGCGATGCTGCTCGCGGCGACGCACCCGCAGCGGTTGGCGTCACTGATCTTGTGCAACACCTGGGCTCGCCTGCCCGCTGCTGACGATTATCCCTGGGGCGTGCGCCCGGACATCCTCGATCTCGGTGCACACGAGTACGCCGCGCGGTGGGGCACCGGCGAAAGCCTCGCGGTGATGGCGCCGAGCATGGCAGCGGATCCGACGCTGAAGGCGGCCTGGCCTCGCCATGAGCAGCTGTCGCACTCACCGAGTCAAACCGTCGCGCTCGCCGAGGTGTTCATGCAGCTCGACGTCCGCAACGTGGTCAGCGCGATCACTGCGCCGACGCTCGTGCTGCACACGGTCGACAACATGGTTATCGACATCGGACACGGGCGGTTCCTGAAGGACCACATCCCGGGTGCTCGTTTGTTGGAGCTGCCCGGCGCGGACCACCTGCTGTACGTGTCACCGGAGGAAACCATCTCTGACGAGATCGAAGAGTTCATGATCGGTGAGCGGGGCTCGCCGTTGCTCGACCGGGTGCTCGCCACCGTGCTGTTCACCGACATCGTCGAGAGCACGCCGCATGTGCTCGCCGTGGGAGACCGCCGGTGGGCCACTGCCCTTGATGTGCACAACGACGTCGTGGCGCGCGAGCTCGCGGTCTATCGCGGTAGGCAAGTGAGCTGGAACGGTGACGGCATCCTCGCGACTTTCGACGGACCGGCGCGTGCAGTGCGCTGCGCGCAGGCAATCATCGATGAGAGCGCCCGACGCCAGATAGATGTGCGCGCTGGCCTGCACACAGGAGAGGTGGAGCGTCGCGGCGTTGAGATCGGCGGCATCGCGGTGCATCTCGCCAACCGCGTTGCCGGTCTCGCCGGTCCGCGTGAGCTGCTGGTGTCGAGCACAGTGCGCGACCTCGTGGCCGGCTCCGGGCTCGCTTTCACGAGCCGTGGCTTCCAGCAGCTCAAAGGGGTACCGGAGGCAAAGGAGCTCTTCGCCGTCGACGTCTGACCGGCTGCGACTGACCGCTAGAGCGTCGAGATCTCAACTGTGACGTGGTCCGCGCCCTCGGGGACCTTGACGGCAACGTGAAAGATCCGTTCGCCGGGCTTGGGCACGAAACGCATCGGCAAGCGGGTCGCATCCGACTTCTTGAATCCCTCGAGCAGGCCGTCCCGAAGCTTCGGTTCGATTGCCCCCTGGCCGGGCCACCCTCGCGACAGCCAGTCCTCGGCGAGGTGCTGCGCGGCTGTGGGGCCCACACGTGCGCGCGCGAGCTCTTCGAGCGGAGTGGTGCTCTCCAGCTTCGTGATCGCTTCCCGGACCGCGGGCAGAAAATCGTGCGGCATGCCGCCGAAGCGCTTGTTCAGTTCCTGGAAGTAGGGGTCTGGCCCGGGTCCGACGTGATGGGGCATGGGTGTCCCCCGCTCGAATGCGACGCTCGCGAAGGAATGGACCGTTCGGGCGAACGTCGTGATACATCCGTGCGCCGAGTTGGCGCCGGGATCGTCGAGGCGACAGGCTATGCAGGTGGCTGTCCCGGACGTCCGTTATGTGCGTTCACGAGACGGTCACGTCGCCTACCAGGCCAGCAGCGACGCGAGTCACGATCTCGTCCTCGTGCTGGGGTCCGGCAGCAGCTCGCTGCTGTGGGAAGAGCCGTGGTCGGCGCGCTTCTTCATGAGGCTCGCGTCGTTCTCGCGGCTCATCACGTACGACCAGCGGGGCACCGGTCGGTCCGACCCCATCGACGTCACCCATCCGCCGCTCGTCGAAGAACGCATGGAGGACCTGCTCGCCGTCCTCGACGCGACCGGATCCGAGCGCGCAACCCTCTTCGGCTTCCACGACGGAGGCCCGGTGTCGTTGCTGCTGGCGTCGTGCTACCCGGAGCGGGTCGCGTCGCTGATCCTGTGCAACACGTGGGCGCGGCTGCCCGCGGCCGACGACTATCCGTGGGGTGTCCAGCCGGACGTCCTGGAAGCCGGGGCGCGGTTCTACGCCGAGCGCTGGGGGACCGGCGACAGCCTCGACGTGATGGCGCCGAGCATGGCGACGGACCCGACCGTGCGTGCGGCCTGGCCGCGCCACGAACAGCTGTCGCACTCACCGGGTCAGAGCGCAGCGCTGTCCCGGGTGATCGCTCAGCTCGACGTGCGCGACGTGCTGCCAACGGTCTCGGCGCCGACGCTCGTCATGCACACAGCCGAGAACATCGTCGTCGACATCGGTCACGGACGCTTCCTTGCCGACCACATCGCGGGCTCACGTTGGGTGGAGCTGCCCACTGTCGACCATCTCTTCTACGTGTCACCAGACGAGATGGTCGCTGAGGAGATCGAGGCGTTCGTCACCGGTCAGCGACGCACTTCTCCGCTCGACCGGGTCCTCGCCACGGTGCTGTTCACCGACATCGTCGACTCGACACCGCGCGCTGCCGCCGCCGGTGACCGCCGCTGGAGTACGGCGCTCGCCGTACACGATGACGTCGTGCGCCGCGAGCTCGAGGTCTACCGCGGTGACGAGGTGCGGTGGACCGGTGACGGATTCCTCGCGACCTTCGACGGTCCGGCCCGCGCCGTGCGGTGCGCTCAGTCGATCGTCCAGGCAACGGCAGGCCGGCAGATCAGCGTGCGAGCCGGCCTGCACACCGGTGAGATCGAGCGGCGGGGCGGCGAGGTCGGCGGCATCACCGTGCACGTCGCCAACCGTGTCGCCGGTCTCGCGCGGCCGGGCGAGGTACTCGTCTCGAGCACCGTACGAGATCTTGTCGCGGGTTCCGGCTTGACGTTCGAGAGCCGGGGACTGCAAGAGCTGAAAGGGATGCCGGAGGCGAAGGAGCTGTTCGCCGTCGTCAGCGAGTCGGTCAGTCGACGATGACCTCGCCGCCTTCCCGGCGTACCAACGTGATGCGGTCGCTGCGCCGCCCGATCGTCTCCGGTGGCGGTGGGGGCGCCATGATGATCATCGTCACCTGACTGGCACCGTGGACAACGGCGACCTGGAACCCACGTCCGTCGCCGGTCACCATGAGCGCCTGCACGGGTAGCTCGTTTCGCCAGGCGAGGGTCAGCGCCTCCACCAGTCCCTGTCGGAGGATGGGCTCCACGGGCTGCTGCTCCGGCCACCACTCCGCCAGCCAGTGCGAGCCGAGATGCTCTGCTGCGTCGCTGTCGAAGCGATCCTTGGCGAGGTCGGTGAGTGGACGCCCGCCGCCGATGCGGACGATCGCCTCCTCGAGCTTCGGCAAGAAGATCGCCGGGTCACCGCTGAACTCGCGCTCGATGTGCGCGAGGTAGTCGTCGACGTCGATCGGCGGGCAATGTCCCATTTCGTGTCCCTCCCAGTCAGCGGACAGTACTGGCCGGGACATTGCGTGAACGCTGCGTTGACATGTGACTGATAGGTCACCTATCGTCTGCCGGGTGGACGAGGTGTTCCGGGCGCTGGCCGACCCCACGCGGCGGGCGCTGCTCGACGAGCTGTTCCGCGCCGACGGGCAGACCCTCGGCTCCCTGGAGTCGCGCTTCGCCATGACCCGCTTCGGCGTGATGAAGCACCTTCGCCTGCTCGAGGCGGCGGGGCTGGTCGTCACCCGCAAGCACGGCCGGGAGAAGCACCACTTCCTGAACCCGGTCCCGATCCGGCTCATCCACGACCGCTGGGTGAGCAAGTACGCCGAGCCGTGGGCAGCCGCGCTCACTGACCTCAAGCGCGATCTCGAGAAAGGCAAGGGGCACGCCATGGAGAAGGTGTTCGAGATCTACATCCGTACGACGCCGGAGCGCCTGTGGGCGGCGATCACCGACCCGGAGATACGCGCGAAGTACAACTTCGGTGCCGGCGCGCATTCCGACTGGACGGTCGGCGCGTGCATCGACGTCCGCGCGCCGAACGCACCGGGACCGCTGGGCGAGGGCGAGGTCCTTGAGGTTGACCCGCCGCGTCGCCTCGTTCACACGATGACCGCGCTCTGGAGCGATGACGTGAAGAACGAAGGCGCCTCACGTGTCACGTGGGAGATCCAGCAGATCGAGGACTCCTGCCGGCTCACCGTGGTGCACGACCAACTGCGCGAGGGCGCACACCCCGAGCTGTTCGGCGGCTGGCCGATGATCCTCTCCGGCCTCAAGACCTGGCTGGAGTCGGGCGAGCTGCTGACGACGCCGGGCTCACTGATGTACGGCTGAGGTCGGCGCGAGCCCGCGGCGGCCGATCGCCTCGACGACGGTCGCCGCGACGGCCGGCGGCGCCACGTGGTCGGCGTACCACTGCAACGCAGCCTCGTGTCGCTGGCGAAGGCCGGCCGGGTCGGCCAGCAGCCGGTCGAGCACCTGAGGCAGCTTCGTCCAGTCCGCGCAGCGGACGGCGGGGGAGCCGCGGTAGTACGGGCGCCGGGGCAGCACCTCGTAGACGGGGACGCAGCCGAAGCGCAACGCCTCGAAGAACCGGTGCGTGTCGAGCGAGCTGCCGCGCGGGCAGAGCACGATGCGCGACTGCACCAATTCGTCGAGGTAGGCCCGCACCGCCTGCATCGCGGTCCAGTGCGACGGCACCGTGCGCACCGAGAACCGGACGGCCGGACGGACCCGCTGCGCCTCGTCCAGCGCCGCGAGGAACTCTCGCCGGAACCGCACCTTCTGCGTGGGGAAGCGTCGCTTCTCCTCGCCCGGCTCGTTGACGAGGCTGCCCGCGAACATCACGTCGAACCGGCGCTCGTCGAACGGCACGAGGTCGCGGTGGTAGAACGCGCGGATCCCCAGGGGCACGTCGACCACCGGCGGCCGGCGCAGGTGCGTGGCTGTGCCCAGCGCGGCTCGACTGAGATAGGGCAGCCGTCGCTTCTGTACGAGGGCTTCCTGCGCTGCGACCAACAATGCGCCGGGCCATCGACGCAACGGCCACCACGCGACGTATGGTGCGCGCTTGCCGGCGCCCATCGTCTTCACGACGAGGCCGACGTCGTAGGCGTACGTCGGGGTGAAGCCGTGCTCGTCGTTCAGGCACAACACGACGACGTCCGGCCCACTGACCGGCAACGGTCCGCGCAGCGCGTCGGTCGCGAGCACGTGCAAGCCGGCATCGGGCAGGCGCTGGTCGACGCGCTCGAAGACGCGCCCGTAGTAGTTCAGGTCGATGAACGGGATCGGCCCCTCTCCGCTGATCGGCCAGGGCGCGTGCTGTCCGCGGAACCACGTCGTGAACACGTTGCGGTCGTGGTCGTGGCTGGGCACCGGGGAATCGTAGGTGGACTGCAAGACTGCACGCGTGTTACGCGTCGGACTCACCGGCGGCATCGGTGCCGGCAAGAGCGAGGCATCCCGGCGCTTCGTCGCCTGCGGCGCCATCCTCGTCGACGCTGACCAGGCCGCGCACGACGTCGTCGACATCGGCACGCCCGGGCTCGCCCGCGTTGTCGACGAGTTCGGCCCCGAGGTCCTGAAACCGGACGGCGGCCTCGATCGCGAGCGCGTCGCATCAATCGTCTTCAAAGATGCCGATGCACTTCGGCGACTGAACGCGATCATCCATCCGCTCGTCGGTGAGCGGATGGCGGAGATCGCTGCGGCCGCGCCGGCCGACGCGATCCTGCTGTACGACGTGCCGCTGATCGCCGAGAACAACATGGCCAAGGGCTTCGACGTGGTGGTCGTCATTGACGCGCCATCCGAGGTCCAGCTCGACCGGTTGTTGCACGTCCGCGGGATGAGCGAGGCGGACGCGCGCGCGCGGATGGCGCGTCAGGCCACGCGTGAGCAGCGGCTCGCCATCGCCGACATCGTCATCGACAACTCGGGATCGATGGACGACCTCGACCGGCAGGTGCGCGAAGCCTGGGCCGATCTCGTGCGCCGCGCCGCCGACACTCGCTAGGGCAGACTCCTCCAGCATGGCCCGGATCGACCTGCCCGACGGCGACCAGCCCGAAGTTGTCCGCGCGTTGATGTTGCGCCCGCAGCTCGCCGCCGCGGTCGCGGCGTACAACGACGCGGTCTTCGCCAGCACCTTGGACTGGCGGCTGCATGAGCTCGTCCGCATGCGGGTCGCGCAGATCAACGAGTGCTCCGTGTGCCTGTCCTGGCGTACGCCGGAAGCGGTCGCGGCGGGCGTCACCGAGGCGTTGCTCGGCGACGTCGCGAGCTACCAGGGCAACGCGGCGTACACCCCGGCGGAGCAGGTGGCGTTGGAGTTCACCGAGCGGTTCTGCATCGACTCTGCCCGCATCGACGACGCGCTCCTCGCTCGCCTGTCCGAACACTTCGACGCCGGCGAGGTCGTCGAGCTCACGCTTGTGATCGGCAAGTACATGTCCCAGGGCAGGTTCATGCAGGTGCTCGACCTTGACCAGGCCGCCTGTCAGGTCCACGACCGGTCCGAGCGCGCCGACCAGTAGTCCTCCGGCGACAGGGCGACATCGGGCAATTCGAACGGCGGCAGCGTGCGGGCCTCGAGGTTGCTCATGAGTTGATCGACGGTCGCTGCTCCGGAGAGCACGACGGTGACACCTGGCTGCGCCAGGGCGGCGGCGATCGCAACCGCGTCGACGGTGCTGCCGAGGTCGTGCGCGACGCCGGACAGCGGCGAACCAGCCTGATCGGTGAGGAGACCGTTCGCGACGGCTTCCTTGACGATCACGCCGCAGCCGGCGTCGGCTGCTTCCGCCAGGGCGGGACCGACGCTGGGCTCGAGAAGGTTCCAGGTCGACTGGACGCACCGGAACAGCGGCTGGCCGGCGTGCTCGATCGCGATGGCTTTGCGAACCGCCGCGGCCTGTCGCGGCCCTGAGGTGGTCACCCCCACCACGACGCCCGAGTCCCGGACCTCGGCGAGCGCCGCATGCAGCGAACGGTCATCGAGAGCGCCGGACTCGAGCGTCGCTGAGTGCACTTGGTACAGCCGGATCCGGTCCCCGAGCAGCGCCCGGCTCTCTGCCCACTGTCGCCGGAAGGCGCCGAGGGTGTGCTCCTTGACCTCGTGCGTCTCCGCGTCCAGTCGCCAGTCGCCGACGTACGTGTAGCCCCACTTGCTGCCCACGACGAGGTCGGGCACCACCCGGTCAGCGAGCCAGCCGGCGAGGAACTCCTCGGCCCGCCCATAGGAGCGGGCTACATCGATATAACGGACGCCGCCGGCGTAGGCCGCGTCGAGCAACTCGTGGGCGCGACTCCGCATCCCGGCGACGCTCCGATCGGGCAGGTCGCCCGCCCTCCCGGCCGTGATGTACGCCGGGCGACCGACCGCCGCCAGGCCGAGGCCGAGGCGGCTCGCCACCGGGGCACCAGGACCGAGCGACACGCTCTGCGAGGTCACAGCACCTGACCGTCCGGCCTGCCATGCTGACTTCGACGGAGTGACATGTGCCTAACTCCGCGAAGAATCGCTCCACCAAATGGGCGAATCGGCCGAGGAGAACGCGGATGCGTTCCTACCCTCGCCGAGTGATTTCGCCCGGTGTCCCGGGCGGTGCCCCCGTTGAACCCCTCCCAAACACGCCCGCCCGGGGTCGGCCGGCCCGCCTTGTCCTGCTCGCGCTCTCGGTGTTCCTCATCGGCACCGTGGCGCCGGGCAGCCCTGCCCAGATCCGCGGTATCAGTTCCGCCGCGTCCGAACCGACTGTCGCCCCGGGCGTCCAGGTCCGCCGCGACGTCGCCATCGCCACCCATCACGCGCAGTTCCGGGCCCCGGTCCGCGTCGTCCACCCGGTCATCGTCCGGGTCGCCCGGCCGGTGCGTCTCCAGCCGTGGCTGCCCACCGGCACCGGCGTATGGGTGCACGAGTGGCCGAAGACCATGCACGGCAACGCGGCCGCTGTCGTCCACCGCGCGCGCGCCTACGGTGTCTCCACCCTTTATGTCCGCACGGGCACGCTGAAGGGCGGCTTCAACGGCGGCCCGGTTCTGCGCGCGCTCCTTCCCGCGACGCGTCGTACCAACATCAAGGTCGTCGCGTGGGACTTCCCGACACTCGCGAACCCGGTGGCTGACGCCCGACGGCTCGCCGCGGCAGCGCGCTACCGCCCCCCCGGTCGAGGTGCGCCGCGGGTCGCTGCGGTCGCACCCGATATCGAGACGGGAGCGGAGGGCGCCCACTCCACGCAGCACCGGGTCGCGGTCTACCTGCACACGCTGCGGCACCTGCTGCCCCACACGCCGATCCTCGCGACCGTGCCCTGGCCGTCCGAGAACCGCCGCGGGCGCTTCCCCTATGGCACCGTGGCGCACTACGCGAACGCGCTGATGCCGATGGCGTACTGGTACAACCGCAACCCGACGGCGGTCACTGCCTACTCGGTCCGGTGGCTGAAGCGCTACCACCGGCCGGTGCTGCCGGTCGGTCAAGGCTTCGACTCGCACGCCGACGCGTCGTACCTTCCGCACAGTCACCAGAACCACGAGGTGACGCTGTTCTTCCGGGCCGCCCTGCACAACCACGCGCCGGCACTCAGCCTGTGGTCCTGGCAGACGGCCGGCAAGGCGCAGTGGCGAGCGCTCGCGCACTACCGCAACAGCTTCCACCCGCGCGTTCGCAAGCGCGCGCACAAGCCTGCCGTGCACCACGCCGCACACCGCCCGGTGCGCCGGTCGGCGCCCGCGCGCAAACCACGTCGCGTCGCGCCGACGCATATGGGCCGGGCGCGCTAGCGGGGCTCAACCCCGTCGACGAACCGCGCGAAGTTCCGGCCGACCGGTTCGGGTGCCCACTGCTCGGCGTACCACCTGAGCACCGCCTCATGGCGCTCGTGCAAGCCGACCGGGTCACCGAGCAGGTCGTCGAGGACGTCGCCGAGATGGCGCCACGATCGGATCGTCACGATCGGCGCGTTCGCATAGAAGTCGCGCCGGGGGAGTGGTTCGCACACCGGAACGGCGCCGGCGCGGGCCGCTTCGAACAAGCGGTAGGTGTCCCGGCTGCTGCCGCGCGGGCACAGCGCGATCCGCGCGTCGTCGAGCTCGGCGAGGTAGGCCTCCTGCCGCTGCCGGGCGTCCGCCGTGGACGGTACGACGTGCGTCGACGAGCGCACCTGCGGCCGCGCGGCGAGCGTCTGCTCCAGATCGTGGATGAACGCGTGCCGGTACCTCGTCTTCAGCCGGGTGAACCGGCGGTTGAGGTCGTCGTCGAAGTTCGCCCAGCTGCCGGCGAAGACGACGTCGAGGGCCCGGGTGTCGAAGTTGCTCGGTGCCCGGTCGGTGTAGGCCTTGGTGCCGAGCGGTACGTCGAGCACCCGCGCGTTGCGGCCATGTCGCAATCGGCGGGTGAACCCGGTGGCAACGTACGGCGCGCGGCGCAGCTGCATGCCGAGCTCAAGCGCGAGCGTCGCCGGCAGCGAGGACCAGCCGGCGGGCGGCGGCCACGCGACGTAGGGCCGGCGGTGGACACCGTAGGTCTTGAGGATGCAGCGCACGTCGTAGGCGTAGCGCGGCAGGCGGGCGCGTTCGTCCTCGATGCAGAGGACGACGGTGTTCGGCCCTTGCATCGGCAGCGGACCGTCGCAGTCGAGCGTGACGATGACGTCGAGGTCCTGTGCGCGGACGAGGTCGTCGAAGATGCGGAACACGTGCGCGAAGTAGCGCATGTCGTCGTGCGCGAACGGTCCGTCTGACTGGATCGGCCATGACCGGAACTGGCCCCACAGATAGAGCCAGTACCGGTTGCGTTCGGGCACGAGGCGGCAGGATAACTGGGCGTCCGGAACGGCGATCCGACGCAACGCGGTGCTACGTTTGCCCGCGGCGTGAGCAGCGGGCGGAAGAAATTCAACGGGCGACTCTGGCTGGAGCTGCTGTCGCCGAACGCCGTCGCCCGGGGCCGCGAGCTCTCCTCGGGCGCGCGTCGCGCCGGGCTGGATGTGGGCGCGGCCTGGCTGCGGCCATCCGTCACTCGGGCCCTGCACGGATCGAGGGTTGCCTACCTGCCACCGGCGGTCCTGGACGCCTCGCCGACGTTCGTGGACATCGGTGCGAACGTCGGCGACTGGACCGCGGCGGTGCTACACGTGTTACCGACGGCCAACGTCATCGTCGTCGAGCCGACGCCGGCCAACGTCGCGATCCTGCGTGAGCGCTTCGCCGGCCAGCGCGGGGTCACCGTGCACGACGTCGCGGTGAGCGACCGGGCCACGACGATGACTCTCCACGTCGCGCCGAACTCGGTGTTCAACTCGCTGCTGCCGCTGCGACGGGAGACGCTGCAGCGCTACGGGATGGGCGCGCGTGTCAGTGAGGTCGAGGTCGCCTGCCGGCCGCTCGACGACCTGCTCGCGGACGTCGAGTCGGTCGCCGTTCTCAAGATCGACGTGCAGGGCGCGGAGTCCGCCGTGCTCGCCGGTGCGCGCGACGTGCTCCGGCGTACCGCCGCGATCTTGATCGAGACCAACTACGTGTCGCACTACGAAGGTGACCAGCTCCTGTGGGATCTCCACCCACAGCTGCGCGACGCGGGGTTCGAGCTCTACCGCAACGCGTTCGAGTACCACGACGGCGCGGGCCGGCTGCTGTGGGCCGACGCCGTCTACGCCCGGAGCGACCTGCTGCGCTGATCCGCCGGGCGGAAATGTCGGAGCGGCGGCGTACGTTCTTAGATCGTGCGTCCCGCCACTGATCTCGTCCGGCTCGACCACCCTTTCAAGGTCGAGGCGGACTTCGCGCCGTCCGGCGACCAGCCGGCGGCCATCGACGAGCTCGAGCAGCGGGTCAAGGGCGGCGAGAAGGACATGGTCCTGCTCGGCGCGACCGGGACCGGCAAGACCGCGACCGTCGCCTGGCTGGTCGAGCGGGTGCAGCGGCCGACGCTGGTGATGGCGCCCAACAAGACGTTGGCCGCGCAGTTTGCCAACGAGCTTCGGGAGATGCTGCCGAACAACGCCGTCGAGTACTTCGTCTCCTACTACGACTACTACCAGCCTGAGGCGTACGTCCCGCAGACCGACACCTACATCGAGAAGGACTCCTCGGTCAACGAGGAGGTGGAGCGGCTGCGGCACTCCGCGACGATGACGTTGCTCACCCGCCGGGACGTGATCGTCGTCGCGTCGGTGTCCTGCATCTACGGCCTTGGTACGCCGGAGGAATACGTCGAGCGCATGGTGCGGCTCGAGGTCGGCGAGACGATCGAGCGCGACCAGCTGCTGCGCCGCCTCGTCGAGATGCAATACACCCGCAACGACCTGTCCTTCACGCGCGGCACGTTCCGCGTCCGCGGCGACACGATCGAGATCATCCCGGCGTACCACGAGCTCGCCGTGCGCATCGAGATGTTCGGCGACGAGATCGAGCGGCTGTCGACGTTGCATCCGCTGACCGGTGAGGTGCTCGAGGAGAGCGACCACGCGTTCGTGTTCCCGGCCTCGCACTACGTCGCTGGGCCGGACCGGATGGAGCGCGCGATCAAAGGCATCGAGCTCGAGCTCGAGCAACGGCTCGCGGAGCTGGAACGGCAGAACAAGCTGCTCGAGGCGCAGCGCTTGCGGATGCGCACGACGTACGACATCGAGATGATGCGGCAGGTCGGGTTCTGCTCCGGCATCGAGAACTACTCGCGCCACATCGACGGCCGCGGGCCGGGTACCGCGCCGGCGACGCTGATCGACTACTTCCCGGACGACTTCCTGCTGGTGATCGACGAGTCGCACGTGACGGTGCCGCAGATCGGCGGCATGTACGAGGGCGACATGAGCCGCA
>JBJMHR010000007.1:0-50357 GCA_045807285.1 Actinomycetes bacterium
GTGGTCCCGGCGGTCGCGGCGGCCGTGGTCGCGGTGGCACCCAGGGCGCGTTCGGTCGGCCCGGTGGCGGCCGGCCGGTGCGCGGTCGCAAGTCGCGCAAGCAGCGTCGCCAAGAGTTCGACAACATGGAAGCGCCGACGATCGGCGGCGTACGAATCCCGCGTGGTGACGGTCAGACGATCCGGCTGCCCCGGGGCGCGTCGCTCGCCGACCTCGCGGAGCGGATCGACGTCAACCCGGCCTCGCTCGTGCAGGTGCTGTTCGGCCTGGGCGAGATGGTGACGGCGACGCAGTCCGTCGGTGACGAGACGCTTCAGCTGCTCGGCGCCGAGCTCGGCTACGACCTGCAGGTCGTCAGTCCCGAAGACGAAGACCGCGAGCTGCTCGAGTCGTTCGACCTCGAGTTCGGTGAGGACGAGGGCGGCGAAGAAGAGCTGGTCGCCCGTTCACCGGTCGTCACGGTCATGGGCCACGTCGACCACGGAAAGACGAAGCTGCTCGACGCGATCCGCGAGAGCGACGTCGTCGCGGCCGAGGCCGGCGGCATCACCCAGCACATCGGCGCCTACCAGGTGCACCACATGCACAGTTCGGAAGGCGTCGAAGAAGAGCGTGCGATCACGTTCATCGACACCCCGGGTCACGAGGCGTTCACCGCCATGCGTGCCCGTGGTGCGCAGGTCACCGACATCGTCATCCTCGTTGTCGCCGCTGACGACGGCGTGATGCCGCAGACGATCGAGGCGCTGAACCACGCACAGGCGGCCGAGGTGCCGATCGTCGTTGCGGTCAACAAGGTCGACAAGGAAGACGCCAACCCAGCGAAGGTCCGCCAGCAGCTGACCGAATACGGGTTGGTCGCCGAAGAGTACGGCGGCGACACGATGTTCGTCGACGTCTCGGCGCGGGCCCGCACCGGCATCGACGACCTGCTCGAAGCCGTGTTGCTGACCGCCGATGCCGCGCTCGACTTGCGTGCGAACCCGCACCAGGACGCGCAGGGCATCGCGATCGAGGCACATCTCGACCGCGGCCGTGGCCCGGTGGCGACCGTCCTCATCCAGCGCGGCACGCTGCGTTCGGGTGACTCGATCGTCGCGGGTGACGCGTTCGGACGCGTGCGCGCGATGCTCGACGAGCACGGTCAGACCCTCGATGAGGCGGGCCCCTCACGGCCTGTGCTCGTGCTCGGTCTGACCTCCGTGCCCGGCGCCGGTGACAACTTCCTCGTCGTACCGGAGGACCGGGTGGCGCGGCAGATCGCCGACCGTCGGCAAGCGCGCGAGCGCAATGCCGAGCTTGCTGCGTCGCGCGGCCGCATGACCCTCGAGGACGTGCTCGCCCGCATCAAGGAGGGCGAGGTCAACCAGCTCAACCTCATCCTCAAGGGCGACGTCGCCGGTTCGGTGGAGGCGTTGGAAGACGCGCTCGTCAAGATCGAGGTCGGCGAGGAGAACGAGGTCGGCCTGCGCATCATCCACCGCGGTGTCGGTGCAATCACGGAGAACGACGTCACGCTGGCCAAGGCCTCCGACGCCGTGATCATCGGCTTCAACGTGCGGCCAGAGGGCAAGGCGCGGGATCTCGCCGAGCGCGAGCGGGTCGACGTGCGCTACTACTCCGTCATCTACGCCGCGATCGAGGACGTCGAGAACGCCCTCAAGGGCATGCTCAAGCCGGAGTTCGAGGAGGTGCAGCTCGGCACCGCCGAGGTGCGCGAAGTCTTCCGCGTTCCCCGCATCGGCAACGTCGCGGGTTCGTTGGTGCGGTCCGGCACGATCGTCCGCAACAGCAAGGCGCGGCTCGTGCGTGACGGTGTCGTTGTCGCGGACAACCTCACCGTCGAGTCGCTCAAGCGGTTCAAGGACGACGCGACCGAGGTGCGGGAAGGCTTCGAGTGCGGTATCGGACTCGGTTCCTACAACGACATCAAGGTCGACGATGTCATTGAGACGTTCGAGATGCGCGAGAAACCCCGTACCTGAGGTCCGCTAGGGAGTTACTTCGATGTACGTCGGGTCGTTGGCGCTCGATGTGCTGCTCGGCGACGTGCACTCTTTGAAGGAGAAGCGGTCGGTCGTGCGGCCGATCGTGGCTGAACTACAGCGGCGGTTCTCGGTTGCTGCCGCCGAGGCCGGGCACGTCGAGTTGCATCGACGTGCGCTGATCGGTGTGGCGGTCGTCGCGGCCGATGCGGGGCACTGCCGTGAGGTGCTCGACGCGTGCGAGCGGCTGGTGGCCGGGAGGCCGGAGATCGAGATGCTGTCCGCACATGCCGAACTCGTGAAGCAGGAGGTCGCATGACCGACGTGGCCCGGGCTCGTCGACTGGCCGGACGGATCCAGGTCATCGCGGCGGAGACGATCGAGCGGCGCGTGAAGGATCCCCGGCTCGGTTTCGTGACGATCACGGATGCCCGCGTGACTCCGGACCTGCGCGAAGCGACGATCTTCTACACGGTGTACGGCGATGCGGATGCGCACGCTGCTTCGGCCGCGGCGCTGGACAGCGCGAAGGGCGTCGTGCGGTCCGCGATCGGCCGTGAGACGCAAGTGCGCTTCACACCCACCGTCGTCTTCGTGCTCGACGAGGTGCCGGAGACCAGTTCTCGGCTCGACGAGCTGATTGCGCATGCGCGCGCCGAGGACGAGGAGCTCGCGCGGGCTGCTGCTGAGGCCGTGCCGGCAGGGGATGCGAACCCATACCGACTCCCGGCCGAGGACGGAGCAGAGTGAACATCACCGAGAGCGAGTGGCGCTCGGCACTCGACGTCGTTCGGTCCGCCGGTGCCGTCGTGCTCATGTGCCATGTCAGCCCGGACGGTGACGCGCTCGGCTCCAGTCTTGCCGCCGGGCTCGCCCTGCGGAAGGCCGGAATCGAGGTGCAGGCGTCCTACGACGACGAGCCGTTCACCCTGCCGACCCGGCTGCAGTTCCTGCCGGGTCAGGACCTGCTGGTGGCACCGAACCAGCTGTCCGGCCGGCCGCTAGCTGTGCTCACGTTCGACACCGGGAGCATCGACCGGTTGGGGGGCCTGGCCGGCCCGGCCAAGGCTGCCGATGCCCTGATCGTTGTGGACCATCACACGACGAACACGCGGTACGGCACGCATCACCTCATCGACGCCGACGCCGCGGCCACAGCGGTGGTCGTACTCGAGCTGGTGGATCGGCTCGGCGTCCAGCTCGATGCGGATATCGCGACCGCGCTCTACACCGGGCTGACCACGGACACCGGTTCGTTCCGGTTCGCAGCAACGACGCCGGAGGTGCATGAGATCGCGGCGCGCCTGCTCCGCACCGGGATCGCACACGAGCGCATCGCCCGCGAGGTGTTCGACACGCGGAGCCTCGGGTACCTCCGGCTACTCGCCGCCGCGCTCGAGCGGGCCGAGCTCGAGGCGGCTGCTGTTGGCGGGTTGGGCTTGGTCTGGACCGTCGTTCCGGCCGCCGACCGGCAACATTTCGCCGTAGCCTTCGACGAGGCCGAAGCAGTCATCGGCACGCTGCGCATCACCGAAGAAGCGGAGGTCGCCGCAGTGTGCAAGGAGACGGACAGCGGTGCGTACGCCGTCTCGCTCCGCTCGAAAGGCACCATCGATGTCGCGCGCCTCGCCGTGGCGCTTGGTGGCGGCGGGCATCGATACGCGGCCGGCTTCACGTCGACCGCAGATCTCGCGACGACGATGCAACGACTGCGCGCGGAGTTCGAGGCTGCCGCGACCTGATGTCCGATGCGACGGACGGCATCGTCCTCGTCGACAAGCCCACGGGCTGGACCTCGCACGATGTCGTTGCGCGGGTCCGAAAGCTCGCCGCCACCCGTCGTGTCGGTCACGCGGGCACCCTCGACCCGATGGCGACAGGGGTGCTGGTGGTCGGTGTGGGCAAGGCCACCCGGCTGCTCGGCCACCTTGCGCTGACCGACAAGGACTATGCGGCGACGATTCGGTTGGGCGTGACCACGACGACCGACGACGCCGAGGGTGACGTAGTCGCCGAACACGACGCGTCCGCTGTCGCCGACGATGCGCTTCGAGCATGCATGGCTCATCTGACGGGCGAGATCGAGCAGGTTCCGTCGTCGGTCAGCGCGATCAAGGTCGGCGGCGTGCCGGCGTACAAGAAGGTTCGGCAGGGCGAGACCGTTGCACTGCAGTCCCGTCACGTGACGGTGTCTCGTTTCGACGTGGTCGCGCGGCGAGGGCCGGACGTCGACGTTGTTGTGACGTGCTCGTCCGGGACCTATGTGCGCGCGCTGGCCCGAGACTTGGGCGCCTCATTGGGTGTGGGCGCGCACCTGACCGCGCTGCGCCGGACGCGAAGTGGATCGTTCCGTGAGGCGGGGGCCAGCACGTTGGAGCAACTGGAGGAAGCGTTCAGTCTCGTACCGCTCCGTGTGGCGGTTGCGGACGCATTTCCTTGCATCGACGTCGACAACGAGACCCGGCAACGGCTGATCTACGGGCAGCGGGTGGAGCTACCGGGAATTGACGAGCGAGCGACTGGCATTTTCGGTCCGGACGGCGAAGTCGTCGCGATCGCTGCGCTCGTTGACGGAGTGCCGCGCTCACTCGCCGTCTTCGTGGGCTAGGTAGCGCCCGTCGGCAGCGATAGCGAAGACCTGGTCATCGGCGCGACCGACGGTCGCGATCTCTGCGCCGACCGGGATGCGCTGAACGGCGCCGCTTGGCACATCGAGGCGCACGAGCTCGTCATGCGCGGCCGTCCACACGTGGGCGCCGACAACGACGAGCGGGACGCGTGCGCCACCCAGCTTTCGAGAGTAGGGGCGCCCTGCTCGTACGCCGGGGCCGAGTGAGCCATGCCACCGGAGCTCTCCGGTGCCGGCATCGTGTGCCGTGACGACGCCAGTGGCACTGCGCACGACTGCCAGGTCGGCAGCAAGTGCGACCGCCACAGGCCATGCGTCGTCCAGCGCGCACTCCCAGAGCTGCGCGCCGTCCTCGCTCCCGTACGCGCGGAGCCACCCGTTGGCGTGGGCGGCAATAACGCCCCCATCGGTCACAACTGGCGTCGTGCACACTCCCGCGATGTCTCGGCCGGTGTGCCACCAGCGAACGGCGCCGGTCGCCTTGTCGAGCGCCGCGAGATGCAGGTTGTCGTTCACCGCACCGATGACCAACGTGTCGTCCGCTATCGCGACGCCGCTCCAGCTGACGGCCCAGTCCGAAGCTGCAAGCGCCGTCTGCCACTGCGGCGAGCCCGTCCGGGCGTCGAACGCATGCACGTCCGCTGCACTTCCGGCGAAGACTGTGTCGCCATCGACGACCGGCGTACCGAGAACCCAGCGGGATGACGGCTCGCCCAGCTGCGCTGACCACCGGAGTTCGCCTGTCGTTGCGTCGAGTGAGTGCAGTACGCCGACGAGGTCCTGCGCGAAGACCAGACCGTTCCCGGCGGCGACTCCGCCACGCGCGGCAATCGGGAGCTCATGCGTCCAGCCGTCGAGCGCCCGCACGCACCCGCTGACGTCCCCGCGTTCCATCGCGACAAAGATGCGGCCGGCGGCCGTCGCCGCCGGACCAACCACGCGCACGTCGAACGGAACCTCTATCGGTGTCCAGGTGGACGACGCGCCCTTCGTGTCCACGTCTACAACGCGGTAACCACGTGGAGTGAAGTCGATGCCGCCGAAGCCGACGTTCGCGCTCGTCCAGTGCCGCGTCTCGCCGTCGATCCACAACCGCGTCCCGTGCCAGTGGCCGCTCAACGACGCAACCAGCCGAACACCAGCGAACCGGCTGCGGTAGAACTCCGCCTCTTCCAGGAAGTGCGTGCACACGACCACCGGCGTGCCGGCCTCGACAGCCGCAAGGTCACCAGCGAGCCAGCGATCCTGCGGGTAGTCGCCGCCGTAGCGACGCAGACCCTCGCCGTCGTACACGACGAAGTGCACGTCGCCCCAGTCGAACGAGTAGTAGAGGGGACCGAGCGCATCGAGCCAGGGCGAGCGTCCGGAGTTCGGCCGTCGCCAGTCCCCACCGAAGACCTCTTTCTGAAAGATCGCGCTGACGTCCAGCCCCTCCGTGTCGCGGGTGGACCAGTCTGCGAAGAACTCCTCGATGGCTTGTCGCGTCAGGCTGGACAGGTGGTCGTGGTTGCCGGGCACGCTCGCCACTGGTACACCCAGGTCTGCAATCGCCGCGAGATAGGCGGCGAGCTCTTCCGGTTGTCCATAGTCGGCGAGGTCGCCGGTCGCGACGACGAACTGCGGTGCCGCGGACGCGACCAGCGCCTCGAGGTCTTCCCTCAACTCGGCGGAGGTCGTCTCCCCGGTCACCTGTACGCCGGGGGGAGCGACCAGTCCACCTTCGAGCATCGGTCGCAAGCGGGCGCCGGCGTCAACCGAGACATGCAGATCGGTGACTTGCGCAAAGTGGCAACCGCTCGTCTGCTCGACGCGCGGCTCTAGCACGAAGCGGATCGGGTCGTTGCCGACTTCGCGCCGGATGTCGACGAACCATCCCGGTGCGAGGGCTCGATGGCTCGACGGTACGCACACCCAGACGAACTGCGCGTCCGCATGCGCCGGCAACGCGAAGCTGCCGTCCGCCGCGGTCCGTGTGACGGCGACGCCATCACTGATGACGACGTCCGCGAGCGCGCGCCCGTCGTGCCCATCGACCACCACGCCTGCCGGCACGGGCGGAGTCTCGCATAGGCAACGCGACCATCCGACTTTCCACGCTCGGGCCTTCCGTCAGCAAGGTGCGCGCGAACCCGAGCTGCTGACCATGGGCGTCGGTCATGCGAGGCTTGACCCGTGTTGCGGTGGCGCGGGTTCGCGGCGGTCCCGGCCGGCTGGGGGCGCTGCGTCGTCACGATCGGTGTGTACGACGGCGTGCACCGCGGCCACCAGGTCACGCTGCGGCACCTGATTGATCGGGCCCGCGCAGCTGACCAGCCGGCAGTCGTCGTCACCTTCGAACCGCACCCGCTGACGGTTCTTCGTGCCGGCACCGAAGTGCCATTGCTCACACCGCTCGGCTACAAGGCCGGGCTGCTGGAGGAGCTTGGCGTGGACGCGTTGTGCATCGTGCCGTTCACGCGGTCCTTCTCCCGCTTGGAGCCGGACGAGTTCGCACACCACATGCTGGTTGCCAACCTGCATGCCGCGACCGTCGTCGTCGGTGCGAACTTCCGGTTCGGCCACCGCGCGGTCGGTGACGTCGGGCTGCTCGCCGGGCTGGGCCAGCAGTACGGTTTCTCCGTCGAGGCGATCGAGCTGGCCGGCGGCGAGACGACGTGGTCCTCGACGTACATCCGCTCTTGTATCGAAGCCGGCGACGTCGCTGCGGCGGCCGATGCGTTGTCGCGGCCACACCGCGTGGAAGGCGTCGTCGTCCGTGGCGATCGCCGCGGCCGTGAGCTCGGGTTTCCGACCGCGAACCTCGAACCGTTGCCGATGTCCGCGATCCCCGGTGACGGTGTCTATGCGGGCTGGTTGCATCTCGAGAGCGACCGCATCCCGGCCGCGATCTCCATCGGCACGAACCCGACGTTCGAGGGCCGGTCCCGGCGCGTCGAGGCATACGCGATCGACCGCGAGGACCTCGACCTGTACGGCGCGCACGCGGCGTTCAGCTTCGTCGAACGGTTGCGTGAGACCGTCAAGTTCGACTCCGTCGACGCGCTCGTCGCGCAGATGACCGACGACGTGAAGCGCAGCCGGGAGATCCTGCTCAGCTAGCGGTGACGATCTCCTCGATCCGCTCGAGTGTCTTTGCCATGTTCTTCCTGGTCTGCTCGGCCGCACCGCGCACCATGAACTTGCCGCGCTCGTGGCTGATGTCCCAGCTCTCCCGCACCCGGGTGCCCTCGGCCACCGGCTCCAGCTCGTATCGCCAGATCCGGCCGCCGAGCAACGGGCCGATGATGGGGTACGCAGGCCGCGGCTGCCAGGCGATTCGCCGGTTTTCTTCGTACTCGATGACGGTGCTCGTCATGCCGTAGGGGATGCCGAGCTTCATCGACATGCCGAACTTCGACCCGAGCTGCAGCCGCTGTGACTCACCGCGAACGCCTTGGACCGTGCCTGACCCGTCGATCTCCTTGTGCCGCTCGGGATGCACGAGCAGGTCGAAGATCTTCTCCGGCGGTGCTGCGATCACGCGTTCAACAGAGACGGCGTCCATCAGACACCTCGCCCAGGTGTGCCGCCGCCGCCATGCGCGGCTTTGACTGCGTCACGGTCGATGAAACCGCTTTCCAGTCGAGGGAATGCCGTCACGAAGTCAACCTCCTTGGGTTTCTTGTACGACGCGATGAGCGACTTGGTGTGCTCGATCAGGTCCTCCGCAGTCGCCTGCTGACCTTCGTGAAGTCGAACGACGGCCTTGACGTTCTGGTCCCACACCGGATCCGGTACGCCGATGACGACGACCTCGGCGACCGCCGGGTGTTTTTGCAAGGCGCCTTCCACTTCGGCCGGGTAGACGTTCTCGACGCCGGTCTTGATGAGCTCGGTCTTGGGTCCGACGAAGCTGATCGTGCCGTCCGGCTCGCGACGACCCAGGTCGTTGGTGTGGTGCCAGCCGCCACGCTGGCGGCGGGTGTTCTCCTCTGCCTTGCCGAAGTAACCGACCATCGCCTGCGGTCCGCGCGCGACGATCTCACCGACCTCGCCGCTCGCCAGCTCGTTGCCGTCCTCGTCGACGATGCGCACCTGCATCCCCGCGGTCGGCCGGCCGGGTGACATCGGTCCGTCGCCGAACGCAGAGAACGTGAGCAGACCGTTCACTTCGGTCTGGCCGTAGCCACCGGGCTTGCGCATCCAGTACGTCACTCGCGAAGAGATCATCTCCGCGAACTCCTTGTTGCCCATCGACATCGTCTGCAGTGACGAGAGGTCGTATCGCCGGTCCTTGTTGACCTCGACGATCCGTTTGACGACCTGCGGAAGGATGAACGCGCCGGTCACCTTCTCCGCATCGGTGAGGCGGCAGATCTCCTCGGCGTCCGCGCGTTTGGTGAACACGTTCGTGCCGGCCAGCTGGAATGTCGCCATCGTCGTCATCAGCGTTGCGATGTGGAACAGCGGGCCGCAGTTGAGATAGACGTCCTCGGGCGTCACCTGCTGGATGATCGCGATGTTGAGGTTCTGGAACATCAGACCGAGGTGCGAGAGCTGCGCAGCTTGCGGCCGTCCGCTGAATGCCGCGGTGTACATCGTGAGCACGGGACTCGCAGGGTCGACATCGAGGTCGAGGTCCGCTGTCGCGCCGCTGCTGAGGATGTCGGCGTACGACGGGTCCCCGTGTTGCACGGCGGGGTCGTCGCAGCCGATCCACAGCGCCTTCGACTCGGTGGACTCACGAGCCTTGATGATCGGTTCACCGATCTCGTCGGCCTGCCAGAGAACGACGGCCGGGTCGAGGTCTTCCAGCACGTAGGCGAACTCGTCGGGGGACTGCCGCCAGTTGGCGGGGCAGAAGCTTGCGCCGAGCTTCGCCGCCGCCAGCAGGCCCTCGAGAATCATGTGGCAGTTCTGGCCTAGCCAGAGAACGCGGTCACCGGTGCCCACACCGCGCTCGCGCAGCGCGTTCGCGAGCCGGGAGACGCGCTGGTCGAACTCGGCGTACGAGTAGCGCTCGTCCGCGCAGACAAGGGCAGTCTTGTTGGGCCAGGAGCGGCCGTGCTCGCGAAGGACGTCAGCGAGGGTCGTGGTGTGCAGCAGGTCCATGCCGCGCATCATCGCAGAAACCTGACACGCGTGTCAGGGTTGGTCGGTTCAGCTGAAGCTGCGGTGCACGTAGGTCTGGTGCATCGCGAGCACGAGGATCGCGATCAGACCGAAGTAGGCGAGCGTCATCAGCTGCCGCTGCCGAGATGTGAGCTTGTAGTACTCCCGGCCTTCGGCGGTCTGCCGGCCACGGAAGCGGCGCCACGCTTCGGTCCCTCCGAGCAGCAGGATGATCATGATCAGGACGTTCGGGTGATAGATCAGCAGCCCGATGAGCCCGGCCAGACCGACCAGCCACATCGCCGGGTGGATCGCCGCGGCAGCGCGGCCGCCGTCGAGCGGAAGCATCGGGATCAGGTTGAACAGGTTCAGGAAGAAACCGGTGAAGGCGAGGGCGAGGAACAAGCGGCTGCCGCTCTCGTGCGCGTACCACCAGCACGCCGCGGCGGCGAGCGCACCGAAGGCAGGTCCCGCGATGCCCGAGACGGCCTCGTGCCACGCGCTGCGCGGTTGCTCTTTCATGCTCACGAACGCGCCCAGGAACGGGATGAACATCGGCGCGCTCGCCCGGATGCCCATGCGCCGCAAGGCGATCACATGGCCCATCTCGTGCACGAAGATGAGCAGCACGAACCCGACCCCGAACTGCCAGCCCCACAGCCACGCATAGGCAGCGACCGACACCAGCATGCTCGCGGCGAATGTGAAGACCTTGAGCTTGAGCAGGATCGCGCCCCACTTCGCGAGCGCGACACCAGCCGCGGCGATGCCACCGCCGATGCGTTTCCAGATCGGCGTCGGCGCAGCCAGCGGGCGGTCAGGCTGGGGAGGGGGCGCGCCGTAGGACGGCTCGGTCGGCGCTGTCTCCACCTATCGAGTATGCGTCAGGAAACTGAGTGCTCAGCGGCGGCGGTCTCCTGCCGCGGTTGCGGGATGCGGGGTCGCTCCGCCTCGCGCTTCAGATGCTGCAGAAAGGCACGGACCTGACCGCATTGCGAGAGCTCCCACTTGAACGGCTGGAGCATGCGCGCGAGCCCGGGCGCAGCGAGCCGCTCGACGGTCTGATGGACCGTTGTCCCGGTGGGGCTGGTGGTCAAGTCGAAGGTCCATCTGTACGCCGCCTGGCCGTCGTGGCACTCGAGCACGCAGCGGTGCGGGGAGGCGCTGCTCACGAGGTGGACGCTGGCCCGGCCACCTTCATCGGAGACTTCGGGCAGCGCGCGCACCAACGCGAAGACTTGTTCACGGCTGGCATTGACGTCGATGCTCTCGCTGCGTACGAATCCCACCGTCGCCACCCCCAACCTCGTGGTTTTGGAGTGACGGTAGACCCGAACGATACGTTCGGTGGTGATTTGCGACCGAACACTGATCTTGATCGCGACGAAACCGGACGAACCGGCGAGTCACGGCAAGTGCTTGGCATCAACCTCGTCGAAGCCCAGGGTCTGCAAGACCATGATGAACGCCTCGGGATCCTCGGTCGGCAGGCCCGGATCGAGCTCCAGCGTCAGCGCTCCATCGGGTTCGTAGATGACCCGGCGCACATCACGCGGTGCCAGTTGCCCCTGCTCGTCCGGCGTCACGGCATCACCCGGACGGGGAACGGCAGGGAAGTCGCGGTCGGCGTACAGCACGAAAGTACGACGACTGCCCCTCGGCGGTGCGACCTCGAACTTGATGCAGAGCCTCATGCACGTGCCTCGCCATCGGCCGGCGCGACGGCGGTCTCGCCCAAGGTCTGGCGCAGCTCGCGCTCCCATTTGACCAGCTCAGGAGGGAGGGCTTCGGCGCGCAGCTTGGCGAGCGTCGGGTGGTCGGCCTCGCGTTCGGCGTCCCACTCCTTCGCGAACCCCCCGTCGGCGATGTTGTCGACGATCTCCCGCATCCGGGTGCCCACGTCGAGATGGTCGTAGTAACCCGCCCGGGACAGCTGTCCGTACTGGCTGATCGGGGAGTGGTGCCCGAACTGCGCGGCGTACCCGCCGAGCCGAAGCAACCGGTAGGTGCGCTCCACCTCACCGGACAGGATCAGCTCGGCCATGACGGCCTCGATCGGGATGCCCTGTTCGAGCATCACCTGTACGAACGTGTTGTTGATGTGGCGAAGGCCCGGCGACAAGGCTTGCTCGACCGACAGGTCGAGGACGGCTTCCTGGTGCGGCGTGAGCGCGAGACCGCCCTGTTTCAGCCCACCGATGGCGCGTGCGATCGCCAGCGTGCGGGCGAGTCCGGTGCCACTGCGGTCGTGTTGTACGCCGACCGCCGTGATGAAGCCAACGCCCTGTTCGTAGCAGCTGCGGACTTCCGGGCCGAGCATGCGTGGCGCGACCATGCCGACGTCACAGCCGGGGTCGAACTTGTTGAACGCCGGCGCGTAGCCACTCGCGACAATCACGAGGGCGTCGGCCCGCGGCGTGATCGGCAGGACGGTGATCGCGTCGTCCGGGACGATCAGGCAGAGGATGTCCGCGCTGCCTCCGTCCCGGATGTCGCCGACCGCGAAGCCGTCGTGTTCGGCCTGCTGCCGTGACGCGTCGGCGCGCGCGAAAACGTGGACATCGAGTCCCGAGTCGCGCAGATTCAGGGCCCAGCTGCGGCCCTGGTTGCCGTACCCGACGACGGCGACGACGGATCCGTCGATGGTGTTGAGGTCAGCGTCCTGCTCGCGGTAGATGGTTGTCACGCCGCGCAGCCTGACACATTCCCGTCAGGTGGGGACAAGCCGCCATTAGCACTGGGGCTCGACGCCTAGCGCCGGACGAAGCGCGGCAAGGCCACGTCGTCGGCGACCTGCTCGAAGACGACCTGTACCGGCTCGCCGATCACGATCGACGTCGGGTCCACGGAGTTGATCGGCGCACCCGCGTCTGCGATGAGGTTGCCGACGACGCGGATCAACGGGTCCTCGTCAAGCGCGACGATACAGACGTTGTAGGGGGCGTAGGGCTGGAACGCCGGTAGCAGCGGCGGGTGCGGTACGACGAAAGACCACACGGTCGCGTTGCCGGACATCGTCTGCCAGGTGACATCGAGTGACCGGCAATACGGACACATGGGGCGCGGGGGGTGGCGAAGGCGGCCACACGACCCGCATGCCTGGATGGCCAGCTCACCGCGGCAGGCCGACTCCCAGAACGGGCGAGTGTCGGCATCGAGTTCGGGCAGCGGTGGCGTCTCGATCATGCCGGCTCTTTCGTGAAGATGATGGCCGACGTCGGCACGCCCTCGCCTGAGGTCACCAAGGAGACATCCGCACCCTCAACCTGCGCAGTCGAGGTGCCGCGGATCTGCCGGATGCCTTCAGCGATCAGGTTGAAACCGTGGACGTACGCCTCGCTCATGCCGGCGCCGCTGGTGTTGACCGGAAGCCGTCCACCGAGCTCGATGCCACCGTCGTCGGTGAACGGACCGGCTTCGCCGCGCTTGCAGAACCCGTAGCCCTCGAGCGACAGCAAGATGAGCGGGGAGAATGCGTCGTAGAGCTGCGCCACTTTCACGTCTTCGGGGCCGACGGCAGCGCTGCGCCACAGTGCGGGCGCGCAAGCCCAGGCCGGGCCGGCGAGGGGGTCGTCACGGTAGTAGTTCGTCATCGTCACGTGCTGGGAGTTCACACCTTGCGCAAACGAGTGGATGTACGCCGGCGGCTGCGGCAGGTCACGCGCCCGGTCGGCGGACACAACGACGACGGCGACAGCACCGTCGGACTCGAGACAGTTGTCGAACAGGCAGAGTGGCTCGGAGATCCAGCGCGCGTTCATGTAGTCCTCGCGCGTCATCGGCTTCGCGTACATCATCGCGCCCGGGTTGCGGTTCGCGTGCTTGCGCGTCGCGACCGCGACGTTGGCGAGGTGCTCGCGCGTGCCGCCGTACTCATGCATGTAACGACGGGTGAGCATTGCGATCTCATCGACCGGCCGGAGCAGTCCGACCGGACGGGTCCACCCCATCGCGCCGGGCAGCCGTTCGCCGACCTGTGCCCATGGCCGACTGGCCGCCGAACCGCGCTTGCGCGAACGCCAAGCCAAGGCGACGTTGCACTGACCGGTAGCGACCGCCATTGCAGCCTGGCCGACGACGCCGCACCCGGCGCCGCCGCCGTACCCGATCTGCGAGAACCACGAGATGTCCCCGAGGCCGAGGTTCAGCGCGACCTGGACTTCCACGTCGCGCTCCAACGTGTAGGACGCGAGCCCGTCGACTTCCTCGGGGGCGATGCCGGCGTCGTCGAGCGCTGCCTTCAGCGCGATGACGGCAAGCGCGGTCTCGGACTGCGGCAGCGACTTCGCGAACGGTGTCTGCCCGACACCGACGATTGCCGTGCGGTCGCGCAGCAGATGCGCCACCTACCAGCCTTTGAAGTCGGGGTCGCGGCGCTCGACGAAGCTCCGCATGCCTTCGCCCTGGTCGAGGCTGCCGCCGACGAGTTCCTGGCCCCATGCCTCGTCGAGGAACGCCTGTTGCCGGGAGACATCGAAGGACTGGTTGAGCAGGCGCTTCGCCGTACTGATCGCGACGGTGGGACCGGCGGCGAGCCGTCGGGCCCATTCGGTCACGGTCTTGTCGAGCTCGCCGAAAGGTACGACGCGGTTCACGAGGCCCATGCGTTCGGCGTCCGGAGCGTGGATGTCGTCGCCGAAGAAGCAGATCTCCTTCGCCTTCTGCAGGCCGACGAGCCGGGGAAGGATGTAGGCGCCGCCGGCGTCGGGCGCGATGCCTCGGCGTACGAAGACAGAGATGAAGCGAGCGTTCTCGGCCGCGATGACGAGGTCACAGGCGAGCGCGAGGTGCAGACCACCACCGGCTGCGGTGCCGTTCACACCGGCGACCACGGGTTTCGAGCAGTCGAGGATCGAGGAGATGACGCGTTGCCAACCGGTCGCGATCATCCGCGCGGTGTCACCGACCGCTCGCTCCGGAGCGCCGTCCGGCTTCGGCAGCATCGGCGGACGCGACCGCAGGTCAGCGCCGGTGCAGAACGCCTTGTCGCCCGACGATGTGAGGATCACCGAGCGCACCGCGAGGTCGGCGTCCGCGCGCTGGAACTGCTCGACCAACGTCTGCCGGACCTCATACGTGAGCGCGTTGCGTGCGTCCGGGCGGTTGATCGTGAGTCGCAGCACGCCCTCCTCTAGCTCGACGAGGAGCTCATCACTCATTTGCATACCACCAAGGCATCCAGGGCGACGGCACCATTGCGGCCGACCACCAGCGGGTTGATGTCGAGCTCGGCCACGCTATCGGCCAGGTCGAACGCGAGCCGTTGCACGTTCATGAGCACTTCGACGATCGCTTTCTTGCTGACCGGGGGCTTTCCGCGTACGCCTTGGAGCAACGCACGCGCGCGTAGCTCGTCAATCATGCGCTCCGCCTCGGCTTTGTCGTACGGCGGAACGCGATGGGTGACGTCGCCGAGCACCTCGACATGCACACCACCGAGGCCCAGCATCACGACCGGACCAAACAGGTGGTCCGAGCTCAGGCCGACCACCATCTCGACGCCGGCCTCGACCATCGGACTGACCAGGATGCCTTCGACGCGTGCACGTGGTGCCACGTCGCGCGTTCGCGCGAGCAGGTCGTCATACGCATGCCGAACGTCGTCGGCAGAGGTGAGCCCGAGCCGTACCAGACCGAGATCGGACTTGTGCAGCAGGTCGGGGGAGCAGAGCTTCAACACGGTCGGACCGTTGATCTCCATCGACGCCGCGACCGCCTCGGTCGCTGTTGTCGCGAGGACGTCGTCGGTGACCTTGATGTCGTACGCCGCGAGGACCTTCTTGCTGGCGTGCTCTGACAGCGCGGAGCCAGGCTGCAGGAGCGGAGCGAGCTCGCGCTTCACGGCTGATGTCGTGGTAGGCACGCTGCGCCACAGCGACCGGTACCGAGCGGCGAAGGCGTGATAGTCGAAGAACGCCTTGACCGCTGTCACGCAGTTCGCGAAGGAGCGAAAGACCGGCAACGAGCTCGGCAACAAGATGTCGGTGTAGGCAACCTCGGTGCCGACCGGTGAGCCCCACACGACGAACACCGGCTTGCCGTGCTCCTCGGCTTTGACGACGAGGTCTTTGGCGAGCCGGTTCGCCATCGAGCCGGCGCCAGTGATGGGGCAGATGAGCGCGGCGACACCGGGATCGGTCAGGATCGCGTCGAGGATCGGCTTGCCGCGCGCGTCGCCCGACGGCGCCCCGCCGGAGTCGACCGGGTTCGAGACCCGTAGGTAACCCGGGATGTACTCGCGCAACGTCGCTTGCGTCTCCGGCTGCAGCTCGACCAGGTTGAGGCCTGCGGCGGCGGCCATGTCGGCCATGTGCGCGCCGGTGCCACCCGAGATGGAATAGATGCAGACGCCGTCACCCTGGGGGGGCGGTGTTCGGGCAAAGGCGGCCGACACGTCGAGCAGCTCGTCCAGCCCGTCGACGCGGGTGACGCCGTACTGCCGGAACACTGCGTCGACAACCGCGTCTTGTCCGGTGAGGTGCCCGGTGTGCGCGCGTGCCATCGACTCGCCCTGCGCGGTGCGGCCGACCTTCACAGCGACGACGGGCACCTTGCGCTGGGCACAGTGGTCGAGCGCGAGCTGCAACGTGCGGCCGTCCTTGAAGCCTTCGACGTACGTCGCGATCACACCGGTGTCTGGCTGGTCGGCGAAGTAACGCGCAAAGTCGGCGAACTCGAGGTCGACCTCATTGCCGACCGGTGCCCAATGTGAGAGCCGGATGCCGATCTCCTGCCCTTGGAAGACCGGGCGGCCTTGGTGACCGGACTGTGTGACGAGAGCGATGGCGCGGCCGGGGAGGTCGTCGCGAAAGAACTCGAACGCGTTCATGTTCGTGTTCGGTCCGAGAAGCCGCGTGTCGCTCTCGCGGATCATCTTCTCGAGGTCGGACTGCCGTTGCTCGCCTTCTGCACCGGACTCAGCGAAGTCGGCGGCGAACACGACAGCAAACCGGCTGCCCCGCGCGATCACGTCCGGCATCACACCAAGTGCGTCGCCGACGAGGATCACGGTGAGGTCGAGCGGTTCGTCGCCCGGCACGTCGAGGATTGACTTGTACGCCGGTATGCCGTCGACCTCCGGCTTGTTCGGGTTCACCGGGTAGACCGTCGCGCCGCCGGCCTCGACTTTCTGGCGCAGCTTCTGCCACATCATGGTGTTCGGCCGATGCGGTGTGTCACTCGCACCGATGACCGCGACCGCCTTGGGCGCGAAGAACGGTGTCAGGTCGAGCTCGCGCAGGGCTGTGGGCCGGCCGGTCGAGTCGTGCGGCAGGTCGACGGACGTCGCCAAGCTGGGCCCCCAGGAAACTGACGCGTATGTCAGGGAATCCCGTGATCATAACGAAGCGCCCTCCCCGGTAGGGGAGGGCGCTTCGCGTCGTAGCAATGTGCCTAGTGCGACTTCCTATCGACGGTCACCTGCGCGGTCGGGGCCTGCGCCGGACCCCCGGGAACCTTGCCGATGACCGTGAACGTGTGGATGCCCACGGTGTTGTACCGGAACCGGAAGCCCAGCTTGACGGTGCCGTCCGGGCGAGCAAATCCGCGGAACAGCTCGTGCCCGTCCTCGAGCACCCGGATGTGACCGTTCGGCCGGTAGCCCGTGCAGAACAGCACGTCGAGTTGACCGGTGTGGATCTCGGGCACCTTGAAGTGGCAGGCGGAGGCCATCTCGCCCGTCCAGGTGACGGAGGCAAAGTCTTCTTGGAGATTGCCCGCGTCATCGGTGAACGTCGCCGAGACGTTGTCCGTGCCGACAGCGGCGCCGTTGAGCGTGAAGGTCGTCTGGCCGTTGCTGTCTGTCGTGTCTGTATGCATCGTGCCGACATCCGGACCGGATTCGACGGTGAAGGTCACACTCTTGCCCGCCTGCGGAGCGCCATCCTTCAGAACCGTCGCGGTGAAGATGTAGTTCGTCCCGATGGCCTGCGTCCCGGTCTCAGGGGTGAGGCTGATGTCCGAGGTGATGGACAGGCCGCCACCGGCGACGAGGATGTACGGGGAGCCTGACACGGAGTTGCCCGTGTCCACGTCGTTCGCTGTGTACTCCGGCGGTGCATCCGTCGCGAGGGCAAGCGGCACGAAGTCGCTCGGCCACGCGTCGAAGAACTCGTGCACCGAGCAGCCCCAGTCGGCCAGGTCCGCATCGTGCAAGCCATCGGTCGGGCCGGACTGGGCCACGATCGAGATGGCCCCGGCACACAGGCCGAGCGCACTTTCCGATGAGACGACGAAGGCGTTCGGTCCGTGCCCGGTGAGGCCGTCGAGCCACGGTAGCGGCATGTGCAGCGCGTTCACGCCGTAGTCGTAGTAGCAGGACAGGCTGAGGTAGACGCCAGTCGCGTCCGGTACGGCGCCGGCGTAGGCGATGCCCTTTGCTGCCAGCAGGTCGCCGCGGCGAGAGCCGCCCGCTCCGGAGTCGTGCAGGGTCGAGTCGGTGCCGATGAGCGCTCGGTTGCCGCCGCTGGCCATGACCACCGACTGCCAGACCGACGCGTTGTCGATCGCGGGCTGGATTTCGCTCAGCGATCCGCAGTCGGGGTCGCCGAGGATGATGACCTGGTACTGCGCGAAGTCGGACGCGGACATGCTGGCCCACGTGCTCTGATCGACAACGGTGACCGTGAATCCGTCGAGCTCTGCCTGCTGTTGCTCGAGGCTTTCTGCGGAACCATCAGTAGCTGTTCCCGATGACACAGTCGTGCCGAGGATCAGCGCTTTCGGACCGGTCGCGTGGCTCGGCGTCGCCGGCAGAGCGAGGAAGGTCGCGAGCGTGGCGACCCCGGTGGCCAGCGCAAGTCCGGCGACTCGCAGCCGTCGCCGAGTTGGGCGGAATCCGTGCATGAATGTTCCCCCGTGATGTCTAAGAGAGCCACACCCCCGTGATGTGGTACGTGGCAGCGTCTACGCCAAATGCAGTAATGGCCATGGCAAAAAAGGGCCATCTACGCAAGGTCACTTAGTGCATACGAGACGTGTCGATAGCGTCGAGCGGTGTCAGAACCGTCCTTTCCGCCCGACTTCACCTGGGGGACCGCGACCGCGGCGCACCAGATCGAGGGTGCCAACGTCAACAACGACTGGTGGGACTGGGAGCACCAGCCTGGCACCGTGTGCGCCGAACCGAGTGGCGATGCGTGTGACTCGTGGCACCGCTGGCGGAACGACATCGACGTCGTCGCTTCCCTCGGATTGTCGTCGTACCGCTTCTCACTCGAATGGAGTCGGATCGAGCCCGCCGAGGGGGAGTGGTCGCACGCGACGATCGCGCACTACCTGGGGATCGGCGAGGCGTTGCTCGAGCGCGGGATCGAGCCGGTCGTGACGTTCCACCACTTCACGACCCCGCGGTGGGTGGTGGCTCACGGCGGTTGGGTCGAGTCGAGCACGGCTGAACGATTCACTGCCTTCGCCGAGCGCGCGGCGCGCGAGCTCGCACCCGTCTTGCGCCGCGCCTGCACCCTGAACGAACCGAACATCGTCGCGACGATGGGCTACGAGATGGGCATCTTCCCGCCAGGCGTCACGGACGCGAGCATGCGTGATCGCGCGAACGAGACGCTCATCGCCGCACATCGCGGTGCCGTCGACGCGATCCGCTCCGCCGCAACCGGCGTCCCGGTCGGGCTCACGCTGTCGATGACCGACTACCAGCCGGCGACGGGTGGTGAGTCGACGTTGCAGGAGGTTCGTCGGCACTCCGAGGACGTTTTCCTCGACGCTGTCGGTGGTGACGACTTCCTCGGCGTACAGGCCTACACGCGCATGCTCGTCGGTCCGGACGGATGGATCGGCCCGGAACCCGGCGTACCGACGACAGCGATGGGTTACGAGTACTGGCCGGAGGCGCTCGAGGCCACCATCCGCCGGGCATGGGACTACACCGGTGGCGGAGTACCGATCATCGTGACCGAGAACGGGATCGGCACCGACGACGACGAGCAACGCATCGCGTACGTGCGAACCGCGCTCGAAGGCGTGCTCGCGTGTCTGAGCGACGGCATCGACGTACGCGGCTACACGTACTGGAGCCTGCTGGACAACTTCGAGTGGGTGTTCGGGTACCGGCCTCGCTTCGGCCTGGTCGCGGTCGACCGCGAGACGTTCGAGCGCACACCAAAGCCGTCAGCGCAGTGGTACGCCGAGGTCGCTCGCACCGGTCGCCTCACCTAGCGGTGCGGTTCCTACAGAAGTGACGACGATCCGCTGTCCAGGAACAGCGTCGCGTGCAGTGTGCGGCGCAGGATCGAAGCCGGGCAGGAAGTCTCGATCGGTCCGGTCAGCGCCGCCCGGACGGCGGCCGCCTTGCGTTCCTCGGGCACGATCGCGAGCACTCGCCCGGCGCGGAGGAGGGCGGGAATGGTCAGGGTGATCGCGGTGCGCGGCACCGCATCGATGTCCGGAAAATGACCCTCGCCGACCTGCTGCTGTCGGCAGGCGAGATCGAGCTCGACCTCCTTGACGTCGAGGGGGTCGGCAAAGTCGGCGACCGGCGGATCGTTGAAGGCGAGGTGCCCGTTCTCGCCGATGCCCAGGCAGGTCAGGTCGAGCGGGTGCGTGCCGATGAGGTCGCCGTACCGCTTGATCTCGGCTGAGACCTCGTTGGCGCCGTCGAGGAGGTACGCCGCGGCCGGCCGAACCTTGTCGACAACACGCTGCCTGATGTAGCGCGCGAAGCTTGCCGGATGGTCTTCGCCGACGCCGACGTACTCGTCCATGTGGAAGACGGTCACGCGTGACCAGTCGACCTCAAGCGTTGTGAGGACGGACAGAAATGCCAGTTGCGAGTTGCCGGTCGCCAGCATGACGTTCGCGCTGCCACGTGCGGCAACGGCCTGCGCGATCGCCTCGGCGGCGTCGCGCGCTGCGTCATGGGCAAGATCCGTGTCCGAGTAGACCCGGACTTCGAGATCGTCGTAATGGCGGCTGTTCACTCCGCGAGTCGTTCCCAGCCGGCCGGCGGCGGAGCAAGACGCCAGAACGACTCGGCGATGCGGGCGTTGGCGGCGGCGTCGTAGCCCCAGTCGGCTGCCAGCGCAGGCAGTTGGGTGACGTACGCGCCGAGCGCTTCGCGTTTCGCGTCGCGGCCGGTGTCGGCGACCAGTGGTGCCGGCGTCGGCCACAACCCCGAACGCAGCAACCGACCGATGCGCCAAGCCAGAATGCCTGGGATATGCAGGTAGCCGGCTTCGGCGTACGCGAACCACGCAAAGGCTTCCGGCCGACGGCGGTCGATCACCAACCGGCAGGCGTCATGCGTCAGCACGTGGTCCGGGTTCGCGAGGCCCATCGGCACCATGACCGCCGTCGGCTTGATCGCGTCGAGCTCACCATCGAGTGCATCGGCGATCGACTCCGCCGACGGCCGGTTCTTCCCGGGTCCGTCAGCGTCGTACTGATGGTCGGCGAAGTCGAGCCATCGTTGCCGTGCGCCGAGAATGTCCAGCGCCGCCTTGTCCTCGGCGCGACGTGCGACGACGACGTCGTCGCCGGGCTGGAACCCGCCCAGGGCGTCCCACCAGGACACCTCGTCGTAGGAGCCGGCGTTGCGCTGACCACCCATGACCGTGATCACGGTGGCGCCATGGTGTTTCGCGAGCAGCTGACCCGCGCTCAGGACAGCGTCGTCGAAATGCGGGGACACGATGACGAGCCGATCGAAGACGGCATCGTCGATGACACTGACCCAGTCAGTGAGCGCGCCCATGTTTCGACCCTATGCGTTGAAGCGCTCGAGGTAGAACGCGAACTCCGCGCGCACCGACGGCGCATCGAGGCCGAAGTGCTGCAGGTCGAATACATGCTCCCCATGGTCGCCGCGATGGTGCTCGCTCGCCCACGTTGCCATTGCGTTTCGCGCGGCTGGCGACATCGTGAGTCCCAGCGCGTCGTACGCCCGCTCGAACGCGCCGACAGGGTCGGTTTGCAAGTCGGCATGCCGGATGTCGGCAAAGCGTGACTCGCCGACCTTGTCACGGAACGCGGTCGCGCGGCGAAGCGCCTCGGTCCAAATGCGCAGCTGCTGCGGGCCGAGCTCACCAGAATCGTCACGATCGCTCACCCAACTGCGGGTGTAGGCGATGAGGTCGCAAACGGAGCCGAGAACGTCGGCGGGGTCCCGATGGGTCCAGAGGAACCGCGCATCGCTATAGGTCTCATCGAGAGCGTCAATGGACAACATGTGCACGGGCGTCTTCAGGTGCCATGTCTCGGGTGGGCAGTGCCACTGCAGCAGCTGCAGTGTGCGGTGGTGATAGCGGTACGCCGGAGTCATGTCACAGTCGATGACCCAGTCGACGTAGGACGGGCAGTGGGCCATGCCGTCGAAGTGAGAAGTCCGGAACTCCATACCGAGAAGGTCCTGGCACTCGGTGGGGCTCTCCGCTGTCTGGAAGTACAGCGACTTCATTCGCGGGAAGAGCTCGTACATCATGTCGATACCGGCTTGTGTTGCCGCGATGCGGGGATCGCTGTGCTCGGTCTCCTGCTCCGGCGGTGGCACCGGATCGGCTGACTCCCAAGTGCGCAGCGAGCGGATCTGCGGGTCGAGGCTCAGCAAGTGGCTGGTTGCCGTCGTCCCCGTCCGGGGCAGGCCGATGATGAAGATCGGCGCCGTGATCGGCACGTCGTCGATTTCCGGATGTTCCTTGTACGTCGCTTCGACGCGAAGTCGGCTGGCGAGCAGGCCTGTCAGCCGGCGGCCGAGGATCTCTGTCCCCATCGCGTTGAGGTCGCCTTCGCGCTCGGTGGAGTCGCACAGGCGGTCCAGACCTTCGCGCCAAGAATCGCCGCCGAAGTCGTCGAGGCCGGTTTCTTCGAGCGCTGCCTTGACCAGCAGGTCCGCGTTCATACGAAGTCCGACCCGCCATCGACGTTGACGTTGGCGCCGGTCGTGTACGAGTTGCGCCGCGACGCAAGGAACGTCACGACGGCGGCGATCTCTTCGGGCAGGCCGGCGCGGCCAAGGTCGGCCGGCTGGTGGTAGACGTCAGCGATCCAGCGCATCACGTCGTGCGGATCGGTGGCGTCGTACCCGCTTTGCTCGAGGATCGGCTTCAGCTGCTCGGTGAAACTCGCCGTCACGAAAGTGCCCGGGCTCACCGTGTTGACGAGGATGCCCTCCGGAGCCAGCGACTTTGCGAGGTTCTTCGAGATGCTCGCGAGGGCAGCCTTCGACGCGGTGTATGCCACCAGCATGGGGTTCTGGCGCTGAATCGAGTGAGCGGAGAGGTTGACGATCCGGCCCCAGTCCGCCTTGCGCATCAAGGGAAGCCCCGCACGGACACAGCGGACCGCTGCCATGGTGCCGAGCTGAAGCGCCGCTTCCCAACCGGCGTCGTCCAACTGGTCGAGCGTCCCGCCGCCGGGTCCAACGGTGTTGACGAGCACGTTCAGCGACCCCCACCGTCGGTCGACCTCGGCGAAGGCGGCGTGCACGCTCGCCTCGTCGGTGACATCAGTGGCGATGGCGAGGGGGTCCGGGCTGCCCGCGGCGCGCAGCGCTTCGACGGTCTCGTCGAGCGACTCCTTGCCCCGTGCAAGAGCAGCGACGCGTGCGCCCTCGCCGGCCAGGCACTCGCAGATCGCGCGGCCCATGCCTTTGCTGCCGCCAGTCACGACGGCCGTCGCATCGGCGAGTCCGAGGTCCATCACCGCTCCTATCTGCTGAAGCGACGGCGCACCGCTGCCCGTCGTCGCGCGATCGTTTCGGCACGCTCCTCGGAGGTCACGCGTGGGCCGGGCAGCGCTCGCGCTGTGTCATGACCGATCACGCGGGTATCCGGCACCGGCGCGCTGTCCGCCCGCAACCAACGGAAGATCATCGGTCCGCGCTCGAAACCAGCCGGATCAAGCCAGTTGGCAAGCCCTGGGTCGCGCTGGCACAGCACGGCGCGGAAGACGCCGTCGTCGTCGATGTGCGCTTGATGTCCGTTCAGGCTCGACTGATGGTTGGCGTAGTCGACCGAAGCCCACCATGGGTCGCCAACGGCGACGCTCCAGTACAACGCGTCGGGCGGCCGCACTTCGATGAGCAGGGCCTGGTCCTCCGTCAATTCGTAGGAACCCCAGGTCGTGACGTTCTCCTGCGCGCCGCCGATATCGGTTCGGTTCGCGGGTTCGCGGAAGCAGTTGACGCCCTGTGCCCGGCCTGCCACTTCAATGTCGCGCCAGAACGCCAGACTCGCCTCGACAAACTCGCCGAGGGCGACGATGCGACGCGCGCCAGCCTCGGCGCTCTCGTCCCGTGCAGTCGGTGGCCGTTTGTCCAGACACTCGATGCGTAACGCGGCCGGGTCCTCGGTGTCCCAGTCGTAGAAGAACTGCCGCACGATGAGGGTGGACGCCTTCGGGTCAGGCGTGAAGGTCCAATCGAACGTGCCGTCCGGTGAGATGTCGAGGTCATCCGCCACGACGTTGGCGAGCGTCTCGAAGCCGCCCATGACCTGGAAGCCCAGGTAGCGCGCGCTGCCCCGGTTGCCTGTTACGCGGTACGTCACGTCGCCGCGGATCGACGTTCCGCAGTACAACGCGTCCGGGCAGTCCATCCCCCACTTGAGTACCGCGTCCACGTTGCCGGGCCGCAACTGTGGTTCGTACGGGTCGCCGTGTCGTAGCGCCTCGTCGATACCCAGCGCTAGCAGGACGAGCAGGTGCCGGTAGCCGGCGGTGACGTCGCTCGCGGGCGACGACCGGACCGCGTTGCCGGCCCGGTCCAAGGCCGCGAGCAGCTGTTGCCAGCTATCCCCGCTCAGAAGGTCGTTCTCGGTCGCACTCCCGTGCCGAGGCGCTGCGCCGACCGACGCCGGCGTCCACGACGGCGGCCCACCCCGCTGCTCGCCCATTGCGCCTCCTTAGAGCGCTCCGCATGTTCCCATGGTCTCGTGATCGATATCGACGAGGAGTCATTCGGCAATCTCGTGGAGGCGGCGCTCGACAGCATTCCGCCGGAGCTCGGCCGGTTGATGCGCAACGTCGCGGTCGTCGTCGAGGACCAGGGCGCGTCGCCGAACCTGCTGGGCCTCTATCACGGCGTGCCGCTCACGAACCGCAGCCCCACGTCGTACGCCGGCGTGCTCCCGGATCGGATCACGATTTACCGGCTGCCGATTCTGCGGCGCTGCGATACCCCCGAGGAGGTCGCGCGGCAGGTGCGAATCACGGTTGTGCACGAGGTCGCGCACCACTTCGGTATCGACGACGACCGGCTGGACGAACTCGGCTGGGCCTGACGCATCTGCCCGCATTAATTCGGTGGCGGTCAACCGTCGTGGTCCGGCAACGTGGGGCTATGGGCGTAGTCATGTTCGCGCGTGTCCGCGGTGGAGCGGACGTGGTGGGGTTGGCACGAGCTCGGTAGCTCCACGGTCGCGCGTCTGGTTGCCCAGGCCGAACTCCGCACTGGCGACCTCGTTATCGACGCGGGCGCGGGAAGTGGCGCCATCACGGCGGCACTCCTGCGCGAAGGTGCCCGCGTCGTCGCCGTCGAGTTGCATCCCCGCCGGGCTGCTCTGTTGCGGGAGCGATTCGCAGCCGATCGGGTGACTGTTGCGCGGGTCGACCTTGCTGACTTGCACTTGCCGCGACAGCCGTTTCGGGTTGTCGCGAACCCTCCGTTCGGTGTTGTCACCGCGCTGCTGCGGCGCTTGGTCGCGCAGGGCAGTCGACTGGAGTGCGCCGTGATCGTCGTTCCCGGTTACGTCGCGGCCCGATGGACGTCGGGTGCGGCACCCGGAGTACATCGTTGGGGGCAGAGATTTACCGTCCGCGTCGCCGGAACCGTTCCGGCACGCGCGTTCCGGCCGCGGCCGCCGCGGTCCGCGAAGATCCTGGTCATCGAGCGCCGATGAGCACCGACGAGTGCGGCCAATAGGCTCCGAGCGTGAGGCCCAGCATGCTGCCCGACCAATCGGGCAAGGTCATCGTCATTACCGGCGCGACCTCGGGCATCGGCCGCGAGACAGCCATCGCGTTGGCCGGCGCGGGTGCCACTGTGGTCATCGCGAGCCGGAACCCCGCAAAGCTCGACGCTGTTGTGAAGCAGGTACGCCGGGAGGCTGGCAGTCAGGACGTGCACCCGCAGGAGCTCGACCTCGGGTCGTTCGCATCGATCCGGGCAGCAGCGGAGGAGCTACGCGCGCAACGCCCACGCATCCATGTGCTCGTGAACAACGCCGGCGTCTACCTGAGTCAACGCCGAGTGACCACGGATGGGTTCGAGATGACGTTCGGCATCAACCACCTCGGCCATTTCCTGCTGACGAGCCTTTTGCTCGACCGGCTTCGTTCGAGCGAGTCGGCCCGGGTTGTGACCGTGTCATCCGTCGGGCACCGGTTTACGAACGGCCTCGACTTCGACGACCTGCAGAGCGAGCGGCACTACTCGATTAGCGAGGCGTACACCCGCTCGAAGCTCGCGAACGTGCTCTTCACCAAACAGCTCGCGCGCCGCGAAGCCGACAGCGGAGTCAGCGCTTTCGCCGTACATCCGGGCAACATTCGCAGCGGTTTCGGACAAGACGGTGACGCGACCGGGGTCATGGGTGCGGGTCTCCAGTTCGCGCGGTTGTTCATGGTCGGACCGAAACTCGGCGCCGCGGCGTCGGTGTACGCAGCGGTGGCACCAGGAATCGAGCCGCGGACGGGCGGCTACTTCCAGCGCTCGCCGATCGGTGGCTATCGATCGGTGCACGAGTCGACGCCATCCAAGGCGGCATTGGATAGCGCGACCGCTGAACGCCTCTGGGCCGTCAGTGAAGAGCTGGTCGCGGGCGCCGACAACCGCCTGCGCTGACCTATCGGTCCGGCTACCTACGCTTGGCGTAGTCCGCGAAACCCTGCCAGTCGATCATGACGCACGGTTCGTCGCCGACGACCCAGGCATCGTGACCCGGTGGGATGACGGTGAAGTCACCGGGGCCCACCTCGATCTCCTCGCCGTCGTCCATGACGACATGCATGCGGCCGGAGACCGTGTACCCCATGTGCGGCGCTTCGCAGCTGTCTGTCTGCGCGATGGGCTTCACGTGCTTCGACCACTTCCAGCCGGGCATGAAAGTGCCGCGACCGACCGGGCCCGAATCCAGGTTGACGAGGTCCACCTGGCCCATGCTTCCGTCGAACGGCCGTGTCTCCTCGGGCTTGTCGAGGCTCTTGCGGACCAAACCAGCCATGATCCCTCCCATGTCGGCGTCATCGCCGAGGCCGTGGACGATACGCCGGAGTGAGGGAAAGCGCGATGCCCAGATGCACTAGCCCGAATTGGTCACCTACGTGAGCGGAAACTCTGCACAGACCGTCGTGTGCGCGGCAGTAAAGACCTTGTCGGTGCGCGCGAGAAGGACCTTCGTGAAGGTCGCGGGACCGAAATTTTGACGACGACGAGTGCGAACGCGACGTCGGAGTTCATCGACGTCACTCGTTCGTAGTCGCGCGATGTTCGCGTGCGCAAGGTCGATCCCGACCCGGCGTAGTGGTACGCCGTAGGCCTTGGCGATACGACGGCGCAGCGATGCGAGCCGGCCGCGGTCGACGTACACCTGCGCGTAAACAGTGTCGGGCGAGAGCGCAAGCCCGCGGATGGATGCGGTGATGGGCGCTTCGTTGCGGAGGACGTCGGCTAGAGCTTGCGGGTCGGCCTCCTTTCGGATGCCGAGCACGGTCACATGTAAGTCGCTGGTCGGGTACCAGTAGTGATCGGGAAACTCGCGGGACAACTCCTCGATGCGACGAGAGCCGGCGCGTGCAGACGCATGACCGTCGTGACGATGTCGGCGTCGCTGGCTTGGTAGATCACTGGCCCGCGCAGCCACAATTCCGCCGTGTGCGCCGCAGCCAGCAAGGCGAACAGCAGCCCCCGACGGTCAGGCGTCGACGACTCGAGTCGCCTTGTAGCCGGCACGGGGGAGTGTCTCGCGGTCGAGCACTTCCGGGTCCACGCGCAGGCCGAGCTCTGCGTCAAACGCATTGACCAGTGCGGTCCGGATGGTCTCCTTGTCGCCGGTGTAACCGTCGCCAACCTCGACGCGCAGTCGCAGCGGCTCGTCAGCAGATGGGCGCACGACGACGTACTCGATGCCACCCTCGCGGATCTCCTGCACTTTGCCGAGCGCACGCTCAATGTCGAGGAGCATGAAGGACCGGCCCTGAGTAGCGATGAGGTCCTTGAAACGCCCGCCCCACCAGCCGCGTGTCGAGGTCGCACCGCAACCGCAGTCGTTGGTGGCGAGCTTGGCGGCTTCTTCCAGGTCATAGCGAATGAAGAAGTTGTCGCGTCCGAACGTCGTGACGACGAGCCGGCCCCACTCACCTTCCGGCACGGGCTGCCCATCGTCGTCGACCGCCTGCACGTAGGTGTAGTCGTCGGCGAGGTGCGCGCCTTTGCGTTCCTTGCAGCCGAAGCCGAGGAACGAGAAGCACTCCGCGCCGGCGGTGATGAGCCCCATCGGGCCGCCGCCGGCGCCACCCATATTGGGCATCTTCGAGAAGTCGAGGCCGACCTCCATCGGGTCGATGCCGAGATGCTTGGCGTGGGTGAAGAACGTCCCGGTCGCGAAACCCATGAACGGGAAGTCGGGGGTCACGCGCTGCCAGAAGCGCAGCCCCTGCTCGGCGAGCTCATCGGTGTCCGGCGGCGGGACCCATACGGGCAGCGCTCCGAGATGCTGGTAGACGAGCGTCTGCATCAGACCCCCGGAGTACAGGTACGCCGGATGTGCGTGCGTGACGATGTGACCAGGGCGGATGCCGTTCGCCCAGAACATCCGGCAGCCGGTTTCGCAGTCGACGTGAATGTCGTGCTTGCTCCACAAAGCGATCGTCGGTGTGCCGGTTGTGCCGGTGGACGTCCCGATCATCACGTTGTTCCGCACACTCTTGCCGCGGTAGTCACCGACCGGAGGATGCTCCGCTTCGGAGTCGCGTAGCTCCTGCTTGACGGTGACCGGGATCCTGTCGAGGTCGGAGAGTTCCTTCACGTCGTCCGGTGACTCGATGCCGGCGGCCTTCAATTTGCGTTGGAAGAACGGCACGGGTTCGGTGAACACCCGCTCGATCGCGCCGCGCATCCGGGCCGTGCGCAGCTCATGCAACTTGTCGCGCGGCATGGTCTGCACGTCCATGTCGTAGAACGGCCGGTCGTCGCCTGGCCCCGGCTCCCACGATGGCAGCGTCACGAGAGCACACCTTCCTTTGCGAGTTCGTCGATGTCGCGGTCGTCCATGCCGAGCAGTTGTTGCAGGACCGGCGCGTTGTGTTGTCCTAGCAGTGGCCCGGGCGCCCACGGCCCGGTGGAGTCGTTAGCGCCCAATCGAAAGCCGTCGCGCTCGTAGAGATGAACGCCGATCCGACCGTGCTCGATAGGCACGAAGTGCTCGCGTTCCTTCAGCTGCGGGTCGTCGTGCAGGTCGCCGTGGTCCTGCACTTCGTACGCCGTCACGCCGGCCCGTTGCAGCTGTTCCGCGACCTCTGTCGGCGTACGGCGAGACGTCCAGGCCGCGACGTGCTTTTCGACCTCGTCCTCGCGGCCCTTCCGCTGTTCGAGCGTCGCGAGCGAATCGTCGTCGAGCTCCAGTAGGTCCGCCAAGGCGCGCCACTCGTCGTCGTCGCGGCAGGCAACAGCGACCCAGCGGTCGGACAGCTCACCCACATCCGCACACGGGTAAACGCCGTGCGGTGACATGTGGTCGCTGCGGTTGCCGTCGCGCCCATAGATATGGCCGTTGACCGCGTAGTCGAGCATCCAGGGTGACAGCGTGAACAGCGCGGCCTCGACCTGCGCAAGGTCGAGGTAACACCCTTCACCGGTCTGCCGGTGATGCCAGAGACCAGCGGCGAGCGCCGCAGCGACGAACCGCGGCGCGAGCGAGTCGGTGATCGTGCCGTGCGGGCCGAGCGGTTCGCGGTCCGGCCAACCGGTCAGGAAGTTGTAGCCGGACAAGGCTGCGCCTTGGCCACCGAATCCGGGGTAGTCCTTGTGCGGACCGGTCTGCCCCTGCAGACAGGCGCTGATCATCACGAGGTCGGGTTTCGTCTTCACGAGCGTCGCGTAGTCCATGCCCCAGGACGCCATCGCTTTGGGCGCGAAGTTCTCGGACACCGCGTCGGCCCGCAGCACGAGCTTCCTTGCGATGTCGACACCGCGCGGGTCCTTCATGTTCAGTGTCAGTGACCGTTTGCCGGCATTGAGCACGCTGAAGAAGGCCGAGCCGTCCATGCCGTGCTTGCGCACATCGCCGTAGGACCGCAGGAAGTCCGGCCGGGTCGTGGACTCGATCTTCACGACTGTCGCGCCGTGGGAGGCGAAGTAGCGCGTGGCGATCGGCCCGGCGGCACCCGATCCGAACTCGAGCAGCACCAGCCCGTCCCACGCCCGCGACGGGTCAGAAGTTGAGCGTGCTGGGGCCGTCTGGCGCTCGGACCCGTCGGAGCGGGCGCCTTCGGTCACGATGACGAACGATCCCGGGAACTTCTCGACGCCGTGCTTCGCGGTGTAGAAGTTCCGCGCGGCGAGCTGCTCGGATGCCAGCAGCTCGCGGGGCGAGTTGGCCGGTGCCAACATCAGCCCGGTCTCGACAGCGGTCTGGTAGAGGTCGCGCATCGTGTTCTGCGTGAAGTACTCCGCGATCGGTGCGCTGATCCGCCGGAGTTCCGCGTCGTCCAGCTTGGCCGGGTCGTACGTCGCCCAGTCGCGCTCGGTGAGTGCTTCGACGTCCGTAACGCCGGCGTCGGCGCATAAGCGCGTGATGAGTTGCAGGTTCTTGAGCCGCGCCTTGCCGCCGCGTAGACCAAAAGACACATATCCATCAGCGCAGGGCCAGATCTCGCGGGTGCGGCCGGTGTAGGACCCCCGCCGCCTGCCGCGAACCCCCTCCATCGGAAACCGCGGCGGACCTGTCATCGAGACGACGAGCATCGTCTCCTGGATCGACACGTCGACGACCTGTGGTTGGCCCGACCACAAAGCGGTGAGCGCCGCGATGACGACCTCACCGGCGACGTGCGCGTACGAGGTCGGCTCACGGCAGGCCACCGGGGGACGGTCCGGATCGCCGGTGGGGTAGAGGTTGCCGCCTGCTGCGACGAGGGTCAGATCGCTGGCCCGCCAGTCCTTGCGCGGACCTGCCAACCCGAACGGCGTGATCGCCACCCAGACGTTTGTCGGCTCGCCGTTCGGCGCGCGGTCCGCCAACACGATGTCGGCGTCCGCGATCAGATGGTCGGTGTTGGCGTCTCGTTCGACCAGCCGTTTTCCCGCGTTCAGGGCCAGAAATCGCAACGAGCCGCCGGTCTTGTCGTCGTACGGCGGGATGCGTCGAACCGGTGAACCACCCGCTGGCTGCACCAGCGTGACGTCGGCGCCGAGGTCGGCAAACGCACGTCCGGCAAGCTGACCGGACTCGCCGGTCAGGTCGACGACACGTACTCCTTCGAGTAGTCCTCCCACCTCCCTGACACTAGCGTCAGGGTTTTCCGCACGGGGTGGGCTATATCCGCACCGGCTGACGTCGCCGCCGACGCAGCAACACGGCACCCAGCAGCGCGAGGACACCCGCACCGGCAAGCAGTTCGGAGCCGCCCGTCGTTGGCAGGTCGCTGCCGTTGGCGCAGCAGTTGCCGCCGAGGCCGGGGTGACCGATCGGGGGCGCCGTTGCCAGCTTGGTGTCGAACGTGGGCGTCGAGTCCACCGTGATCGGCAGTGTCTCAAGCACCACGGTGTTGTCGGTCGGCCCGACCATCGCGTAGGTGCCGACGTTGCGCAGCTGGGCGCCGAGATTAGCCCCGCCGATCGCTGACCGCGGGACGTCGATGACCAACGTGTTACCGACGACCTTGCCGGTTGCCGGCCCCAAGGCGGAGTACGTGTTGCCGAAGCCGTACAAGTTGTCGGGATTCGTCGGGCTGAGGATCCCTTCGGCTTTCGAGACCTTGCCGGAGAAGTACGACGGAGAGCCGCCTGCGGGCACGTTCGCGGCGGCGTAGTACGCCGTGTTGCCGAAGTCCCATCGCACGACGTACTTCGCCTGCTGCAACGGTGTGATCCCGTCGTGGCCGGTCGGCACGCCGGCGCCGAGGTTGTTCGCCGATACGAGATGTATCGCGAACTCGATGTTCGAGCCGTTGACGCCGACGGTGGTCCCGCGTAGGTCGAGTGTCGGGTGGTTCGGCGAATGCAGCACCTGCGCCCCCGCGATCGGGAAGATCGCGTCACCGGAAGGGTCCGGGAAGCCGTTGCCCCGGTTCGGCAGGTTGGCGTTGGCTTTGCCGGCGTACAGGCTCGGCCCACTGGTCTGCCGCGTCACCTTGACGAACGGACCCCCGATGGCATTGGTGGTGTCGCTCCAAACCACGCCGACGTGACCGGCGCGGTCGATGTCGATGTCCCAGTAGTCCGCAAGGCTGCGGTTGCCGCCCGTTGCCGCGCACGCAGTGCCAGCCGTGCAGATGTTGGAGTCCTGGTTCATCTTCGGCGTCACAGTGGTCTGGTGGAAGGTCGGGCTCGAGCACGGGTTCGCGTCCCACATGCACAGCGCGTTCGTCGACATCGAAATGAAGGGGTACCAACCGCCCTGTCCCGGCTTCACGTCGTCGGGCGTTGCCGCCTTCGCGGCCGTGCCGTAATAGATAGCGGCGATACGACCCGGGCTGCCCGCGCGCACGTCGGGGAAGATCGACAGATTGGCCGGGCTCGTGCTGATGCGGTACGGGCCCTTCCAGACCGAACCTGGTGCCGTCTTGTTGGTGCCGACGTCAGCCTTGGAGGTCGAGAGGTAGGTCGCGTTGGTGGTCTGGTCGGTCTGGACTTCGTAAAGGTTGCCGGCGGTGTCGATGTAGAGCTTGATGAAGTTGTAAACGAAGTCGTCGTTGCCCTGGGAGTCCTTGAGGTTGGGAAGCTTGTACGTCTTGAAGCTTGCCGCACCGTCGGTCGAGACCGCGATGTGCGGGGACTCATCGAGTCCCGAGTTGCCGTTCGGGATCGCGGCTATGTACGACACGTAGATCGTGCGGTTGTGCGGCCCGCCGGTGTTGTCGACCTCCATCGAGCCGGTCTGTGCCACGAACGGGATCTGCGGCACGCCGGGCACGGTCCAGGAGCCGACCTTCCCTGCGTTGTCCGAGCGCACGACGTAGGCGCCCACGATCGGGCTGTGGTACGCGAGGAAGACGGTCTTGGTCCCTTTCCAGAAACCGAGCCACTGCCGGTCGACGTCACCGCTCGCCTTCGCCGTGACCGGGTCGGCGTGGTCGGCCAGGAACGTCGTGCCGTGATCGAACGACGTGCCGGAGGCCTCGTTGGCGAGTGACTCCTGGCTGGAGAAGTACACGGTGCCGGTGGCCGGGTCGACCTGCGTATCGGTGTCACCGCCGCCGCCCGTCGGGCAATACGGCACCTGCCGGCCCACGCAAAACGGCCCGGCAGATGCGGCATCCGTCACGTCGGCGTACCGCTTCTGGAAGGAGAGACCGCCGTCGGTGGAGCGCAAGAACACGCCGATGTTCGTGCGGCTCGACACCGGCCAGTCCACGAACTCTCGCGAGCCGTCGGGCGTGGTCGGGTCGAACGTGATTCCGGGCTCGCCCCCGAACAGGATCGGGTCCACGACGGTCGCCGGCGCGAACCGCAGGGTGTGATCGTTGAGCGTGTGGGACGCGGGGGTGGCCGCTGAGCCGCTCGTGAGCGGCAGAGCAACGGCCGCTGCGATGACAACGACTCCGGCAAGGGCAGCGGGTGTGCGGCGCATGAGGTCTCACCTTCGAGACGGACGAGGACGCCCAGGGTAAGACCTCTCGCCAGGTTTGTGCCGTGGGTGGCCGTCGCCGGGTGAGCCACCGACCGGTTCGGCGCGCCGCACGGGCGCAGCGCTCGAATGGAGGGAGCATGGCAGCACCGAACTAGGAGGCCATGGTGGAAACCGGACGCTGGGCACGTTGGGCGCCGCTGACCGGCGTGCTGGCCATCGCGATCGTCCTGATCGCGTTCATCGCTGTAGGCGGCAGTACGCCGGACACCAAGGCCTCGGCGGAGAAGGTCTACAACTACTACAAGGACCACCGCAGCCGGCAGATGGGCGCGGCGTTCCTGGTCATGATCGGGGCGGCCATATTCGTGATGTTCGCCGCCGTCCTGCGCGGCGCGCTCGCACGTGGCTCCGTGACGCACCGCAGCGCATCCATCGCCTTCGGCGGCGGCATCATCGCGGCGGGTGGCTTCTTCCTGATGTCGACAATCCACATCGCGCTTGCCGACAGCGGGAAGTACGGCGACGCGACGGTGGCCCACGCGCTGAACATCCTCGACACGGACAACTACGTGCCGATGGCCGCCGGCATCGGCCTCATGGTCTTCGGCGCCGGGATCTCGCTGGTGACCACCCGGATGCTGCCACTGTGGTTCGGTATCGTCGGGATCGTGTTCGGGCTCGTGACGTTCACCCCGCTCGGCTTCTTCGGGCTCCTCGCGTCAGCGTTGTGGCTTATCGTCATCAGCATCTGGATGACCGTCCGCCCGCTCGTTCCGGCGTCGATCCCGCTACCCGCTGCCTAGGGTTCGACGGTCAGCACGACGCCGACACGCCGGGCCAGGCTGCCCGCTCGCCGGTGCGGGCTTTCCGGCATGGCGGCGACACGCCGGTCTGCTGCGCCCGCAGCGCTCGACCGCGGGCGGGAGTCCGCGGGGGAGGGTGAGGGGTTGCGGCGTACGCTCCGACCCGCGAAACTGACACGAACGTCAGTGATTGCCGGAGGGACGTGCCGACGGCCCGACCGTGAGTCTGGAGCGCCTCATGCTGAGCCCTGACACCCAGTTGGTGTCCGTCGACGACCACATCGTCGAGCCGCCCACCGTCTGGACCGACCGGCTGCCCGCGAAGTGGCAGGAGGGCGGCCCGCGCGTGGTCGACCAGGAGAACAAGGCGCAGGCCTGGTCCTACGACGGCGAGATCTACCCGATGATCTTCCAGGGCAACGCGGCGACGCGACGCTTCCGCGAAGAGGGCGGCAAGGGCGACGACCTCTACGCCCGGCACTACGACGACATGATCCCGTCGGCGTACGACATCCACGAGCGGGTCAAGGCGATGGAGGAGGACGGGGTCAGCGCGCAGCTGCTGTTCCCGACGTTCCCGCGCTTCGCCGGCACGATGTTCCTAACCGCGAAGAACAAAGAGCTCGCCCTGCTGTGTGTCCAGGCGTGGAACGACTGGCTGATCGACGAGGTGTGCGGGACCTACCCGGAGCACTACATCCCGCAGGTCATCGTGCCGTTGTGGGACGTCGAGCTCGCAGCGGCGGAGGTACGGCGCACTGCCGCCAAGGGTGCGCGGTCGGTCGCGTTCTGCGAGAACCCGTCGCCTTTCGGGCAGCCGTCGTTCCCAACCGGTTACTGGACGCCGTTCTTCAAGGCGTGCGAGGAGACCGAGATCGTCGTGTCGATGCACATCGGTACGTCGGGCTCGCTCGCCCGCTCGTCACCAGAGGCGCCGGCGTCGGTCGGCATCGCGCTGTGCGGCATCAACTCGCAGCTCACGCTCGGCGAGTTCCTGATGACCGACGCCCTCAAGGAGACCCCGAACGTCAAGCTTGCGTTGTCCGAAGGCGGCGCGGGCTGGGTGCCGTGGGCGATCGAGCGGCTCGACTACACGTGGGCGCGGTCGCGCTATGAGGGCGTGCAGCAGCATGAGAAGCCATCGGAGATTTACAAGCGACAGTTCTGGACCTGCATCATCAGTGACAAGGTCGCCATCGACACGCGCGACATGATCGGTGTCGACAAGCTGATGTGGGAGAGCGACTTCCCGCACAACGACTCCAACTGGCCGAACAGCCGCAAGATCTTCGCCGACTTCCTCGTCGACGTGCCGGACGCGGACGCTCAGGCGATCGGCGAGGACAACGCGCGTGCGCTCTACCGCTTCCCGCGCAAGAGCTGACCTCGGCAGGGGGCATGACGACGTACCGGATTGTCTCGGCCGATACACACATCCTGGAACCGCCGGACATCTGGCAGACGTGGCTGCCGGCGAAGTACCAGGACAAGGCGCCGCAGCTCGTCTCTGATGCCGACGGTGGAAGCGCGTGGCTGTTCGCCGGTGCGACTGAGCCGGACCCGATCGGGCTGACCGCGACCCCTGGAATGCCGTTCGACAAGTTTCGCTGGACGGGTGTGACCTACGACGAAGCGCGGCCCGGGTGCTACGACGGGGGCGAGCGACTGAAGGACATGGACATCGACGGCGTCGACGCCGAGATCCTGTTCCCGCCGCAGCGAACGATCGGGCACTTCCTCGGCGATGACGATGACGACTTCGTGCTCGCCGGGATCGATGCGTACAACAACTTCGTGTGGGAGCAGTTCAGTGCGCCGGACCGCGACCGGCTGATCGGGATGGCGCAGATGCCCTCGGTCGGCATTGACGTCTCGGTCGACTACCTGCGCAAGGCGAAAGCGCGCGGGTTCAAGGGCGTCGTGATCTCGAACTGGCCGAGCGGCGGTGACGCGATCAGCGAGGAAGACGACCCGTTCTGGGCGGCGGCGCAGGACGAAGGCATGGTCGTCTGCAACCACATCAACATGTTCAGCCGCCGTCAGCGACAGGCCGTTCGCGCTGCGCAGCGCAAGGCAGCGGAGGAGCAGGCGCAGGCCGGCGGCCCGTCGGTCCTTGGTCGCACCGGTGCGAAGGCGCAGGCACGTGCGGTCGGTGGCCTCGGTGGTGTCTTCGGGCCGGCGACGCAGACGATCAGCAACGTCATCTTCACGGGTGTCTTCGAGCGCTTTCCGAACTTGCACGTGTCGATGATCGAGATCGGCGTCGGGTGGATCCCGCACTTCCTCGAGATGATGGACGACAAGTACTGGCGCAACCGCTCGTGGGGTCAGCTGCCGATCAGCGAGCCGCCGTCGTACTACTGGCGTCGCAACATGTCGGCGACGTTCATCACGGATCGGGCCGGGTTGACTTTGCGGCACGAGGCGGGCGTCGACAACATCATGTGGTCGACGGACTATCCGCACCACGGCAACGACTGGCCGTACTCCCGCAGGGTGATCGACGAGACGATGGCGTCGATTCCCAGTGACGAGAAGGCAAAAATCATCGGCGGTAACGCTGCGCGCATCTTCGGTCTCGCTAAGTCTTGATTTCGCTACTACTCGCGTAGACATTTCGGGTGAGGTTTGCCCGTTGCGCTTGTCGCGCCAACTGTGACAGAGGAACATCGGGCACACGGGTCTCGGGGTGGGGCTTCTTCCTAAAGCAGTTAGGAGGGCCCGCATGCGTATCGTTCGCGCACTTGCATCCGTTGCCCTTATTGGTGGCTGCTTCGTTGCACTGACCGGTACGCCGGCATCGGCCGTAGCGCCCAAGGTCATCGTGTCGCCGTCGACCGGTCTCGTGCACGGCGAGTCGGTGGTCGTTCGTCTCCGCGGGCTCCCACCACATACGTCGGTAGGGCTCGCTGAATGCGACACCTTCTTCATTCTGTTCGAGGACCCCGTTTGCTCTCGGGTCGGAGCACTGACGACAAACGGTAATGGTCGAGGGGCGGCGGGTGTCGTGCTCGACGATCCCGTCGTCAACGCCTCGCCTGGCGCCGACTCGCACTTCGTCTACTGCCGCGATGAGCAGTGCCGGATGTGGGCCTGGTGGACGGACTCCGCGGGCGACATTCAGACGGCGGCTTCCGCGGTTCTGGACTTCGTCGGCTCGACGCTGACATACAGCGCCAGCCCCACGGATCGACTTGTGAACGGGGAACGCGTCAAGCTCTCCGGCACCGCCTACGGCGCTGAAGGCCAGACGATGCAGGTCGTCGAGGTCTTCTGCGTGGACGACGTACAACTCACATGCACGGCCGTGCAAGTACTTGGCTCGGCAGTGGTGCGTCCGAACGGCACCTGGTCCCGAGCCGTGCACGTCCATAGGCGGATCGGGGGCGAGGACTGTGCGAACCCAGACTCGCTCGCCTATTGCGGCGTTGCCGCTGAGGTCGTCGAGACGTCGGGCGCTGTCGATCTGAGCTTTGGCGCGGTGTTGACCGGCGACACCGTGTCCCGCCTGTCCTTCACCAGCAATTGAGCCCGGCTGCTCGTTGTCCAAGCGCAACGATCTAAGGAGTGGCTATGAGATTCCTCCGTCTTCTGGCATCCGTTTCTCTGCTCGGCGGTTGCTTCGCTGTACTCAGCACCACACCGGCGTCGGCCGCAGAGCCCAGCGTCACCGTGTCGCCGTCGACCGGGCTTGTTCACGGCGAGTCGGTGGTCGTTCGTGTCCGCGGGCTGCCGCCGCACCTAACCGCCGATCTGGCTGAATGCGACCAACCCTTTTACCCAAATTTCAACTGCTGGCCGTATGTCGTCGGAACCGTGACGACCAACGCCAGTGGCCGCGGAGCCAGCGCGGTCGAGCTCATCGACCACACGGTTGGCGGTGACCCGTATCACGCACACGCCGTGTATTGCCGGGCCGATGTCTGCCGCATGTGGGTCTATTGGCAGGGCAAGTCGGGCACCTTCCACAAGGTCTCCTCCGCGCCCATGGAGTTCACCGGCTCGCCCGCCACGATTCAGGCGGACGCCACAGACGTCGTGCCCGGGCAGCGGGTGAAAGTTGCGGGTGCGGCGTACGGCGCTGAGGGGGAGACGGTGGCCGTCTACGAGGGGGTCTGCGGTACTTACCACGAAACATTTTGCAAATATGACCTGCGCGGCTCGACCACCGTGCGTCCGAACGGCACCTGGAGCACCGCTGTCCGCGTCCGCCGGCACCTATCCTTCGGCCCTTGCGTTCCTCCGCCGGAGCCCTATGACGGGGGTTGTCTGCTCGAGGCCCGGGTGATCGACGCATCGGGCAACGTGGATATCGGCTTCGCCAACCCGGACATCGGAGACGCAGGCTGGCCGATCAGTTTCACGGCGGCCTGATCTCCTCGCGGCGTCGCTGATCTGGCACGGTGTCCCCGTGCGGGTGGGGTTGGTGCTGCGCAACTCGGGGGCGGACGGCGTTGACGCCGTACGCCGGATCGCCGACCTGGCGGCCGGGCTTTCATACGACGCGGTCTGGGCAAGTGACCACGTCCTTGCGCCCGCGGACTTCGCCGGCCGTTATGGCAAAGAGTGGCTCGACCCGTTCGTCGCCTTGGCCGTTGCTCTGGAGCGAGCGCCGCAGCTAGAGCTCGGGCTGAGCGTGCTTGTGGTGCCGTATCGCCCGGCGCTGCCCACTGCACGCGCGCTGGCTTCGCTGCAAGAGCTCTCGGGTGGACGGATGACGGTCGGTGTCGGCAGCGGCTGGCTGGAGGCAGAGTTCGCCGCATTGCACGAGGACTTCGCCGACCGCGGCGTGACGACCGACGAGCGCATCGAAGTCATGAGACATGCACTGCGCGGCGAACGCGACGACTTCCTGGCGGTGCAGCCGCCCATTCCGTTCCTGGCAGCGGGCAACGGCACGCGGATCCTGCGTCGCGCATCGGTACTCGAGGGGTGGCATCCGATCGCACAGACACCGGAGGAGATCCGAGCCGGTGTCGCAGCGCTACCGGACAACCCACGCGTTGCGCTCCGGACGCGGCTCGGCCTCGGCAGCGATCGTCGCGATCGCCCACTCTTCGGGACCCATGATGAGGTCAGCGCGGATCTCCGGGCGTACGCCTCCGCCGGTGTGACCGACCTCGTAGTCGACCACAGCACTGACGACCTGACCGACATCGAGCGCAGCATCCGCGAACTGGACAAGCTGATCGGAGAGATCCGTGCCTGAGTTGACCGACAAGGACCGGCTCGAGATGACGGCGCCGACGTGGGAGCGGGCGAAACAGGCGATCCGTGACGGCGACAGCGACGCCGCCGTCGAGCTCATCGACAAGGCGGTCGCACAGTGGCGCGGTCTCCAGGAGTACTCGATCAACTGGATCACCTCGACGCTCTCGTTCATCGCCGACGAGATGGGCGAGGAGGCCGTCGAGCGCGCGCTGCGGCGTACCGGCGAGGAGTTCGTGCGGCCGCGTCGGACGACCGACGTCGAGTGGGCCGACCTGCCCGCGCGGGTCCGCGCCAAGGTCATTGCACGGGCGATGGTCGCGAACTTCGGCGAGTGCGAGGTCACCGAGGACGACGAGAAGATCGAGCTGTCCTTCCGCTGCGGCAGCGGCGGACGCCTCATCGACGACGGACGGTACGACGAGCAAGGTGGCAGCTACCGCACGCTCCGAGAGCAGGCGCCCCGGACCTTCAACCGTGACGCGCTCCCCGTCTACTGTGCGCACTGCTCGGTGAACAACGAGATCCAGCCGCTCGAATGGGGGGGAACGGTGACGAGCGTCGAGTTTCCCCCGACGAAACCCGGCGAGCGGTGCGTGCACCACATCTACAAGGACGTGACGCAGATGCCGGAAGAGGTCTACACGCGCATCGGGAAGGACAAGACATGAAGGCGTTGGTCTTCGGTGTACGACCTGATCCCGATGCCCTCGCCGGCGCCGAGAACGAAACGGACCCGCTCCTTCGCGGTCTCGGTCGCGTCCCCATGCAGTTGCAGGACGTTCCGGATGCGCGGCCGCTGTTCGACGACTGGCTGGTCGTCAAGCCCCGGCTGACCGGTATCTGCGGCTCGGACGCGAAGCAGATATTCGACGACTTCGGCATCGAAGGCGAGGAGAGCCCGAGCGCGGGCTTCTTCTCAATGCCGCAGGTCATGGGCCACGAGGTCGTCGGCGACGTCGTCGAAGTCGGACGTGGAGTCAGCCGCGTCAGCGTCGGCCAGCGGGTCGTGCTCGACCCGTGGCTCGGTTGCCGGCCGCGCGGCATCGACCCGGTGTGCCCGTCCTGTGCTGCCGGCGAGAACACACTCTGCGACAACTTCCGGCACGGCCGGCTCTCGCCCGGTATCCACACCGGCACCTGCAAGGAGGCGACCGGCGGGTACGCCGAGGCGTTGCCGGCGCACGAGACGATGGTTCACGTCGTGCCGGAGTCTGTGCCGGACGAGATCGCAGTGCTCGCCGATCCGTTCTCTGTGTCGATGCGCGGCATTGTGCGGCATCCGCCGAAGCCGGGCAGCAAGGTCGTCGTGTACGGCGCGGGCTCGCTCGGCACCAACGCGGTCGCCGTTATCCGTGCGCTCTTCCCCGACGTCGAGATAGCGGTTGTCGCGCGACATGCCGCGCAAGCGGAACTCGTCAAGAAGCTCGGCGCATCCGCAGTCTTTGACTCCGAGCCACGGCTGCAGCTCATCGAGGAGCTCGCCAAATGGTCCGGCGGCGTCCTGCAGCCGTGCGGACCGAAGGCGCTGCCGATGGCATGGCCGGGGGGCATCGACGTCGTCTACGACACGATCAGCAAGGGCGAGACGTTCGAGGTCGGGTCCCGCGTCGTGCGCACGATGGGCACGATCGTGCAGCTCGGCATGCACGGGCCGGCGCGGTGGGAGTCGTCTCCGGTGTTCCACAAGGAGATCACGATGGTGGGCTCGAACGCGTTCGGGACCGAGACCGTGGAAGGCAAGCGCGCGCACGCCATGGAGCACTTTCTCCGCCTTGCCGATGCCGGTCGTCTCGATCTCAACGGCGTCGTAACACATCATTTTGCGCTAACCGACTGGCGAGACGCGTTCCGCACGCTCGCGCTGCAACACGAGACCGGCGCGGTCAAGGTCACCTTCGACTACCGATGAGCTTCGAAGACTTCCACGGCGTACGCGACCGTGTTGTCATCGTCACCGGAGCCGGCCAGGGCATCGGCCGGGGAATGGCGATGCACCTCGGAAAGGCCGGCGCGTCCATAGTCGTTGCGGAATGGAAGGCGCACCGGGCGGAACGAACAGTGGCTGAGCTGACGGAGCTCGGCATACCCGCTCTTGCTTGTGCAACCGACATCAGCCACCGCGACCAGATCGACGCGATGGTGGCCGCGACGATGGAACGGTTCGGCCGCGTCGACGCGCTCATCAACAATGCCCAGACCTTCCGCCCGCAGGCGCCGATGACGGACGTCACGGAAGAAGACCTCGATGTGTTCTACGACAGCGGCGTCAAGGGCTCGCTCTGGGCCATGCAAGCGGTGCATCCACATATGCAGGCGGCCGGATGGGGCCGGATCGTGAACTTCGCTTCCGCCGCCGGCATCACCGGCATGCGCGGCTACGGCGCCTACAACGCGTCGAAAGAAGCGATCCGGGCTTTGACCCGCACGGCCGCGCGCGAGTGGGGACGTGACGGCATCATCGTCAACGCCATCGCACCAGGAGCCGCCTCGAAGCGCGGGCTCGACACTGCGGCGCGCGACACCGAGGCGTTCAACGAGTTCATGAAGGACCACCCCATCGGCCGACAGGGCGATCCGGAGACCGACATCGGGCCGGTCGCGCTGTTTCTCTGCTCCGACGCGTGTCGATTCTTGACCGGCCAGACCTTCATGGTCGACGGCGGCGGTTTCCTCTGGGCTTAGTCCGCCGAGTTCGTCTTGCCATCGCCGAAGCGGGGTACGGCGGACCGGATGACACACGCAGGCATCAGCGAGGGCGACGCCACCGTCCTCTGGACTCAAATTGCCGTTCTGTTGTCCTTGGCGTGGCTGCTGGGCGGCGCAGCACGACGCATCGGGCAACCACCGATCGTCGGCTCGCTGCTCGCCGGGCTGCTCGCCGGACCCTCGGTCTTCGGCCAGATCTGGCCGGGCGGCTTCCAGTGGTTCCACCCGGCGACGCAGCTGCATACAGGACTCCTCGCTGCTGTCGCCGACTTCTCCTTGCTGGTCCTGCTGATCGCGCTCGGTGCGGAGACCGACCTTCCGCTCATCCGTCGGCTCGGTCGCCAGGCCGGCGCCGTCGTCGGGGGCAGCCTGGTCCTGCCGTTTGCGGCCGCGGCCTTCGTGGCGGCCTTCCTTCCGCACTCGTTTGCCACCGGCCACGGACACCGGGCGAGCTTCGTGTTGTTGGTCGCTGCTGCGATGGCGGTTTCGTCGCTGCCCGTCGTCGCCCGCATGTTGACCGAGATGGGCATCACGCGGCGGAATGTCGGGCAGCTCTCGATCGGGGCGGCGACGGTCAACGACGGTGTCGGCTTCGTCGTACTCGCGCTGGCGATTGCGCTTTCCGGTGGCGGCACCGTGAAGCTCGTCGTCGCCATCGTCGGGCTGATCGCATTCGTCGCAGTTCTTGCCACCGCCGGCCAGCGTGGGCTCGACCAGGTGCTGCGCCGGTCCCGTCGACACGGGCCGCACGTTGTCTCCGGGATCGCCATCTGCGCCGTCTTCACGTTCGTGTGCGCGGCTGTTGCGCAAGCCCTCGGCGTGGATGCCGCGCTCGGTGCATTCCTCGCCGGCATCCTGATCGGCCGGTCACGGTTCGTGCCGGCACGTGTGGTCACGGCAATCGAATGGTCGTCGGACGCGATCTTCGCGCCGTTGTACTTCGCAACCGCCGGGCTTTCGGTGGACGTGACACTGCTCGGCCGTGATCAGGGCGCGTTCTGGTTCATCGTCGTACTGGCTGTTGCACTGATTTCGAAATGGCTCGGCGTGTACGGTGCCGGCCGTGCGGTAAAGCTCACACGTCGTGAGGCCAGCGCGCTCGGGTCCGCTCTGAACGGCCGTGGGGCGATGCAGGTGATCCTCGCGACCGCGGGCGCGGCCGCCGGCATCATCGGGTCCTCGGCCTTCACCGTGATCATCCTGACGTCGATCGTGTCGTCGATGCTGGTGCCACCGTGGCTGCGGCGTACCTTGCGCGACTGGCCCGGCACGGACGAGGAGCAGGCTCGACTGGAGCACGAACGCGAGCTCACCAGCAACGTCGTCGTGCGTGGCCAGCGCCTGCTGTTGCCCAGTCGAGGTACGCCGAACTCTGTCGCAGCCGCACGCATCCTCGACCTTGCTTGGCCGCCATCGAGCGAAGTCACGCTATTGCGCGTCGGCACCGGCGACCGACAAGGCATAGAAGACGTACGCGCAACGCTGGCGAACCGTCGGCTGCACGTCGAGTCCGCAAACGACGAGGCGGGTGTCGATGCGATCCTGGCCGAGGCCAACCTTGGCTACGGCGCGATCGCTGTTGGTGCCGCCGAACGGCCGGCGAACGATCGGCTGTTGCCGCCGGTCATCGAGGCGCTGCTCAGTTACTCGCCGATCCCGTTGCTCGTCGTACGCCGAGGGGAGCGACAGGTTCAGGGGCAGCGCATCCTTGTGCCGGTCACCGGCAGCGCCGCTAGCCGCGCTGGCCAAGAGGTCGCACACAACATCAGCCAGACAACGGGAGCGGATCTTTCGCTGCTGCACGTCGTGACTCGCCCTGAAGACGACCTCGCGCCGCGGCGACGCAGTTCGACTCGTGCCGCCGACGCGGTGCTCGACAGCGCACGCCGGCATGCCGAGGAAAGGGACCTCCCGACCGAGACCGTCGTCCGGCAGGCAGCGTTCGCCGGTGAGGAGATCGCCGCCGAAGCCCGGTCGAGTGACGCCGACTTGATCGTGCTCGGTACGACGGTCCGCCGGGTCGGCGACCATCCCTTCTTGGGGCACACCGTCGAGCACCTGCTCGAGCATGCATGCGCGCCAACCGTGGTTGTCGTCGTACTGCCTGATGCACAGCAAGCCGCTGCCGACGAGCACATCAACCGAGAGGCCGGCTGACCGTCGCCCGTCAGCGCAGGGCCGACGTCGTGGTGAGGCCACCGTCAACGCGCAGGATCTCGCCGGTGACGAAGGTCGCTTCGTCGGAGAGAAGCCAAGCGACAGCGGTGGCGATCTCGGCCGGGTGCCCCGGTCGACCGGTCAAATGTGCGTCGGAGTAGCGCTTCAACCGTGGTCCCTGTGCGCCACCCATGGCTTCCTGCGCCGCCTCGTCGACGACAACACCTGGTGCGACGGCATTGCAGCGGATGTTGCGGTCGGCGTACGCCGCTGCGACATAACGCGTGAGCGCGACGAGGCCGGCCTTGCTCGTCCCGTACGCCGCGAGGGTCGCGCTGCCGTAGAACGCTGCTGCTGAGGCGGTGCTGACGATCGAGCCACCGCCGCGTTCGATCATGTGCGGGATCGCGAACCGGCAGCCGAGCATGGGGCCAGTGAGGTTGACCGATAGCACCCGATCCCAGGTCGCGAGGTCCATGGTGACGACGTCCTGGTCGAACCTGTTCTGGTCCAGTGCTGCTGCGTTGTTGTGCAGCAGGTCGAGCCCGCCGTACGCCGCGACCGTGTCGGCAACCATCGCCGCGACTTGGTCGGCGCCGCTCACGTCGACGACCTGACCTCGCGCTGCACCACCCGCCTCGACGATCTCGTCGACGATCGCGCGCGCCTTCGCCGCGTCGATGTCCGCAACGGTGACCGACGCGCCCTCGTCCGCGAGCTGTCGCGCAGTGGCCGCGCCGATGCCACCCCCGGCACCGGTGACGATGGCGACCTTGCCCGTGAAGCGGCCCATGCGCTGACGGTAGTGAGTTACTTCTTCTCGTAGAAGCCGCAGTCGCGGAGTACCTGCCCGGAAGCGTCTTCTTCCCATTGCTCCTGCTGTCCTGTGCGGGGGTCCACGAGCTCCGCCTCGTAGTAGTGCTTCTCCAGCGGCGGCAACGAAGCCGACGGTCCCGGCGTGCCAGCACAGGAGTGTTGGCCTCCAGGGTCCAACTGGAAGACGCCGACCCAGGCCAGGCGGTCGCGATAGTCCACGATCGGTTGCCCCGTCGATGCGTCGACGCCGAGAGCCGTTGTCACCCGGGCGAGGCCGAAGTAGACCAGGTGCTTCGGCACGCTGTAGACCACCAAGCCCTTGAATGGCCCACTCGCCTGCGGATCCTCGACCAGCCGCTGGGCCGCGGCTGCACTGATCAGCGAGCGGTCGCCGGACAACGCCGGCGCGACCGTCAGCGGCCGGTCGGTGCCCTTTCCGTAGACGTTGACCGCAGTGTGGTGGCCGCTGCAGCCGACGGCCGCGAGCAGGAGCAGCCCAAGCATCGCCGTCGTCCGCATGAGACTTGGACGGTATTACGGCAGCTACGGTTCCGCAGCGGAGGTCAGGCGCTCACGGACTCGAGCAGTCGGCTCGTCGCGTCGACGGCACGGCGGATGGCGCTCTCGTAGCCCTCGTCCTCGACGCGTGGTCCGATGAGCTCCAAGTCGAACGTTCCGCGGTACCCAGCCGTGACGATGTCGTTCAGCACGCGCAGCAGCGGGATGTCGCCGTCGCCGGGAACGACGCGGTTCGGAGTGTCGTGGGTTCCCACGACGAAGTCGCTGACCTGCACCAGTTTGATCACGTCCACGCCGTCGTGGACGGTTGCAGCCAAGCCACGCTCCGACCAGCACGCGTTCACTTCGCAGAGCACTCCGACGTACAACCGGCGGGCGAGATCGACCATGTCGCGCAACGTGTGCACGAAGCCGACATCGACACGCAGCGCGTTCGTGTGCTCGATGATGAGCGGGAAGTCGGTGGTCTGGATCGTCGGCAGGAACTCTGCAAGCCGGTCTGCGGCCTCTTCCCAGGTGAGCTGGCCGGCTGGCCCGGTCGTGAGCACGAACAGGTCCGCACCGATCGCGCGTGCCGCATCGATGCCGCCGAGCAGACGGTCCGCGTGCGCGGACCAGGACGTCGGGTCGCTCAGCCGGGGGCCGAACGCGATCACGTTGTTGACGTCCAGACCGGCGTCAGCGATGCGCTTCGCGGCGGCATCGAAACCCGCGGTCTCGAGTTTGGCCAGCGTCAGGCCGACCCGCCGTACACCAAGCCGCTCCCACAACGCGAGGTCGTCGTCGAGACTTTGGCGGTACGAGCAGACCGCGCTGACCGAAAGACGCGGGTGCATCAACCCACCGTCGCAGGACGGGCTGCTGTGCTGCCACCGTCGACCGGAATGACAAGCCCGGTCACCCCGGCTGACTCGCTGCTGGCTAACCACAAGCACGCGTTGGCCACGTCGGTCGCCGTGACCGGAGCGGTCAGCTGCGCGGCGGCGATGCGCGTCATCCGAGCCTCGTCGACTTGTGCGTCACGGCGTTCATGCAGGACGTAGCCGGGACGCACGGCGTTACACCGGACACCCACAAGCGCGAAATCGACGGCGACCGAGCGGGTGAGTGACTCCAGCCCGCCCTTCGCCGCGGAATATGCGGCATGTCGGGGAGTGCCGTGCGATGCAGCCCGGGACGAGACGTTCACGATGGTGCCGTGCCCTGCCGCCGTCATCTGCGGAATGCACTGTGCGATGAGTCGCGCCGGCGCCATGAGATCCACCTCCAGGATTGCGAGCCACGTCGCGTCGCTGACCTGCCCGACCACGCCATCGCCGTCAACGTGCGCCACGGCGTTGTTCACGAGAACCGTCGGTGGCCCGAGCGATACACCGCAAGTGTCCACGAGCGTCGCCGCGGATTCCGGATCGCCGAGGTCGGCAGCGACGAACTGCGCCCGGCCGCCAGCTGACGCAATGTCACGTACGACAGCATCGCCGCGTGCCTGGTCTCGCCCGGTGACGAGGACGGCGGCACCTTCGGCGGCGAAGATCCGGGCAATCTGCTTGCCGAGACCGGAGGTCGACCCGGTGACGATGGCGACGTCGCCATCGAGCCGTCCCATCGTCAGAGGTGGGCGGCGGCGCTCTTCGCCGCGCTCTTCAGCTTGCTCTCGTCGACGAGCTGGTTGGCCGCGACGATCAACACATCGTTGTGGTTGGTGAGCACGGTGATCTGGTCCTGCACGAGATAGGCCTTCTGTCCGATGCCGCTGACCTGCTCGGCGGTTGGGTCCTCGCCTTGGCTGTAGAACGATTCCGGTGTCACGCCCCGCTTAGCGAGCAGCTGCGCTGTGTAGATGCTGACCGAAACGACCAGGTGCGTGTCCGAGGTCACCGTGCCGTAGAGCAAGGTCGGCTGGCCGTTTGTCGCTCGGTACGGGCCGGGCAGCGTCGTACCGAAGAGGGTGCCGAGCTGCGTCGAGGTCACCGGCGCCTTGACACCTGCCACACCGCTAACCGTAGGCCCGGCAGTGGGTCCGGCCGGCGTCGTCGCGACCGGAAGCGTCGGTGACGGCGAGCCCCCGTTGCTGCCCGGAGTCGATCCATTCGAGTGTCCGCCACAGGCTGCGGCGAACACGGCCACGGCTGCGACGGCAAACGACTTCGGGTGCACTACGTGAGGGTAACCACTCGCATTCGTAGCGTGGCAGTGCTCGCCTAGGTGCGGTCGAGGGACAGCATCTGGATGGCGTTGCCGCGCAGCACCTTGTAGGCAACGTCGTCGGGCAAGCTCGCGACCATCTTCTCGGCGTACGCGTAGCTGTCCGGCCAGGTGGTGTCGGAGTGTGGGTAGTCGGTCTCGAAGCAGATGTTGTCCGGGCCAACCGACTCGAGGTTCGCGAGCCCGTGCTTGTCGGCGGTGAAGCACCCGAAGATCCGCCCGCGGTAGTACGTCGACGGCGGCTCAGGGATCGTCTCCTTCGCGTGCGTCCACGCGTCGTGCATGTCCCACACGATGTCGGCGCGCTCGAGTGCGTAGGGGATCCAGCCGATCTGGCCTTCGCTGTACGCCAGCTTCAGCTCGGGGTATCGGATGAGCTTGCCGGAGAACAGCCAGTCAACCATCGACGCGAACGCGTTGTTGAAGGCGAGCGCGGATCCGACCGCTTCCGGAGCGTCGTTCGACGCCGCCGGCAACGATGAGGACGAGCCGATGTGCATGCACAACGTCACAGAGTTGTCGTTGCACACCTGGAAGAGCGGGTTCCAATAGTCGGTGTGGATGCTCGGCAGACTGAGCTTGGTCGGGATCTCGGAGAAACAGATGGCGTGCACGCCCTTGGCGGAAATACGGGTGACCTCGTCGGCCGCGAGCTGCGCGTCCCACATCGGGATGATGCAGAGCGGGATGTTCATGCCGCCGGAGGGCTCACACCACTCCTCGATCATCCAGTCGTTGTAGGCGCGCACGCAGGCGAGGCCGAGGTCGAGGTCGTTGCCCTCCATGAAGGTCTGACCGCAGAACCGCGGGAACGTCGGGAACGGCAGCGACCCGTCCATCCAGTTGAGCTTGAAGTCCTCGACGCGGGCGTCGCGGTCGTAGCAGCCGGGCCGCATCTCGTCGTACGTCGTGGCGATCATCTCGAACTTCGTGCGGTCGATGCCGCCCTCGACGCCGTTGGGCGTTGCACTCAGCGGGATCGCGACGAAGCTCTTGTGGACGTAGATCAGGCGATCCTCGTAGATCCAGCAGTCACCCGGCTGGCCCTCGGGATCCATCGTGTTCTCGTACTTCGCGCCGGGTTTGTGCACGAACGGCGCCCAGTTATGACGCTCGACGCGCGGGCCATGTTCGCGGTACTTCTCGGGCAGCCAGGTTTGCCAGACGTGCGCCGGCTCAACGACGTGGTCGTCGACGCTGATGATCTTGGGCAGCTCCACGACTCTGACGTTAGCGTCAGGGAACGCGCAGCGGCCACGGTGGTGTCGATCCGCCGCTCGGCTTACGGCTGCCGCCCATCTGCGGGATATGTCCCATATGGGTCACCGGGTTGGGCCATTGCGCGTCTACAGGGGTGACGCGTTTATCCCGACCACACATTTGATTGTCCCTCGGTCCCAGGAGCCCGCGCATGCGTGACTTCGACTTCCAACGCCGGTTCGAACAGGTCGGTGCCTATACCGCCTGGATCGCCGCCGGCGCGATGGCCGGCGCGCTCAGCTTCGACCAGTTCGGCTCCGACCACCCGATGCGTACCTGGCTCTACGGGCTGCTGATGGTGGCGGCGCTGTTCGTCGGACTCGGCTACACGGCACAGCTCCTCATCGGCCGCAGGGCCGGCACCGCCGGGTTGAACAGTGTCCAAGGTGTCATCCAGATCTTGCTCTCGACCGTTGCGCTCACCGGTCTGTCCGCAGCGACGGGCGGTATCGAGCGGCCCTACTGGATCTTCTTCGTCGTTGCGCTCATCCCGGCTGCGGCGTCGCTGCCGGTTTCGATCACGATTGCGGCCGGCTTCCTGTCCTCGGCCGGCGTTGTCGTTGCGTCGTTCATTGCCGGTACGGCGACCGCGAACAACCGCGGGTCGCTGACTTTCGCCTGCGCGATCATTCCGGTGACGGCGTGGTACAGCGGCGTGCTCACTGACGGAATGCGTCGAGTGCAAGAACGTGCGGTGCGGGACAAGGCGCGGCTCGGCTCCGGCGTACAAGAACTCTCACAGGTGATGGCAAAGGCCGCCGAGGGTGACCTTGCCGTCGAGTCCGCGGGCGACGTGGTTGTCGACGAGTCGTTGCTGTTGTTGAACGGTGCCTTCACCGAGACGTTGAACAGTTTGCGGTTGTTGGTGGGTCAGATCCGTTCTGGTGGGGAGCAGATCGCGGCGTCGGCGGGTGAGTTGTTGGCGACGGCGGAGGAGCATGCGGCCTCAGCGACGCAGCAGTCGTCTGCGGTGTCGCAGACGACGTCGACGATTGAGGAGTTGGCGGCGACGGCGGCGCAGATCGCGGAGACGGCGGAGGCGGTGGCGGCGTATGCGGGGGAGACGTTGCGGCATGCCGAGGAGGGCCGGTCCGCGGTGTCGGCGTCGGTGGCGGCGATGGACACGATCGCGGGTCGGGTTGATCAGATCGCGGCCCGGGCGCTGGGGTTGGGGGAGAAGAGTCAGGAGATCGGCCGGATCTTGACGGTGATCGATGATCTGGCCGAGCAGACGAAC
>JBJMHR010000008.1:0-111531 GCA_045807285.1 Actinomycetes bacterium
CTCGCCGAAGAAGCCGAAGCCGCCCGCCTCGCCGAAGAAGCCGAAGCCGCCCGCCTCGCCGAAGAAGCCGAAGCCGCCCGCCTCGCCGAAGAAGCCGAAGCGCGACGGCTCGCTGAGGAAGAGGAAGCCGCCCGTATCGCCGAACATGTGCGGCTGGCAGCCGAGGAGGCGCGGCTCGCCGAGGAAGCTGAGGCCGCGCGGGTCGCCGAGGAAGAAGGCCGCCGCCGCGCCGAGGAAGAGGAAGCGCGCATCGCGCAGGAACTCCGGCTAGCCGAAGAGGAAGCGGCTCACGTCGCCGAAGAAACTCGGTTGGCTGAGGAGGGAGCGCGGCTCGCGGAGGAAATCCGGTTGGCGGAAGAAGCCGAAGCGACACGCATCGCAGCAGAAGAGGCCGAGAACCAACGGCTGTCGGCTGCGGCCATCGACTCGGCTCGCATCGCCGCGGCAGCGCTCAGCGAGCTCACCAGCGCGACCGCCGACCTGGCCGACGAGCCGGACGCCGTCGCCGATGAGCCGATCGAGGAACCCCCCGCCGAAGAGTCAGAGTTCTTCCCGAGCGACGTACCCGACCAGCGGGGCGGTCTGCGCTACGACGAGGGGCTCGACACGGCGTCGCTGCTCCGCGAGCTCTCCAGTCTGGGCCTGGAAGACGAGCCCGCGGCTCCCCCGACCCCCCCGGCCACCAGGCCGGGAGGGCCTTCGCGGACACCCGCGCAGAAGGCCGCTGCAAAGCCGGCGGCGAAGAAGCGCAAGGGCCTGTTCGGCCGGTAGCCCGAACGCTGCAACGATCGACCGGTGCGTGCCGTCGTACAACGCGTGAGATCAGCCAGTGTCACCGTCGACGACGAAGTCGTCGGCAGCATCGACGGACCGGGCTTGCTGGTGTTCGTCGGCGTGACGCACACGGATCGGGAGAAGACAGCGGAAGCGCTGGCCGTCAAGGTGCATGAGTTGCGCATCCTCGACGGAGAACGATCGGCCGCCGATGTCGGCGCCCCGCTGCTTGTCGTCAGTCAGTTCACGCTGTACGGCGACACCCGCAAGGGCCGCCGCCCAACGTGGTCCGCCGCAGCCCCGGGCGACCACGCCGAGCCATTGGTGAACCACGTCGTCGCGACGCTCCGCTCTCGCAACGCACGCGTGGAGGAGGGCGCATTCGGCGCAGACATGCAGGTCGCCCTCGTCAATGACGGGCCGTTCACCGTCATCGTCGAAACGGCCGGCTAGCCGAGCACCGGGCGGATGTGCAGCCCGGCTTCGGGGTCGACGATGACCTCGGCCGTCGCCGGTACGCCGCCAGCCGTGAGGCTGGCATCCTGCGGCGTACCGCGACGAATCAACGCGAGCCCTATGGGACCGAGCTCGAAGTGGCGTACAGCGCTACCGACGAAACCGACGGGGGCCCCATCGGCTTCGACGACGGCACCCCGTTGCGGCAACGACTCATCGCTTCCGTCGAGGTGCAGGAATACCAAGCGCCGAGGAGGCCGGCCCAGGTTGTGCACACGGGCAACGGTTTCCTGGCCGCGGTAACACCCCTTGGTCAGATTGACTGCCGTCTCGATCCACCCGACCTCGTGCGGGAGCGTGCGGTGGTCGGTGTCGACGTGCAAACGCGGCCGATGCGCGGCGACACGCAGTGCTTCGAACGCCCACAATCCGGCTGGGGTTGCCCCGAGACGTTCGAGCGTCGCGATGGCGTCGTGCACCTGACCGGTCGGGACGATCAAGTCAGCAGCGTCGACACTTGGCCACGGCATTCGGCGTACGACTACATCACCGTGCGCGGCCACGTCGTACGCCTCGGGCCCGACGCCGAGACCCGCGCCGTCGAGCAGCGCGGTAGTACCGGGGCCGACCAGTGACAGGAGCGTCGTTGCGTCGCTGACGTCGATGGGTTCCACGCGCAGCAGGAAACGCATTGACTCGAGGAAGGTCATGAGGTCGGCGACGGTGTGCGGCTCGATGTCGATGAACGTCGTACCAGTCTCGGCGATGACGAGGTGGTGCTCGACGTGCCCTTGCGGAGACAGCACCAACGCTTCCGTGCCGCGGCCGGGGCCCAACGTGTCGAGGTCTTGCGTCGTGAGGCTGTGCAGCCAGGACAGCCGGTCTTCGCCGGTGACGCGCAGGACACCCCGGTTGCTGCGGTCGACCCAGCCCACGCCCTCGGTCAGTGCGCGCTGCTCGCGCAGCGGATCGCCGTAGTGCCAGGCGACGCCGTCGTCGGGCGGCTGCGCAGGCGCAGCGCCTGGGTGGTCGAGCAGCAGGCTGGTCACCCATCCAGCGTAGGTCGACCGGCGATCGCCGAGGACTACGGCGAGCTGCCCCAGCCCTCGAGGTCGACGATGAGGTGGATCGGAGAACTGCTCGCGTTGTAGACGATCAGGCCACCGTTCGCGTCCGTCTTGACGTAAGCGAGGTTGGCGATCGTCTGACCCGCGAAGAAATTCGCGTTCGACGTCGACGGTCGGGGAGCCAGGTTCGCGTACGTGATGATGTGGCCGCCGGCGAGCGGCTGGGTGACCGTCACGTTCACCGCGACCATCGTGAATCCCGACGTCGGCAGGCCGTGGGTGCCGCCGAGGCTGATCGTCCTGGCGGTGTTTCCAGCGATGGGTTGACCGGAGCCGCTTCGCGTGTCGAGCACACGTGTGATCGCTATGGGGTGCATCGATGACGAGCTTCCCGCGGCGAAGTAGCCCTGGACATCGATGATCACGTGCACGTTGCCGGCACTGTGGTTCGACACCGTTATCTGACCGCTACTGCTGAGCGGAACCAAAGCGAGGTTCGCGATTGTCTCGCCGGCGCCAAAGTTGACGTTCGACGTCACTGGTTCGCCGCTGCCGGTCGGGAACGCCTTCAGGTAGCCGTGCGCCTGCGGCCTGGTAGCCGTGAGGTTGATGGCAACCGAGGTCGCTCCCGTGGCCGGCACGCCACCTGCGCCCGCGATGGTGAAGACGCGCTTGCCACCCGCGACGATCGGTGCGCCCGGGCCGGTCCGCGTGTCGGCAACACGGGCCGGCGCCAGCGGGTGGTAACCGGCTCCGGCTGTGTCGTAGTAACCGACGACGTCACCGACGACGTGGACGGATCCCGCGCTCAGGTTCGAGATCGTCAGCGCGTGCGTTGTCGCGTTCAGCGGTACGACGGCGAGGTTGGCGACGCTCACGCCTTGCGGATAGTTGACATTCGATCCCGTGGTCGGTCGCGCCACACCGGCCGGATAAGCCTCGAGGAAGCCGTGGCTCGTCCCTCCGGTCGCGGTGAGGTTGATGGCGACGGCTGTTGCCCCCGCCGGCACCGGGTTGACACCACCGACGACAAGGGTGAGTGCGCCGCCGGGTGGCAGCGCGCCCGCATGTCCGTTGTTGAAGCGGGTGTCCAGAACGCGTACGGGCGGTGTGAGCCCGTGGTACGTCGATCCCGATCCGGCGGCGCTGAGGTGGGTGATCGTGCTGGCGGTGGCGAGTGCGTCGGTCAGGGCACCCGTCGAGGTGTTCACGTCGCCGAACGTCGTGTCGACGTTCACCTTGCCGGTCGGTGCGCCGCTATGCAGATCGAAGTGCACGTTGATGACGAGATCCTGGTTCTGCCCAACCGGAGTGCCGTCCGGTGGCCCCAGGAAGATGTCGACCTCTGATCCCCCGCCGTTCTGGACGTCCACCGGGAACGACGTACCGCCGACGTCGGCGGTGATCGTCATGTTGGCGGCTTGCAGACCCGCGAGCGCTGACAACGCCATCTCGACGCGTGTGGTCGCGAAGTTGTCGCCACGCGCCGGGTTCGAGACCGTGACGGTGACCTCGTTCGTCTGCCCCGTGACCATCGGATCCGGTAGCGCGATGTCGACAGTCGGCGGCAACCCGGTGATGGTGAAGCAGCTCGTGCACGTTTCGTTCCCGCTCGGCTCGCTCACCGTGATGTCGTAGCCGCCGGGGAGTTTGTTCAGCAACGGGAACGTCGCCACCCGTTGGTTCGCTTGCCCGTTGCTCGCCAAATTGGAAGCGGGGATGGCGTAGCCCGGCTGGCCGTGCTTCGTGAGGGTCGCCCCAGACGCGAGCGCCATGCCGGGCCCCCCGGTGAGCGTCACACTTGCGTCGCCGCTGTTCGGGGCAGTCGACGGTGACGCCGTGATCGTGGCCGCGAGCGCCGTACCCGAGAAAAGCGGTAACCCGGACACAACAACGGCGGACGCGACAGCCAGGACGGTGCCGGCACGCCGACATGTAGAGCGGATCATCAGGCTCCCTGGTGCTGAAAACCGGCGTCTCATGGTCGTCGGTGCCCTAACGGGCCGGCTTGACCGACACACCTACCTGTTCTCGGCCCGGGTTCGGCACTGCCGGCAGGTGCCGAAAATTGCGAGATGCCGTACGTCGGCCTGGAACCCCTCCTCCGACACCAGCCGGTCGAGCACCGCGCCGACGAGCTCGGGCGTCGTTTCGGTGACCAGTCCGCACTCGCGGCAGACGAGGTGCACATGGTCGGCATCCGACGCTGAGTGGTACGTCGGGGCGCCGTGCCCGAGGTGTGTGTGCGTCACCAAGCCCAGCTGCTCGAGCAGCTCCAACGTGCGGTAAACGGTCGAGATGTTGACGCCATGTGCAGTCTTTTGCACGGCGTCGGCAACTTCCTCGGGTGTGGCATGACCCAGACGAGTGACGGCTTCCAGCACGAGTTGGCGCTGAGGTGTCAGCCGATAACCCTGGGCACGAAGTTCGTCTTGCAGCGTCGTGCTCGTGGGGTGGTCGTCCGGACGAGTCGTTGGGCCATTCGCCACAGTGATCAAGTCTAGGCGCGCAGGTCGTGTCGGCTCTCTTGTACGAGCACTTCGCCACTGTCCGGTGGCGAAACGAGATCGGCCAGCAGCGACAGCGGTACGCCGGCCGCAAGCAAGCCCATGACGCGTCCATTCATCGGCGCTCCAGTCCGCTCCACACCACTAGGAATCGGATATTGAAACGGCCAAAGCGAGGCTGCGAACGGGTGAGGAGATGAGGCTTTTGTACTGCTCCTCTGGATCGCAGAACTGTTCTATTCGCCGTCTACAGGGGTGCCGGCCACTGCTGCGAGCACGCTGTCGGCGAGCTCGGGACGGCAGATGAGCAGGTCGGGCAACAGCGGGTCGGGCTGGTTGTAGACCAGCGGCGTCCCGTCGATGCGCGAGCAGTGCAGACCGGCCGCGCGAGCGACAGCCGCTGGGGCCGCGGAATCCCATTCGTACTGGCCGCCGGCATGCAAGTAGATCTCCGCGTCACCGAGCGCGACGGCCATCGCCTTCGCGCCCGCCGAGCCGAGCGGCAGCAACTCACCGCCCAACTGCTTCGCGACGTCGCCGACGAAACCGGGCGGCCGGGTCCGGCTGACCAGCAGCCGGGGCGGGCCGCCGTACGGCGGAGGCACCGGTGGCGGCGCACCCGTCGCGAGGACCCGCTCCTGAGCCGGCAAAGCGACGGCACCGGCCACGAGATCGCCGTGCTGCCAGAGCGCGACATGCACGGCCCAGTCGGTGCGACCTTCCTCGCCGTACTCGCGCGTGCCGTCGAGGGGGTCGACGATCCAGACGCGTTCGGCGCTGAGCCGGGCCGCGTCGTCCTTGCCTTCCTCTGAGAGCACGGCGTCGTTAGGTCGGGCTGCGGCAAGTGCCGACATCAGCCAGTCGTGGGACCGCTGGTCCCCCTGGGCACGCAGCTCGCGCGGGTCCAGCTCGGCTGCGCGTTTGCGTAGGTCCAGCAACAGCTCGCCCGCAGCCTGCGCGAGGCCTGCTGCGAGCGAATGGTCATCGGCATCAGCGTCCACGGTCATGCTCCTATCCTTCCGGAGACCGAATTCGTCCGAGGAGCCTGCGCATGACAGACGGCCCGACCGGAGCAGCCGAGGCTGCTGCGCTGCGCAAAGTCGCAGCGACGTGGCCGGAACATCTGCTGACGCCCGCGCAGTACGCCGAGGTCGAACTGCTACTGAACGGCGCACTGGCACCGCGGACCGGCTTCACCCGCGACGAGCCGCTTGCCGTTCGCATCGACGTCGTTGCCGGCAACCCGATCGCATTGCGCGATGACGAAGGCGCGGCGATCGCAGCGATGGACGTCGAGGATGTCTGGACCGGCGACGACGGCCATCGGCTCGCCGCCGGCCCGTTGCGCGCGATCGAAGGCGTCGTACATCACGACTTTCGTGACTACCGGCAGACACCGGACGACGTACGCAAGTTGGCAGCCGAGCACGGGTGGACACGACTGCTGGCGTACCAACCTCGCCAAGCAGTCACCCAGGAGCAGGTCGACGTCCTGCTGTCGGCGGCGCAGCGGACCCAGTCGGCGGTCATGCTGCAGCCGCTGCATCGTCCACACGACGTCGGCGACCTGGAGTGGTACGCACGCGCGCGCAGCGCCGTACTCGTGGGTGAAGTGATCGCCGAGGAGCTCGGCGCGGACCAGTTCGCGCTCGCACTCACCCCCGATCCCGGCGAAGCGCTCGGTGCTCGGGTCGCGCGCAACTACGGCGCAACGCACCTTGCGATTGACGCCGGAGCGCGGGTAGAGCGCGACGAGGTGGGGAGTGCGCTCGAACTCGTCCGCCTTGCCGAGACGCGTACGGCGACGTTGTTACCGGCGGTCGCGGCGGAGGTTGCCGGCTTGCATCCACCGGCGGATCGCTCAGGCTTCACGGTGTTCTTCACGGGGCTCTCCGGGTCCGGCAAGTCCACGGTCGCGAAGGCGGTCGCGGCACGACTCTTGGAGATCGGGCCTCGCCGGGTGACATTGCTCGACGGCGACGTCGTACGCCGACACCTGTCGAGTGAGCTGACGTTCTCGGCTGAGCACCGCGACCTCAACATTCGCCGGATCGGTTTCGTCGCGGGCGAGGTCACTCGACACGGAGGCGTTGCCGTTTGTGCTCCGATCGCGCCGTACGACGCAACGCGCAAGGACGTTCGCGCGATGGTCGAGAAGACCGGTGGTTTCGTACTCGTGCATGTGGCCACGCCGGTCGAGGTGTGCGAAGACCGGGATCGCAAGGGTCTCTATGCGCGCGCTCGTGCCGGAGATCTTCCCGGGTTCACCGGTGTCTCCGATCCGTACGAGATGCCCACCGACGCAGAGGTCAGCATCGACACGACGACCGGCACCGTCGACGACGCCGCTGACATCGTGTTGTCGTACCTGCGTACGGCCGGCTGGCTCGGCGCGGATTGACGTAGGCGCTACGCCGCGCCGATGATCATCCCGGCAGCGACCGTGGAGCCGGTGGTTTCGTCGATCAGGATGAACGAACCAGTGATGCGGTTCCTGCGGTACTCGTCGACGAACAGCGGCGCGGTGACGCGTAGCGAGACACGACCGATCTCGTTGAGTGACAAGGAGTCGGCGTCCTCATCACGGTGCAGTGTGTTGACGTCGAGCCGGTAGCCGATGTCGCGTACGACGGCCTTCGCGGAGCGAGTTGTGTGTTTGACCACCCAACGCGTCCGAGGCGTCAGGCTGTAACCGTCGGCCATCCAGCAGACCATCGCCTCGACGTCCTGGCTCACCGCCGGCTGGTTAGCGACGCGGCAGATCATGTCGCCACGCGACACGTCGATGTCGTCGGCGAGGCGCACCGTCACCGACATGGGCGGAAACGCTTCTTCGACCGGGCCGTCGAACGTGTCGATCGCCGCAATGGTCGAGCTCAGCCCGGATGGCAGGACCATGACCTCGTCGCCGATCTTCATGACGCCGCTCGCGACCTGCCCGGCGTACCCCCGATAGTCGTGCCACTCGTCCGAGAGCGGGCGGACGACGTACTGCACCGGGAAGCGCACGTCGATCAGGTTGCGGTCACTAGCGATGTGCACCTCTTCGAGGTGGTGCAGCAGCGACGAGCCTTCGTACCACGGCATGTTCGCTGAGCGGTCGACGACGTTGTCGCCCTTGAGCGCAGAGACGGGGACCACAGTCAGGTCGGTGACATCGAGCTTCGCCGCGAAGTCGCGGAACTCGGTGCGTAGCTCTTCGAACCGAGCTTGGTCGTAGTCGACGAGATCCATTTTGTTGACACACAGCACGAGGTGCGGCACCCGCAGCAACGTCGAGAGGAACGCGTGCCGTCGCGTCTGCTCGACGATGCCGTTGCGCGCATCCACCAGCACCAACGCGAGGTTGGCCGTCGACGCACCGGTGACCATGTTGCGGGTGTACTGAATGTGTCCTGGCGTGTCGGCAATGATGAATTTGCGTCGTGGCGTCGCGAAGTACCGGTACGCCACGTCGATCGTGATGCCCTGCTCGCGCTCGGCACGCAGACCGTCGGTCAGCAGCGCGAGGTTCGTGTATTCGTCCCCGCGCTGGCGTGACGTGCGTTCGACGGCCTCGAGCTGGTCTTCGAAGATGGTCTTGGTGTCGTAGAGCAGGCGCCCGATCAGCGTCGACTTCCCGTCGTCGACCGAGCCCGCGGTGGCGAATCGCAAGAGTTCCATCAGAAGTAACCCTCGCGCTTCCGGTCCTCCATGGCGGCCTCGCTGGCCCGGTCATCAGCGCGAGTCGCCCCGCGCTCCGTGATCCGGGTGACCGCGATCTCCGTGATGATGTCGTCGTACGTCCCGGCCGATGACTCGACGGCGCCGGTGCAGGAGATGTCGCCGACGGTCCGGTAGCGCACCCGCATCCGGACAACCTCTTCGCTGTCGCGCGGTTGTGTCACCGGCGACACCGCGAGCCACATGCCGTCGCGCCGGAACACGTCACGCTCGTGCGCGAAGTAGATCGACGGCAGCTCGAGCTGCTCGCGCGCGACGTACTGCCAGATGTCGAGCTCGGTCCAGTTGGACAGCGGGAAGACCCGGATGTGCTCACCGCGTTGGTGCCGGCCGTTGTAGAGGTCCCACAGCTCCGGCCGCTGGTTCTTCGGGTCCCACTGGCCGAACTCGTCCCGGAAGGAGAACACGCGCTCTTTGGCCCGGGCCTTCTCCTCGTCGCGGCGCGCGCCCCCGAAGACGGCGTCGAAGCGGTACTTCTCGATCGCGTCGAGCAGCGTCACGGTCTGCAGCGGGTTGCGGGACTGGCCGGGGCGCTCCCGCACCCGGCCGGTGTCGATCGACTCCTGGACGCTGGCCACGATGAGGTCGATCCCGAGCTCGCCCACCCGGCGGTCGCGATACTCCAGGACCTCGTCGAAGTTGTGTCCGGTATCGATGTGCATGACCGGAAACGGGATGCGGGCCGGCCAGAAGGCCTTCTCGGCCAGGCGCAACATGACGATCGAGTCCTTGCCGCCGGAGAACAGCAGCACCGGCCGCTCGAACTCGGCGGCCACCTCGCGCATGATGTGGAGCGACTCGGCTTCGAGCGAGTCGAGATGTGAAAGCTCGTAATGCTGAACGGACACGGAAGGTCAGATCCCCCGACTAGGCGTCGTTTTGTCTCGGTGTGCGGCGGGCGATGGGCACTAGCGTAACCGGCCGGCGGCGCGCGGTGACCGGGCGTGGTTGCTCCATCCGGGCCAACACAACGTACGCCGGTGTTTGCCGAGCGCGATCCGCCGTCGTACCTTCGTGGCACACGAGGAGGGAGGTGGTCCGACGGATGCATGATCAACGGACGCGTGAGGTGGCTGTCCGCTGACCGCACGCTCGTAACGTCAGCCGCGGTCGCGAGACCACGGCAGTCACCCGGCCCCCGGGCGCCGGCTTCGTCCAGCCGGCCCTCGTGATCGACGAAGTTCCGCCTCGTCGGGCGAGGAAAAGCCCGGGGGTCGTGACTTTCCCGACTGGCGCCCTTTCCGGACGGCCCTAGTCACTTGGGATCATCTTCGCCATTTGGCACAACACTCCGCGACGATGTGCCTACGTTGAGGGTGCTGCCAATCAGCGGCAGGCCATCGGGGGCCTGAGGCCGGTCGCTTCCGTCCCGCGCGGCATGGAGCAATGACGCCATCGCTCGCCACCGTCGTCGACCTGACGATCTCTGGCGTCATCCTTCTGGCCCTTGCCGTCCTGATCGTGCGGATGCGCCACGGACAGCGCACCGCCGCAGCGACCGAGGCTGAGCTCCGCCGCAGCGAGGAGCGCTTCCGCCGCCTCACGCAGTCGAAGCACGAGCTGAGCGAGCACAACGCACGCCTGTCCGATGTCATCGAGATCACACCGGACCTGGTAACCGTCGTCGACGTCCGCGGTCAGCTCACCTATCTCAACGAAGCGGCGCGCAACGCATGGCAGATCCCGCCCTACGCCGACCTCGCCGACATGTCAGTGCTGTTGGGGTACGCCCCGAGCTCACGCGACCTTGTCGCGCGCGAGGCGTTTCCGACGGCGCTGCGCGAGGGTGTGTGGTCCGGCGAAGTGTCGCTGCGGAAGTACGACGGCACCGAGCTACCGGTCTCGCAGGTGATCGTCGCGCACAAACTTGCGGACGGCACCGTGGACTACCTGTCCTGCATCAGCCGGGACATCTCCGAGCGGCGGCAGTTCGAGGCGGCTCTCGTCTACCAAGGGCTGCACGACCCGCTGACCGCACTGCCGAACCGGATGTTGTTCGCCGACCGGCTTGGCCAGGCGCTCGCCCGCTCGGGCCGCCACCACGGTCAGGACGGAGCCGCGACAAAGGCAGCTGCAGCGGTGTTTCTCGTCGACCTCGACCATTTCAAGCTCGTGAACGACTCTTATGGTCACGACGTCGGTGACCAACTGTTGTTGCGCGTCGCGGAGCGGATCTCCGCGGCGCTTCGACCGGGTGATACTGCGGCGCGGTTCAGCGGCGACGAGTTCGCCGTGTTGTGCGAGGACGTCTTCGGGCCGAGCCATGCGGATCAGATCGCGCAGGACATCGCGAGCACCCTTGCGGTGCCGTTCGAGCTTGCGAAGCCGGAGACCAACGAAACCGCTCGCATTTTCCTGACGGCGTCTATCGGCATCGCGTTGCCGGGGGAAACCGGAGCGACACCGGAGTCGTTGCTGCGGGATGCGGACGCTGCGCTCAACCGGGCGAAGGACGAAGGCCGGGACCGGCATGTGTTGTTCGTCGAGGACTACCGGCAGTCGGCCGTACACCGACTGCGTACCGCGAACGACCTGCACCAAGCACTCGACGAGGAAGAGTTCCGCGTCGTCTACCAGCCGGAAGTATCGTTGTTCGACGGGCAAATCATCGCGGTCGAGGCTCTTGTGCGCTGGCAGCACCCTGAGCGCGGTCTGGTTCCACCCGCCGAGTTCATCCCGCTCGCAGAAGAGACCGGCATCGTCGTACCGATCGGCGCTTGGGTCTTCGAAGAGGCGGTACGCCAGGCGCGCGAGTGGGTTTCCGGTCAGGAGGATCGCCCGTTCGTCGTGTGGGTGAACCTGTCCGCTCGCCAGCTGGCCCAGCGCGACCTCGTCGACACCATCGCCGCCACGTTGCGTCGGCATGCCGTGCCCGCACATCGGCTCGGCCTCGAGATCACGGAGTCCGCGTTGCTCGAGGACGCCGACCATGCGATCGCGATGCTGACCGGGCTCCGCGAGCTCGGCGTCAGGCTCGCCGTGGACGACTTCGGCACCGGCTACTCGTCGTTGGCGTACCTGCGGCAGTTGCCCATCGATCAGCTGAAGGTCGACCGCTGCTTCATCGACGGGCTCGGCGTCGACAGCGACGCCTGGGCCATTGTTGCGGCCGTCACCGGCCTGGCGCAGGCTCTCGGGCTGAGCACCGTGGCAGAAGGTGTCGAGACCGCGGAGCAAGTCGAGGCGCTGCGCCGGCTGAACTGTGACGCGGCGCAGGGTTACTTCTTTACGACGCCGCAGCGACCGGCGAACATCACCCGGTTGTTGGAGGGTGACCTACGCACACCGCTGTACGCCCTCGCTCCGCAGCTCGTCAGCGCCGTCGGCCACCGTACGACGGCTGCCCGGCGTACCTCATCCGGAGACGTGGTGCCGATACCGCGCGAGTCAAGCGGCGCACCTCCGCGCAGTCAGCCCGGGTAGCGCGTCACGTCGGGGGCGAGTAGTGATCGCCCGTTTGTCACTCGCCGAGCAGCGACCGGGCGATGATCATCTTCTGGATCTCCGTCGTGCCACCACCGAGGGAGAGCAGCTTCGAGTCGCGCAACGCGCGCTCAGCGCCGAAGTCCTTGAGATAGCCGTAGCCACCGTGGATCTGGATCGCGTCGAGTGCGTTGCGAACTGCGAGATCGCCGATCAGCGCCTTCGCGACCGATGCTTCGACCTGGTGCTCTGCCCCGATTTGCTTCAAGTACGCCGCGCGGTACACCGCCGTCCGGCAGACCTCGAGGTTGATTTTCATCTCGGCGATTTTGTGCGCAACGGCCTGGAAACGAGCGATCGGTTGGCCGAACTGTTGACGCTGCTTCGCGTAGGTGATCGTCTCGTCGAGCGTCGCCTGCATGCCGCCGACGCTGCCCGCGAGCATCACCGTGCGTTCCCAGTCGAAGCACTCGAACGCGATCCGCCAGAGCGCTTCATCCGGTACGCCGAGCACGCAGTCGTCCGGCACGCGGCAGTCGGTGAGCACGATCTCCGCGGTCGGCGACGAGCGGCAGCCCAGTTTGTCCAGCTCTCTTCCGATCGTGAATCCGGGTGTGCTCGTGTCGACGACGAAAGCCGTGGCGCCGCGTTCCGAGGTGCGCGCGAGCACAGTGCACACAGCGGCGATCGGCCCGTTCGTGATGAAGATCTTCGTGCCGTTCAGCACCCAGCTGTCACCGTCGCGAACCGCAGTCGTACGCAACGCCGCAGCATCCGACCCAGCTTCCGGTTCGGTGGATGCCCACGCACCGACGTAGGTGCCGTCGCATAGACCGGGCAGCCACCGGCGCTTGAGCTGCTCCGATCCGTGCAGGTAGATGGGCAGCGAACCGATCACCCAGTGCGCGCCGAGCGAAAGGTTCAGTCCGCCGTCGCGGCCGCCTTCGCCGATCGCCTCGTTGGCGAGGCAGAGGTCGATGATCGAGGCGCCCGACCCGCCGTACTCCTCCGGAATCGGCAAGCCGGCGATGCCGGCACCAGCGAGTGTCTTCCACATCGCCGGGTCCCATCGACCATCGCGATCGCGCTCGGGCGCACCCGGAGACACGACGTCACGCGCAAGGTCGAGAACCGATGCGCGGAACGCCGCCTGTTCCTCGCTGATCGAAAAATCCACAGGCGGAGACTAGACGCCTAGCTGTGGCGGCTTGCGGTGAGAACACGTGATCTCGTCGGAGCGCTCGGCTTGCCATTGCCCGCGTTGTCATCGTCGTCGTCTTTGCGACGCCGGCGCAGCAGCAGGAACAACAAGAAGGCCAGCGCCAGCAACCCGAGCAGGCCGCCCGCAACGGGGACGACAATGCTTCGCCGCTGCGTGATCGACAGCGGTTTTGCCGCCACGACCGGGCTGCTCACGCCGTTGGCGGTCGGGAACAACAGCATCCCCTGCGCGGCTCGGGTAACCGAACCGCTGGCGAGCGTCAAGACCGCGCGCCACGGCCCCGCCGGTAGCTGCCGGTCGAGCGGGATCGCCACCGGCGCCGTCTGGCCCACGCCGAGCGTCGTACCGAGAGCCACCGGATAGGGCCCTGCGCGCAGACCCCCCGGGCCGTGGTCGAGCATCAACGTGCCGGACAAGTCGACTGCGCGACCGCCGGTGTTGTGCACCTGCGACAGCACCTCCGGTTGGCCCGACTTCGTGCGCAGCGCGGTGAGCGAGTCGATACGGAAGTCCGTCACCGGTTCGGCTCGGCGGCTGACCGACAGGTAGACGCGAATGCCGACGCGGGCGCCGACAGCGAGCTGGGAGGGTCTGGTCGGGCGAGCCGGTGGAACGTCGGCGAGTACGACGCCGTACCGCTCACCTGGTTGCACGTCGGTCGGAACCTTGATGGTGACGGTGAGTACGACGTGGCCCTGCGGCGGCAACGTGCCGGCGGCCGGCGTCACCGTCATCCACCGGGTCAGTTCGTTCTGTGTCTGACCCGCCGCGACAGTGAAGGAACCCTTGGCGACAGTTGCTGCGTCGGCGTAGTACCGCAACGAGACCGCACGGGACGCTGAGTTGCTGACCTCAATGTGCCGCACGATCGTTGCACCGGGCTTGAGGTTGTCGTCGATGTAGATGCGCGCGCGTGGATCGTCCCTGCGTGCGGCCGAAGCGTCGAGCAACCGGATGGAAATGGACTCGCGCTCGGCCGGTTTCACTCGGGGAGACGCCGAAGCGCCGACGGCCGGGGCGGCGAAAGCTCCGGCGGTCAGCGCAACGGCAAGTACGCGAGCGCTCCAGGCGGCGACGGCTTGATGTCGCCCGCGTACGTCCTTACGAGACAGTCTGGGTCACCGCGCCCGAGTAGGTACCGGCAACGGTGGCAGCCGGGATGCTGACCGAGATGTCGGGCGTGTAGGTGATCGTGCCGCTGCCGGTCGTCGTACCGGCAAGCAACGTGGCGCCGCCGCTGCTCAGTGTCACAGGAGTTGCCTGCAGCGCGGCCGAGGTCGGTAACAGGCCGCCAGTTGCCAACGCGACAACGTTCGCCAAGGTGCTGACCGTGTCGAGGTACATCGTCGCGTTGCCCGCTGCCAGTGAGTGACCGGCGGCGGCTCCAGAACCGGTGAATCCGCTCGACGAGACGGTCACGGTCCAGGGGGCGAGCACCTGACCACGTGTGTCGGTCACGGTCGTCGGGTGTAGCGAGCCAGTCACCGAGGTGCCGACCACGTTCGTCGTGGCTGTGCCTAGGTCGACGTCTGCGTTCGACGGAACAGAGATTGAAAGCCCAGCACCGCTGAGCGCGAAGGTGACGTTCGTCGATGCCGAGCAGTTACTCGTGCAGCCGCCGGCCGCGAAAGCTGGCGCCGCGAGGAGGCCACAACCTGCCAGAGCGAGTGTCGCGACGCTGATCGTGATCTTCTTGTGGCGCATGCCGGTCCTTTCGCAAGCGGACCGCGTCTCCGCTGACACCTCCGGTCCTGACAAAGAGTTCTTCGTCCTCGACCTCGGGGGCTCTAGATGACTAGGCATGACTATCTTCGGCTGCGCCCATTCGGCGTACTCACGTGGCAAACGGCGGCACTGGCACCAGCGCGACATCCGCGGATACGTCCGGTTAGGTCTGCTTCGCGCGCATGACGGGCCCTGGCAAACGGCGCAGCAATAGGCTGCTGGCGATCAACATGAATCGGACCCTCATCGTCAAATCGACCGCCGGTGCCGACGCACCGGAGCGTTGTGCCCAGGCGTTCACCGTCGCCGCAACAGCAGTCGCAGCCGGTGCCGACGTATCGCTGTGGCTGACCGGCGAGAGCTCGTGGTTCGCATTGCCCGGTCGTGCCGCGGCGTTCGAGCTACCGCACTCTGCTCCGTTAGCTGATCTCCTCGATGCCGTCCTGGTTGGCGGCACCGTCACCCTGTGCGCACAGTGTGCTGCGCGCCGAGATATCACGGCAGACGATGTGGTCACCGGCGTACGCATCGCGGGTGCCCAGACGTTCGTGGCGGAAGCGCTCGCGGACGGTGCGCAGGCGCTCGTCTACTGACCGGCCGACCGGTATCCGTACCGTCCCGCCAGCGGTAACGCAACTCTGTTCACGGCGTGCACATGACGTGCCGACATGGCGTCCTGCAGGGCGCAGGGCCAGACAGGTCACCCGAATGCGTGACCCTCGCAGGGCTCGCCCCAGAGGCCTTTGCCTTGTGCGCGCGCTGAGCTCGCCATGTCGCGCAGCGCGGCGGCGTACGTCGTCTGTGGCGACACCGGGTAAGCACGTGCGGCCCCGCTCGACGCAAGCACACCGGCGAGAAAGCGTCCGTCGGGTAGCCAGACGTCCCACAAGTCGCGTCCGTATCGATCCTGGTTGCCCCCGGGCTCGTAGGCCGCGCGGACCAGCAGTCCCGGTGGCATCAGGTGTTTCGTCAACGCGGATGCTTGCGGGCCGTAACAGCGCACAGGTGTGTTCGGCTTCACGGTCTCGGGGGTGTCGACTCCGATCAAACGCACCCGCACGTCGTGATGCGCCGTGGTTGGTCGCGCGATGAACGTGTCACCGTCGACGACCCGCACCACCCGAGCCGTGAACGTGTGGCCCGGCCCCGGGGGTGCCGGCGATGTGAGCGCCCGACCAGCGAAGAACAGACCGCTCGCGAGCAACGCGAGCAGCGGCAGCGTGACGACGCGGCGGAGACGCATGACCCCATCGTGCGGCAGACCTACGACAAACGCGCTTCAGCGAGCCCTGTTGTGGACGCAGCCAGCGTCCACACCCGCCTTCGCGCACCACCCCCGTCGTCGGAACGAGGCGCAACAGGGGGCTACTTCGCGAGGGGGACCGTTGCTTCGGTGACCTCGCCTTGCGTGGCGCTGACCGAAGCCTCGCCGTTGCCTTGCCACGACAGGGCGCGCAGCGTCCAGTCACCGGGGCGGGCGAAGAACCGGAACTCACCGGTTGGGGACGTGACCACCTCAGCGGTGAATTCACCGCTGCCGTCGAGCAGTCGCACGAACGCCCCACCCACTGGCTCACCGCCCGCGGTCACCATGCCTTGGATAACGGTTTCCTTCGCCACGTCGATCCCTTCCGTCGAACGCCCACCAGTTGTGGCCCCGCACATGCTCAGACGTCCTTCTCGATCGGTACGCCGACGAGCGACCCGTATTCGGTCCACGAGCCGTCATAGTTCTTCACGCTCGGCTGGTCCAGGATCTCGTGCAGCACGAACCACGTGTGCGCCGACCGCTCACCGATCCGGCAGTAGGCGATCGTCTCCTTGCCGAAGTCGACACCTTCGCTCTGGTAGAGCTCGCGCAACTCGTCATCACTCTTGAACGTGCCGTCGTCGTTCGCGGCCTTCGACCACGGGATGTTCTTCGCGGTCGGCACGTGGCCGGCGCGCTGTGACTGCTCCTGCGGGAGGTGAGCCGGCGCGAGCAGCCGACCAGAGAACTCGTCCGGCGAACGCACGTCGACCAGGTTTTTCTGGCCGATAGCGTCCACCACCTCGTCGCGGAAAGCGCGAATGTCGGTGCGGGCTTCCTTCGCCTTGTACTGCGTAGCAGGTCGCTGCGCCACTTCGTCGACCAGTTCGCGTGAGTCGAGCTCCCACTTCTTGCGGCCACCGTCGAGCAGCTTCACGTTGTCGTGGCCGTAGAGCTTGAAGTACCAGTACGCGTACGACGCGAACCAGTTGTTGTTACCGCCGTACAAGACGACGGTGTCATCGTTGCCGATGCCCTTCTCGGACAGCAGTTTCTCGAACGCCGCCCTGTCGACGAAGTCACGCTTGATGGGGTCCTGCAGATCACGCTGCCAGTCGATGCGGATGGCATTCCGGATGTGGTTCTTCTCGTACGCCGATGTGTCTTCGTCGACCTCGACGATGGCGACCTTCGGGTCGTCGATGTGCGCCTCGACCCAGTCGGCATCGACGAGTACGTCGCTGCGGCTCATGTGGTCACTCCCTTGGTATTGGGGACGATGCGTCGAATCAAGAGGTACATCTCGCAGCCCAGGCAGAAGCCGAAGGCTGCGTTCAGGAACGCGGCCGCCAATGCGAACGCGGTGGCCACGATGCCGAGCGCCGGCAGGCCGAACGCGTAGCCCACGACTCCGATCACCGCGAAACCGAGACCAACCGCTTGCGCGAACCGCGGTGGCGTCTCCGCTTCGAGCTCCGTCGGAGCTCCCAGGCGAGGGCGGACGAGCAGCCGGAAGACGACGCTGTACGGCGAGAACCGCAGTCCAGCGGCTGCGCCGATCGCGAAGACCGCAGCCTGTGCCGCCAGTAGCCATGCGTTGCCGGTGACGAGAACAACGCCGAGCACGGCTGTGGTGATCGCTGCGGCAAAGCGCAGACCACGCGGATCGACGTACATGACGAAAAGCTCCTGACGTACGGCGAAGAACGGTCGCGAGAAGACGTCAGGCGCGACAGAGGCAGGTGGCCACGCGGCACAGGTCGACCGCGCGCCGGCGAGTGAGTTCCTGCCCCGGGCAGGTCATCGTGACCATCGTGGTCAGCATACCGGCGCTCAGACGACCGCGGACAGTGCTGCGAGGAGGTCGGCTTTGCGCGGAGCACCGGATGCGCGGTTGGCGATGCGCCCCTTGGCGTCGAGCACGAGGACCGTCGGCGTACGGCGAACGTCCAACCGTCGGACCAGCCCCAGGTTCGACTCGGCGTCGATGTCGACGTAGCGCACACCGTCGACGAGGCCGGTCACCTCGTTGAGGACGACCCGAGTTGTACGGCACGGCGCGCAGAACGCAGTTGTGAACTGCACCAGCGTCGCGCGTTCCCCGAGTGCCGAGCCCAGATCGGCAGGCGTCAACTGGTCAGCGGACGCAACGGCTCGAACCCGACCATCGCGGCGACGACGGAGCAACCCGAAGGCCGTCCCCGCAACGAGGACGGCGGCCAGCGCAGCAACACCAGCGATCATCACGGTCACCAACACCGTGCTACGCCTGGGTGTTCCCTGCGTCAGCCCGTAACTGCGCCATCGGGGAGTTGCACGTAGTCGGCGACGTAGACGCCCTCGTTGTCCAGCCGCATCTTGGGCGCATTCACCGCGAAGGCCGGCAGGCTGCCCGCCGAGCTTCCGTCGGCGAAGGTGAAGTTGATCTGCCATCGCGGGTCCCCGGCGTCGCCTGCCTGCAGGACCGACCACGTCCCCTGGTTGTGCGCACCCGCCATCCGGGTCCAGGTGCCGTCCGCCCCGCGGGCGAGCTTCGCCCACTGGAAGCCGGTCTCGATATCGAGGCCGTCCTCGTTCGTTCCGAAGAACGACGGCTGGTCGCAGAGCAGCCATGCGTGCTGCACCTGCTGGATGAACGCGGCCTCACTCGGCGCAGTCGGCTGCTCACCGCCCTCTTGCGCCGTGCAGCCGGCCGGGTCGCCCGGGCCGTACGTCCTGGTCGAGCGGCCCGGGTCCACAACATCGCTGCGGCTGCCCTGGACGTACGTGGGGACAAACCGCTGGAACGACTGCATGTTCATGACCGGTGCGTCGCTCGCGAAGGCGGGCTCACCCATCAGGGTGCCGTCGCCATCGATGTGCATGTCGATCTGCCATCGGCCGTATTCCGTGCCGTTCATAGACGCGGTGTCCTCGGTGTTCCAAGCGCCTTCGTTGCCCCAGCCGTACAAGACCTCGAAACTTCCGTCCGAGCGAGGAGCGAGCTTCGACCATGTGTGGTCGGCGCGCACCACGAAGCCGACCGCGATCGGTGCGCCTTCCCGTCCCGCGTCCGACGAGCACCGGAGCCACACGTGCTCCATCTGCGCTTCGAACTGGGGCTCCGTTGGCGCAGAGTTCGCGTGCTCGGTCGAAGGCGGGCAGGTCGTGACGGGTGAAGGCGACGGCGACGGCGTGTCCGTGGGAACCGATGTCGGTTCGCCCACGGCTGCGACCGCACGCGCCGTCGGGCCCGCCGTTGGAGCTGTCGAGTGTGTGGGTGTCGGAGTCGCCGACGGTGTTACCGGCAATCGCGGCAGCTCGTCTCGGCTAGCCGATCCTGCGCCGGTCGCGTCCGGCGCGGTGACGAGCTTCGACGTACCGCCACTCGACGGCACGAGAACGAACGCGGCGACAATGGCAGCGACCACGCCCGCGGCGCCGCCGCCGGCGAACAACCGACGCTTACGACGTCGCGACGATGCAGCTGCCAGCACTGCGTCGTATGCCGCGCCGCCGTCCGGCGGTTGCGCGTCATCCAGATGCTTGAACACGCACAACTCCCTCAGGTACAGGCTGCAGATGCGCGCGCATGGCGGCGAGTCCACGCGCCGCGTGCGACTTGACCGTCCCGTTCGAAAGGCCCAGCGCCTTCGCGACATCGGCCTCGGAGAAATCGCCCAGGAACCGAAGCGCCACAACCTCTCGTTGCCTGCGCGGCAGCGCGCTCAAAGCGCGAACCAAATCAACGCGCTCGTCCACGAACCGGTCGATCGACACTGCGTCCTTCGTCTCCTCGTGACGTCGCAACCGTCGTCGTACGACGTCGATCGCGAGGTTGGTCGCGATCCGAACCACCCATGCTTCGGCGTACGGCTCGATCCCGCGCCAACGCACCAAGCCCCGGGTCAACGCCTCCTGTGCGACGTCCTCAGCTTCCGGCCGGTTGCCGAGCAGCCGGTACGCCGCGGAGTACGCGCGCCGGTAGAGCGCGGGATACGCCGCGTCGAAGCTGCTGGGCGCCTGGCGCATCCCACCCCCATGCCTGACACCTGTTAAACGCCGGAACGCCGGCGCCGGTTGTCACGCAGGGGCGATTTTCTCAGAATTCAGGCGCGGACGCTGACGAGATGGTGGCCGTCGGAGGTCACGACGTCGTACGACGCGATGTCGGAGGTGGGCCATTCGGTCGCGCCCTCGACGTCGACGCTGCCGGTGTAGTTCACCCGCCAGCTCGCGGCCACCTCATGCTGACCGGTGCGGCTGGTCACGACCAACGAGCAGGTCTCGCCCTCGCGTACGCCGGCGAGCTGGACGCGCACAGCGGTGCCCCAGGTCTTCGCGGCCGCCGAGATCCGAGCCGTGACATGGCTGACCGGGTCGGTCGCGGACAGCGTGCTGACTGCCGCAGCCGGCCGGCTGCCATGCCCTTCGGCGATCTGGGCGGCCGCCGCCGCGGCACCCGCACTGGCGATAGCGACCACGGCCGCTGCCGCCATGACCCGCCATCGGCGGGCATTGCGGCGCTCGGTGGAGGCAGCGCGCAACAACCGGTCGAGTAGCTCCGGGGGTGGGGCGGGGTCACCGGCCACCAGATCTGCTTCGTCGATGCGCGCCAGCAGGCCGGGCAGCGGAGCGATGTCGGTCAGTTCGTCGCGGCAGGACGCGCAATGCGCCAGATGCGCCTCAACCGCAGCGCGGTCCTCGCCGTCGAGAGCGCCGAGCACATAGGCGCCGAGGGAGAGTCGGGCGTCCGCGCATGTGAGGGCGGTCACGACGTCACCCCCCTCTCGGTGAGTGCAAGACGCAATGCACGAAGGGCGTAGTAGGTCCGGGACTTCACCGTGCCCGCTGGGATCCGCAACGCAGCCGCAGCCTCGGCGACCGACTTGCCGCGGAAGTACGTCTCAACGATCACCTCACGGTGTTCGGGTGACAGCGCGCGCATTGCGTCGGTGACGATCCAGGTCTCGAGTACCCGGTCGACGTCGTCGGGTACGGCGACGAGAGCCAGCGCCTCCGATCCCACCTCCGGGGCGCGCGCCTGCCGCGACCGGTGCACATCGACCGCGATGTTGCGCGCGACAGTGCAGAGCCAGGGCCGCGGTGAACCCCGCTCGGCCGTCAGTGCCTCCGGATGCCGCCAGGCTCGCAGCAACGTCTCCTGCACGATGTCCTCTGCCCGCTGCCGGTCCCCACCGGTCAGCCGTGTCGCGTAGGCAAGTAGCGGCCCGCCGTGTTCCGCCCACAGCGCCCGCAACAGTTCTTCATCTGCGACGGAGGCTCTGTCCGGTACACCGGCCATGTCATCAGCACGCTTGCGGTACGACGTTGGTTCAACGGACGCCATGTCAGGCGCCGGCCTGCCTGAGCACGACGTTGTCCGCGCCGCCAGAGATCTCGATGCCGGTTGACGTGGCGCGAATCGAAGTGAGCCGGAAACTGAAGGGCAGCGGCGGGAGTTCGGTGGTGACCACAAACGACCCAACCCCGACGGAGAATTTGTTCGCGTTCAACGTCAAATGTCCCGTGATCGAAGCGCCGACGTGCAGGCCGGGAAACGGAATGCCGCCGGAGACCGCGACCGCGCCGTGACCGGCGTACCCGAAGCTCAAGGCCGGATGCGCCCGATTGAGTGCGTCGTACCCGATCAGCACGACGGCGTTGACCCGCTGCACCGGAACCGTCGTGGTCCGGCCGAACAGCGCGTCGGTCATGTTCACGTGTGCATGCCTCAGGTGTACGTCGATGCGCTTGATGGTGACGACGTGTGTCTTCGTGTAGTCGGAGACGACAACTTCCACGTCCTGGAACTGTTCGTGCACGACTTGGGTGAGCAGCGGGAAGCCGTGGATCGTCACCGACGGCGTCTGGCTCAGGGCTTCCGTCTGCTTGAGCTGGGTGGCAATTCGATGTGATGCGTACACCGCGGTGAGTCGGTCGAGGCCGAACAGCAGCGCAAGGACAACGACGGCAGCGACGATGAGCTTGCGCATGTCAGGAGAGCAGGATCCGACCGGTGACGTACGCCGCCGGCACCGCCACCGTGATCGGCAGCAGCACTGCCAGCGGCAACAAAGCAGCCCGCGCGCGGTCGTTCTCACTGCCGCCGCTGACTCCGGCGCGCGCCATGTCGAGGCCGATGTCACAGGCGAGAGCGATGGCCGCGGCCGCGGCCGCGAGCGCGATGCCGTCACCAACGCTGAGGGTGTCCTCCGCGGCACCGATCCCGGCGCCGATGAGAACCGCGAGCGCGCCGCCGGCGGCGAGCCCGAGCGCGCTGCGACGGCGCATGCCCACACCGCCTCCCCGGAGCCGGACCGCATCGACGAGCCGTGCCACGACGATCGCGGCACCAGTGCCGATGAGGGCGGCCATCGCAGCGTCCCGGCCGGTGTCGCTGCGCCGCAGCGCCACGAGCACCGACATCGCGAGGACGAAGACGGTGCCAGCCAGCGTCGACCCGAGTGACGCGGTCAGCTCGAGCCGTGGATCACGTCGAAGCACCTGCATCACCATCGCGACCAACAGCGACACAGCCAGCACACCCGCGAGCCGGCGTACACCCGCGGGACCCGTCGCGCACAACAGGTCAGCAACGACTCCGGCCCCGACTGCTACCCCCGCCGACCAGAACAGACCCGGCGTCATGAGCGCTGCAAGCCACGTGAGCGCCAGCAGCACCTGCAGTGGGATGAGTACGCCGACGAGGACGTAGCGACCGGCGAGCACACCCAGGAGCAACAGCGCGATGGCGGCCGCGCTCAACGCTGCGGTGTGGACCAACGCCCACGCGGACTGCGGTCGCGGCGGCTGAGGCGGCGGCGCGCTGACAGGTACGCCGGTTACTTCCGCCATTACCGGATGATCGCAGAGCAGCCGGTATCCTTGGCCCCAGCGGACCCGGGCAATGGCGCCTTGCTGCCTGCCTGGGTCCTTTGTCGTGTCTGGAGGTGCGCCGCCGCGTGGCAAGTCTGCTGCTGCTGACGAACGCACTCGGCCCGTCTGCCGAGGTGCTGCCCGCCCTCGCGCTCCTCGGCCACTCCGTTCGGGTCGCTCCGTTGGAGCCGACGGCTCTGCTGGACGTCCCGGGGGGCGACGTCATCCTCGTCGACGCACGTCGCGAGCTGGCGCACGCGCGAGCCATGACGCGGTTACTGCACACCGGTGGCACCGACGCTCCGATGATCGCCATCCTGACCGAGGGCGGCCTCGCCGCCGTTTCCTCCGCCTGGGGCAGTGACGACTTCATCCTCGACACCGCCGGCCCCGCCGAGGTCGACGCGCGGCTGCGGCTCGCACTCGAGCGTAGCGCCGCGACACGCGCCGCGCCGGACGACGACCGCGCACTTATCCGAGCCGGCGACCTGACCATCGACGAAGCGACGTACACCACACGGCTTCGCGGCGCGACGCTCGACCTGACGTTCAAGGAGTTCGAGCTGCTGAAGTACCTCGCGCAGCATGCTGGACGCGTCTTCACCCGCGCCCAGCTGCTGCAAGAGGTGTGGGGCTACGACTACTACGGCGGCACGCGCACGGTCGACGTACACGTGCGTCGGCTCCGGGCCAAGCTCGGCGCCGACTACGAAGCACTGATCGGAACCGTGCGCAACGTTGGCTACAAGTTCGTTTCGCCGCCGGTGACTCCGCTCGCAGACGAGGACGTCAGCGTCACACGCTGAGCGGCTCGCGCACCTTCAAGGCGTCCTGCAGGCGACGCTCGTACTCGTCGGCCAGCTCGTTGATCGCCGTTTGCACGTTTCCGGTGTAGGCCGGGCCGTGCATGAGTGCGAGCGTCGTCGGCGCTAGGTCACCGAGCCGGCGAATCGCGGGCGCGGTGCCCGGGGTCAACGCCGTCGAGTGGAAGATGTCCTCCGCTGCGGCGGCGGGTCCGACAATGTCGCTGTCGGTTGTCGGAACGTGCGCACCGCCAGCGGTGAAGAGGTCGCCACACAGCAACGTACGCGTCGTCTCTTCGAACATGAGACCAGATTCCCAGCCGTGCGGCACCTGGGACGTGTCCACCCATCGGACGCGCTTCCCGCCGAGGTCGATGACTTCACCGTCAACAAGCTGTCGGGGCGGCCGGTCGGCGAGATCGTTCAGCGAGACCATGACACCGGTCGGGCCGTGCACGACCTCCGCCTTGGGTGACGCGGCGAGCCACTGGTTCATCGACCCACACTCGTCGGCCTCGACATGACCGAAGCTCACCCAGCGCAACTTTTCGAGTGGGATCACCGTGGCAACCGCCGCGCTCACAAGCGGGAACATCTGTCGCGGGCCCGTGTGGAACAGCAGGGGCTGCTCGGCGTCAACCAGATACTGGTTGAACGAGAAGTCCATCTCCTCGACGTACGTGTAGAAGCGGTAGATCTCAGGCGCAACCTCGTCTACTCGTGTCTCCATTAGAACGGCACCTCCGTCTTGAGTAGGCCGGCGCCATCGGCGCGGCGCGAAAGGATGCGGCAGAACTCGACAGCGTCGAGCCGAAGCTCGGCGCCGCCCTCCCCCCGGGCCCAGCTGCCGCCGGCGGGCCCGTCGAGATGAAGAGTGAACGGTTGATCGTGCCGGTCCGCCCACTCGTTGACGACGTTGTCCACAAGGACACCGTCGTGATCAGAGGTCAGCTTTATGGTCTTGCCGGTCGCGCGGGTGATGTCGACGCGGTGCATCCAGACGTCGCGCGTCAACACGACGTCGATGAGGTAACCGAGTCGCCACACCTCATCGACATCGTTGACGTGCTGCGGAACAGGGAGAGTGCGTCTGCGGATGAAGCCCGGCGTACGCCGGCGGGCCTTCGCTGCCTTCGGCCCGACCGCGGTGTACGCCGTCGCGAGCTCGTCCGAAGTTTTGGCGGTGTGCTTGCGCACCTGCACGTCGGTCAGCGCATCGATGAATAGGCCGCCCGCCTTGCGCGCCGCCTTCATCTGCCGACGCTGCTCGAAGATTGAGGCGGACATCTCGGCCATGCCGAGGTTATGTGCCACCAATGCGCGTACGTCCCAGGCCGGGCAGTCCGTGCTCTTCGTCCAGTCCGACGAGTCGAGCTCGCGGAGCAGCTCGGCGAGACGGTGGTACTCCGTGGCGGCGAGCCGCATCGCGACTGATCGGTCGAGCGTGCTTTCCCGCGGCGTTGTCGTCGCACGTGCAGTCGTCGTCATTTCTTCCCCCTCGCTCGGGCGCGGCTCTTCGTTGCCGGCACCCCGACGTAGTCACAGAACGCGTCCATTGCGCGGTCCACTTGCGGTTTCCAGCGATTGCCGCCTGGATCGTTCGCCACCTGCTGCGCGGCTAGTCCTCCGACGATCGCGGTGTAGAGATCGATGGCATCGGTCGGAATGCCGAGCCGGTCGAACTCGCGGAGCGTGTCCTCCATGACCTGGACGGCTGGCGCGTACGCCTCCGGCGACGGGGCGAAGCCGGGGATCACGCGCTGGCTCGTGATCAGGTAGCGCGCGGGGTCGGCCCGCGCCCAGTCGAAGTAGAAGTGCGCGATGGCTTTGATCGCAGCCCGTGGTTCGGCCGGCAATGACCCTGCATCCGGCTTGCTGTCGAGGACGTCGGTCCAGGCCTGCGCGAACATCGCGTCGTACAAATCGTTCTTGGAGCGGAAGTAGGAGTAGAGCGACGGCGCCTGCATGCCGATCCGGCGAGCAATCTCGCGCAGGGCGACTGCGCCGAGCCCCTCATCTCGTGCGATCGCCCACGCCGCGTCCAGGATCTCGGCGCGGGTGGCCTCATGGCGTTCGGCTCGCCTATCGCGTATCGGTTCTCCTAACACAGTTAGGGACCTAACCAGCCGGAGACGGCCTCGTCAAGACCTACGCTTCAAAAGTGACAACCGAGGCTCTGCGCATCGAGCGCCAGGCCCGGTTGTCCGGCGCGGAGGCGGACGCCGTACGCGCGCTCGTCGCAGCCGCGGCCGAGGCCGACGGGGTCACACCGCTGTCGGAACACGTGATGCTGCACATGCGGTACGGCGGTGACGAGCAGGTCCGCAACGTGCTCGCGTGGGAGGGCAGCACGCTCGTCGGTTACGCCCACCTCGACGTGACCGACGAGGTTTCCGGTGCCAGCGCCGAGCTCGTCGTGCACCCCGACCACCGACGGAAGGGCGTCGGGCAGGACGTGGCGTCGCGGCTTGTCGCGGAGGCACCCGACGGACGACTGCGACTCTGGGCGCACGGCCAGCATCCAGCTGCGGCACGGCTGGCGGACCGGGCCGGCTTCGTCCGCTCGCGCGCGCTCTGGCAGATGCGCCGATCGCTGCTGGCTCCCATCCCGGCACCGGATCTGCCGCAGGGCGTCACGATGCGAACGTTCCGCGTCGGTGCGGACGAGGAGAAGTGGACAGCGCTCAACAACCGCGCATTCGAAGGCCACCCGGAGCAAAGCGGCTGGAGCGTCGACGAGGTCCGCGTGCGCGAACGTGAGCCGTGGTTCGACCCGGAAGGTTTCTTCCTCGCTGAGCGCGAGGGCGAACTTGTCGGCTTCCACTGGACGAAGGTGCACGGCGGGGCCGACGAACACGACGGCCACGGGCACGAGCCGATCGGTGAGGTCTACGTCGTCGGTGTGGACCCGGCTATGCAGGGCAGCGGGCTCGGTCGCGTGCTCACCGTCGCCGGTCTTCGTTACTTACGGAGCCGAGGCCTCACCCAGGCCATGCTGTACGTCGACGAAGCCAACCGAAGCGCTATCCACCTCTACGAATCGCTCGGCTTCGCGCACTGGGACACGGACGTTTCCTACGCCCGTTCGGAATAGCGGTCCTGGTCAGCCGACGGCGAAGTGGGCGAGCTGGTAAACGAGGGCCGCGATCAGGCCGGCGGCGGGCAACGTGAGGATCCACGCGACGACGATGTTGCCCGCGATCCCCCAGCGGACCGCCGACAGCCGACGCGTCGCACCCACACCCATGACCGACGACGAGATGACGTGCGTCGTCGAGATCGGGGCGGCGTACACGAACGCGGTCGTCATGAGTACGCCGGAGGCGACAGTCTGTGCCGCGAAGCCTGCCGACGCGTCCAGCTTGAACACGCGTCGACCGAGTGTGCGCATGATCCGCCAACCACCGGAGTAGGTGCCCAGGCTGATCGAAGCGGCGGCAGCGATGATGACCCAGAACGGCACGTTGAAATCGCTCAGATGCCCGGACGTGACCAGCGCCAGTGTGATGACACCCATCGTCTTCTGTGCGTCCTGCAAGCCGTGGCCGTAGGACATGGCGGCCGCGGACGCGACTTGTGCGTACTTGAAGCCACGGTTGAGCGGAACGGGCCGCGTGCGCCGAAACAACCACAGCAACAACAACATGAACGCGAACGAGAGCGTGAACCCGATCGTCGGCGACAGCACCATCGGGACGATCACCTTCGACCACAAGATGTCCCAGTGCACGTGCCCAGCGGACGCGAGCGCGGCGCCGACCAGCCCACCGATCAATGCGTGTGACGACGAGGACGGCAGGCCGAAGTACCAGGTGATCAGGTTCCACGTGATGGCGCCGATCAACGCGGCGAACACGAGGACGAGGCCCTCGTGCCCCTTCGGGGTGCCGATGATCCCGCTGCCGATCGTCTTTGCGACCTTCGTCGACACGAACGCGCCGAGCAGGTTGAACGCCGCCGCCATTGCCAGGGCGACTCGAGGGGTGAGGGCGCGAGTCGAGACGGACGTTGCGATCGCGTTGGCCGCGTCGTGAAATCCGTTGGTGTAGTCGAAGAACAGCGCGATGACGATGATCGCCACCAGTCCGGCGGTCGCCACCGAGGTCAGGACTCCTTGACCGCGACGGTCTCCACACTGTTCGCGACTTTTTCGAACGCGTCAGCGGCGTGTTCCAGCTGATCGATGATGTCTTTCAGCTTCAGCACGGTGAGCGCGTCGTAGTTGCCGTTGAACAGACGTGCCACGAGCCGGCGGTACACCTTGTCGGCCTCGTTCTCGAGCCGGTTGACCTCGATCCAGTACTCAGAGAGGTCTTTCATCGTCTTCAAGCGCGGCATAGCCGACGCCGTGAGTTGCGCCATGCGCTGCAGCACCTCAGCCTGGCTCGCCAGCTCCCGCGGTAGCTCGGTGACGGAGTACAGAACGACGAGGTCGACCGCGGCTTCCATGTAGTCCATGACGTCGTCGAGGCGCCCGGCGAGGTCGTAGATGTCCTCGCGGTCGAACGGCGTGACGAACGTCGAGTTGAGGTGCCGCATGATCTGATGCGTTGCGGCGTCGCACGCGTGCTCGAGGTCACGCATCCGAGTGGCGAGCCCCTCCCGGTCAGCTCCCGGCGCGAACATCTCCGCGACGAGGTCCGCAGCCTTGACGAGGTTGTCCGCAAGCGAGGCGAACATTTCATAGAAGCTGGTGTCCTGAGGGGTCAGGCGCAGGCGCACGGCGTACTCCGGTTTGACAGCGTCGGCGTCGTGGATGCTTGAGGTCGAGGTGAACTGTGGCAGACGCGACTCCGAGACATTACGTGGCCGTCGTCGGACCCGCCGACGCCACCCCGGAGATCAGCGCGCTGGCCGAAGACGTTGGCCGACGACTCGCAGAAGCCGGCGCGGTGGTCATCACCGGTGGGCTGGGCGGGGTGATGGCGGCGGCCAGCCGCGGCGCCAAGCTCGCCGGCGGCTTGACCGTCGGGCTGCTGCCGGGACGGGACCGCGACACTGCGAACGAGTGGCTCGACGTGGCGATCCCGACCGGGCTCGCCGAGCTGCGGAACGCGCTCGTGGCGGGGTCCGCGGCTGCGGTCATCGCCGTCGGCGGGTCGTGGGGGACGCTGTCCGAGCTGGCCTTCGCGCGTCGCCTCGGCCGCACGGTGATCACGTTGCGCTCCTGGCAGGTGCTCGACGAGACCGGCGCTGCGGTGCCGGAGTCCTTCACCGTCGCGCCGGACGCCGAGACGGCAGTCGCCCTCGCTCTCGCCTCCCAGGCGTGACCCATCTCACATTGACCGCGATAACCTAACGTTGCTAACTTCCAGCGGTCTCGGCCTGCTGCGGAGGTAGTCATGCTCGGTCGGCTCGGCGATGTTCTGGTCCGGCGGCGACGCCTCGTGCTCGGGTTGACGCTCATCTTCGTCGTGCTGGCGGGCGCCATCGGGGGCCGGGTCGCGAACAAGCTGTCCAGCGGCGGGTTCACCGATCCGAAGGTGGAGTCGTCCCGAGCGGCCGACACGCTGCGCGACACGTTCCACCAAGGCGTGCCGAACTTTGTGCTGCTGGCGGCCGACCCCGGTGGGGTCGACGAACCATCGGCCGCGCAAGCCGGCCGCGCGTTGACCGCGCGGCTCGCCGCCGAGCCCGGTGTCGCGCAGGTCGCGTCCTACTGGACCCTCGGTCCGACAAGCGGGTTGCGCAGCGCAGACGGAAAGCAGGCGTTGGTGGTCGCGCGCATCACCGGAGACGATGACGCCGTCGCCAAGCGCGTCACCGATCTCACGCCGAGGTACGCCGGTCACGACGGACCGCTGACGGTGCGCACCGGGGGAATCGCCGAGGCCTACCACGAGGTCAACCATCAGATCCGCAAAGACCTCGCCCGAGCGGAAGCCATCGCGTTACCCGTGACGTTGCTTCTGCTGGTACTCGTGTTCGGCAGTGCAATCGCCGCGCTGATGCCGCTCGCGATCGCAGGGATCACCGTCGTCGGGTCGTTCCTGTTGCTAACCGCGATCGCGTCGGTCGCCAACGTCTCCATCTTCGCGCTGAACATGGTCACCGCAATGGGACTTGGGCTGTCGATCGACTATGCGCTCTTCATCGTGACGCGCTACCGCGAGGAGTTGCGCTCCGGCCGCGACGTGGGCGAAGCCATCAACGTCACATTGCGGACGGCCGGCCGCACGGTGATCTTCTCGGCGTTGACGGTCGGACTGTCGCTGGCAGCGATGCTGATCTTCCCGCTCTACTTCTTGCGGTCCTTCGCGTACGCCGGTATTGCGGTGACGATCCTGTCCTGTCTCGGCGCGGTGGTCATGCTGCCCGCGCTGCTCGCCCTGGTGGGCCGGCGCATCGACCGTTTCTCGTTCTGGCACCGGCCGCCCAAGCCGGACGGCACCGGCGCATGGCACACGATTGCGCTCGCGGTGATGCGCCGGCCGATCCCGGTGGCGACCGTGATCGTGGCGCTGCTTGTCCTGCTCGGCCTGCCGTTCGCGAAGGTACATTTCGGTCTCCCCGATGACCGCGTGTTGCCGCCCGGAGCGAACGCCCACACGGTCGGCGACGTGCAGCGCACGAACTTCCCCGGCGGCCAGGCCAACGAGGTGACCGTCGTCGCACCCGACGCAGGCAACGTGGTCGCTCGGGAACCACAGATCTCTGCGTACGCTCAGAAGCTGTCGACGCTGCCGCATGTGTCGCGCGTCGACTCGATGGTCGGCAGCTATGCGCACGGGCGACTTGTTGCCCATGCCGATGCGACATCACGACGGTTCGCGACAGCGAACGCAACGTGGCTCGACGTCGTACCGTCCGTCTTTTCTTACTCAGACGCCGGGAAGAGGCTGGCGCATGACGTGCGAGCGACGCCGGCGCCGTTCCGCGTTTTGGTTGGCGGCGAAGCGGCCTCGCTCATCGACACCGAACACAGCATCAGCAAGTTGATCCCCTGGGCAGCGCTGCTGATCGGGGCCACAACGATGATCCTGCTGTTCCTGTTCACCGGAAGCGTCGTACTCCCACTCAAGGCCATCGTGCTGAACCTGTTGAGTCTGTCCGCAACATTCGGTGCGATGGTGTACGTGTTCCAGGAAGGACACCTGCGCTGGCTCGTCGGCGACTTCACCCCGACGGGCACGCTGGACACGACGACACCGATCCTGATGTTCTGCGTGGCCTTCGGGCTGTCGATGGACTACGAGGTGTTCCTGCTGTCGCGGATCCGTGAGCAGTACGCCCTGACAGGTGACACCCGCACCGCCGTCGCGGTCGGGCTGGAGCGGACGGGACGGTTGATCACCGCAGCCGCCGTGTTGCTCGCGATGGTGTTCTTCGCTTTCTCCACATCAAGCGTGACCTTCATCAAGCTGTTCGGAATCGGCCTCGGCATTGCGGTCCTTGTCGACGCGACGCTTGTCCGCGGCGCGTTGGTGCCGGCATTCATGCGCATCGCCGGCCGGTTCAACTGGTGGGCGCCCGCGCCGCTGCGCCGGCTACATGAGCGGATCGGCGTCAACGAAGACGTCACGATCCTGACGCCGGCCGAACTGGCGTCGGCGCTCGACGAGCCGGCAGCGTCGCGGGTATGACGCAGTCACCGTCCATAACGCGCCGCAAGCGTGCGCGGCGCGGCGAGGGTGAGCTACTTCGTGCCGAGATCCTGACCGCTGCACGCGACCTGCTCGCCGCCACCAGTTCGGAGTCAGCCGTGTCGATCCGCGGGGTAGCTGACCGCGTCGGTGTGACGCCGCCCTCGATCTACTTGCATTTCCCGGACAAGGAAACGCTGCTCGAGGCTGCGTGCGGTGAGGTCTTCGCTCAGCTCGACAGTGCTATGGAAGCGGCCGCGAAGCAGGCCAACTCCCCCTTCGACGCGCTCCGCGAGCGCGGCCTGGCTTACGTGCGCTTCGCGCTTGCAAACCCGGAGGAGTACCGCCTGGTGATGATGCGCCGAGGCGAGCTGGAGCTCGGGCCGACCGACATCGAAGAGCTCGCCGCGCAGGGGGCGTTTGCCCACCTACTCGAGTCGGTGCGCGAATGCCAAGACATCGGCGCGTTCTCAGCTGACGAGGATCCGGTGCAGCTCGCCCTTGCACTGTGGGCCACCGCCCACGGTGTGGCGGCGCTGATGATCGCGCATCCGTGGCTGATGGCGAACGCCGAGGAACTCTTGACGCGCGTCATCGAAGGGATCGGGCTCGGACTCGCCGTCCGTGGCCGGGTCAAGGAAGGCGAGGCCGCCGACGCGCTCGCCTGGCTGGATCACGACCGCGGCCGGTAAAGCGACTAGCTCGTGATCTTGTGGCGCGCCCGGTGCGCCAACGATGGACGCTTGGTGCGGTCGAGGGCGGTGATCAGCAACCCGCCGAGGAGCCCGGCGTTCTTCAAGAAGCTCGTTCGCTGCTGCCAGCGCACCTGCTTGTCGGTCTCCGACCAGAATTGATGACCTGCGTAGGTCGTCGGTACCAGGCTGGCGGCGAGGAGGAGCGCCGACAGCCGCGGCATCCGGTTGGTCGCGAGCATTGCGCCCGCCCCGATCTGGACGGCGGCGTTCGCCCGGGTGAGCGTCGCAGCATCGCCGAACGGAAGCTCGTCTATGCCGGCCTCGCGTGCGCGCGCGATGCGTGGGCCCGGATCGAGCAGAGTCTCGACTCCGCCCGCTACGAACGACGCGGCGAGCAACGGCTGCGCAACCCGGCGGGTGATGCCCATGACTAACTCCTTCGCATCAGTTGTTGGAGCAACGAGGACCCGTCGACCGTCTTGCTTGCCGGCGGCGGAGCTGCGTTGACGGTGGTGCCAAAGTCGAAGAGTTCGAACGTCGACGTAACGTCAACCGGCTGGTTGCCCGTGTCCGAGGTGGCCGGCAGCGTCAAGCGCTGGTCGAAGCGTCGTAACCGACCCTGGTCGTCGAGGTATGCGTCGTACGGGAGGCTGGTGAGCCGTCCGAAAACTCGTCGCACCTTCTCCCGCAGGAACTCGGGAGCGGCATTGATCGCCGCTTGTACGTCGATCGTCCCGCGGTAGTGCGTCGTCTGCGTGCCGCGGACAGTGGCGGTGCCGACCTTGCGCACGTCGTGCGATGCACCGCGCAACGTTTCGAGCGCGGTGGTCGGGTCCGAGTTGCCGAGCTGCGCCAGCGAACCGTCACCGGTGAGGTCCGAGACCTTGATCGCGGCGTACTTGCCTGGCGGCGTAGCAGGTGGCAGCTGCAGGTAGAGCGTGTTGGTGGTGACGATCTCGCTGATCGTGCGGCCGCCAAGAGATGCCGGCAGGGTGAAGTGAATCGCGCCGGCATGCTTCGCGAAGTCGAACGCACCGGTCCCAGTCAACGTGAACGACTGACCCAACGCCTTCGTCACGAGGTTGATCGAGAAGTTCGCCGACCGGGCGTCGGTCGTCTTCTGTGGCGACGCCACCACCAGCTGCCATGGGTCGGCAGCGCTGCTGCTCTTGCCACCGCTACCGCATGCGGCCGCGCCAAGGCCGACGGTGACGAGCACTGCGGCCGCGGCCAACCGGCCAACGCGGCCAACTCTGCGATGTCGCACGCTCAACAGCCTCCCACCCGGGCAACCCGTCCACACCTCGGCCGGTCCCGAGGCCAACGAGTGCTCACTGCCGGGCTTGCACAAGCAGGTGTTGTACGGCGATCCCGACGCGACCAGTTTGGTCGTACAGCACGGTCGTCGTGGTCCCGGCGCCGCGGTCGGACAGCCGCGTCACGGCGTCCAGGCCGATCCACTCGCCGACCGGCGGCCGCTCGATGTGAACCGTGATGTCCGGATTGACGAACATCCACTTGTCGAAGGGAAGCACCGCACTCACGCCGTTGCCGTAGTCGGCGGCCGCCACGAGCCGCTGCATGGGCGTCGGCGCCTCATCAGCGACTACCGGCTTCAGCAACCGGATCCACGCGAACGCAGCACCCACCTCGAGCCAGCCGCCGCGGGCATAGCGCACCTCGCAACCGTGCGTGTGGAAGGCCTCGAACGACCACTGGGGAAGGTGCTCACTCGACTCGTCCGGCCCGGCGGCAGGCACGACATCGTCCGGAAGCGGCGTCTTGCTCGGGATCGGCACCGCCTGATCGCGGATCCGCAACGCGGTGACCCGAGCACACGGCTCACCGTCCGCGAGCAAGTCAGCGCCCACCACCGTCACTCGACCACCGGGCCTGATCGTCCGCAGGTCGATCGTCAACGGCGACACCGGAACCGGCCGGACGAGGTCAATCGTCATGCGCGCAATCTGCATCGGTATGTCGTTCTCGTATTCCTCGATGGCGCGTGCGAGCAACGCGGCGACTGCGCCACCGTGCAAAGACTCGGGCGACCACGGCGAACGCGTGTGCTCGGACGGAACGAAAGCATCGCCGTCCCTGTCGAACAACGGATCGGGTTCGCCCATTTACGTGAGTATTTCGCTGCGGTTCGACGCTGTCGCGAGCACACAGCCGATCAGCACCAGCGGCGTACCGATGGCAAGTCCGAGGGTGAACGGCTCCCCGAGCAGGACGACGCCGAGGACGATCGCCACAACCGGGTTCACGTACGTGATGACGACCGCGCGCGCAGGTCCCACTTCCGCGATCAGTGCGAAGAAAATCAGGAACGCCATGGCCGTGCACACGAACGACAGGGTCAGCACCGAAAGCGCCGGCTTCACGCCGATGTGCGCCGGCCAATGCGTTGCGGCGTACGGCAGATAACCCAAGGCGGTGAGAGCAATGGAGGCCGTGACGACGCCGAGGCTGGGCAGTTGGGCCAGCCGACGCGTGATGATCAGCGGCCCGGTGGCGTAGCAGGTCGCGACCACGAGCACTGCGACCGCGGCACCGGCATCGCCGCCGGTCACATCGACGCCCACGAGGGCCACGACACCTGCAATGCCGATGAGCAAACCGGTCAGGCGGCGCGCGTCGAGGCGGTCCTGCTCGCCCAGCGCGTACCCGATGCCCGCGCCGATGAGTGGTACGGCGGCGACCAGCAGGCCGGTGAGCGAGCTCGGCAACCGCTGTTCAGCGGTACCGAGCAGCAACCAGGGCAACGCGACCTCGACGACGGTGTAGAGCAGGATCGGCCGCCAGTACGGCGCGAGCCCGCGAAACGCGTTCCGACGCAGCGCCCACGGAAGCAAGAGCAGCACCGCAGGCGCCGTGCGAGCAAACACCATCGTGCCCGGAGCGAAGTCGCGTACCGCGACCCGGATCAGCAAATAAGGAATGCCCCAGATGACACACATCGCGGCGAAGAGGAGCCACCCCCGGCGGGACATCCGGACACCCTGCCAAATCGGCGGGACATCACCGGTGCCGGCGTCAGCTCAGGAAGATCGGTGACGTCAGAGCCGACATCGCCAACCGGTCGCGACACATGGTCGTGCGCGAACCTACGCCGGAGTCGCAGGCCTCAGCACGCTGTCCGCGGGCGTCCGGCCGGAGCAGCTCGACCCTGACGAACTGCCGCGCACCTGGCACGCGTCCGGAGCCAAGTCGGAAGGTGTACGACGGCGACGTCATCAACACCTGGGCCGCACCTTCGTCGGTGACGATGCGCAAAGCGCTGCCTGCGCTCAGCCCGACGGCGCGCACCCGAAACGCTGCGGTGGGCGACGTCACCGAGCCGGCCATCCCCTCGTACGTCCCGTTGTGGTCAGCGTCCGACTCGAGGAACAGCTGCGCACCGTGAGCCGTTGGCGGCAACGCCGACACGAACGTTCGGTGTGCGCGCAGCCCGTCGAGCACACCCTGCACGGTCCGGTTCGTGACGTAGACCCATGTCGTGGGTTCTCCGACGCCTTGCACGGCGTCGGTCGTCACCCAGTGCGTGTCGCTGCCGCCCGTGACACCGACCTGGTAACCGAGCCGGAGGAAGCCGTCGTACCAGTTCAAGGAGAAGTCGTTGTCGTTGCTCGCCGGGAAGGGTGGCTGATAGGCCCATGGCCCGATGTTCCACACCTCAACGGTGTCGGGCACCACGGAGTAGCCGTACGCCGACAGCCAGTTCATGTCGCTCGGGTGATTGATCTGGAACACCCCGCCCGCAGCGCGCAGCGCGTTGGCGAGTTCGGTCTCACCGACGCCAGAGCGATCGGTCACGAGCTCGTCGCAGCGGATCCGGCTCCCCGCCACCGGCCCGTTGTTGTCGTAACAGCTGCGAGCGCCCAGCATCTGGACGTGGCCGGGTTGTGAGTTCTCGTACGCCGGGATCTCCAGGAAACCTGGGTGCGCTCGCAACCACGACAGCACGGCTGGGTCGGTTTGGTTGAGCACGTTGTTGTGGTCGGACAAAGCGACGAAGTCGAGACCACGTTCCTTCGCCTCAAGCAGACGCTGCCGCGGCGTGAAGCCCACGGTGTAGGAGTCCGCGCAGGGTCGACGGGCGCTGCGGCTCGGGGAGTCCGGATTCCACGCGGTAAGCGGGGTGATGCAGGTGTCGTGTCCGTAGATCGTGTGCACGTGCAGGTCGCCGGCCACCCACACACCGCGAAGCGGTTGCGCGTCACCCGCAGAAGTGGCCCGGGAGGAGACGACCGGGACCGCGGAGACGGCAAGCGCCACCGCCAGCGCAACAAGCCTCCGCATGTCCTCAACTTCGCCGTGCCGGCGTGCTGTCCTGCCCGCGGCAGGGACGCGGCCACCCGCGCCGAACGTTCATCCCATGCGATCGCGGCTAGTGACCGGGCTCGTCGCTGTCGCGCTGGTCGCACCGGCCCCGCTCGCGAGCGCCCTCAGCCGGCACGGCCCGCGCACGTTTGCTGCCGACGGTGTCACCGCTTCGGTCACGGCGACGACGGCGCAACTGTCCGACGGTCGGGTCACCCGCCGGTGGTCCCTCGTGGGCGGAGTGCGCACGGTCAGCCTGATCGGTCCGGATGGTCACGAGCTGATCCGGCCGACACCGGACTTCGTCGTCGACATCGACGGCGTCGCCACGAGCTCCGTCACGGGTTGGCGGCTGATCGACACGACGGCGGCGCAACCTCCGCGGGCGCCGGGCCGCCCGCTGTCGTCGACGGGTGCTGCGCTGCTGTTCCGCTACGCGTTGGCCACCGGCGTCGCACCCGCCCAAGGGGTCGAGCTCGATCGACTTGTCGTTCTGCACCCCGGTACGACGACATTCCAGACGTCGACTGTCGTGCTCAATCACAGCGCGTTGCCGCTGCGCATTCCCGACTATCGCCTCGACCAGGTCACGAGCGCGGCGGCGAACCTCCCTGCGGAGGTGGGCACCTACCACGGCGGGTCCGACTGGCGCGATGACTACCGGCAGACCACGCACCCCGTCGGCGCGTTCGACGACGAGGGCGAGGTTGCCCGGTTCGGCAGCGACAGCGGCTTGTTCCTCGTTGCACAACGACGCGGCGGACTGATGAGCCGCGCGGGCCGGGACACGTCCGGTACGTCGTGGATCGGCGTCGACTGGGCTCGGGACGCGTTCGACTTCGGTCCGTTGCGTGACCAGCCGCCGTCGTACAACCGGCTGAAGAACCCGGCCTATCCGCTGCCGGTGCGCGCACGCGTGCTCCGGTCGTTGGCCCGACTCGACCTCGGCACGAGCTACCTCGGTGCCTTCAGCGGTGGCTCCGACGAGGCGGCGGCGGAGTTCGCCCGCGCGTTCGTCGGCGCGGCGGAACCTGCTTTCGCCCGCAGCGTCGACCTCAACACGTTCCACCCCTGGAGCCATGGCGACGGCATGAGTGACCCGAACCTGCGCCCGCAAGCCGACGCAGCCGCCACACTCGGCATCGAGACGTTCATGCTCGACGACCAATGGCAGGGCGGCCATGGCGGTGAAAGCGGAGACTGGCGCTTCGACCCGGCGCGCTTCCCGGACCGCAACCACGACGGCGTGCCTGACTTTGTCGCTTACGTGCACGAGCACGGCCTGCAGCTCGGTCTCTGGATGTCTCCGTTGGAGTTCAACGGAGCGTCCAGGACCTATCGCGCACATCCGCAGTGGGCGTGCGCACCGACCGGTGACGTCACGGCACGCGTCCCGGACGACGCCGGACTCGGCGTCTGGGACGCGACGAACCCGGCGTTCCAGAAGTATCTGCTGGGCGTGATCGACCGGCTGGTGCGACAGTACGGCGTCGCCGAGTTCAAGTTCGACTTCATGGCGTGGGTCGACTGCGGATCGCACGACTACGCCGACTACGAAGCCTCGTTCGTCTCGCTCGTGCACGCAATGCAACGCAGTCATCCAACGGTGACGTTCGAGCTCGACGAGACCAACGACCAGCGGTCGTGGCCGTTCGAGTCTGCGGAGATCGGACCGTCGTGGTTCGACAACGCGCACCTGCACGGCAGCACCACAGTGGCGAAGCTGCTGCACGACATCTGGACAGCGGCGCCCTGGGTGCCGACGTGGTCGATCGGCATGGGTGTCTTCGACGACACATTGGCGGGCCAGTACGCCGGTGTGCACGGCGTCGACACGCTGATGCCGCTTGCGCTGCTCTCGCATCCGACGTACTGGACCGACCTCACGAAGCTCCCCATGGCGGAGCGCGCGGAGACCGCGTGGTGGTTGCGCTGGTACGCCGCGAACAGAGACCAGCTCGGCCCTGCGGTCTACGAGCTGACCACGAACGACCCGCTGAACGGCAGCGGCTGGGCGGCGTGGCAGCCCTGGAACGGCGAGCGCGGTTACGTGTTCGCGTTCCGGCAGGCCGGCGGCTCGGACACTGACACCGTGCGGCTGCACGGTGTCTCACCTGGCGTGACCTACACCGTCGCTGACGTCCGCACCGGCGCGACGCTCGGGAGCTACACCGGCAGCGAGCTCGCCAGCGGTATGACGCTGACGCTGCCTGAGTTCAGCGCAACCGTGCTCGAGGTCAGCCCAGCCCCGTAGCCGGCTGCTCCGGGAACAGCGTGTCCGACCCCGATCGCAAGGCGAGGTCACCGGCGTACGCCGCGCACATATGAGTCTCGCTGACCCAGTACTTCGCGGGACGGTTGGCGAGGACGTCGCCGGCTCCGCGCAATAGATCGCAGGTCAGGTGCGTCCCGAACGTCATTGACATGTTGAAGAAGAAGTTGTCGTTTCCGATCGGGTCGGGGCAACCGACCGGTGACGGTACGCCGCTGCAAATGTCACCCATCGGCGGCGGCTCGCCGCTGAACATCGACCGGCGGACCGGCTCCGGATACGCAGTCAGCGGATAAATGATGTAGCCGAGGAAGTCGCCGGCGGTGCCGATGGACAGGTAACCGCGCATGCCGGTGACGTCCTTGCGGATCCGCGACCAGATCTGCGCGTACATCTCGCCGGGACCACCGGAAAGCAGCACGTCGCCGATCCGACCGGAAAAGGCCGTCGTACCGACCACGGACCCGGTGAACCACGGTGGCGTCGCCGCCCGCATGATCGGCGCGCCGATCACGGTGCCGCCGTAGTCCGCAACGGCGAGCACCGGATTCGTCGCCGGCTCTTCCACCAGATAGCTGTTCATCGCGACGTCCGGAGTGCCGGTGAGCGGTTGCGCGACGGTGAGTGCACGCTGCACCTTCGCCACCACCCGACCGGCGTAGTTGTCCAGCTTGCAGAGTGCAGCGGTCGGGTCGGAGTCGTCGCCACCCGTTGGGCAGTCGGCGCGCGCCGGTTGCTCACGGCCGAGCGTCGCGACCTGATCCATCGCAAAACCGCCGAACGCCTGCGACATCAACAGGTCGAGGCGGCCCACGTAGTCGGCCGTGACACCCCGGTTGCTCGAGCCGAGCACGGTCGGATGGGAGGAGTAGTTCACGTACGTGTCCAGCACCGCACCGGTGCCCGGGTCACGGGCCTGCAGGACGCGGATCTGGTCGTCCATCGTCTGGTTGTTGGGATCGTCCGAGAACTGGTTAGTGAGCAACGGGTCGTCGTCACCGGTGGGCGGGTACTGCGCGGTCTCGTTGACGACGCCCGCGTGCGCGACGCCATAGGACAAGGTGGCCGGGCGCAATGCGGTCCACGCGTCGACGATGGCCTGCACCGTGCGGTCATGCACGAGCTGGAGGTAGGACGTCGGCACCCCGCCCCATACGCCAACGGTGTCGGGGCCACCGTGCGTGTGGTTGGAGTTGACAAGGATCTGTGACGCGGTGGGGACCGGCGGCGCTCCCGGCGACGCCTTGGCCAGCGTGCCGATCCGCGCAGACGCGTCCTTGCGGATCTCGTTGATGCCGTAAGGGCCTTGCTTGTACGCCGCGAAGTAGCCCTGCGTCTCGATCTGCCCGAGCACGATCGTGCGGGCCTTGTCACTGACTGCGAGGGCCCTGCTGTGCACGCCGTCGCCGAGGATGCCGGTCGCGAAGCGGCCGCTCGTCCCCGGCAGCTGCACCTTGTTGCCGGCCTTGAAGTCCGAGAAGCCATAACCACCGAGATAGAACGACTTGGTCGCGAGCATGGCGGCGGTCGGGTTGATCGACTGCTCGCCGCCACCCACGAGGTAGACCGCCGGAGCTGCGACGGCTGGCTTGCCGGTGACCGCGAGGGCAGCCGGAATGGTGGTCGCCGCAAGCCCCACAGCAACGGTCAAGAGCACGAACCGGCGCAAGACGCCTCCTCATTGAGTGTCCGATTGCAGTTCTCCGCGGACCTGGCGAATTCCTGCCGAGCAGGAGCAGCGCGCCGGATGGCGAATCGTGATGCGTGCGCCGCGTGCTCGTGCCCTTGGTCTCCGCTGCCCTGATATCGGCGAGCGGGGTAGCGATCAGTCAGACCCAAACCGCTGGTCAAGCCTGGACCGGGTTGCGTGCCGGCGTCGGCGTCGTGGACGCGACATGGCACGTCGGTGCCGGTGCCGGGCAGTACGCCTCGGACGAGTTCCCCACCGACCCGACCGAGCCGGACAAGTTCATCTCCTACCGCCCGGACCTGCAGACCGAGTGGGATCCGAACGTCGAGCACGTGAAGCAGCAGTCGTCCTACGGCGTCGCCTCACGGCTCTCGATCCGCGCGATCGTTCTGCAGGACGGAGAAGGCGACGCCCCTGTCGCCCTCGTGAAGACCGATAACTACCTGACGCAGGACCTGCTCGTCCGGCGGGCCGCCCAGATCCTCAAGAAAGACGGCAGCAAGGTCAGCTACGACAACCTCCTGGTCTCGGCAACGCACGACCACAACTCGCCGTACTACTCCTCCACTGCATTCGGCGTGTGGGCGTTCCAGGACGTCGCCGACCTACGCATGTTCGAGTACCAGGCACGGCAGATCGCGACCGCAGTGGAGCGGGCAGAGGGGACGCTGCGTCCCGCGCGCATCGGCGGTACAACCGTGCAGTTCCCGGACTTCCAGGGCAACATCGCGGGCTCCGGTGTGAACGAGGACGGATCGCCGACCGGCTACCCGATGTGGGAGAACGACCACGGTCTGGTTGTGCTCCGCATCGATGACATGTCCGACGCCAATAGCCCGAAACCGCTCGCGACGTACGTGAACTATGCCGAGCATGGTGAGTCGCTGGACGGCTACGACCTGATCAGCGCTGACTGGCTCGCACCGTTCCAGCGGTACGTCGACCGCGCGACCGGAGCGCCGGTGGTGTTCAGCCAAGGCTCGGTCGGCTCGGCCGAGGGACCGTATGAGTACGCGAACCCAAAGCAGGGCAACGACGAGGGCGACTCGTTCAACGAGATCTACGGGCACATGGGTTACGCGCAGGCCGAGCGCGGCACGCATGTCATGGCCGAGCGCGTCGTCGCTGCGTGGCAGGCGATCGGCGGTGCCGCCAATGGGGTCACTGTGCAGGCGCCCTTCGACACCAACCCGACCGTGCGGATGCTCACCCGGTGGTACGCCGGGCCGCTCTCGCATCCGTACCCGTCCGTCGGCAACTGCCGGACCGGTCCGACGGCTGGGGGCGATCCGGGGGTGCCCGGTGTCGGCCTGCCGAACTGTGCCCGCTCCGACGACATTGGCCTCACGTTGCCGATCTCGCCGAGGCTGTACGACCAACTGAAGGCGACCGGCATCCCGGTGCCGGACAACTACGACGTGCCGTCGCACGAAGCGGTCGAAGAGAACCTCCGGCTCAAACTGCAGGCGCTGCGCATCGGCAGCATCCTGCTCGCCTCATGTGCGTGCGAGCCACAGAGCGACCTGATCAAGAACCTCGAGACGCGAACCGACAGGGTCACCGGGGACATGTGGCTCGGCTTCGACTACGGCAACCAGGCCGACGTCGACGCCGCCTGGCCGGGGATGGGCGTTCTTGCTTGCCACCTCGACCTCGCTGCGGCGCCACCCGCGTTCTCCTGTCCCAACCCCGGTGACCGCTGGGGTCAGCAGCGACTGTCGGTGAGCCCGTCGGCGTACAAGCACATGGAAGCCGAGATCACCAACGACGCAGCCGGGTGGAACGCGCCGGGCTACGTCGATCGCGCTGACAGTGAGCCGTCGAACCCGGCTGCGATCAAGGGAAACTTCACGCACACGGAGCTCGGCAAAGGCGCGTACGCCCAGTGCCCCGGCTATGCGTTGTCGGTCGGGCTGGGTCACAGCAGTGACTACAACGGCTACACCGTGAGCTATCGCGAGTACATGTCCCGGGACGCCTATCGCAAGGCGTTGACGTCGTACGGCCCGCACACCGCTGACTACATGGTCACCAACCTCGTCGGCATGGCCGCGAACCTCTTGTGCGGCACCCGAGTGCCGTCGCAGCCGACCGACGCGATCGCGACCGCGGACGAGGTGCGAGAGACCGCGGAAGCGGCGGCGGTCGGTCAGATCGCTGCGGCGTACTACTACGCCTGGACGAAGCAGATTCCCGACAGCGCGGGGCCGGCGCGCGACCTTGCGCAGCCGTGGAACGTGCAACGGTTCGACGTGACGCAGTTCCGCTGGGTGGGTGGCGACAACTGGACGGACAACCCGACGGTCGCTGTGGAGCGGCTCGGCGACGGTTCGTGGCAACCGTTCGCCGACCAGAGCGGCGAGGTGCAAGTTTTCCTCGATACGCCGAGAGACGCCGTTCACATGACGCCGACCTACCGCGGTGGCAGCCAACAATGGAACTGGCGGGCGTCGTTCGAAGCATTCGACGCCTACCCACGGGCCGACGTCGTCGGCGGGCAAACCCCGACCGGCACGTACCGCTTCGTCGTCAACGGGCACATCCACACGAGCCGCGCGGTGCGCGCGTACCACCTGACGTCGGGACCGTTCACTGTCTCGCCGTGGAGCGGCATAACGGTCAACGAGGTCCAGCGCAGCGGTGACCAGATCTCGTTCGCGGTCAGCGACACGTATCCACGGCTGCCGTCGGCTGCACATCGAGCCCGGATCCGGTGGTACGCCGACGACGGCGGCGGCACGCCGGGACACAGCCTGATCTGTAAGACGTGTTCGTTCGAGCCGTGGTCGACGAGTGGCCACGTCGTCAGCGTCACTGTCTCCGTGGACGGAACGCCCGTGGATGCGGCGTACGACGCGTCTTCAGGTCGGTGGACGGTCATCGCACCGGCCGGCGCCACGGTCGCTATCCCGGCCGGCGGGATCAGCGACTCCTACGACGAGACCAACGGCTCCGCCGCAGACCTGTCCGGTTAGTCGGTCCGCAAAGCCGCGCGAAGCGTCCGCAGCGGACCTTTCCTCACGTACGTCGCGCCGAGCCGCCTCGCATCGGCTGCGATGTGTGGTGCGCGGTAGTTGGTGTAAAGGATGCAGGTCGCAACGGTCTTCTCGGCGAGGACACGGCGGATCGTCTCGAGCCCGTTCAGCCCCGGCGGCATTCGGAAGTCGACGATCAGCACGTCTGGCCGATGTTGGCGACAAAGCACGACGGCTTGCTCGCCGGTGAGCGCTGTCGCCACGATGTTGTGACCTTCCAGCGCCAGATCGGTGGTGACAAGCTCGATCACAGAAGCGTCGTTGTCGGCGACCACGACGCGCAGCGACTTACGAGTCAGTGCGAGCATGTCGGTTGCCGAGGAGATCGTCACGCTCCGACCGGCTCCGCCGGTGAGCTCGTCATGCCCAGCTCGACACGGAAGACGGCGCCGCCCGACGGGGCGTTCCCGGCGGTAATGGTTCCGTTGTGGGCTTCCACGATCCGGCGACTGATGTAGAGACCCAGACCCGTGCCGACGGTACGCCGGCCACGGCCGCGAACGAACTTGTCGAACGCGCGATCGAGGTCTTCGCCGGACAGGCCGGGTCCGCTGTCGCGCACGGTGATGACGGCTGTGTCGTCCTCGGCCGTGAGGTCGACGACAACCGGGCCGTCCGGCGGTGTGGACTTCAGCGCGTTGTCGAGCAGGTTGTTGACGACCTGTTGCAAACGTTCCGGGTCCCCGGTGACCCACAACGGCCGTTCGGTCGACTCGTAGTTGACGATGTTGTCCGGATGAAGGTCCTGCGCAGCGGTGACCGCGGTCAAGACGACCTCGCGCAGGTCGAACAGGTCCTTGGTGTAACTCAGCTGGCCCGACTCGACGCTCGATGAGTCAAGGACGTCGCGACTGAGCGAGTACAGCCGCGACGCGTTCGCGTATGCACGTGCGACCGCGCGTCGACGCTCGCTGTCCTCCATGCCGTCCCAGTGATCGAGCGCCGTCTGCAAAAAGCCCATGAGGCCAGACACGGGCGTACGCAGTTCGTGGGAGACGATGCTGATGAACTCCTCCCGGTCGGCACTCAGCTGAGCGAGTCGGCGCTGCTCTTCGCGCGAGCGCGCGAGCCGGCGCAGGAGCACAACCGCGAGCAGGCCGGCGATGATGATCGTCAACAGGGCGACGTAGATCAGCGCGGAGTGCAACGGACTCGTGAGGCTGCCCTCGAAGTTGCGCACGGGCTGCTGGAATACCGCGCGCCAACCTGCGTTCGGAACCGCCTCGACGACGACGACCTCACCGTTGCCACGGAGCAAACCGGTGCGCGTGCCGAGCAAGGGTTCGCTGAGCTTGTGTCCGATGGCCACTGAGTTGTTCGACGCGAGGACCACGCCGTTGCCGTCGACGAACGAGAACTTCGCATGGCCCGAGCCGGCGAGCGTCGCGACCTCAGCGTTGAACTGCGACGTCGGGGAGACCTCGGACTCGTAAACGAATGCACCGTTCAGCGCCCCCGACGCGCTCTTCAGCGGATAGGCAAGTGCGATCGTCGGCAGCGTTGTGGTGATGCCGGGCGCGACTGGCAGGAATGCCGCCTTGCCGGCGAGCACCGTCGCCAGGCCGGGGCGGTCGAGCTTCTGCCCGATCGAAGCAGGATCCCGGAGCAGCGTGCCGTTGACGACGACGCCGTCCTTGTTGACCAGCACGTAGCCCGTTGTTGCCTTCGGGTTGAGCGCCTGCAGCGCCTGCAGCCGTGCTGCGTCCTGCCCGTCTTTGGCGGTGACGTGGTACGGCGTACTCAGAACACCTGCAAAGGCGTCGAAGGCCTGCTGGGCACGGGTGTCCATGCTGCGGGCCAGCTCCTGCACCTGCGCTACCTGCACCTGACCGAGCCGGTGCCGGCCCGCGTTCTGCGCGTTGAGGACCGTGGCGACCACGAGTCCGCCGATACCGCACACCGCCGCCACCGCGAGGACGACCGCGAGCAGATCCTTATGCCGTTTCATGCGTGATGCTCCTCTGCGCAAAGGCGGGTTCGAGCCAGTTGACCGTTCCGGCACGGTCCAGGCCCTCGTTCGCTTGGGTCGGGAAGAACAACAACATGCGGGTCCCTGCACCGGGTGCGGTCACGATGTCCAGGCGTGCGCCAACCGTTCGCAGCCACTCGGATACGACGGCCAACCCGATCCCGGAGCCGCGGGTCGAGCGGGCCGCGTCGCTTTCACCCCGATAGAAGCGCTCAAAGATCCGTTGCTGCTCCTCGGCGCTGATGCCAGGCCCTTGGTCAGCAATCGTCACGAGCGCTGCGTCACCACGCGTCTCTGCGGAGACCGTGATCACGCTGCCCGCCGGTGCGTACTTCGCAGCGTTCGACACCAGGTTGCCGACAATGCGCTCGACAGCACGCGGATCGGTCCACGCGTTGACTTCGTCGTCCAGTCGGACGTCGAGTTGCTGGCGCTCGCACAATGGGCGCAGCTGATCCACGACGGCATTCACGTATTGGTTGACCCGGATCGTCTCCGGCATGGCGGTGCGGGTACGCCGTTCGCTGACGAAGTCGAGAAGGTCGTTCACAAGGTGGGCGAGAGATGTGACGTGCGCTTGCGACTTCACGATCGCCTCGCGGCGGTCCTCCTCGGTGAGACGGTCCCACTTGCGCGCGAGCAGCGACATGAAACCGACCAGCACGCTGAGCGGTGTCCGCAGTTCGTGCGAGACCGTCGCGAGGAAGTCATCCTTCATCTCGTCCAGGTCCCGAAGGCGACGTACGTTCTCTTGTTCCCGCTCGTAGAGGTCAGCGTTGTGCAACGCGTTCGCGAGCAGGTCCGTTGTTGCCCGCAGGCTGTTCAGGTCGGCAGCGCCGAGCCCCCGGGCGGATACCAGCTCGACGTGCCCGAGGGTCCGGGACGCCCGCTGGAGCGGGAGCCGCACGAGTTGCCCCGCGGCGGCATGACTCATACCCGGATCCCAGCGCGGAGCGGGCATAGCGGGTCGCCGGCCGATCGACAGAAGCGGGCCCGTGGCCGCCCCCGTCCCGGTCGCAATGCCGATGTAGGACAAGCCATGCGCATGTGAGATCTGGGTCAAGGCGGCAGGCAACACCAGACCGATGTCGAGGCTCTCCTGCACGGTGATGCTGATGTCGGAGAGCAGCTTGACCTGTTGCTCGAGGCTCCTGTCGTGCTCGAACGCGCGCTGCTCCGCGCGGCGCCGGGCCACGGCGAGGCCGCAGATCGCGATCGTCGCCACGGCGCTCACGATCAATATGAACAGCAGAGGGAGTCGCGACTGCTTCGGGAAGTGCGTGACGCCGACCGTCACCCCACCCGCGAGCACGGTCGGCAGCTGTCCAGGTCCGGCGTCCGTTACCGACATCCCGGCTCGGATGTCGAGCGGGGCGAACACGTTCAGGATCGGAGCGATCGTGACGGCAAGCGGCGCCGCCCCCACGATCCATCCCGTTGACTGCTGCCGCCGCATTTGCGTGTCGCCCGGTGCGGCACCGGCGTACAACGGCCAGGCCACGACGATGGCGGCCTTGCCGGCCGGGGAGGTGATAACGGCGATCGGCGCTGCCGTGTCCCGGGCGATGTACTCGGCCGAGCGCACCGCGGGCTGGGCCAGGTCGGCAGCAAAAGCCGACTGATCCGAAGACCCACGGGTCGAGGTATGGCTGAGATGCGCGGCGCCACTGCTATCGGTGGTCACGAGCCCGACCGAGGAGAAGTCGGTGCGCGGCGCAGCCGCGAGCCGTCCCTCGATGCGCTGGTGTGACGTGCGCTCGAGCGCGGCGGAGAACTGGTTGACCCGCAGGTTCAAGTTCGTCACGCGGGTGCCCACTGCGTAAGCCACTCCGGCTTCCGCACGATGCAGCGAGCGGTTGTCGCGTGCTCTCAACTCACGATCGGCACCAACGGCGGTCGCAGCGCCGAGCGCAGCGACGACAGCCGCGACGACGAAGCGGCGACCTACGGGTGTCACGCCGATGGAGCCAGCGCCCAGAGTTCCTCGGGCAGTCGGGCCACCTGTGTTTTGTCCAGGCAGACCCGCACCCCGAGGCGGCGCGCCTCTTCGCGAGTGGACTGATCGAGGAAGGCAGAGAACAGAATGATCGGCTGGTCCGGGTACTCCGCCAGCATGTGGGCGGCAACCTCGAGCCCGGACATGCCCGGCATCCGTTGGTCGAGGACCACTGCGGCGGGTCTGTTCTCACGCCAGCTCGCGAGCGCCTCGGCTCCGTTGGCGGCCTCGCCGCTGACGACGAGACCCTCGTTCGCAGCCTCGACCACCATGCGGACCAGGGAGCGGACGTCTTTTTCGTCGTCGACGATCAACGTCGGAATCATGGGCGGATTGCCTTCCGGTGTGTAGTGCAAGGACTACTCTCGGCTGACCATCAACCGGACACAATGGCCCGTTGTGGTCATTTGCCGTCCGTAGCCGCACAGACGAAACGCCAGAGCACATGAACAACGGCGGGCCGGCAGACCTGAACTGGACCGGCACGAGTAGCGCTGGTCGAAGAGAACCCGGCGTACGACGCAAGGCCGTACATCTCGGACATAGACGCGGCGGTGGGCCCCCCGGGGCTCGAACCCGGAACCGACGGATTAACGTCCCACTTCGGCTTTCGCCGCCGCCCAAGACCCGGGCGTTTGTGGGCTGGACTGTCCCTTCACCCTGGCGCTCACGCGCGGTAGGTGCCACCCGTCCAGTCTCTACACCTTCCGAGGTCGCCCTCGGCTTGGCTCGGGATCGCCATCCCAGACCGAGGCCTGGGGAAGGGTTCCCCGACTTTGAGTGGTGTCATCCCCGTCGTTTCCAACGAGGCGCTCCTATTGAGTTGAAGTCCGCTGCTCTGCCATTGAGCTAGAGGCCCTAGCCGGACGGATGTTACCGGCCGCGGTTTCACTGTCGCGACTGTGGATGAGCAAAGATGCGGCGGTGCGAACGGCCAACTTCGTGCGCGATGTCGTCGCTCAACTGCCGTCCGACTACCCCGCTCTGATCGAGCGAAAGCGCCACGGCGGACGAGTCGAACACGAAGCCGCGCTGCTGGTAGACCGCGCACGCCGTCTTGCCACGACCTTCTCGCGCTTTGGCGTACAACGCGGTGACGTCGTCCTCACACTGATCGGCAACCGGGTCGAGTGGGCGGAGACTATGCTCGCCTGCTTCACCGCCGGTTACATCGTGCTCCCGTGCAGCGAGCAACTCCGCGAGCACGACCTGCGCCAGCGCTTCGACGTCGCCTGGCCGACACTCATCGTTAGCGACGAACGCAACCGCACCGTCGTTGAAGCGGCAGCTCCCTCCTGCCCGGTCCTGCTCGTCCCCGACAGGACGCTGTACGACGCGGATCCGGCGCCGTACGCCGAGCTCGAGCCCACTGACCCGTGCCTGCTCACGATGACCAGCGGTACCGCAGGGCCGCCCAAGGCGGTGTTGCATGGTCAGCGGTATCTGCGCGGCCAGCGACTGCAAGCAGAGCACTGGCTCGGCGCCCAACCTGGCGACGTCGTGTGGTGCACGGCGGCGACCGGGTGGAGCAAGTCGGCGCGCAACAGCTTCATCGCTGCCTGGCTGCGTGGTGCCACGGCCGTGCTGCACGACGCGCGCTTCGATCCCGACGAGCGGCTGGCGGTCGCACAGGAAGAAAACGTGAACGTCTGGTGCATGGCGCCCACCGAATACCGCGTCATCGCCGCGCAGTGCGACCTGCGCCCACTGCCGGGCATGCAATCACTTATCGCTGCCGGCGAGCCTCTTGATCCGTCCACGCTCGCTGCCTGGCAGGTGGCAACGGGCCTCGATATCCGCGACGGTTACGGGCAGACCGAGACCGGGCAGGTCACGTCGAACCCGGTCGGCGCACCGGTCCGGCCCGGTTCGATGGGCCAGCCGCTTCCGGGCGTCAAGGCGTGGGTCGACGACGGCGAGCTCGTCCTCGACCCGACCACCGTCCCGACCTTCTTCCTCAACTACGTCGGCGAGCCCGCGCCGAAAGGACCGTGGCGCACGGGTGATCGCGTCCACCAAGACGGCAACGGCTACCTCTACTTCGACGCCCGCACCGACGACGTCATCATCTCCGCCGGCTATCGCATCGGTCCCTACGACGTCGAATCCATCCTCAACGAACACTCCGCCGTCGCGGAATGTGCGGTCGTCGGTGCACCCGACAGCGAACGTGGCCAGGTCGTGCGCGCCGTCGTCGTGCTCAACCAGGGGTACGCCGCTTCGGACGCGCTCGCAACTGCGTTGCAGGAGCATGTGAAGGCGCAGACGGCGCCGTACAAGTACCCACGGATCGTGACGTTCGTCGATGAGCTTCCGCGCACCGTCACGGGCAAGATCAGCCGCAGCAAACTCCGCGGGCCGTCGTGAGCCCGGCGGTATGCTTCCCTCGGTCCCCACCGGGGGGCAGCGCCCCCATCGTCTAGAGGCCTAGGACGCCGCCCTTTCAAGGCGGTAGCACGGGTTCGAACCCCGTTGGGGGCACGACCACCAAGGTCCCGTAGTGCAGTTTGGAGTGCACGCCGCCCTGTCAAGGCGGAGGTCGCGGGTTCAAATCCCGTCGGGACCGCCAGCACGCGAGGCAACCGGCTCCCGTTGTTTCGCCTGTTCCTCATCGGGTGCAGTTGCCGCGTGCCGGGGCAGGAACAGCGCCGGCACGATCCCAACCACCGTGGCGCCGACCACCCACCAGAACGTGTGCCCGAACGCATCCGCGAGCGCCTGCCGCGCCGAGTCCGACGTCCGAACCGCTGCTGACGACAAAACGTGCCCACCGCTGCCAGGGACGTTCGCGACGATCTGCCGCTGCAAGACGACCGCGAAGAGCGCCGTACCGAACGAACCACCAACCCGCTGCACGATGTTGACCATCGTCGTCGCGCGCGGGATCGCATCGCTGCTCAGCGTCGCGTACGCCGCAGCGATGGCCGGCATCATCGTGAAGCCCATACCGATGCCACGAATGAACAGCGCCCCTGCGAGCAACGCCTCATTCGTATCGACGCCCACTTGCGTGTAGGCAAGCGTCCCGATGATCACGATGACGAACCCGATGGGTACGACGCGACCGGCGCCCGACTTGTCGACGATGCGACCGCTGATCGGCATTCCGATCATCGCGCCAAGACCCTGCGGCGCCATGAGCAGGCCGGCAGCGAGCGCGCTCTGCCCACGCACCACCTGGTAGTAGAGCGGCAGCACGAACATCGCGCCGAACAGCACCGCACCGACGGCAAAGCTGCACAGCGTCGCGACCGTGAAGGTTCTGTTGCGGAACAGCCGAACGTCGAGCAACGGCGCCTGTGTGCGCCAGGCATGCAGGCCGAACGACACGGTCAAGACGACACCGATGACGAAGCTGACGATCACCTTGGGGTTGCTGATGCCGCCCCCGTTGCCGGCTTCGGCGAGGGAGTACACAAGGGCAGCGAGGCCCGGCGAGATCAGCGCGAAGCCGAGCAGGTCGAGGCGACTCGTCACGCGCTTCTCGTCGTCGCTGTGCAGCAGTCGGGCGGCAAGGACCAAGGCGACAACTCCGACCGGCACGTTCACGTAGAAGATCCATCGCCAGGACAGATGCGTGACGATGAGTCCGCCGATGACCGGCCCCAGCACAGGCGCAACGAGTGCCGGCAAGCCGACGAGGCTCATCACCCGGCCGATGCGCCGCGGGCCCGCTTCCGCGGCGAGGATCGCCATCCCGATCGGCATGATCATGCCGCCGCCGAAGCCTTGTACTACTCGGAAAAGGATCAACGACGCCGACGACCAGGCGAGCCCGCAGAGGACCGAACCGGCGAGGAACAGCGTCAGTGACACCATCCACATCCGCTTGGCGCCGAAGCGTTCGACGGTCCAGCGGGTGAGTGGGATGACGAGCGACAGCGACAGCAGATAACCGGTCGTGACCCATTGGATGGACGACAACGACGTCTTGAAGTCCCGCCCCAGCGTGTCCACGGCGACGACGACGATCGTCGTGTCGAGGATCGACATGATCATGCCCAGTACGACGACGGCCCCGAGCTCTCGCAACCGGCGGTCCATCACAGACGGCTTTGCCGGCAACAGCGGCTCCCTCGCAACGACGAACTACGCGAACGCGACCAACCGTTATTCTCGTCGGCGGCTCGCGGAAACGAGCTACCGGGTCACAACCCGGGGCAGGTAGCTCAGTCGGTAGAGCGTCCGCCTGAAAAGCGGAAGGTCGGCGGCTCGATCCCGCCCCTGCCCACCACACGCATACGCGTTCGCAGGATCAGCGCACCAAAGCGAACACAACCGGCCTCTGCGACGGGTCAGCCGCGTTCTCGCACGCTCATCATGATCATCATCGGCCTCGGTTGTGTTTGCTTTGGTGCCCCAAAGTCCGGGAAACGTGGCACTGGATCAGCGGCGCGTCCCCCTAGGACGCTCAAATCGGGAATCCTCCCCACCACGTCTGCAGACTTCCGCCGCGCCAGTCGCCCCACGACGCGTAGAACATGTGCTGCGTCAACGTGATCGTCGACGTGTCGTCGCCGGCAACCCACAACGGATCGGTCGGCGGCGAGTCCTGCGCGCTGATGCGGCGCACCGTGAATGTGCTTCCGTGGTCGTAGGACACCGCGCCGTAGAAGCCGTAGCCCTTTCCCTTGGTCGACCGCCAGCCGACACCCAGCACACCGCTCGGCGAGTACGCCATCCACGTCTTGCTGACGCCGCGCCCGGGAACGCCGAACGTCGTCGGGGCTGACCAGGTCCTGCCGGCGTCACCGGTGCGGTAGAGCAACAGGTTGCCGTCGCTGTCGCTCGTGAGCACGTCGAAGCGCCCCGGAACAGATGGGTCGGCGACGGTGTCCGCACCGCTCAGCAACCCAGACGACCCGATCACCGGCGACGGGCGCCGCACGAACGTCCGCGCCCCGTCGGTGCTCACGATGAAGTCGAAGCACGAGGCGCACGTCTTCTTGGCGTCAGGCGGCGGCGACGTGAAGGCGACGATCCCGTACGCCGCCCCCAACGGTGACGGCGCGGCAACACCGACGGCCAGCGCATTGCGCCACGTCTTGCCGCCGTCATCGGAAGCCGTGAGGTACTCCGTGTCGCCGCGCGGCCCGTTCGCCGTCGCCCGCCCTTGCGTGCCGTCGACGTACAGCGTGTGCGTCTGTGGGTCGAGAGCCATGAACTCGCGATCGTCGTAGAACCGCAACCCCTTCCAACCGATCGGGTTGCTGTGCGGGCTGAGGTACGTCGGAGTGACAACGGACGGCGCGCTCCACGTCCGCCCACCGTCGCGAGAGCTGATCATCCGGAAGTCACCGAGGCCAGCCGCGAACGCCGGGAACTGGTAGGTCCCACCGATCACGTAGGCGACACCGTTCGCGTCGAATTGCACGAGCGTGTCCGAACAGTTCGTACGCACCGGGTCCGTGCGCGGGCTCGTCAGCGGCAACGTCCCGCGCTGCCAACTGCGACCGCCGTCGAAGGTCCGCAGAAAGTCGCAGCCTTGGATCGTCTGGATGTAGGACCGGCCGCTCGGCGGTTGCTGGTTCTGCACGGCGTAGGCGCCGAGGCCGGTGTTCGCGAGGAAGGTCAGGATGATGTTCCGCGGGTTACGCGGATTCACGGCGATGCTCGGCTCGCCCTCGGCGTACCGCGCGTCGTGTGTCAGTTGCACCTCGAACGGACCGCGCACGCCCTGCGGATGACTAACGGCGAGAGCCGGTGCAGCAGCCGCGGCCAGGCTGAGCATCCCGAGCCCCGCGAAGGTGCGAAGACGAGCGTGACGGAAGCCGCCCCGAAACCCCATGTGGCACCACCCAAGCGCGTCGGCAGGTCATTCATGCCATTCGCGCTGAGCGCGGCGATCCCTGCCCGGGGGGTGGTTTGGGTGACTAGGACGCCGCTCGGACCCTGATCGAGCCAAGTAGGCGTTCGGTCGCCCGCGTGACCTCGTCGACGGCCTGCTCGAAGGCCTCGGCGTTGTGCTTGGCCGGGCTCCGCATACCTGCGACCTTCCGCACGTACTGCAACGCCGCAGCGTGCATGTCTTCGGGTCCGACGTCCTCGGTGTATGGCGGGCGCAACGTCTTGATACTCCGGCACATGAGTCCTCCCTCGGGCCGAGGCTAACCCGCCCCGGCGCTGGCTCGCGCGCCCGCTTGCCGCCCCCTCACCCACCGGGTAGCGTCGCAGATCCGCGAGCGGAGGATGTGAACTCGTGCGCGTCGTCGTTCAATGCAAAGCCGACGAAGATCCCGATATCGGCAACGCTCCGGCCGTCGTTGTGGTCCGCCCCTGTGCCCTCGAGGTCGACGATCTGCAGCAGCTTCGCCGGATCCTGCACGCACTCGTCACAAGCGCGAACCGCACCGTGATCGTCGAACTGAGCGACGTTGACGTCGTACGCCGTACCAACGTCATAGCCATCCTCGTGGGTGCTGCGCGCGACGCTCGCAGCACCGGCAGCACGCTCGTCGTGCACAACCCGCCGAACGACGGCCGCCGGGCGTTATTCGTCGCCGGCATCGACGAGATCGCTCAGGTCGAAGGACCGACGTACGAGATCGTCGTCGGTACGGCGACCGACTGCGAGCCGCTCGCCGTCTGACCCGAACACCGACAAACAAAACGGCCCGCGGGGATGTCCCGCGGGCCGTTTTGCGTTTTCGGCTAGGTGATCGTCAAGCCGTTGAACGTGCTCGCTCCGGACCCGACCGCGGCCGTCTCGGTGACAGTCACGGCCTGGTTGCTACCGGTCGTTGCCGTGGAGCTGACCGCAAGTGTCGCGGTGATCGTCGTGCTGTTCACGATCACGACGTTGGTCCACGTCGTGCCCTTCGGACCCACGATCTTCGGCGTACCACCCGTGAAGTTCGTGCCGGTGATCGTGACCGCGATGTTGCTGGAGCCACGAGCCACAGACGACGGACTGATTCCCGTGACATGCGGCCCGTCGACGACCGCGAAGCAGTTGCCGCACGGCTGGCTGAGCCCGTAGTCCGGGTTGGTCAATACCGGGCTGTAGGTGGTCAACGGCGCGGTCTGAGTCACCGTCACCGCAACCTTGAGCTGTGTCGAGCTGATGAAGGTGACCTTTCCGGTAACGCCGGCCGGGTTGAACTTGATCGTCGTCTTGCCCGACTCGAAGCCAGTACCGGTCACGGTGACATTGACCTTGCTCGCGCCCGTCGCCAACTGGTTGGGGCTGAACGACGTCATCACGGGCCGCGCGTTGACGGTGAAGCAGCCGAAGCACGTGCCGCTCCCGGCCCCGCCCGGGTTCGTCACAGTGACGTCCCGCGTGCCGGGAAGGGCGTTCGTCGCCACGGTCACCTTGACCGTCATCGTGGTGCTGTTGACGAAGGTCTGGCTTGCCAGCGACAGACCGCCGCCCATGGACACGGTCGCGCCGCTCACGAAGCCGGTACCGGTGACGGTCACGACCTTGCTCTTGGCACCCTGACCCAGCGCCGACGGGCTGACACCGGTCACGGTCACGCTGCTACCGGAGTCGTCGTTCGTGATCGTGCCCGTTGCCGAAGTCGTCCCGAGTGTCACGTTGACCGGAGTCGAGATGGTCACCGTGAACGTCTCGTCCGGCTCCACCGTGGTGTCACCGTTGACCGAAACCGGAGCGTTGACGCTCGTCGTACCGGCCGGGATGTTCACGGTCTGGTTCGTGACCGCTGTGTAGTCACTCGGCGCGGTCGCAGTGCCGTCCGTTGTCGAGTAGTTGACCGAGATGGGCTTGCCACTGGCTGCGGACAGCGTGACCGGGAAGTTGAACGTCGTCGTCCCGGAGTTTCCCTCGGCCTGAGTGACGTTGCCGATCGACACCGTCGGGGGCAGGTCGTTCGGGTCGTCCAGGATCGTGACCGTCCCGGTGCCGCCGCCACTTGCGATCGTGGCCTTGCTCGGCGTGTCCAATGTGACCGCGAACGTCTCGTCGAACTCGTCGAGGCTGTCCGACTGGATCGTCACGACGGCGTTCTGCACCGTCGTGCCCGGCGTGAAGGTCAGTGTGCCGCTCGTGCCGGTGTAGTCGGCCGGGCTGACCGCTCCGGCCGCGCCGGCACCGTCAGAGGTCGACCAGTGCACGGTCACCGTGCGGTGCGTCAACGACGGGTCGGTCAGGGTCACCGGAACGTTAACCGTCGTCGTGGCGCTCCCCGGCTCCTGAACCGACGGACTGCCGACAGAGAGAGTAGGCACGGCCTTCGCCACCAGCTGGACGCTGGTCGACGTCGGTACGACGTCCCAGTACAGGTTGGTACCGGCGATGTCATCACCGGTGATGCTGCTGAACGCGCCGGTGATGCCGCCGGGCGCGCTCACGATCGTGACCGCGTCGCCGGCAACCGGCGTGTAGCCGGTCGTGATCGCGAGCTGGCCGTTCAGTGAGGTCGGCCCAGTGACGGACAACTGGCTGAAGTTGACGCCAGCTGTGGTCTTGCCGTTGATCGTCACCGCGAGCTTGCCGCCGGCGGTCTGCGTGTAGGTGCCCGGCAGCGTGCCGTTCACCGTCAGCGCCGTGCCGCCCACGACCACGCTCGGGCTGACCGTGCCAGAGCTGGTGAGCTTGCCGGTGATCATGCCGTTGCCAGAGACCGTGCCGGCGGAGACGTTGACGATCTTCCCGGAACCATTCGACTGCAGCGTCGTACCCGTCGGAACCGTCAGCGACGACGTGCTACCGGTCTGGGTGTACTGCGGCAGTTGGACGAGCGTGCCGCTGACGCCTAGGGCCACGGCGCCGTCGTTGGCGACGTTGCCGGTGAAGGCGAGGTTCTGCTTGACCGTCAGCGACCCGTGGTTGGTCGTCATCGGCTTGATCGCGCTGTTCGCCGTGCCGACGTTGTTGTCGACGAGCGAACCCTTGTTGCCGATCACGATCGTGGCCGCGTTCGTCGTCACCGGTCCGGGGAGGTAAAGAGAGGCCGTCGACGCACCGTCACCGACGATGTACGTACCGCCCGTGAGCGTGCCACCGGACAAGCCGTTGTCGATGGTGTCCTGCAACTGGCCCTTGGCGGCGTTGATCGTGCCGGCGTTGCTCACCGGGACGTAGCTGTAGAAGACGCCACTGGGGGTCGTCGTCGCAGCGGTGTAGGTGAGCGTGCCGGTCGCGTCGTTCTGGAACGACGCGGTCGCACCCGCTCCCTCGTTGTAGAACTCGTACCCGCCGTCACCGGTGATATTGAAGGCGCCGGCATTCTCCAGTTCCGAACCGCCGTAGAGCTGGACGTAGCCGTTGTTCGGCTTCGTCGTCGTGCTCGAAGCGGACAGCAGCAGCACGTGGCCGTGGTCGAGGTACTGTGTACCGCTGAAGTTGACCGAGCCTGTCGCCGTCGTCGTGCCCGCGCCGTCCATGACACCGCCGGAGAACGTGAGGTTGGTGACGTTCGGGCTACCGGACTGCGTGCCCCCACTGATCGTGAGGTTGCCGATCGTGGGGCTTCCCACGAGCGTGCCGCCGTCGACGTTCGCATTGCTGATCGAGGTGCCGTTGAAGGCGACGGTTGCACTGTCGACCTGCAGCGAGCCGAGGCCGCTGACCGTCGCGCTTGAGCTGAAAGTGCGGGTCTGGCCGTAGCCGACGTCGGTGATCTGCATCACCGTGCCAAACGCGAGGTTCAGTGTGCCGCTGTCGGTCGTGAAACCGGCGACGTTGCTGTTCGGATCACCGTCGTACCAGGTGCCCTTGTTCACGTTGAAGGTGCCGAGGTTGCTGTTCGGGATGTTCGTGTACAGGTAGCCACCGGTCGTGTCGGCCGTAAAGTTGACGGTCTTGCCCACGTCGTTGATGAACGCCTCGTTGGTGCCGAGGCCGGATGTGCCGCACTGCTCGAACGCCGACCCGTCGCCGGTGAAGTTGACGGTGCCCTCGTTAAGCCAGTGCGCACCATTGTTCACGCAGGTGTAGGCGTTGTTGAGGTTAGCCGTGCCGCTGTTCGTGAAGACATGGCCGTGGTCGAGGTAGGCGTTGTTCGTCACGTTCGCGGTGCCGGTCACCGTCGTTGTCCCGGCCTGGTCGAACGTCCCGTAGGTCCATGTCAGGGACGTCACGGACTCGTTTCCGGTAATCACGCCGCCGTCGAGGACGAGGTTCGGAATGGTTTGGCCGTTGAGCGCTGCGGTCGCGCCGGAGACCTGGAACGCACCCAACCCCGTGAAGGTGGCGCTGGCCGCAAACGTCCGCGTCTGCACGTAGCCGGCGTCCGAGACGTGGTAAGTCGCGCCGGGGGAGATGTTGAAGTTCCCGGTGTCGGTCGTGAACCCGGCGATATTGCTGTTCGGGTCCACGTCCTGGAAGGTGCCCTCGATGAGGTTGATGGTGCCGGCGTTGCTGTTGGGGATGTACACGTCCAAGTTGCCGGCCGGGGTGTCAGCGGTGTAGTTCACGGTCTTGCCCACGTCATTGATGAACGCCTCGTTGGTGCCGAAGCCCGAGGTGCCGCACTGCTCGAAGGTCGGCCCGTCACCGGTGAAGTTGACGGTGCCCTCGTTCATCCAGTGCGCGCCGTTGTTGACGCAGGTGTAGGCGTTGGCGACGTTGGCCGTGCCGTTGTTCGTGAAGACGTGCGCGTTGTCGAGGGAGACCGAGTTCGTCACATTCGAGGTGCCGGTGACCGTAGTGGTCCCGGCTTGGTCGAAGGTGCCGCCGGTCCAGTCGAGGGTGCCGATCGATTCGCTTCCGCTGACGATGCCGCCGGTCAACGTGAGGTGGCTGAACGTCGGCGTGCCGGTGATCGTGAGCGTGCCGCTGTCCATCGTCAGGCCGCCAGTGCCCGTAACGCTGGCCGAGGCGGTCATCCTGCGAATCGGGTTGTTGCCGAAGTAGACGGAGTTGTTCGCACCCGCGTTGTAGCTGCCGCTGTCCGTACCCGCGGACGTGTTGGACCCGTAGACGTAGAGCGTGCTCTGGTTGCCGGGCCCGGCCGCGCCGCCGGTGACGGTCACCGAACCGGTGTTGTCGAACGGAACATAGATCGCCGTGTATGCCGTCGGTGAGCCGTTCACGTTGACGGATCCGCTGTTGAGGAACTTCGGCAGTGGGGCGCTACCGCCTCCACTGTTGTCGTACACGTAGTAACCAAAGTTCGACACCACGTTGAACGCGCCGGTGTTGGTGAGCCCGGACGCCCCCGATCCGGTGCCACCGCCCAAGTAGATGTAGCCGGCCCCGACCCAGCTCAGCGTGCCGCTGTTGGTCAGCAGGCCCTGGTTCGCGGCGGTTGAACCGGTGTTGCCGATGTAGACCGTGCCCTGAATGGTCGCCGTAGCGCCGACCGCGACCGTCTTGACGCTGCCTAGCAGCGTCGACCCGTCGACGAAGTTGGTGCTGGGGCCGGTCAGGTTGACGGCGGTGCCGCTCAGGGTGCCGTTCAGCTGCAGGTTGTTGATGACCGAGGTGTTAACCGCATCGGTCGTCTTCAGGATGACGCCGCTGTTGATCGTGAGCGAGCCAGCAGTGAGGTTGGCCGCGACGATCGTCTTCGGGTTGCCAACAGAGAGCGTGATTGCCGGCGCAGCTCCCGTCTGCAGACAGGCCCCCGATGTCGCACCCGGTGAGGTCGCGGACGACGTCGTACCCGTCGCGTTCGGCGACCAGTTGGAGGCGGTCCCCCAGTCACCGGAAGCCACCGTGCTCTTCCAATAATGAGTGCACGCCACCGCCGCGTTGGCAGTGCTGTGCAGCATGCCGAAGAGGACCACCGTTGCCAGGGCTCCGAAGAACGTCAGCAGCGCGAGGAATCGGCCGCGGTGAGAGGGCGTCGCTGAAGAAGCGTGTTCGTACATGAGTCGTTCCCCCGTTAGTTCCACTGGCAGTTTTCTTGTGCCGAACGGAACCTACGTCCGGTTGCAGCGAAAACGGGGCGACCAGCCCAGAAATGACTAACAGTGGCTATGTGCGATAGCAGCAACCGCACCGACACACTAACGGACGAGTCACGTGTTACCAGTGTTAAAGCAAAGAACTCTTTGCAGTCGACGCGCTAGAGATCGACCGCGACGTACTTCGTCGACAGATACTCCTCGATCCCTTCCGCGCCACCTTCGCGGCCGAACCCGGACTCCTTGATCCCGCCGAATGGTCCGGCCGGATTCGACACCCGACCCCGGTTGAGCCCGACCATGCCGGTCTGCAACTTTTCCGTGACGCGCAACGCCCGGCCGAGGTCGCGCGTGTAGACGTAGGCGACGAGCCCGAACTCCGTGTCGTTCGCGGCAGCGACCCCGTCGTCGTCTGCGCTGAAGGTCACGATCGGCGCGACCGGTCCGAAGATCTCTTCCTTCAGGAGCGTCGCGTCGCTGCTCACGTCGCGCAGGACCGTCGGCTCGAAGAAGTAGCCGCGTCCGTCTCGCGCGGAGCCACCGACAACTGGCTTTGCACCTTTGTGCACCGCGTCGTCGACCAGCTCCCGCACTTTCCCTAGCTGTTTGTCGTCGATCAACGGACCGACGTCGACGCCGTCGTCTGTCCCGCGGCCCACGCGCAGCTTGCCCATCCGGTCGGCGAACTTCTCAGTGAACTCGTCGGCTACGCCCGACTGCACATAGAACCGGTTGGCCGCGACACACGACTCACCGATGTTGCGCATCTTCGCGACCAGCGCACCTTCGACTGCGGCGTCGACATCGGCATCGTCGAAAATCACGAACGGCGCGTTGCCGCCGAGCTCCATCGAGATACGCAGCAACCGGTTGGCCGCCTGCTCCATCAGAGTCTTACCGACCGGCGTCGACCCCGTGAAGGACATCTTGCGCAGCCGGGCGTCCTCCATCAAGGGCTGTACGACGCGACCGGCCGAACTACTCGTGATGACGTTGAGGACCCCCGGCGGCAGCCCCGCGTCGGTCAGCAGCTGCGCGAGGGCCAGCATCGAGAGCGGCGTCTGCTGGGCGGGCTTCACGATCATCGTGCAGCCGGCCGCGATCGCCGGGCCGATCTTCCGGGTGCCCATCGCGAGCGGGAAGTTCCACGGCGTGATCAGCAGGCAGGGGCCGACCGGCTGCTTCATCGTGAGGATGCGACCGGAACCGTCCGGCGACACCGCCCAGCGCCCGGCGATCCGGACCGCTTCCTCGGAGAACCACCGGAAGAACTCCGCGGCGTAGGTCACCTCGGCGCGCGACTCCGCGAGGGGTTTGCCCATCTCGAGCGTCATCAGCAACGCGAGGTCGTCCTGGCGTTCGACCATCGCCTCGAACGCCCGGCGCAGGATCTCGCCGCGCTCGCGGGGTGCAGTCGCCGCCCATGCCTCCTGAGCGCCGGACGCGGCGTCCAGAGCCGAGACGGCATCGTCGGCCGACGCGTCGGCGACGGACGTGAGCGTCTGCTCGGTCGATGGATCGGTGACCGCGATGGTGTCGGCGCTGCCGGCATCGCGCCAGCCGCCGGCGACGAGCAACTGGGTCGGAACGGCGTCGATCACGCGGCGTTCCGCGGAGGAGGAGGGACCCGCCGAAGGGGCCGCGGAAGGCGAGGACATACGCCCTTTCCTACCCGACGGAACGTCCGCAGAAATGCTCGCGGGGCGTCGTACCCCCTCGGTACGACGCCCCACGCCTGGCCAGCACGCGGCGGGAGGGCCGCGGTGGAGCTTCGGCGGTCTAGTTGGTGCGCTGGTTCGGGATGCCCGCCAACAAGGCGCGCACCTCGGTCTCGCGGTAGCGGCGGTGGCCGCCCAACGTGCGGATGGAGGTGAGTTTGCCGGCCTTGGCCCACCGCGTGACGGTCTTCGGGTCGACGCGGAACATCGTCGCGACCTCAGCGGGTGTGAGCAACGGCTCAGCGTCCGTCGTACGCGTGGTCATGGGTTCTTTCCTCTCGAACCATTGGTCGGAAGGCGTTTCCGACTCGTCCAAGAGAATCGTCGTTGACCCGCATGTCCGAAATGGCCCATCGGAGTCATCTTTGCCGCATGGGTGGACTAGTCCGTTCCGTGACCCCCGCGTTAGCCCTGACCGGACGCTCAGTTCGCCGATTCCAGGCTCGCAACCGGCCGCCAGCGGTTGATCACGCGCTCGTAACCCGCGGTCGCCCCGGCCGCGTCGCCGCTGCCCAGCGCCGCGACGGCCGCTGCGATGTCGGCGACGGACTCGTCGTCGCGCAGGGTGTCGTCGTCGATCAGGTGGACCAGGCCGCCGTAGTCGAGCTCCACCAGCGAGTGCGGATGGAACGCCTCCAGCCATCGTCCGAGGTCTTCGATGCCCGCGGCGATCGGGCCCTCTTCGATCGTCCGTCGTACGACGGCGAGCGTGCGCGCCAGGCGACGGCGGGCCCGCGACATCGCGGTCGTGTAGACGAGGCAGCGGCTGAGATCCGCGGCCTTGTCACGGGCGCTTGCACCACCAACGGCGGCGTAGCGCGACACCCGCGGCCCCAACATGAGCCGGCGCTCGCCGGGGTCGAAGAGCACGAGCCACCGCAGCGGCACCTGCCAACGGCCCGTGAGGACATGCGGTCGGGCGTCAGGGTGAGCGCGTTGCCACGCGTCTGCCTCGGCGTCGGCCCAGGCGGCCACGGCGCCGGGGACGAACGCCTCGGCGAGCGGGTCGGGCAGCAGCTGGCGGAACTCAGCCAGCGCCTCCCAGCACCGCACCCGTAGGTCGAGCGGGCAGATGTAGGCGACGCCGTCCTGCGTCGTCGCTATCGCGTCCACCTCGCGGCCGTTCGCGAACGTCACCGGTGTGCTGACGACGGCTCGCAGCGTCGCCTGGTGCTCCGCCTCGATCGCGCGGCGACGGTCCAAGAGCCGCCGCGCTTCGAGCAATCCACGGAAACGCTGTGCGTCTTCGTCGGGAAAAGCGCCGAGCGGTTCGTACACGCGCAGGTAGGCGGCGTAAACAGTCACCTCTGCTCCACACCTGCACGCATACAAGCATCGTGCCATGCCGCTGATCGTCGACGTACGCTGAAATGCGTGGGCGTCTTCGACCGCAGCACGGGCCATGAACAGGTCGTCTACTGCAACGACGACAGCACCGGTTTGCGTGCCATCGTCGCGATCTACTCCACCGCGCTCGGTCCAGCGCTGGGGGGAACGCGGTTCTATCCCTATGCGAACGAAGACGACGCGCTCACCGACGTCCTGAACTTGTCGAAAGCGATGGCGTACAAGGCCGCGTGCGCCGGTCTCGACCTCGGCGGCGGCAAGGCCGTGATCATCGGGGATCCCCACAAGGACAAGACCGAGCCGTTGCTGCGCGCTTACGGCCGCTTCGTCCAGGCGATCGGCGGACGCTACTACACGGCGTGCGACGTCGGGACCTACGTCGAGGACATGGACGTCATCGCGCGCGAGTGCCGGTACGTGACGGGCCGTTCACCTGCGCACGGCGGCGCGGGCGACTCGTCGATCCTCACGGCGTACGGCGTCTTCCGAGGCATGCGCGCCGCCGCCGAACACCTCTGGGGTACGCCGTCGCTGGCGGGGCGCCGGGTGGGGATCGAGGGCGTCGGCAAGGTGGGCCGTCATCTCGTCGCGCACCTGGTCGCCGACGGCGCCGCCGTCGTCGTGAGCGACATCGACCCCGAGGCTGTCGCGGGTGTCCGCGCCGGTTTCCCAGGAGTCGAGGCGGTCACCCCGGATGAGTTGCCGGGTACGCCGATGGACGTTTACTCCCCTTGTGCCCTCGGTGGGGGGTTGAACGACGCGACCCTGCCCGTTCTGCAGGCGCGCATCGTGTGCGGCGCCGCGAACAACCAGCTCGCTCACCCCGGCATCGAGCAACATCTCGAGGAGCGCGGGGTTCTCTACGCGCCCGACTACGTCGTCAACGCCGGCGGCCTGATCCAAGTGGCCGATGAGATCGACGGCTACTCCGAGCCCCGGGCCCGGGCGAAGGCCGCCCGCATCTACGACACGACCAAGCGGATGTTCCAGCTCGCCGCGGAGACGCAGGTCCCGCCGGCGGTCGCCGCGGACCGGATGGCCGAGCAGCGGATGGCCGAGGTCGGTCGCGTCCGCGGTGGGCTCTACCTGCCGCGTTGACGCGGTTGCCCGGAGTTGAGGTGAACTCGGCGTCGCGAACAGGTACCGTTGGGGGCCACCCGCGGCTCGGCCGCCGGGCTTGATGATCAGTGAGCGATCGAACGAGGGGGTCGAGCCATGGGGCGCGGCCGGGCCAAAGCCAAGCAGACCAAGGTCGCGCGTCGGCTCAAGTACACGACTACAGGGACCGACCTCGATCGGCTCAAGGAAGAGCTGAGCGGCGCTCCTGCGCCGGCGACCGTGGACGAGCCCGACGACGACTACTCGGCGTACCTCGACAACGAAGACGACGAGGACTGACCGCTCAGCGCGGGTGAGCCCCCACTAGCTGCGCCGTACCACCAGCCCCGGAAGCCGGCTCGATCTCACCCAGTGGCCACGCCTCGACGTGGCGAGCCGCGAGAACCGCGAGGGCCCGGTCTGCGTCAGTCGGATTGAGTACGGCGACCATCCCGACGCCCTGGTTGAAGGTCCGCTCCATCTCCTCGGAGGCGACCCGGCCGCGTTCCTCGATCACGCGGAAGATCGGCGGCACCGCCCACGTGCTCCGATCGAGCACAGCCGTCAGGCCGTCGGGGATGACACGAGCGAGGTTGGCGGCCAGGCCGCCGCCGGTGACGTGTGCGAATGCGTGCACCTCGGTCTCTGCGGCCAGCGCCAGGCAGGTACGCGTGTAGATCGTGGTCGGCGTGAGCAGCACGTCGCCCAGCGTGCCGACGCCGCTGCCGAGGTCGTCGATCTCGGCGTCGAGCCGGAGCCGCGCGTTACGCAGCAGTACGTGGCGGGCGAGCGCGTAACCGTTGGAGTGCAACCCGGACGAGCTCATCGCGATGACGACGTCACCGGCACGCACCCGGTCGGCACCGAGCAGCTCGTCTTCCTCGACGACTCCCACGCCGGCGCCGGCGAGGTCGTACTCGTGCGGCCGCATGAGGCCGGGGTGCTCGGCCGTCTCTCCCCCGATGAGCGCGCAGCCCGCAATTCGGCAGCCTTCGGCGACGCCACCGACGATGGCAGCCATCCGCTCCGGGACGACCTGGCCGCAGGCGATGTAGTCGGTCATGAACAACGGCTCCGCACCGCACACCACGAGATCGTCGACGACCATGCCTACAAGGTCGATGCCGATCGTGTCGTGCCGGTGGAGCTCCTGCGCAATGGTGAGCTTGGTGCCGACGCCATCGGTGGAGGTAGCGAGCAACGGTTTGCGGTAGCGCGTGAAGTCGAGGCGGAACAGCCCGGCGAAGCCACCGATGTCGCCGAACACCTCTGGTCGGCTCGCCCGCGCGACCTTCGCCCTCATCAGCTCGACGGCGACTTCGCCGGCGGCGATGTCGACGCCGGCCTCGGCGTACGTCGCCCCCTGATCGTTTTCCGTCACGGTCGTGTCAGCGCATCCTCGGCGCCGGCGCTGGGCAACAGCGGGTCGTAGGAGTCAGGGCTCGGGTCCTGGCTGCCGGTGTCGGCAGCAACCGCGCGCTCGATGCCTTCGAGCAGGTGCTTGCCGAGCAGCTGCGGCTCGGGCAACGGGATCGGGTAGTCGCCGTCGAAGCAGGCCCGGCACAGCGACGTTGCCGGCTGGCCCGACGCAGCGGTCAGACCTTCCAGCGACACGTAGCCCAGTGAGTCGGCGCCGATCGAGTTGCGGATCTCTTCGACGTCGAGACCGGTGGCGATGAGCTCGGCGCGGCTGGCGAAGTCGATGCCGTAGAAGCACGGCCAACGCACCGGCGGGCTCGAGATGCGCACGTGCACTTCCTTCGCGCCCGCCTCACGCAGCATCCGCACGAGCGCGCGCTGGGTGTTGCCACGGACGATCGAGTCGTCGACAACGACGAGGCGCTTGCCGCGGATGACATCGCGGAGCGGATTGAGCTTCAGCCGGATGCCGAGCTGGCGGATCGTCTGGCTCGGTTGGATGAACGTGCGTCCCACGTAGGAGTTCTTCACCAGGCCGAGGCCGTAGGGGATGCCGCTTTGTTCGGCGAAGCCGACCGCGGCCGGCGTGCCCGACTCGGGCACCGGGATGACGAGGTCAGCATCCGCAGGAGCCTCACGCGCGAGCGCGCGGCCGACCTCGACGCGCGCCGCGTGCACCGACCGGCCCGCGATCGCGCTGTCCGGCCGCGCGAGGTAGACGTACTCGAAAAGGCAGTGTGCGGGTTTCGGGTCGGCGAACCTGCTGCTGCGCAAGCCGTGCTCATCGATGGCGAGCAGCTCACCTGGCTCGATCTCGCGGACGAACGATGCGCCGACGATGTCGAGTGCGGCCGACTCGCTCGCGACGACCCAGCCGCGTTCGAGTCGACCGAGCACGAGCGGTCGCACACCTTGCGGGTCGCGGGCGGCGTACAACGTGTGCTCGTCCATGAAGACGAGACAGAAGGCGCCGCGCAGCGTCGGCAGCTCGACGAGTGCGGCGGCTTCGACGGAGAGATCCGGGTGGCTCGCGAGCAACGACGTGATCAGGTCGGAGTCGGTCGTGGCGCCCATGCGGTCGCTTGCGTCCGGCGTCAACTGCTCGACGCGTTTGGCGACCTCCTCGGTGTTGATGAGGTTGCCGTTGTGGCCGAGTGCGACGCTGCCGCCGGCGCGGCCGATGAACCGGATCGAGGGTTGGGCGTTCTCCCACGTCGTCGAGCCGGTGGTCGAGTAGCGGCAGTGGCCGATCGCGATGTGCCCGGACAGTGTCTCGAGTGTCTTCTCGTCGAAGACTTGTGAGACGAGGCCGAGGTCTTTGAAGATCTCCACGCTCGTGCCGTCACTGACCGCCATGCCCGCAGCTTCTTGGCCACGGTGCTGCAAGGCGTAGAGGCCGAAGTACGTCAGTTTGGGAACGTCTTCACCCGGTGCCCAGACCCCGAATACGCCGCATTCTTCACGGGGTGGTTGTTCGGGCTCGACCGATCTCAGGTCGGGTGCCAAGGCCCGGCGCTCCTTGGAAGTCAGTCGGGGAAGCCGACACCAGCAAGTGTACGGCGCGGCGCCGCTAACGCGTGACGGTCCGGCGAACGCGGTGCGATCAATCGACGTAACGCGTGCACCGATCGGCCGCGACTGGCTTCTCGACACCGAGGGCACGGACCGTGAACTGCCGAATCTCCGTGTCGACCTGCACGATCGTCCCGATGACGTGGTGACCGCTGCCCTGCCGGCAGTCGACCGGGCCCCATTCCATCCCGTCAACCACGACGAAGACCAGCTGGCCCCAGAGATCCCTCGCTCAGGCTGGGCACTGACCGGAAGCGGGCCTTCTCGGCCGGTCCTCCGCTTGCCACGCCTGCGCCGTACCCAATCGCCGCACGACCTCACCTCCGACGCGCTGGATCGGGTCGGCAACTGCAGTAGCGGTCTGAGCTCTCGAGGCGGTTCAACCGTCCTTCTCGCGCGCCGAAACTCCACATATGGTGCGAACGGTCACCGACGTTGACCCGCTGACCGCCCCGGCCTCCTGTGCAGGCAGCACGCTCAGCTGAGCACGGGCAACTGTTCACTGAGGTCAGCGCGCTCACCGCTCGCATGAACCTGACCGGTCGCCACGGCGTCGGGCCAGTTCACCCGGCCACAAGCAAGTTCGACCCACAGCATCGGTTCGACCTCGATGACGTTGGACGGTGTGCCCCGCGTGTGGCGCGGACCTTCGATGCATTGCACCGCGGCGTAGGGCGGCACCCGCACTTCGACGGACTTGCCTGGCGCACGCTCACCGAGGATCGCTAGCAACATCCGCACCGCGAAGCCGAGCGCGCTGCCGTCGATGCCCACCGGCTGCGCGTCAGCGACCGACGCCGACAAATCACGCGAGTGCACAACGAGCTCATTGACGCGCGTAACCAGGAAGTCGCTCACGCGGATCGGCCCGCGCCGTGCCCCGACGATGACGTCACGGTCGACCTGATCGAGCGCGGCCTCCATCGCGGCGTGTTCGGCGTCGAGCCGCGCGAGCACGTCGGTTGGTGACATGCCTGCGGCACCGGACTTGTCCCGCTCGGCGATCTGCCCGGCGTTTGCTCGCCACGCCGCGGTGTACTCCGCGATCGACAAGGCTTTGACCTTGACCGAGCCGGCTGTCAGCGCCCGCGTCAGCGAACCAGGCACTTCGGTCGTGTGAAAGGCGAGGTCGCGAATGGTCCATGCAGTGAGCACCGACGGGCGGTCCCACGCTTCGGCCGGCAAGTCGCGTAGCCACGCGACGAGGCGTTGCTGCTGGCCGTCGTACGCCGTGCGCAGTGCGGGAATGGTCGGGCGTTTCATCCGAACAGGCGCGGCAGCGTTTCTTCGTAGGCAGCTCGCATCTCGGTCAGCGGTACGTCGAACCATCCGTCGACGACGAGCGCGTCTCCCCCCGTCATACCAAGACGCGTCACCGCGATGGCGTGCTCGCGACAGCCAGCTGTGAACCGGTCGACATCGTCCTCGTCCAGCGCGACAACAATGCGCGCGGCCGACTCACTGAACAACGCGACGAACGCGTCGCCGGCGAGAGTGACGCGGGCGCCCACATTGTTTGACAGGCAGGATTCGACGAGCGCATGGGCCAGGCCGCCGTCGGACAAGTCGTGCGCTCCCGCCAGCACGCCCTCTTCGGCAGCGCGCACCATGAGCTGCGCGAGGTTGCGCTCGGCCTCGAGGTCGACCTGCGGCGGCAACCCGCCGAGATGTCCGTGCACCTCGTGCGCCCACTCGGATCCACCGAACTCCTCCCGCGTCTCACCGAGCAGGAGTACGACAAGGCCCTCGCGCCGGAAACCGAGAGGCGTGCGTTGCCGCACGTCGTCGATGACGCCGAGGACTCCGATGACCGGCGTCGGGTTGATCGCGGTCGCGCCGGTCTGGTTGTAGAAGCTCACGTTGCCGCCGGTGACCGGGACACCGAGCGTTTGGCACGCGTCGGCGAGGCCGCGCGTCGCCTCGGCGAACTGCCACATCACCTCGGGGTCTTCCGGCGACCCGAAGTTGAGGCAGTCGGTCACCGCAACTGGTTTTGCCCCGACTGTTGCGACGTTGCGATAGGCCTCGCAAAGCGCAAGCTGCGCACCGGCGTACGGATCGAGTCGTGCAAAGCGGCCGTTGCCGTCGGTTGCGAGTGCGATGCCGCGCCACGTCTTGTCGTCAAGCCGGAGTACGCCGGCGTCGTGCGGCATCGCGAGCACGGTGTTGCCGAGCACGTAGCGGTCGTACTGCTGCGTCACCCACGCCCGCGAGGAGAGGTTCGGCGCAGCGGCCATCCGCAGGACCGTTGCCCTTAGCTCGTCGCCGGTGGTCGGTCGCGGCAGCGCATTCGCGGAGTCGGCCTGCAATGAGTCGAGGTCAGCCGGGCGGGTGATGGGCCGCTCATAAACGGGGCCGTCGTCGGCGAGCGAACCGGGCGGTACGTCCGCGACCAGCTCGCCGTGCCAGAGCGCCTCGAGTCGGCCGGTCTCTGTCACCTGACCGATCGCCGTCGCCAACACACCCCAGCGCTCGCAGATCGCGAACACGTCATCGACGTCGCCCGGCGCGACGATGGCGAGCATCCGCTCCTGCGACTCGCTGACGTAGACCTCGTGCGGTTCCATCGACGCCTCGCGCAACGGAACCTTGTCGAGGTCCACACGCATACCGCTTCCGGCGTGCGCTGCGGTCTCACTCGTGGCGCAGGTCAGACCGGCACCGCCGAGGTCCTGGATGCCGACGACGAGACCGCTGTCGTACAGCTCGAGGCAGCACTCGATCAGGACCTTCTCGGTGAACGGGTCACCGACTTGCACCGACGGGCGGCGCGACTCGCCGTCGGCTTCGAACGTCGCGCTCGCGAGGACGGACACGCCGCCGATGCCGTCACGTCCGGTGCGCGCGCCGAGCAGCACGACGACGTTTCCCGCGCCGGTCGCACGCGCGAGCTGGATCCGGTCGCGCGGCAACACGCCGACACACAGCGCGTTGACCAGGGGGTTACCGGCGTACGACGGATCGAAGACAACCTCGCCACCGATGTTGGGCAGGCCGAGGCAGTTGCCGTAACCACCGATACCGGCGACAACTCCCGGCAAGACGCGATGGGTGTCCGGTGCGTCGGCAGGGCCGAAGCGCAGCGGGTCCATGACCGCGATCGGACGCGCACCCATCGTCAGGATGTCGCGGACGATGCCGCCGACCCCGGTGGCGGCGCCCTGGTAGGGCTCGACGAAGCTCGGGTGGTTGTGCGACTCGACCTTGAACGTCACGGCGTAGCCGTCACCGACGTCGACGACACCTGCGTTCTCACCCATCCCGACGAGGAGGATTTCCTTCGCTTCTTTCGGTTGCTTGTCACCGAACTGACGTAGGTGCACCTTGCTCGACTTATATGAGCAGTGCTCGCTCCACATCACGGAGTACATCGCGAGCTCGGTGTGCGTTGGCCGGCGACCGAGGATGTCGCGGATGCGGTGGTACTCGTCGTCCTTGAGACCAAGCTCGGTGAAGGGTTGCTCCTCGTCCGGCGTCGCGACGGCGTTGTCGACGGTGTCGAGCGTCATGCCGCCACGAGCGCTGACAGCACCGAGGTGAAGAAGTCGAGCCCATGCGCCGACGGGCCGGTCAGGTCATCGATCGCGTGCTCGGGGTGCGGCATGAGACCGACGACGTTGCCGGCCTCGTTGCGGATTCCCGCGATGTCGCCGACGCTCCCGTTGGGGTTGGTCTCGACGTAGCTCGCGATCACCAGTCCTGCGTCGTACAGCTCGTCGGCGTTGCCGACGTACCGTCCTTCGCCGTTCTTGACCGGGATCACGACCAGTTGGTCCTTGTCGTACGCCGACGTCCATGCGGTCGTGTTGTCGTGCACTTGCAGCTTCTGGTCGAGGCAGGTGAAGCGCAGACCGGCATTTCTGGTGAGCGCGCCGGGGAGCAGGTGCGACTCGCAGAGCACCTGGAAGCCGTTGCAGATGCCCAGCACAGGGAGTCCAGCGTTGGCGGCCTCGATAACCGCGCCCATGACCGGTGAGAACCGGGCGATAGCGCCTGCGCGCAGGTAGTCGCCGTAGGAGAAACCGCCCGGGAGCACCACCGCGTCGACCCCGTGCAGATCGGCGTCGCCGTGCCACAACGAGACCGGCTCGGCGCCCGCAGCCGTGACCGCGCGCAGGGCGTCGCGATCGTCAAGTGAGCCGGGGAAAGTGACGACGCCGATCCGTGGCACTCAGATCTCCTCGACGCGGACGTCGAAGTCCTCGATGACCGGGTTGGCGAGCAGGGTCTCCGCGGCTTTGCGGACCATGTCGAGGGTGACGTCGACGTCGCCATCGATCTCGAGCTCGAACCGCTTGCCCTGCCGAACGCTCTTGATGCCGTTGAATCCCAGTCGCGGCAACGCGTCGGCAACCGCCTGCCCCTGCGGATCCGCGATCTCCGGCTTCAGCATGACGTCGACAACGACGCGCTTACCGGCCACACCGCGAGCCTACCTGCGGCGACCACGCACCAAGTCGAACCGCGAACCGCGGCTCTCGGTGCTCGCTCCCGGCCCAGCAGGCACGGTGCACCAAAGCGAACACAACCGGGCCCCAGGGTGATCTAGGTGAGCGTGTCACGCCCGCGAATCGATGGGCCGACGCCGCAGTTGTGTTCGCTTGGTGTGCCCTACACCGCCGCGATTGTCAGCGCATCCAGCGTCTCGCGGACGGTTGCAATGACGTCATCCGGAAACAGCACGACGTCCTCCCACGTGAATCGGAGCAGCCACCAGCCGCGCTTGGTCAGCGCGTTGTGCCGTCGACAGTCCCGGCGGAGATGCTCACGCTGGCTGTGAAACTCGAAGCCGTCGGCCTCGATGACAAGGCGCAGCTCAGGCCACGCGAAGTCGAAGTACCCGACCCATCGACCCGCCGCGTCGCACAGCTCGAATTGCGTCTGCGCCGGCAATAGGCCGTTTTCCCACAGCAAGATCCGCAGGAGCGACTCCAAGACGGAACCGGCCTTCGGGTCCAAGAGGTCGACGACATGCTGGACGCGTCGGCGGCCGGGCCCCCTAGGCAAGGAAGCCACGGCGGCCTCGAGCTCACCGAGGCGCACGAGGTTCTTCCGCAAGGCCGAGTCCGCGAGCGCGACCGCAGCCGCGAGCGGCAGTGTGCGGGCACAGTCGAGAATCGTCCGCAATGGTGTCGTGACCGGGAGCCCGTCTTTGCATGCGACGTCACCCGCCGGGAGAACGGCGCGGTGCAGCCGCCATCCGGGCACCGAGTCGCGTTTACGACCGCGGTGGCGCGGCAGCGTCATGTGTTGTCGCTCGGGAGAGTGCGAAAGCTCCATCCCCCACCAGGCGGCGGCGCTGTCGTGGCTGATCACCCCGCCGATAGTCATCGCCTTCGCATGCAGGTCTGGATCGAGGGGGGCCTCTGGCAGTGCATAGACACCCCGGCCGCGGCGGACCAACATGCCACGGCGGACGGCTGTGCGGACTCGCGTGCGCGACAGCCCGAGGCGTTGCAGGTCCTGCGAATTGATGAGGCCCGCCTGCTCCTTGGCGATCGCTTCAACGACTGCGCGCAGGTTCACGAAAGCGAGCCTGCTGCGAGGAAGGCCGACGCGACGGCCTAGTTGCTCCGCTGTGGAAACGCCATCCGCGGTGTCCACCACGCACCAAAGCGAACACAACCGTCGATGAAGATGATCTTCTCGAGCGCGAGTGCACCCATGCACACCGCCGGACCGAGCCAGTTGTGTTCGCTTTGGTGCGGGTCCGGGCCGCAGAGCGGTCTGAAGCGGGGGCGCGCGGACGGTGGTGCAGGTCAGGCGGGGGGGCGGAACGGCTCGCCGGTGAGGGCTTCGTAGGCCTCGACGTACTTCTGCCGCGAGCCAGCGACGACTTCGTCGGGCAGCAGCGGGGGCTGCGCGCCCGAGTGGCGGTCCCAGCCGGACGCGGGCGAGGTCAGCCAGTCGCGCACGTACTGCTTGTCGTACGACGGCTGGGCGCCGCCCGGCGCCCAGGTCGCGGTCGGCCAGAACCGCGACGAGTCGGGCGTGAGCACCTCATCCCCCAGGACGATCGCGCCGTCGGCGTCGCGGCCGAACTCCAGCTTCGTGTCCGCGATGATGATTCCCCGCGGCCGGGCCAGCTCGACCGCCCACGCGTAGACCGCGAGTGTCAGCCGCTCCAACGCCTCAGCGGCATCGCGACCTACGAGCGACGCCGCTTCGGAAACGCTGATGTTCAGGTCGTGACCGGTGGCCGCCTTCGTCGCCGGGGTGAAGATGGGCTCGGGCAACGGCGAGCCGTCCTGGAGCCCGGCCGGCAAAGCGTGGCCACAGACCGCGCCGCTCTCGGCGTAGTCCGCCCAGCCCGACCCGGCGAGATACCCACGTGCAACGCACTCGACCGGGAACATCGACAACCGCCGGCACAACATCGACCGGCCGCGGAGGTCGTCGGCGCGCGCGGCGAGCTCCGTCGGGTACTCGGACACGTCGGCGGTCACGAGGTGGTTCGGAACGACGTCCGCGAGCTGCGACAGCCACCACAAGGTCATCTGTGTCAGTACGACGCCCTTGTCCGGGATCTCTGTCGGCAGGATGAAGTCGTACGCCGAGATCCGATCGGTGGCGACGATCAGGATGAGGTCGTCGCCGACGGCGTACATCTCACGGACCTTGCCGGACGCGATGTGCTGGACCGTCATGTCAGCTCCGCGAGTCGGTCGAAGACCGGGCCGAGACGCGCGACGAAACGCTCCGGCCGGCAGACGTCGTCCAAACGTGCTTCGTCCAACGTGCGCCCTGCATCGTCGGCGTGCTTGCGCAGTGTCTCGCGGAACGGCAGCCCGGACTCCCACGTCTCCATCGCCGCCGCCTGCACCAAGGCGTATGCGTCCTCGCGCGACGTGCCTTGCTCGACAAGATCGAGAAGTACGACGGAGGTGTAGATGAGCCCTCCGGTCGCCTCGAGGTTGGCCCGCATCCGCTGGGGATCGACCACCAACCCCGTCACAACCCGCGAGGTCAGATGCATGAGGTAGTCGGTCCCGATTGCAGCGTCGGGCAACGCAATACGCTCGACGGACGAGTGTGAGATGTCGCGCTCATGCCACAGCGGGATGCCTTCCATGACCGGCACGATCTGCGCGCGGATGACGCGCGCGAGACCGCAGATGCGTTCGGTCACGATCGGGTTCCGCTTGTGCGGCATCGCCGAGGAACCCTTCTGGCCCTTCGCAAACGGCTCGGCGATCTCGCGCACTTCGGTGCGCTGCCCGTGCCGCACTTCCAGTGCGAACGCCTCACACACGGTCGCGATGGCAGCGAGCGCAGAAACCCATTCCGCAACGCCATCGCGCAACACGACCTGCGTGGCAACCGGCGCTGCACGCAGTCCGAGCGACTTCGTCACCTGCGCTTCGATCGCCGGGTCGATGTTGGAGTATGTCCCGACTGCACCAGAGAGCTTGCCGACCGCCACCGACTCACGTGCGCGACGCAAACGATCACGACAACGCGCTAGGCCGAACGCGAAGTCGGCCATGCGGTGGCCGAAGACATCAGGCTCGGCGTGCACCCCGTGCGTGCGACCGACACGCAACGTGTCGCGGTGCGCCAGACCGAGGTCGCGCAATTCACCGACCAACCGGTCAGCACGCTTCAACAGCAGATCGGTCGCCTCGACGAGCTGCAGCCCCAACGCTGTGTCGAGCAGATCCGACGAGGTCATACCGAAATGCACGTAAGCCGCTGCCTCGCGTGGTTCGGTGTTGTCGGCCCAAGCGGACAGGAACGCGATGACGTCGTGTTGCGTGACCTGCTCGATCGCGTCAACAGCCTCGGGCGTGGGCGGCGCCGCCTTGCGCACCGGCTCGACCGCTGACTCGGGGATGACCCCGGCGGCGGCGTGCGCCTCGAGCACCATCGTCTCGATGCGGCACCACAGCTCGTACTTGTGTTCCTCCGACCACACCCGGCCCATCTCCGGAAGGGTGTAGCGAGGTATCACGCCTCCATCATCCCAGCCGCGGCGATGTCGGTGCGGTAATGCGCCCCGGCCAGCGCGATCTTCGCCACGGCCTCGTAGGCCGAGGCGCGGGCGGCCTTGATGTCGGGTCCCGTCGCCGTGATTGACAGGACCCGCCCGCCGGCCGAGACGACATCGCCGTTGGTACGCCGGGTGCCGGCGTGCAGCACCGCGACGTTCGGCACCGCTGCCGCCTCGCCCAGACCGTTGATGACGTCGCCGGTCCGCGGCGCACTGGGGTAGCCCGCTGCCGCAATGACGACCGTCACTGCTGCGTCTTCGCTCCACTCCAGGGGCGGGTGCGCGGCGACGTTGTCGGTGGCTGCGGCGTACAGCAAGCCGGCGAGCGGTGTTCGCAGCCGAGCCAGCACAACCTGGGTCTCGGGGTCACCGAAACGCGCGTTGAACTCGACGACCTTGGGCCCGGCAGCGGTGAGCGCGAGCCCGGCGTACAGCAGACCGGAGAACGGCGTGGCGCGCCGCGACATCTCCGCGATGGTCGGCTCGAGGACGCTCGTCTGCACGGTCTCGACGAGGTCGGAAGGAACCCAGTCCAACGGCGAGTAGGCGCCCATCCCGCCAGTGTTGGGGCCGGTGTCGCCGTCGCCGACGCGCTTGAAGTCGTGCGCCGGCTGCAACGGCAGGACGGACCGGCCGTCCGTGACCGCGAACAGCGACACCTCCGGCCCGTCGAGGTATTCCTCGATGACCACGCAGTGGTTCGCCGCGTGCCGCTCGGCCTCGGCGCGGTCGTCGGTCACGACGACGCCCTTGCCGGCTGCGAGTCCGTCGTGCTTCACGACGTACGGCGGGTCGAGCCGGTCGAGGATCTTCGCGACGGCTGACGGGTCGTCGGCGACCCAGTGCCCGGCCGTTGGTACGCCGGCGGCGGCCATCACGTCCTTCGCGAACGCCTTGCTGCCCTCGATGTTCGCGGCCGCGGCAGATGGCCCGAAGCAGGCCAGGCCGTGGTCGCGGCAGGCATCGGCAGCCCCCGCGACGAGCGGCGCCTCGGGGCCGATGACCACGAGGTCCGCGCCCCAGCTGTCCGCGACCGCCAACGGCGCCTTCGCGTCGGCGACGTCGAGCTCGAGCGGTTCGGCCAGCTGACGCGTGCCGGCGTTGCCGGGGCCGCACGCGAGCGCGTCGACCGCGGGATCGTGGGACAGCGCGAGGCACAGGGCGTGCTCTCGAGCGCCGCTGCCAACGACGAGAACTCGCACGCCTCGGAGGCTAGCGTTGCGCCATGCCGTACGTAGTTGCCACCAGCGATGGGCTCATCCACGTCGACGACCGTGGGCGGATGAGGCGGTTCGCCGACGGATCGTTCGTGCACGTGGTACCCGGCGAAGAAGACGGCGAGGCAGTTGCACTCGACGACCAAGGTCAGATCTGGGACGTCGACGAGCAGGGCGCAGCGCCCTACGAGTCGTTCGACCGCCCCCGCGCGACGTGCCTGCTCGTCGACGGCGCCGACGTCTGGCTCGGCACCGACCCAGCCGGGTTGTTCCGGTTCACCGACGGCGGTTTCACGCGAATCGAGAGCTTCGACGCCGTTCCGGGCAGTGAGAGGTGGACGACGCCGTGGGGAGCGCCGGCGGGTGTGCGCTCGATGGACATCGGCGACGACGAGACCATGTGGGTCAACGTGCACGTCGGGGGCGTCGTGCGCAGCACAGACGGTGGTGCCAGCTGGCAGCCCACCATCGACATGAACGTCGACGTGCACCAGGTCTTCGTCGTACCGGGCGACCCCCAGACCGTCGTCGCTGCGTGTGGTGACGGTGGCCTCGCGATGACGACAGACAGTGGCGCGACCTGGTCGACGACGACCGAGGGCCTGTCCTCGGCGTACTGCCGCGCGGTCGCGGTGGCCGAGGACACGATCCTGCTGTCCTGCCAGGACGACAACCGCGGCGGCAACACGACGTTGTACCGGCGGCCGTTGGAAAAGACGGACCAACCGTTCGTGCCCTGCGCCGGCGGCCTGCCCGAACGCCTCCCGGGCAGCATCGACACGTTCACCGTTGCGAGCTTCGGTGAGGAGGCGGCCGTCGCGCTGCCGAGCGGCGATCTCTACATCTCCGCTGACGCCGGTTACGCGTGGCGCCGCCTCGTCGGCAGCCTCGGCGAAGTGCGCGCGGTCACGATCCTCTAGCCGCCGAGCTAGCTGATGAGGGGCTTTCGTACGACGGTCTGGTCGCGGCCCGGGCCGACACCGATCGCGGCAATGGGCGCACCGGACATATCTTCGAGCGCCTCGATGTAGGCCTGCGCGTTCTTCGGCAGGTCCTCGAATGACCGCGCCGCTGTGATGTGGTCGGTCCATCCCGGCAGTTCCTCGTACACCGGCTCGGCTGCGTGGAACTCCGTCTGTGTCATCGGCATCTCGCGGAGTACGTCGTCACCGACGCGGTAGCCAGTGCAGACCGGGATGCGCTCGATGCCGGTCAACACGTCGAGCTTGGTCAGCACGAAGGCGGTTACACCGTTGATGCGTACGGCGAACCGCGCAGCGACGGCGTCGTACCATCCACAGCGACGGGGTCGTCCGGTGGTGGTGCCGAACTCCGCGCCGGCATCGCGGAGCCGGTCGCCCCACTCGTCGTGCAGCTCGGTCGGGAACGGCCCTGCTCCCACGCGCGTGGTGTACGCCTTGATGACGCCGACAACGCTCGAGATCCGGGTCGGCGGAATGCCGGAGCCGGTGCAGGCACCACCGGTGGTCGGGTTCGACGACGTAACGAACGGATATGTGCCGTGGTCGACGTCAAGGAGCGTGGCCTGACCGCCTTCGAGCAACACGGTGCTGCCTTTGTCGAGCGCGTTGCACAACAACAGCGTCGTGTCGGTGACGTAGGGCCCCAGCCGGTTAACGTAAGCGAGCAGTTCGTCGGCCACTTGGTCGACGCTGATCGCACGACGGTTGAACACTTTCACGAGCACCTGGTTCTTGTGCGTGAGCGCGCCGTCGAGCTTCTGCCGCAGGATCTTCTCGTCGAACAAGTCCTGCACGCGGATGCCGACCCGCGCGACTTTGTCGGCGTACGCCGGTCCGATCCCACGACCGGTCGTACCGATGCGCGAGTTGCCGAGGTAACGCTCGGTCACCCGGTCAAGGGTCGTGTGGTAGCTCGTGATGACGTGCGCGTTCGCACTGACGACGAGTTTCGACGTGTCGACGCCGCGCGCCTCCAACGCGTCGATCTCACCGAACAAGACTCCCAGATCGATCACCACGCCGTTGCCGATGACCGGCACGCACGACGGGGTGAGGATCCCGGCCGGCAGCAGGTGCAGCGCGTACTTCTCGCCGTCAACGACGATCGTGTGCCCCGCGTTGTTGCCGCCGTTGTACTTGACGACGTAGTCGACCTGCGAGCCTAGAGCGTCGGTGGCCTTGCCTTTGCCCTCATCGCCCCACTGGGCGCCGACGACGACGATCGCAGGCATCTGAGCTCCCGCTCTCAAGCGACAGGGCCCCGTGCCAGCTCGCAAGCGGCGTGGGGCCCTCTTGCCACAAGAGCCTAGCCGCTCAGCCGCCAGACGCCAGGGCGTTTGCTGCTTCCGCGCTCGAGTCGCGGAGGAAGGCCGCGCACCGCTCGGCCTCGTCGGTTTCCCCGATCGCCTTTGCCGCCTGTCCGAGCGCGTGCAGCGACCGCAACCAGCCCTGGTTGGGCTCGTGTGACCACGGCACCGGTCCGTGGCCCTTCCACCCGCTCCCGCGGAGCGCGTCCAGGCCCCGGTGGTAGCCGGTGCGCGCATACGCGTACGCCGCCACCGGGTCGCCACTCGCGAGCGCGCGCTCAGCCAGGGCCGCCCAGGCGGCGAGGTACGCCGGATGGTGGGCGGCCACCTCCGCAGGGTCAGCGCCCCCTGCCAGCTGGACGCGCGGCGATGGGTCGTCGGGCAACAAGGTGGGCGGCGGCTCACCGAGCAGGTTCTCGCGCATCAGGTCTCCATTTCCTCAGCGCTCACAAACCGGCGGCGGTTGCTGGTGCGAGGACGCGCAGCCGATGCGCCTCGTCGAAGAGCGCAGCGCGCATCAACCGCGTCGCCACAACGGCCCCGATCGCCCAGGCGCCGAGCAGCATGTACATGACGACGATCTGGTAGCGAATCGCCAACAGCGGCGACACACCGGCGATGATCAGTCCGGTCATGGCACCGGGCAGCGAGATCAACCCGACCACCTTCGTCTGGTCGATCGGCGCGACAAGAGCAGCGCGCAGCGCCCGGCGCGCGTGCGGTGCAAAGGCAGCCGCACCGGTCATGCCGAGCGCGAGCCGCGCTTCCACCGCGCGTCGCCCGTCGCTGACCTCGTCCCGCAACCGCGCCAGCGCAAGCGATGTCGCCTGCATCGAGCCGGAGACGATCATGCCGCCGATCGGCAACAGCACTGTCGGTTTCGTGGACACCGTCCCCACGGACACGAGCAGGCCGAGGGTCATCACGACGCCGACCGCGGTCGCCACCGTCGCAATGGCGTAGGACCGGGGCAGTCCGCGACCACGCCGACCGGCGACGCGACCGGCGATCAGGACCATGGCCGCTATCCACCCGAGCGATCCGGGCACACCTGCATGCTCGAAGATCAGCCGGAGCAGCGCGCCGACCGCAAGCAACTGCACACCAGCGCGTACGACGGCGACGCCGAGCTCGCGGGTCATCCCGAGACCCGAACGCAACGACACCGCAACGGCTGCGAGCACCAGCAACAACGACAGCACGACGCCGGGCCACGACGGCACCGGCGTGCCGTTGATGGTCTCCGCGCCGAGAACAATCACGACGCACCAGCGAGGAAGTCGCGCACCCGTGGGTCTTCGGCGGCGGCGAAGACGTCGGTCGCCGGTCCGTTCGCAACGACCGAGCCGGCGATGACGACGATCAGGTCGTCGGCTAGTCGACGTGCCTGCCGCAGGTCGTGCGTGACGAGCACCGTGGTCAAGCCGTCGTCAACGAGTGCGCGCAGCGTGCGTTCGACGGTTGCGGTCGCGAACTCGTCGAGCGCTGAGGTCGGCTCGTCGGCCAACAGCACTTCTGGGCCCAGCGAGAGCGTGCGTGCGATACACACGCGTTGCGCCTCGCCACCGGAAAGCGACGGGGTATCACGCGTAATGAACTGCGGGCCGAGGCCTGCGCGCTCCAACAACGCGGCGACCTGATCGTCGGCCAACTGGGGCCGCGCCGTGGTCACGTCGGCGCGGACGGTGTCACCGAGCAGGACCGGCTGTTGCTGCAACAGCCCGACCCGGCGACGAAGGTCGAGGACGTCGTAGTCGCGCAATGGCTTCGAGTGAAAGCGGATCTCGCCGGACGACGGTTCTTCCAGCCGGTCCAACAGCCGCAAGAGCGTGGACTTTCCGGCCCCGCTCGGGCCGACGACGACCGTGCACACACCGGCACGGATCGTCGCGCCGACGTTGACGAGCGGGTGAACATGGTCACTGCCCGTGCCGCGGGTGACGGTCACGCCGGTGAGCTCGAACAACTCGGGCACGACGTGATAGTGCCACCCGCGGCAGGCAGCGAACGCGAGATCAGATCGCGCGGAGCCTGCTTTCGAGCAGGGTGTGGAGCAACGCGACCTTGTCGGTGTGCACGGCCTTCAGCGTCTTCGCGCCGGCGATGCCGTCGACCTCGAGGTGCGAAGCCGTCTGGAAGTCCCGCACCACCTGGTCGGTCTCCGGCCCGAAGTGGCCGTCGGCGGCGAGCTGGTAGCCGAGCAGGTGCAGGTCGGACTGCAGGTGCCGTACGTCGCTGCGGTAGACCCCGGCGTACTCCGCTGACATTGCTCCGGGCTTGCTGGGCCGCACGACGACGTGGTGCACCGGGGCAGACGCCGAGTAGCTCGTGGAGTGAGCGGTCGAGTGACCGGAGCCCAAACCGAGCTTGCGTGAGCAGGCCGGCCAGGGCGACCAGCCGCGCTCGGACTGCAGCTGACGGGCGGCCGCGTCCTGGGTGGACGGGGCGGCGTCGGATGGCCGCCCGGAGTAACCGAGACCGTGCCAGGTGCCGAGGTCGAACTGGTAGGCGCCGTAGAACCCGTTGCCGGTGTTCGCCGAGTAGTTGCCGCCGGCCTCACATCCGCGCAGCCGCGCGAAGTCCTCCGCCGTTGCGGCGTGCGCGGCGGGGGCGAACATCGCGCCGGTCACGAGCGCTGTTCCGGTCAGGCCACCGGCCGCGACCGCTGTGCGGACGACGGGTCGGCTGGTGTTCTCCTTGCGATGCCGTCCATGTGCGCGCACGTGGGCGCGCGGATAAGCATGTTTCGCCATTTCAAATGCCCTTCCCAACGCCTGCGAGGTGAGCTGTCGGGTTCGGGCTGGGACGCCCGGCCGCGGCCTGCCGGCCGATGGCTTCACCCCAAGGTCACCGCTTCGGCGACCACAAGTGGGTCCCCCGCTCCCGCCGTTCAGGTACGCGGGCCTGCTCCGGCGGCGGGATTCGGCGACCGGGCGGGCGGCCAGCACTGGGTTGCGCTGGTGCTTGCAAGAGTAAGCGCTGCCCCCCGGCTGGTGCCAAACCGGCATGCCGCGCAAGCAAGGCATTCAGCATGAGGAGTAACCACATGCGCCACAGGGGACCCAATTCGCCGTGCAACGCTCGCCGGCTGTGACCTAGATCACAGCCGGGGTCACCTCGAGGACCGGCCCTCAGCCGGTGCCGAGGTCCAGTCGTGTCACCAGCGCGGTCCCTTCGTTCTCGGCGTACCGCGAATGGTCCAGCACATGGGCGACGTACATCATCTCCGGCCACATCTCGCGCGCCGATGGAAGCGGCAGGAAGTAGCGCAAGCCGTAGACCGGCGAGATCTTGCGGTCATCGTGCGCCGCATTGAACTCGTCGATCGCGAGCCGCTCGCCGTTGAAGTCGCCCCACGGGTAGCCCATGACGTCGTCGAAATAGCAGATGACGCGTGGCAGCAACCGCTCGGCAGCGCCGGCGAACAACGCGAGCGCAGCAACCGTCGACGTGTAGTAGTCCAAGTCGATCGACACGAAACCGACCGGCGCGCTGTCCGCCGCCAGGAACTTCGGCAACGTCTCCTCGACCAGGCCGAGCACGAGCTCGCTGCGTCGCAGCCGTGCGCGCAACCGTGCTTCGTCCATCGGGAAGTCGCCGCCGGAAATAACGTACGGCGCGTCGCGTTGGTCCCGCGGCGTCGGAATCCCACCGCCGGTGTCGAAGCCGTAGACGTCGATGCCGACACCGAGCAGTTCCTCGACCTCCGCGGCGGCCGTCTCCATCGCGACCAACCCGTTGCCGCCGGCGACGCCGAACTCCAACGCCGACACCCGCGGCAGCCCGAGTGTCCGCGCGATCCGCGCGCAGTGCAGCAACGACCACGTGTAGTTCGCGCGGGTGGTCGGCGCATGCTGCGACTGGATCCACGTCAGCATCGCGCTGACCGTTGTCCAGTGGTTGCCGTCGTCGGTCGGACGAGTAGGCACGTGTGCGACGGACTCCGACTGGTTACGCAGCCGCGCCGCGGCCCGCCGTAAGAACGATTCGCTCACTGCGAGCGTTGCCGCCGCTCGCGCGCTGCGCGGGCAGCATCCGCAACAGCCGGCGGCACCCAGCGCCGTAGCCGCGCGTAGCGACCTGCGTCCGCCGTGTCGACGTAGAGCCGTGGCAACGCAGGCGCCTGCCCCGGACTCTGGTAGAGCGTGCTGTGCTGCACGTCGCCCTCACCGAGAGGTGCGTTCGCGGAGTAGTAGTAGAGCGCGATCGAGCGCCGCGTGGTGCCCGGCGGGCAGGCGAGCGGCTGCGGATGGCCATGGAAGGCCCAGCGCGATGTGCTGAAGACGACGCACCTGTTGAACACCGGTGCGATCCGCTGCACGCGACGGCTCATGTCCGACTGCCAGAACTCGAGGTGACCCGCCCAGTCGTCCTGCCAGTCGTGGTTCAGGTAGATGAGCACGTTCAGCCGCCGGTGCAGCTTGAAGCGCGGATGCAGGTTGAAGTCGGCGTGGACGTCGAGAAAACCGCCGGGCTCGATCTGATGCAGGCCGCCACCGTGGAGGAACGGGTCGGGGACCAGTCCCATGATCCCCGTCAACCGTTCGAGGAACTCGACGAAAACGGCGCCGTTGAGCTCTGCGAACAAGTGCCGCGTCCGCTCACCCATCAACTGCTGGTTCTCGGTCGCGAGCTTCAGGGTGCGGCCGCCGTCCTCGAACTTCGTCCATGGGATCGCGTCCGGCCCCGGGAACTCTTCGAGCACCGCGTTCACCACATCGAGGGGCAGGAAGTTGTCGAAGACCGCGTGTGGGAACGGCTGCGCGTTGACGTAGGCAGACTGGTTTTCGTCTGCAAGCGGGAAGTAGTGCCCCGCGTCGAAGTGATAAGCCGGCTGGGCGACGACTGCGTCAGACACCGTTCGTGGGGTACTTCGCGAGCAGGTCCTTCAGCTTCGCAACGAAACGCAGCGACTCGTCATGCTCGCGCTGCCAGACGTTGCGGCCGAAGATGAGCCCGGTTGCACCGGCCTCGAGTGACATCCGTGACTTCTCGAGCATCTCCTCGTCGCCGGCCCGCTCGCCGCCGGACAGCAATACGAGTGAGCGGCCGGCTGAGTAGACCACCGAGTCGACGGCCTGCTGTTCGGTGAACTCTGCGTCGTACTCGCTCTTGACGCCCGTGCGCTTGGTGGGGTCAGGGAAGTTCACCTTGACGACGTCAGCGCCGAGCTCGGCAGCGGTGCGCGCGGCGTAGTCGACCAAGTAGAAGGAGTCCTTGCCGCCCTTCTCGTTGACGTATTTGCCGCGTGGGTACGCCCACACGATCAGCGGCATCCCCCAGCGGTCGCACTCGGCGCGCACGTGCCGGAACTGCTCGAAATCCTGCGCCTGCAGCGACGAGCCGACGTAGAGCGTGTAGCCGACGGCGTCGGCGCCCAGTCGCACCGCGTCTTCGACCGATGCGGACAGCGGTGACAGCGCTTCGTCGTCGGCCGGCACCTCGGTCTTGCCGTTGATCTTCAGGACGAGCGGAACCTCGCCTGCGTAGGTCCAGTAGAACTTCTCTGCGATCCCGACTTGGATCGCGATGCCGTTGAATGCGCCCTCGACGGCGAGCTTGACGATGTACGCCGGGTCACCTGCGGCAGGGTTCGCGAAGAAGTCTCGCGGCCCGTGCTCGAGCCCCTGGTCGTAAGGCAGGAAGATCGCGGTGCCGTTGCCGACGCCATGCTCGAACAGGATGCGGTGCAGCCGTGCCTTCTTGCCGGTCGACAGACCGCGCTCGCTCAGGGGTAGCCGGCTAGCCATCGTGCGCTCCTCATTTGGTCTGCTGTCGTGTTGCTCGACTACGAGAATCTCACACTGGCCGCAGCGTGGTGACCCGTGTGAGGCGGGTTCACATCAGGCGGTATCGCAACGTCGCGGCTTTGCGGATCACCGTCTTCGGCAGGATGCCGGTCGTGACCTCCAAAGCGCGGTAGGCCCAGCCAGGTATGGCGTACACGCGCCCGCGGTCGAGCGCGTCCAGGCCGGCGGCTGCAACGTCCTCCGGTGACTGCCACAGGAACTTCGGCACGTTGTCCTCGCCGAAATCGGCCTTCTCCTGGAACTCGGTCCGGGTGAAACCGGGACACAGCGCCGTGATCGTGACACCGCTGCTGGCGTACTCACCGGCAATCGCTTCGGTGAATCGGCTGACGAACGCCTTGCTGGCGGCGTAGGTCGCCCACCCCGGAATCGGCTGAAAGCCGGCCGTCGACGAGACGTTGATGATGCCGCCTCGCCCGCGGGCAAGCATCCCGCCGAGGGCGGCATGTGTGAGGCGGACGAGGGCGAGCACGTTCAGCCGGACCATCTCCTCCTCGCGTGCGACGTCGAGGTCAGCGAACGAGCCCGCCGTCCCGAACCCGGCGTTGTTGACCAAGAGCCCGACCGGACGGCTGTCGTCCACGAGCCTGCGCTCCACCGCCGCCAGACCATCGCTCGTGGACAGATCCGCGACCAGCACCTCCACCGCTATTCCGTGGGCCGCATCGAGCTCTTTCGCCAACGCTTCGAGGCGGTCGCCACGGCGTGCGACAAGCACGAGGTCGTGTCCACGCTCGGCGAGCAACCGCACGAAGGCCGCACCGATGCCACTTGACGCACCCGTGACCAGCGCAGGGTCGTTGTTTGCCATGCGCGCAGGTTAGCCAGCCGGCCGGACCGCTAGCCTGCCGCGCGTGCACACAACCACTCTGGCCGTGAACTGGTTGAGCGCACATTCGCTCATCGATGCCTTCAGCACGGCGGGAGTCATCGCGATCGTGTTCGCGGAGACCGGCCTGCTGTTCGGCCTCTTCCTTCCTGGCGACTCGCTGCTGGTCACTGCGGGGATCGCTGCCGGCGGTCATCTCGCCGGCATCCACCTGTCGCTCGCCGCGTTGCTCATCGGCTGTCCGATCGCGGCGATCCTCGGCTCGCAACTCGGGTACTGGATCGGGTTGCGAACCGGTCCGGTGCTGTTCCGCAAGCCTGAGGCGCGGTTGTTCAAGCCGGAGTACGTCGAACGGACTGCGGTGCACCTCGACCGCTTCGGCGTACCGAAGGCAATCTTCCTGGCGCGCTTCGTGCCGATCGTGCGGACGGTGTTGAGCCCGCTCGCCGGCGCCGCCAAGGTCCCCTGGCGCACCTTCACGCTCTGGAACGTGCTCAGCGGCCTCGTCTGGACGATCGCGGTGATCCTGATCGGCTACACGGTCGGGCGCTCTGTGCACAACATCGACCACTACGTGCTGCCGGTCGTGGTCATCGTCGTGATCGTGAGCCTCGTCCCGCTGGTGCGCGAGCTGCGGCGCTCACGGCGCTGACGCAACGCCGTACAAAGCTCAGGCGGCGTGCACCCAGCTGGCGTCGGCTCGTTCGACCTGCGCGATCTCCTTGGACCCCGCCAGGTCGAGGCCGGCCAGGTCGAGTAGCAGCGAGAGCGGTACGCCGGCCGCGAGCAGGTTCATGGGACTGGTTGTGTCGGTTCGCTCGAGTTTCGCCGTGTCCATGCGAGGGCCTCCCAGCCATCTGGTCCGAACGGACTAGAGCTCATAGTGCTATCGGGCCCGGCGGAGCCACCCTTTAATGCGCCAACCAGGTGAGATGGGCCGCGGTGGGCGAGACCGGGCAACCGGGCCGCGGATCGGACGAACCAGGACGGGTCAGCCCGTTGCCGAACGCAGCTTCCGGCGCGCCCGCGCCATCAGATCTGCTGCCTGCTCGACGGGCGCGAGGGCGCCGTTGACGACCCGACCGGCGATGACGTCGCCATCGCGGGCCGGCTCGTAGCCGAGACCGGGAAGGAACGGTGCGACGATCGCCGCAACCCTCAGTTGGTCGACCCGCGAGAGCTCGCGACGCCAGACACCTTCCTCCGGCGGGCGGATCGGGCCCAGCACGTTCGCGAGCCAACCTCGGTCCACCGGCGGCACCGTGGCCTGCCTGCGTTCCGGTTCGGTCAGGACGGCAGGATCGAACTCTTCGTCGAGGAAGGCGAAGACCTCGCGCATCACCGGGGCGGGAGCACGAGCCAGGTCCTCGTAGCGGATCCGGAGGTACGCCGACGGGCCGCGGTCACCATGGTCGCGCAGCGCCGCTTCGGTGAAGGCGCGCCAACGACGAGCGAGCTCGGCCGGCGGCGGGTTCGCCCATGGCAGGTTGCGATGTGACGCGACGCTGTCGCGCGGGTCACGCACGATATGCACGAGCTGCGCGGTCGGGAACTGCTCCCACAGCCACGACACCGGCTGCAGCGGCGACTTCTCGCACCATCGCGGTTTGCCGTGCTGCGCAGCGAATTCGGCCATCACCGCGGTCAGAACCCCGGCATAGGTGCGCTCGCCGCGCCGTGCGCGTTCGTACGCGCTGCTCGGATCGAACCCAGCCTCGCGCAAGGTGCGGCGGTCGAGGGTGCACTCGACCACGTCGCGCAGCACTCGGTCGTCAGTGAGATCCCCGAACTCAGCACGTCGCGACCAGATGCGGCCGTAGAAGCTGATCTCGGGCGGCGCCGCGATACGCGGGTGCGCACCGAGCAACGACTGCAGCAGTGTCGTACCGCTGCGGTGCGCACCGACGACGAAGATCGGTCGCTCGGAGGTGGCCTCGTCGAGCGGCTCAGGCATTCGTGACCGTGAACGCGACCTTGACCGCACCTGCAGCCGGGCCCGCGGAGGCGGTGCGCAACGCCTCGCCGTAGGACTCCAACGCAAACGTGTGCGTCACCAAATGCCCCACCGGATAGCCGGGATCGGCCAGCCAGTCGCCGATGACATCGAACGTACGACGCCGGTTGAGCTGCGGCTCCTCGCCGTACACGACGGCGCCCCGCACGGTGAGCTCGCGCCACCAGATGAGGGACCAGTCGAGCGTGAGCCGCGCTGCAGTACCGACGAGCACGAATGTCCCACCCCCGCGCAAGAGGCGGACCCCGAGGTCGACGGTGCTGGCCGTCGACACGCAGTCGAATACGACGTCGACGCCGCCGTCGAGGACCGGGAGCTTTCCGAAGCGCGGCTTGATGAGCCGGGCGCCGACCGCGCCGGCAACGGAGGACAGGACGCGCTCGGACGGCTGCTGCACCGTGCGGCTCGCGCCCGCCGTCATCGCTTGGGTCGCGCCGAACTCACCAGCGCAGACGACGATGATCTCGAGGTCGGGGTGCAGGCGACGTAGCGCCGCAGTCACGAGCAAGCCGATGGTGCCTGGGCCGATCACAACGGCCGTGTCACCCGCCCGTCGCCAGCGCAGCGCCGCATGCAGCGCAACCGCCGCCGGCTCAGCGAGCACGGCTCGCTCAGGTGCGAGACCGTCGGCGGCGTACACCATCGATTCGTGCGCGAGGATCGCATCGCTCCAGCCGCCGCCGACCACGTCGGAAAAGCCGATGCCCTGACCGACACACAACGACCCGGCCTGGTCGAGGTTCTCGCACAGATGTCCCTCACCCGCACGACAGCGGCGGCACTCCGGAAGGGCCTTGTGCAGGCAGCGCAAGGTCGGCTCGACGGCGACGTGGTCGCCCTCGCGGACGCGGCTGACGCCACGACCGGTGCGCTCGACCACCCCGGTCACCTCGTGCCCGAGGACGGCCCGCTGTGCCGGGGTGTAGGCCGTCAAGACGGGCGAGAAACCCGTGACATGCAACAGTTTCAGGTCACTGCCGCAGATGCCGGCAACGGTCGGGCGGACCACGAGCCAGCCGTCGCGATCGGGGAGCGCCGGCGCCGGCAGATCCCGCAGGGTGAGCACGCCACCGGACCGCCACGCTGCATCCGATCGGACCCGCGACCCGAGGACTGTCCAAGCCGCCCGCGGCAAGGAGAGGTCAGCGACCAGCGCACGCACAACGACTCGCGATCAGGTCGGCTCAGCCCTTGCGGTGATGGATGCCGCCGTGGGTGAACGTTGGCGCGGCCCCCGGCGAGAGCCGGCTGCGTGTCAGTTCACTCGACGGGAAGAACTGGAGAAACCGGGCGTCGGTCGCTGATCGGTCGACGACGAGTTTCTCCTTGACGCAGGAGTTGTACTGCTCGGCGGTCGACTCGATGGTATTGGCGTTGATGATGAGCTCCTGGCCCCAGCGGTGCGCCCAGCGGGACAGACCCGGGATGCGGGACACCTCCGGAGTGAGGCACTCCGTCGCGATCACGTTCTCGCTCGAGGCCCAAATTCCCGTGCTGGTGTTCAACACCAGCGACTGGTTGCCGATCGTGTGGCCAGGGGTGGCAAGGATCGCGACGCCGGGTCCCAACAGGACGTCACCGTCGATCGTGAGCAGGCCTTCCGGCCGCAGGTCCGCATAGGTTTCCGGCTGGTACCACGGGCGCTGCAACGGATGAAGCGCGGCCATTGCCTCGAGCTCGCTGCGTTGCACGATCATCCGCGCGTTGGGGAGCCAGGGAACGGCCGGTGCCTCGGGCGCGATGTCCTGCTGCGGGACGGTGGTGCCGATGAGCCTGCGCACATCCTGCGTGTGCAAGTGGTCGAACACGATGTAGTCGACATCTTCCGGTGCGACCCCCGCGGCCGCGAGCTGCGTCAGCACGGTGCCATGCGTCGAGACGGTGATCGAACGTGCCGGTGCTGGCAGTTTCGACGCGAGTGCCGCAAAGTACGGCGTGTTCTCGCCGAGCTCGTGATCGCTCGGCTCGAACAACAATGTCTTCGTAGTGCCATCGCCGTCGCGCCACCGAATGACGAGCATCCGGTTGGTGATCGTGAGGTACGGCGCCGGTGTCACCGCTGCGCGGAACAGGCCGAACTTCGTCGGATACGGCAGCGAGATCAGGTCGTAGGTCATCACGGCGTCGGGTGTGCCGGTCCCGGCAAACCAATGCCGGAACGTGGGGGCAGCGGCGCGGATCAGCGCGAGCTGCCGGCCGCGTTGGCGTTCGGCATCAGCCTCGGCGAACACGTCGATGGCGGAGCCGACACCGGTTTGCGGGACACCGGCGAGCAGGGACCCCATGTCGACGGTCGCGCGGTGCTGCGTCGCGGTCATGGCGTCGTAGTCCCTTCGGTCCCGGCCGGGGGCGCCGCGGTCGGTGGCGGCGGGGCGGACGTCGTACCGACCGACGGGGCGCCTGTGATCGACGAGAAGTCGACCTGAACGGGCGCACGCGTCGCCGCGTCTTCGACCTCGAAGTACTCCGCCTTCTCGAAGTGGAAGATCGAGGCGATGATCGCCGACGGGAACGCCTCGACGCGGGTGTTCAGCGCACGGACGTTTGCGTTGTAGAACCGCCGGCCGGCCGCGATCCGATCCTCTGTTTCGGCGAGCTGCTGCTGCAGCGCGATGAACTGCTCGTTGGCCTTGAGCTGCGGGTAGTTCTCGACCACCGCCATTAGGCGGCCGAGTGCCTGTCCAAGCGCACCCTCAGCCTGGGCCTGGGCAGCCGGTCCCGTGCCGGTGGTCTGCATGGTCTGCTGTGCGGCAGCCCGGGCCTGCGTGACCGCCTCGAACACGCCGCGCTCATGGGCGGCGTAGCCACGGACGGTCTCGACGAGGTTCGGGATGAGGTCGTGCCGCCTGTTCAGTTCCACGTCGATCTGGCGCCACGACTCCTGCACGAGGTTGCGCTGCCGGACGAAGCGGTTGTACGACACGATCGTCGCGATCAGGAGCAGTACGACGACGCCGATGACGATGTAGAGCGCGACCATGCCGACTCCTCTAGGAGCCGCGGTCTATCGGGACTCGGTCCCCGCGTTGGCCCCTGTCTCCGGCCCGTAATCGTGCCAGACGAAGCCCGGTATGCCATCGGCGAAGGCGCAGACAGTGGCAAGCCGCGCCAGAAGAGGCAGCGGCGTGAGCACGCCCGGCTCCCAGCACAGAACCACGTCACCCTGGACGCGGAGGTGCAGAGGCGTCGCCCGGAGGAGGCTTTCCATCGTGCGCGGGGGCAGCACGTCGCTGGCGAACTTCGGCACCGGCGACTCCACATGGAAGCGCCGGTTGAAGTCCTCGCTCTCGAGCTCGATCTGCTCACCGAGCACGGCGTTGCTCATCCGGGTCAACAGGTTCGAGGGCGTGACGCAGAGCGGTGGAAGGTACGTCGGCAACGAGACCGCACAGACCGCGAAGCGGTGAGTCTGGCTCGAGGAGCTCTTGCTGTCCGAGCTGTCCGTGACGTAGGAGTAGTCGAAGGCGGCAAACTGCCAGGGCGCTGCGGCACCGTGGTAGGTGCCGAGGATGACATTGCGCGCCCGCCGGTGGCGGCCTTGCCCGAACGGCGGGCAGTGCCAACGGAGGGCGTACTCGTCATCTTCGGACCAGAACCGCCAGCCCTTCCCGACGGAGAACTGCCGCAACAGCGCGATCCGTTGCTGGTTGCGCCACAAGCGGTAGCAGCCGGCCGCCAGACCCATGGCGAGCACGAGCAGCCAGATCCCGATCGCGACGGACACAGATCGGGTATCGGCAGGGCCTGCCGTGGAGCGAAGCCCTCGATCAGCCGGAACGACGCAATCGCAGCCGCAGCCACTCTAGCCAGCGTCCGTAAAGACGCGCCGTCATCGCCCAGGCGTGCACAGGGAGGACGTGCCGGCGACGCAGAGGGGGACCGTCCTCGCGAATGAGGTGGATGACCCAGTCGAGGTTCATCCAGTGCTCCCGCGAACGCCACCACGGCCCGATCTCGCCGCGCCGGTGCAACGTCGCGAGGGCGCCACCGATGCGCTTGTTGAGGAGCCAGATCTCACCGCGCGTACGCCGCGGCTCATGGGTGACGACGGCGTGGGGCCCGAAAACGATCCGGAACCCGGCCCGGCCGGCTCGCAGGCAGAACTCCCGGTCACCGCCGGAAAGCAAGCTGGCATCGAATGCGCCCACTGCGTCGAACACCTGGCGGCGGACGAGCAAGTTGGCCGTGACGGCCCACCCGCCATGTGCGACGACGTCCTCCTGCCGGAGATACACGGCCCGGTCGTAGTGCTCCCACAACGTGGGCCGGTCGGTCCTCGACATGGTGATCGCGCCACCGACGAGATCAGCACCGCTCGCCTGGAGAGTGGCCAGTCCGGCCGATAGCCAGCGCGGTTGCGGGCTACAGTCCACGTCAGTGAACGCGAGCACGGGCGCCGTCGCCGCACGCACGCCGGCGTTGCGCGCGGCGTACGAACCCGGTTGTGGCTCAGTCACCACTCGAGGACGGAGCGGGTGCTGCCGGGCGAGCGAGGCCGTCTCGTCCGTGGAACCGTTGTCGACGACGATGACCTCGAAAGACGCGTTGACCTGCAGAGCGAGCGCATCGAGGCAGCGGCCGATCGAGCCTGCACCATCGCGCACCGGAACGACGACCGAGATCTCCGGACCGGCACTCACGAGCGGCGAGTCTATGAATGGTCGTCACATTCCATGAGCAACCATGACCCCGACGTGACGTTGATCGTCCCGACGTACCGACGTACCAGCGTGGCGCGAACATTGACCGGGATCGCTGCGCAGACTGCGCCGTTCGACTACGAGCTCATCGTCGTCGACAACGACGTGAACGAGTCTGCGCGAGACATCGTCGCCGAACACAGCCGAGGCATCGCCGCGCCGACGCGTTACATCGTGGAGCCGAAGGCAGGCAGCTCGTTCGCCCGCAACACCGCCATCGCAGCCGCCCGGGGTGCCGTCATCGCGTGGTGCGACGACGACGTCGAGCCGCGACCCGGTTGGCTCGCCGCGCTGGTCGCACCGATCCTTTCGGGCCGAGCGGACGGAACCGGTGGTCGCGTGATCCTCGACCCGAGCGTGCCCAGGCCCACATGGTTCGACGAGGCGGGCATCGGCGGATACGTCACGTCCTTCCATCTCTCCGATGTCGAGCGCGAGCTGGTGAACCGCGAGTTCGTGGTCACTGCGAACGCGGCGTACACAGCTCAAGCACTGCGGCGAATCGGAGGTTTCGACCCAGCGCTGGGCACGATGGCGTCGGTGAACTTCGGCGGCGACGACGTACGCGTGTCACGGGCCATCCGTGCAACAGGTGGGCGACTCCGCTATGTGCCGGACGCGGTTGTCATCCACGAGCTACCGCTTGAACGACTACGGGCGAAGTACCTGCTACGGCGCGCGTGGTGGGTCGGCAGGTCGGACTGGGTCCTCGACGCCGAGACGTTGCGCGAGCGTCGGTACGGCGGTGCAGCGGTCGCGCTCGACTGGTACCGCACCGAAGTTCGCCGACGTCGCGCCGAAGGACTCCTCAAGCGAGAGGTCCTGTTTCATGCGTTATGTGACATCGCGCGAATGTCGGGTTCTCTCACTGAAGCCGCGTCGCTGAGCCGCCGAAAACACAGCTCAGGCGGGGAACCCGCTGATACCGTTGAGAGTTGACGCGCCGAAGGGGCATGGGTGACGAGCACAATCACGCAAAAAACTGCCACCGATGACGCAGAGTCGCCGACTCGCGCGCGCTACCAGGTCCGCGTTCTCCACCTCATGATCGCGGTGCTGCTCGGACTGGTCGCAGCAGCGGGCGGATACGCCGTAGCTCGCAAGTCGACGGCTACCTACCGCAGCAGTGCAGCGCTCAGCTTCGACCAGCCGCTACGGGTTGCCGCAAGCGGAGACCCGGGCCAACTCGACAAGCTCGCACGAATCCGACTGAAGTACATCGGCGTCACGCGGTACGACGTGTTCGTCACAGCAGTCGCGAAACAGGTCGCGCTCAAGCCCGGCAAGGTGCGCGGCGATCTGGTTGCCGTCGCCGATCGATCGTCACTGCTCCTTGTGATGGGCGCGCGCGATCACAACGCTCTGACCGCCCGTCGCATCGCAACCGCCGCGGCCAACGAAATGGTCGCCTACGTCGACCAGGAACAAGTGAAGGCGAACATTCCGGCCGCTAACCGCATCGTCGCGAGCGTCGTCGTCGAGCCGAAGGGCGCGGCCAGGATCGCGCCGACGAAGCGCAAAGAGGTCACGACGGCCGTTGTCGCCGGCCTGATCGTCTTCTTCCTCGTGGTCGGGTTGAGCAGTCTCAGCCACCGACCGCGGCACTAGCCCGACCGAAGGCAAAGCGTGATCGCCGTTGCCATTGCGATCTGCGCGTTCGGACTCGCATTCTGGGGTTCGCTGCGGATCGCGCTGGCAGTACTGATCGGGACGCTTCTTCTCGTTCCTAGCGACATGATCCCGCCCGGCGCACCGTCGTCGGTCCTCACTGTCCAGCGACTCACCGCCATCGCGCTGCTGCTGAACCTCGGACTGCGGGTCTATCGACGGGAGATCCCGCGCAACGTCTTCTCGATCACTCCGGTGCACGCCGTTTTCCTGGTCTTCCTTGCTGCCTCGTTCTTGCTCGGCGTGTCACTGGCGCAGCCCGATGTGAACGCAACAGCGGCGATACACATCTGGTTCAACTACGCCGGCGAGTTCGGCATCTTCATCGTGGCGCTCGCCGGTATCCGCGCCGTCAAGGACACCGAGTTCGTGGTCGCGACGATTGCCGTGGTGCTGCTGATCACTGCCGGCATCGGCATCATCGAGCACCTCACCGGGTCGAGCTACGAGAGGTTGCTGCACCGGGCGCCAATCCTGGGAACGCGCGGAGGCGAAGTTCGCATCCGCGTGGCCAGCAACTTCGCACTCTCCTACGCCTGGGTCGCGAGCGCGCTGGTGCCGTTGTTCGTCGTTGCCGCCTTGACGAGGCTTCACCGCTGGTTGTGGGCGGCGATGGGGCTCGCTGTCGTTATGGCGGCGATCTACTGGACGCACAGCCGGAGCGTCTTCCTCGACCTGATCGTCGTCCTTCTTGCGCTCGCGGTCATCGGCTGGAACGCCAGGGTCAGCCTGTTCAGCATCCTCGCTGTGGCGATCATGGCGGGGGTCTACTTCGCCTCAGCAACCGTCGTGCACAACCTGTCCGCCGGCATCGCGCAAGGTTCCATCGACGTGCGTTTCCAGCGCATCCCGTCGATCACCGCGGTTGTCGCGTCGCACGCGTTCGGTGGGCTCGGTTTCGGCGGCGTCGCGGATCTCGGGTTCCAGGCGGTGGACTCGACGTACCTCTGGTTGTACGGCGACATCGGGGTCATTGGATTGACGCTGTTCGTGCTGCTGTACTTCACGGCCATTGCGACTGCCGCGCGCGGGATCCTTGCTGCGGATCCTCGCCAGCGTGTTCTCGCAGCCGCGGTGACCGTCGGAATCGCCACCGTCTTCGTCGCCGGATTCGTCTACGACACCGGCTCGCAACTGTTTGACCAGCACATGCTGTGGGTGCTCGTCGCGTTGGGTGCGGTCATCGCCGAACAGTCGGTAGGCGAGCCACGTTGGTTCAGCGCGCCTTCCTGGGGACGGCTCGCGGTCCTGTTCGGTTCCATCAGCGTGGGTGCGTTCGTCTACGCGACGGCACCGACGAGCATCAGCCAAACCGTGGTGTTCTCGACGCTGCCGACCTACCTCGAGAACGCGAGTGACCCCGCGAACATCGGTCAGATCCTGGTCAACAGCGTGTGCGCCGTTGCGAAGAGCGACTCGGTGTCCGGAACCGGTGTCCACATCAGCTGCGAGGACCCGAACGCGGGCCTGGCTCCGCAGGCCGTGGCCGCCGGAGTGGCCCGAGGCGGCCCCGGCCAAGGCGAGCTGCAAGTACACGCCCCCACCCGCAAGAAGGAGCGAGCCACGCTGCTGACGATTGCGCAGGCCGTGGACCGTGCTCCACACATGCGCCAGGTGACTTTTCACCCGGCCTCAGAGATGACCTCAGGCCGGCCGACTCTGCAACGGACCGCGCCGGTGTGGATCCCGATGGTTGCTCTGGTCGCCCTCGTGCTGTTACCGCGCCGGCGCGCGCGTCAGGGCGCGAACCTTCCATCGACGACGGGGTAACGGCGAGCGCGGAGACCGCCGGCAATGATCCCGGCTGCACGCAAGGTCAGGTTGACACTGCCGAAGTGGTGGCCGGCACGGATCTCACCGCCCACGAGTCGCAACGTGGCCAGGCTCCTGCGCAGCACCGCGGCAGTTGACGGCTCCCCCTCGACGCGGGTGACCTTCGCGACGCGTGCACCGATCCCGACGCCGTACCGGTAGCCGTTGCGCAGCGACTCACGATGGTCCCGCCAGGCAGCGTGTTCAACGACGGCGCTCGGCACGTAGCTGCCGACCCAACCGGCGCGAAGCAAGCGCCAGAACACGTCCTTGTCCTCGCTCGCGTGCAAGGGTCCACCGGCGCCAAGCACCTCGTCGAACCCCCCCACCCCCTCGAGTGCGCTACGACGGCAGCCCATCGACGCGCCATGACCCATCGCGTCGACGTCGTCTGTCGCCGTCCATCGACGCGGTGCCTCCGCAATCATCGGTGACATCGCCCGGCCCTCGCCCGCGCCCGGCATGACCCGTCCGGTCGCAAACCCGACTTCGTCATCCTCGAAGGCCGCGCACAGTGCCGGTCCCCACCCAGGCTGCGGTCGGCAGTCGTCGTCAGTGAACAGCACAACCGGCGCCGCCGTGGCGGCAAGGCCGGCGTTGCGCGCGTGCGATGCGCCCGGTTGATCGCATCGCAGGTACGGCAAGCCAGTTGCCGTGACAAGCGCCCGTGTCTCGGCGCCACGCGAGGCGGAGTCGACGATGACAACCTCTGCTCCGTCCTGCTGCTCCAGCAGCAAAGCGGGCAACAGGTCAGTGAGCAGCTGGGGCCGGTCGCGCGTGCAGACCACGATGGAGTAGTCAGCCACTCGGACTCAGCCAATGCGAGAGGTCACGGTCGATGAGGTCCTGCAGTCGCTGGACGCCCGGCCGGTAGTGCTCGACCAGCTGCTCGCGTGCCGCCGGTTCCATGGTCGGACGGACGAGGCGCTGCTCGAGCCGCGCGCTCAACCGCGCACGCAGCGACGCCAGGGGCAGCGGTCGCCGGCTGGCCCGCACTCGTCTGCGGACCGACATGGCAAGTCGCGCGCCAGGCGAGGACGGCACTTCTCCTGGGTTGTACGTCGTCGCGGCAGGCAACGGAACAGACGGGTCGACCCCGATGGCGGCGTACATCTCCGCGTACACGACCTCCGCTTGGGCAGCAAGATCGTCGTACAGCCAGATATGCACCTGGCCGGACCCGAACAATCGGAGGTACGGCTCGAGCTGCGTCGCGTAGTCACCGGCGGCGAGATAGTTGCCGGTGGCGAGGCGATCACGGCGGCGTTCAGTTTGGAGTTGCAGCGCTGTGGAGAACGTCTCGCGCTCCTGGCCTTCCCGGACGTACATCACCCAGTCGGAGAAGGCGCGGTCGACCGGGTTGCGCAAGACGGCCAGCAGGGTGGCGGTCGGGATGCGCCGAGCGATCGACGGGGCAGCTGACGGGTTCAGCATGTACTCAGGGGACACCTCGCCGACCGCGCGCGCCGACCCGCCAGCGGCGAACAACGCCCGATAGTCCGCTTCGGTCAGCACTGACCCCTCGCGGGCGGGGTTCTGGTCGTCTGGATCGTCGACAAACGCGAAGAAGTTCGGTTCCTTGCGCTCCGGCACGAACACTTCCGGGTGCGCGCGAAGCACATGGTGGACGCTCGTTGTTCCGGACTTGTAAGCCCCGATGACCAAGAAGTCGGGCCAGCGCTCCGGTGCCATCAGATATCTGCGGACCCGACGTCGAAGCCGAGTCGCAACGCCATCACGCCGACCGACCCTAGACGCCCGTTGTCTTACAGTGTGGCGGTGGGGAAGGCGCCGTCGTCGCGGCGCGAACCGATTTCCGTGGTCATACCTACGCGGGATCGACCGGCCCAGCTCGCTCGCTGTCTCGAGGTTCTCAAGCAGTCCGTGAACGCCCAGGACGAAGTCCTCGTCGTCGATTCGGCCTCGCGGTCGACGGAGGTCGCCGTCATCGCCGCGTCACACGGTGCCCGTTGCGTTCGAGTCGAACGTCCGGGCGCGTCACGGGCACGCAACGTCGGCTGGCGAAACGCGACCCATCCACTCATCGCGTTTATCGACGATGACGTCCACGTCGCCGACGATTGGGCCGATCGCATGGCCGAGGCGTTGCTTGCCGAGGGGGTCGCGTTCGTGACCGGCCGGATCGGCGTACTCCAAGGTCAAGAGGTGCACGACCCACAGCCGGTGATGCTCGATCCGGAAGGCCGCAGGCTCGATGCGCACACCCGAGCCGACTTCGGTGCGAGTGCGAATGTCGGCCTGCACCGCTGGGCACTCGAGGGCGTAGCCGGTTTCGACGAACGTATCGGTCCTGCGACGTGGTTTCCCGGTGCAGAGGACAAAGACCTCTTCGATCGCCTCGTGCTCAAGGGTTACGTGGGCCGCTATGACCCGGCCGTGTCCGTGGACCATGACGCCTGGCGCTCGCGGCGCGATCGGTTGCGGCAGCAGTGGGGCTATGGCAAGGGCACCGGCGCGCGACTCCGCTTGCTTCACATGCGGGATCGCCGACGAGCCACGACCGCGGCCGTAGACCTGTTGTGGCGACGCGGATTCGTTCAAGGCTTCGTTCGTGTCCGGCAACGCTGGGCTGTTGGGGCTGCGAGTTCGTTTCTCCGTTGTGTCGGTGGCGTCTTGGGTTTCCTCGTTGCAACCGGTCGACTGCGCGAGCCCTGGCCACCGCAACGGCACAGTGAATGAAACAAGACGTGCGCATGGCGAGCCGGGTCGTCGTCGACGCACGTGCGCTGCAGCTGCCAATGACCGGCATCGGTCACTACGTCTCACGGCTACTTCGGGAGCTCCCGCCAGGAATGACGGGAGTTGCGCGGCCGAGCGCTCCGGTTGAGCCCGCCGGTCTCGCCGTGCGCCAGTTGCGTCCCGACTTGTGGAACGTGCTCTGGAACGACGTCTGCGTGCGGCGCGCGTTGCGCGACGCCGACGCGTTCTGGGCCACCGTCGGCTACGTGCCGTGGCGACGAACGCCGGGTTGCCGGATCGTTGCAACGATCCACGACGTCATTCACCACACCAACCCGGTCGGCCTCTCGGTGCAGCGACGGCTCGACCTCGAGAATGCCGTCCGCGCGAGCGTTCGGCGTGCGGACATCCTCACGACTACCGGCCAGCACGTCTCTGAGCAGCTCGCAGCGCACTACGGCCGGGCCGCCGATCTCTTCATCGAACCCGCGCCGACGATCGTGGCGGCCACCGCCGAGGCAGCCACCGCCATGCGCGCTCGTCTCGCGGCAGCGCACCCGCAGGTCGAACGGTGGGTGCTCGCGGTCGGTACGGAGATCGCGCGCAAGAACTTCGTCCGCATCGCCGAGGCGGTCGCGACCGTCCCCGGAGCTGGGCTTGTCATCGCCGGCCCACCGGGGGATGCGTCAGTGGGCGAGGCGCTGCAGGCACTAGCTGCACGCGCGCCGATCGTGCGGCTCGGCTACACCGACAATGCCGACCTCGCCGCGTTGTACGCCGGCACGGATGTTCTCGCCTATGTCTCGCTGCTGGAGGGCTACGGCATGCCGCTGCTCGACGCGCGAGCAGTCGGCCAACGCATCGTCGTGTCCGCAGAAGCTCCCCTGCCCGAACACGCGGGGCCGTCTGCGACCGTTGTCGACGCCCACTCGGTCGAGTCGATCGCGGCGGGCATCAAACGCTGCCTCGACGCACCGCCGCCGCCGCCGGAGCAACTACCCACCTGGGCCGACAGCGCCGCGAAGCTGCGCACCGCGCTGGGCCTGCCTTCGTAACCGACGGACCCGGTCAGCGGCGCGCGCGCCATTGCCGCCAGCAGATCGACAAGAAGTGCGGGAACGTCCGCGCGTAGCGCCCGAACAACCGGCGCGGCTCGCGCGCAATCCGATAGAGCCACTCGATCCGAAGTCGCTGCAACGGGACCGGGGCACGTCGGTTCGTGCCCGCGACGACCTCGAGCGCCGACCCGATGCACAGCACCACGCCGCAGCCGGCAGCGACCAGCCGCTGTCCGATCAGCTCCTGCTTCGGTGGACCGAGGCCGAGCACAACGAGCCTCGCCCCCGCGGACCGCAGCCGCTCGACGAGACCGGCCACGTCGCCGACGTCGTACACCTCAGCCTCCGCGTGGACGACGGGCAGCCCCGGGTAGACCGAGCCCAGCGCACGGGCCGCGACGTCGGTGCCGGGCCGGCCGCCGACGAACGCTGTCGGCACGCCGCTTGCCGCTGCACGTTGCAACGACTCCGGGAGCAGCTCGTATCCGGTGACGCGCGACATCGGGCGCTTGCCGAGCAACGACGAGGCCCAGACGACCGGCCAGCCGTCGGCGTATTGGTAGACCGTGCTGTCGTACGCCGCCGCGAAGGCAGCATCGTGCTCGAGCAGGCTCACGTGCTGGATGTTCGGTGTGACCACCAACGCTGACTGACCGTTGGCGGCCATGTCGACGACCTCGTCGGCGGCCGTAGCCAGGTCGACCGCGCGCACGTTGGCTCGGCCGACCGCCACGGCGGCCGCGTCAGACATAAGTTGAACGAAGTTACGCGGGGCCGTGTCGGTTGATCAACGCGGGCACCGTGCGGACCAGCAGCCGGATGTCCTGCCAGATCGACCAGTTGTGCAGGTAGGCGAGGTCCAGCTTGATCATCTCGCGGTAGGTCAGGCCGTTGCCACCACTGACCTGCCAGTAGCCCGTGATGCCGGGTCGCACCGCGTGGCGTTGGGAGTCGAGTGGCCCGAACGCGTCCGGCTCGACCGGCAGCGGGCGGGGACCGACGAGGCTCATGTCGCCGCGGATGACGTTCCACAGCTGCGGGAGCTCGTCGAACGACGCCTGCCGGATGAAGCGGCCGACGCGGGTGATGCGCGGGTCGCCGGCTACCTTGAACAGCAGCCCGTCGCTGGCGTTCCGCGACTCGAGGAGGTCACGCATGCCATCGGCGCCGGTGACCATGGAGCGGAACTTCAACATCTCGAACGTGTTGCCACCTCGGCCGGTACGGCGCTGCCGGTAGAGCACCGGGCCACCGTCGTCGAGCTTGATGGCGAGCGCGGTCGCGAGCATGAGCGGCGCAACGATGATGAAGGCCGCCCAGGCGAGCACCAGATCGAGCATCCGCTTGCCCGGGAACGACGTGCGACCACGCAGCACGCGGCCGAGCGGCACGAGGGGGATGCCGCCGACCTGGCCGATCTTGCCGGGACGCAGGAACAAGTCAGCGAGCGGCGGCACCATCGAGAAGTACGTGTCGACGCCGTGCGCACGACGGAGGCTGTCGACCACGGAGACCTCGTCGATGGGGTCGAGCACGAGCACGACGTGCTCGTAACGACCGGCGTCGATCTCCGCGAACATGGTGTCGACCGTGAGCAGCAATGAGAGCGGGCGGATCGCGACCGGCGCCAGCCCGGCTTCGGGGAACTCGCCGAGGCGGCGTACGACGACCTCTGCCGGCTCGCCGCCGCCGACAACCAGGGTGCGACGCAGCCCGACGCCGCGGCGGCGCTGGAGGATGAGGGTTGCCCACGACAGGCAGCGGGTGAGGCTCAGCGCCAAGATCACCGCAGGGGCGTAGAAGAGCGCCTCGCGCCGGGCGATGAGACCGGTGCCCATGGCGATGAACCCCACGAGACCTAACGGCAGCACCAACCGACCGGGGTACCAGAGCACGCCCTGGCTCTGCACGGTGTCGCGGTCGGCGTAGATCCGAGCGACATAGGCGGCGACGAGAACGACAGCGGCCGCACACAGCGATGTGATCGGCTTGATGCCGACACCGACACCGACACCGACCATGACGGCACCGTCCACGAGGACCGTGGCCGGGTGTCGCCCCGAGGTGTGCACGGCCTCGACCAGGCGGACCCATGCCGGCGCGGGTGAGATCTCCCGCGTCGACGCGGTGGGGATCCGGGTTTCGAGGTAGTCACGGATGACCTGCGCCTGGATCGCGTCGGCGTCGGCCAGTTCGTTGTACAGGCTGAGCTCGTCGAGCTCCAGCGAGGCCAGCAACGCGTTTTCCTCATGGGACAGCGCGGCGGAGCCAAGGTCGGGACTACCTGTTTCGACCCGCTCCGTCATGCGTCGTACCCCCTTTGGTGTCTACGCGGTGTAACGACGTAGTGCTCCATTCGTCGCGGTCCCCGGGCATTCCTGCTACCGAACTGTCGCGGTTCCCGGTCCGGTCCCGGACGGCGAGCCAGCACCGCTCCGCATGCGTGCGGCTAGCCTGCTGCGCCGTGGCCGGACCCCCCCGCGTAGATGTCGGCATGGTGACCTGGAACACCCGGGACCTGTCCCTCGCTGCCCTCGCCAAACTCACCCAGAGTGACCAAAATGTGGACATAAGGGTCCTGCTGCGCGACAACGGCTCGACCGACGGCACGGCAGAGGCAGTCCGTGCCGAGTTCCCCGACGTCGTTGTCGACTCCGACGGTGACAACCTCGGCTTCGGCGCCGGCATGAACCGCCTGCTGGCCCGGTCCACCGCTCCGTGGTTTTTCGCATTGAACGGGGACGCGTGGCCGGAGCCGGGCGCGATCGGGACCTTGGTCACCGCAGCGACGAAGCACCCGCGGGTCGGCGCGGTCGCGCCACGACTGGAACGCCCGGACGGCTCGCTCGAGCATTCGACGCACCGGTTCCCGTCGGTGCGGCTCGCCGCCCGATCGGCGCGCCCGGGCTGGGTACAGCGCCATCCCGAACGTGCCCACGCAGAGTTGCTGCACGAGGCATGGCGGCACGACGAGACACGGTTGGTCGACTGGGCGGTCGGCGCCGCCCTGCTCATGCGGCGTACGACGGTCGACGAGGCGGGTGGCTTCGACGAACGCTTGTTCATGTACGCCGAAGACCTGGAGTGGTGCTGGCGCGCGCATGACGCCGGCTGGTCCGTGTTGTTCTGCCATGACGCGGTCGTGCGCCATGTCGGCAACGTGTCCGGCGCGCAGAGCTATGGCGGCGCTCGCAGCGCGGCGTACTGGCGCAACACCTACCGCGTGTATCGCGACAAACGGGGGGTCGCTGCTGCGGCGGCATACCGCGGCACGAACCTGCTCGGTACAACCGCGGCGTACTTCCGCTACATCCGAAATCCCGGGTTACGTCGGTACTGGCGCCAGGAGCTGCGCGGGCACCTCAGCTCAACGCGCGGCCCTGACGGTCCACCGCAACGAGCCGGGTGAGCCGGTGCGCATCTGCCTCGCCCACCCGTACGTCTGGCCGGAAGTGCAACGCGGCGGCGAGCGCTACCTCGACGACCTCGCCCGGTACCTCACCTCCGCAGGGCACGTGGTCGACGTCGTCACCGGCGGCGAGGAGACGAACGTCGAGACGGTGGATGGCGCGACCCGGCGACGCCGCCGACGTCGCGACGTATGGGTCGGCGACAAGCTCGGGTTGACCGACGTCGACATGTTCGGCGTCGACGCATGGCCGTGTTTCGCGCGCAGGCGGTACGACGTCGTGCAGGCGCTCGTACCGTCGGCTGCCATCGCCGCGCGACTCGCCGGCCAGCGCACGATCTTCTCGACCATCGGCTTCCCGACGCCCGGACATCCGCCGCAGCGCCGCCGCCGTGCCCTGGTCCGGCTGGCGGTGCGCACTGCACACGTGCTGACCGCACCGTCGGAGGCGGCGGCCATGGCGTTCACGGATGTCACGGGCCGGACCGCCGAAGCGCTGTGGCCGGGTGTGTGGCTGGACCGGTTTCCACTCGCCCGGTCGGACCGACCCACCGAGCCGGTGCTGCTCTATCCGTCCGACTTGTCGGTACGACGCAAAGGTCTCGACATACTGCTCGCCGCGGTCGCGCAGCTGCTGCCGGGCTATCCGGGCATGCGTCTGCTGCTGTCCGGTGCCGGCGACGCCGGCTGGGCCTTTCGTAGGCTCTCCGCGTCCGACCGGCAGGCGGTGACCGCGGCAACCGACCTCGCGGGGATTGCTGACACCGCCGAGCTCGTCCGCCGTTACCAGACTTCGACCGTCACAGTGCTGCCGGCGAAGGAGGAAGCGTTCGGGATGGTGCTGATCGAGTCACTCGCCTGCGGCACGCCGGTCGTCGGCTGCGCGGGCAGTGGCATGACGGAGATCGTCACCGATCCCGCGATCGGACGGCTGGCGGAGTTCGGTGACGTTCCTTCGCTGGCCCGCGCGCTCGACGACGCGATCACAGTGGCAGGTGATCCGGCAACGTCGGACCGCTGTCGGACTGCAGCGAGCGCATTCGGCTGGCAGGAGCGAATCGGTCCGCTGCATGAGCGCCTCTATGAACGAGTGGCACGGCGGCCGCGAGGACGCGTCGAGTGAGCCGGCTCGACAGTCCGCTGCGCGATCGGATGCTGTTCGTTGTCGGCTCCCAACGCAGCGGCACGCACTGGCTGCAACGAACGCTGGGCACGCACCCCGACGTCGCGAACATCCCGCCAGAGACGCAGCTGTTCACGCACGCATTGAGCCGGGTCGCAGAGGTCGTGCACCACGGCGTACTGACATCGCCGTCGACGGCCGGTATCTACATGGATCCGGAGGCGTTCTATGACGCGACCAGGGACTACTGCGACGCGATCTTCGGCCAGCTCGTTCAGCGGCTGGGTGCGAGCGACCGGCGATTCGTGCTAGAGCGGTCGCCGAACCACGTGTTCCATCTCGACCTCATCGGCCACGTCTATCCCGACGCGGCCGTCGTACACATCATTCGCGATGGCCGTGATGTCGCCCGCTCCCAGCTCGCACAGTCCTACGGTCCTGGCACGGTCGACGCCGCTGCGCGTGACTGGCGAGGCGCGGTCGAAGGTGCGCGGGCGGCCGCGCCCTTGTTCCGCAACTACGTCGAGGTGCGGTACGAGCAGCTGCTGGCCGCCCCGACCGACGTCGTACGACAGATGTTCGCCGCGCTCGGTCTGCGTTGCGACGACACGCTCGTTGACGCGGCTGTGGCCGAAGCGCACATACCCGCCAACGTCGACACCAGCGACGCCCGCATAGGTCAGGGCAAGTGGCAGGACACGTGGACGTCGCGTGACATCCAAGCGTTCCTGGCCGAAGTCGGCCCGCTCGCCGCGGAGTTCGGCATGTCGCCGGCCGCGGGTGCCCGTCCGCAACGCAGTCGGGGTTGGGGCCGCCGCCGCGATCAGAGCCGGCCCGGCGCTGTGGCGAGGCCAACGCAGGAGTCGACGCCGGAGCGGATCCGCCGCGCGACGCGCGTCGTCGACCAGTTCCTGAGTGCCATCGCCACGACCGACGATCGACGCCTCCTCGCGCAGACGGCACCCGATTTCGAAGTGCGCCTTGTCAGCGATGGCGACGACCGCTCGGCGACCGGCGACGCGGCGCGGGCGTTGTTGCTGGCAGCTGTTCGCGACGATGACATCGGCTGGGGTCGGCAGGTGCGGGGGTACGTCCACGGTGGCGCGCCGAACTTCACGACCGTGCTGACCCACGAAGGGAGCGACGGCCGGCTGGCGGACAGGGTGCTGATCATTCGCCCGCGCGGCGACGTCATCGACCGCGTCACGTACTACCGGCTCCCGCTGTCCCCTCCGCGCTCGGGCTCCTCGGCTGACAAAGGCGGCTAGCATCGAAACGTGCGTGGCTCAATGGTTGACGCGCTACCCCCGCACGTCCGCGGCAGCGGGCCACGCGACCGTTACGCCACCTGGAAACGTGACCGCCACGCCCGCTCAATGGTCAACCGCTACTGCGTCCCACCACCGCCGCATCGGTGGGCGGCCTTCGGCCGATCCATCGTCGTACCACCGGCGCGCATCGAGAACGCCGACTGCATATCGATCGGTGACGGCGTGGTCGTGCTCGAGAACGTGTGGATGTCCGTGGTCCGCCACTTCCCGGACATCACCCCGCGGGTCGTCATCGAGGACATGGTTCGAATGGGACGCTGCTGCCAGCTATCCATTGCGGAGGAGCTGATCATCGAGCGCGGCGCAATCATCGGCGACTTCGTCCAGATCGGGGACACGTTCCACCCGTACGACGCCGAGGGCGACCGGCTGCTGGTGCTGACCCGTCCCGAACCCGTGCGGATCTGCAAAGGAGCGATCCTCGGAAGCCACGTCATCGTGCTGCCCGGGGTCACGGTCGGCCCCGGTGCTTATGTCGACCATCACTCCGTGGTCAACAGCGACGTGCCCGCCGGCACCGTTGTGGCGGGCAACCCCGCCCGAGTCGTGAGCTGACCGATGCGACGCCCGCATGTCCGGTCCGCGGAGCTGCGCGACCGCAGGTGGACACGTCGCTTGGTCCGGCAGACCGAACGCGCGCTGATGCCTCCGCCGGCGAGTGCCTTCAAGCGCTGTCCGCCGACCGCCGCGATCGTGCATCCGGCGCGGATCAGCCTGCCGGAGTGCATCGAGCTCGGTGACCAGGTGTTGATTCACGAGAACGTGTGGCTGGAGCTGCAGCGGTTACCGGGGCGACCGGATCCCCGCCTCGTGATGGGCGACACCACGATGCTCAACCGGTTCGTGAAGATCGTCTGCCTCGGCTCGGTCACGCTCGGTCGGCACGCGGTGCTCGGCGACCGTGTGTACGTCAGCGATGTCGAGTACGAACCCGGTCACGCCGACGTCGACCCGATGCACCGGCCGTTGACCGAACCACAGCCAGTCGTCATCGGGGACAACGTCATGATCGGCGTCGGCGCTGTCGTCAAACCCGGCGTCACGATCGGCGCCGACAGCTACGTCGGCGCGGGCGCTGTCGTCGACACCGACGTACCGCCACGGTCTCTTGTGGTCGGTGCACCGGGCCGGGTCGTGCGGCAGTACAACCCGGACACCGGCACGTGGGATCCGGTCTAGTCCCTCAGCGTTCGCGGTAACGCCGGCGAAGGTCGCCCGCTCGCCGACGCAGCGCCGGAACTGACCGCTCGCGCAGACCGATCTTCGTCTCGGTCAACGTACGTCGCCATAACAGCGGCAACGTCATGCGCATGGGACCGAAGTCGATCGGCCACCCTTCACCCCAGCGCATCACCTCGCGGTGACTGCGCGGGAATGACTCCGCCGTGAGTGGAGCGTGCGGGCCTTTGATGCCCACGCCCTGAACGCCTTCAGGGAGGAGTTCGTACCCGTTGCCGAACGCCACCGACGTCTCGAATGTCGAGAGCAACCGCGCAAATCCTTCCGGCGTGAACCGCCAGAAGTCCCATGGATGCGCGTGGATCGGCATGAACATGACCGAGGTCAAGACCGCGGCACCACCCGGGCGCAGCACCCGGTGAATTTCCTCGACGGCACGAATCGGGTCAAAGACGTGCTCGAGCACCTCGACGCAGACCACGGTTCCGAGCGACCCGTCCGCAAATGGCAGGTGATGGATGTCGGTGACGAAGTCGACGTTCGGCCCGGTCTGGATGTCGCAGCCGAAGTACGGCGCCTTCCCGATCACGTCACGCAGATACGCCTGCTCTTCCTGTTCCTCCGCCGGGCGAGAACCGATCTCGACGACCGGCGGCTGAAGGTCGAGGACGTCAACGCAGTCCTTGACGAAGATCCGCACGAACGGGCGCACAGCTCGCTCACCATTTTTGCTCGGGAACCTGAACGTGGCCGAGGGTAACGAAGGCTCGGCGCGTCCGCGGATACTGTTGCAGCATGTTCACCGCAGCCTCTCGTTTGCGACAGCGTCGAGATGACCGCCCTAAGGCAGCCGCAGACGAGGCATCGATCGAACGCCGGCTCGTATGGATGATCGGCTCGCCGCGCACGGGCAGCACGTGGCTGCTCAATCTCCTTGCGTTGCACCCACAGGTTCGCTGCATCGACGAACCGCTGATCGGTGCACATCTCGGGATGTCGCTCAGTGGCCTCGTCGCGACGGAAGCAGCGGCGAAAGACGGCGACCATGTCCGTCTGATCGACAGGTACGGCGATAGACCGGACTATTTCTTCTCCGACCGGTACGAAAGCGTCTGGCGGCCGGCCTTGCGCACCCTGCTGCTGACGCGCTTGGGCGCTCAGCTCCGCGACGCCGCTGGAAACCCGGACAACGACTACCTGATCCTCAAGGAACCACACGGGTCCGAGGGCGCGGACCTGCTCTCGCGGACGCTGCCGGAGGCGCGCTACCTCGTGCTCGTTCGAGACGGTCGCGACGTGCTCGACTCGGTGCTCGATGGATTGCGACCAGGCGCATGGGCAGCGGACGTCGCCACCGTCGGAGCCGCGCCCGAGGAACGCGCACGTTTCGTTCAGTCCTACGCGAAGCTTTGGGTGCTCCGCACCCGCGCCGCCCTGCACGCACTGGAAAAGGCGGGATCGCTCGGCGTCCTCGTGCGGTACGAGGACCTGTTGCAGAACACGATCTCGGGGTTGCAAGGCATCTACGACTGGCTCGGGCTTGTCGTTCCGCCCGACGTCGCAGGCCAGGTCGAGCAGCTCTCGTTCGCCGCACTGCCTGCGGAGGACAAGGGCAGCGGCCATTTTGCGCGCGCCGCAACTCCTGGGTTATGGCGCGAACATCTGTCCGAGGCTGAGCAACAGCGAGCGCTGCAGATCATGGGACCGATGCTGCACGAGCTCGGTTACTCGGAGCCCGGGTGACGTTGCGTGTGATCGGGGCGGGCGTCGGCCGCACCGGAACCACGTCGCTGAAAGTCGCACTCGAGAAACTGCTCGGCGGGCCCTGCTACCACATGTACGAAGTCCTCCAGAGCCCGAAACATGTGGCCTTGTGGCATGACGCAGTCCGCTGCAACCCGGTCGACTGGGAAGACCTGTTCGACGGTTATGCGGCGACCGTCGACTGGCCGTCGGCCGCGTTCTGGCAACAGTTGAGCAAGGCCTATCCGGATGCGCTGGTGTTGTTGTCGGTACGCCGATCGTCCGCGGAATGGTTTGCGAGCGCGCAGGGGACCATCGGCGCACTGATGTCGGTGCCGCCCGGTCCCGGCACGCAGGCCTGGCACGCGATGGCCTCTGAGCTGCTCGAGCGCACGTTCACTCCAGCACCGTTCGAAGAGGCGCCCGCGATCACGGCGTACGAACGGCACAACGCCGCCGTGCGGGCCGCGATCCCATCGGAGCGTCTTGTCGAGTGGTCGCCCGGGGACGGCTGGGCTCCGCTCTGCGAGGCTCTCGGCGTTCCCGCTCCCGCCGAGGAGTTTCCGCATCTCAACAAGAGCGCGGAGTTCCGGGCGTTGCTGGACAACCGACCGCAGAAACCAAACTGGCGGCAACGCCTGCGGGGGCTCACGACGTCGCTGACACGGACCGCGCGCTGACGCCCGTCAGGGCGCCTCGCGGTAGGCCAGCTCATCCGGCCACAAACTGACGAACCGGTACCCGGCAGCGCGCAACCGGGCCTGCGTCTGCGCCCACGCCGGCCGCCCGATGTGCTTCAGCTCGAAGATGAGAAAACGTGGCGCCCAAGGAGCGTGCAGGTCGATCTGCCGAATCACCTCGCTGTCAAAGCCTTCGGCGTCGATGTGCATCAGGTCGACGATGGATAACGCATGGCGACGCACGAGATCACCAAGCGGCATGCTCTCGACCTCCTGCGTGACGATGCGTTCGTCGAGGTCGGCAAGCGCATAGGCGTGACGCATGATGACGTCACGTCGCAGCGACGCGATCTGATCCACCCATTCGGGATCATCGGGTCGCCGATCGACCGCGTACATGGTGACTGTGCCCGGCTCATCCGCGATGGCGACGTTGGCGAGGCGCACCTTCGCATCACCGCCGTACATCGTGGTCAACCGTTCGAACAAGTGCGGCATCGGCTCAACCAAGACGCCGGACCAGCCACGCGCGCGTGCGGTTGCGTACAACGGGTCGTTGGAGACGCCGTCGTTGGCGCCGATCTGTAGATAGGTCAAGGGCCGAGCGGAGCGGCGGCCGATCTCGGCGACGGTGGCCTCGGCGTTCCACGCCGCCAGCAAGCACCACACACGCCAGGGCAGGTGCCGCACGATCGCGAGCCGCGCCAGGCGTCGTCGTACCGACAGCTGCCACCACAGGCGTAGGCGGAAGGACGCGCGCGCGACCACTTCTGCGCTCACAAGAAGTCCGCTAGCTGCAGGTCGTCGTCGAGGCCGAGGTCGAGGGCGCGCAGCACACGTTGGCCGGTCTTGGCCCAGGTGAACTCGGTCGAGCGTGCTTGGGCAACGCGCGCGAGCTCCTTGGCAGCGTCCGGATCGGCGAATGCGCGCATCGCTGCATAGATGTCGTCGTCGTCGTAGGGATCGACGAGCAACCCACCGTCCCCCACTGAGTCGGCCGTGCCGCCGATGTTGCCCGCGATGCTCGCGACGCCGGCTGCCGCCGCTTCGACGTACACGATGCCGAAGGGCTCCAACAGGGACGGTACGACGAAGCAGGTCGCTGCGGAGAACAGCCGCTCCAGATGTGCCCGACCTTCCGGCGAGGAGACCTCGACGAGGCCATGCGCCACGACTCCGTCGACTTCGATGTCGGGATGGTCACCGACGAGATCAAGCTGAGCGTCGGGAAAGTCCTTCCGTACACGAGCGAAGGCGCGTAGGACGCGATCACCGTTCTTGCGTTGCCAACTCCGTCCCACGAACAGATAACGAGGTCGCGACCAGTCCTTCGTGGTGGGCGCGGCGATGTCGAGGTTTCGCCCATAGCCGATGACATGCACGCGGCGGGCGTCGACGCCGGTCTCCCGGACCAGCGCGTCGGCAGCCCAACGGCTCGCCATGCAGCAGGCGTACGCGCCGCGGTAGACGTGCCGATGCAGTCGAGCCACTGCGGACAGGTCACTCCTGGTGTAGCCCGGGTAGCCAAGAGAGCTCGCCACCGGCCCGGCGTCGATGAGCTGCGCCGGCGACAGTTCGAACACCGTGACGTAACGGCCGCGGGCCAGCCGTCCGTACCCCCCGACGAACTGCACCCAGGCGTCGACGTCGTGTGGCGTCGCCGCGGCGTGCACATGGTTGCTGAGCCACGTCAGCGTCCGCATCTCCGGTCGCGCGGTCCACCGCTCGGTGCGGCGCGTGAGTTCCATCCATCGATAGAGCGCGCGGGTGGCAGTGGGCCAAGGGATGGCATTGCGCACGCCGGCAAGCACACCCAGGCGCTGCAGCTCGCTGACGATGCCGTAGGGCACTCCCGACCATGCCGCGGGGTTCATCGGGTCGATCCATGCGGAAGCGATCCCGACCCTCGGCCGGCAGCCGGTCGTTTCCATCGCCGCTGGTGTCAGCTACTTGGAGAACGGACCGGGCCAGATGCCAGGCGGCGGTTCAGGTGCCGCGACGCCCGAGCGCTCAGCAACCATCAGCAACCGGCAGCCGAGCCGCCGCAACCCGGGTGTGGCCTGGCACAGGGACTCGAGCGCGTCCACCAGCCGGCGGCCCAACTCGCCGTGCCGGTCGAGCCACTGCGCCGTACGCGACTGTGGTGGCGGAAACTCGAATGTCGACCACGACACAGTGTTCATTCCCGCCGCGGCGAACATGCGTCGGGTCTCGGCCTGGATGTGATGTGTGTGCGGCAGGTAGACGTACGGCGCGCCAGGCGGAAGTAGTTCGGGGCTGACCGGCCACGGCCAGACCCACGGCCGGATCGAGATGACGCGGTCGTGTGTCGCGGCGATCGCTTTCTCCAGCCACGCGAACAGATGCGACAGCGGCGAGCGAAGCGGCATCTCCGAAGCGTTGTTTGTGGTCATCACCAAGTGGCCCCCCGGCTTCAGCACGCGGCTGATCTCCCACACCGCGAGCTCGGGTTGCATGAGGTGCTCGATCACCTCGGTGAACACGACGACGTCGATGCTGTTGTCGGCAAGGGGCAGCCGGGCGCCGTCCGCACGGATGAGATGGCGGCGCATGGTTGCCGACGACTCGCGGACCTTCTTCGCTGCGAAGGCAACCTGGTTGCCGCCGTACTCGAGGCCGACGTAGTCGGCGTCGATGTCGAGCAACCGATCGGCAACAAGGGTCGCGCCGCAACCGATATCGAGCAGCCGACCACCTACCGGAAGGTGCCGGCGCGCCTCGGCAGCGACGATGTCGTAACGCATCTCATGCCGGTGGCGGTGGTACTCACCCCACAGATCGAACTCCTCCTCGGTGGTGGGGACGTGCTCGTTGTAGTGCCGGGTGTAGGCCTCTGGCGTCGCCGTGGCCATGAGCTCGTACTCGTGCGCCGTGGTCCGCAGACCGCGTCGGCGGTACACGGCGTACACCGCGGACCACACAGCCAGCAAGCCCGCGAGGGCTCCGACACGTGTCCTGGCACCCGACCGCGGTCGCAGCAGCAGCGCAAGAAACACAGCCGGCAGACCGAGTCGGCCGGCCCGTTCGAGCTGCTGCTTGTTCCTCATCAGCGACCGGCGGCAGCGATGCGTGCCGGTACTGTGACCGGGTGGACGCCGACGCGTCGGCAACGCTCCCGGTCGCCGTCGCTCCGGTCGTCGGCGATGTCGCCAGCGCGTCGTGGGCTGCCGCCCAACCCGTGGTCTCGGTCGTCGTCGCGACGCACCAGCGAGCGTCCTTTCTCGACGAGCTCGTCGCGGCATTGGCCGCTCAGGAATCCGCACCGGACTATGACGTCATCCTTGTCGATGACGCGTCGAGCGATTCTACGTGGACGCGGCTCTCCGACCTGGTCCGTTGCGCCGAATGGCCGCTGCGCGCGGTCCGGCTCGGCACCGGCGCGGGCCCGTCGCTAGCCCGCAACACCGGCGTCGCCCATGCGCGCGGGCGTTGGGTCGCGTTCACCGACGACGACTGCCTGCCCGAGCCGCGTTGGCTCACCGAGCTGGTCAAGTCCGGCGAGGGCGTCGCCATCGTGCAAGGCAGCACCAGCCCGGTGCCAGGACCGCGGCCCGGGCCCTGGGCGCGCTCGATTGACATCCGCTCGCCAACAGCGCTCTACGAGACGTGCAACCTC
>JBJMHR010000009.1:0-57610 GCA_045807285.1 Actinomycetes bacterium
GATCGGCCCATCCCGAACGGCGCTTCGGGTGCGCCGGTAACGCCAATCACCGCACGTGCGTTCGGCACGATCTGTGCGGCCTCATGCGGCAGGATCGCGGCGTGGTTCCAGTAGGTCCCAAGGCGATGCTCGCCCGCGCCCGCGATCAACTCCCTGACGAGCAGATTAACGGCGCGGCCCTGTTCTACGCCCGCGGCGAAGTTGCCAAGCGAATGTTGCGCGACGCGACCTTAGGCTCGACCGTCTTGGCGAAAGCTCCGGAAGGCGCCATCGCCATGGTGGTTGCGGTCACGCCAGTGGCCGTTCACGTGCTGGGGTCCTACGGCCCGAACAAGCCCCTCGTGCCGATGAGCGTGCTGCCGGTTGGCAGTTACCTAGCATCTGCGCGGCGACGACTGGCAGTTGTCGACCTCACTATCACCACGAGCGAGGGTCAGGAGCTTGCGGTCGAAACAAAACGATGGGGCGCAAACCGAGGGAACCCAGCGGTCGTCAAGCTGATCCTCGCCCGAGCGAACAGCGCCCCATCCAGCCACCACTGAGAGTGAGAGCGGCCCCTATCGGTCGGCGAGCTAATCGCGACGTGGTCGTCGTCGCGTTCTCCGAAGGGGGCGAGATTCCCCGAGAAGGACCTCGACAGCGGCCATCGCGACCGCGACATCCTTACGTCGGACACTGCTCTCGGATCTTGGATCGAATAGCTGCGCAGCACGTGTTCCGATTGTGGTGAGTCTGCTTGCGTCCATCTCTTTGCTGAGGACCAGCGCATCGTCCTCGCCGAACGCCCATAGAGCAGCCTCAACTTGTTCTGCTGTCACGCGCCCTTCCACCGAACCACCGGGACCGAACGCCATATACGACGGATGGTTGGCTGCGAGCGGGTTCAAAGGTGGGTCCGGAGGCAGGGGTAACACGCCCGGATCACGCTCCGACGCCGCGTGCATGACACCCATGATTCGCGAGGCCAGCCAGAGAATGACGAGGATTGCGGCGATGCTCACCAGAAGAAAGGCGAGCATCCTCAGGGCCGTCACTTAAGAGATTCAAGCGCAACACGCAGGTCGTCGGCTACCAACAGACGGGTCGGTAATCCCGCGACTGGTGCTCGCGAGCGGCCCATCCAGTACGGCGAGGCCGCCACACCTATGAGGCCGATTTGCTTCGTCGACTTAGAGCGCCGTAATCACCAGGACTACACCGACGACGGCGAAAACACCGCCCGCTACCCGATCGAACAGGTAGAGCCACGGCAGGCGCCGACGGAACTGTTCCTTCGAGATGCCGCGCAGGTTGGCAAGCGAGTGTTTACCGGCGAGCGGTTCGACGATGTAGGCGGTTTGCTCGATGTGCCAGCTTGCGAAGCCTCGGAAGTCCAACGCCAAGGCCGACCCCATGATCGTAAACAGAGCGCCCATCAAGAAGAGGCCGATCGTGTCCACGTGACTCCTCAAAACGCACTGTAGGCGCAAAAGCAACATCGGCCGTTTCAGCTGACAGATTGAGTCCCCCGGCGCGCGCCAGCCGCGAACGCGAACGCCGGGTCGCGTGCACGAGTCGCGGTCTTGTCGACCGACCCAGAACGGCGGTTATGTGCGATGTCTCAGCCGACAGTCTAAGGACGGTGCGGAGCTGTAATGAAGCTCGAGCCCGCAGCCGCCGCCCACGATTCCTCCAAGCAGTTGGCGGTCACGCGCCGATACCGGCGGGGACTAGCGTCCGGCCATCGCCTCGTACGTGAGTGCCGTGATGGCGCCATAGGCCAGATGCGGGATGAGGTCGGACAACCAGTCCTGCGCGCGCCAGGTCCGCGGGTTGGTCAGTCCGGCGGCCGTCATCGGCACGTCGCTGGCGGCCATCGCGCCGAGCCCGAGCAGTCCGGCGGCCGCGCCGGTGGGCACGCGCCAATGTGCGCGCAGCGCTCCGAACGCCGCGCCAACGCCGAGCCCGGTGACGTAGCCGAGCAATGCGCCGAGGGCACGCTTGCGGTTGTCTGCGTGATCCTCGTCGCCGAGTCTGACGTTGGCTTTCTCGGTGCCCAGCGTGACCGCCTGCTCGGGCAACTCGCTCGGCGGACGTCCGCGAGTGGCCATGTCGAGGTAGGTGACTAGGTTGAGCGCGGCCGTGCCGGCGCCTCCAGCAAGCAGACCGAGCGCGACGTTGCGACCCATCGTCAGGTCCTTCCGTTCCCGGAGCGGGTGAGTAGCCGGTCACCGTACGCCGCAGCCAGCCGGCGGACGACTCGCAGCCCATTGCGTGGTCGCCGACGGTCACGTCACGCATAGGTAGCTGGCATAGCCGATCGCTTCAGAGGTGGGCCTGTGAACGACGTGTAGCGGCCCTTCGCGAACGGCGACTCATGCCACTCAGCGGGTGAAGTGACACGGGCTCGATGCTGATGGGGGCACCAAACTCGCCCGCACTGCGATGCGTTGGTTCGGGTGACCAGCGACTGGCGCCGTCAACGTGAGGAGGAAGACGTGGCCGGTTAGCGGTTGCTTGATGACGGTGAAGTCATCGGCACTGATCGTCCAAGGGTTCCCGTGACCCAGGAAACCGGAACTCACCGCATAGCTGTACGTGGCAAATGGAGAACTGAGCTGGACTCGGTCTGCCCGACGCAGTTGCCGGACAGCGGCTCCGAGCTCGCCGCCCACGTTTTGAACCGCTAGGGCGACATTGCCGGCCTCCCCAGGGAACGGTGATGTCGGATAGTGCCCTGCCCCGGCACGCAACGCGTTGTCAGTCACCCCTTCCGCGACGACAACCTCGACGTGGATCCTGGGCACTACAAGAACCGCGACCGTCTGACCCTGAGCAATCCTCCCGTTCCTGTACGCCGCCCGCAGTCCGGGATCGCGGAGTTGGCCACAGGCTTGTGTGGTCCCCGTCGTCGCCGCACTTGGCGAGGGTCCCGACGTATGCGCCTTCGCGCCGGACGAACTACATGCGGTGCACAGCAACGCTGCGCCAGCAAGTGTTACAAGGCGAACAGTCCAACCACTGAGCACAGGTCGATCCTTGCCCATGTCTTAAGCCGTGCCAACCGTGCGGCGCGACCGTGAAGAGCCGTACCTCGCGTCCACGGAAACGGCAGATCCCGATCGGCAGATGCGATGCGCTAGATCATCTCCACGGCGCCGGCCGACGTGAGTCGATGTGTGCCTCGGTCGGCCGTGGACCAGTTCCCGTCGGCGCGTCGTGTTCTCAACCAGATGACCTCGCTGACTGGCCCACTCCAACGCTTCAGTCTCTGTCGCCCAGCCGGCTCCTTGTTCGACCAGCACGCTGTGTGGTTGTTCGTCATCGAGGTAATTGACTCCGCAATGCCCGGTGTATGACGGCATCCCGGAGTCAACGTCCTCCTGAAACAGATGCGCGAATCGATAGCTAGGACGCTCCACCACCCCGACATTCTGGTGCCAGTACTAGTTGCGCTGCCAACGAGCCCAACGGGATACGCAGTGAATATCGGCCCTTCGCGTCCGCGACCGTCGGACCTGGTTGGGCAACGGTCGGAGCGGATAGTTGTGCAGGTCGCGGCACCCGCCCCGCAGCACGAGCGGGCGTAAGCGGTTGCTTGTGATGGCCGCGTTCGCCGGCGTCTGGACGTCGGGCTTCTGGCACCCGGATGAGGCGCCGGAACAGTTGAGCAACATCGCGAGGTCGGCTTGCAGCGGTCCGCCGTTGCCCGCTACACGGTCGCCGACATGCTCACGTGACGTCCCGTGACGTGGTGGCACGTAAGGCGAGCTTGTGATTGGCCGCATCGGCGTCTGTTCGCTGCTGACCGGAGAGCGCAGCGATCGCGGCCATGACGCGGTCGGTGAATTCTCGGATCTGCTGGTCGCTAACCGAGTCGCCCACGGGCGGTGGCGGTTCCAGCGGTGTACCGATCCGGATGGCGACCCGCCGGAGACGGGGCATCACCTGCCCTATCGGCTGGACCTGGTCCGTCCCGATCATGGCGACCGGCACCACGGGGACGCGTGCCTCCACTGCCATCCGCGCGACGCCAGTCTTCCCGCGGTACAGGCGCCCGTCAGGGCTGCGAGTACCTTCCGGATAGACACAGAGCAGGGCGCCGCGGCGGACTGCACGCACGCCCGCCGCGAGAGCGGTCGCCGCAGCGTCGGGATCGTCGCGGTCGATAGGTATTAGCCCGACGCCGCGAACGAAGGCGGCTTTCGCGCGGCCTTTGAGACCGCGCCCGCTGAAGTACTCGATCTTCGCTAGGAAGTTGACACGTCTTCTCGTCATTACCGGCAGAAACAGGGAATCGCACATCGACAGGTGGTTGCTGGCCAGCAGCGCGCCGCCGGTGGGTGGGACGTGATGCTCGCCGCTCACGTGCGGTCGGAAAAGCACCTGGAACAACGGCCGCAATGTGTACTTCACCAGCCAGTAAAACAACGCGCCTCCGCTTCGTCGCATGCGGCACTCCCCGTTGTTGGACTACCCGCAGCGGGCGCCCTTGCACCCGCGTCTGCGCTCGGCCTGCCTGTCACGTCGGGTGGTGAAAGGCGCCTGACCGCCGTGGCGGGCCTGATGACGGACCTCCATACCGTCGGCTCGGCGAGGGCTGGGAGCGTTGCCGTGTGACTCGGGCGAAGATCGTGGCGACGCTCGGTCCAGCGTCCGCGAGTCAGCAGCGCATCCGGGAGCTCGTCGACGCCGGCCTAGACGTCGCGCGGCTCAACGTGAGCCACGGCAGCCATTCCGACCATGAAGCTGCCTACCGCGGCGTACGCCAAGCAAGCGACGAGACCGGTCGCAGCGTCGGGATCCTCGTCGACCTGCAGGGCCGAAGATCCGGCTCGGACTGTTCGGGCATGGCCCTGTGACCGTGACGGCCGGGCGCCGAGCTCGTCATCACCACCGACGACGTGCCCGGCGATCAGCACATGGCAGCGACGACGTACGCGGGCTTGCCCGATGACGTCCACCGCGGTGACCGCATCTTGGTCGACGACGGCCGCGTCGCCCTCGACGTGACCGCTGTCGCGGGGCGCGAGGTGACGACGCGAGTCGTCGTCGGCGGACAGCTATCCGACCACAAGGGACTGAACCTGCCCGATGTCGAAGTGAGCGCGCCCGCACTCACTGACAAAGACATTCGGGACCTGCGTTGGGCACTCGGACTGCGCGCGGACCTCGTTGCATTGTCATTCGTCCGAGCACCCGCCGACATGGCCGCCGTGCAGCAAGTGATGGACGGGGTCGGTGTGCGCCTCCCGGTCCTCGCCAAAATTGAGAAGCCGCAGGCGGCGCACCGACTCGTCGACATCGTGGATGCCTTCGACGGCATCATGGTCGCTCGCGGAGACCTCGGCGTGGAGATGCCGCTGGAGCAGGTTCCGCTCGTACAGAAGCGCGCCGTACGCCTCGCCCGCGCCGCGGCGAAGCCGGTCATCGTCGCCACGCAGATGCTCGAGTCGATGGTGCACGCGCCCCGTCCGACCCGCGCGGAAACCTCCGACGTTGCCAACGCCGCCCTCGACGGCGCGGACGCAGTCATGCTGTCCGAGGAAACGAGCGTTGGCGCCTACCCAGTCGAAACGGTCGCGACAATGGCCCGGATCCTCGCCAGCGTCGACATCGGCGGCTCGGTGTTTCTGCCACCGCTGCCCGCTCTTGAGCACGCATCCGTCGCCGATGCGATCACAACCGCGGCAGCGGAGGTCGGGGTCACCGTCGGCGCCCGGGCCCTGGTCGCCTTCACCCAGACCGGCGACACCGCGCGCCGGCTCGCCCGGCACCGGTCACCCATACCCGTGCTCGCGTTCACCCCGACGCAGGAGGTCCGCAGCCAACTGTCCCTCACATGGGGCGTGGAGACATTCCTCGTCCCCGCCGTCGAGCACACCGATGACATGGTGCGCCAGGTCGACGCCGCCCTCGTCGGCATCGAACGGCTAAGTCACGGCGACCCGGTCGTCATCGTTGCCGGCTCACCACCCGGCATTCCAGGTTCCACCAACGCACTGCGGGTGCACCACATCGGCGACGCCGTTGGTGGAGTAGCCGCCGCCTACCGCATCTAGAGCGGCGAGCCCGACTGAACCTGCGGGCGGCACGAATCGGCCGCGCCGCCGCCGGCGCCGGAGCTGCGGTGACGATCTCCCGACGCCATATGGCATCCTCAGCCGCCCTCTACGCCCCGCTCGCCGCGGCGTTCATCGTCCTCACCAGCGGCGTACTTGTGTTCAACGCCGAATCGGGCGTCAAAGGCGCGAATATCAAGACACTGCCTGACGCGCTGTGGTGGGCCGCCACCACGATCACCACCGTCGGCTATGGCGACCGCTACCCCGTAACCGCAGTCGGCAAGGCGATCGCCGTCGCGCTCATGCTGCTCGGCATCGCCCTACTCAGCGCGGAGCGCCGGGACGCCGATGAGTTTTCCAATGCGCGGACGTCTACCTATCGATGGGGCGTGAGCTGCCTCTGAGATGAGGGGCGATGGCGGACGAAGTGCAGACAGTCGTGCGTGTGTCACGGCGCATCGCTGCGCCCGCACACGCAGTCTTCGAGTTGCTGGCCACACCGGCTCGCCACCTGGACATCGACGGCTCCGGAATGCTCCGCGGGACCGAGTCCGGCCCGATCACCGCGGTCGGCGATGTCTTCGTCATGAACATGTACTTCAAGCCGCTCGGCGGGGACTACACGATGAACAACCACGTTGTCGAGTTCGATCGGGACCAGCGCATCGCGTGGGAGCCCGAGAACGGTGTCGGCCATCCCGAAGCGGACAGCCCGCAGGCGCGCTGGGGGCACCGCTGGCAGTTCGAGCTCGCGCCCGACGGCCCTTCCGCGACCGTCGTCACGGAGATCTGGGACGGCAGCCGAATCCCGGCGAACGAGGCCGAGGACGGGCGGCAGTGGATCCCTAGCATCACGCGCACCCTCGAACGCCTCTACGAGCTTCTCACCGTGCGCCCGGAAGACATTGCTGGATAACGCCGGCTCGCCAACATGAGTCACGCTATTGCGTAGCGATGCAGAACGGCAGTTCGGACGTCGGCTTCATGCGAGACGGCTAGCCTGCCGACGTGGCCTCAGACGACGTCAAAGCGTTGAGAGACATCGTCGCTGGCATCGAGACGTCGTCCACCGCTGAGAAGGCCCGAAAGGACCTGGCCACGTTGCTGAAACGGATGTACGAAGATTTGGATAAGACGGTCAGGCGATGTGACGAGCACAGTCTCACGGCCAGATGGGTCGCGCAGTTCGGGGCCGCCGCCACGGCTGCCGCCTCCGCGATCGCTGGTACCACTCTTTTGACTGGTGCCAGCGGGAGGTGGGCGCTCGTTGTGGGGGCAACTACTGCATTCCTCGGCGTAGTTGGCAGCGTTGCCGCGGCACTCAAACTCAACGAGAGTGTCCAGCGGAACCGGGCAGACCACGCGCAGTACCTGCCTATCCTTCGCCACATCGGCACATACGCAGCAGTAGACCTTCCGGTGGCTGACCTCAAAGCGATCAGAAAGCAACTCGACCTATTCGCCCGGCAAATCGCTGAGGTTGAGGCGAACGCCGCCGCTGAGGCATGAGTTGTCGGTCGCGATAGCGACCGTCATCATGCCCGAGGAAACGACTTGAGCCGCCGGCTCGGTTCCTTCCGCGGCTCGGTTGCCAGCCCTTCTCGAACGAACCCGATCGGGCCATCGCGCGCACCCCTCCTTCGGGGCTATTGACCGGCAGTCAAGTCGGCAGGACGGTCAGTGTGACCAGTCAAACCGGCAAGGGGCCCCATGAACGCCACGATGACCGACGCCGAGCAAATCACCGAGAAGATCAACGGCTATGTGCAGGGCTGCGAGACCGGCGAAGGGGTGCATTTCAAGGCAGCGTTCCACCCGGAGGCTCGGATGTTCGGACACGTCGGGCCGGACCGGTACGACGAGCCGATCTTCGGCGGCATGGACACAGCGGTCGCGGAGCAGCCCGTGGGCAACTACGACACGCGAATCCTGTCTATCGACGTCTCCGGTGACGCGGCGGCGGTAAAGCTCGCCGAATCCCGATTCTGGGATCAGGACTTCATCGACTTCTTCTTGCTGTCGCGTATCGACGGTGAGTGGCAAATCGTCGCGAAGTCCTTCGATCACCTCGGTCCCACGAGCTAACCCATTGACCCAGTGGAATGCGCAGCCATCCACGGTGGGTCAGGGGGACACCGCCGGCGATGGCCTTCGCCGCCCTGTGCCCCGACCGGGTCACCCGGCTGGCGCTGCAGGCGCCGATCGCCCCGCGCCAGCGCCTCGGGCACGAGGCCTGGTCTGCGGGTCAGGACTCGGAGACGCAGGACTACATGGCGCATTGCTTGGAGGGCGAGGACGGCGCGGCGACGGTGATCAGTGCAGAGGTCGCCGTCCTTGTCGACCCGGACAACCCTGATACGGACCAATATGCGGAGGCTGTTCGTCAGGGGCCGTGGGGCGCGGTCGATGACGAACTAGCGCAACTCGGCGATTGGGGCTTCGAGCCCGAGGCCATCGTCGCCCCGACCGCAATCGTCTACGACCCGGACGAGACCGTGCTCCCCGAACAGCATCCACAGTGGCTCGCAGAGCACATCCCGAACTCGACCCTCTTCGTCACGCACACGCTGGGCCGCCGTGCGACTGATGAGGACCCGATGCCCGACCTCAAACGCATGTACGGCTCGCTGGTGACGACCTGACACCAAACTGAAGAACAGATATCGCCCGGGACTGTGCGGATGTGTTCGGCCATCGTGTCCCAACAGAACGGCCCATCGCGTCCGTAGCGTCGACGCGGCTGCCGAGGCTTCAGTTCGGCTGCTCGGTGTATGCCGTCACGTTGCCGATCCACTCGAAGTGCTGTGGGTCCGGTCGTAACCAGCGGCCACCCCACGTCAGGCCGTGATCTGCGAAGGCAGTGATGAGGCGCGCGTCCTGGTGGGCCTGGGCACCGAGCGGGTTGGCCGCAACGTTCACGTCGATCGCTGCACCCCAGGCATGCCGAGAAAGTTCCCCGGCGCCGCCGCGCAGCGGCCGGGGGTTGAAGCAACCGCCATCGCGATGGAAATCCGCCACGTCGATTAACCCAGTCAGCTTGCGCGCAACGAGCTCAGTCATGACGGCCGCGAGGTCGGCAAGGACTGCGCGGTTGCACGTGACTGCCCCCAGGACAGGCAGCTGTCGCGTCTGGATGTGCGCGGCCACCCATGCCGGATCAATCCGGAAGCCACCTGCCGACCGACGGAGGGCGAACTCTCCGAACCGTTCTTTGACCAGCGCCTGCGGGAGCACGTCGTCGCCGGCCCGCAAGAACGGCCGTACACCGGCCCGACGTACGCGCACCGCCCTGGTGTCCAGGATGCGATGGACCGCCGCGGTCACAGTCTTGAGCGATGCGGCGGCACGGACCAGCACATAACCGGTCTGTGTGATGTGCAACGCAGCCCCGCGACTGCGGTCGAGCGCAACCTCATACCCCCCGATCTCCGCGTCGGGAACGACGGCCGAGACAGTCAGCGCCTGTCCGTCAACGAGACGGAGCGAGCCCCCCGAACCGACATGTCGCAACCGGCTCTCCGTCTGCGAGACGACTACGCCCGAACGTAACGACGCCGACAGCGACGGAGAATGCATTGCTGCCGCGAACGACCCCGCGGTCACGGCAATGGCCTCGACCGGGACCTCGGGATAGCTCGGCCTACCGCTTGCCACTGCTAACGACCCGACCGCGACCGCAGTCGCGCCAGATCCCAGTGCGCCGAGCAAGTTCCGAGTCGTCCGAGCCGAATACCCACCAAAGGACCACACCAGCACCGTCGGTGCCACCGCAGTCGCGGACGGCGCAGCCGCCAGGGAGGTCCCGGGTGTAGGCGTGGGCGCCGGCAACTCACTCGACGTGCACGCGGTCAAACACCCCACCGCCGCCAGCAGCACAACCACACCACGCACAAACCGACCGTAGAACCAGGAACGTCAACTCACACGGCGAACACACGAGCGGCCCTTACCGGTCGCTGACTGCGCCTAGCACGAGGTCATGCGGCCATTCATCGGACAGGACTGCAGCCAACTGCTCGTTCGGGCTATCGGCGCAATAGGGCGTCTGCTCGGGGTCGCGTACCACGGCACGCACGGGTGTCGCGATCAGGTCCCAGACCGGCAAACTATTTGCCAGCCAGCCGTGAACCACCAGGCGTATGTAGTCGGACTCCCACCACACCGCGAATATGTGCTGCAAATCGTCGGGATGCACGGCTAGCCAAACACCGAAGGTCACGGTGTAGCCGCCGGTCAGGCGAACTGGAAGCAGCGCCCTCATGAACGGTCCGACCTTGGGCACCTGCATCATCACCGATGTCCGCGCATCGGCGTGACTCATCCATGTACCAGGCGTATGTTCGCGCGCCGGTGCGTTGAGGACGGGGTCAGGCAGGTTGAACCGGAAGTGCTGATCGTGTGCGTCGAGCGGACGTCCGCAGGTCGGACAGGTCTTCGCGCTCGCCACGGCTCCGCACGATAGCGCCGGGTCACTTGCTCGCGAACGGCCCTTCGCGAGCGACGCGCACGTCCCGCTCCGAAGAATTGGCGCGATCGCCGTCAGCCTCGACGCGACCAGCTCAACAACGAAGGCTGGCGACAAACGGCCCGCGACCCGCCTAGCCTTGCGTGGTGAAGGTGCCGACTGGAAGCGGAATCCTCACGCTGGGAGCCGCGGTGTTTGGAGCCGGCTGCGCGCTGGGCGCTGGCTACTGGATCTACGCGGTGCAGACGAAGGGCTCTTATTGGGCGGCGCCAGGCATGACGGCGGTCGTGGTTGCCGGGTGTGGGCTCATCGCCATGCTGGTTGGGCTCTTTGTCAGGGACCCTCTTCCTCCGGGCCAGACCATCAACGCAGGCCCTCAGTCGCACAATGTGCAGGCCGGCAGGGACATCAACCTCGGCGAGCACAAGTGAATAAGGATCGGCAGAATCTCGAGGGCGGCGACGACTCCACCAATGTCCAGGCTGGTCGGGACGTGGTCATACACACGGCGACGCCGGAGCAGGTCAGGGAAACCGTGCTGGCGCTGTTCCATGAGAATTTCCTTGAACTGCGCGACATGGCGAGAGACATCGCCACCGCTCGCGCCGAGGCGATTACGACGCGTTTCCTCGATGGCCTCAAAGAAGAACACCCGGAAGCACTTGAGCGATTTTCCGACCCTGACCTGCAACGGTCCGTGTATCGGGCTCAGGAGGAATTCGCTTGCTCCGGCGACGAAGAGCTCGCCGAAGTGCTCGTTCGCCTGCTGGTTGATCGAGCCGGTGAGGAGGACCGATCAGTCCGAACAATCGCCCTAAATGAGGCCATCAAGGCGGCGTCCCTGCTGACCGCGGCACAGCGGCGTGTAATAGGCGCTGTCTTCTTTCTCAGATACACCCGGCAGAAGGCACCAGACCTGCAGACGTTTAAGGCACTTCTTCACAGGTCTTTGGCGCCTTTAGCGCTGGGATTACCAACGCAAGCGTCGGACTACCAACACATTGAGTACGTGGGTGCTGGATCAGTTGGGATCGGCAGCCTCGGATTCGGCGCTGCCGTCAGAGCCGGAAATGAGGGGTTCTTCACGCGTGGGTTCGCGCCGCATCAAGTTCCGACCGACCTCCCGGACAACCTCCGAAGTCAGTTGTTCGTTCCCTGTTTCCGCGAGCCAGACAACCTCCAGGTCGTTGTCATGAGCCCGGAAGACGTGGACGAACTCCTAGCGCGGCTGGCGCGCGAAGAGGACGGCGACGCTTTGAAGTCCCTGTTCAACATCGGGCAACTGACGGACGCAGAGATCGAATCCGAACTCATCAGCGAAAACTCTCAGCTCGCGCAACTTCGTGACGCGTGGATGACGGAGGGTGGACCAGGTCACCTCTCGTTAACGTCAGTCGGCATCGCGATAGGGCACACCTACTGGCGGCGACTCACAGGCCAACAGGCGCCGCTGAGCATCTGGCTGTAGCGAGCGAGAACGCCGGGACCCGAGCGTGTTCGGCGTCCTTCTGCACCGCTCGCGAACGGCCCTTCCCGCCCTCTAACGTGGAACGCCGAAGTTAGATGAGTCGACCCAGCAGTAGTACCGAAGGCTGGTCGGAACGGAACGAGCAGCGAGGACGAGGTCCGGCTGTCCAGCGCCCACGCTCATACGAATAGCTGCGCCGTCCACCTGTGGCGTGCGCAAGCCGGAGCGGCGGTTGAGCTGCCAACTGTTACGCACAACGACATATGGCATCGCGCATCTGCCATGCCCTCCGCAAACGGCGTCGGCTTGTGCCGAAAGCGGAAGAGGGCGCCAAGCCCTAGCATCTCGGCAATTACCGGGATCTCGCATCCGTGCGGCTGGGGTGGGTTGTGTTTGGACGCTGGCGAGACGCGCTCGGCCGGCGGCGGGAGCGCCGGGACGAGCGACGCGCCGCGCGAACGGCCGCCCGCGCGCTCCGTGCAGCTGACGTCAGCACCTCGACAGGTTCGTTGGCGTGGTTGACGTTGCTTGCCGCTACCGATCCGCCGGTGGGGCGCGCTCTTGCTGCCAACGTCAAGACGCCGCCTTGGTGCCTTCGGGTGTTGAGCCGTTGGCACTGGGACGTCGCCGCGATCGCTGTGCAGCACCCGCGGGTCCGGCCGTCGACCCAAATGCAGATCGCCCGATCGGGTCCCTGGGCAGTGCAGGCAGCTATGGCCGCGAACCCTTGGACCGTCCAGCGCGTGTTGGTGCACTTCGCGCGCAATGGCGGGCCCCGGATCCGCATGTACGTAGCCGCGAACCCCTCGCTTCCAAGTGAGGACGTCGAACGGCTCCTGCACGACGACGACGCGTACGTCAGATGCAAGGCCGCCTCGAACGTAGGTGCTCCAGTTAGTGCGCTGGCCGCACTCGCAGCGCCGATGTCTGACCCGGCCTGGGTGCTGCGCGCAGTTGCAGCGAATCCGGTCTGCCCTGCTGAGCTGGCCGATCAGGTACTCACATGGCTCGCGCTCGGCGGTGCCGGCGACTCCGACCCACAGTTCGACCCCGTCGAATGCACGGGTCACCCGGGTGACGTCAAGATCCCGGTGTACAGCTGGTACCGAGACGAGGCGAGCAAGCCGGGCGCGGATCTCCACCCTCTTTGGCGCGTGCGCGCTGCCGTCACGTCGACATGGCCACGAATTCCAGGCCGTGTACTCATGGAACTCGCCGTGGACCTGCGCCCGGAGGTCCGCCGATCGGTAGCGCGGTTCAAGGAGCTCACCTGGCATCGACTGCGTGACCTGCGCGACGATGCAGACCCAACCGTACGGCGTCTGGCAGAGGCGGCGTGGAACAACAAGCGCCAAACCTCAGGCCGGAAGTTGGCCGCCTGGGCTTGGGTACGGGTAGCCATAGCAGTGGTTGTCGTCGCGAACGTCGCGCGGCTCTTCACGAACCACAGTGGCGATGCGGATTCCTCGCCGTCCCAGCCGTTTCTTCTCCCCGGCCTCCATCGCTTGCCACCTGGCAACGACCTCGTCAAGGCCGTCGGGACGCCCACAGATCGACAGGCCTTACCGGGCGGCGGCTACGTCATAGCCGGCCAGCTCGGCACCGACGGCCTAGATTTCCTCACCGTGAAAGCTTCTTCCTCAGAGATTGACGTCAGGCTGCCGAGCGCGGTCACTGCCATAGGTGAGGATGCGGAGCCCGTGGACGACGACCTCCTGATGTACGCCGGCAACGAGCGCACGGTGTATATGAGCAATGAGTCAGTTGGGACCACGATGGTGCTGACCGTTCGGTCCGTCCCGTCAGGTGCCATCAAGCGCGTGCGCGTCTCGTTCCAGGGGTCGCACCCATGAGCGAGAACATCCGCACCGCCCTCGCTGTTGCGATTCGCGCACGGGTGCCGGTCCTGCTCTGGGGTGGCGCCGGACTCGGCAAGAGCTCAGCGATCCGCGAGATCGCAGCCGCTGCAGACCTGCCGTGCGAAACCGTCATAGCAAGTATCCGGGAGCCGTCTGATTTCGCCGGGCTGCCGATCGTCACCGACGGCGGTCAGAGTGTGCGTCTCGCGCCCCCGCTGTGGGCGGAGCGGCTTGTCACCGCCGGCCGTGGAGTGCTCTTTCTCGACGAGATCTCAACCGCACCGCCCGCCGTTCAAGCGGCCCTGTTGCGCGTCGTGCTCGAACGCGTCGTCGGAGATTTAGAGCTGCCCCCGGAGGTTGCCGTCGTCGCCGCGGCTAACCCGCCTGAGCAGGCAGCGGATGGCTGGGACATCTCGCCACCGCTGGCGAATCGCTTCTGTCATCTCGACTGGGATCTGGAGGCGACGGAGTGGTCCGAGGGGCTGCTCGCAGGGTTCGTGGTGCCGAGCGTTCCCGAAATTGACGCGCAGGTTCTCGAACGTGGGCGCGCTCGTATCCTGGCGACGCTCACCGCCTTTGTGGGCGCGCGACCGCACCTCCTCCATGCACATCCAGGCAACGAAGCCTCAGCCGGGCGCGCATGGCCGTCCCCACGCTCGTGGGAGATGGCAGCTCGCCTTCTCGCCTACAGCGACGCTGCAAGCTCACCGGAGACGGTCTCAGCGCTGCTCCTCGCCGGCGCGGTTGGGCCCGCAGTTGCCGCGGAATTCCTCGCTTGGCGCGATGACTTGCAACTTCCTGATCCCGAGACTGTTCTGCGTGACCCCGCGTCCTTCGAACTGCCTGAGCGCGGTGACCGCGCCTATGCCGCCCTGGCGGCGCTCGCGGCCGCTGTCCTCACCGACAACACCAAGGAACGCTGGGAAGCCGCCTGGCAGGCGATCGCCGCCGGCACTGCCGAAGGACGTACCGACATAGCTATCGCCGCCATCCGGTCATTGATTGCACATCGACCTGATGGCGCGGTCCCGTCAGCGGCGACACTGACGAAGATGGCGCCGGTATTGAAGACAGCGGGCTTATTCGACGCACTCGCCGCTCACTCCCAATAGCGGCCAGATGGACGACACGCGCCTCGCGGCCGCACGCTTACGAGCAGCTGAGGCGCAACCGTATCTCGCGCTCGCGTTGTATGCGCTGACACCCGTCGAGGACAAGACACAGGAGACGTTCGCGGTAGACGAACAATGGCGCCTCTACGTGAATCCGGAGCGGTTGACGGAGTGGTCAGTGCCCGAGAACGCCGCCGTGCTGCTGCATGAAGTAGGTCACCTCATCCGCGACCATGCCGGACGAGCACGCACATTGACCGTCCAGCCAGGCGCAACGGCACGTCTCTGGAACGTTGCCGCGGACGCGGAAATCAACGACGACCTACACGCCACCGGTCTTCCACTCCCCGGCACACCGGTAACACCGAACCTACTTGGATTGCCCGCCGGAATGGTCGCTGAGTACTACTACTCACGTCTGGTTTCCGCTCCTCCTGATCTGGACGTCCCGGATTGTGGCACCGGATGTCATGGGCAAGTTAGTGACACCATGCACGTTGGTCTCCCGGCCGGCTTGTCGAGCGTCGAAGCCCTCCTACTCCGCAAACGCACGGCAGAGCAAATCGTTTTGGCCGTCAACGGGCTCGCGGCTGGCGACGTGCCAGGGGGATGGATCCGATGGGCAGACGCGCTCTTGCACCCGCAGCTCGACTGGCGCAAACTCCTGTCGGCCGCGATCCGATCCGCAGTGGCCGCCGTGATCGGCAACGCGGACTACTCATATGCACGGCTCTCACGACGCCGCGTGCCGAACGTGATCCTGCCAGCGATGACGCGACCGATCCCGCGAGTTGCCATCATCGTCGACACATCGGGGTCCGTCGACGACGCCATGTTGCAGGCGGCATGGTCGGAGGTGCATGGGTGTCTGCGCCGGATGGGAACTCGCCGCGACCTGCTCACTGTTTACGCGGCCGACGTCAACGTGCAGCGACTGTCCGGCGTACCGAAACGTCAAGTCGCTCTTAGCGGCGGTGGCGGTACCGACATGGCAGCAGCTATAGAAGCCATTCTGCGCCCAGCAACGAAACCTGACCTTGTGGTCGTGATCACCGACGGTCTGACGCCTTGGCCGCACAGCCGCCCAGTACGTCCCGTCGTCGTCGCGCTGCTACCCACCGAGTTCGCGTTCCAGCCGACCACTCCCACGTGGGCCCGCGTGATCAAGATCGCGGGTGGCGAGAGACAGACGCCCCGCCAACGACGGCCTAATGTCTAACCGCCTGCAACTGCCTCGCATACCCCGGAGCGCAGCAAGCCTCGCGTTGCGCATGCACGCGCATATCGGCCCATACCGAATGGTCAGTCAGCGCCTGCGTTCTACTCCTGGCGATATGCCTTGCGCATGAGTGCTCGCGTCGTGAAGTAGCCAGCGATGAAGCACGGTGCGCTAAGCGTCCAAAGTGGCCATCCGAGGGCGTCCGCTAGCGCACCACCGCCAATGCCAGCACCGATCGCAGCGAATGGCACGAAACCTACGTACGTTCGTCGCCGATTCACATCCGCAAGTATCGGTTGACGCCGGCGGCGATGAAAGGCACTTGGCGGGCCAATCGGACGCGAACGGCGCTTACCGCTCGTTGCAATTCCGATGCCATGCCTCGGCAGAGAGCCGGTACACCCGAACCGGGCTGCCTGACTTGGGGTGCACGGTTTCGCGGTCCAAGGTCATACCGAGTCGTTCCATCACCCGGCCGGACGCGGCGTTCTCTGGTTGGTAAGTACTGATCACCTCCGCGAAGCCGAGGTCGTCGAACCCGTACGCCAACGCTGCCTGTCCAGCCTCCGTTGCCAGGCCGTAACCCCACGCGGATGGATGTAGCCGCCAACCGACCTCGGGAACAGGCATGAGCTCGGGAAGGAACGTTGGAAGGGCAAACCCGGCGTAGCCGATCAAGCGCCCGTCGCGCTCAACCGCCCACTGACCCCAGCCTTGCGCGTCCCATTCCGCCATCCGGCGGTGCAGGAACACCTCGGTCTCATCTCGGTCCAGGCCACGCTGAAAGGGAAACCACCACACGGAGGGATCGGCGAATATCTCCGCGAGCTCGTCCAGATCGTGGACCGTCCACATGCGGAGAATCAGTCGATCGGTACGCAGGATCGGCATGTGGCCATCTTCCCGACCCGAAGGCAGGCACACGATCCACCGTCTGAGATCGCCAGGACGGGCACGGATACCGCGCTCCTTCTGGAGCGAACGGGTACGGCCCTTCGCGTCCATTCATTTACGCCAACTTCCGGCGCGGCCTGTCCGACTATTTGACGAGCACAAGCGCGTCGACGAGCAAGATCAAACCGAGCAAAAGCATGACCGAGCCGCAAAGGCGAGCAGCTCTGTCCGCACGGCCGCGAAATCGCTCGGGGCGTCGCATTGCCGCTCCACCACGCCAGATAAGGAAACAGCCATTCAGTGTCGCGCCCACACCGATGAGTAGGAACGCCAGCTTCACGCAGGCACGGTAAGGGTCGAACGCCGTTGAGTATCGGCCCTTAGGGTTCGCCGGGCGGGGGTACGAAGTCAGCCGTCATGTTGAGCCTTGGCTTGTTCGCTTTCGCACTCCTCTGTGCGGCTGTTGGGCTTGCCTGCACGCGGGCCAACCGTGCGACCGGAGACCTGATGTACCGATCCGGGGCGTCCTACGCAAAACAGAACCCGTCAACCCGACCAGGGCCGAACGGGCGCTACGTCATCGTGGACGTCGTGGGCACGGCCTTCCTGCTGGCGTCCTTGGCGTGCGTAGGCATTGCCGTAGCTCGACTGGTCACCGGCTGACCGCAACGAATATCGGCCCATCCCGAACGTCGTGAGCTGCTCTCTATAGAGGGCGCCGACCTCGCACAACGTCGTACATCTGCCGCAGAATGCGATGGGTGACGAGGGCGCGTCGAGCAGATGGGTCGATGTCGCGCGCGCTGGCTCGTCCCGTGACGTAGTACCAAGCACCAAAGACGAAGTACAAGGCGATCAGAGCAATCCCGCCCCCCGCGATGTACATCATCGCGGCACGGGGACCAGTCGTAGTCGTGCCGCCGAGGATGAACAGAGTGGCAAACATTGCGGCAGCCAACGCGCCTACGAGCAGAGTTCGCGCCGGGTGCTCGTAATCGATCAGCGGCACTGAAGCCGGATGCCCGCGCCGGGGGCAGGCCAACCATCGCCCGACCGGCGCCCAAACCAGAACGCCGGACTCACCGCTCGCGAACGGCCCTTTAGTTCCAAGGGGCCGCGTCGGGGTCTTCGCCCAACATCTCAGCGGCAACGTGGCAGGCAGTCGCACCGAACGACTGGGCGTCGCCGGCGCCAACCGTCGTCCCCCACCTTCTTTGACACTCCTCACCTATCCACCCCCAGGTGCCGTTGCGCTCGACGCGGAGTTTGCGGACCTCATCTGCCCGTTCAACAGAGTTGAGCAGCTCGCGCACCTCGGTCTCGTATCGAAGGATCACTGGTCTACCGCCACTTGGCCATCGTCCATCATGCGACCGTTCGAGAACGCCGGCTCCGTTCGGTTTGTTCGGCCGCTGCGATCGATCGGTAGTTGTCGTTCTGTGCTGGGCAGTAGCGAGCTGCGAGGCGTCCCCGGGCGTCGCGTATAGGCGCTAGATGATCTTCGTGGGGACGGAGCCGGGGACGCGGCGGCCGTAGCGCGGTGCCTTTCGCGATGCCGGGAGGTAGCGGTGGGAAAGCGTGCGCGCCGGCGCGCTCGTGAGCAACGGACTCGGGGGCCTGACGAGCGCGCAAGCCTCGCTGCCGTCCTCGCCCAGACGGCTTGGCCAGACGCTCTGGCGTCGCTCGAAGAGCTGCACAGTCTGGTCCAGGCACGCGCTGCCCTCGACATCCGGATACACGCTGTGGTCGACGAGCTTGCGACGAAGGGGACCAGCTGGGCCCGGGTCGCGCTGGTCCTCGGCGTGAGTCGACAAGCCGCGCGGCAGGCGTACTTGCGTCGCCATCCGCAGCGTCGTTGACAACACAAGTTGTCGCGCGTCTCCGTTGAGACAAGTGTGTCAAGTGGATGATGATCTTGGGGTGGTTGCGGAGAGGCGAGACTCGGTCGAGTGCTGCGAGAGGACGGTGGTGCGAGCGGACACAAGCGGCGGGGTCGGATAGCGGTGGACGGAGGACTGGCGGCTTGGATTGGGTCAGGGCGAGATGTCCGCGTGGTGGATCGGACAGTCCAGAACAAGACGATGCGCCGGGTCCTCACCGTTGCCGCGGTCGCCGACGCAGCTGCCGCAGCCAGTCGGCCGCGTCCTGCAGGTCCGCCGCCGTCGGTGGCCGCCCAGCGCTAAGTGCGACACCGAGCGCGGTCGAGTGCCGGTGTTCGGTCTGTGGACCGGATAGCCCGGGTCCAACGATGACGTGCTCGATCGTGATGTACCAGCCACCTGTCGCGGCGAGTTGGCGCAGAACGTCGGAGCCGCGTGCCCGTAGGGCCGCCTCATAGCTTTGGTAGCGACCGAGCACGCGTCGTACAGACGCGTCCTCGCCATCCGTTAGGGCGAGCAGCTCGTAACGGGACTCGTCGTTCGTCATCGCGCAAGCGAACCGGCAACGACCGCTGCCAGCACGTGTCGACCAGGTTGATGTGGATGATCGGTCACATCATCGGCCTCTCAACGTCCCCCCGGAGATCAACAAGGCCTTGATGATCTTGCCGGGGACGTCAGCGGGGACGTGTGCACCGCATCGTTCGGGTTGTCAGGTGCACCGCTGTTGCTTGTCACGACCCGCTTCGTGCCAGTCGTGGCCCCCGATCCCAAGGAGGCCAACCATGGCGTTGCTCAGCATTCCCGAGGTCGCGGACCGGCTCGGCACCTCGCCGCGCTTCGTCCGTCGACTGACCGCCGAGCGGCGGATCCCGTACACCAAGCTCGGCAAGCACATCCGCATCGACGACGCCGACGTCGATGCGTTCATCGCCGCTGGCCGGATTGAGGCCACCGCCGGAGCAACTTCCTAGCTCCGTCCACAGATCGCTGTCGGCGCCTCCACGAGCGCCGGCGGTCCGCTTACCGTCCGTGCGCTCAGTGGCCCGGGAGGAGGTGCGATGGCGAGCATCAAGCGGCGACCCGACGGGCGATGGCGCGCTCGCTACCGCGATCCCGACGGCCGCGAGCACGCCCGCCACTTCACGCGCAAGAGCGACGCTGAGAGCTGGCTCGCCACCATCCAGTCCGACATCGCGCGCGGCGGCTACCGCGACCCGGCCGCAGCACGGACGACGTTCAAGGAGTACGCCGAGAAGTGGCGTGCGCATCAGCCGCACCGGCCGGGAACGTCGCGGCTCTACGAGCGAACGCTCCGGCTGCACGTCTATCCGGTGATCGGGGGTCGCCAGCTCGGTGCGTTGCGACGGTCGGACATCCAAGGCCTCGTCGCGGGCATGGTGAGCAGCGAATACAAGCCGAAGACGATCGAGAACGTCGTCCGTCTCGTCCGCGCAGTGCTCAACGCGGCGGTCGACGACGGCATCATCGCGACCTCACCGCACCGCAAGGTGACACGGCCGCCGGTCGAGCATCGACACGTCGTACCGCTGCCGCTCGACGGCGTACGACGTGCCGCCAACGTCATCTCACCGCGGATGTCTGCGCTGGTCCTGCTGTCGGTCGGCACCGGATTGCGGCAAGGCGAAGCCCTTGGTGTGACTGTCGACCGGGTCAACCTCCTGCGCCGCGAGGTGACGGTTGACCGTCAGCTGGTCAAGGTGGTCGGCAAGCCGCCGGCCCTCGGTCCGCTCAAGACCGCCTCGTCACGCCGCTTCGTGCCGTTGCCGGAATTCGTCGTTGATGCACTCGCCGCGCACATGGCCGCGTATCCGACCGGTCGCGACGGGCTCGTCTTCTCCGGCGCCGACGGTCAGCCGATCGCCCGCGCATGGCTGCACCGCGCATGGCGCAAGGCCATCGCGGAGGCCGGCCTGCCGGCGGATACGACGTGGCACCTGCTCCGGCACACCTACGCGAGCATCCTGATCGACGGCGGCGAGTCGGTAACAGTCGTTGCGCGACGGCTTGGTCACGCGAACCCGTCGGAGACGCTTCGGACCTACTCGCACCTCTGGCCCGACTCGGACGAGCGCACGCGCCAGGTCGTAGACGCTGCCTTCGCCGTCGGGTCGATCTCCGCCGAGCCAGCTAACGTCGGCCCGAGCGGTGAGTGATTTCTGTGCTACATTATTGGCTCGACAAGCCGCTGCGATGGCTCCAGTCGGCTCGCCGCCATCGCGTCGGCAGGGCGCATGCGCTGCACGTGATGACGACGAGCGATCCCACCGTCGTGCCGGCCACCGCGTCGTACGACGAACGTCTCGTATGGATTGGGGTGGACGATCGTGGCATCGAGCTTGAGATCGTCGCGCTCGTCTTTCGCGACGCCGTTGTCGTCATTCACGTCATGCCGACGGCGCTACGGAGATCGCCATGACGGCTAAGCCCCGCCGGAAGCTCAGCTCGACGGTCGGGCGCAATGAGGTGCTTCGAGACAGCCGCGGCCGCGTAATCAATGACGAGTACGTTGACCGGGCTGTCGAGGACGCGATCGAGTATGTGCGCGGCCGCGGCCGCCCCTCGTTGTCCGAATCCGGCGAATCACCGCTCCTTCGCGTGCGGGTGTCGCGTGCTCTGGACGTCGCAGTGCGCGATGCGGCGAACGAGTCGGGTGAGTCGGTGTCGGACTGGGTGCGCCGGGTGCTCGATCAGGCAACGCGGAGGACGGGCTGACCCTCTTCATGCGTGCCGGGCCGCCGGTCCCCGATGACGTCGAATTTGGGCCGGAAGGGCTGCGCCTTACGTGGCGGCGACGGTGCGCGGAAGCCAGATATGCGGGCGGGCTCGTCAAGTGGGCCGACATTCGCGACGCGGATCCTTGGAGTGCTCCGCCGGAGTTGCGGCTGCACGACGGTAGAACCCTCTTTGTCTCGGCGCCACTGCGAGACCGACTAATCGACGCGTTATGGAAGGCGGATGTCACGCTCGTTCGTCGACCGCCCGTGTGGTCGCACATCCTCGAGCCGTTCTTGGATACGGACTACACGATCGTGAAAGAGAAGTTCGAGGGTGACCTCCGCCGGTGGGGCTTCGAGCACGCCGAGGTTGCGCGACTTCGTCGAAGGTTTCGAGGGCGGATGATGGCTCTCACCCTAGCCACCTGGGAGTGGGGGCTATACGGGCAGACTGATCTTCTCAGCGTGCGCTATTCGATTCGGTTGACGCCTCGTTGGACGACCTGGCGTGGCTATCGCCGCTTCCGACGATGGACGGACGATATTGCCGACCGCCCGACCCACGGGGGTACGCGCTAGGCAACGGGCGCCTACCGTCGCTTGATGCCGCCGGATACGAACATTTGCACCAGTGCCGCTGCTAAGTGAACCGCGGCTTGTGCAGATTCAGCTGTCTCGGCAACTGTCGGTCCAACACCGCCATGGCGTGACGTCTGACCTGTCCACAGCAGACGCAGATCACCGATGACGACCTCGACCGGATCAACCGTCGTCGACGTGATCGAGACCTCGAACGAGCTCGTATTCGCGGCCATTTCGCCGATCATCGTTCCCAACGTCGCCTTGAGGTTCTTCGGTGACACAACCGGAGCTGCAGCGGCCTCGACCGCCTTGATGGCCTCGCTATAGGCCTTGACGGGATCGCGACTCGACCGGCCAAATGCAGCATTCCACGCTGCCGCGAGGTGCGCGCCAGAGCTGCCTCGCGCGGAGCCGGCGTCGACTGCCGCAGCCACGGCATCTCGTGTCTCCGGCATTATGCGCATCTCCAACGCCGTGAAGTCGTCGCGCACGCGATATGCCGAATGACCGATGGCCAACAGCGGTTCCAGCGCTTCCAGATGACTTCGGTACCGGTAGTCATCGCTGGTGGCGCGAAGAACCGCTTCGACCAGGTCGAGCCGGAGCGTTGGCTGTTCGTTGACCAAGCTTGCAAGTTTGTCCAACGCGGACCCGTGTGCTGATGGCCCAGAGGTAGCGTCGGGCATCGGGAGCCGCAGGTACAGCCCGACGACCTGGAGTAGCTCGTCGCTGTTGCGCAAGGGGTCGACTATCCACTGCCAAAGCACACTGGCCAAGTGAGGCGGCACGTCCTCATACGGTTGTTCGAGCTCGACCGCCTCCGCATGTTGACCTGGACGCCACGGCATGGCACGAGCCTATTGAGATTGCCGTGTTTGCCATGATCATGCGGACTAGGTGCGGACTGACGTAGATCAACAAGCCGTTGACCTGCGCAAACGCAATGAACCGACGAGGCCTACGGCTTCATCTACCTCGGGGTCTGAGAACGCGTTCAGTCGCGGTGCAGTAGGAGCGGCTCCCTACCGGAGCGGTGTGCAGCCGCTCGGCGCGGATGGGTCACCATGTGCGCGTGAGCACGCATGGGCCGCACGACCCGAGCAGTGGTACGCCGGTCCGCCGTCCCGGCTCGGTACGCCGGACCAGCAGCATCGACATGACCTGGCCGGACGGCCTGCGCTCACCGCGCTTCCAGCTCACCGGACGGGCGCGCGACCTTCGCACGGACGCGGATGGTCAGCGGCACGTCGTCGACGAGGTGGCGTTACAGGCAGAGGTGGACCGGTCCGACGGTTCGCGGTTGTCGTCGCTGGATGTGCAGCCGGAGTTCGCACCAAAGGGCGATCTGATCGGCGTGCGCGTCGGCACTGGCTTCCGCGCGGTCGTTGCGCGAACGCTGCCCGAACACGAACGCGAACGGACGGCGTTGTTCCTCTTGCTCGACGACCTTCCCGTCGCTGCGTTGATTTCCGGGTACGCCTACCAGCTCGATCCCGAGTTCGGTCCGAATATCCGCGTGCAGTCGCCACCACGCGACTTGTGCGCCGGCTGGGCCGGGGACGCGACGATGATGGCCGCGATCGACGCCGGGCATCCGTTGCCGCTCGCGACCGGACCGATCGCGTCGGACCTGACCGCCGACGACGACTGGGCGTGGCACGAGCTGCCGGCCATGCCGCCCATCTCGATGCGCCGTCGGCGCCGACTGGACGTGTGGACGGCTGACGGGTGGCAGATCGACGCGATGTTCCGCGACAGCTGGGTCGGCCCGGACGGGGTCGAGACCGTGGTGCACGAGTACACGACGATGGCGCTCGTCGATCCGGACACCCATACCGTGGTCGCGATCGAGGCAACGCCAAGGGTTCTGCCGTGGCCGGAGTGCCCGGCGGCCGTGGCAAGTGCGCTGCGTCTTGTCGGGACCCCGGTGGATGATCTGCGGACCCGCGTACGCGCCGACTTCACCGGCACATCGACCTGCACCCATCTGAACGACATGCTCCGGTCGCTGACCGACGTCCCCGCCCTCGCTGACCAAATCTGACTCAAGGCCCGGAGGCAGGAAAGCGCCTCCGCCGCGGCGAAGTTGTCTGCAACCCGCCACCCTCTGGCGCCCCCCGGTGAGGACAAGTCGAATCGTGCGTACTCGCAGCGCGTTGCTCCGGATCTCCGTCGTCGCGGCGCTCATCGGCGGCGGCGCCGCGGCCGCCAGCGCCAGGGCAGGCACCACACATGCGTCGGCTGATGCGTTCACCGCGCAGGGCAGCGCGCGGCAGGTCTACGTGACCGGTGTCGCGCCGGGGGCCCGACTGGCGCTGCTGAACAGCGCCGGCGTCAAGGTCGCGACGAGGAAGGCCGGCTCCTTGGGCGGCTCGCTCTTCCGCGATGTGGAGCCTGGCGACGGCTACCGCGTCAAGGAGCTGCCCGACGGACCCGAGTCCGGCCCGCTCACTGTGCACACGGAAGACCCGGCGCAGTGGAACCCGTCGATCTACAAGCAGTCGATTCCGGACAAGGGGTACGGCTACCTCACGACCCGCGACGGCACAAAGCTGGCCTACACCGTCCACCCGCCGACGAGCCCGGCGGGTGAAGGCCTCCCGAACCTCACGTTGCCGAGCGGTCTGCCTGACTACGCCCCGCCCTACCCGACGCTCGTCGAGTACTCCGGCTACGGCTACGCCAGGCCGTCCGGCCCGGTGAGCGGCATCGCCGTGCTCGCCAACGCCATGGGCTTCGCCGTCGTCGACATCAGCATGCGTGGCACGGGTTGCTCCAGCGGCGCCTTCGACTTCTTTGAGCCGCTGCAGAACCTCGACGGGTACGACATCATCGAGACCGTTGCTCGCCAGCCGTGGGTCAAGGGCCACAAGGTCGGCATGATGGGCATCTCGTACGGCGGCATCAGCCAGTTGTTCACCGCGCAGCTGCACCCGCCGTCCCTCGCAGCCATCTCACCGCTCTCGGTGATTGACGCCACGGCGACGACGCTCTACCCGGGCGGCATCCTCAACACCGGTTTCGCGGTGGCCTGGGCGAAGGAGCGTCAGGACGAGGCGAAGCCCGCCGGCCCCGACAGTGGCCAGCCGTGGGCCTACGACCAGATCAAGGGCGGCGACCAGATCTGCAAGCAGAACCAGGTGCTCCACACGGAGGCGGCCGATCTCAACGCCAAGATCGCGGCGAACTCGCACTATCGCCCGAAGGTCGCGGACCCGCTCGACCCGGTCACGTTCGTCAACAAGATCAACGTTCCGGTGTTCATGGCCTGCCAGTTCGAAGACGAGCAGACCGGCGGACACTGCCCGACGCTCGCCGAACACATGACCGGTACGACGAAGAAGTGGTTCACGTACACCAACGGTGCGCACATCGACTCGCTCGACCCGGAGACATACAACCGTTGGTACGACTTCCTCGAGCTCTACGTCGCCCACCAGGTCCCGGCGGAGAACGCCGCGGTCACACGTGCGCTCGCGCCCGCCATCTATCAGGCCGCGCTGGGATTGCCGAAGAACGACATCGTCACGATGCCGGTGGATGCGATACAGGCGCTGCCTACGTACGCGTTGGCGCTGTCGGCTTTCGAGAAGCTGCCCTCGATCCGGCTGCTGTTCGACAACGGCGCCGGCAAATCACCGACCGGTGACTCGACGCCCGGCAATCCCTACCCCGGTTTCGAGCAGTCGTTCTCACAGTTCCCCATCCCCGGGACCACGGCGCAGGCTTGGTACTTCGGCCCGCACGGGACGCTCACCAATGAGCCTGCGAGCAGTCCTGGCGTCGACTCGTACACCTCAGACCCGCATGCGCTGGCGCTGACCGACTACGGCAGCAACACGGGCAGTGGCGGACTGTGGGGCGATGCTTCGCAGTGGGACTGGCAGTGGAAGCAGAACCCGGCCGGTACGGCGGTGTCGTACCTCACCTCGCCGCTGACGGCGAACACCGCCGTGATCGGAGCGGGTGCAGTGCACCTGTGGGTGCGCTCATCGACGCCGGACGTCGACCTGCAAACGACCATCAGTGAGGTCGATCCCGACGGTCACGAGACGTTCGTCCAGAACGGCTACCTCCGCGCGAGCGAACGCAAACTCGCCAAGGGGTCGCACACGCTCTTCGCCCAGAAGAGCACGTTGCTCGAGCCCATCCCGAGCATGAAGTCGGGTGACGTGGCGCCGATGCCCGCAGACCAGTTCGTCGAGGTCGTCGTTCCGCTCTACTACGAAGGCCACGTGTACCGCGCAGGAAGTCGGATCCGCGTGATCGTCGCTGCCCCCAACGGCGCGCAACCCGTCTGGTCGTTCAGCTATCCGGAACCGGCGGCGGGGACCTCAGCAGTGTCGATCGCCTTCTCCGACACCATGCCGTCGAGCCTCTACCTGCCCGTCGTGCCGGATGTGGCCGTGCCGACGGGCACGCCGCCGTGCCCGAGCTTGCGCAACGAGCCCTGCCGGACTTACCAGCCGACCGACAACAGTCACGCTTCCTGATCACGGACTGAACGTCAGGACGTGCCCGACGCGCGGCGGCGTCCGTCCGGCGAGAACTTCGAGCCAGACGTCGCGAAGGCGCTCGGGACCCTGATCGACGACAACGTCGACCCAACCGGCGACGGTCGGGGCGAACCGGCGCCACGCATCGGCGAAGTGCTGATCGAGACCTTCGCGTCCCCAGTCACCGACGCGTTTCTGCAGCTGGTCAGGCGCGAAGAACACCGTCGTGCGCGGTCCGCTCAACGCTGATTGGCCGGCCGCTTCTTGGTGCGTGACCCCGACGATCGCCTCGTGCACCAGCTGCTCACCGAGGTGCTCACGGACGCCGACGCGCACTTCATCGTTCCCCGCGAAATCGAGGTACGCCGTCGGTGCATTGGCGCCGATCTCGGCGAGGTCGTCGTAGGACACAACGCGGTCATAGCACCCGAGGCTTCGGGTGAACTCGACGTTGCCGTGCGACGTGAGGCCGACAACTTCCGGTCCTTGACCATGCAGCAGGAACGCAGCGCCGTACGCCGTCTTGCTCGACGCCGACGACAGCACGAGAACCTTCGCGCCGAAGAAGCCGTTGTCCTCCAGCTGGTCGGCGAGCATGAACGATGTGACGAACAGCGGGCGGTACAAGATGAGCAGGTCCTCGCGTTCCTGCTCGTACGCTGGGTCGGTGGTGGTCAGGTAATAGACGTTGTACGGCAGTGGCAGCCCGGTCCGGTGCGGGCTTGCATCACGGAATCCTCGCTCGTCCGCACGACCCGGGCGGATGATGAGATGGTTGGCGGTCGGCAGGTAGCCATAGACCCGGCTGCCGATCTCGGCATCGTCGACGGTGGCGTCCACGACCTCGGCAAAGCCCCATAGCGGCACGAGCCCCCACCCGGGCTCAGTGGGGAAGAAGTCCCAGTACCGAAAGGACTCTCCGAGCAACGCGTAGGTCACGTTGTTCGCCGTCACGCCTGCACGGTCGACGCGCAGCAACACCTCACCGTCGCTGAGTTTCGGTACGTCGGATTCGATGAGTTTTGTCTGCGTCAAGTCGTCACGGTTGACTGCGAGCGTCCACGAGCCAGGCATCGGTCCAAACTAGCGGGAAAGGCGTTCGCCACCCGGCACGCCCCGTTGATACGTTCCGCGCATGGGCGCCGCGCTCGTCGGTTTCGCTGTCGCGTCGATCCTTATTGTTTTGCTTCCCGGCCCGGACACCCTCGTCGTCGTGCGCAGCTTGCTGCGCGGCGGTCGTCGGCGCGCGGTGGCGACCGTGATAGGTGTGCTCACCGGTCTCACCATCTGGGCCGTTTCGGCGAGCCTCGGCTTGTCGGCCCTATTGCGGGCAAGTCACACGGGCTACGACGTGTTGCGCATCGTCGGTGCGGCGTACCTCATCTTCATCGGCGTGCAGTCACTGCGCGGCAGGTCCGCACCGACTGGTGCCGAAGAGACCGTGCCCCGGCGGCAGTACGGCCCGCTCATCAGGTCGGGGTACGCCGCTGGGTTGGCCACCGATCTGCTCAACCCGAAGGTCGGCGTGTTCTTCGTGACGTTCCTGCCCGCCTTCGTGCCGCGCGGTTCCGACGTCGGCCTCACGACGCTGATCCTCGGCTTGGTGTTCGTCGTGGAGACCGCGCTCTACTTCGTGGTGCTCGTCGGTATCGCTGACCGGGTCATCGTGTGGATGACAGATGCGCGCACCCGCCGCCGGCTCGACCGCGGTGCAGGCCTGGTGTTCATCGGGTTCGGTCTGCGCCTCGCCACGGAGAGCTGACCGCTCAACTTGCGCGACAAATGGCCCTTTTTGACCTTGACGTGCATGAGGTCCGGTTGGACGCTGGCCCGGCAAGGACATCGACGTCCCGGGGGGGACCCATGACTCAGATCGTTGGCGACCGCATCGAGGGCCTTCGCGCCCTCATGACCGGCCAAGTTGTGACGCCCGGTGACTCCGACTACGACGAGGTACGCCGGGTCTGGAACGCCGACATTGACACTCGGCCGGCGGTTGTGGCCATGTGCGAGAGCGCTGCAGACGTTGCTGCAGCCGTGAATTTCGGGGCCGAACAGGGTCTCGAGATCGCCGTACGCGGCGGAGCGCACAGTGTCACAGGCGCGTCTGTCGTCGAAGCCGGCCTGATGATCAACCTCGCCAAGCTGAACTATGTGACCGTCGACCCGACTGCGAGGCGCGCTCGCGTGGGCGGTGGCGCCCTCCTTGGTGACCTCATCGCCGCGGCGCAGGCGCACGGGCTCGCGACACCGGTCGGAGCCGTTGGCCACACAGGAGTGGGTGGCCTAACGCTCGGCGGCGGTATGGGCTGGCTGACCCGCAAGCACGGGCTCAGCATCGACAACGTGGTGTCGGCGGAGGTCGTCACGGCGGACGGCAAGACACTGCGCGCTGCCGCGGATGAGAACCCCGACCTGTACTGGGCCGTCCGCGGGGGCGGCGGCAACTTCGGTGTCGTGACTGAGTTCGAGTTCGCGCTGCACCCGGTCGGCCCGATGATCCACTTCGGCTTCCTCTTCTGGGAGCTCGACCAGGGCAGCGCGTGCTTGCGCGTCATGCGCGATGTCGCCGGGTCGTTGCCGCCGGAGGTCAACGTCGTGATCGCCGGCTTGAACGCGCCACCCGCGCCGTTCGTCCCGGCCGAGCATCAGTTCAAGCCCGGCTACGCGATGCTGATCGCGGGCTTCGGATCAGAACAGGAGTTCGAGCGCGTCACCGGTGAGCTGCGCGCGGGACTTCCGCCGCTGTTCGAGTTCACCGGCCCGATGCCTTACATGGTCTTGCAGACCATGCTCGATGAGGCGAACGCATGGGGGCAGCACTACCACGAGAAGGGCGACTACCTCGCCGAGCTCAGCGACGAGGCCATCGACGTCATCGCCGATCAGATGCCGCGCAAGGAATCGCCGATGTCCGTGTTGTTGATGTACCGCCTGGACCAGGCGTATTCCGCCGTACCGGAGGACGCAACGGCGTTCAGCGGTGGCCGATCACCGAGGTACGGCTTCTTCATCGTCGGCATCTCCCCGTCACCGGATCTGATCGAATCGGAACGCTCGTGGGCGCGCTGGTTCTACGACGCACTGATCCAACACAAGAACCTGGACACGACCTACGTCAACGCGCTCAGTGATGATGTCAGCGAAGATCGGGTTCGCGCGGCGTACGGCGCCACCAAGTACGAGCGGCTAGCGCAGATCAAGGCGACCTACGACCCGACCAACCTGTTCCGGCGCAACGCGAACATCAAGCCGGCGGTGCAGCCACCAGCGCAGCGCAGGTCGTAGACCTAGCGGCAAGCGGCGGGTATCGCGTAGCTCCTTATGTAATGGCCCGCTTGGACGAAGACCTTCCGGCGAGCAGTACGACGCGGTTTTACGCGCCGATGAACGTGGCGCTACGAGTGCGTAGCCCAGAGCCGGAGGAACGCCTTCGCCATCGTCGCGGCGTTGTCGGCAGCGAGCTGGTAGTAGACGAAGAACTGGAACGGGAAGCCGGGCAGATGGAGCGGGTCGCCGTTGCCGTCGGACAACGCTCGGAACGCCAGGAAGGGCACGTGGTAGCCGGCCGCAAGTTGCGCCACCGAAGCCGTCTCCATGTCGCCCGCGTCACTGGGACCTGCCGACGGGCTCGTGAAGAACTTGAGGAAGAACTGCGGGCCGATGAACGGGCGTACGTCGGTGAGGAAACGCCGGGCGTCAGCAACGCTGTGACCGACTTCCTTGCACGGCTTGCACCCGAAGATGTCGCCGCCGTTCGGAATGCACATCATGCGATGACCATTGAACGGGTCGGCGCTCACACCAGTGCCGCCGAAGACAACCGTCGGCTGGTTCGGCAGCATCACCGGGGTGGTTTGACTGGTGCACGAACAGACGCGGTCGCCGGTGGGCGTCGTACGTTCGAGCTGAATCCCGATGGCAGCCTGCTTGGCAACAGTCATCATCGTCGGGTCGACCGGCATGTCGACCGGGCCATGCGGGAACTTGGTCCACCGGTCCACCACGGTGACGTCACCGATGTTCGTCTTCCCGCCTGAGACGCCGGAGAAGACCACGGCGGAGATGCCGGGCGTGGCCCCGCAGCGGAAATGACTGAACGCCGCGTTTGCCGTCTCGTGAGCGTTGACCAGTCCGATGTCGGTCATCGCGAGGATGACGTCGTTGCCCTCCAACCGTCCGACGTAGAACGTCCGGTCCCCGAGCCGCACGACTTGCTCGACGGTGGCGGCGTCCAAGAGCGGGCCGAGCTCCGACGGCATCGCAGAGAGCACGAGCACGCGTGGGACGCACGACGATGTGGGAGCAGCCGCATGCGCCTGCGCGCCGACCGCGATACCAACGGCAACTGCGATCGCTGTCGCCAGCGTCAGGGCGCGCCGAGGTAGGGACAGCCTGGGCATAGCGATCATTGAACCCAGCGCCACGCCGGTGGCCAAGGGAGGTGCGCTCGGACATGCCGGTACGCCGAGCCGTTGGGTTGCTCGCCGTCGCTTGCAGCGTTGTCGCCTGCAGCAGCGGTAGCAAACCGGCACCCCCACCCGACGTGACCCCGACTCCGACGCCGACAACAACCGAAGCGGTGCGACTCACGGCCGCTTCCGTCCTCGGTGTCCGCTTCGAACGACCGGTCGGATGGTCGGGGCACCTGACCTCGTCCGGGGCAGCCTCCGGCAACGTCACCTTCACGGCACCTGGCCGGCGCGGCTCGTTGTACGTGGAGCGGAACGACTGCGCGGCCTGCGTGGACCGCGGGCTCGTTGCGCACGGACATCGAGACAACACGCCAGACCCGGGCAACGCGCTCACAAGCTACTTCCCGACGTCGCATCGGACACTCAACGGCTACGCCGTGGCCTTCACCACGGCTGCCAGCAAGCCGTACGTCGCAAGGGGCAAACTGCTCGTCACGCGCAACGGCGCAACGTTGACCGGCTATGTCGTCGTCATCGTCACGTTGCCCACGACCGAGTCGTCGACAGCAGCACGAATCCTGTCGAGCGTGCAGGTCTAGGCGTTTAGGGTTGTCGGCACCGTGACTGAACCGACCGAGCCGACCTATATCAGCGCCCGCGGGCTGACCAAGAAGTTCGGTTCGTTCGTCGCGGTTGACGGCATCGACTTCGACGTGCGCCGTGGCGAGGCGTTCGGTTTTCTCGGGCCGAACGGCGCCGGCAAGTCGTCCACGATGCGCATGGTCGGCTGCGTCTCGCCGATCACGAGCGGTGCGCTGGACATCCTCGGCATGAACCCGGTCGACGACGGACCCCGTATCCGCGCGCGACTCGGTGTGGTGCCGCAAGAGGACAGCCTCGACATGGAGCTCACGGTTCGGGAGAACCTGATCATTTACGGCCGGTACTTCGACCTGTCCCGTGCAGAGGTTCGGGTACGAGCCGACCAGCTGCTCGACTTCGTTCAACTGACCGAGCGGGCGAACGACCTCGTCGAACCTCTCTCCGGCGGTCTGAAGCGCCGGTTGACGATCGCTCGGTCGCTCATCAACGAACCCGACGTACTTCTGCTCGACGAGCCGACGACCGGGCTGGATCCGCAAGCCCGGCACGTCGTGTGGGACCGGCTCTACCGACTCAAGGTCCGTGGCGTCACGCTCGTCCTGACGACCCACTACATGGACGAAGCCGAACAACTGTGCGACCGGCTCGTCGTCATGGACAAGGGGCGGATCGCCGCCGAGGGCTCACCGCGCGAGCTCATCGCGCATTACTCGACGCGTGAGGTGTGCGAGCTGCGCTTTCCCCCTGATCAGACCGAGCATCTCGACGGTCAGCTCGAGGGGTTGGCGACACGCATCGAGGTCCTGCCGGATCGCGTCCTGCTCTACGTCGACGATGGCGAAGCAGCAGCGGCGGCAGTGCACGAGCGCGGACTGACACCGATCTCCACATTGGTACGCCGCAGCACACTCGAGGACGTGTTCCTGCGGCTCACCGGACGCACGCTGGTCGATTGACATGAGCCATCCAACGCTGCGCTCCTTGGAGTACTGGCTCTACCAGTACAAGCGCACGTGGCGCGGTGGGCTGGTCAACGGCGTCCTGTCTCCGGTGCTGTTCCTCGCCGCGATGGGCCTCGGCCTCGGCGGACTGGTCGGCAGCAGGTCGGCCGCGCCGGGCCTGCACCACGTGAGCTATCTCGTATTCCTCGCGCCAGGCCTGTTCGCGGCCAACGCCATGCAGGTCGCGGTGCAAGAGTCGACGTACCCCGTCATGGCTGCGATCAAGTGGATCCGCACGTACCACGCCATGCTCGCCACGCCGCTACGCGTCATCGACGTACTCATCGCCCATCTGCTCTGGATTGCCATCCGGGTCTTCATGGCCTGCGCGATCTTTCTGGCTGTCATGGCTGCATTCGGTACGACGAAGACCTGGACGGCAGCGTTCGTGCTGCCCGCCGGACTGCTCACCGGCGTGGCCTTCTCCGCCGCCGTCGTCGCGTTCGCCGCGACCCGCGAGAACGACACCGGCTTCAGCATGTTGTTCCGGTTCGGCGTCATGCCCCTGTTCTTGTTCTCCGGCACGTTCTTCCCGATCTCCCTGCTGCCTGGGTGGCTGCACACGATCGCCTACCTGACGCCGCTGTGGCACGGCGTAGACCTGTGTCGCTCGCTCGCCCTGGGAACCGCGCACGCCTGGTTGACGCTGACGCACGTCGCCTACCTCTCGGCGATGACCGCGATCGGCGTGTTCCTGGCGACGAAGACGTACCGCCGGCGGCTCGAGATATGACGACCGTCAGCGTGCCGACGAGGGTGCTGCCGCCGATGCTGCTCGACGCGCGGCGCGCGGCGCGGGTCCTCGAGCGCAACGTGATGGCGTACCGACGAGGCTGGGTCTTTCTCGTCTCGGGGTTCTTCGAGCCGCTGTTCTACCTGTTCTCGATCGGGGTGGGCATCTCGAAGCTGCTGACCACGCACTTGCACGCCCCGAGCGGAGCGCTTGTCACGTATACGGCGTTCATCGCCCCGGCGATGCTCGCGTCGTCAGCGATGAACGGCACGATCCTCGACTCGACGTTCAACATGTTCTTCAAGCTGAAGTACGCCAAGACCTACGACGCGATGCTGTCCACGCCGGTGGGCGTCAACGACATAGCGCTCGGCGAGATGGGCTGGGCGCTGATTCGCGCCGGGCTGTACGCCACGTCGTTCCTCATCGTGATGGCTGCGTTAGGTCTCGTGCACTCGTGGTGGGCCGTTGCCGCACTCCCGGCGGCCGTGCTGATCGGCTTCACGTTCGCCGCTCTCGGCATGGCGGGTACGTCGTACATGCGCGGCTGGCAGGACTTCCAGTACGTCACGCTCTTCGTGCTGCCGCTCTTCCTGTTCTCGGCGACGTTCTACCCACTGTCGCGCTACCCAGGGTGGTTGCGCTTCGTCGTGGAGGCGACCCCGCTCTACCACGGGGTCGCGTTGCTTCGCGCGCTCGTGCTCGGCGGCGCCGGCGTGGCCGACCTCGGACACGTCGCGTACCTGTTCGGTCTCGGCGCGATCTGTCTCGCCGTGACGACGCGACGCCTACAGCGGCTGCTGCTGCGCTGACGGCTGCGACACTTGTTGGGTGCCGACCGCCCTGCTCGTTGCGATGGTGGCGCTCGGTGCGTGCGGTGTCGTCCTGCTCGGTCTCGGGCTCACGGCACTGATCATCGGTGGGTCGACGCTCGTTGCAGCCGGCGGAGTGCTTGGCGTTGCCGAGCTCATCGTCGTCGGCCGGGTGATTGAGCGGCGTCAGACGGCGCGGATCACCGCGATCAGCCTTGCCCTCGTGCAGGCGGTCTTCGGGCTGGGCCTGCTTGCCACCGGAACGGCTCCGGGCCTCGCGCTCATTCCACTCGCGGGCCTGGTCATCGTCCCGCTGTCGACCGACAGCGTCGAACGGTTCTTCGGGCCACAGCCGTGAGCGCAGCCACCTGCTCATGGTGTGGCGCTGTGGCAGACCCGCCGCCGGCGACGTGGTCGCTGTCCCCGACCGAACGTGGGCCCGAGGGACGTGCCGACGGCCCGACCAGAGGCATTGAGTGGCTGTGCGAGAAGTGCACGCGCGAGAACATCCGCGGCATCGAAGGGCGGCTCGACAGCGAGTGGTGGTGAGAACTCAGTCGAGGCTGTGGCGCGGGTCGGTCTTGTCCGGTGTCGGCAGCTGCGGTGGCGGTTCCGGGTCGTAGGCGTCGCCGAGGTACGCCGAGGAGAACCCCGGCACCCAGCGCTCGGCTTCCGCGCGGTAGGCGCCTTCGGCGTCGAGCTGGCAGAGCACGCCAACCCCGCCAAGCGTGACGCGGTGGATCAGCAGGTACTCCGGCGGCAGGTTCAGCATGCGACCGAGCTGCGACGCCGGTGATCGCGGGTCGGCGACCCTGGTCGCTTCCTGCCGCAGCCAGGCACGGGTGAAGTGGAACGTGTCGGCGCGCAGCGGCTCGATGATCGGTAGGAAGTACTCGAGCACGCGGTCCGGGTCGAGCTCGATGTCGGGCTTCACGAAGCCTTGCGTGCGCAGCCCGGCGTACACCGCGTCGGCATCCCCGTCGAGGGCGAGCCGGGCCAGCTCACCGATCGGGCGCGGGATGCCGTCCGGCAGCCGATTCACCGCGCCGAAGTCCAGTACGCCGAGCCGGCCGTCGTCGAGGAGCCGGTAGTTGCCGGGGTGCGGGTCGGCGTGCAGGAGGCCGGCTCGGGCTGGCCCGGAGAACAGGAAGCGCATGTACAGCAGGCCCGCGCGGTTGCGCTGGTCAGTGGTGCCGTCGCGGATGATCGCGGACAGCGGGGTGCCTTCGACCCATTCGGTGACGAGGACGCGCTCGGCGTGAGAGACGACGTGCGGCACGCGGAAGTCCGGGTCGCCGTCGTAGGTCTGCGCGAACGCTTCGGTGGCGGTCGCCTCGAGGTCGTAGTCGAGCTCCTCGGCGACGCGTGCCTTCAACTCCGCAATCAGCGGTGCGACGTCGAGTCCTGGGGACACGACGCTGAACAGTCGCGCGATCCGGCCGAGCTGGCCGAGGTCGGACAGCAGCGCCTTTCCCGCGCCCGGGTACTGCACTTTCACCGCAACGTCGCGACCGTCCGACCAGACCGCGCGGTGCACCTGGCCGATCGACGCCGCCGCCGCCGGCTGGTCGTCGAACGACGCGAACAGCTCTCGCCAGTCCTCGCCGAGCTGTTCGGCGAGCACGCGGTGCACGGAGCTGACCGGCAACGCGGGCGCGGCCTCTTGCAGCCGGGTGAGCGCGGCACGGTACGGCCCGGCGAGCTCTTCCGGGAGCGCGGCCTCGAAGATCGACAGCGCCTGCCCGAACTTCATCGCGCCGCCCTTGAGCTCGCCGAGCACGCGGAAGATCTGTTCGGCTGTGCGCTGCTGGATCTCCGTGGCGATGGCCTCGGCCGGGCGACCGCCGAGGCGCTTGCCGAGACCGAGGGTGGCGCGGCCGGCGAAGCCGAGGGGGAGGGTGGCGAGCTTTGCTCCGCGGGTGACCGCGCGCCGCGGGATGTCGCTCACCTGGTCATTGTGTCTGGGAAACGGCCCGACTACGCACGCTCAGGCCGATTGTGTCCAGCAACATCCGCACGCAGGATGCGCAGTCCACCCGCGCCGGCGCCAGCGCCAGTCGGGAAATGCCACCTCGAGCGTGCCGTTCACGGTGGCGGGAGCGGGTCCGCCCGTGACGGCGCGGTCCAAATAGCCGAGCGCCTGCGCGGCGGTCTGAGCGGCGACCAGCGTTGCGAGTACGACGTCACACGGATCGCCGCTGCGCTCCCGGCGAGTGGCGAGCTGCGCGGCGAGACGCGGCCAGCCGCGATCGCGGTCGCTGCGCGCGAGGTCGAGGCAGTGCGCACACGCAGATGTGCCGGGCAGCACGAGCGGGCCGACGACACCAGTCGTCTCCCTGATTGCGGCGATGAGATGGGGCAGCTGTGCCCGAAGCAACGCAGTCTGCTCAGCGAGGCTGTTGGGCTCACCGGTCAGCACCGTGAGCTCAGGCGTGCGGCCGGCGCGCGTTGTCGTCACTGTCTCCCGCGCTGCGCGCTGCACGTTCGCGGTTGCTGCGCGATCGCGCGGCAAGCCGACCTGGTCGCGGGTGAGCCCACCGGGCGCTGCGTCTGCGTGTCGACATGCCGCGGGGTCATCGACGACAACGGTCCCGACGCCGGCGGCAGCGAGCAGCGTCGCCACCGGCGCGCCGATTCGACCGCCGCCGACCACGCGGACAGCGCAGCGCCGCCGGTTCGTCAGCACGCGGTCAGCGGCGCCCGGACCGCGGTGGGTCAGCGAGAGTGAAGCGCGGTCCGGTGCGAGACGTTCGCGCTCGTCGGCATGCAGTCCGGCGAGCGCGGTGTTCGCGCTTGCGTCGTCGAGGGTGTCGCCCGCCGCGAGCAGCTCAAGCAACCGCACCGCGCTGTCGGCCGGTACGCCGAGCAGGTCAGCGGCCCGGCGTACCCCGGCTTCGTCGAGCGCGCCGTCGAGCGCAGCGAGCAGCTGCGCCTCGCCTCGGCCCACGCCGGCCAGCACGACCGCTCGCTGCGGGTCGATGCCGAGCTGGAGCGTGGACTCGTCTCGCCACAGGCGGCGCAACGCAGGTTTCAGGACCGGGCGCATGCGGGCCTCCCCGGGCGTGCATCGATACAGACGCAGACGGGCCCGGCAGCAAACCGGGCGACCGAAGCGTCGCAGAGTCCGCGGAGTTCGCGCCGGCGTCATCCACAGCCGGCCAGCGGGTAGCAGCAGCGGCGCGAGCGTGTGCAGGCGCCGCTGCTGCCCGCGCCTGGTTAGGCCTTGCCCAGGATCCGGTTCATCTTGGTGCCGCAGACCGGGCAGGTGCCCTGCGCCATGCGGCGACCGGAGTCGCTCACCTTGACTTCACCTTCGAAGTCACGCTTGTCCTTGCACTTCACGCAGTAACCGTTGTACGTCTCGGCCACGCCGTCCTCCTCTGGTTGCGGCGGCCAGGCTCTTGCCCTTGCTCCGGGACGTCTTCCCCGGACGTCCCCCCGCCCCGATATCCCGACTTCGGGCCCGCTGGCTCACGCTCACCCTACGGCAGGTTCACGCTCAGGCCGCGGACGCGGCACGCTCAACGCGCCCGGCGTGGCGGCTCATGTGGCCATTCGACTACAAACAGTGACAAGGCGGCTCCGCTAGCCTGCCCGGCCATGTCGACACAAGCCCCCCTCCTCGTCGAGCGGCTGACCGGTGACCGGGCCGGCGTCGTGGTCCTCACCCTCAACGTCCCCGACCGCCGCAATGCCATGACCGCGGAGCTGACCGGCGCGTGGCAGGCCGCGATCGGTGAGCTGTCCGGGGACACCGACGTCCGTGCCGTCGTGGTGACCGGCGCGGGCAGCGCCTTCTGCTCGGGCGGCGACGTGGGCTGGATCGGTGCCGACCCGAACGCGTCGGTTGCGGCGTTGCGGGCCCGGATGATGCCGTTCTACCGAGCGTGGCTCGCCATCCGCGATCTCGAGGTGCCGACGGTGGCCGCCGTCAACGGCGCGGCCATCGGCGCCGGGCTCTGCCTCGCGCTTGCCTGCGACCTCCGGTACGCCGTACCGGAGGCGAAGTTCTCCGCACCGTTCACTGCCCTCGGCATGCACGCGGGCATGGCCGCGACGTGGCTGTTGCCGGAGGCGGTGGGGTTACCGGCCGCACGCGAGCTGCTGTTCACCGGTCGCGTCGTAGTGGGTCAGGAGGCGGCCGACATCGGTCTCGTCAACCGGGTGCTGCCGGCGGAGCAGTTCGTCGATGCAGTTCTCGACATCGCTGCCGGTGTCGCACGTACGGCGCCCATCGCCGCGCGACTGACGAAGGTCGCGCTTGCGCGCGGCGGGCACGCATCGTTCGACGCCGCGTTGCAGTGGGAGGGGCTCGCGCAACCGATCACGCTGGCGACAGCGGATCTCCAGGAGGGGCTGGCCGCGGCGAAGGAGCGCCGCCCACCGAGATTTTCCGGCAGCTGAGTCGGCGGGAAATTCGAAACCCCCGATCCATCCGGTGCACTCGCCTTCCCCTTGCGAGCGACCTTCGGAATCGGGGGCTTCGTTGCGCGTGAACTTAGGCCGGTGTGAACACCCACGTCAACGCGTTGTCCTGAATTGGGGATGACGAGGTATCCGCAGTTTGTGGACGGCTTTGTGGACAGCTTGGGGAGGTCGCGGGGTGTCGCTGTGGACGACCGTCGTACGACGGTGTGGAAGAACCTGGGGATAGTGCAAGAACCGTGCGCTGACCTGCAGCGATGCCATCCACCTCTTGTGGACGAGAAGTTTTCGCCCCCCGACGAAGATCAACTCGCAGCGCCCATCAATCCGCTGGTCGCGAACACGTCCGCGGCACCTGTGGAGATCCGTCGTTTTGTCAGTGCCAACGGTTAGTGTGCACGTGATGACAGAGGCGGGTCTCGAGCAGGTCGAGCTGCCGTTCGGCGTCGAGATCACGTCGTCCGCGCAGCCGCTTGTCGAGGTGCGCCGCAGTGCGCGTCGACGTCGCACCGTCTCGGCGTACCGCGACGGCGAACGCACGATCGTGTTGCTGCCGGCGCGCATGTCCCGTGCCGATGAGCAGGGCTGGGTGGCGACGATGCTCGCGCAGCTCGCCGCACGTGAAGCGAAGGCGCGGCCCAGCGACGCCGAGCTGCTCGCGCGCGCGCACGAGCTGTCCGCGCGCTATCTGGCCGGCAAGGCGAAGCCGGCTTCCGTGCGGTGGGTGGACAACCAACAGTCGCGCTGGGGTTCGTGTACGCCGGTCGACCGGACGATCCGGCTGTCCCGGCGTTTGATGGACATGCCTGGCTATGTCGTCGACTACGTGTTGCTGCACGAGCTCGCGCACCTGCTCGTGCCCGGGCACGGGTCACGCTTCTGGGTGTTGCTCGAGGGCTACCCGCGCACCGAGCGCGCGCGCGGCTACCTCGAGGGCGTGGCCGCCGCGGAGAGCTAGAGGTCGGCGAGGCCCGGCGGGTCGCCCTCGTCGCGCGCGAGGAACGCCTCGGGATCGTTCAGGTCGTCGCTCGCCGGTAGCAGGTCGGGGTGCGACCAGATCGTGTCCCGGCCGTCGATTCCGCGTGCGTGCGCCAGAGCCGCCCACAACGACGCTGCTTCGCGCAACCGCCGCGGACGTAGCTCCAAGCCCACGAGCGTCGCGAACGTCTGCTCGGCCGGGCCGCCAACTGCGCGCCGCCGGCGTACCGCCTCGCGCAGCGCGGCCGACTTCGGAAGGTGCTCACTCGCCGCGCCTGCGACAACCTCGTCGACCCATCCTTCGACCAACGCGAGCGCAGTTTCGAGACGTGCGAGCGCGGTCTCTTGCTCGGGCGTCGGTTGCAACACCAGCAGCCCGGTGTCCGAATCACCGGAGAGTGCGCGCTGCAGCGACTCCGGATCGTTCGGGTCCAGGTCGTGCATCGCGGACTCCAACGCCTCGGTGTCGACGCGGATGCCATCGGCGTATGCCGCAACTGCGCCAAACAAGTGCGCGCGCAGCCACGGGACGTGGACGAACAACCGATGGTGCGCGACCTCGCGCAGAGCGAGGAACAAGCGCACTTCATCCAGCGGCACCTGCAAGCCATCGCTGAACGCGGAGACCCCAGCTGGTAGCAGCGCTGCGTGCCCGCGCGGGCCCAGCGGCAACCCGATGTCCGTCGAGCCGACGACTTCCCCCGACAAGGTGCCAAGCGCTTGGCCGAGCTGCGCGCCGAAGAGCACGCCGCCGACCTGGCCGAGCATGCCGAGCAAGGGGGCGGCCGCTTGTTGCGCGGCGAGCTCGCCGGGCACGGCCTGTCCCATCGCGGCGACGACCTTGCGTGCCACTGGGTCGGTGAGCTCCGCCCACGCGGGCTGGGTCGCGTCGATCCATTGTTGCCGGCCCCAAGCCTCGGCGGCAGTGGCACCAGCGGGCAGCGTCGTCAGCGGGTCGAGCCAGAGCTCGGCCAGCCGGACCGCCTCGGCGACGGTCGTCTGCTCCGTGGTATCCGGCTGGTGGTCGGCAGTGCCGACGGTCTGCTGCGCAACCTGGCGAGCGAGATCCCAGTTGACCGGTCCGCCGCGCCAGGAGAACAGATCGCCGAGCCGGTGCAGGACACTGCCGAGGTCGGCGCCGGGTCCACCCATCGCTGCGAACAGTGCATTGAAGGGGTTGTCGCCGGCCGGCGGGTCGTCGCTCGAGCCACCCGTGAACCCGAACGGTGGCTCGCTCACCCCGTGTCCTTTCGTCGCAACCTGGCTGTTCACGGTAACTGCCTTGCGGCCGCATGCGTTCCCGGTGCGAATCACCCGTTGTGCGGTCGCGCTAGTGCGACCGGATCGCGTAGAGTTGTTGACGGTTCGTTGTCCCCGGAAAGATGCAGGATTCGCCTGCCGTGTCCATTCTGTTCTGGACGTTCGCCCCGCTCGTCGCTCTCGTGCTCGCGACCGGGTGGGCACATTGGCGTACCCGTCCGCGACCACCCGTCGACGCGCAGGACTCGATCACGGAATACGAGCGCTTCCGCGCGGCGATTCGCAGCAACGCGCGGGTGATCGACCTCACTGAACCGGCCCAGCCGTCCCCGGGCCAGGTTTCGTCTCGCTAGCGCGTCACCAGTTCACGCAGAGGTGCTGCGGGGTCGGGTTGTTGTTGCGGTAGAAGAGCACGCACAGCTGGTGCGGGTCGCCGTCCGCCACCCGCACGCCGTTCGTGCTCGCGTGGTTGCTGGTCGCGGCCGACGCGGCGCCGGCACCGGTGCCGAGCACAGCGAGCGCGGTCAGGGTCAAGACGATGCGTCGGGTCATTTCGGCCTACTCACAGACGTGGACGGTTGCTGCTGGTCGACGCAGCGCGCGATGCGGTTCCGGGGCAACTTGCGGCAGTCGATCTTGTCGCTGGTGAGCCCGACATAGTCGAGGCCCGTCGGGTTGTTCGGCAGTGGCACGCGTACGACGACTGCCGGCGTGGTCGGGTTGTAGTGGCAGTTGACGCCGGCTTGGCCGCTGGTCGCGCCGGTGCGCGGGTCCCGCGCGCAGTGGTGTCCGGTAATGAGCGTGATGACCGGGCCGTTACCGCGATGCGGGCCGCCGGTGACCTTGCCGCCGCCACCACCGCCGGGGCCGCCGTTCGTGGCGCCGTGCGCGACCGTTGGCGGCGCGGCGCGAACGGTCTGCGTCGCGGCAGTGCTCTCGCTCGGTAGCAGCCGAGGGGGCCGAGCCGGTTGGTGTGTGGCGCCGGCGCCGAGGAAGAACGTCGTCACGCCGAGGATCGACATCGCAGCGGTGCCGGCGGCAACGGGCCCAACCGCTTGCCGGGCGGCGTGCCGCAACTTGGCGAGACCGTGCAGTCCGCCGCGCCAAGGGGCGAGCACCGCAAGACCGGCGACGGGAAGGGTGCCGCCGCGGGCGGCGTACTCCCGGCGCAGCGTGCGACGGGCGCGGTGCAGCAGCGAGCGGACGGTCGGCTCGGAGAGCTCGAAACGCGCGGCGATCTCGTCGTAGGACAGGCCCTCGACCTCGCGCGACCAGAGCACTGCCGCTTGCCGCGCCGGCATCGCCTCGAGCGCGTCGAGGGCTGCGCGGGCCTCATCGCGCGCGACCACGACGTCAGCGGTGTCGCGGCCGAGGCGAGTGTGCTCGGGCACGTCGGCGACGGTGATCGAACGGGTGCGTTGGCGCAGCCGGTCGATGACGAGCCGACCGGTGACGACCGTGCTCCACGCCATCAAGTCGTCTTCGGTGGCGAACCCGCCTGTGTGCTGGCAGGCGCGAAGGAGTGCCTCCTGCACAACCTCTTCTGCCTCGTGCGAGTCGTTCAAGCGCCGCGTCGCGTAGCGCCGCAGCCGCGGGGCCGCCCGGCGCAGCGCGTCCTCGAGGCTGATGACATCCGCCTCCGAGCCGTCAGCCCAGGCAGGCGCCAACCCGGGATCGGGTAGCTCGGGGGCTGTGCTCATCGTCGGCTCATTGGCTGTCGGTCCGGTTCGGGGGGCGGACTGGCATCGGCGGCTATGCCCCCTAGGAAACGAGCGAGGCTGATCCAGGACACGGATCACCGAGAACGACGCCAGTCTGACATGTCGGGCAAATGCTTGCCAGGGAGGACGAGCCTGGCGCGAGCAGCCTGGAATCGGGTTTCTCAACTTAGGTCGCCCACTTGCCGAGATTTTGGGGATAGCAGGCACCTACGTCGCAGAGGTGAGCGCAGAGATGAACGCAGGGGAGCACGTTGTATTCTTCGCGGCCGCCGACGGCAGCCCGGCCTTCCGCCGGTTGTCCTCGTTGCAGGAAGCCGTGGACTTCGTCGAGCACATGCGCAACGAGCAGGGCGTGACCGACGTTTCGGTACACAGCCTGACCGAGGTGCAGCTCGCGTTCCGCACCGTCTACCGCGTCGAGGTGGCGGGTTCGGTGCCCGCGCCCTCCGCTCCGGTCGAGGCCGTGCCGGTCGCGGAACCGGTCGCCGCTGAGCCGCTCGTCGCGGAGCCTGTCGCCGAGCCCGAGGCCGCGGCCCAGGTGGCTGCGGTTGCCGAGCCCGAGATGTCCGAGCCGGTCGTCGAGCCCATGGCCGAGCCGATGGCCGACGCCGCGCCGATGGGTGACGTCGTGCCGGCAGGAGCAGAGAGCCACTCCCTAGGTTTTTTCGCCGGCTGACCCGCAGCCGCGGGTCCGAGTCGCGAGGCCAGTGAGCTCGGTCGCCTAGGCTCACGCCGGTGTCAGTGCCATCGGCGCCCCCGCCCTCGACGGGCATGACGGCGCGTCGAAGTGCGACGTTGACGGTCGCTGCCGTTCTGGCGGTCGGCCTCGGGCTGGTCATGTTCCTGCTGCCGGTCCCCTACGTCGAACTGCAGCCGGGGCGCACCTGCAATGTGCTGACGACCTGCCCGGACGACAATGGCAACCCACAGCCCGTTCTCCAGATCAGCCATCGCACGTTCCCGGCATCCGGGCACCTGAACTTGACGACGGTGTCGGTCAGCGGCGGTCCCGGCACACGTCGGCTCACGTTGTACGACGCGCTGCGCGGCTGGTTCAGCTCGTCGGCTGCGGTCATCCCGAAGGACTTCGAGTTCCCGCCGAACCAGTCCGGTGCCGAGGTCGACTGTCGCGACACGAAGGACCAGGAGTCGTCGCAGAACAACGCGACGACAGCGGCGTTGCGCTCGCTCGGCTACCGCGTTCCGGTGACGCAAGAGGTCTTCATCACTGGCTTCACGTCCACCAGCCCGGCCCGAGCAGCGGGCATCGGCGTGTGCGACGACATCACCGCCATCGACGGGAAGCCGGTGACCTCGCAGGAACAGCTGCCGCAGCTCGTCCGCGGGCACGCGCCGGGCACGACAATCAGCGTGAGCTACACACCGAACGGAACGACCCAGCACCAGACCGCGCAGGTGAAGCTCGTCGCCACTCCCGGGAAGCCCGGCGTGGGCTTCATGGGTGTCGAGCCGGACGAGATCGAGCACAGTCACCCGCCGTTCAAGGTCGTCATCAACGTCGGGCCGATCGGTGGGCCGAGCGCCGGTCTTATGTATGCGCTCGGCATCTACGACAAGCTCACCCCGGGCGACCTGACCGGGGGCGTCTTCGTTGCGGGCACCGGGACGATCAACGACAACGGGCAGGTCGGGCCGATCGGCGGCATCGCGCAGAAAATGCTGGGCGCCCGCCAACAGGGCGCCTCGGTGTTCCTCGTGCCGAAGTCCAACTGCAGCGAGGCGGTCGGTGCGAAGCCGAAGGGGCTACGGCTGGTGTCGGTGGCGACCTTGAGCGAGGCGCTGTCGGCGCTCACTGCGCTGCGGAACGACGCCGGCGGGACCATCCACGACTGCACTCGATGAGCCGGGCGGGCCGCCCGTCCGCACCTAGACTCCCGCCATGGCGCTCGGCGCATCGGTGACGGGCGTGCCGTTCGCGTACCTCGCCGGCGTGCAACTCCTCGCGGTCGCGTCGGCGCTGATTCTGGCCGGCACGGCGTGCTTCCCGCGGTTACGCCGGCCGACGACTCCGTTGTTCGTCGTCGGTGCCGCGATGATGGCGGTGGCCGACGCGCTCACCGCGACGACGTACGGCCATCCAGCGTCCAACCGGCTCGCCGAGCTTCGTGTCGGTGGCCTCTTGCTGATCGCGCTGGGTCTGGCCACCGGTGTCCTGCGACCTGCGTCCCGTGCGCGTCCCACGCCGCCGACGCTGGAGGCAGCCGGTGTTGGCGCCGTCGTCGTACCGCTCGGGGCGTCGGTCGGCCCGGCCACCGCGACGGCGATCGCCGCGGGCTTGGCGGCGCTCGCTTCCCTACGCGCTCGACGTGACGACGTCGTCGGGTCGAGCCTGCTGTGCACGGCCTTTGTTCTCATCGGTGTCGCCGGTGGCCTGAGCGACGCCGCGCGTACGTCGCACACCGCGAGCATCGTGCTGCTCACGGTGCGAGGTGTCGCGGCGCTGCTGCTGCTTGCGGACGTCGCGCGGCTCGCGCGGACCAGCGTCCTCGCGAAGGTTGTCGCGTCGATGCTCGTCAGTGTGCTGCTGATGGCGCTCGGCGCGGTCGGCGTGGGCAGTGTTGTTGCCGGCGACGTCGGCCGACAGCAAGCAGCGCAGGCCCAGCGCGTCGCGCAGAGCCAGCTCGACAGCCTCGACCAGCTGCGGCTCTCGGCCGGGCAGTTCGCCGGCATCGTGGCAATCGGGTGCCCGCAGGTGCCGACGCGATGCCAGCCGTTGCTGCAGCGGTTCGGCGCACTACCGGCGTCGTTCGCGGCGCTGGTGCCGGCGTCGGGGCAGGTGCGCCGGTTCGGGGCAAGCGGCAACCTCACCGCCGCCGCCGCGCTACAGCTCCGCAGCCAGCCCGTGGTTGCGGATGTGTTATCCGGCCGGCCCGCGAGCCGGGGTGGCGAGTCGACGCTGGCCGTTCTCGACGGGCAGCTGTCGATCATCGGCGTCGTACCGGCCACCGGTACGGCGGTCGGGGCGAAGCCCAAGGCGGTCGCGGTCTACGGCGGGCGAATCAACAACGGGTACGCCGTCGAGCAGGACCAGCGCACGACTTACGCCGTCACCGTGTTGATCGGGGACCAGCCGAGTGCGTCGAGCTTGACCGCTCGTGACGCGGCCACCGTGGCAGCTGTTGCCCGGCAGACGGCTACGACGGCGACCTTGGGGCGCGGCGGTGTCGTCATACACACCGCACATGGTTCTGAACCGACAGTTGCGCTCGCTGAGCTGTCGGCGAGTGACGGCACACCGCTCGGTGTGCTCGCCGTGTCGCAGGACGCACGCGTCGCGCTGAGTGCCGAACGTCGCGCCTCGCGCGAACTTTTCATCACTGCACTTGCCGTAATGATCGTCGTGTCGTTGCTCGCACTCGCGCTCGGTCGTCGCATCGTGGAGCCGGTGCGCCGGTTGACTGTCGTCGCGAGCCGGGTGCGCCGGGGCGACCTGACGGCGACGGTCGGTGCGGCTGGTGCGGACGAGGTTGGCACCCTTGCGCGCGCGTTTGACGCGATGACGTCGTCGGTTGCCAGCCTGACCGATGACTTGCGTGCCGCGGCGAATCAAGAGGCGGCGCTGCGTGCACGACTCGAAACAGTGCTTGCGTCCATGAGCGATGGCCTGCTCGCGACGGACTCTGCCGGCAACGTGACGAGCATGAACCCGGCTGCCTCTGCGCTGACCGGTGTCGATGTTGATGATGCGCTCGGCCGCCCGTTGCATGACGTGCTCGACGTGCGTGACGACGAAGGTGCCGTCTTCGTCTACGGCACGGGCGATCGCGCACAGCAGGACGGACAGATGCAGCGCGCTGGTGGCGGCACCATGCCAGTGCAGATCGCCGTCGCCCCGCTAGAAGGATCCGAAGGTCTCGTCGTCGTCGTACGCGACCAGAGCCGCGAACGCGACCTCGAACGGATGAAGACAGAGTTCCTGTCGAACGTGAGCCACGAGCTGCGGACCCCGTTGACACCGATCCGTGGGTACGCCGAGCTGTTGCGCCGTCGCCCCGACCTGCCGCGACAGCAGACCATCGGGTACGTCGACACGATCCTCGACTCGACCGCGCGGATGTCACGCGTGGTCGAACTGCTTGTCGACGTTGCCGCGATCGAGGCAGGGCGGGTGCATGCCGACATCCATCCGGTCGCGATCGACGGCTATCTCAAGGAGCGCCTCGAGACCTGGCGCAAGCGGTACCCCGACCGTGTGGATGACCTGCGACGTCGTGTCGCGCGCGGTTTGCCACGCATTGCCGTCGACCCGTCGTGGGTGGGCAAGGCCCTCGACGAGCTCGTGGACAACGCGATCAAGTACACCCAGGCGGGCACCTCAGTCGTCATCGGTGCGACTGCGGGCGAACGCGGACGCGTGCGGCTGTGGGTGCGCGACCAGGGACCCGGCATCGAGCCCAGTGCGATGCCGGAGCTGTTCACCGACTTCGTGCAGGTCGACGGGTCCGAGACGAGAGCCGTGGGTGGGCTCGGCCTGGGCCTGGCGTTCGTACGCCGGTTGAGCGAGGCGTTCGGTCTCGGTCTGTCCGTACAGTCGCAACCGGGTCGCGGCGCGGAGTTCAGCCTCGATGTGCCGGCCGCCCCGGCCTCGGACGTCAGCCGGCGACGGCGCGGGCACAGCGTGCGCACAAAGGCACGTGGCCGGACGACACGGCCCTCGGCGGTGCGGCGTCGGCAGAAGGGCACGCAGCCTCCTGACGGGTAGGTTGAAGCGTGACCTTTCCGCGCCCGTTCCCCCGGCCGGGCCCGCTCCGACGAGGGCAAGGACCCTCGATCGGGCGGCGCGGACGCATCCTCATCGGGGTCGTCGCCGCACTCGCGATCGTCATCACGGTCCTGTTGGTCGTCGGCAGTATCTATACGGATCTGCTGTGGTTCCGGTCGGTCGACTACTCGCACGTCTTCACGACGCAGGTGTGGGCCAAGATCGAGCTCTTCTTCGTCTTCGGCATCGTCATGGCGCTCATCGTTGGCGCGAACATCGTGGTCGCCTACCGGCTTCGGCCGTCGTTTCGGCCGATGTCCGCGGAGCAGGAAAGCCTCGACCGGTTCCGGACGGTGGCTGAGCCCTTCCAGCGCTGGCTACTCGCGGTCATCCTGCTGCTGACGGCCATCACTGCCGGGTCGTCGGCCGCCGGCAAGTGGCGCACCTGGCTGCTCTGGCGGCACGGTGAGAAGTTCGGGATCAAGGACCTGCAGTTCCACAAGGACATCTCGTACTTCACGTTCACCTATCCGTTCCAGCGCTGGATCCTCGGCTTCGCCTTCACGGCGATCGTGCTGTCGGTCATCGCGGCGACGATCACCTATTACTTGTTCGGCGCGCTGCGCATCCAGACGCCGGGGGAGAAGGTCACGCCAGCGGCGCGGGCGCACTTGTCGTTGTTGCTCGGTGTTTTCGTGCTGCTGAAGGCGGTGGCGTACTTCCTCGACCGTTACGGTCTCGCGTTCTCGCTGCGGGGGGTCGTCCAGGGACCGTCGTACACCGACGTCCATGCGGTGCTGCCCGCGAAGACGATCCTGGTTGTCGTCGCGATCATCTGCGCGGGCCTGTTCTTCGCGAATATCGCCTATCGCCGGTGGTTGCTCCCGATCGTGGCTTTCGGCGTCATGGTCCTATCGGCGATCGTGATCGGTGGCGTGTACCCGGCCATCGTGCAGCACTTCAGCGTCGCGCCCAACGCTGCCGACAAGGAAGCGCCGTACATCTCGCGCAACATCGCCGCGACACGCGAGGCGTACGGGTTGCCTGACCCGGACAGCCCAGATGTGAAGCAGGACTACTCGGCGACGACGACGGCGAGCCCAGGGCGGCTTGCTGCGGACGCGGCGAGCCTGCCGGGAATCCGGCTCCTCGACCCGAACGTGGTGTCGGCGACGTACAACCAGCTCCAGCAGATCCGCGGCTTCTACACGTTCCCGGATGTGCTCGACATCGACCGTTACACCATCAAGGGTGAGCAGACCGACTCGGTGGTCGCCGCGCGTGACATCGACCTCGCGGCGTTGTCGGGGGACCAGAACAGCTGGATCAACCGGCACCTCGTCTACACGCACGGCTTCGGTTTCGTGGGCGCGCCCACCAACACCGTGGACGCTGACGGCAAGCCCGTCTTCTTCGAGAAGAACATTCCGCCGGTCGGTGTGCTTCCGGAGTTTCAGCCGCGCATCTACTTCGGCGAGGACTCGCCCAGTTACTCGATCGTCGGTGGCAAGCCGGGTGTCGACAACGAGCTCGACCGGCCCACCGATGTCGCCACCGAGGGCACGAATGGGCAGGTGAACACGACGTACGCCGGCAAGGGCGGCGTGCCGATGGGTTCGTTCGTGCGCCGCGTCCTCTACGCCGTGAAGTTCAAAGAGAAGAACATCCTGCTGTCCAGCCGGATCGGTTCGACGTCGAAGATCCTGTACGTACGTGATCCTCGTAACCGCGTCTCAAAGGTGGCGCCGTACCTGCGGTTGGATGGCGACCCGTATCCAACTGTGGTTGACGGTCGGATTCTCTGGATCGTCGACGGTTACACGACCACCGACAGTTTCCCGTATTCCCAACGCACGTCGTTGGGGTCGGCGACCGAGGACACGAACACGGAAACGTCGTCGTCGGTGAAACGACAGGGGTCCAACCAGGTCAACTACATCCGCAACTCGGTGAAGGCGACCGTCGACGCGTACGACGGCACAGTCACGTTGTACGAGTGGGGCGGGAGCGACCCGATCCTGAAGACCTGGGAGAAGATCTTCCCGCATACGGTGAAGCCGCAGAGCGACATGTCTGCCGACCTCGTGTCACATGTGCGGTATCCCGAGGACCTGTTCAAGGTGCAGCGTCAGTTGCTCACGAAGTACCACGTCACCGACCCCAAGGCGTTTTACTCCGGTGCGGACTTCTGGACCGTTCCGAACGACCCGACGCAGCAGGCGTCCGTGGCGCAGCCGCCGTACTACTTGACGCTGAAGCTGCCCGGTCAGTCGGCGCCGTCGTTCCAGCTGACGTCGACGCTCAATCCGCGCAAGCGGAACAACATGGCGGCGTTCGTTGGGGTGGACAGCGATCCCGGTTCGAACTACGGGAAGTTCACGATCCTGCAGTTGCCTCGGGACACGCAGATCAACGGGGTCGAGCAGGTCGGTAACAACTTCGAGTCGTTCCCGGATGCTGCGAAGGAACTGTCCCTGTTCCGGTCCGGCGGTTCGGACGTGACGCTCGGCAATTTGCTCGCGTTACCCGTCGGTGGTGGGTTCCTGTTCGTCGAGCCGGTGTACGTGAAGGCTGCCGGCGGGACGTCGTACCCGCTGCTGAAACGTGTGTTCGCGTCGTTCGGTGAGTCGATCGCGTACGCGCCGTCGCTGCAACAGGCACTTGACGAAGTCTTCAAGGGATCGTCGGGTGTTTCCGTTGGGACGCCGACCGCTCCACCGACAACGACCACGACGACCACGCCGAGCGCTGCCGTGCAGAAGGCGGTGGCGCAGCTCAACGCCGCGGAAGGCCAACTCGAGGCGGCCCGCAAGGCCGGGGACCTCGTCGGCGTCGCCCGCGCTCAGGTGAAGGTGGCGGCTGCCATCGCCACGTTGAACAAGGCGTTGGCCGCATCGACAACGACGGCCACGACATCAACGGCGCCGTCACCGGGACCGAGCCCGTAGTCGTCAGCGCTTGTACAAGCCCGTGAGCGTTGCCTTGACGACTGCGTTGAAGTTCAGCTGGACCTTGCTGCGGTGGCCGTACGGCGTCGGGCCCTAGCGAGAGGCCGAGGCGCGGGGATCGTTTGTCGCTGCTTCGGCAGTGACGTACCCTGAACGGACCCGACGCGGGGTGGAGCAGTTCGGTAGCTCGCTGGGCTCATAACCCAGAGGTCGCAGGTTCAAATCCTGCCCCCGCTACTAGCGAAACCGCAGGTCAGGGCCATGATCAACGATCATGGCCCTTCTGCTTTCAAGATCAATCCCTACTCGTCCCCCAAAAGCTTGCTCACGAGCGTGAGGTCGTGAGCGTGGGTGGAGCTGAGCGGCACTGACCGACAGCGAAACCCTGAGGGCCGCCGCCTGGCCATCGCCCGATTAGACCCGCCAGGTTTGAGTGATACTTTTGTCGAACACCAGTTCGATATGACTTGTGCCAGAAGGGGTCATCCTGGCCGCGACTTGGCAGCTGTCAAGGTGTCCTGATATCGTGATACCATGACACCGAGGCGAGAGGGGTGAGTCGCATGACTGAGCAGAAGAAGGACCCGCAGTTTCATATCCAGATCGATCGCGGTCACTACGTCCTGCATGTGAAGGAGATGACCGGGGCGCAACTCCGGGCGCTGGAAAGCCCGCCGATCCCGGCTGACCGGGACCTTTACGAGGTGCGGCCCGGACACGACGATCTGCTGATCGCGGACAGCGATTTGGTCGCGATGGCCAATGGGCTGCGATTCTTCACGGCTCCAGGTCGAATCAATCCTGGGTGGCGGTAGAGCCATGCTGACGCCGGCTGATCTGAACGTTCTGGAGAGTCTCGGCCTTGCCTGGTCAAGCCAGGACGAGGGTGGTTGGACGTGCCTGGTGATCTCAGACTGGCCCTTGCCTCCGGGATATCAGCAGACGTCGGCGGATCTGCTGCTCCGTTTGTCTCCTGGATATCCCGATGTGCCGTTGGACATGTGGTGGTTCGAGCCGGTCGTCAGCCGCTCTGACAATCAGCCCATCGCACAGACTGACGTCCGTGAGCAGGTGCTGGGACGTGTTTGGCAGCGCTGGTCCCGCCATCTGAATCCCGGCGACTGGCGCCCCGGGGTCGACGGCGTCCAAAGTTTCTTGGCCCGCGTTCGAGGAGAGTTGCGTGCTTCGGCCGGTCCGGTCCTCACGCCATGACGAAGCTGACCGTCTCGGAGCCGCTGGCGGACACGTTGGGCCGCTTCGCTGCCCACCCAGTTGAGTCAGCCGGCGTGCTCCTGGTCGGTGTCGCCGCGAGCCACGGTCGCGAGCCACGGCTGCTCGCGCGCGAGTTCGTTGAGATTCCCGAAACGGAGTATCTGGCGCGCGAGGCTGACCGGTTGGAGTTGACAAGCGGTGGCTGGGTGCCGGCGTTGACGCGGGCGGCCGAGGCGGGGTCAGCGGCGTTGTTCGTGCATACCCACCCGAACGGTGCGCCGGTGCCCAGCGAGCACGATCGCCGCGTCGATGAACAGATCTATGACACCTTTGCGGTCCGCACCGGGCAGTCGTGTTACGGAAGTCTCGTGCTGACCTCGTCTTCAGCCGCCCCGGGGTTTCTGTTCACGGGACAGGTCTGGCTCGAAGGTCGCACACCGTCGGATACGCCGGAGGGTACGTCTCGCATTACCGAGTGCTTGACCATTGGCCGTCGCTTCCGGTTGTCAGTTGCTTTCGACGCGCGCGGGGACGCTGCGCTCTCCAGCCAATTTGATCGCCAGATTCGTGCCTTTGGCGGGGATGTTCAGTCGCTACTGGGCTCATTACATGTCGGCGTCGCTGGCGCGGGCGGCACTGGATCAGCGGTTCTCGAGCAACTGGTGCGGCTGGGTGTTCGCCAATTGACAGTGGTAGACCCAGACACGCTTTCGACTTCAAACGTCACGCGTGTCTTCGGCAGCAGATTGGAACAGGTCGGGAGCGCGAAAGCCCAACTTCAGGCCGACCATCTCAAGGGCATAGCGCCGGACCTGGACGTTCGTGTCCATGTGGCGCGAACAACCGATCTGGACGCCGCCCACGCCTTGAGTGGTTGCGACGTCGTCTTCGGATGCACCGACGACGACGCCGGGCGAATCGTGCTCAGCCGCTTGGCTTCCTATTACCTAATCCCAGTCATCGATTGCGGGGTGCTGCTCGCGAGCGACAACGGGAACATGCAGGGCATCTACGGGCGCGTCACCACCCTGACTCCCGGTGCAGCCTGCCTTCTTTGTCGCAACCGGATTGATGTTGCGAGGGCGGGTGCCGAGCTAATGGAAGAAGAAGAGCTCCGCGATCTTCAGGCGGAGGGTTACGCCCCCGAGCTTGGCGGCATTGAACCGGCGGTCGTCCCGTACACGACGCTAGTGGCCGCCTTGGCAGTGGGAGAACTCCTGGAGAGATTGATTGGGTACGGAGCGGACCCAGCCCCGACCGAGTTGATCGCTCGCATCCACGATCGGGAACTGTCAACCAACAGCCGGCTCCCCAACCAAGGACACTTCTGCGACCCCGCATCCGGCTTGATCGGACTAGGCGACACGACGCCCATGCTGCATTGGTCCTGGTCGGCATGAAGTTGCGACCACTTCTAGCCGCCCTAGTCGCTCGGGCACGGCGCGCACTGGGGCGACGTCTCCTGCGTCGCCAGGCGGTGGTCTCATCCGTCTTCGACGTTCCTGACCGAACGCCACCGTTACGGGCGTATGTCGTGGCCTCGTCTGACCGCCCGCCGCAGTGGGTCGCTTTCGACTGCCCATGCAGACGCGGCCATCGCATTCTGCTGAATCTGAGCAAGTCGCGATCTCCCCGGTGGGAGCTCCAGTGGGGTCGAGGGGACCTGCTGACCATCAGACCCAGCGTCGACGCGACCAGCGAGTTCGGACGCTGTCATTTCTGGTGCCTCAACGGACGAATTCGATGGGTGTGACGGGAGCGTGCCACGGAGTGGAGATGAAATGACAGAGCCGTCAGACGAACAGCCAGCGGAACCGTCGAGGCTGCCCCAGCCACCCCAGACGCCGGCTTTCCGCGCGAAGGAGGCCGTTCGATACCTGCGTCAAGACGCGATCAAGCAGATTGAGGAAGTTCTCGAGAGCCGCGTGATCTGTTACATCGCGGCAGACAACTCGTGGCTGACACGCAGCGACGTGTTGTTCTTTGCTGACCTCGCTCATGACCTCCAACCCGATGACGACGTGCATTTCGTTATCTCGGCAACCGGAGGAGACGTCGACGCTGCCTTCCGTGTCGTGCAACTTCTTCGGCAGGCAGTCCCGGATGGGCGACTCGTGGCAGTCGTGCCAAGCTCAGCAACAAGCGCAGCGACTCTCCTTGCGATCGGGATGGACCGCATCCTGATGAGCGACACCAGCGAGCTCAGCCCGATAGACCCACTCGTCAACGTGCCCTGCCATGGCGGCGGGATGGTCCGCCAGCCGGCGATCGCTTACGAGACCGCGTTCAAGGAAGCGATGGAGCACGCCAAAGACGCAAACGATCCGGAGCGCGAGGTGTGGGCAAGAATCGTCCACGATTTCGATCAAGCGTCCCTAGTCGTGTGCGGACAGGCAATACAAAGGACCCGCGATTACGCCGACGCACTGCTTCGAGACGGCATGTTCCGCGAGGGTAATCAGACCGTGAGCACCGCCAGCTTCACCCAGGTCACCTCGAACCTGATGAGCAAGAGCCGCTTCAGCGGTCACGGCGCCGTGATCACCCATGCGGAGGCGAAGAAGATTGGCCTCGAGGTCGACTATCTACCCAGGACCGACGACCTGTGGCAGGCATTCTGGAGGCTGTACTGCCTCCAGATCTTGGCTCTTGAGCGCGGCGAAACCCTTTTTGAGGGACGCCAAGCTTCACTACACCGTCCCGCTTGAGATGGCGCATCCGTGAGCCGATAACCCTGGTTGACGCAGATATCGCGGTATCCTTATACCAAGAAGGCTAGACATCGACCAGCCGGAGGGACCAGCCATGAACATCAAAAACATGACCCTGCGTCTTCCTCGTGAGCAGGCCGACGACTTGGAGCTAATCGCGACCGTTGATGGTCGGCCGATGAGCGAAGAGATCCGCGAAGCGCTCGAACAACATGTCGCCCGTCGCCGGGAGGACCCTGAGTTTCAGGAGCGGCTTGCGCGCGTGCTCAAGAACAACAACGCGGCATTGAGGCGGCTAAGTAAGTAGCAGTGACCCAGTTCCTGAGTGTCGAAGACTGGGTGGCTGCCGTTCTCGCTTTCATCGACGAGCTCACCGTCGATGACCTCGTTGCACTGCGACTCGACGCCGCGCAGCGCGCACTCCTGGCTCCCGCCGCCGCTGTCGGTGGAGTTGACCTTTTTCCCGACATTCACGAGAAGGCCGCAGCTCTACTGAGCGAGATGCTGCATCAGGAGCCGATCGGCGAGGAACACCTTCGAGCCGTTGCTTCTTGGTCCGCCATGGTCTTCTTGGCTGACAACGGTCACTACTGGGACCCATCACCAACCGAACTCCCGTATTGGATCGCGGAAGCACATCAAGGTCGCCTGAGTGTGCGCACCCTCGCTACAGCGATCCGAAACGAGTGCACCACGGTGGCGGAGGATGGAATGGCCACAGACTGCAGACCTAGCCCGTAACTCGCGGCGGAGCCAACCCTGAATTGTCAGATCGCGATGCGAGAATGACTCGCGCGGCGAAGCGGCAGGTGACATCGGGACACGAGTTCCGCGGAGGCGATGGCAAGTGGCGGACGGGCGCGCAGTCGTACTCGCCGTTCTCGGTGACGGCCCGTACTGGTCATCTCCGCTTGAGATCCTCGGGCCACCGCCGGGTGCATCGTTCTACCGCCCGTTCAACTATCGCGAGGCATGGGCCGCAGACGACCTTCTGTCCGAGATGGTGGAGGGCGGCGACGCGGTCGAGAGAAGCGCCGTCGTTGGGATCCGATTCCGGAACGACGACGGTAATGGGTCGTCCACACGGTTCCTGCCACTTCGCAAGGCCAATGTATGGCTGCGTCGCGACGGCGGTCTCGGCGTCCGATTCGTCCTTGGCGATTACATCTATCTCGACGACGGCCGCGACGACTTCCATGACGTTCAGATCCCGCCGGCGGTCCGCTTGAAAGACGGTGAGCCTGTACTCGCGCGTCATGCGGTGAGCTCGGAGATCACGGCGATCGCGAGTTGGCGCACCGGGCACAGCCCGGACCATCGCATGTGGGCGCAGTTGGGCAAGTCAACGCTTATTCCGCAGTCAGTGCGGGATAAGTACGCGGACCGGGTGGTGCTGTTTTGCACCGGCGTCTCTGAACTCAACAGTGACGAGGCGGTTCCAGCGAAGAAGGTCAACAAGCACAAGTACGGCGACGTTGTCGGGTACAGGTTGACGGTCGGCGCGACGTACGCGATCAGCCTTGAGATGCGAACGATTCGCCAGCCGGGGCAGTCGACCTTTGCCCCGGCGCCGGATTTCGAGTTCGTCAACGACGAGAAGCAGTTCGCTTCGTCGACTCGCGTGCTGCCGTTCACCGGCAATTACCGCGAGGTGGGTGCGTGGGTTCGCCCGCTATCACGCCAGCAAGCGCCGTTGAACCTTTGGTGGCATCCACGCGACGCCCCTCAGGCCACGACGCGTCAGGACTCGCTCGGTATTCCCCTGAGGGTGCCCGTGGTGGTCAAGCGCCACTTTCCTGTCGGCCTCGCCTTGTTGACGCTCATCCTTCTGCTCTCTGGTGGATTCCTTCTAGCGAAAGCGGCCGGAGAAGGCAACGATGCGCAGACGACCGTCTCCGTCCTTATCGCTGCCGCAACCGTGTTGGTTTCCACGGGGGCTGCGACGCTGCAGAAAGCCATGGAAGCGTGGACCAAGCAAGGCTGAGGCGGCAGGCGGCGAACATACGACTGCGCGGAGAGCCCCTGCTGCCATATGGCGGCCGCTTCCGGTTGGTACCGCAGACCTATGGCCGAGAGGGCCGGCCGTTCCGTGAGACGTTCGACGCCGCGGCTGACCTCATTCACTATGCCGGCGCGTGCCAGCGTGTTGGGCGCTGCATGCGACTCGCAATTATGGACGGATCGGTGTGGGTTGGCGGCATCGTGCTCGGGTCGACGTTTCCGAACGTTGACTGCCGCGACGAGGTATTGGGCCTGAAGCGGTACTGCCGAGGCGAACATCTAATCGGGCTTCGAAGTCCCTGGGCACGCGAGAACAGGCAATATTGGTCGGCCCTACAAGGCGTCGTGAACCATGCTCGAACGTTCGTATTTCCCGAATACCAGGGCGGCGGCGTCGGCATACGAGCGCATCGCCTGTTGCTGAAGGAGGGCATTCGGCACTGGCGTAGGAGATATCCGGGTCCGGTCAGCGCCCTGGACACCTTGTGTGACGCGCAAGACAGCGGGCTCTTCGCAAAGAACGGTTGGACGCATGTTGGGCGCACGAAGGGTTACGGGTCGGATCCCGAACGGAAGCTTGTCGAGCCTCATGGGGACTGCCGCCTCCGCAACAACGTCGCCCTGCGGCCGACGGGCCGACCCTGGGAAGTGTGGGTGCGGCCGCTCCGCCCCTAAGGCTCCCGCTCCCGCGCGCGCAAGATCAGAAGATGTGCCGCGCTTGATCGGGTGCGCCGACGGAAGGCCGCTAATGGATGTGTTCGGCCAATCGTTCGACGACTTCTGCGGTGGCGCTTTGGTGCAGACGCTCGAGGATCACCGTCGCCGGTTCGTCGGTGGGGACGATGTCGGGTTCGGCGAACGCGATGAACGCCTGTCCGGTCGCGAGCACCTCGACGCGAGTCGAGTTCTCCTTCGATCTTGAAGGCGGCGATGGGGTCGCCGTCGCGGGCTACCCGGCCGGTGAATTGTCCGCCGACGAGGGCACCACCGTCTGGGGCTCTGAGGTACGCCGAACTGTCTCGTAGCGCCGCAGCGGTCAGGTGTAGATGTCGGTGCTTTTCTGCGTTCCACAGGGCATTCAGCTGGGCGAGTGGATGCAGGTCCGGCCGTGCCGAATGGTGTGGCTGCATGGCGTCGATCTTTGCGAGCGCGGAGGGTGCGATGCCTCCGTCGACCGTTAGAGGCTGGCTCGGGGCGCTTGTGAGAATCGGAAAACTTGTCCGGCGGTTGGGCTGGTTGCCTGCGGACAGACCAAGCTGACAGGCGAGGTGGTCGAGCGCCGACCGAGTTTGATGAACAACCTCGCCGAC
>JBJMHR010000010.1:0-49129 GCA_045807285.1 Actinomycetes bacterium
AGACGGCATCGACCAGTGGGATGGCGCCCGCGTGCGTGCCCGTATCTCCGAACTCCGGCACGACATGCTGCACATACGTCGGACGCTGGCTCCGTTGCGCGATGCTGTGCGCCAAGTTGTCGACGACCGCGTGGAGCTGTCAGAAGGCGAGGTCTTCACCCGCGACGTCGAGCTCAACTTCGCAGCGGCCTACGACAAGCTGCTGCGCGCACACGAAGGCCTCGAGCTTGCCCGCGACCTTGTGGCGGGAGCACGTGACTTCCATCAGGCGAAGGTCGCGAATGACCAGAACGAGGTGATGAAGCGCCTGACCGTCATCGCATCCGTGTTGCTGGTGCCGACCTTCATCGTCGGCCTTTATGGGCAGAACTTCGTGGACATTCCCGAGCTCCATTGGCGTTGGGGTTACGGCTTCGTGTGGGGCCTCATCGTGGTGACCACGGCCGCACAGCTCGCCTTCTTCAAATGGCGCAAGTGGTTGTGACCGGCGAATAGAGCTGCGCGGCATCGTGTCGTCAACCGGCCGCGTTGGTCGGTTCGGGACAATGACCGCGATGACCTCCACCTCACCGCCCCAAGCGGGTGATCTCGGCGCCGTTCATTTCGTCGGCATCGGGGGAGCCGGCATGTCCGGAATTGCGCGGATCATGCTCGCCCGTGGGGCGCGCGTCTCCGGCAGTGACGCGAAGGACTCCCGCCTGCTCGGCGCGCTCCGAGCGCTCGGCGCGACGGTGCACGTCGGCCACGACGCTGCGAACCTCGACACTGCCGACACGGTCGTCGTTTCGAGCGCGATTCCGGAGCGCAATCCGGAACTCCGAGCCGCTCGCGAGAGGGGGATAACCGTTATCCCCCGAGCCGCTGCGCTCGCTGCCGTCATGTCCGGTGTCCGCGCGATTGCGGTCGCCGGCACCCACGGCAAAACGACGACGACATCGATGTTGACCGTCGCGCTGCAGCATTGCGGTGCCGACCCGTCGTTCGTCATCGGGGGTGACCTGAACGAGCCGGGATCAGGTGCGCACCACGGGACCGGCGAGCTGTTCGTGGCTGAAGCGGACGAGAGCGACGGCTCGTTCCTGCTGTTGCGTCCGTACGCCGCAGTTGTCACAAACGTCGAAGCGGACCATCTCGATCATTACGGTGACCTGCGCGCAATCAACGACGCGTTCGCCAAGTTCGTCGACAGCATCGACCCCACCGGGTTCGTCGTCATGTGCGCCGACGACCCCGGGGCACGAAGGTTGGCCATTCAGGCCCGACAACGTGGGCTCGACGTGCGAACCTACGGCGAGACGGACACCGCAGACGTTCGCGTCTCCGATTTGTCCTTGCAAGGGTTGTCGTCGAAGTTCGAGCTCGTCGATCGCGGCCGCCGGCTCGGCATGGTCGAGCTGGTCGTGCCGGGACGCCACTACGCCCTCGATGCGACGGCTGCGCTGACCGCTGGCCTGCTGCTCGGATATCCGTTCGGGGAACTTGCCGCCGGACTTGCCACATTTCGGGGTGCTCGTCGGCGGATGGAGTTCAAGGGCACCGCCGACGGGGTGCGCGTCTATGACTCGTACGCACATCACCCGACCGAGTTGCAGGCCGACCTGGTCGCAGCGCGCCTCCTCGCCGGCGGGGGGCGACTCGTTGTCGCCTTCCAGCCACATCTGTTCACGCGAACCGCCGCCTTCGCCGCCGACTTCGGCCGGGCGCTCGGCTTGGCGGACGAGGTCATCGTCATGGAGATCTACGCGGCGCGTGAGGACCCGGTGCCCGGGGTTACCGGCGCACTCGTCGCCGATGCTGTGCCGCTCGACCCGAGCCGCGTCATCTTCGAGCCGTCCTGGTCTGCAGTGGCTGGTCATCTCGCCAGCCGCGCCCGCTCCGGCGACATCGTTCTCACGCTCGGGGCGGGTGACGTGACGATGCTCGGTCCGGAGGTTCTGTCGCTGTTGCAGGCGGACACCGGCGCATGACCGAGCTACTGCCTCCGGTCTGGACTCCAAGGGCAGATCCGGCACAGGTGGCCGAGGTCGCGGCCCGCATTGCAGCGACCGGACTCGAGGTGCAGCGCGACCGTCCGTTGGGCCCGCTGACGACGTTCGGTATCGGAGGTCCGACGGCGGTGTTTGTCGAGCCATCCGACGTTGCGCAACTTGTCGCGATGCTCCGTGCCCTCGGCGACTCCGCCCCTGACGATGTACCTGTCCTTGTACTCGGTCGCGGCTCGAACCTGTTGGTGTCCGACGCCGGTTTTCCAGGGATCGTCGTACGACTGGGCAAAGGGTTCGCGGGAGTGCACCGCGATGGCGACCAGGTGACCGCTGGCGCGGCGATGACGATGCCGCAGCTTGCAGCATGGTCGGCGAAGCAGGGCCTAGCCGGGTTGGAGTTCGCCGCGGCGATACCGGCCAGCGTGGGTGGTTCGGTCCGGATGAACGCCGGGGCACACGGCGGCGAGGTCGGCGATCATCTCGTCTCGGCCGAGGTCATGCTGGCCCCTGACGGAGAGTCGCAGACGCTGGCGCGAGCTGCTCTTGGCCTGGCGTACCGGCACAGCGAACTCCCAGCGCGGTCGCTGGTCGTGGCCGCGAAGTGGCAGCTCAGCCCGGACGAACCAGCGACCATCAAGTCCCGGCTCGACCGGCACCGCGAATACCGCCGTGCCACCCAACCGTTGCGTGCGCGCTCATGCGGTTCAACGTTCACCAACCCGGAAGGTGACTCGGCGGGCCGAATCGTCGAAGCGGCCGGCCTCAAAGGGCTACGAATTGGCGGCGCCCGCGTGTCGGAGAAGCACGCGAACTTCATCGTCGTCGACTCTGGTACTCGTGCAACGGACGTGTTGGCCGTGATCGTCGAAGTGCGGCGCGCAGTTCTCGCGGCGGGTGGACCACGTCTCGAACCCGAGGTTCGCGTTGTCGGCGACTTCGACAACGGACATGTCACGGACCCAACATGATGGAGCGCTTGACTGCGCGAGCTCCACATTGGTTGCACGCCACGTGGTCACGTATCCGGTCAGCGGACCTTCGACCACTGTTCGCCTTTGTCGTCCGAGTAGGACGTTGGGTTGTCTCGCGGCCGGTGTTCGTCACTGCAGTCGCCGTCGCGTTGCTCGTGACTACCGGTGGCATCCTGCTCGCGACCGGGGGGTTCAACGTCCAGCGCGTGACCGTGGTGGGAGCGAGCCGTTCGACCACAGACCGGGTCAGCACACTCGCGAAGTCCGACCGCGGTCATCTGTTATTGACGGTGAACACCAGCACTCTGCGCCATCGCATCGCTGCTCTGTCGCAAGTGGCCGACGTGCAGGTGACGCGCGTGTGGCCGCACACCTTGCGCATCGAGGTCACGGAGCGTCGGCCGATCGTGGCGGTTCACGACGGGGCCCAGTGGTTGCTGGTCGACAAGAACGCCGACGCGTACCTCTCCGTCGCGCGACCGCCGGCCTCGGTTCTGCCGCTGTCTGTTCCGGGCAGCAGTTCCGATGGACAGCGGCTGCGCGCAGCGGTCGCGGTCGTCGGCGCGTTGCCGCGCGCGGTGCGCAAAGACGTCATTGCAGTGAGCGCTCCGTCGCCGGCGGGCATTCGGTTGCAGTTGCGCGGCGGAAGCACCGTCATCTGGGGCGGACCGGATGATTCCGTTCGCAAGGCGAAGGCGCTCGCCGTTCTCGTGCGGCGGCATGCGCACGTCTACGACGTCAGCTCTCCTGGCATCGTCACGACGTCCTAGCGGACATTGCGTCCCAGCCGCGGCGTTACCTCAAGTCGAGGTCGAGGAATTCCTTGGATTACCAAGGGGATTGCAGCCTGACTGGCTTGACCGCCTCGGGACATGGGTCCTACTGTCCCCATCACTTCATGTTGACATAACGCTAACCGTCAACCTGAGGATGAGGTCCGGCTCAGCCTGCTGCAGCTCCATGGGTTCGGGTTCAGGCCCTCGCCCCCGCCGCACTCGGGGTCGCGTTCGGTGGTGCCTTCCCCGCACCACCGGCCGCGGTCCTTTCCGATCGAGCCGACCCGGAGGACATCCCGTCGTGGCCGCACCGCAGAACTACCTCGCCGTCATCAAGGTCGTCGGAATCGGTGGCGGGGGTGTCAACGCCGTCAACCGCATGATCGAGGTCGGGTTGAAGGGCGTGGAGTTCATCGCCATCAACACCGACGCGCAGGCGCTCCTGATGAGCGACGCCGATGTGAAGCTCGACATCGGACGCGAGCTCACCCGCGGTCTCGGCGCCGGCGCTGATCCTGAGGTCGGACGAAAGGCCTCTGAAGACCACCGCGAAGAGATCGAAGAGGTGCTGAAAGGCGCCGACATGGTCTTCGTCACGGCGGGCGAAGGCGGTGGCACGGGCACTGGCGGCGCACCGATCGTCGCGCAGGTTGCGCGGTCACTGGGCGCATTGACGATCGGTGTCGTCACTCGTCCGTTCGCGTTCGAAGGTCGCCGTCGGGCCGAGCAGGCCGAGCACGGCATCGAAATGCTTCGCGACGAAGTCGACACGTTGATCGTCATCCCGAATGATCGGTTGCTGTCGATCTCCGATCGTCAGGTCAGCGTGCTCGACGCGTTCCGGTCGGCTGACCAAGTCCTGTTGTCGGGTGTGCAAGGCATCACCGACCTGATCACGACACCAGGCCTCATCAACCTGGACTTTGCGGACGTGAAGTCCGTCATGGCCGGCGCCGGCTCGGCGTTGATGGGTATCGGAAGCGCACGCGGCGACGACCGCGCCATCGCCGCCGCAGAGATGGCGATCTCGAGCCCGTTGCTGGAGGCGTCGATCGACGGAGCGCAAGGCGTGCTGCTGTCGGTCGCCGGCGGATCCGACCTCGGCTTGTTCGAGATCAACGAAGCGGCACAACTCGTCACGGACGCCGCACATCCGGAGGCCAACATCATCTTCGGCGCCGTCATCGACGATGCTCTCGGCGACGAGGTGCGTGTCACCGTCATCGCCGCTGGCTTCGACGGCGGTTTGCCCAGGGTGCGGCGCGAGCCGACACGTCGCGTCGTGGAACCCCCGGTCGAGGACGTGGAAGAGATCGACTTGACCGAGGCGCCGCCGGAACCCGTGCGGGTGACGTCGGAACCCGAGCGCGTGGTGCGTCGCGAGCCGGCCCGCGCCCAGCAGAGCCGGCCGCGCCGGACGATCGTGTTCGACGACTCCGACGACCTCGACGTGCCCGACTTCCTCAAGTAAGCGGTCGGCCCGACGGTGGCCGATCAGGTACGGGTACGGACCCTGTTCACGACTCGCCGCACCGGTGCAAGCGTGCCGCCGTACGACGAGGCCAACCTCGGCGACCACGTGGGCGACGACCCCGCGGCAGTGCGCATCAACCGCATCGCCCTCGAAACCAGGCTCGGCGCACCGATCGTGTGGATGGACCAGGTCCACGGCAACGACGTCGCCGTGGTCGACGCCGCGCGTGTCACGGCGGTCCCGGGTGTCGACGCGCTCGTCACGACGCAGCCGAACATCGGACTCGGCGTGCTCGTCGCCGACTGTGTGCCGGTCCTGCTTGCCGACGCAAATGCCAACATCGTCGCCGCGGCTCATGTCGGTCGGCGTGGCCTGGTCGCAGGCACGGCCGCGCGCGCGGTCGACGCGATGCGGGAGCGCGGCGCACCGCCGGTAAGAATCGAGGCATGGCTCGGCCCCGCGATCTGCGGCAAGTGCTACGAAGTGCCGGCGGCGATGCAGGCGGAGGTCGAAGCGGCCGCGCCTGGTTCGGCCGTACGAACACGAGCCGGCACACCGGGTGTCGAACTCCGAGCCGCCTTACGCCGGCAGCTTCACGGTGTTGGCGTCAGCACCATCCATGACGTCGGCCCGTGCACAGCCGAAAGCACCGAGCACTACTCCTTTCGGCGCGACGGAGTGACCGGCCGCTTCGCGGGCGTCATCGTTCTGGCTTCTCGCGATGCCGGCTGACGCGCGAACAGAGCGCCTCGGCCGCAACCTTGCGGCGGTCGAGTCGCGCCTCGAAGCGGCGTGTCGTGCTGCCGGCCGCGAACGTTCGGACCTGGTGCTGATCGCGGTCACGAAGACTTTTCCGGCCGACGACGTACGCCGCCTCGCTGCACTAGGGGTGCACGACTTCGGTGAGAACCGCGATCAGGAGGCAGCACCCAAAGCCGCTGCGCTCCGAGATGTCGCGTTGGGTTGGCACTTCGTCGGCCAGCTGCAGACCAACAAGTGCCGCTCGGTCGCGTCGTACGCCGACGCCGTGCACTCCGTCGATCGGCTTCGTCTCGTCGAGGTGCTTGGCCGTGCCGCAGAACAAGCAGGGCGGACGGTCGACGTTTTCGTCCAGGTGTCGCTGGACGACGACCAAGCGCGTGGCGGTGCGACCTCCGAAGAGCTGCCGGCCCTGGCCGACGCTGTAGCGGGAGCCTCCGGGATACGCCTCGTGGGTGTAATGGCCGTGGCGCCGGTGGCCGCTGACGCGGAGCGCGCGTTCGAGCGGCTCGCGACGATCGCCGCCCGGCTTCGCGTGGATCATCCCGATGCGGTGTCAATTTCGGCCGGCATGTCAGGAGACCTCGAAGCGGCCATCGCTGCCGGCGCGACACACGTGCGGATTGGTACGGCGTTGCTCGGGGATCGCGCGCCTGTCGTCCGGTAGTGTCGCGCGAAGATTCGTCGTAGCCGTGCGAGCGGCAACGACCCGTTTGTGTCCCGGAGGTCCAACGAGTCATGGCCGGCGCGATGCGCAAGATGGCGGTCTACCTCGGGCTCGTTGAGGACGAGGACGACCAGTACGACGACGTCGAACCTGACCAGCACCAACCCGAGCCGCAGCTCGTCCGTCGGTACGCCGCCGACGAACCGCGCGTCGAACGGCCCGCAGTTGTGCGCCGTAGCGCGCGCAACGCGGAGCCCGGTCGTGGCGGGACGGCTACAGCAGTGGCCCCACCCCGTCCGAGCTACCGCATCACCACCGTCCAGCCGCGCACTTATAACGAAGCGCGGCAGATCGGTGAGTACTTCCGCGAGGACGTGCCCGTCATCATGAATCTGACGGAGATGGACGACCACGACGCGAAGCGCCTCGTCGACTTCGCAGCCGGGTTGATCTTCGGGTTGCGGGGCAGCATCGAGCGCGTGACCAACAAGGTGTTTCTCCTTTCCCCCCGCGATGTCGAAGTGACTGCCGAAGACAAGGCACTCATCGCCGAGGGCGGCTTCTTCAACCAAAGCTGACATCGGGGCCGTGAGCCTGCTGTGACCATCGTCGGCACCGTCGTCTACGTCGTGTGCGAAGTTGTATTTGTTCTGCTTCTCGCCCGGCTTGTGTTCGACTACGTGTTCGTGTTCGCGCGTCGGTGGCGACCCTCCGGTCCCATTGTGCTGCTGCTCGAGGCCATCTACTCCGTGACCGATCCGCCGCTCAAGGCGTTGCGTCGGGTGATTCCGCCGCTCCGCCTGGGCGGCCTCTCGCTCGACCTCGGGTTTCTCGTCTTGATCATCGGCGTACAAATCATCGCCAACGTTGTTGCCCCTCAATTGTGATCGTCCGTCCAGCGCCAGAGGTGATCTTCGATGCCGCTCACTCCTGAAGACGTCGCGAACAAGCGGTTCACGTCGACACGCTTCCGGCCCGGGTACGACGAGGACGAGGTGGACGCGTTCCTCGACGAGGTCGAGGCCGAGCTGACCCGGCTGCTGCAGGAGAACAAGACACTCGCTGCACGCGCGGTCGGCGTCCCGACCGCTCCGCCGCCAGCAGCCGCTGTCCTGGAGACGGCTGCGCCGCCTGAGCCCGAGGGCAGTCAAGACGCCGCGTTGCGCACGTTGCTGCTCGCGCAACGCACCGCCGACGAAGCCATCGCGCAGGCGCGCAAAGAGGCCGAACAGATCGTTGTCGAAGCCCGCACGCGCGCATCGAGCCTCGAGCAGGAGGCGCAGCAGCAGCACGCCACCGCGATGGCCGAGCTCGAGCGCAGGCGCCGTGACCTCGAGCGGCAGGTCGGAGACCTCCGTGCGTTCGAGCGGGAGTATCGGACGCGACTGCGCGCCTACCTGGAGACCCAGCTGCGCGAGCTGTCGACGCGTGGGGTTGGCGGAGACGGCCCGGTGCCCGCGAGCACACCCGCCGCGAGCACACCCCCAGCAGGCGCGGCCCCGCAGGTGCCGCCCGCTGCGGCAGCCCCTCCCGCCACCGCACCACCCGCGCCGACGACCGCGCGTGCGCCGAGTCCCTTCGCCCCTGCGCCGACGTTCACCCGGCCCGAAGGGGAGCCGAGCGGTCCACCGCGCGAAGCCGGCCCGGCGGAGGCCGTGGCAGCCGATGCGCCGCCGGGAATGGAGGTGGATGAGGGTCCGGAGGTCCCGCCGTCCGCGGGCTGAGCCCGGCGCTAGCGTGTACACCGCCCGATAGGATGCGGCGCGCCCGTCGGCCCCAACCCCCACGCTGGAGTTTCGTTGATCGTCATTAGCGGCGTCCTCGCCATCGTCGCCCTCGCCCTGCTCATTGCTGGCCTTGCCTCAACCGGCCTCACGCTCGTCTACATCTCGATCGCGGTCAGCTTGGTCTCCGCTGTGTTCCTCGGTGTGGGTGCCTACCAGCGCCGCGGTGAGGAAGCCGTCACACCGAGTGCAGCTCCCGAGCCGGGCTTCGTCGGCGCCGGGGACGAGCTGACCCGCGTCGTCAGTCCGGTGGGCGTTCCAGCCGAGGCGTCGGTCGAGTTCAGCGAGGCAGCCAGTGCATCCGACGGAGACGGTGCCGGCCCGAACGTGCTCGTCGTTCCGGGCCGTCCGCGCTACCACGTCTCCGGTTGCCGGTACCTCGTCGGGAAGGACGCCGAGGAACGCTCGGTCGCCGATGCACGCAACGAGGGCTACACAGCGTGTGGCATCTGCCGTCCGGACGAGAACCTGCCGGCGGCGCGTCCGGCCGAGGAGCCAACGGCAGCGCTGGTCCCGGTCGGTGGCGGTGCGGACGGCGACGAGCCCGGTGACACGGAGCCGGCCGCGCCGGTGGGCCGTAGTGCCGCCACGCGCGGCGCGAGCAAGACCACCGCAAAGAAGACAGCCGCGAAGAAGACAGCGAAGACCGCCGCGGCCAGCAGCGCGAAGACGACGGCAAAGTCGACGACCAAGAAGACTGCCGCCAAGAGCACGACAGCGACCACCGGCAAAACGGCGGCGAAGAAGACATCGCCGGCCGGCAAGAAGACCGCAGCCAGCGCTGCGACTGTCGTCGTGATCCCGGACCGCGACAAGTTCCACACGGCCGACTGCCGGTTCGTGAAGGGCGTGCGAGGTACGGCGAAACTGCCCAAGGCGCAGGCGCGGCAGCAGGGCTATCAGGCGTGCGGGGTGTGCAAGCCGTAGCGGCCAAGCCGCAGCGGGGGGTGCCTAGCGGCGGCGGAACGGGTCGCGGGGCGGCGCGACCGGCGCGGTCACGCGCTCACCACCGGCACTGATGCCGCAGAGCGCCAGCACCCGCGCCAGCACAGAGGCAGTGCTCTCACCTGCGAGCGCGCCGGGGCCGGTGACCATCGCGCGGTAGATCGTGGCGTAGTGCTTCACCGGTGTGTCATAGCTCCAGTCGACCGTGCCGAGATGCAGCGAGCCGCCGGGAGTGCCGTCCGGTCCGTCGAAGGGGGCGCTCCAGAGCTGGATACCGATCGGGCCTGCCAGGAACAGCCCGCCGGCGCGGACACCCTGCTCGTCAGCGGCCGCGATCAGGTGCCGGGTGTCGGCTTCGGAGAGCACCAGCGCCGGTCGCACGTGGCTGATCAGCGCAGGAACCGCGACGGCTGTGTCGATGAGCCGCACGCTCGCTGCGGGCTGGCCGAGGAGCGGAACGACGCTCATGCTCATCTGCGACCTCCAAACGCCCGCTCGGTCACTCGTCCGTGCGGCGCAGCCTTTCGGCTCATGCAGACCATCGGCAGAGTCGACCCTCACTCTTGACTGCGCCGAACGGGTGTTTTCGGGATCGTCAGGACAGCCGAGCGCTCACGCGCCCGCCTGCCGGAGCCAGAAGGTGAGCCCCAGCTCCGGGTGGTCGTGTGGCGCGAGATCCGCGGCCGGCTCGCCAGCGGTGAAGCTCGGCGCGAGCACCTCCGCCGCGATCAGGTCAGCGTGCTCGCTGATGGCCGCAGAGACCTCGCCGTCGGCGTTGGGACCAGCGCGCCACCACAGTTCGATTCGGTCGACGACATCGAGGTCGGCTGCCTTGCGTGCCTCTTGTACGACGCGGACGAAGTCACGTGCGATGCCGGCGCGTCGCAGCTCAGGCGTCACCTCGAGGTCGAGCGCGACCGTCTCCCCGGCCTCGGTCGCAACCGCCCAGCCTTCCCGGGGTGTCTCGGTGATCACGACGTCGTCGGCCGCCACCGGCACCAGGGCCCCGTCGACCGGCACGGTCGCCGTACCCGCGCGGACCGCGTCGGCGAGCGTTTCCGGGTCGGCGGCAGCAATCGCGGCCGCGACCGCCGCCGTCTGCTTTCCGTGTTGCCGCCCGAGCGCGCGGAAGTTCGGCTTGACGACTCGGTCCACGAGTGCACCGTGCAGTGAGTCGAGGGAGCGGACGTTGAGCTCGTCCGCGACTTCGGTCCGCAGCTCGGCCGGCAGCCCGTCGAAGCCGACCGCGCCGACCAGGGCGCGCGCGAGCGGCTGCCGGGTCTTCACTTTGGAGTTCGCACGTGCTGCGCGGCCGAGCTCGACGAGTCGGCGAGCGAGCGCCATGTCGCGGCTCAACGCGTCGTCAGCCAGTGTTGCGTCTGGTTCGGGCCACGCTGCGAGATGCACGCTGTCTGCGCTGTCTTGCTTCGAAGACGTGACGACCACCTGCCACACCGACTCCGTGATGAACGGCACGAAGGGTGCAAGCAGCCGGGTGAGTGCATCGAGCACTTCGTGCAGAGTCGTCAATGCGTCGGCGTCACCGTCCCAGAAGCGCCGCCGAGTGCGGCGGACGTACCAGTTGGACAGGTCATCGATGAACGCGGTCAACCGACGACCGGCTCGAGTCGGATCGAAGTCGTCGAGGGCCGCCGTCACTTCGCGGATCGTCAACTGCAGCTCGGAGAGCAGCCACCGGTCGAGCACTCCGCGTTGGGCTGGTGCTCGCACGTCCGCACCAGGCGCCCAGTCGTTGGCTTCGGCGTACAACGTGAAAAAGGCCGCCGTGTTCCAGTAGGTCAGCAACACCTTGCGGACGACCTCGTCGAGTGCAGTGTCGCCGATGCGGCGTGGTGCCCACGGTGAGCCACCCGCCAACATGAACCATCGCACGGCATCCGCGCCGTGCTTTTCCATCAGCTCCATCGGGTCGAGCACGTTGCCCAGATGCTTCGACATCTTGCGGCCGTCCTCGGCGAGTATGTGCCCGAGGCAGAGCACCGTCTCGTACGACGAATGCTCGAAGACGAGCGTGCCGACGGCCATCAACGTGTAGAACCAGCCGCGGGTCTGGTCGATCGCTTCGCAGATGAACCGAGCCGGGTACTGCCGCTCGAACTCGTCCACGTTGGCGTGCGGGAAACCCCACTGCGCGAACGGCATCGAACCGGAGTCGTACCACGCGTCGATGACTTCCGGGACACGACGAGCTGACTGGCCGCACTCCGGACACGCGAACGTCACGTCGTCGATGAAAGGCCGATGCGGGTCGAAGTCGGTGAGGTCGCGGGCGGCACGAGCGCCCAACTCGGCAAGTGATCCGCAGCACGTCAAGTGACCGTCATCGCAACGCCAGATGGGCAGCGGTGTGCCCCAGTAGCGCGCCCGTGAGAGCGCCCAGTCGACGTTGTTGTTCAACCAGTCGCCGTAGCGCCCGTCGCGGATGTGTTCGGGATGCCAGTCGGTGCGGGCGTTCTCTGCCAGCAGATGGTCTTTGATCGCGGTCGTCCGGATGTACCACGACGGCAGTGCGTAGTAGAGCAATGGTGTGTCGCAGCGCCAGCAGTGCGGGTAGCTGTGCTCGTAGCTCATGTGGGCGTACAGCAGGCCGCGTGCGGTCAAGTCGCCGACGAGCTTCGGGTCTGCGGCTTTGAAGAACTCGCCGCCCACGAGTGGGACGTCGGCGCGAAAGTGTCCGTCGGGCTCGATCGGGTTGACGACCGGAAGTCCGTACACCCGCGCAACCGAGAGGTCGTCGGCGCCGAAAGCCGGCGCCTGGTGCACGAGGCCGGTGCCGTCCTCCGTCGTCACGTACGTCGCAAGGCCGACGAAATGCGCCCGCTCGCCTGCGGGGAACTCGACGAGGTTGAACGGCCGCGAGTACTCCGTGTGCTCGAGCGCCTTGCCCGGGAAACGGTCGAGGATCGCCGGCTCGTCCTCCCCGACGAGCGAAGCGACGTGCGCGAGCAACGGCTCCGCGACGACGAGCAACTCGTTGCCGATGCGGGCGAGTACGTAGGGAACGTCCGGGTGCACGGCCACAGCTGTGTTCGACACCAGCGTCCAGGGCGTCGTTGTCCAGACCAGCAGGCTGGCGTGCTGCTGCGCGAGCGGCCCGCTCGTCACCGGGAAGCGCACGTAGACACTCGGGTCGGTCACGGTGAGATAGCCCTGTGCGACCTCGTGGTCGGACAGACCGGTGCCGCACCGCGGACAGTACGGCGCTACCCGGTGGTCCTGGACGAGCAGGCCCTTGTCGAAGACGACCTTGAGCGACCACCAGACGCTCTCGATGTAGGCCGGGTCCATCGTCCAGTAGGCGCGGGACAGGTCGACCCAGTAACCCATCCGCTCGCTCATCTCGGCGAACGCGCCGACGTAGCGGCGCACCGAGGCGCGGCAGCGCTCGTTGAACTCGGCGATCCCGTAGGCCTCGATGTCGGCTTTGCCGGAAAAGCCCAGCTCCTTCTCCACCTCGAGCTCGACCGGGAGCCCGTGGCAGTCCCAGCCGCCGCGGCGCGGGACGTGCCGGCCGCGCATGGTCTGGTACCGGGGGAACAGGTCCTTGAAGACCCGCGCCTCGATGTGGTGGGTGCCTGGTCGGCCGTTCGCCGTCGGCGGTCCCTCGTAGAAGACCCAGAGCGGCCCGCCGTCGGTCTGGGCCAGGCTGCGCGCGAAGACGTCGCGCTCGCGCCACAGGGTCAGCACGTCGTGGTCGAGCGCCGGCAGGTTCAGCTGGGTCGGCAGGGCCCGGAATGGGCCGGTACGCCGGGCGGGGGCGCCGGCAGTCACGTCTGGCACGGTCCCGCCCCCGGCTCCTGTCCCGTTCGCACGTCCGTCGGTCAGTACGGCGTTCGGTTGGACCCTAGCCGCTCGTCGCCGCGGCGCGCCGCGTTGCTGGTGGGACAGGTGGCGCCTATCCTTCCGCTCCGCGCGCGATCATGACGAGATGCCGGTGAATCGTAGAGACCGGGAGACGGTGGTGAGGGCATGGCCCGGACCCGCCGCGGGCGTGCGGATGCGGGCCAGGCGGAGCCGGCGCGAAAGTTATCCGGGCGGCTGCGTCGCGTGTTCGGTGCGAGCCGCCGGCAGCGGGACGTGCACACTACTCCGGAACCACCCGCCGCCCGGTTGCCCGGCCAAGGGGCGGAAGAGCGCAACACTGGAGTCAGCGCAGCGGTCGAGGAGCCGGCAGCGGGAAGGCCAGCACAAGCACCGTCAGCGGGGCTGTCAGCAGGGAAGGTGAGCACGGAGATGGCGTCTAGAGCGGCGAGACCGTCCGCGGCACGCCGTACCACCACCGCCGGTCGAGGCGCGAAGAAGACCGCGAAGAAGAGCCCTGCGCGCCCGACGAAGGCCCCGAGCCGGAGCGGTTCGGCGGCTCGGGCGCCGGTCAAAGCGGCCAAAAAGACCACCAAAGCGGCCGCCGGGAAGTCCGCGGCGAACCGGTCCGCTTCCTCGAGGTCGGGAGCGAAGCGGGCCCCGGCCAAGGCTGCCGGCGCGGCGAAGCGGACCGCATCAGCCAAGCGGCCGGCGCGGGCCAAGCCGAAGTCGGCCACCGGGCGGTCGCCGACTCGCCGGCCAGCGGCGAAGCCGCCGGTGAAGAAGAAGGCGCCTGTCCAGAAGGCCGCCGTGCAGAAGGCCGCCGCGCAGAAGGCCGCGGCGCAGAAGGCGGCCGCCCAGAAGAAAGCGGCGGCCCAGAAAGCGGTCGCAGCGAAGAAAGCCGCCGCCCAGAAGGCTGCTGCGCAGAAAGCTGCGCAGAAAGCTGCGGTAGCTGCCAGGAAAGCCGCTGAGCGGGAGCGCGCCGCGGCCAAGAAGGCGGCGGAGCGGGAGCGGGCGGCTGTCCAGCGGCAGCGCGCTGCGGCGAAACAGGCTGCTGACCGGGAGCGAGCGGCTGCCCAGCGGGAGCGCGCTGCGGCGAAGAAGGCTGCGGAACGGGAGCGGGCCGCTGCGCGGAAGGCCGCGGACAAGGAGCGCGCCGCGAAGAAGGCCGCGGCGGACAAGGAACGCGCGCAGAAGAAGGCAGCGCTGGAACGTGAGCGGGCCGAGAAACGGGCCGTCGCCGAGCGCGAACGCGAGGAAAAGCGGCTCGCCGCCGAGCGGGACCGGGAAGAGAAGCGCCTCGCGGCCGAGCGTGTCGCCGCGGAGCGGGCCGCGGCCAAGCGGGCCGAAGAGGAAGCCGCTGCGCAGCGGGCCGCGGAGGAGCAGGCCGCCCGGCTCGCCTCCTCCCGGCTGCCACCGCCGCCGACGAAGACCGCTGCGGCGCCGCCCGCGACGCCGGCCCAGCGTCCAGCGGCGCCCGCCAAGCCGGTCGAGTGGACCAAGGAGGAGCTCGCAGCGATCCGGGGCCAGCTCGACGAGCAGGCCAGCCGGCTCCGCCGCGAGATTGACGAGGCCGAAGAGGCCTGGGCCGAGCTGCAGCGCGACGGCGGCGACGGCGCTGGCGACGACCAAGCCGATGCCGGCACGAAGACGTTCGAACGCGAGCACGAGATGTCGCTCGCGAACAACAGCCGCGACCTGCTCGCTCAGGTCGAGCACGCGCTCGCGCGGCTCGACGCCGGGACCTACGGCGTGTGTGAGAGCTGCGGCAACCCGATCGCGAAGGCGCGGTTGCAAGCGCTGCCGCACGCGACGTTGTGCGTCACCTGCAAGCAGCGCGAGGAGCGCCGCTGACGAACGCACGGGGTCGGCTCCCGCTGGTGCTCGGGGTCGCGGCCTTCGTCCTTGCCGCTGACGTCGTGTCCAAGGTCATCGCCGTCGATCGACTGAGCAACCGCCCGCCGGTCCACGTCGTCGGCGACCTGCTCGAGTTCACACTGACCCGCAACCCGGGTGCTGCGTTCAACGTGGGCATCGGCGCGACCGTGATCTTCACCGTGATCGCGGCTGTGGTCGCTGTCGTCATCGTGCGTACGGCGCGGCAGTTGCGGCACACCGGCTGGGCGGTGGCGTTGGGGCTGCTGCTCGGCGGGGCGTTGGGCAACCTCGTCGATCGACTGGTGCGCGCGCCGGGGCCGTTCCGCGGGCAGGTCGTGGACTGGATCCAGCTGCCGCACTGGCCGGTGTTCAACATTGCCGACGCGTCCATCACGGTCGGCGCAGTCATTGCGGCGCTCGTGGTACTGAGCGGCCATCCGCTCGATGAGAAGGCCTGACGGCGCCCCGGGATACTGATGCCGTGCGAGAGATGGCGGCCGTCGATCGGCGCGAGCTGCCGGTGCCCGAGGGTCTGGACGGGCTTCGGCTCGACGCCGCGGTGGCCAGGTTGTTCGGCTTGTCCCGGGCCGCCGCCGCCGACCTCGTCGCCGCGGGAGCCGTCGAGATCGACGGCGTCCGGCGCGAGCGCACGCACCGGGTCGGGGTGGGCGGCATGCTTTCCGTCGAGTTGCCGCGCGTCGTCCCCGAGCAGGTGGCGCCGCCGCAAGCCGTGCCCGGCCTGGACATCGTGTATGACGACGACGACGTGGTCGTGGTCGACAAGCCGGTGGGCGTGGCGACGCATCCGAGTCCCGGCTGGGACGGACCGACCGTCACCGCTGGGCTGGCCGCTGCCGGCTACCGGCTGAGCGAGCTGGGGCCGGCCGAGCGCGGCGGCGTCGTGCACCGGCTCGACGTCGGTACGAGCGGACTGCTGGTGGTGGCGAAAAGCGGCCGGGCCTACCGCGACCTCAAAGCCGCGTTCCGGAACCGGACCGTCGACAAGGGCTACCACGCGCTCGTCCAGGGCCATCCCGACCCGTTGCGCGGCACCGTCGACGCGCCGATCGACCGGCATCCGACCGCGCCGTTCCGGTTCGCAGTGGTTGCCGACGGCAAGCCGAGCGTGACGCACTACGAGACGCTCGAGGCGGTGCCGGCGGCGAGCTTGCTGGCGATAACCCTGGAGACCGGGCGTACCCACCAGATCCGGGTGCACATGGCAGCGCTGCGCCACCCATGCGTCGGGGACCTGACCTATGGGGCGGATCCGGTGCTCGCCGCCCGCCTGGGTCTGACCCGTCAGTGGCTGCACGCCGTCCGGCTCGGCTTCGACCACCCCGCGGACGGTCGCCGGCTGACGTTCACGAGCGACTACCCGAGCGATCTCGGCTCGGCGCTGGACACGTTGCGGAACGAGGCGATTTGAGCCCGCGGCGCACCCTGTGGACCGATCTGCGCGCGATCGACCACGCGATCGTTTCGCGCATCGCCAGGGTCGTCGGCCACGTGCGGCATGGGCTGCGTGACGCCCGGGCGATCGTCAGCGGCGCGGGCGGGCCGGGCCCGACCCTGCGGCGGCTCGACCAACGGTTTGCCCGCCGCGGCGTCCTCGGTCTGGTCCGGGACGTGCCGCAGGCCGGCGCGGTCGCGCTGACGCTGCTGCTGACCGTCGCCGCGGTCACGACGGCTGCACGCATCGGCGGGCCGTCAACGGACACCGCGGCACCGGACCTGCCCGCTGTCACCTCGTCCATCTCGACCGTCGGCCCGCTGCCCAACGAGGAGATCGCGTCGTACCTCAACGCCGCGCAGGCAGCTCTCGGCCAGCAGTCATCACAGGCACCCGGAGAGAAGGTCTATGCGATCGCCGACTTCGAGTCCGGGAAGACGCCCGCGCAGGTGGCGGCCGCCCTTCCCGGGGTCGAGCCGCAGCTGATCTACGTGCAGGTGCGCGCGTCGGGGGCGCGTGCGGTCTTCCCGAACACGACCGAGGAGCTCGCCGGGTATGCGACGTTGACCGCACCGCTTCGCGTCTCGTCCTTGCCCGGCGATGCGTCAGCGGCGTTCCGACGGCTCGCGGACGGTCTGTCGCAAGCAGCGCACGACCTCTCGCAGCAAGCCGCGTCGATCACCGCCGACCAGGACCAGGCGCAGAAAGCTACCGAGGAAGCCGACGCCCGGCACTACCGGTCGGAGGCGCAGTCCCTGCGTGGTGAGTGCGCCTGCATCTACGCGGTCGTGGTGTACGGCAGTGCGCGGACGCTGCTCGACATAGTCGACTCCGGCAAGGTCCGGGTGATCGATCCGGCCTCCCCGGGACTGAAGCTACGGGAGATCCGGTGGACGCCGCTGCTGCCGCAGACGAGCCGGCGCCAGCCGAGCGGAACGCTCACCGCTGGGCCGTGAGCCCGGCCTGCCTGCCGACACGCCGACGAGGTTGTGCCGACACGCCCACCGCTGTCGGCGCTGCGTGTTAGAACAAGGGGTCCGCCTGGCAAGACTCCGCGACTTCCCCGCGCCGTGTCTTTCCGATGGCCAGCACACGGCCACGCGCAGCTGTTGAGGGAGGTTCGTCGCTTCCGTGAGTGACTCGTCGGAGCGGAGCTTCGCGCATCTGCACGTGCACACGGAGTACTCCATGCTCGACGGAGCGGCCCGCGTCGACGACCTGTTCCGCGAAGCCGCCCGGATGGGGATGCCGGCGCTCGCGATGACCGACCACGGCAACGTCTTCGGTGCCTACGAGTTCTGGAAGAAGGGTCAAGCCGCCGGCGTCAAGGGCATCGTCGGCATGGAGGCCTACGTCACGCCGGGGACGAGCCGGTACGACCGCACGCGTGTGCGCTGGGCGAGCGGTGGCGAGGACGACGTCTCCGGTGGCGGAGCGTTCACGCACATGACCTTGCTCGCGGAGACGACCAAGGGCATGCACAACCTCTTCCGCCTCGCGAGCCGCGCGTCGCTCGAGGGTTACTACTACAAGCCGCGCGTCGATCGCGAGCTTCTTGCCGAGCACGCCGAAGGCATGATCGCCACCACGGGCTGCCCGTCCGGTGAGATCCAGACGCGGCTGCGGATGGGCGACGAGGCCGGTGCGCGACGGGTCGCCGGTGAGCTGCAGGACATCTTCGGCCGCGACTCGTTCTTCTGCGAGCTGATGGACCACGGCATCGACATCGAACGGCGCGCGCACACCGGCCTGATGGAGCTCGCCCGCGACCTCGGCATGCCCCTGCTCGCCACCAATGACCTGCACTACACGTTCGAGCAGGACGCGGAGGCACAGGAAGTCCTCTTGTGCGTGCAGTCGGGGCGCACGATGGCCGACCCCAACCGGCTCCGCTTCGACGGCACAGACTTCTACCTGAAGTCCGCCGAGGAGATGCGGCATGTCTGGCGCGAGCGCCCCGAGGCGTGCGACAACACGTTGCTGATCGCCGAGCGGTGCAACATCACATTCGACGAAGGCGCCGACCTGATGCCGCGTTTCCCGGTGCCGGAGGGGGAGACAGAGGCGTCCTGGCTGCGCGCCGAGGTGCTGCGCGGGCTCGCCGTTCGGTGCCGGGACGGTGTCGCGCCGGCGTACCAACAGCAGGCCGACTACGAGCTCGCCGTCATCGGACAGATGGGCTACCCCGGGTACTTCCTTGTCGTCGCCGACCTGGTGCGCTACGCGCGGGAGAACGGGATCCGCGTCGGCCCGGGCCGCGGCTCTGCCGCGGGCAGCATGGTTGCTTACGCACTCGGCATCACCGAGCTCGACCCGATCGGCCACAAACTGTCCTTCGAGCGGTTCCTCAACCCCGAGCGCGTGTCCATGCCGGACATCGACATGGACTTCGACGAACGCCGCCGCGGCGACATGATCCGCTACGCGACGGAGAAATACGGCGAGGAACGCGTCGCGCAGATCATCACGTATTCCACGATCAAAGCGAAGGCCGCAATCAAAGACGCCGCCCGCGTGCTCGGCTTCCCCTACGCCGTCGGTGACCGCATCACCAAGGCGATGCCGCCGCCGATCATGGGCAAGGACGTGCCGCTCTCGGCGATCTTCGAACCGAAGCACGAGCGCTACGGCGAGGGAGCGGAGTTCCGCTCGTTGTACGACGCCGAGCCGGACGTCAAACGCGTCGTGGATACCGCGCGTGGTCTGGAGGGCTTGCGGCGGCAGTGGGGCGTGCACGCGGCCGGCGTCATCCTGTCGCGCGAGCCGCTGCTCGACGTCATCCCGATCCAGCGACGTGAGCAGGACGGCGCGATCATTACGCAGTTCGACATGGGCGCGTGCGAGGCACTCGGCCTGCTGAAGATGGACTTCCTCGGGTTGCGCACGCTGACCGTGCTCGACGACTGTCTTGCGCACATCGAGGCGAACCGCGGTGAGACCGTTGTCGTCGAGTCGCTACCACTCGACAACACCACGACATACGAGTTGCTCTCCCGCGGCGACACCCTCGGCGTCTTCCAGTTCGACGGTGGGCCGATGCGATCGCTGCTGCGCGCGATGCGGCCCGACAGCTTCGGCGACATCTCCGCCGTCAACGCGCTCTATCGGCCCGGGCCGATGGGCGAGGGCAGCCACATCAAATACGCCGAGCGCAAGAACGGCCGCCAGAAGATCGACCCGATCCATCCCGAGTTGGCCGAGCCGCTGGCCGAGATTCTCGACGAGACCTACGGCGTCATCGTCTACCAGGAACAGGTCATGGCGATCGCGCAGAAGGTCGCCGGCTACTCACCCGGCCAGGCGGACCTGCTGCGGCGCGCGATGGGCAAGAAGAAGAAGTCGATTCTGGACAAGGAGCGCGGGCCGTTCGCGGCGGGCATGCGCGAGCGCGGCTACAGCGACTCGGCGATCGCGAAGCTGTGGGAGACGCTGATCCCGTTCGCCGACTACGCGTTCAACAAGTCGCATGCCGCCGGCTACGGCCTGGTGAGCTACTGGACGGCGTACCTCAAAGCGAACTACCCAGCCGAGTTCATGGCCGCGCTGCTCACGAGCATGCGCGACGACAAGGACAAGAGCGCGCTCTACCTGCACGAGTGTCGGCGCATGGGCATCAAGGTGCTGCCACCCGACGTCAACGAGTCCGACTCCAACTACACACCGCGCGGGACCGACATCCGGTTCGGCCTGTCTGCCGTGCGTAACGTCGGCGAGAACGTCGTCGGGGCGATCATCGAGGCGCGCCGGTCCAAAGGCCGGTTCGCGGACTTCCACGACTTCTGCCACAAGGTGCCAGCGCTCGCGTGCAACAAGAAAGTCGTCGAGTCCCTCATCAAAGCCGGTGCGTTCGACTCGTTGGGGCACACCCGCCAGGGTTTGCTGCGTGTCCACGTCGAGGTCATCGACGCCTACCTCGACACCAAACGAGCTGAAGCCGTCGGGCAGTTCGACTTGTTCGGTGGTGGCGACAACGGTGCGGCGCCGGTTGTCATCACCACCCCCGTCCCCGTCGGTGAGTGGGACAAGTCGGTGCTGCTCGGGTTTGAGCGTGAGATGCTCGGCCTCTACGTCTCGGACCATCCGCTGTTCGGCATCGAGCACGTGTTGATCTCGGCGAGCGACTGTTCGGTGTCCGCGTTGACCGCGGAGACTGTTGCCGACGGCCACGTAGTCACCGTTGGCGGCATCGTCTCGTCGTTGCAGCGCAAGATGAGCCGGCAAGGGCAACCCTGGGCGCAGGCAATGCTCGAGGATCTCGAAGGTGCCGTCGAGGTGTTGTTCTTTCCCGCGACCTACCAAGCGTGTTCGTTGCAGCTCGCTGAGGACGCGGTGTTGCTGGTCCGTGGACGCGTCGACCGTCGCGACGATGCACCCAAGCTCATCGCGATGGAGGTCACCATCCCGGACCTCAGTGAGGGCCCGCGGGGACCGATCATCGTGACGATGCCGGCGCAGCGTTGCACGCCACCGGTCGTCGACAAGTTGCGCGAGATCCTTGCAACGCATCCGGGGCGCACCGAAGTGCACCTGGAGCTGCAGTCCGGCACCCGCACCCGCGTGCTGCGTCTCGACGAACATCTGCGCGTCGCTCCGACGCCCGCATTGATGGGCGACCTCAAGGCTTTGCTGGGGCCGGGCAGCATCCGCTGACCGTGGTGGCATGCGCGGCGTCCACCGCACTGTCGTTTCATCGCGCAAAGACTTGGGGATAACGGCTCCCGGTTGGGAGGCAGCCGCTGGGGCATCGGGCCCCACACGCGCTGCAGCGTTCCTGGCGCGTGCGTCTTTGCGCTAGGAGCAGGTATGACCATCTCCGTTGGGTCCACGACGGACACCGACGTCGACATCACTGCACCGGACGACGCGTCGGCGTTACCCGGTTTGTCCGTTACGGCCGACCCCGGTCGGCACGCATGTCGCCTTCGACTCATCGGCCGGCTCGACGCCGACACCGTCCCAATGTTCACGGCGTGCCTCACGAGCTGGGTGGACCGTGGGATCTCCCGGATCGTGATCGACATGACCGCCGTCACCGCCGTCGACGCCGCTGGCGCAACGTCGTTGGCACACGCGACGCATGTGGTGACCCGCCATGGCGGAAGCGTGCATGTCACGGCCCGGCCTGAGCTGACGCATGGACCGCTGGCGGGAAGCGGCTTGGACTTCATCGACTCGGGCGTCCCCGGGAGCAGCACGGTGATCGGGGTCAGCAATGGCCGGTGACGAGACCGAACTGCTCGCCATCCTCCTGAACGGCATGGAGGAGGGAGACGTCCGCGAGGCCGTGCGCGCCATGAACGAGGCACCGCCGGAGAAGCCGGCCGGCCGCCGCCGGCGGCGGTCCTCGCGCCCGGCGGCGCGGGCCCCGCGTCGTACCGGCAGCACGGTGCAGACCCAGGGTGAGGCGGCGGGCCAGCCCGCCTGAGATGTTGTCGCCGTGGCCGGGTGTGCGCCGCGGGCGGCGACGTTCGATCGTGGCGTCGTGCTCCGTGGCCGGGTGTGGGCCGGCGGTGCGGCCGCCCCCGTCGACGACGCCGCAGTAGTCCTCGATGAGGTCGGCCGCGTCGCTCGCATCGGACCAGCGGCTGCAGTCGGCGAGGTCGGCGGCCTTCCGATACTCGGTGCTGCAACTGCCTGGATAGGGCCGGGCGTCGTGGACGCGCACGTCCATCTCGCCTTCGGCTCGCCTGCTGACGTCGTAGCGGGCGGTGTCACGAGTGCGCGCGACCTCGGAGCACCGATGTCGGCGGCCATGCAATGGCGTACGCCGGACCGCTCGCTGTCATCTCCGCACGTCGGTGTTGCGGGTCCGATCGTGACGGCGCCCGGCGGGTACCCGTCACGCAGCTGGGGACGGGACGGCTTCGCCGTCTTCGCCGCAGACGCCGCCGCAGCGCATGCTGTTGTCGCGCAGCTGGCCGGGCAGGTCGATGTGGTGAAGCTGGCCTTGGAGCCAGCCGGTGGACCGGTGCCCGGCGTCGACGTCGCGGTCGCAGTCGTCCGCGCCGCGCACGAGGCCGGCCTCGCGGTGACCGCGCATGCACTGACAGCGGCAACCGTGGCGACCGCGCTCGCGGCCGGTGTCGACGAGCTCGCGCACATGCCGGTCGAGCCGCTGGGCCCCGATCTGGTGGAGGCGATCGCTGCCGCCGACATGCTCGTCGTCTCCACGATCCAGACGTTCGTGTCATCCGGCGGCTCGGCTGGCGAAGCGGCGCTCGCGAACGCACGTGCGTCACACGGCGCCGGTGTCCGCATCGCGTACGGATCCGACCTGGGCAACACCGGCACGACCCCTGGCGTCGACCCGGGCGAGCTACGTCATCTGGCGGCGATCGGGCTTGGCGCCGGCGGCGCACTACGCGCGGCGACGGAGGTTGCCGCGACCGCCGCCGGTGTGCGCGGCGGTCGTGGCCGGCTCATTGTCGGAGCGCCGGCCGACTTGGTGGTGCTGACGGGCGACCCGACAAATGAGCCGGATCGGTGGCGGCACCCGCTCGCGGTGTTCGTCGACGGCCGGCTGATGGCGGCTCGCCCCATAGGCTGACCGGCGTGAGCTCGTGGCCTGACCTGCTGCGGCACGGGCGCCCCTTTCTGGTGACTGCGCTGGCGGTCAGCCTGGTCGCGGGTCCGCTCGCTGTCCTCTGGGCGCACGTCGTGCCGCGCGTTGGTTTCGTCCTGGGCCCGGACGCGTTCGCGTTCCCGCCGAGCCTCGACCCGGGCTTCATCCGTGCCGACGGCTGGTTCCTCGTCATGACCGCGATCGTCGGTGCACTGACCGGTGTCGTTGCGTGGTGGCTGACGCGCGGTGAGAGCCCCGGGGCGGTTGTCGGCCTTGCCGTCGGTGGAGTGTTCGCCTCCTACGCCGTCGCCCGGGTCGGGATGCAGCACAACATGGCGCGCCTGCATCTGGTCACAGCCGCACATCGGTTCCAGCTGCAAGACCCGTTGCACGGGCACTATCCGCCACTCGCGCACGGCGCGGTGCTCGTCTGGCCGTTCTTCGCGGTAGTCGTCTACGGGATGTTGGCCCTGGCCGTCGTACGCCGGTAGTCAGTTGGGTGACGCTGCGGCGCGCAACGCGTCCGGCGACGGCACGGCCGACAACAATCTGAGTAACCGCACCTCGCGATGCAAGAGCTCCGCTTCTGCCCGCAACCGCGCATCGGCGTCGGGTGTCTCGAGGAGGCGTTGCTTGTCCGGAACGTCGAGCAGAGTCGTCGCGGCGACGAGGTAGGACAACAGCAACGCGTCCTCGGGTAGGTCGGGCGGGTCGATCGGCAGCTGCCGAGCGGTGCCGAGGGCAGCGAGGTAGCTGGTGAACAGCTCGGAGACGACCGCGGTCAGTTTCTCGGCAGCGGTTGGGTGTTCGGCCAGGAACTCGACGTCGGCCTGGAAGTAGGGCGCTGAGGTGTCGATCTCGTGCACCGTGAACCGACTGGCTCCGACGGTCACGATGTCGAAGCGGGCGTCGTCGTACTGCTGCACGTGGCGTAGCTCCGCTGTGCACCCAACGGAGTGCAGCGCGCGCACCCCGTCCGCGCCGACCTCGCGTCCCTCCCTGATCGCGACGACGCCGAACCGCCGCGGCTGCTCCGGGGGCAGCGCCATCAGCTCCCGGATCAAAAGGCGATAACGCTCTTCGAAGATGTGCAACGGCAGCGGTACGCCGGGAAACAGCACGGTGGCGAGCGGGAACAGCGGGATCCGCACGGTCACGCTGCCGAGGGTAGGCCCGTGTCGACGAACACGCCCGCAATGTGCTTGGGCACGTACGCTGACCGCCGATGCTGATCACCATCGACGTGCGCGGCCGGTCGAGTGGCGAGGTACGCCGACTGCTACCGCGCGCGACCCAGGACGTGGGCGCAGCGCTGGCTGCGGTGCGCCCGCTGTGCGATGACGTGCGTGTGCGCGGTGCCGCAGCGGTCCGGGATGCGACCGAGCGCTTCGACGGCGTCACACTCGACGAGCTTCGCGTGCCGGAGCAGGTACTGACCGCCGCCCTCGACAGCCTCGACGCTTCGGTGCGAACCGCACTCGAGCGAGCGATCGAGCGGACCCGCGCGGTGCACACAGCGCAGCTGCCGCCGCCTGCGACCGATGTCGAGCCCGCGCCCGGTGTTCATGTGCGAGAGCAATGGCTTCCGGTGGGGCGCGTCGGCCTGTACGTGCCGGGCGGCAACGTCGCCTATCCGTCGTCGGTCGTGATGAACGTCGTTCCGGCGCAAGTCGCTGGCGTGACCTCGCTGGCCGTCGCATCGCCGCCGCAACAGGAGTTCGGCGGCGCGCCGCATCCTGCCGTCCTTGCAGCATGCGCACTCCTTGGTGTCGACGAGGTCTACCGCGTCGGAGGCGCGCAGGCGATCGCGATGCTGGCCTACGGCGTCGACGGTTGCGCGCCGGTCGATGTCGTCACCGGACCGGGCAATGTGTACGTCGCTGCGGCGAAGCGCTACGTGCGAGGTGTCGTCGGTATCGACGCCGAGGCCGGTCCGACCGAGATCGCGATCCTCGCCGATGGTGACGCGGACGCGACGTATGTCGCGGCCGATCTCATCGCGCAGGCCGAGCACGACGACCATGCGGCCTGCCTTCTCGTCACTGACTCACCTGCGCTACTGGAGCGCGTGGGCGAAGAGCTCGAACGGGCGGTGCCGCAGACCCAGCACGAGAAGCGCGTGCGCGCCGCTCTGGCCGGTCAGTCGGCATTCGTGCTCGTCGATGACATCGACCAAGGCGTGCACGTCCTCGACATCTGGGGGCCTGAGCACGCCGAAGTGTTGACACTGGCGGCGTCCGACGTCGCGCTCCGGTTGCGCAACGCCGGTGCGATCTTTGTCGGCCCCTGGTCGCCCGTGTCGCTCGGCGACTACCTCGCCGGGTCGAACCACGTGTTGCCGACGGGTGGCACGTCGCGGCACAGCAGCGGGTTGTCCGTGTTCACGTTCCTGCGTCAGGTCCACGTCGTCGAGGCGACGCAGGCGGGTCTCGCCGACGCAGCACCACACATCGACGCGCTCGGTGGGGCTGAGGACCTGACGGCACATGTCGCGGCCGTACGCGCGCGGATCCCGAAGTGAGTGACCTGCCGATCCGGGACGACCTGCGCGGGTTCACGCCGTACGGCGCGCCGCAGCTGGACGTACCGGTGCTGCTGAATACCAACGAGAATCCCTGGCCGCCCCCGGCTGAACTCGTCACGGACCTCGCCGCCGAGGTGAACGCGATCGCGGGCGGTCTCAACCGTTATCCCGACCGGGAGGCGGTCGCGCTGCGTGAACAGCTCGCGGCGTATCTGGGCCACAACCTCAGCGTCGACCAGGTATGGGCCGCGAACGGATCCAACGAAGTGATCCAGCAGATCCTGCAGGTTTTCGGTGGCCCCGGCCGGGTGGCGATCGGCTTCGAGCCGTCGTACACGATGCATCGGCTGATCTCGGTCACGACCGCGACTGAATGGGTCAACGCCTGGCGCGAGGAGGACTTCACCCTCGACGTCGAGCACGCGCTCGCGGCCGTTCACGAACATGAACCCGCTGTCGTGTTCCTGACCTCGCCGAACAACCCGACGGGGACGGCGCTACCCCTCTCGACAATCGAGGCTGTCCTCGATCGCGCTCCCGGCATCGTTGTCGTCGACGAGGCGTACGCCGAGTTCGCCCGCGCTGGTACGCCGTCTGCGCTCACCATGCTGCCGGCACACACTCGGCTGATCGTGACGCGGACCATGTCGAAGGCGTTCGCGTTGGCCGGTGCGCGCGTGGGTTACCTCGCCGCCGATCCGGCCGTTGTTGACGCGTTGCGGCTCGTGCGGCTGCCCTACCACTTGTCGAGCTTGACGCAGGCTGCGGCGCGGGTGGCGCTCCGGCACACGGCGTACCTCCTCGGCACGGTGCAGTTGGTGATCGAGCAGCGGGACCGACTGGTCGCCGAGCTACGCGGCCGCGGCCTCGACGTGGTCGACTCTGATGCGAACTTCGTGCTCTTCGGTGGGTTCGGCGACGCAGGCGAGCTGTGGCGCGGGCTGCTCGACCGCGGCGTGCTCGTCCGCGACGTCGGTCTACCGGGCTGGCTGCGGGTGACGGCGGGGCGGCCAGAGGAGGTCGACGCGTTCCTCGCGGCGCTCGACGCCGCGCGAGGCTGACCAGGCGGCGCAGCGGAACTTTCCGCGTCATGCATCGTTGAGCACCGGACCGGCCACCGTCGCCTGGAGGTATTTGTGCGCTGTCGTGCCGCCATCGCGCTGGCCGCTGTGCTCGGCTCCGGGCTCGCGGTAGCCACCGCGCACGCGTCCCCGCCGCGGCCGCGTGCTCTTCCGCAGGTCGCCGCGTTCGTCCCGGCGCACCCCGGGCAGGTGCTGCCCCGGCGGGACGCCGAGGTCCGCAGCGGCAACTGGTCCGGCTATGTCGTGCGGCCAGGCATCCCGGTGACCGGCGTGCAGTCGACCTTTGTTGTGCCGACGGCGGGCGCCGTGCCGCCCGGTTTCTCCTCGTCATGGGCCGGCATCGGCGGCTTCGGCACGAGGGACCTGATCCAGGCCGGGACCGAGTCCGACACAGTCGACGGCTACTACGCGTGGTTCGAGATGCTGCCGGCGAGCCAGGGCATCCTCATCAACTGCTCCGGCGACACGAAGTGCACGGTGCGCCCCGGCGATCGGATGGGTGTGGACATCCATCTCGTCGGCCGGAACCTCTGGTCGGTCACCGTCGTCGACTCACGTCACTGGACCTGGCGCGCAACGGTCTCCTACGCGTCGAGCCTGTCGTCGGCCGAGTGGATCTTCGAGGCACCGACGCTCGCCGCGGAGGGCGTGCCCGTGCTCACGACGGTCCCGAACGTGGGGGCGGCCTACTTCGGTCCCGTGAGTAACTTCACGGTTGCCGGGCATCGGCACACGATCGCCGCCGGCCACCCGGTCAAGGTCGACATGGTCGCCGAGAGCCTTGCCGGTCAGGAAGCGACCACCTCTGGTCTGGCCGTGAACCATCAGAGCTTCCGCGTCTGCACGTGGGCCGGCAGGTGCGCAGCGCCGGCGAGCTGAGCGCCCGGTCCATACGTTCGCAGTCTGGGACACTGTCGAGGTGTCCCGTGCCGCGCGCGTCGAGCGCAAGACGAAAGAGTCCGAAGTGCTCGTCGAGGTCGAGCTCGACGGCTCGGGTACTACTGACGTCGTCACCGGGGTGCCGTTCTACGACCACATGTTGAGTCAGCTCGGTAAGCACTCGGGGCTCGACCTGACTGTGCGAACGACCGGCGACCTCGACATCGATGCGCATCACACCGTCGAGGACACCGCACTCGCACTCGGACAGGCACTGCGTGAAGCGCTTGGTGACAAGGCCGGGATCCGCCGGTTCGGGGACGCGACCGTGCCGCTCGACGAGACCTTGGTGCAGGCCGCCGTCGACCTGTCCGGGCGCCCGTATCTCGTGCACGAAGAGCCCGACCTCGTCGAGTTGATCGGCAGCTACGACACGTCGCTGACCCGCCACATCTGGGAGTCGATCGTCAGCTCGGCGCAGATCTGCCTGCACGTGCGGGTCACCGGCGGGCGCAACGCGCACCACATCGTGGAGGCGCAGTTCAAGGCAGTTGCGCGCGCGTTGCGCGACGCCGTCGCGATCGACCCGCGGGTCAGCGGCGTACCGAGCACCAAGGGCACATTGTGACCGCATTCGCTCTGATCGCGGTCGGTGGCGTGTTGTTGCTCGTGGGCATGTCGCTGCGGTTGTTTGCGCTGCCGCGCCTGCTGGGCGCCGGCGTCGCCGCGCTCGGTGTGCTGACGACGGCGGTTGGCGCGTTCCGCCTGTGACGAGCGCGTGAAGCCGCGCGTCGTCGTTCTCGACTACGGCTCCGGCAACTTGAGGTCCGCCGAGCGCGCACTGGCGCGCGCCGGGGCCGAGGTCACGGTCACGTCTGACGTGCCGGCCGCGGGCCGCGCGGACGCGCTTGTCGTGCCGGGCGTCGGCGCTTTCGCCGCTTGCATGTCCGGTATCCGCGCCACCGGCGGCGATGACGTGGTCCGCGAACGACTGGCGAACGACGCTCCGGTGTTGGGGATCTGTGTCGGTATGCAGGTGCTCTACGACCACGGGGTGGAACACGGTGAGGCGAGCGACGGCATCGGCGTACTGACGGGCAGTGTCACCCGACTGCAGGCCGACGTCGTACCGCACATGGGATGGAACACAGTTGAACCCGCGGCTAACTCCGTGCTGTTCCGCGGGATCGAGGACGAGCGGTTCTACTTTGTCCATTCGTACGCCGCCACAGAAGCCGAGACTGGTGCCGTGACGTGGTCGCGGCACGGCACGCGCTTCGTCGCAGCGGTCGAGCGTGGGCCTCTGATGGCGACGCAGTTCCATCCCGAGAAGTCCGCAGACGCCGGCGCACAACTGCTGCGCAACTGGCTCGGGAGCGTTGTCTGACGTCAGGGGCCGCGTAGCTCGTTCGTGCCGTACGCCGGCACCGGCGTCGCGTTGCTGGCAGCTCGCGGCAGGCGGAGGTCGCGCACGACGGGATCGGCGTATGACCAGACCTGCAACGCAGTCTCAGCACGCTCGGTGTTTGCGTCGTGCAAGAACAAGTCGTCGCCCGATGCCGACCAGGTGCCCACGCGCGACGGCGTCTGGGTCAGCGTCCACTTCTTCGTTCTCAGGTTGAGCACGGCGAGGTACTCCGGGCCCGCTTCCACAGAGTGTTGCGATTGCCGACGCAGGCCCAATGCGAGATAGCGCTCATCGGGACTCAACGTGATGCCCTCGAGGAAGCTCATCCCGGGCGGTAACCGAATGGGCGTCGCGGTGGGATGAAGCGGGTCGGAAAAGAAGAATGCGTCAACGTTGGCGCACTGCACGATCAGCACGTGGTGTCTGCTCGCGGCGACGAATGCGGGGCATCCGCCGTAGCGGTGCGTGCGGCCGGTCGCCGGCTGCCATGCGGTGGTCGCCCCGGTGCCGGCTAGCGGGCTCAGGATGATGACGTCGTCGGTCGCCGCTTGCATCACGCCGGGGAACGGCGGCTGACGTGGCGGCTCGATCCGCCGGCCGTCGCCGTCGATCTGCTCGATCGCTCCGTCGTCCAGCGCGACCCACATCCGCCCGCTCGGCGTCGTCGCCGTCTCGCGGACGTCGTGCACCCGATGCACCTGTCCGGTCAGCAAACCGACCAGCACGAGCTGACCCGATCCGAGCCTGTTGTCGAAGTAGTAGGCCGTCGTGCCGAACACGTCTGCCTCGGCGTTGTGTGCCAGGAGGGGAACGCTGTGCACGGATCGACCGTGCGGCAGGTCGACCAGCTCCGGGTCGAGCTCTGGTCCCGACACGAGCAGCGAGCCGGACACCGGTCGGTCGATCACGTTGCGGAGACGGGCGAGGGCGGGTTCCCCTCCTGCGAATCTCACCTTGCTGGCCCGAGCGACCTCCGCCACGTGATGTTTCGCGAGCACGACCGCAAGCAGCCGGTCGACACCGGCGGCCCTCGTACGCCATGAGCCAGTGACCTCGGGAACCGCCACGAGCGGCGTGGCAGGACGGGCGGCAGCGTCTGCGGCGACGGCCGCGACCTCGTCTCGCCAGGTTGCTGTCATCTCGTCGCGCAGATGTGTGATGTCCGGGCTGCCGGTCGAATGTCGGCGAGAGCGGCTGATGAGACCTTGCAATGCGGCGGTTTCCTCGTCATCGACGGAACGTTGCGCGCCACCAAAAATGACTTCGTCGCCGTGGACTGTCCGCGCAAAGACCGCGTCGAGTGCGGTTGCACGTGCGCCGTCGTACGACGTGCCCGTTGCCCATGCATCGCGAAGCCAGCGAAGGTTCGACGCCGTGTTCGCCGACTGAATACGGGGAACCACCACGACGGCGGCTGCGACGACGAGTGCAGTGCCGGCAGCTATCGCCCACGGCCAACGGCGTCGAGGAGCACCACCCCCGCCGCCTGCCTCGATGACGTCGAGCCCCCCTTGCTCGGTCACCTCCGCAGTATGTGGACCGCTTACCGTTGCGCGCTATGCCCCTCGTCCTGCTTCCTGCCGTAGACGTCGCCGCCGGCCAAGCCGTGCGGCTCGTCCAGGGTGCGGCGGGCAGCGAGACGTCGTACGGCGACCCGCTCGAAGCAGCGCTCAACTGGCAGAAGCAGGGGGCGGACTGGATCCACCTCGTCGACCTGGACGCGGCGTTCGGTCGCGGGACCAACCGTGACCTGCTGGCCGATGTTGTAGGGCGCTTGGACGTCGCGGTCGAGCTCTCCGGCGGCATTCGTGACGACGCGTCGCTCGTGGCAGCGCTCGCGACCGGCGCGGCGCGCGTGAACATCGGCACCGCCGCGTTGGAGCAACCCGACTGGGTGCGGGCCGCGATAACGAAATACGGCGAACGCATCGCAATCGGACTCGACGTTCGCGGCACCACGCTCGCCGCCCGCGGCTGGACCGAGGAAGGCGGTGAGCTGTTCGATGTGCTGGCGCGCCTCGACGCAGACGGCTGCGCGCGCTACGTGCTCACCGACGTACGTCGCGACGGCACGTTGACCGGTCCGAACCTCGACCTGCTGCGGTCGGTGTGCGCGGCGACTGACCGGCCCGTTGTGGCCAGCGGCGGCGTCTCGTCACTCGAGGATCTGCGTTCGATCGCATCCCTCGTCGGCATCGGCGTCGAGGGTGCCATCGTCGGCAAGGCGTTGTACGCCGGTGCGTTCACACTGCGCGAGGCCATCGCCGCGGTGTCGTCGTGACCGTTGCCGTCAGGGTCATCCCGTGCCTTGACGTCGACGCCGGCCGCGTCGTCAAGGGCGTCAACTTTCGCGACTTACGGGACGCCGGCGACCCTGTCGAGATGGCCGCGGTCTATGACGTCGAAGGAGCCGACGAGCTTGTCTTCCTCGACATCACGGCATCGAGTGGTGACCGGGAGACGACCTACGACGTGGTTCGGCGCACCGCCGAGCAGGTCTTCATCCCGCTGACGGTCGGCGGCGGCGTACGAAGCGTCGACGATGTGGACCGGCTGTTACGTGCAGGCGCGGACAAGGTCGCCGTCAACACCGCAGCGATCGCACGGCCAGAACTTCTCGAGGAGATCAGCACCCGGTTCGGCAGCCAGGTCCTGGTGCTGTCGGTCGACGCTCGGCGGGCGCCTGGCGCACCGTCCGGCTTCGAGGTGACGACGCACGGCGGCCGCAGGGACACCGGCATCGACGCTGTCGCGTGGGCGCGCGAGGGACAAGAGCGGGGTGTCGGTGAAGTCCTCCTGAACTCCATGGACGCGGACGGGACGAAGCGCGGTTACGACCTCGAGATGACGCGGGCGGTGCGTGAAGTGACCTCGGTGCCGCTGATCGCGAGCGGCGGCGCCGGCGCCCTCGCGGACTTTCCGCCCGTCGTCGCAGCCGGTGCCGATGCCGTGCTCGCAGCGAGCGTCTTCCACTTCGGCGAACTGCGGGTATCGGAGGTGAAGGCGGCCCTCGCGGCCGCCGGGCTGCCCGTACGGTGAGCCATCTGCGCGTCCGGTTCGCACCGAAATGACTATGCCCAGACGGCTCGCGGCGCGGGAGACCTCGCCCATTTGGGTCATCTTTCGCCGGTTTTCTTCAGATCAGTACCAGGATGCCCCGATTCGCAATCATGATCACGAACGTGCGTTCGGCCGACACCCTCATCGCGGCCACTGTGCTCCTGACTATGTCCGGTGGCACCGCCATGCTGCTCGGGACGCCGTCGAGCCCGCGGCATCCACCGGGCGCTGCTGCAGCGCACCAGGCACGCCCGTTAATCGATGACGCGGTTCGCGACGCGGCAATCCACCTCCGGCTGCCACCCGCACCGGCCGCGCATCGCGCACATGTGTCGACCCACCGTTCTGTCACTCGTACGGCAGTCAGCAAGCCGGTCCGCCGCGCCGCCGCGCACCGCGCGGCGAAGCGCATCGCGCGGCCCGCGACGATCCATGCACCCAGCGGGCCGACGTCGTGGCCGGCGCTGAACGTGGCCATCGCTCGCATCCCGACATATCGGAGCGGCGAAGCAGAGTGGGTGGTGAAGAACACCGGGTGGTGGGGGACCGCCGACTGGGGTCTCGGGGTCATCTACATCTCGCCGACGGTTCCGGTCAGCAAGCTGTACGACGTTGCCGTGCACGAGTGGAGCCACCTTCTCACCGTGCGCGACTACGGCGGAAACGTCCAGCTCGCGACACAGGCGACGGCGGCGTACTTCGGCGGCACGGGACTGAACGGAGCCGAGGACGCCGCGGACTGCATGGCGATCGTGCAAGGCGCGGACTGGACGCACTACACCAGGTGCGCCTCGAGCCACTGGCGCGACGGTGCTCGCCTCCTCGTCGAAGGGCGCACCCTGCCGGCCTGACCGGATAGCCCGCCCTTACTCCGGGTCTAGAACTCCACGCTGCGGGCCGCCACGAGCCGTATGTGAGCGCATCTTCCGGGTAGCGCCGTTAGCGACTACCGGCTTTTGGAGGCGCTCATGGACACCGCGATGCTCGTCCTGCGACTGGTCGTCGGTGGGCTGTTCGTCGGTCACGGCCTACAGAAGATGTTCGGCTGGTTCGGGGGGCCCGGCTTGGACGGGATGGCCGGCGCGTTGGACTCGATGGGCTACCGCCCAGCGAAGCGCCATGCTCTGCTCGCCGCGACAACCGAAGTCGGCGGTGGCGCGTTGCTGGTGCTCGGGCTGTTCACGCCGCTCGCTGCCGCGGCGATCATCGGCATGATGCTGAACGCCACCCTCGCCGTACACCGCCAGAACGGTCTGTGGGTGACGAACAACGGATTTGAGTACCCGCTGGTGCTTGGCGCGGCAGCGTTTGCGATCGCGCTCTGCGGAGCGGGTGCGGTCAGCATCGACGGCGCTGCCGGATGGAACCTGTCCGGATGGTGGGGTGTGCTGGCGCTTCTGGTGGGGCTGGCGGTCGGCTTCGGAGTTTTCCGGACGCGGGCGGAACCGGCCGAGACGGCAGCCGGAGAAGACAGCGCCGGGCAGACGCGCGAGGAGCGGCGGGCCGCCTAACAGCGGGAAACTCGTTCGTCGGCGGGGGTGCCGTCTGGTAGGACGGAGAGCAGGTCGGACGTGATCCGTCCGTCCTGCCACTGAAACCGCTCCGACCAGGGGAGAACCTCCGTTGTCCGAGGCGACCGTCGAGGTCGACGCAGCCCTCGACGATGCCGACGCCGGCGCCGTGCCCGCCACGGCCGGCCCGAACGCGACGCCACCGCCGGATGTAATCCGCCGCGGTCTGCGCGTGCTCGCGCTCGGCGCGCGGCAGGAGCCGTGGATCTTCACGTTCGCGGTCCTCGGCAGCACGCTGTTCGCCGCGATGACCGTCGGCAGCGCCTACGTCCTCGGTCTGGTGACGCAACGGGTCGTGATCCCGGACATCAGCAACGGCCACACCTCTGCAGGTGCGCTCGCGGCAGCCTCAGCAGCGATCGTCGGTGTGTCGGTGCTCAAATGCGTCGGCATCGCGGGCCGCCGCATCGGCGCCGGCATCACGCAGTTCCGGCTGCAGGCGAGGTACCGCCGCGCGGTCACCCGCCAATATCTACGGTTGCCGTTGGCCTGGCACCAGCAGCATCCGACCGGCCAGCTCCTGTCCAACGCGAACGCCGACGTCGAAGCGATGTGGTTCCCGATCGCCCCGACGCCGTACGCCGTCGGCTCGGTCGTGATGGTCTTGATCACGACCGTGAGTTTGTTGCTGACCGACTGGTTGCTCACCCTTGTGGGTCTCGTCGTGTTCCCCATCGTGGGCTACGTGAACGGCGTCTACGCCCGTGTCATGAATGCCCGGCTCACCGTCGCGCAGCAGCTCCGCGCTGACGTGAGTGGCGTTGCACACGAGTCTTTCGACGGTGCGCTCGTGGTGAAGACCCTTGGCCGGGAGAAAGAGGAGACGGCGCGTTTCGGCGGCGTCGTACGACGTCTGCGTGACGCAAACATCTCCGTCGGTCGAGTGACGAGCGCGTTCGACCCCCTCGTCCAGGGTTTGCCGAACATCGGCGTCATCATCGTGATCCTGGCCGGCGTCGTCCGCATTCGTGCTGGCGCCCTCGACACCGGAGAGCTCGTACGAGTCGCGTACTTGTTCACGATTCTCGCCTTCCCGTTGCAAGCGGTTGCATGGGTTCTCGGTGATCTTCCCCGCGCTGTCGTCGGCGCGGAGCGGGTGCAGGGAGTTCTCAACGCGACCGGCGGGTTGAGCTACGGGGAAACGCCGCCGCCGATCGTGCACCGGCCCACCGAGGTCGTCGTGAGCGGGCTGCAGTACGGCTACCCGGATGACCCGGACGGCCTGTCGGTGTTGCACGAGGTGAGCTTCTCGGCGACGGCCGGCGGAACGGTCGCCATCGTCGGTGCGACCGGGTCCGGCAAGTCCACGCTCGTCAACCTGTTGGTGCGCCTCGTTGACCCCAACGAGGGACACGTGACCTTCGATGGCGTCGACGTCCGCGACCTCACCCGCGGTGGCGTGAGCCAGGTCGCGGCGCTGGTCCCGCAGGAGACGTTCCTGTTCGACGACACCGTCCGCGACAATGTCACGATCGGGCGCGACGTGCCCGACACCGAGGTGTGGGCCGCGCTGGAGCTCGCTCAGGCTGACCGTTTCGTCCGCGCGTTGCCCGACGGTCTCGACACGATGGTGGGGGAGCGCGGCACCGTTCTCTCGGGTGGCATGCGGCAGCGGCTGGCGCTGGCGCGCGCACTCGTACGTCGCCCGCGGTTGCTCGTGCTCGACGACGCGACGTCAGCGGTCGACCCACGCATCGAGCAAGCGATCCTTGCCGGACTCAAGGACGCCGGTCGTGACGACCGACCGGCCACCGTCGTGATCGTGGCTCATCGGCGCGCGACGATCGCACTCGCTGACGACGTCGTGTTCGTCGACAACGGTCGGGTCGTGGCACGTGGAGCGCACGAGCAGTTGTTGCGGGAGCAGCCGCGGTACGCCGAGCTGGTATCGGCGTACGACGCCGCAGAAGAGGAACGCCGCCGCGTGGCGATCGATGTCGAGGACGACGCGGACAGCGAGGCTGATGCGGGTGCTGCGGGGGTTTCGCGATGACCGCGGTTACCGTCGACCAGCCGGACGCGCTCGACCTCACGTTGTCCGGGACCGGCGCGGGCCCCGACTCGACATGGCGCACCATCATGCGCGGCTTGCAGCTCAGTCCGGAGCTGCGTGACGGCCTCGGTGGCACCTTGGTTCTTGCGGTGTTGTCGACGACCGGGCGCGTCGTCGTACCGATCGCGATCCAGCAGACGATCGACCGAGGCCTCAGCTCGGGCACGGCACGCCTCGGTTTTGTGACGGTGGTTTCGCTCCTGGCGCTCTGCGGCATGGCCATCGCGGCCGTCACGGCCTACTTCATGAACGTGCGGTTGTACGTAGCGACCGAGACAGCGCTCGCGAACCTGCGCGTGCGCGCGTTCCGGCACATCCATGACCTGTCCGTCCTCCACCAGGCCACCGAACGTCGCGGCTCGCTCGTGTCCCGCGTCACCAGTGACATCGACCAGCTGAGTGAGTTCACGCAGTGGGGCGGGGTCCAGATGGTGACGAGCCTGGGCCAGGTGCTCGTCGCCACCATCCTCATGCTCGTCTACTCCTGGCAGCTGACACTCGTCGTCTGGGCGTGCTTCGTGCCGCTCGCGCTCTCGCTGAAGTGGTTCCAGGGCCGACTCGCGAGGATCTACATCGAGGTGCGCAAGAGCGTCGGCGAGATGCTCGGAGCAGTCGCCGAGTCGGTCGTCGGTGCTCCGGTCATCCGCGCCTTCTCCGCGGAGAAGCGCACTGCAGCGCGACTGGATCGCACCATCGAGCGTTACCAGCACGTGGAGACGCGGGCGCAGGTGTGGGGCGTCGCGATGTTCACCAGCGCCGAGATTGTCGCGGGGCTGGCGACCGCGGGCGTCGTCGTGGTCGGCGTACTCCTTGGTGTCGACGGCAACCTGACCGTCGGCACGATTGTCGCGTTCTTGTTCATCATCACGTTGTTCATCGGGCCGGTGCAGCTCGCGACCGAGGTGCTCGACCATGCGCAGAACGCCGTCGCCGGCTGGCGCCGGGTGATCGGCGTACTCGACACCCCGTCGGACGTCGCTGACCCTGGTGCCTCCGGTACACCGATCCCGCCGGGTCCTATCCGCGTCACGTTCGCGGACGTGTCCTACGCGTATCCGACGGGGCCGACGGTGCTCGCCGACGTCGACCTCGAGATCGAGCCGCGTCGCCGGGTCGCCATCGTTGGTGAGACCGGCTCGGGCAAGACGACGTTCGCAAAGCTGCTGACGCGACTGATGGATCCGGTCGAAGGAAACGTCCTGCTCTCCGGCGTACGGCTGGACGAGGTGCCGTTCGAGTCGTTGCGGACGCGCGTCGTCATGGTCCCGCAGGACGGGCACCTGTTCGACGCGACCATCGCTGCCAACGTCGCGTACGGCCGGCCGGGGCTTGGCGACGCGGACGTCGAGGCGGCGTTCGGCGCACTCGATCTGGGTGACTGGCTCGCCGGCTTGCCGCGCGGCGTCGCCACCGAGGTGGGCGAGCGCGGCGGCGCCCTGTCGGTCGGTGAACGTCAGCTGGTCGCACTCGCGCGGGCATACGTCGCCAACCCCGATCTCCTCGTGCTCGACGAGGCCACCTCGGCGGTTGATCCGGCCACCGACGTGCGGATCCAACGTGCGCTCGAGGACGTGACGGCGGGTCGAACCTCGGTGACGATCGCGCACCGGATGTCGACGGCCACGGCCGCCGACGAGGTCATCGTGTTCGACGGTGGTCGCGTCGTGCAGCGCGGCGCCCACGCGGAGCTGGTCGCTGTTCCGGGGACCTACGCCAACTTGTATGCCTCATGGCAGACGCAGCGCGGATTTGGTTGAGCGACCAGGATTTCACTGCTAGCGTCCGCGCGCTGACTTCTCGAGGGGGATTTCATGAGTGAGCAACCGCAGGATCCGGCTGCCGGCGCTCCGCAGCCACCCCCGTTACCCGGCACCGCCTACGGGCAGCCGGGCTACCCGCTCGCCCCGTCGTCGGGGTACGGCGTCGTCGTCGCCCCGCCCAACGTGAGCTCAGCGGGCAAACGCTTCGGCGCATTCCTGCTCGAGATTCCCCTCGCGATCGTGACCCTCGGGATCGGCTGGGTCATCTGGGATCTCATCCTGTGGCAGGACGGACGCTCACCTGCAAAGCAGCTCCTCAAGATGAGGATCGTCGACGCAGCGAGCGGCCAACCGATCGACTGGGGACGCAGCTTCATGCGCAACTTTGTCTTCTACGGCTTGCTCGGTGCCGTTCCGTTCCTGGGCTGGATCTACCGAATCGTCGGCGCCTGCTTCGTCTTCAACGAGGATCGGCGGGCGATCTGGGATCGCATGGCCAACACCTTCGTCGTCGACGAGACCTGAGCCGCGCAGATATTTCGAACCGGCTCGCGCACCGCACCCGGCAGAATGGCGGTGTGTCTGCACCCGTGCGCCCCTCAACCCTCGACCCTGCGATCGCCGCGCGACTCAAGCGCGACGAGCACGGTTTGATCCCAGCTGTCGCGCAGCAACACGACACCGGTGAAGTGCTGATGGTCGGCTGGATGGACGACGAGGCGCTGAACCGCACGCTGACGACCGGCCGATGCACGTTCTGGAGCCGAAGCCGACAGGAGTATTGGGTCAAAGGTGACACCTCGGGCCACCACCAGTACGTCAAGTCGGTCGCGCTCGACTGCGACGGCGACACCGTTCTCGTGCGCGTCGACCAGATCGGCGTCGCATGTCACACCGGGTCGCGCAGCTGCTTCGACGACGACGTTCTCGACGCCGTCATCGGAACGCCGACGCGGTGACCATGCCGGACGGTTTTGTCCGCCCCTCGCGTGAGGAGTTCCGATCGCTCGGACCGGAATACCGCCTCGTGCCGGTCACTCGTCGGTTGCTCGCCGACGACGAGACGCCGGTCGGTGTCTACCGCAAGCTCGCCGGCAACCGCGCCGGCACGTTCCTGCTCGAGTCGGCTGAGCACGGTCGGGTGTGGTCGCGTTACTCCTTCGTCGGCGTGCACTGCCAGGCGACGCTGACCGAGCGCGACGGGCGGGCAGTGTGGGTGGGTACGCCCCCGTCGTTCGCCGCGGAGCACAACGGTGGCGATCCGCTCGTCGCGCTGCGCGACACGATCGAGCGTTTGCGCACCCCACGGATCGCCGGTCTGCCGCCACTCACCAGCGGTGTCGTCGGTTACATCGGGTACGACGCGGTGCGCCGGCTCGAGCGACTGCCGTCAACGGCCCCCGATGACCTCGGCATGCCCGAACTGGCGATGATGCTCGTGACCGACCTCGCGGTGCTCGATCACAGCGACGGGACAATCCTGCTCGTCGCGAACGCGTTTCGGGACGACCGGGCCGTCGACGACGACACGGCGTACGACGACGCGGTGGCTCGGCTCGACGCGATGACGACCGAGCTGTCCAAGCCGGCTGAGCCGAGTGTCGTATCCGTCACCGCCTCGCCCACCACCGCCTACGACCGGCGTACCGAAGCCACCGCGTACATGCGGTCGGTCGAGCTCGTGAAAGAGCAGATCCGCGCGGGTGAGGCCTTCCAGGTCGTGCTGTCGCAGCGCTTCGAGATGAGCACCGACGCTGACGCGCTCGACGTCTACCGCGTGCTGCGCGCGGCGAACCCGAGCCCGTACATGTACCTGTTGCGCTTCCCGGGCCGGGAGCGTCCGTTCGAAGTTGTCGGCTCGTCCCCGGAAGCGCTCGTCAAGGTGAACGACGGACATGCGTTGCTGCATCCGATCGCCGGCACGCGACCTCGCGGCGCGACGGCGGAGGACGATGCGCGGCTCGCGGCGGAGCTGCTCGCGGACCCGAAAGAGCGAGCCGAGCACGTCATGCTCGTCGACCTCGGTCGCAACGACCTGGGCCGAGTTTGTACGCCGGACAGCGTCGAGGTGCTCGAGTTCTTCTCGATCGAGCGATACAGCCACGTGATGCATCTCGTGTCGACCGTCGTCGGACAGGTCGCGCCACCGCACACGGCGTACGACGTGCTCGCAGCCTGCTTCCCGGCGGGAACGTTGTCGGGTGCGCCCAAACCGCGTGCGATGGAAATCATCGAGGAGCTCGAGCCGGTACGCCGCAACTTGTACGGCGGGGCCGTCGGTTATCTGGACGTGCACGGTGACCTCGACACCGCGATCGCGATTCGCACCGTGGTGCTGCACGACGGATGCGCGTACGTGCAGGCAGGTGCGGGGATCGTCGCCGACTCGGATCCTGCCGCCGAGGAGCGCGAGTGCCAGGCGAAGGCCGCCGTCGTCCTCGCGGCGGTCGCGGCGGCGGCGACGCTCCGCCCGGCGCCGTGACCGCGGTACGACGTGAGCTGCTCGTCGTCGTCGTGCTCGACCTCGTCGGGGCCGTCATGGTGCTGCTGTCGGTCAGCCGGACGTGGGCGCATGCCGTCGTCGCGGTTTCCGGTTCGCCGCAGGCGCCGCAGACCGCCGACCTGGCCGGACGATCGGTCGCACCGCTGGTTGCGGCGCTGGGCATGGTCGCGTTGGCCGCAGTCATCGCGTTGCTGGCCACGCGTGGCTGGTGGCGGGTTGTGGTGGGCGCGGTCCTTGCCGTCGTCGGGGCGCTGATCATCGGTTCGACGGCGCTGACCAGCGCCACGGACGTGCGGCACGGCTCGGCGTTGCGCGACAAGGTCAGCACGGCAGTGCTGCGCGATGCGCGCAGCAGTGTCGAGCTGCGTCCCTGGCGTCACGTCGCAGCCGCAGGCGGGTTGCTCGTCGTCGCGGCCGGCCTGCTCGCGGCGGCGCGCGGGCGGAGCTGGAGTGGGATGGGTCGCCGGTTCGATGCCCCGACTGCCGCGCCCTCGCCGGCGCCGGTCGCGGCTGAAGCGCCGAGTCAGGTCGACCTGTGGGACCAGCTCGAACGCGGGCAGGACCCGACCGCGTGACTCCGATTTACCGTCCGCTGACATCGCCCGAACGTTGGCAAGGAGCGCGCGCGAGATCCTGACCACGGACCCGGAGGAGTGCGGTGGCGGCGAGCGGAGGAAGCAAAGGGCTCGTGCTCGTGGTCGAGGACGAGAAGGCCATCGCTGACCTCATGCGCCTCTACCTGTCCCGCGAAGGCTTCGGGGTGCACGTCGAAGCCGATGGTCGCAGCGGTCTTGCCGCTGCGCGGTCCCTGCAGCCGGCCGCGATCGTGCTCGATGTGGGCCTGCCCGAGATCGACGGGACCGAGATCTGCCGCGCGCTTCGGGCCGACGGTGACTGGACGCCGATCCTGTTCGTGACCGCGCGCGACGACGAAGTCGACCGCGTGCTCGGTCTCGAGCTCGGCGCTGACGACTATGTGACCAAACCGTTCTCGCCACGAGAGCTCGTCGCGCGCGTGAAGTCGGTGCTGCGGCGTACGGCGGGAACGACGAATGAGCGGTTGTTCGCCATCGGGACCGTGCGCGTCGACCCCGCGCGGCGGAGTGTGCGCGTCGGAGCTGCCGACGTGACGTTGACAGCGACAGAGTTCGACCTGCTCGCCTATCTCATGCGCCGGCCCGGCCGCGTGTTCACCCGCGAGCAGCTGCTCTCCGAGGTGTGGGGATACGCCGTCGCCGCGGGCACTCGCACCGTCGACGTGCACGTCGCACAGCTCCGCGCAAAGCTTGGCCCGGCCAGTCCGATCAGAACTGTGCGCGGTGTCGGGTACGCCGCAGGGCACTGACGTGAGCACCAAGGGCTCACGACGTCGCCGGCGGAGAACATTGACGGCGCGACTGGTGCTGGTGACCACAGCGGTCGCTGCAGTCGCCGTCTTGTTGGCCGGGCTCGTCTCCGCCCGCCTGGTCAAGTCCGCGGCAGAGGACCAAGCGCGATCGACGCTCGGGCGACAGGCCGACGTTGCGGTCGGCCTCGGGGGCGAGACCGGGCTCGCGCAGCAACGACCGGTGCTGGCTCGCGCCCTGCGCATCGACCAGATCTCGCTCGTGCGGGTGACCCCGCGCGGCCGCCTGGTGCCCGCCGGCGGTGTCGGTGTCGTCACCGAGGCCGACGCGCAGACGTTGCTCGCCGGCGGCCGCATTTCTGCGGTGCGCCGGGACGGCGCCGGTCACCGGGTCTTCGTCGAGGGGCGCTCGGCCGACGGCGGCGGCGGCGTCGTGCTGTGGCAGCCGTCCCGGGTGGCGCGTGGCGCGTTTCGGGGCGCGCTCGGCCGCATCGGGCTCGCGCTCCTCGTCGGGCTGGCCGGCGCTGCTGTCGCCGGGGTGCTGTTGTCGCGTTGGCTGGCCGGACCGCTCAAACGCGCGGCAGCGGCCGCGCGCCGGATGTCGACGGGTGCGCGCGACGTGCGCCTGGAGCCGGACGGCCCGGAAGAGGTGGCCGAAGTCGCGGAGGCGCTGAACGCGTTGGCCGAGGCGCTCGCCGCGAGCGAGGGCCGACAACGTGACTTCCTGCTCTCGGTGTCACACGAGCTGCGCACACCGCTGACGGCAGTGAAGGGGTACGCCGAAGCGCTGTCTGACGGCGTCGTCGCACCGAACGATGTCGCGCAGACCGGGCACACGATGCTTGCCGAGGCGCAGCGCCTCGACCGCCTCGTCGCCGATCTGCTCGACCTGGCGCGTATCGGAGCGCAGGACTTCCGGCTCGACATAACCGACGTCGACTTGACAGCGCTGATGCAACAAGCGGCCACTGTGTGGTCAGCGCGATGCACGCCGGCTGGTGTGCACTTCACCCTCGAAGCAACGAATGAGCCACTCGTCGTACGCACCGACGCGACCCGGGTGCGACAAGTCGTCGACGGGCTCGCCGAGAACGCACTGCGCGTGACACCGAGCGGTGCGCCGCTTGTGTTCGCACTGCGGCGTGACAATGACGACGCCCTCATCGAGGTACGCGACGGAGGTCCGGGGCTCACCGCCGATGATCAGCGTGTTGCGTTCGAACGCTCCGCGCTCTATGACCGGTACCGCGGCGAACGCCGAGTGGGCACCGGTATCGGGCTCGCATTGGTGGGTGGCTTGGTGAGCCGGCTCGGTGGTACGCCGGGCGTGCGCACGGCGCCGGAAGGCGGTGCGGCGTTCGAGATACGGCTGCCCTCAGCAGGACCCGATTCGTTCCGATCTGGGGGCGTTTCCGAGCCGCGTCACGCGCCTAGGTAGCATCGCCCCGCCGTACCGCAGGACCCGAACGTGAAAGGGGGGCCGTGCGGATATGAGCGTTCTCGACGAGATCCTGGCGGATGTCCGCGCGGATCTTGCCGAACGTGAAGCGGCCGTTCCGTTGGAGGCGTTGAAAGAAAAGGCGCGTCTGCAGCCGTCGCCGCACGATGCCGTCGCGGTTCTGCGACAGCCCGGTGTCGGCGTCATCGCCGAGGTGAAGCGCGCCAGCCCGTCGCGTGGTCGACTCGCACCGATCGACGATCCCGCGACGCTGGCGAGAGAGTACGAGGCCGGCGGGGCGCGCGTAGTTAGCGTGCTCACCGAACGTCGGCATTTCCACGGAGGTTTCGACGACCTCGACGCCGTTCGCTTCGCCGTCGACGTGCCCCTGCTGTGCAAGGATTTCATCATCTCCAGCTACCAGCTGTGGGAAGCACGTGCGCACGGTGCGGACATGTGCTTGCTGATCGTCGCTGCACTTGCGCAGAACGCGTTGGTCTCGCTTGTCGAGCGTGCGCGCTCGCTCGGCATGAGTGCACTCGTCGAGGTGCACGACGTTGACGAGATCGAGCGCGCCGTCGACGCCGGTGCCGAGATCGTGGGCGTAAATGCGCGCGACCTGCGCACCCTCGAAGTCGACCGGGAGCTGTTCGCGCGACTCGTGCCGCACATCCCGGACACAGTCGTCAAGGTCGCTGAGTCCGGAGTGCGTGGGCCGCACGACTTCCTCGTCTACGCCGCGGCCGGCGCTGACGCCGTGCTCGTCGGCGAAGGTCTCGTCACAGATCGCGATCCGAGAGCTGCGGTCGCCGAGCTGGTCACGGTCGGCGCCCATCCGGCCACTGGGTCCGGCGCCGCTCAGTGATGACGTTTCCCGCTGCCGGTCCCGACCCGACCGGCCACTTCGGGCCGTACGGCGGCCGGTTCGTGCCGGAGGCGCTCGTGGCGGCCCTCGACCAGCTCGAGGCCGAGTGGACGAAAGCGAACGCCGACCCTGACTTCCACGCAGAGCTCGACGGGTTGCTGACGACGTACGCCGGTCGGCCGACCCCCCTGACCGAGACAACGCGGCTTAGTGACGCGACGGGCGGCGCGCGCATCCTGCTCAAGCGCGAGGACCTCACTCACACCGGCTCCCACAAAATCAACAACGTGCTGGGGCAGGCACTGCTGACCCGGCGTTTGGGCAAGACGCGCGTGATCGCCGAGACCGGAGCCGGTCAGCACGGCGTCGCGACCGCGACGGCGTGTGCATTGCTCGGACTCGAGTGTGTTGTCTACATGGGTAGTGAAGACACGCGTCGTCAAGCCTTGAACGTTGCGCGCATGCAGCTGCTCGGTGCGACCGTCGTACCGGTCGATGTCGGCTCGCGCACGTTGAAGGACGCGATCAACGAGGCGATGCGTGACTGGGTCACCAACGTCGACACGACGCATTACTTGCTCGGCACTGTTGCCGGTCCGCACCCGTTCCCGGTGCTGGTGCGCGTCCTGCAACGCATCATCGGCGTCGAGGCGCGGGCGCAGGTGCTCGAGCGGATCGGTCGGTTGCCCGACGCGGTCGCGGCATGCGTCGGTGGTGGCTCCAACGCGATCGGCATCTTCCACGCGTTCATCCGTGACGACGGCGTTCGACTGTGCGGCTTCGAGGCTGGTGGTGACGGCATCGACACGGACCGGCACGCCGCCACACTGGTTCGCGGCGAGCCCGGTGTGCTGCACGGAGCACGGTCCTACCTGCTGCAGGACGCCGACGGTCAGACGCTCGACACCCACTCCATTTCTGCGGGTCTGGACTATCCAGGCGTCGGTCCCGAGCATGCATGGCTGCGTGACACTGGCCGGGCGACCTATGAAGCGGTCACCGATGCCGAAGCGATGGACGCGTTTCGCTCGCTGTGTCAATCGGAAGGGATCATCCCCGCCATCGAGAGTGCGCACGCGATCGCAGGTGCGTTGCGCATCGGCCAACAACTGGGAGCCGACAGCGTCGTGCTGGCGAATCTGTCCGGACGTGGCGACAAAGACGTCGACACCGCCGCGCGGTGGTTCGGTCTCATCACCGGGGACAAGTGAGCTCACTCGCTGAGCTGTTCGCGCGCGTTCGTGCCGAGCGCCGCGCTGCGCTCGTGGGTTACCTGCCCGCCGGCTTTCCGTCCGATGCCGATGCCATCGACGGGTTCCGTGCGATGGTCGACGCCGGTGTCGACGTCGTCGAGGTTGGTCTGCCGTACAGCGACCCGCTCATGGACGGGCCGACGATCCAGCAAGCGGTTGACGCTGCGCGCCGCGCCGGTACGACGACCGCCACCGTGCTGCGCACGGTCGAGGCTGTCGCGCGCACCGGCGTACCAACGCTCGTTATGACGTACTGGAACCCGGTCGAGCGTTACGGCGTCGACCGCTTCGCGCGCGACCTATCGGCTGCGGGCGGCGCCGGTGTCATCACTCCGGACCTGCTGCCGGAAGAAGCCGGTCCTTGGCTCGCTGCTGTCGGCGATGCAGCACTCGACCCGGTCTTTCTCGTGGCGCCCAGCTCGACCGACGAGCGGATCGCCGCGACCGCGCAGGTCACGCGCGGCTTCTTGTACGCCGCATCGACCATGGGTGTCACCGGCGCCCGTGATGCGGTGAGCGACCGAGCCGCCGAACTTGTCGCCCGAGTTCGCAAGCAGACCGACTTGCCGATCGGTCTCGGCCTCGGTGTGTCGACCGGACCGCAGGCGGCCGAGGTCGCGGCGTACGCCGATGGTGTGATCGTCGGATCGGCGTTCGTGCGGTGCCTGCTCGATGCCACCAGCCCGCGGGACGGGTTCGCTGCGCTCACCAAGCTGACGGTGGAGCTCGCCAGCGGTGTGCGCTCCGGCGGCTCGTGAACCCCGGGCTAGCCTCGACCGTTGTGTCCGGCATGAGGCGACTGCTGATCTTGTGTGCGGCGGTTGCCGCCGTCCCTGCCCTTGCGTCCTGCTCGTCCGGATCTTCGTCGGCTTCCGGCGGCCCTTCGATCGTGGTAAGCAGCCCTGCGGCTGTCGGCTTCACCGGTGCGACGTTCCAACCTGCCAAGGTGTTGCCCGACGTCACCCTGACCGACACGTCGGGAGCGCCGTACAACCTGTTCAAGGAGCACACCGGCAAGATCACGGTCACCTACTTCGGATACACCAACTGCCCGGACGCATGCCCGGACGACATGGCGGCTCTCGGCAAGGCTGTCGAGCAACTGACCCCTGATCAGCAGCGGCAGGTGCAGGTCGTGTTCGTGACCGTGGATCCGAGTCGTGACACCGCGCCGGTCATCCGCGCGTGGCTGGACCGGTTCGACAAGCACATTCCGGCCTTCGTTGGCCTGACCGGGTCGGCAGCACAGATCACCAAAGCAGCGCACCAACTGGGGCTTCCCTTCACGGTCAGCAGTGCCAGCAGCGGCCTTGAGAAGGTCGAGCACAGCACCCAGATGACCGCGTTCGACCGGACCGGCACGTCGAACCTCGCGTGGCTCGACAAAACGGCGCCGAGCGGCATCGCTCACGACCTGCGACTGCTGCTCGACAACGTGACACCCATCTAGCCCGTGCTCATCGCGTCGATCCCGAGCCCGTCGAGCGGCGTGCTCCACCTCGGGCCGCTGCCGCTGCGCGGTTACGCGTTGATGGTGATCCTCGGGATCGTGGCCGCCGTTCTGATCGGTGACCGTCGATGGGTCGCACGCGGTGGACGTACCGGCACCGTCGGCGAGATGGCCGTATGGGCCGTGCCGGCGGGGCTGATCGGTGCGCGCATCTACCACGTCGCCACCGATCCGGAGCTCTATTTCGCGAAGGGCAAGAACTGGGTCGGCGCGTTCGAGATCTGGAATGGCGGCCTCGCAATCTGGGGTGCGATCGCTGGCGGTGTCCTCGGCGCGTGGTTCGCCCTGCACCGTCGCGGCATCCCGCTGGCGCCGATGGCAGATGCAGTCGCGCCCGCCCTCGCCGTCGCGCAGGCGGTGGGCCGGTGGGGCAACTACTTCAACCAGGAGCTCTACGGGCGGGTGACGCACCTGCCCTGGGCACTCGAGATCGACCCGTCGAACCGGCCGTCGCGCACGCTCAGTGTCGGGCTCTACCACCCGACGTTCCTCTACGAGTCGTTCTGGGACCTCGGCGTCGCTGGTCTGGTCATCTGGGCGGACCGCCGGTACCGCCTCGGCCACGGCCGGGCCTTCGCCCTCTACGTCGCGGCGTACACCGCCGGCCGCGCGTGGATCGAGTACTTACGCGTCGACCAGGCCAACCACTTCCTCGGCCTGCGGCTGAACGACTACGTCAGCATCGTCGTCTTCCTCGCCGCCGCCGGCTACTTCGTCGTACGACGGAACAGCTCGCGCGAAGAGCCGGACTCGCTCGAACCGGCACCGGAGACCGCTCCCGCTGCGGCATAGTCTGGTGAAGTGACTACGCCGGACACCCGAGCCGTCCCAGGCTCGGCCTCTGCTCCGCCGGAGATGCACCACGACCACCAGAACGTGCAGGGTGGCTGGCTGCGTCCGGCGGTGTTCGGTGCGATGGACGGCCTGGTGTCCAACTTCGCCCTCATCGCAGGTGTGGCGGGTGGTGGCGTTTCGGCGCACAACGTCGCGCTCACTGGAGTCAGCGGCTTGTTCGCCGGTGCGTTGTCCATGGCGTCGGGGGAGTACACCTCCGTCCGTGCGCAGGCCGAGGCGATGCACGCCGAGCTGGCCATCGAGCGGGCGGAGATCGCCCGCCGGCCCAAGGCAGAAGAGGCTGAGCTCGCCCGGATCTACCGCAAGCGCGGTCTCGACCCGCAGCTCGCCCACGAGGTTGCCCGCCAACTGTCGCGTGACTCTGAGAACGTCTGGAAAGTGCACGCCCGGGAGGAGCTCGGCGTCGACCCGGACTCGCTGCCCTCGCCGTGGACCGCCGCTTGGTCGTCGTTTTTCGCCTTCTCGGTCGGGGCGTTCATCCCGCTGCTCCCTTACCTAGTGGGCGCCTCGTCCCTGCTGATCTCGATGGTCCTTGCCGGGGTCGGCCTGTTCACCGCCGGTGCAGCGATCGCCCGGTTCACCGGACGTCGGTGGTGGTACAGCGGACTGCGACAGCTGGCGATCGGTGCCGTCGCGGCCGCGGTCACTTACGGCTTGGGGCACCTTGTCGGAGCGAGCGTGAGCTAGCTCCGGGCGTCTGGTAGACACGCGGGAATTGGATCGGTCTGGGCCGGTGCGGCATGTACCCTGAGCCTTCGAGGGCCGATGCCGTCCCGCCAGCTTCCCCAAGCGACGTACGACGGACCGACACGGAAAGGCCCGATGTCCCAGTTCTCCGTTGCGCAGTTTTCTGCTGCGCCGCCCCCGCAGGGGTTGTACGACGGCGCCCATGAGCACGACGCCTGCGGCGTCGCCTTCGTTGCTGACCTGACCGGCCGCCCCACCCGCGCGACCGTGGACCGCGGCCTCGCCGTCCTCTGCAACCTCGAGCACCGCGGGGCGAAGGGGAGCGACCCGGACACCGGCGACGGCGCCGGCATCCTGACGCAGATCCCGGACGCGTTCCTCCGTGCCGCCACTGGCTTCGAGCTGCCCGAGGTGGGCGGGTATGCCGTCGGCACGGCGTTCCTTCCGGTTGACGAGGCGGAGCGCGCCGCTGCCGTCGCCGACGTCGAGCGGATCGCCGCCGAGGAAGGTCTTCGCGTTCTCGGGTGGCGCGACGTCCCGATCGACCTCACGGGGATCGGCAACTCGGCGCAGTCGGTCATGCCAGTGTTCCGGCAGCTGTTCGTTGCCGCAGCACAAGGCGGCGGACGCATCGTTGGGATGGGTCTCGAACGGCGCGCGTTCTGTGTGCGCAAACGCGCCGAGCGCGAGCTGCACGTTTACTTCCCGAGCCTCTCGACGCGCACCCTGGTCTACAAGGGCATGCTCACCGCGCCACAGCTCGGCCCCTTCTTCCCGGACCTCTCCGATCCGCGGTTCGCGTCAGCGCTCGCGCTCGTGCACTCGCGGTTCTCGACGAACACGTTCCCGTCCTGGCCGCTCGCGCACCCCTACCGCTTCATCGCGCACAACGGTGAGATCAACACGTTGAAGGGCAACCGCAACTGGATGCGCGCTCGCGAGGCGTTGCTCGCGAGCGATCTGATGCCGGGCGATCTCAAGCGGCTGTTTCCGATCGTCACCGACGGCGCAAGCGACTCCGCGTCGTTCGACGAGGTGCTCGAGCTGTTGCACATCGGCGGCCGCTCGCTGCCGCACGCCGTGCTCATGATGATTCCGGAGGCGTGGGAGAACCATGCCGAGATGGACGAGGACCTCAAGGCGTTCTACGAATACCACTCCTCGCTCATGGAGCCCTGGGACGGCCCTGCGTCGATCGCATTCTCTGACGGGACGGTGATTGGCGCAGTCCTCGATCGAAACGGACTGCGGCCGTCGCGC
>JBJMHR010000011.1:0-361123 GCA_045807285.1 Actinomycetes bacterium
CCAGCCACATGGTCCCGACCCAGTTCCACCGCATGCTGGCCGTGCCCGAGGAGGTCCGGACCTCCTACGACGTGTCGTCGCTGCGCTGCATGGTGCACGCCGCGGCGCCGTGCCCGCCCGACATCAAGCGGGAGATGATCGGTTGGTGGGGCAACGCGATCTGGGAGTACTACGCCGCGACCGAGGGCGGCGGCACGATCGCGCCGCCCGACGAGTGGATGAAGTACCCGGGCACCGTCGGGCGCGCCTGGCCGACGAGCACCGTCAAGGTCACCGACGACGATGGCAACGAGCTCCCGGTCGGCGAGCCCGGCACGGTCTGGATGCGCATGGGGACCGGCCCGAACTTCGAGTACAAGGGCGACAAGGACAAGACGTCGAAGAGCCACGACGCCGAGGGCTTCTTCACCGTCGGCGACGTCGGCTACTTCAACGAGGACGGCTACCTGTTCCTCTGCGACCGCAAGTCCGACATGATCATCGCGGGTGGCGTGAACATCTACCCCGCCGAGATCGAGTCGGTGCTGATCCAACACCCGGACATCGAGGACTGCGCGGTGTTCGGCATCCCGCACGACGACCTCGGTGAAGAGGTCAAGGCCGCCGTACAACTCATCGACGGTGTGGAGGCCGGGCCGGAGGAAGAGCAGAAACTGCTCGGCTATCTCGCCGACAACGTCGCGAAGTACAAGTTGCCGCGATCGGTGGACTTCCACACGGAGTTCCCCCGCGACCCGAACGGCAAGCTCTACAAGCGCAAGCTCCGCGATCCCTACTGGGCAGGCCGGGAGACCAAGATCTGATGACGAGCACTACGGAATCGCTCACAGCTACGCACGTCCTGGAGTACGCATACACACGGTCGACCGGCCCGATCATCGGGGCGTTCGTGACCGCCTTGAAAGACAAGAAGATCGTCGGCGTGCGGGCGGCCGACGGTCGCGTGTTGGTGCCGCCGCAGGAGTACGACCCGGTCACGAGCGACGGCCTGACCGAGCTCGTTGACGTCTCCGATGTCGGAACGGTGACGACGTGGTCGTGGAACGACGAGCCGCGTGCCGGGCAACCGCTGGACCATCCGTTTGCGTGGGCGCTGGTCAAGCTCGACGGGGCCGACACCGGATTGCTCGCCGCCGTTGATACCGACAAGTCGGCGATGTCCACTGGCCTGCGGGTTCGCGCGCGTTGGCGGGACGACCGTGTTGGGGCGATCACCGACCTCCTCTGCTTTGAGGCAACCAATGAGTGAGCCGACGATCGTCGAGACGCCGATCCACCTGGAGTACCGATACACGCCGGGTACGGCGGCGGCCCGCTTCCTCGGGTCGATCGAGCAAGGCCGCATCGTGGGCGAGAAGTGCCCTAAGTGCCAGAAGGTCTACGTGCCGCCGCGCGGCGCTTGCTCTATGTGCGGTGTGGCGACCGAGGAAGGCATCGAGCTGCCGGGGCCTGGCATCGTCACGACCTTTGCCGTGACGCAGATCCCCAGCCCAGGGCTGGACGCGCCGTACGTCTCCGCGTGGGTGAAGCTCGACGGTGCGGACATCACCTCGATGTTCCTGGTCAAAGAGGTCGACCCCACCGAGGTCCGGCTCGGCATGCGCGTCGAACCGGTGTGGATCGACAAGGACAAGTGGACGAAGAACCTCGCGAACATCGCGTACTACCGGCCGACCGGCGAACCGGACGCGGACTATGACACCTACAAGGACTACGTATGACGCGCGTCTACCGCAAACCCGTTGCGATCGTCGCGTGGGCGGAGTTCAGCACACCGCTGGAGCCGGCGCGCAACGAGGTCGAGCTGCTCATTCCGGTCATCAGAGAGGCCAAGAACAAGGTCGGTCTCGAGCAGAAGGACATCCACTTCACCGTCTCCGGATCGAGCGACTACCTGCAGGGCTATCCCTTTGCCTTCGTCGGTGCGTTGGACGCAGTCGGCGCGTGGCCGCCGATCCGCGAGTCGCACCTCGAGATGGACGGCGCCTTCGCGCTGTACGAAGCGGTCGAGTTCCTGCAGCACGACGACATCGACACGGCGCTCGTTTACGCCTTCGCGCGGCCGTCGACGAGCGACCTTGATCGCACGCTTGCGCTGCAGCTCGACCCGTACGTCGTTGCGCCGCTGTGGCCGGACGCGCGGTCACTGGCCGGCCTGCAAGCGCAGGCGATGCGCGACAGTGGGCGGTTCGCGGAGGTTCCGGACGTGGCGCCGACGGAAGTGGCCGACGGCGCAACGGCAGTGATCCTTGCCACCGGTGACCGGGCCCGCGAACTCGTGGACCGGCCCGCCTGGATCCGCGGCATCGACCATCGCATCGAAGCGCCCGCACTCGGCGTACGAGATCTGACCACGTCCCCGTCGACGCGAACGGCCGCCGAGGGCGCGGGCGCGCTCGGGGTCACAGCTGACGCGGCGTTCTTGCACACGCCGTACCCGCATCAGGAGCTGATCCTCCGCGAGGCACTGCAGCTGAACGGGACCAAAGTGGACGCGGCCGCCGGCCCGACGATGGTCGGTGGGTTATCGCGGCTGGTCGGCGCTGCTGGGGCGATCGCCTCGGGCAGCGCACAGACCGCGATCGCGCATGCGACGGCGGGTGCCTGCCTGCAACAGAACCTCGTCGCCTTGTTGGGAGCTGATGCCGCATGAGCGAACGCGTGGCTGTCATTGGAGTAGGTCAAACCAAATATGCGGCGAAGCGCCAGGACGTGTCGATGCCGGGCCTCGTGCGCGAGGCAGCGTTGCGCGCGCTCGAGGACGCGGGGCTCACGTGGACCGACATCGACGCGGTCGTCATCGGCAAGGCGCCGGACATGTTCGAAGGCGTGATGATGCCGGAGCTCTTCCTCGCCGACGCGCTCGGTGCGGTGGGCAAGCCGATGATGCGCGTCCACACCGCTGGCAGTGTCGGCGGATCGACGGCCGTGATGGCCTCGCATCTCGTCGCGTCCGGTGCACACAAGCGCGTGCTGGTCGTGTGCTTCGAGAAGCAGTCGGAGAGCAACGCGACCTGGGCGCTGTCGATCCGGCTCCCATTCTCGCCGGGCCTGGTCACAGGTGCGGGCGGTTACTTCGCCCCGATCATCCGTGCCTATATGCGGCGGGCCAACGCGCCGGACCACATCGGCATCAAGGTCGCGGTCAAGGACCGGCTCAACGCGCTGAAGAACCCGTACGCGCACCTGCAGATCCCCGACATCACCGAGGACATGGTGCGCGAGTCGCCGATGCTCTGGGACCCAATCCGTTACCTCGAGACGTGTCCATCGTCGGACGGCGCCTGCGCGATCGTGCTTGCCGACGAGGAGGCGGCAGGCGCGGCACCCAACCCGGTCGCGTGGATCCACGGCGCCGCCATCCGAAGCGAGCCGACCATCGGTGCCGGCCGCGACACCGTCAATCCGCACGCCGGCCGCAACTGCGCGAAGGACGTCTTCCAGCAGGCCGGGGTCACCGACCCGCGCAAGGACATCGACTGCGCCGAGATCTACGTGCCGTTCAGCTGGTACGAGCCGATGTGGCTGGAGAACCTCGGCTTCGCGGAGGAAGGAACCGGCTGGAAGGCCGTCGACGACGGTACGACGGCGCTCGACGGCGACCTGCCCATCAATCCGTCCGGCGGCGTGCTGTCGAGCAACCCGATCGGGGCCTCGGGTATGTGCCGGTTCGCCGAGGTCGCGCTGCAGGTGCGGGGCATGGCCGGCGAGCACCAGGTCGACGGCGCTCGCCGGGCCTTGGGGCACGCGTATGGCGGTGGCTCGCAGTTCTTCGCGATGTGGGTCGTCGGGTCGGACAAGCCGTGACCAACAGGCTTGCCGGCAAGGTGGCGCTGATCACCGGCGGGGCGCGCGGGATGGGTGCCGCCACGGCACGCCGGTTCGTCGACGAAGGTGCGCGCGTCGTACTCGGTGATGTCCTCGACGACGACGGCAAGGCGCTTGCCGATGAGCTCGGCGAGCCCGCGCGTTATCTGCACCTCGACGTCACGTCCGAGGACGACTGGGCCGCAGCCGTCGACGCGACCCAGCGCGAGTTCGGTGCACTCAACGTGTTGGTGAACAACGCCGGCATTCTCCGTTTCGCCGCACTCGAGGAGCAGACCCTCGAGGACTTCCGCCGCCTGATCGACATCAACCTCGTCGGCGTCTTCCTCGGCATGCGGACGGCGATTCCCGCGCTGCGTCGCGCAGGTGGCGGGTCGATCGTCAACCTCTCCTCGACCGAGGGGCTCGGTGCGTCGCCGTTCCTCGGCGCCTACACCGCAAGCAAGTTCGCCGTCCGTGGCATCACCAAGGTCGCGGCGCTCGAACTCGGCCCGGACAAGATCCGCGTCAACTCCGTGCACCCCGGTGGCATCGATACTCCGATGACGCGTGAGGTCATGGACGATCGTGGCCGCAAATACGTCGCGAACAAGGTCGCGCTCAAACGCATGGGCACGGCAGACGACGTCGCCGCGCTCATCACGTTCCTGGCGAGCGACGAGTCGTCGTACAGCACCGGCGCGGAGTTCGTCGTCGACGGCGGCGCGACCGCGACGGCGGGGTTCTAGATGGAGTACAACTTCGCGGACCTCTACGAAGCGATCGTCGACGAGGTCGGTGAGCGCGAGGCGCTGGTCGTCGGCGAACGCAGGCTGTCCTACGTCGGCCTCGACAAGCGAGCCAACCGGCTGGCGCACCATCTGCTCTCGGTAGGTATCGGCCCCGGCGACCACCTCGGCGTACAGATCACGAACGGCCCGGAGTACGTCGAAACCGTGCTCGCCTGCCTGAAGCTCCGCGCCGTGCCGATCAACGTCAACTACCGGTACGTCGAGGAGGAGCTGGCGTACCTCTACAACGATGCCGACTTGGTGGCGGTCGTCACCGACGCGGTCTACCTCGATCGGGTGGCGGCCGTGCTCGGCCGGTCGCCGAAAATCCGGCAACTGATCGTCGTCGGCGGCGGCGACGTGTCCGCCCTTCCGGTCGACGCTGTCGACTATGAGCAGGCGATGGCGGCGCAGCCCGATGACCGCAGCGGTTTCCCGGCACGGTCCGGCAAGGACCTCTACATCATCTACACCGGCGGCACGACCGGCATGCCCAAGGGCGTGATGTGGCAGCACGAGGACCTGTTCTTCGCCGGTATGGCTGGCGGCAACCCGGGCGGCGAAGCAGCGAAGTCGCCGGAGCAGGTGGTCGAACGCGCCCGCGACGGCGGCAACCTGATCATGTTCCCGGTCGCGCCACTGATGCATGGGGCTGCGCAGCTCGGGACCTTCATCTCGTTCTGGGGCGGCAACCGCGTCGTTCTGCTGCCGAAGTTCGACGGTGCCGATGTCCTGCGCACGATCGAACGCGAGAAGGTCAACACGATCAACATCGTCGGTGACGCGATGGCCCGGCCGATCGCCGAGGCACGGCGAGGCGAGTGCGCCGACCTCGATCTCTCCTCGCTGTTCGTCATCAGCTCGACCGGTGCGCTGCTCTCCCACGCCGTACGCGAGCAGCTGCAAGAGCTCTTCCCGAACTGCCTCATGGTGATCTCGTACGGGTCATCGGAGACGGGCTTCAACGGCAGCGTGGCGCCCGAGCAGCAGGCCAGGGGCCTGTTCGTCACGGCCAATGACGACCGGACTGCTGTCCTCGACGACGATCGGCGACCGGTGGCGCCGGGTTCTGGCGTCGTCGGCCTGGTGGCGCAGAAGCGGCACGTGCCGCTCGGCTACTACAACGATCCGGAGAAGACCGCCGCGACGTTCATCGAGATCGCCGGCGAGCGCTGGGTGCTGACAGGTGACAGCGCCACCGTCGAAGCAGACGGAACGATCAGCGTGCTCGGGCGAGGCTCGGTCTGCATCAACACCGGCGGCGAGAAGGTCTATCCGGAGGAAGTCGAGTCCGCCCTCAAGGCGCACGCGGCCGTCTTCGACGCGGTTGTGACCGGGGTACCGGACGAGAGGTACGGCGAGCGCGTAGCGGCCGTCATCCAGGTGCGCGATGGGTTCGATGCGCCGTCGACTGAGGACGTGATGGTGCACTGCCGCACCTTGGTCGCGGGTTACAAGGTGCCGCGGACCGTCGTCGTGGTGGACGAGGTGCTCCGCTCGCCCTCGGGCAAGGCCGACTACCCGTGGGCGAAACGAGTGGCGACGGCGGCGGTGAGCTGACCGATGGCACGGACGATGAAAGCTGGGGATGCCGTCGACATAGTCGGCAACGGCGAGGAGGCGCTCCCGACCGAGGCGCAGCGCGAGCGTCGGCGCCGGATTCTGCGGGCTGCCGCCGAGCTCGCGACCGAAGGCGGGTTCGACGCGGTGCAGATGCGCGAGGTGGCCGAGCGCGCGGACGTCGCTCTCGGCACGCTCTACCGGTACTTCCCGTCGAAGATCCACTTGCTCGTGTCGGTGCTTGCCGACGAGATGGACGAGCTGCACGACAGGTTGAAGGCGGCCTCGGCCGGCCCCGAGTCCCCGGCCGATCGGGTCTTCGCAGTGTTGCAACGCGCGGTGCGCGCCCTGGGCCGTAATCCGAGCCTCTACGGAGCCGTCGTCCGCGCGATGATGTTCGGCGACGAGTCGACCACTGCCGAGAACGCTGTGGTGAGCTCGCGGATGGAAGCCATCATCACGCGAGCGATGACCTACGGCGTTGGCGAGCCGACCGACCACGATGTTGCTGTCGCGCGTCTCATCGGCAAGATCTGGCTGGCCGACATCCTGTCGTGGCTCGCCGGACGCTCCGACGTGAAAGAAATGGAAAGCGACCTCGAGCTCGCCGTACATCTCCTCGTGGCAAGCCGGTAGCCAGCAGCTACCGACTTGCCACGCCGTCAGCCGTCGGTCAGGCGGGGCCGGCCGGGCTCATACCTGGCCCGAGCACCTGGAAGAAGATGTAGGCGTTCGTCGGCTGTTCGCTCGTGCAGTTGCCGGCTGCCTCGCACGCGTCCATCGCGTCCGCGCTCTTCTCGGAAGCGATCTGGTTCCACGCCGCGAGGTTCTTCACCCCGACGACGACGAGTGGCCACCACGTCGATTGGAACGACTCGTCCTCTTCCAGCACGATGCTGTGCGCCGGGAACGGTTCGTTGGCGGTCCCGCCGAAGCGGGACAGGTCAATGGTGTTCGGGCTGTCGATGCAGTGTCCGGCCAGCGGGCAGTGCAACGTCGACTTCGGCGGCGTGAAGCCCATCGGGATCAGCGCGTAGATATTGCTGACGACCGGACCACTAGGCGGTTGCTGGTAGCTGTAGTAGCCGACTTCGCAGTTGGTCTTGGCGCCACTCGGTGGCGGCGTCGAACAGAAGTACTGATGGGAGTACTCGAGGTCGACCTTCTTGCCTCCGAGCCAGGCCTTGGTGAACCCGATGTGGATGCAGTTAGGACGGCCGAGCTGGCACGGGTCGCTGCTCGAGGACGATGACGTCGCCCCGGTCTGGCTCACGGCCAGCGTGGCGCCGGTCCTGGCACCAACGAAGCCGAGGCCTACGACGAGCACGAGCGCACTGACTTTGGTTATGGTCGACACGAATGATCGGTGCACGGACATACCTCCGGATGGTTTCGGGTGGGCATACGCCAGCAGGGAGCGCACGCGACCGGAGGCGCGCGCGCGTTCACACCCGTGAGCCAACCCATACTGCCGGCGCCTCCTCGGCGCCCCCCGAGCGATCGACGGTGTTGTCTCGCTTCCGGGTACGGACGCGTGGCCGGCACGGTTCACCGGATGGCCTGACGACTTTGCGTTACCGGACGGACACTCGACACCGTGTGGAGGTGGTCGCATGAGCACCGGCACGCTGGAGTTCGACCCGTTCTCCCGGGAGTACTTCGACGATCCGTATGACCTGTACCGGCGGATGCGCGACGACGCCCCCGTCTTCTACAGCGAGCGGTACGGCTTCTGGGCGCTGTTTCGGTACGACGACGTCGTCGCAGCACACCGGGACTGGGAGACGTTCTCGAGCGGCCACGGCGTCGACCTGTTCACGTTGAACCTGGACGCCGACATGATCAAGGAGTACCGGCTGATCATCATGATGGATCCGCCGGAGCATGACCGGTTGCGCGCGCTTGTCAGCCGAGCCTTCACCCCGCGTGCCATCAACGGGCTCGAGCCGATGGTGCGGGAAGTTATCGAAACGGTCTTGGCGCCGTACGACGACGCGGACTCCTTCGACGCGGTTGCCGACTTCAGCGCACCGTTTCCGGTCGAGATCATCTCGCGGATGCTCGGCGTACCGGCAGCCGACCGGCAGCAGATCCGGCATTGGCTCGACATCGGCCTGCATCGCGAGCCCGGTCAGATGGCCCCCACACAGGAGGGCATGGACGCTCAGCTGCAGAGCGGCCTCTACTTCTACGAGTTGGTTCAGGACAAGCGCAAGCATCCCGGTGACGACATGCTCACGGTTCTGACGCAAGTCGAGGTCGACCGCGGCGACGGGGAGATGACGAAACTCGACGACGCCGAGATCGCCGGCTTCGCCGGTTTGCTCGGCGGTGCGGGCGCGGAGACGGTGACCAAGCTCGTGGGAAACGCGGTCGTGTTGTTCCACCGCAATCCGTCAGAGTGGCAGAAAGTGCTTGCAGATCCTGGGAAAATCATGCCGGCCGTTGAAGAGATCCTGCGCTACTGGCCACCGTCGCAATATCAGGGCCGTTTCTCTGTTCGGGACGCGACGTACAACGGAGTGACCGTTCCGGCCGGTCATCCCACGTTGTTGATCACCGGCTCGGCGACGCGCGATGAGCGCTTTTTCGACGACCCCGACACATTCAACATCGACCGGCCGAAGAGCCTGTCGCTCGGCTTCGGCTACGGCGTACACAGTTGTCTCGGCGCTGCGCTGGCACGCATGGAGAGCCGCATCGCAATCGAGGAGCTTGCCAAACGCTGGCCGAAGTTCACCGTCGATGAAGAGCGCTGTGAGCGGGTGCAGATGGCGAACGTCGCCGGCTACTCACATGTGCCCGTGCATCGCACGTAAGGTCTGCGGCTGATCAAGCCGGTCACTGCGGGGGTTGCCACACCGCGCGGTCGATGCCAGCCGATCCGTCGTACTGACCGGGCACCGGTACGTCGCCGCGCTTGCCGACCTTCCACGTCGGCAACCCCTCGACGTACCACCCTCCGGTGGTCGGTCGCCACACGGCCCGGTCGGATCGGTGGTCGCCGGTGTAGTCACCGAGAACGGGGATGTCACCGGCCGTGCCGAAGTGCACGGGGTGCTCCCATGGCACGTACCAGTCGCCGTTGCCCGGCCGCCACACCCCGATCTCGGCGCGGCCGTCGCCGTTCCGGTCGGCCGGCGTTGGCACGTCACCACGCATGCCGAAGTGCACGGCGCGCCGGCCGTCGATGTACCAGTCGCCGTTCGCAGGGCGGAAGACGGCGAGGTCAGGGACGCCATCGCCGTTGTAGTCAGCGAGCACCGGGATGTCGCCGAGCGTGCCGAAGTGCATGGCAGACCGCCCGGCGACGTACCAGTTGCCGCTGCTCGGCCGCCATACCGCGATGTCGGTCTTGCCGTCGTGGTTGTAGTCGCCCGGCACCCGCACGTCGCCGGCTGCACCGAGGTGTGCGATGCGGGTTCCCTTCACGTCCCAGTCACCATCAGACGGCCGCCACACGCCGGGATCGGTGATGCCGTCGCCGTTGTAATCGCCCGGCACCGGCACGTCGCCGGTGTGTCCGATCGCCGACGCCGACAGGCCAGGCACCAGCCACGCCCCACTGGCCGGGCCCGGATCCGGATCCGGGTCCGGCCCGGGGAACGCAGCGAGGGCGGGCATGCCGGCCGGTTTCGGCTCGTAGGTAGCCCCGTGCCCGGCCGTCGCCAGTAGGTCGAAACTTCCCCAGGTCGCATCGCCCCAGGTGAACTGAGACCAACCCCACCCGTGTGACTCCGCCGTCGCAATGACGCTCGCGTTGTATCTGCCGTCGTTCGCGTCGGGGAACCCGAACTCGCCGATGATGACGGGGTAGCTGTTGCCCGGAGCGATCCACTGGTCGAGGAACGACGGTGCTTCGTACGGCGCCGACGAGGCGCAGTTCGGCGGTGCAACCACCGGGCACGTGTAGGCGTGCGCGGAGTAGACCACGTTGGTGCCGGCGAGTGGTGCGGTGCTCGGCCAGTTGTTGGCCCAACCGGTGCCGCTGACGACGATGAGGTTGTCAGCGCCGGCAGCGCGGATCGCGTCGTACATCTGCTGCATGCCAGCCGCCTCGAACGTCGTGCCTCGCCAGGTCACGATCCCGCCGTTGCGCCAGACGTCGTCGGAGATGTCATGCGGTTCGTTGTAGAGGTCGAACGCGACGAGCGGGTTGCTGCGGTAGCGGTTCGCGACCTGCTGCCAGAACGTCACCGCGTCCGGGTACTCCGCCATGGGTTGTTGGTGTACGTCGCCGCACGGCGTTGTCGCGTTCGTGTGCAGATCGACCAAGGCGACCATGCCGAGTGCGGTGACTGCGTTGACGGCACTGTCCACTTCATCGGCGTACGACGAATCGTAGTTGCACGACGTCGACAACCAGAACGCATCGCTGACCGGCAGCCGGATGATGTTGGCGCCCCAGCGTTTCGCGTAACCGAGCTCCTCGGCAGCGGGAGCGTCGCCACTGCCTTCCATGCCGACCCGTGTGAAGCCACGCAGTACGACGGGTTTGCCGTTCACGTCGAGCACGCGGTTGCCGGACGTTGCCAGCGGGCCGGCGACGTCGGCTGATCCACCCGACGCCATCGTCAGGCTGGCGTCATCGATCACGTGCGTCTCGCCCGCGATCATGTTGTTGATGACAACGCCGGCGACGACGTAGGAAGCGCTCGGCGGTACGACACCCACTGCGACCGGCGTCTGTTGCCACGATCCGAGCTGGTCGGCGATTGGTTGTCCCACGGCCGAGGCGATGACTCGCCCGGAGCTGTCGAGGAAGAACACACCCGCTGACACGTCGCGCGGCGTCGTATCGGCGCTCGCCCACAGCCGCGCGGCGTAACGCGCACCGGGCGTGACCGCTATAGCCGAGGTCGCGTCGGACCGCGACAAGGCGCGTAGAGAGCTGGCGTCGTACTGCGCAGTCACCGCGAGCGCACCCGTGCCCGAGTGCGTCGGCGCAGTCACAGTTGCGAGAGTGGCCTGTACGGAGCCCCAGTTGACCGGCGACGCTTCGAACCCCGCTTGGTCGTCCGACAGCAGGTTCACCGACTGCGCCGTCCAGGCCGTCCGGGCCGTCGGCGCTGCCGATACCTGGGGGATGGTCGCCGCGCCGAGCACCACAACGAACCCGATCGGCACTACCGCCCGTCGAGTCCACCGGCCCCACCCACGCACGCCCATTGTGAAAGTGGTCGGCAGCAAGCGAGGACGCCTGATGCGATCTGCGCGCGCGACCGGGTGAAAGGTCGCAAAATGACGAGTTTTGACTACCTATGTCCGACGCTAGGTCAGACGGCTTCTTCGGCCTCGGTGACCTCGAGGGGTTCGTCGGCCGCGGCGTGTGGCCGTTCCTGCGCTGTTGTCCGTGCCCACCGGAGGAACACGTCGACGGCACGGACCACGTGCGCGGAGCGGATCGACGGGAAGATGTCGAACGCGTGCTGTGCTCCGGGCAGTTCCGCGAACACGACCTTGGACTTCGACGTGGACCGCATTCGTTCGACGAACGCCTGTGCCTCGGACAACGGCGCGAGCGTGTCGTTGCGGCCATGGATGACGAAGAACGGAGGCAGATCGGGACGGATGTTCGCGAGCGGCGACGCCGATAGCCACCGCTCCCGGTCTCGCTCCAACCAGCTCTTGAACACGTAGTTGCGCATCAACGAGTCGCTGCGCCACTTCGTCTCCTTGGCGCCGAGCTCGTTCGCGATGTCGTACAGCCCGTAGATGGGCACACACGCTTGCACCGATGTGTCGGCGTCCTCGAAGCCCGGTTGGAAACGCGGGTCGTTTCCGGTGAGCCCGACCATCGCAGACAGATGACCACCTGCAGACCCACCGGTCACCGCCACGAATGCGGGATCGCCGCCGTACGCACCGATCTCGTTGCGCACCCATGCGAGCGCACGCTTGAGGTCGACGATGTGGTCCGGCCAGACCGCGCGCGGCGACAAGCGGTAGTTCGGCGCAACGCACACCCAGCCACGAGCAGCGAGATGCAACATCAACGGAAGACCCTGCTCGCGCTTGTCGCCGATGGTCCAGCCGCCGCCGTGGATCTGGAACAGCACCGGTGCCCCTTCTGGGATGTCGCGGCGGTGAAAGACGTCGAGCCGGCCACGTCGGCCGTGCGTCTCGTCGTAGACCAGATCGGTGACCTTGACGACCTCAGGGTGTTGGAACCGGAAGGGTTGGAAGAGCTGGCGCCACGGTGTGCCCATCTCGCCGGGATCCGGTTTGTCTTCGAGAATGTCGAGCCAGCCCTCGCCAAGCCCGTCCGCGAGCGCTGCTTCGAGCACGCCGCGCGCCCGTTGGCTCGTTCGGATCATCGACGCAAGCCCCGCTACCGAGGCGGCGTTCATGAGCAGCGCGGGCGCGTCATTCCGGCGTACGCCGTGCCGCGCGACATGCGCCGTCGTGCCGGCGACTGTGATCGCGAGGTTGTGCGGGGCGAGCTCAGCAGTGAGCCACGCGGAGAAGAAGCTCGGCACCATAAAGGCCCGGCCGCGCGCGGGACGCAGCCCGTTGGCGGTGAGGGCAGCGCCGATCATCGAGAGCTGCCGGAAGCGGTCGGCCACCCGCCTAGTGTCGCCGGTCACGAAATGTGGCCCTGTTTGGGGGGCAGCGCCGCGGAGCGCCCGCGGGCTAGGTTGGCCCCCATGGATCGACTGTCCGGGCTCGATGCCCTTTTCCTGTATGGCGAGCACGGCGGCATGCACATGCACGTGTGCGCCGTCATCATCGTCGACCCGTCGACGATGCCCAACGGTTATTCCTTCGACGCGATCAAGCAGACGTTCGCGAACCGGATGCACCTTGTGCCGCAGTTTCGGCGTCGGCTCGCGACCATCCCGCTCGGCCTCGGCCTGCCGATGTGGGTCGACGACCCCGACTTCGACCTCGACTATCACATCAGGCGCATGGGCTGTCCTGCTCCGTGTGGCCCGGAAGAGGTTGCCGAGATCGCGGGCGACATCGCGGGCCGGCCGCTCGACCGCAACCGGCCGTTGTGGGAGTTCTGGGTCATCGAAGGCCTGAAGGACGGACACGTCGCCGTCATCGGCAAGATGCACCACAGCACGATCGACGGCATCTCGGGTGCGAACCTGATGATGGAGGTGCTCGACCTCGAGCCGAACCCCAAGGACCGGCCGACCCACCCGGAGCCGTACGAACCGGAGCCGATCCCGTCGGAGTGGCGACGCATCGGCGGAGCGCTGCTCGACAACGCGCGCAGCCCGATCCGCCTCGCGAAGCTGGTGCCGGCGACGATCGGGTCAGTGATCAGCTTCGTCAACACTCGTCGCAGCCACGACCGGCCGAACTCCGGCATGGCGGCACCGTTCACTTCACCGAAGACAAGCTTCAACGGCGCGATTACCCCACATCGCAAGGTTGCGTTCGTTGACGTACCGCTCGAGGACATCAAGGACGCACGCAAGCTTGTCGAGGGCGCGACAGTCAACGACGTCGTCCTAGCTGTGACGGCCGGCGCGTTGCGCCGGTATCTCGACGCGCGCGGTGAGACGTCCGACAAGGCGCTGACGGCAGCAATCCCGGTCGGTGTGCACGACGAGACGGAGGGCTCGGGCGGCCAGAACCGCGTCTCGGTCATGTTCTCGACGCTCGCCACCGACATCGACGACCCGGTCGAACGGCTGCGGCGCATTCACGACGCGAACAAGGGTGCGAAGGCGGAGCAGAAGGCGCTCGGCGCCTCCACGATGATGGACTGGGCTGACCTCGCGGCGCCGATCATGTTCTCGCTTGCTGCGCGGCTCTACACCTCGACGCGGCTGGCCGATCGGATGCCCGCGCCGTTCAACTTGATCGTCAGTAACGTTCCCGGCCCACCGATCCCTTTGTACTTCTGCGGCGGACGGCTGGTCGACCTCTACCCACTCGGACCGATCCTCGACGGCTTGGGTCTCAACCTGACCGTGCTGTCGAACATGGACCACATGGGCTTCGGCTTCATTGCCTGCCGGGAGCTCATGCCAGAACTGTGGGAGTTGGCGCACGCCGTACCGGAGGCTCTGGGCGAGCTGACGAAGGCGCTGAACGGGACCGCTGGGTCAGCCAAGAAGACCGCGGCGCGCAAGACGAAGTAGGCCGCCTCAGGCGGCAGCGGCACCTATCCGTCGTACGACGGAGTCAGTCGCGGCGAGCAGACACGGCAGGAAGTCTTCGACGCCGATCACGCACGCGGCGTGGCTGCGATGGCACTCGAAGACCTCGGCGCCCGGGATCGCCGCCGCCATCGCGCGCTGACGACGCGTCGGCACCCAGGAGTCCTTGTCGGTGACAACCACGGATGTCGGTACGTCGATCTCCGGCAGCCACGGCGTCGAGTCGAACCGGCCGATGGCGTTCAAGGCTGCCATCAGGCTGCTCACCTTGGTGCTGCGGAACTCAGCGAGTGCCCACCGGCGTACTGCCGCGTCTTCGGTGGCAGCGGTCAGCGCGGCCGGCAGTTCCGCCAGTGGCCGGTCCGTCGGGATCTTGCGGCGGAGCGCCATCGGCACCGTGACCGTTGGGAGCAAGCTGAAGAACGCCCGCTCCCGCCGGGTGTCATGCCAGTTGCCTGCTGTCGAGCAGAGCACGAGACCGGCGACCCGGTCGGCGTGCCGGCGCCAGAGCACCTGCGCAACGACACCGCCCATCGAGTAACCGACCGGGATGAACGACTCGATGCCGAGCACGTCAGCAAGGGCGACCCAGTCGTCGGCGCAGTCGCTCAGCCGGAAGAAACGTCCGTCGGAGATACCGCGACCATGCCAGCGCATGTCCATCAACACGAGGTTGTAGTGCTCGCGCAGTGCAGCGATCGTGCCGAACCAGGTCAGGCTCGCGGTGCATCCCAATGCATGACACAGAAAGAGCGTTGGTGCGCCTTGCGGGCCGTCGACGCGTGCAGCGTAGGTCCGCCCACGGCCGGGCAGTTCGACGTAGTCGAACGTCGGCAGATCGGCCCCCCGGGGAAAGTGCACAACACGTCGCAAAGCGCTCTGCGCCGCTGTCGAGAGGTTCATGTTTCCTGACCATACAGACGCGCCCCGGCCCATGTCGGCACTCCTTACCCGTGTCGTCACAGGGCTACGCCGAATGGCTGAGATTGGCTAACCCACGGGTAGGAAAACCGTCACGGCTAGGCTCCACCGGTGCCATTTCGGACGTCTCCTGTGGTTGCTGAGGACGAGTGGGAACTACGCCTCGAAGTGACCGACGGCATCGCCGTTCTCACACTCGACAAACCCGACAAGCTCAACGCCTGGTCGTGGGAGACGTCACGGCAGCTGGGGGCGCGTGCGGATCAGATCCGGTTCGACGAACGGGTGCGCGCTGTTCTCGTGCGCGCGAACGGTCGCGCCTTCTGCGCGGGCGTCGACCTGGGCATGCCGGAAGACCGTGTCACCGGCCGGTCACAAGCCGAGAAGGTGCGCAACTACTACGAGGGCATCCGTTGGGTGCACGAGCGGTTCCGCGTCTTTTCGGACCTGCCCCAGCCGATCGTTGTGGCAGTGCAGGGATATTGCCTCGGCTTCGGCTTCGAACTTGCGTTGATGGCTGACATCAGAGTTGCCGCGGCAGACGCCCAGTTTGCGCTGCCCGAAGCGCAGGTCGGGGTAGGCATCGACGCTGGCGGTGACCTGCGGCTCGCGCACGAGGTGGGTACCGGTTGGGCCAAGCTCTTGGCACTGACCGGCCGGCGCATCGACGCAGCGACCGCTGAGCGACTCGGCATCGTGCAGCAGGTTGTCGCGCCGGAGGACCTCGAAACGACCGCACTCGGCATCGCGCAGGAGATCGCCGCTAACGCACCGCTCGCAGTACAAAGCATCAAGCGGTCCATCGACAATTGGTCATGGCGCGGGATGACCGAAGCGTTGCGTTTCTCCGTCATGAGCGCGTCGGTGGAGTTCATCTCCGACGACATGCCTGCTGGGTACGCCGCGAAAGCGGCAAAGAAACCCGTCACGTTCGAAGGCAAGTAGTCCCGCATGCCGTTGCCCGAGCCGCCTCCGGCAGAGACGACGATGCTGCCGGCCGGCACGTACGACGGCGTGACCGTGGTCGTGACCGGAGGCGGGACCGGGCTCGGGCGCGCCATCGCGGTGGCGTTTGCGCGCTTGGGCGCCTCGGTCGGGATCGTCAGTCGCGCTGAGGAGCATCGTGCCGCCGGCGTTGCCGCCGTCGAGGGTGTCGGCGCCCGAGCTGTTGGTGCTGCGGCCGATGTGCGCGAGGCGGATCAGGTGGCCGCGGCCTTCGCTGCGGTCGAGGAAGCGCTTGGCCCGGTGAGCATCCTCATCAACAACGCGGCAGCGAACTTCCCGGTGACTGCCGCTGGCTTGTCACCGAACGGGTTTCGCTCTGTCACCGACATCGTGTTGAACGGCACGTTCTTCTGTTCGCAGGAGCTGCACAAACGATGCGCCTCACGCGGGGTGCCCGGCGCGATCGTCAACATCCTGGCGACACAGTCGTGGACAGGTGGTCCTGGCATGGCGCCGGCAGCGGCGGCGAAGGCGGCGGTCGGAAACCTGACCAAGACGCTGGCGGTCGAATGGGCGTCGGATGGCGTTCGCGTGAACGCGGTTGCCCCGGGACTGTTTCCCCACGAAGACATGCGGGATGACCTGAAGGCGCTGCGTACGACGGGGGACGACGTGGATGCGCGCCGCCAGCCGGCCGGTCGCACCGGTCGCCGGCACGAGCTGGCGTGGGCGGCGACGTACCTCTGCTCGCCGTACGCCGCATTCATCACCGGTACGACGCTCGTCGTCGACGGCGGCAACTGGCTGCGCCGGCACTTCGTGATGCCGGAGTTCGAACCGATCGACGACCAACTGAGCGCGGTGCTCCGCCCGCCGACCTAGCGCACGCCCACTTCCGCGGTGATCTAGGGGTTGTGGTCCAGAAATCTTTGAGTTCTAGGCCGTAACTCCTAGATCACGAGCGAACGACTGGCCGTCACCCGAAACGGGTGATGTGGCGTCCGCCAGCGTTCTGGACGTTGGGGACCAGCAGCGGTTGCAGGGACATGAGATCGCGGCACGCGGCTTGGAGGCTCACGGTTGCCCAACGAAAGCGCTGCGCCGGATCCGAGGCTGATCCTCGTGTCCAAGTCGCTCGGTAATGCAGTTATCGCGACGGACCTGGACGGCACGGTCTTTTTCTGGAACGAGACCGCCGAGCAGCTATATGGGTGGACTGCCACGGAGGCCATCGGCCGCCCAATCGAGGATCTGACTGTGCCGAAGGGGATGCGTGAGTTCGCCGACGAGATCATGACCAACTTGAGGGCCGGTCGACCATGGTCCGGGGTGTTCATGGTGCACCGTAGGGACAAGAGCACCTTTTCGGCGCTGGTCACTGACACCGGTCTGCACGACGAACGTGGCCAGCTGGTTGGAATCACTGGTGTGTCGATCAACCTCGACGAGGTGTTGCGTCCGCTGCTTCAGCGCTCACACGAGGCGGCCATCGCCACCGACATGGAGGGCGGGGTCCGCTTTGCCGGTCCCCGCGTCACAAGCTTGACCGGCTGGCCAGCCGACGAACTTGCGGATAGCTCGTGGTGGGACTTCGTCCATCCGGACGACCGGGAGGCCGTTCGTGCCGCCCACGCTGCTGTGGCGGGCGGATCTGAGTCACTGCCTCTGATCGAGCATCGAGTGCGCTGCGCTGACGGAACATGGCTGTGGGTCGACATGGCGGTGACGAACCTGCTCGATGAGACGATGATGCGCGGCATTCTGCTGACCTTGTACGACGTACGGGAGCGCCGGGCGTCGATGGAGGAACTGGCGCATCGCGCCTTCCACGACCCATTGACCGGGCTGGCAAACCGGGCGGCCTTCTTGGAGTACCTGACATCGCATCTTGCGACCCGCCAGCACGAAGGCGCGCTCGTCTACCTCGACCTTGACGGCTTCAAGCAAATCAACGACCAGTTCGGACACATGGCCGGCGACACGGTGCTGCGCACAGTTGCCGACCGGCTTCGAGCTGCCATGCGCCCGGAAGATGTCTGCTGCAGGCTTGGCGGGGACGAGTTCGCCGTGCTCGCCAAGACGGTGCGCGGCCCCACGCAAACGCCCGCACTTGTACGCAGAGTGAACCTGGCGATCTCCCGGAACATCACCGTCGGCGACTCGACCATCCGCCCCAAGGCGAGCATCGGCATTGCTCTTCTCGCCGCATCTCCGGGCCCGGAGCAGGCGATCCACGCCGCCGACGAGGACATGTATCGACGCAAACGGCGCCAGCGCTCTGCACCGGCGGCGACGCGTGAGACGCCCACTCAACGTGCAGATCTCGACGGGTGCGCTACCCGCCGACGGCGATCGCGATCAGAGCCATCGTCCTAGTCCTGGGCGGCGAGTAGCCGCGCGGCGAGCGGCTCGAGGGTGGCCATGAGTTCAGCGAGCTCGTCCGCCGCGAGGCTCTCGTATGGCTTCGCGGCGAGGTCGTCGGTGAGCGCCTCGACCCGCTGTTTGACGGCGCGGCCGTGTTCGCTCAGCCAGCCGTCATCGCCGATCAGGCCGCGATCGCGCATCCCGTCGATCACGGCGGCGAGCTGCGCTGCCGGCAGATGGTGGATGCGTCCGAACTTCTCCGCCGGCAGGTCCATGTCGAGGGCGAGAAGCACGTGCGCCTCGAGCCCACCGACACCCTCGATCATCAGGGCCGCGATGTGGCCGTCGCCACGATGCTCGCGCAACAAAGAGGCAGCATGGAAGAGGCGGGCCACCACGTCATCGGGGATCGGGATTGCGAGCAGTGCGGCGTACATGGGTCGGCCCTCGAATGGTGCGCTGGTCGCCGCCCTCATCAACAGTTCTGCAGCGCGGGCGAACTCAGGAGAATCGACACGATCGCCGAGGATCCGGCGCAGCGCCTTGAGGCAGCCCCTTTGACGAGCGGCGATCGCCGCTTCGGGCGTGGTGGTGCGCCACACCTTCGGGATGTGACGAGCGACCTCACCGGGCGCGAAGTTGTAGAAGAGCGCGTCCACCACCTGCGCCGGGGTGATGCCCAGGGGCGCGGCTCGTCCGGCAAAGTAGGTGTCCCAGTAGTTGGTGAACCCCAGGGCGAACATCTCCTCGTTGGGTTCGTCTGCGGAGTACGGGATGACACCGATCGGCTCGACGAGATCGAACATCCGGCGAGCCATCGAATTCATCGTCTAATCCTCCTGTGCAGACCCGCGCCCGTTTCGGGCAGGCACATCACTTTGGACGATTGCACGCGGCCAAACTCATCGCACAACACGCCCTGATCGTGCACCTGAAGCTGTCGGCCGGTGACGCCGATCAGCGGCTAACCCCCATCGGGGCGGCGGACGAACGTGAGGTCCCGTCCGGGTCGCTCCCACACGGGACCGCCGACGTCGAGAGCCTCGTTGCGTAACTGACGTTTGAGCACCTTGTTCGTGGGCGTCACCGGAAGCTCGTCGACGATCCGCACATAACGCGGCGCCCATTTGGTGCCGAGGTCGGGCTGAGCAGCAAGGAAGGCCGCGAACTCGTCACCGTCGAAGGTCGCGCCAGGCCGCAGCTGCACCGCGGCCATCACCTGGTCGCCGACAACCGGATCGGGTACGGCGTACACCGCGCAAAGTGCGACCGGCGGGAAACGCGCGATGATGCGCTCAACCGGGGCGGTGGCGAAGTTCTCACCGTCGACACGCAGCCATTCATCCGAGCGGCCGGCGAAGTAGAGCCAGCCGTCTGCGTCGCGGTACGCCAGGTCGCCGGTCCAGTAGATGCCGTCGCGGATCCGGGCGGCCTCGGCTTCGGGATGTTTGTAGTAGCCCTCGAAGTCACGCGCACCTACACGGTTGACGAGTTCACCGACTGAGGCGTCGCCGTTGAGGAGCCGTCCGTGCGCATCGAACTCCGCCGGCGGACACTCCTCGCCAGTGTCCGGGTCGAGCACGGTCACGCCTTCGGCGCCGCGGCCAAGTGCACCTGCGGGCATGCCGGAGACACGGGCGACCGAAGCGCCGCCTTCGGTCGAGCCGTACGAGTCGACGACGACGCAGCCGAATCGTCGGGCGAAGCGCTCGATGTCGGCTTCGGCTGCTTCGTTGCCGAAGACGCGTCGCAGCGGGTTGTCGGCGTCGTCCGGCTGTTCGGGTGTGGCGAGCACGTAGGACAGCGGCTTGCCGACGTAGTTCGCGTACGTCACGCCGTACCGGCGTACATCAGCAAGAAAGCCCGAAGCCGAGAACTTCCGCCGTAACGCGGTCGCAGCACCGGCGGCAAGTGCGCCAGACCAGTTCGCCATCAACGCGTTGGAGTGGAACATCGGCATCGCGCAGTAGCAGACGTCATCAGTCGTCAGCTGGAACATCTGTGCGACGGCGCCACCGATCCGCGCGAGCCGACCCTGTGTGCAGTTGCACGCCTTCGGCGTACCGCTCGTGCCGCTCGTGAACAGCAGGAGGTAGAGCGCCGAGTCGTCCACCTCGACGTCAGGAATCGCGGCGCCCTCGTACGGCGCAAGAGCCTTCGGCCAAGCCTCGCTGTCGATGTCGAACACGCGGTCGGCAGGTACGCCGACGTCGAGACCGTCGAGCAGCGGCGCCTGCAGGGACTCGGTCACGATGAGCTGTACGTCGCAGTGGCGGATGTCCCTGGCGAGCTCGTCGCCCCTGCGCGTCGGGTTGATGCCGACAACGGTCGCGCCGGCGAGCGCGGCAGCGCCGAGCAGGAGCGGATACTCCGGCACGTTGTCGAGCAGTACGCCGATGTGGAACGGCCCCGGCCGGCACATTGCCAGCAGCCACTGAGCGCGTTGCGCACAACCGCTGACGTAGTCACGCCACGTCCATTGCTCGTCTTCGAAGAGAAGGGCGACGCCCTCGTCGGCTGCCCGGGCCCGCACCAGGTCCGCGATCGTTGTCACGGGGTGAGTATCCGATGCTGCCTCGCCCACGCTCGCGACTGCCAACGCAACCCGAGATACCAGGACCGGGCAGCCAGCCAGCAGGTGAGCGCGAGCCAGATGCCCACGATGCCGAGTGTGTGGTGCACCGAGGTCAGGATGGCGAACGGTGCGAAGGCGACCAGCGCGAGCAGCATTCCGCGCCGGAGTGTCGCGAAGTCAGCCGCGCCGAGCAACAGGCCATCGAGGACGAACGCGATTGCTGCCACGGGTTGCAGCGCGGCGCACAGCAACAGTCCGATCGTCGCGGTGTGCCGGATGCCGAGGTCGGCGGTGAACAGATACGGCAGCCACTCTGCCGCTGCCGCGATCGCAACACCGATGCCGAAGCCCAGGCCGGTGCCTATCCGAAGGCACCGCCGACCCACCTCGACGGCAGCATCCACATCGCCGCGACCTAGAGCGGTGCCGACGTAGACCTGCGCGGGCAGGGCGAGCGCATCGACCGTCAACGCGAACAGTAGCCACACCTGCAAGGTGATCTGGTGCGCACCGAGCGTGCGCGCTCCGATATGGGCGGCGAGCGACGTCGACAGCACGAGTGCTGCAGTCAATGCGGCCGTCCGAACAACGAGCGAGAAGCCGTCGCGCAGCAGCCCGATGAGGGCGACCGTGCTGGGCAGTCGGAACGGCGCGCTGTTCCGCCGCAGCGACGCGGCCACGAAGCAGCCAGCGGCGACGATTTGCGCCACGACCGTGCCCCACGCGGATCCCGCGACGCCGAGGTGCGCGCCGTATACGAACACCACCTCGAGAACGACATTCACAACGTTCGACAACAACAGGATCCGCAGCGGCGTCCTCGCGTCCTCGAAACCCTGCGAGTGCCCGGTGCCGGCCATGTCGAGCAGCAGGAACGGCAGGCCGATCGCGGATATCCGCAGGTACGTCGTCGCGTTGTGCTGGATCGCACCGTGCCCGCCGAGGACATGAGCGATCCACGGTCCGGTGGCGAAGACGACGACACCCAGCAGGATTCCGAGCACAACTGCGATCGCGTAAGCCGCGGCGGCCGCTCCGCTTACGGCAACTTGGTCGTCACGTCCCCGGTTGTAGGCGACGTGCGACGTCGTCGCCATCTCGATGAAAGCGGCGCACCACCCGATGAGGTTGAGGACTGTTGTGGCGAGCGCGAGGCCACCGAGCTGTGCTCGGCCGAGGTGGCCGACGATCGCCGTGTCGGTCAGGTTATAGAGCGGCTCGACGACAAGCGACCCGAGTGCGGGGAGTGCAAGGGCGACGATGCGACGGTCGAGTTCACTGAGTCCGCGCCGCCGCATGCGCACATTCTTCCGAATCTGACGGCCCGTCAGAACTGCGCTACCCTCCCCGAGTGGACCTCCGCTACACCGAGTCGGAGCAGGCTTTCCGCGCCGAGCTGCGCACTTGGTTGGCCGAGACGATCCCCACACTGCCGCCGAAGCCGCCGCGCGACGACTGGCCCGCGCGGCGGAACTACGACACGCACTGGCAGCGGCTGTTGTACGACGCGGGCTACGCCGGCATCAACTGGCCGAAGGAGTACGGCGGCCGCGGTGCCACGCCGACCGAGCAGCTGATCTACCTCGAGGAAAGCGAGCGCGCGAAGGCGCCGTACGTCGGGGTGAACTTCGTCGGCCTGCTGCACGCCGGACCGACGTTGATCGCCGAGGCGCGCGACGAGCAGCGCCAGCAGCACTTGCCTCGCATCTTGCGCGGCGAAGAGGTCTGGTGCCAGGGATTCTCCGAGCCGAACGCGGGCTCAGACCTCGCGTCGCTGCGCTGCCGCGCGGTGCGCGACGGTGATCACTACGTGATCAACGGCCAGAAGATCTGGACATCCCACGCAGAGGTTGCGGACTTCTGCGAGCTGATCGTCCGCACCGATCCCGAAGCCCCCAAGCACAGGGGCATCACCTGGCTCATCGTCCCGATGGACCTTGCCGGCATCGAGATGCGCCCGCTGCGGACTCTGATCGGTTCCACCGAGTTCAGCGAGGTGTTCTTCGACAACGTGCGGGTGCCGGTGGAGAACCGCGTCGGCGATGAGAACGACGGCTGGCGCGTCGCGATGGTGACGTTCTCATTCGAGCGCGGAACGGCGTTCGTGTCTGACGTCGTCGCATCGATGGTCCTGCTGCACGACGTGGCCGAGGTCGCGCGGAAGCGGTCGTTGTGGGATGACACGGGGCTACGCCGCGACATCGGACAGCTCTCGGCTGAGCTCGATGCATTGTGGGCGCTCATCAAACGGAACGTCTCCGAGGCAACGCGCGACGGAGTCCCCGGCGTCGGCGCGTCTGTCTTCAAGTTGCGGTTCTCCGAAGTGCGGCAACGGCTCGGCGACCTCGCGGTGCGCGTTCTGGGCCGTGGCTCGCTCGCGATGAGCGACATCGGTGGCCCCGGCAGTGGCTTCCTCGTCGAGGACAAACTGAACGCGTTGTCGTACACGATCGCGGCTGGCACGTCACAGATCCAGCGCAACATCGTGGCCGAGCGCATCCTCGGGCTGCCGAAAGAGCGTTAGATGGACTTCACTCTTTCCGAAGACCAGGTTGCCCTGCGAGAGGGTGTGCGTGAGTTCTGTGCGCGCCGTTATGACGAAGACGCGCTGCGCGCGCAAACACCTGCCGATGTCTCACTGTGGCACGACCTCGGCGAGCTGGGCTTGTTCGGACTGCGGCTTGCCGAACCGGAGGGCTCGGGTCTCGGGGTCGCGGAGGCTGCCCTCGCATTCGAGGAGCTGGGCCGTGCTTTGGTTCCCGGCCCGCTCATCGGCTCCCACCTCGCTGCCGGCCTGGTTGACGGTGCGGCCGAAGGACGCACCGTCGTCGGCGTCATCGAGGAGATCGCGGATCCGATCGTGCTCGAACACCCTGGATTCGTCACCGAGGTGCTGGTGCTCGACGGGTCGACCGTTCGGCGCGTCGCTGCGCCGACAGCGGCAACAGCGGCAGCCCTTCCCGTCGATCCGCTGACGCCCGTTGCGGAGCTGGACGGCGTACCGATTGACGGTGACAACGTCGAAGCATCGGACCTGCGTGGGGTCGGCGCTGTCTTGACTGCGGCGTACCAGCTGGGCATCGCAGAGTCGGCGACGGATCGCTCGGTGGCTTACGCGAAGGAGCGCGAGCAGTTCGGCCGGCCGATCGGAACGTTCCAGGCCGTCAAGCACATGTGCGCGGACATGCTCGTGCGTGCAGAGCTGGCGAAGGCGGCGGTGTACGCGGCGGCGGTGACCCTCGATGACCCAGAGGTCGGCGAATCCGCCCGCTCGATCGCTACCGCGAAGCTGCTCGCCGACGAAGCCGCCGTACTGAACGCGAAGGCCGCGATCCAGGTGCACGGCGGGATGGGCTTCACCTGGGAGATGCCGCTGCATCTTTATCTGAAGCGGGCCTGGGTGTTGACAACGACGTTCGGCACTGCTGATGACCACGCGCTGGCGCTGGCCGACGCGGTCTGATTGAGGAGCGAGATGGTGCGCATCGTGCCCGCGGGACAGGTCGCAGTCGGCATGCAGCTGCCGATCCAGTCGCAGAGCACGTTGTACGCCGAACCCTGGGAGGGCAAGGCCGGAGCCAAAGAACTCGCCGAGGTAGCAAAGGCCGCCGACCGGCTCGGCTTCTTCTACGTCGGCGTTTGCGACCACGTCGCGATCCCGCGTTCCCAAGCGGATGCGATGAGCACGATCTGGTACGACACGATGACAACGCTTGGCTGGCTCGCCGGCATCACCGAGAACGTTCGGCTGCTGAGCCACGTCGCGATCCCGGCGTACCGGCACCCACTGGTCACAGCCAAAGCCGTTGCGACGCTGGACGCGTTATCGAACGGTCGCGCGATCTTCGGCGTCGGCGCCGGACATGTCGAGGCCGAGTTCGAGACCTACGGCGTGCCGTTCGCTGAGCGTGGCGCGGTCCTCGACGAAACGCTTGACGTCATCGAACTGTCGCTGCGCGAGGAGTATGTGACCTGGCACGGCGAGCGCTTCGACATCGACGACATGGGTCTCGCGCCGCGCCCGGTGCAGACGCCGCGGCCGCCGATCTGGGTGGGCGGATGGAAGGGACCGGCATTGCGACGCGTCGTCGAGCGCGGCGACGGGTGGCTGCCGCAGGGCGTTGGCCGCGATGCGATGCGCGAGAAGATCGCTGAGCTCACCGCGATGCGCGACGCGGCCGGCAAGGAACCGCTCGAAATCGGGACACTCACCGAACCGCTCTACGTCGGTGAACCCGACTTCGACGTCGGTAAGCGCACGATGACCGGCAAGGGCGCGCAGATCGGTGACTCGTTGCGGGAGTACGCCGAGATGGGCTGCTCACATCTGCAGGTGCGTTTCCGTAATCGGTCGTTGTCGGAGTTGCTGGATCAGATGGAAGCCTTCGCAACCGAAGCCATGCCCGCCCTCGGCTGACCCGTGCTTCTCGAAGGCAAGGTCGTCGTCGTCGCCGGTGTCGGGCCGGGGCTCGGGCGCGACACTGCACTTGCGGTCGCGCGAGAGGGTGCGGACGTTGTCCTCTCGGCACGCACGACTGAGACCTGCGAGAAGGTCGCTGACGAAGTGCGTGCGGTTGGGCGCCGCGCCGTCGTCGTACGGTGCGACGTCACCGATCCAGCAGCATGCGACGCGCTCGCGGCAGCGACCGTTGAGCAGCTCGGTCGCTTGGACGTCTTGGTGTTCAACGCCTTCCGCGAAGGACCGCACCGCAGCGTTGAATCAGCCGATCTCGATGACTGGCGCACGACGATGGAGGTCAACTTCTTCGGCTCGCTGCATCTCGTGCGGTCCGCCGTACCGCACCTGCGCAATGTGGACGCCGGGCGCATCGTGCTCGTCAACACAATGTCGGTGCACCAGGCGCAAGACCGCTTCGGTGGGTACGCCGCATCCAAAGCAGCCGTCGCGATGATCTGCAAGACGCTCGCGATCGAGCTCGGCAAGGACGGCATCCGGGTCAACGGGGTCTTTCCGGGCTACATCTGGGGCTACGCGGTCGAGTGGTACTTCAACCACAAGGCGCAGCAGCGGGGCGTCGATGCCGGGGTCATCTACGACGAGATCGCGGCGGAGACGGCGCTCGGCTACCTGCCGACGTCGGAAGAGGTAGCCGGAACGATCGTGTTCTTCGCCAGCGATTTGTCGCGTGCGTGCACCGGAGTGGCGCTGCCGGTCAACGCCGGTCACGTCTTCGTCTGACCAGCCGCGCGGCAATTGGTCCGATCCGCGGACAGCGCAGGGTTGCTGCCCCTACGGTGACAGGGCGGGGGAACTTCATCGGAAAGGACCGGTCATGGGTGAGAACGCAGCCGTGATCAACAACGCGTACGCAGCTTTCGGTCGGGGCGACATTCCTGCCGTCATCGACCTGGTCGACGACAAGGTCGACTGGTCCTCACCTGCGACTCTTCCGCAAGGTGGCCATTTCGAGGGCAAAGGCGGCGTCGGCCAGTTCTTCCAAGGCCTCGGCGCCGCATGGGACTCCCTCAGCCTCAATGTCGAGAGCGTCAGCGACGCCGGCTCCGACCTCGTGATCGGTCTCGTGCACCTTGACGGAAAGCGCAAGGACGGGTCGGCGAGCGGGTACGGCGCGACGCATGTCTTCACGGTCCGCGACGGCAAGATCGCGCGGTTCCGGGAATACACCGACCTGGACTCACCGCTCGACTAGCTCCGGCCGGAGTGCTCCCATCGCCCGACCGGCCGGGAGTTGCTGACATCGAGATCGGCCCAGGTGAGCGCGTCGACGTCGAAGGCGAGCAGTGTCGCCGTCGTCATGCCGTCGCTATCCCCGAGCTGGCTCGCGAGGTCTTCCATCCCCGGGTTGTATCCGACGAGCAGCACCGACTGCACGGCGGCGGGAAACGCGCGCATACGAGTCAACAGATCACCGGCGGACGCGTTGTAAAGGGCCGCGTCAGCCGTCAGTTCTAGCCCGAGTCCGCTCGCTGTTTCCTGTGCACGGCGTGCAGTGGACACAAGAGCGACATCCGGCCGGATCTGCTCTCGTCTGAATGTGGCGGCTAACTCGCCAACGCTGCGTTGCCCGCGTTTGTTCAGCGGTCGTTCATGGTCCCCGAGCGATGCGTCGTGCCAGTCCGACTTGGCGTGCCGAAGCAACCAGATTCGTCGCGTCACCTCAACGGACGAGCCCACGTCCGGTCACCAGCGGCAGGTCCAACGCAGTGAGCAGGCCAGGGCGCGCCTCGACGACTGCGGGAACCGCGTTGACCAAGCGCATCGCGGTGGCCTTGAGACCAGCGGTGTTGTGATCGCCGTCGCTGCCGAGCAGTTGCAGGTCAACCGTGTAGTTCGGCTCGCCGCTCACAACGACGCGATAGCAACCATGGCCCGCGGGTTGTGGCCAGTCGGGCGCCAAGTCGTCCCGCAAGCGGGTCACGTGTTCGAGGACGACGACAGCGCGCCCGCCGCGAATACCCCGCACCTCGAAGTGCAGCGCCGCCGCCGTACCTTCTTCGATCGGACCGGAGTCGACGTCGAACTTCTCCGGCGCAGGCAGCCGCTCGTACCACTCCTCGACGCTGTCGAGCTCGACGTCGAGACCCGCCGCGATCTGGCGTACGACCGACCCCCACGCCATCGTGAGGATGCCAGGCTGCAGCAACATCGGAATGTCGTCGAGCGGACGACCGAACCCCATGATGTCGAAGAGCACGGTGCCTTGGTCGTAGGTGTTGTAGTTGAGGATCTCGAGGCAGCGCACCTCGTCGATGCGCTCGCAGACTCCGGTCACGACGAGCGGCAGCCAGTCGTTCGCGAAACCCGGGTCGACGCCGTTCACCCACAGAGACACCCCGCCTGCCTCGGCGGCTTCCCGGACCGGGTCGTGCACCTCGGCCGGTACGACGCCCTCCGGATACTGCAGGAACACCGGCGAGCTCGACACGACGTTCACGCCGGCGCGCAGGATCTTCTTCAGGTCCTCGATCGCTTCCATCAACCGGGTGTCGGCCATTGCCGTGTGTACGACGCAGTCCGGCTTCAACGCCAACAACGCGTCGGCGTCATTCGTCGCGGCAACGCCCAGCGTTCGGCCGAGACCGGCCAACTCGCCGGCGTCCTTCCCGACCTTGTCCGGGCTCGACACCCATACGCCGACGAGCTCGAGGTCCGGACGCGCGTCGATGCCTGCGATCGCGTGCCGGCCGACGTTGCCCGTGCTCCACTGCACGACGCGGTAGGTCATCACAGTCCCCTTGTCACAGGTCGGGCAGGCCGAAGTCGAGGTTGGGCGTGTCGATGCCACCGGTGACGCCGACCACTTCGCCGGTCATGTAACCGGCGGCCGGAGACGCGAGATAGACCACCATTGCCGCGATCTCGTCGGGGTCCCCGATTCGCCTGAGTGGTGTGGTGCCTTCCATCTGTGTGCGCAGCTCGTCATTCGTCAGTACGATCTCGAGCGCCGAGGTCCCCACCGAGCCGACAGCGATGGCATTGACCCGAATGCGCGGGGCGAGATCTTTCGCGGCGAGTCGCGTGTAGTGAGCAAGCGCCGCCTTCGCCGTTCCGTACGCCGCATAGCCCCGGCCAGAAATGCGGCCCATTACCGAGGAGATGTTGATCACGGCACCGCCGCCGTTCTCGAGCATGATCGGCACGGCTGCACGAGTCAGGGCATGGGCCGTCGAGACGTTGAACCGGAACGCCTCTTCGAGGAAGCGTGGTGACGTGTCGAGGAACGGTCGCGGCATCGTGCCACCGACGTTGTTGACGACGATGTCGAGGCGACCGAACGCTTCCTTCGCCGCGGCGGCCAGGCCCGCGGTTGCGTCGAGGTCCGACAGGTCGGCGGTCACGACATGCGCTTGGCGCCCGGCTTTCTCGACGTGCCGAGCGATCTCGCGCAGTTGGTCCTCGGTGCGCGCCGAGATGACTACGTCGGCACCCGATTCCGCCAGCGCGACCGCCGATGCGGCGCCGATTCCGCGACCAGCGCCGGTGATGACCGCGACCTTGTCGGTCAGAGAAAACTTGTCTTGGATCACCCTGCGCTCCTCTGCAGTTCCACGACGTACGAGTCGGCGAAGCGCTCGACGCGCACGATCTGACAGCATGTCAGAGTGGCGACAACCTTCGACACGCCCTCAATCAAAGGCGCATCTCATGTCGCCCTCACGGTGCGGGACATGGATGCGAGCGCCCAGTGGTACGAGCGGGTCTTCGGGTGGCAGGTGCTGCGCCGATTCGGCGCGGACGAGGCCGGTACACCACGCGTCATCCTGTACGACAGCGTGAGCGGTTTCGCCCTCGGTCTGTGCCAGCCCGAGGGAGGCTCGGGTGACGCGTTCGACCACCGTCGTACCGGCCTCGACCACTTCGCGTTCTCGCTGGCCGACGAGGCCGCGCTCGTCGCGTGGATCATCCACCTCGACGAGCTGGGCATTGCCCACTCGCCTGTTCGGGAGACCGAACTCGGCAGGTTCGTCTCTTTCGAGGATCCGGATGCGATCCAGTTCGAGCTGTGGCTCTAGGCAGAGCGAAACGGTGGGACGTCAGGTCCTGCGGTAGGTCAGTCCGAAGTCGCGTTGCCAATCGTGGCCGTCCGCTGACGTCTGCCACTCTCCGACAATCGTCGTACCGTCGTCGCTGAAGCGCCCGACGTACCGCTGGTGGAACGCGAGCGGTGTGAAGGTAGGCGCCGTCCCCGGCGTCGGCAATGACGCAGATGCCGTCCGGCACATCCGAGTCGGGCACGACGGATCGCTCGACAAGAAGCTCACCGAGCCACTCGAAGGACACCTGGCCACGAGGTACCGGCTGGCACTGGGGGAACGGCCGCGACTTTGCCACCTCTTGACTTACCTGCCCGCGAGGGTCGGGTGCGCCCGCCGTTGTGCATACGCACAAGCCCGTGCCCAGCGGTGGGCGCGGCGGACAGGGAGGTCTGCGTGCGCGCACGGATGCAGTTTGTGGCGGGGGTCTCAGCGCTTGCTCTCGGGGCGGTCGGCCTTGTTGGCGCGGCCGGAGCAGCGAGCGCCAGCGGTGCTAGCCCTGGTTCGCGTGTCCACCTTCAGCCGACCCGGCAGCTCGTGGCCAAGGCCAGGCACGAAGTCGGCGTCAACACGGGGTGCTTCGGCACCGCCAGCCCCGGCTGTCTGCCCATCCCGCTGCAGTACAACGGCGGACCGGTGCAGCAAGCGGGCACGACGGACTACGTCGTCTTCTGGGAGCCGACGGGTTCAACGGTGTCCTCGTCGTACAACTCGCTCATCACCCGGTTCTTCAACGACGTTGGCGGAAGCACGTTGTACGGCGTGGCGACGCAGTACTACCAGGGCAGCAACCAGCAGCACATCGTCAACAGCGCCCACCTGGGTGGCACGTGGGTCGACACGTCGGCGTACCCGTCCTCGTCATTGAGCGATGCGGACATCCAGGCGGAAGCAGCGAAAGCGATCAGCACCAACGCCTGGAGCAAGGGCATCAACACCGAGGTCTTCGTCTTCCTCGCCAAGGGCGAGAACCAATGCCAGTCCTCGGGGACGTGCGCGTTCACGACGTATTGCGCGTACCACGGCAGCTTCAACGCCGGCGGCGTCACTGAGCCTTATGCGGTCATGCCGTACGACGGCACGAACCTCTCCGGGTGCGGGACGCAGGGCGCGAACAGTCCGAACAACGACCAAGACTCCGACGCCGAGATCTCTACGACGTCGCATGAGCTGATGGAGACGGTCACAGATCCACTGCTCAATGCGTGGTACGACACAACCGGTTCCGAGATCGGCGACAAGTGCGCCTACACATATGGGTCAACGGCTGCGAACGGCAGCAACATCACGATGAACGGTCACCCGTACATCGTCCAGGAAGAGTTCAGCAACGCGCAGCTCGGCTGCTCGCTGAGCTAGCCGAGTAACACGCGGCAGCCGCGCCTCCCGCGGGGCGCGGCTGCTTCGTGTCTGCTGCTGACTTGCGTTATCCCTCGAGTTGTCAGAACCTCAGCGTGCTAGAACACGCCCACGTTCTGACAACTCGTTGCGAAGGACCGCCTCATGACTGCCGACCTGGAAGGCATGGTCGCCGTCGTCACTGGCGGCGGCTCAGGCATCGGTCGCGCAACATCAATCCTTCTCGCTGAGCGCGGCGCGGCCGTCCTCGTTGCGGATGTCGATATCGCGAACGCGGAGAGTGTCGCGTCCGAGATCGGCGGCTCCGCGTCGGCGATGCAGGTGGATGTCACCGACGTCGACGGCGTAGCAGCGATGGTGCAGCAAGCCGTCTCGACCTACGGCGGCCTCACCGTCGCGGTGAACAACGCCGGCACCAGCGGGCAGTTCGGCGCGACCGCGGACGTCGACCCGGACGAGTGGCGCCGCGTCGTCGACCTCAATCTCAACGGTGTCTTCTACTGCATGCGCGCCGAGATTCCGGCCATCCTCAACAGCGGTGGCGGGGCGATCGTCAACACGTCAAGCGGTGCAGGTCTGATGGGCTTCGCCGGCCTCCCGGCGTACGTCGCCAGCAAGCATGGGGTGGTCGGCGTCACGCGTGCAGCGGCACTCGAATACGCCGCCAAGGGAATTCGCGTCAACTGCGTCTGCCCCGGCACGGTTCGTACGCCGATGCTCGAGGCGTTCACCGGTGACGAAGGCACGCTGCAGGCCATGGGTCGGGCAATGCCGATCAAACGGTTGGCAACGCCGGAAGAGATCGCCGAAGCGATCGTGTGGCTGGCATCCCCGTCCGCGTCCTACGTGACCGGCCACGCCCTTGCCGTCGATGGAGGCGCCGCCGCGCAGTAAGTCGGCTTATGGTCGGCTCGGGCGGGTACCGACCGGGTTGTGACGCAACTGGTGCAGTCCACACTCGAGGATGTTCGCGAGCCCCAGACGGCCAAACGCACCCGACGAGGCAGAGTCGCCGCGCTGAGCGTCCTCGCACTGGCCATGATCGCCGGCGCCGCGGGCATTCTCGGTGTGCATGCTGGCACCGTCGCCACGAACTCGAACGGCTATCGGCTCACGGTCGTCTACCCGCACGTGGCGCGGGCCGGTCAGGACGTCCCGTGGCGGGCGACGGTGTTCCACCAGGGCGGGTTCGGTCAGGGGGACGTGACACTCGCCGTGAGCTCGCACTACTTCGACATCTTCGACACACAGGCCTGGCATCCCGAGCCGGACATGGAGACGGCGACGCCGAACTACTACTACTTGTCGTTCAGTGCGCCACCGGGTGACACGCTCGAGGTCTCGTACGACACCTACATACAGCCGTCTGCGCAGCTCGGCCGTCGGGCCGACGTCGTGCTCATCGTGGACAACAAAGAGGTTGCTCGGACGAGCTACCGGACTTGGTTGGTGCCGTAATGGAAATCGTCTTCCGATCTGCGTTCATCTTTCTCTTCCTCTGGATCGTCACCCGCGCGGTCGGCCGTTCGACGCTCGGAGAGCTGAGCACGTTCCAGTTACTGCTCTACGTCACGATGGGCGACCTTGTGCAGCAAGCTGTGACGCAGCAGGACTACTCCGTCACGGCGGCGGTGCTGGCGGTCGGCACCTTCGCGTTGCTGACGGTCGGTTTCTCCTTCCTCAACTGGCGATCGCGGCGACTGCGACCCGTGATCCACGGCTCACCACTCATCGTCATACGGGACGGTGAGCCCTGTGAGGACTCACTCCGTGAGGAGCGGCTCACACTGAACGATCTGATGGCCGCTGCCCGCGAGCAAGGGATCCGGCAGTTCCGCGAGATCGAACTGGCGGTGCTCGAAGCCGACGGCAAGATCTCGTTCTTCAACAAGCAGCAGTCAGCGGAAAGCGGTGCGCCCGAGCGGCCCGAGGCCGCCTAGCCCGGCGTGCGGGTGCTCGGTGAACGTCTCGGGATCCCACTCGCTCGCGGCGGCCGCCATTAGGTTTCCGCCGTAGACGTGCAGACCAACGGTGTGTGCGCGTGACGGGTTGCGCACCGCGTGAATGACCGTCTCGGGAAGCACGCCGACTTGCCCTTCCTCGTACGCCGCCCCGCTCACCCTCTCCAGCCGATCACCCTCGTGCACGAAGAACGTGTTGTCCTCGCGACCCACGACGGTGGCGACCGCTGCCCACATCAAATGATTGTGCGGATACAACTCGTATTGCGGTGGCAAAACCAGCTTCACGACGGTTAGGTTGCCGGCCTGGTGCAGGACGACGCTGTCGGTGCCGTCGCCCAGCAGCGGCGCGAGCTCGTCGGGGAGATCGCGAAGCAGTTGCGCCAGGTAACCGGCCACTGCCTGTGGAGGGTTTGCCCCGCGCATCAGCGTCTGGCAGTCCTCGACGATCTCCTCGATGGTGAGCACGGACGGTCAGCCCGACCAGGCTGCGACGATCTCGTCGACGGTGGTCATGTGTGCGATGAGGCGAAGCGTGTTGGCGATCACGTCCTCGACGTACTCCGACCCGACGCCTGTGATCGCGTCACGAGCGATCACGACCTCGTAGCCGAGGTTCACCGCTTCGATTGCAAGCCCCGGAATCCCGAGGTTCACCGACACCCCGGCGACGACGAGCGTGTGCACCTGCATGTTGCGTAACAACCCGTCGAGGTCCGTACCGCCGAACGGCGAGACACCGTGCATCCGCAACGACGTCAGGTCGGAGGGTTCGGGTCCGAGCTCTGGGACCAGCTCCACGGCAGGCGAGCCGATGAGCAGGTGGTTGGGGTCGCGCAGCATTGCCCGCACGAGCGGTGCGTTCAACGGGGTGCCGGCACGGTCACCGCGGAAACCGGCCAGGCAGTGCACGACGCTCACACCAACCGCCCTCGCAGCGTCGAGCAGGGCTGCTGTCCGCGGGATGACGCCCTCGGCGGATACCGCCGCTGCGAGGTCAGGGATCGACGAAAGGTCGCCGATGACGCCGCGCTGCATCTCCATCGTCACGACGGCGGAGCGCTGCGGAGTGACTCGCAGGGGTTGCGTCATTTGATTGCCACCGGTGCGCAGGGGCCCCCACAACCGCGTCGAAACGGCAACGGTGAGCCGGCGAGTAGGAAGTCGTAACGCCCATCATCGGCGCATGCCGCGGAGAGCGCTTCCAAATCGAAGTTCTGCCCCTGCGTGAGACCGACCTCGACGATGTCGAGCAGATGTACCGCAAGCGGCGCGTCCTCGGGGTCGCCCGGAAACGCCTCGAACGGCAACGTATCGGTCGCCACGGCGGACACGTCATGTTCACGGAACCACGTGACGGTAGCCATGGCTGGCCCGGGCGTCGGGTAGCTGTAGGCGAAGTTGTCGCCCGTGGCGAGGACCTGGATCTGACCGGTGCGAATCAGCACGATGTCGCCCGGCTCGACGCTCACATGGCCGAACTCCGCCGCCTCGTCGAGGTCGTCGGAGGTAATGGGATAGCCCGCCTCGAGACGCTCGACGCCCTTTGCTCGGGCCACATCGAGGAGTACGCAATGCGCGGCGAGCGCACCCACCTTGTCGATGCCGCAGCTGTGCGCCCCGCGGAAGTCGACGATCTCCGGCGGAAACCCGTTCCACATGCGGCCGTCATACGAAACATGTGCAAGTGAGTCCCAGTGCGTGGACGACTGCAGGCTCATGACAACCATGTCGTCGTTGCTGCAAAAGCCCTCGGGGTCGCCGAGCTGTGGGTCGTGAATCGCGATCATCGTCCGCTGCGGGTTCATGCGCCCTGGTACGCCGCCGAACTGCGGCCCTTCGGACATGTAGGGCAGCGAGAGCGGGATCCGCCGGCCTGAACGCGCCGCGCTGACGCCTCGGCGTACGACGTGGTCGGTGATGAGATTAAGCGTGCCGATCTCGTCGTCGGCGCCCCAACGACCCCAGTTGTTGACCTTGCGTGCCAGCTCGTGGAACGCCGCCGGCATGCCCATGGTCGGAATGCTAACGTCCCGTCAGATTCCGAACAGGCGGAGGAAATTCCGGCGTGGGCGACTACTTGCGCGGCAAGGCGATTGCGGTCACGGGTGCCGGTCGAGGCATCGGCCGTGCCGTCGCGATGGCGTGTGCGGCAGAGGGGGCGAGCGTCGTCGTCAACGACTACGGCGTGAGCATGGCCGGTGAAGACCCGACGAGCGAAGTTGCCGACGCAGTCGTCCAGGAGATCACGGACGCCGGCGGCTCGGCCGTCGCCGTCGCTGACTCGGTGACGACGATGGAAGGCGGCGCGCGCATCGTCAACACCGCAGTCGAGAAGTTCGGCAGCATCGACGGTGTCGTGTGTGTCGCCGGCATCTTGCGCGAACGGATGCTCTTCAACATGAGCGAAGAAGAGTGGGACCCGGTCATCGAGACCCACCTCAAGGGCACGTTCACCGTCTTCCGTGCCGCCGCCGCGGTCATGCGCCAGCAGAAGTCCGGCTCGTTGGTCGGCTTCACATCCGGTGCGTTTGGTGGCTCGGTCGCACAAGCCAACTACAGCGCCGCCAAGGGCGGCATCGTCTCGCTCGTCCGCAGCGCTGCACTCGGCCTCGACAAGTACGGCGTCACGGCTAACGCGATTGCACCTATCGCCAAGACGCGGATGAGCGATAACGTCCCGGCAGGCCTGTCAGAGGTCGGAGAGCCGGAAGACGTCGCCCCGCTGGTCGTCTACTTGCTCGGCGACGATGCCCGCGGTGTGACCGGCCAGATCTACACCGCGGTCGGCGGCCGCATCGCCGTCTGGAACCAACCGGCCGAGGTCCGGTCGATGCAGAAAGACGGTCGCTGGGCTCCAGCGGAGATCGCGCAGCGCTTCGACGAGGTTGGCACCGAAGAGATGCCGTTGCTCGCGCGCATCCGGGCCGCACAGAAGCAGTGACGCCTGAGGTCGAAGCGTTCCGCGCGGAAGTCCGCGCGTGGCTAGCGGCCAACCTCAAGGGTGACTACGCCGAGCTCGGGGGCGCCGGCGGTCCCGGTCGCGAGCACGAGGGCTTCGACGTCCGACAGCGTTGGGAGAAGCTGCTCGGCGCGTCCGGCTGGATCGGGCTCGGCTGGCCGAAGGAGCACGGCGGTCGCGGCGCGACGCTCATGGAGCAGGTGGTCTTCGCCGAGGAGTACGCCCGCGCGGGCGCACCGGCACGGGTTGGCCACATCGGCGAGAACCTCGTCGCCCCGACTCTGATCGACTTCGGTACACCGGACCAGCAGCAGCGCCTCCTGCCCGGGATCCTCGCGGGCGACGAGCTCTGGTGCCAGGGTTACTCCGAGCCGAACGCCGGCTCCGACCTCGCCAACGTGCAAACGCGCGCCGTCCTTGACGGCGATTACTGGGTGATCACCGGGCAGAAGGTCTGGACGTCACTCGCCGTACAAGCCGACTGGTGCTTCGTGCTCGCGCGCACAGAACCCGACTCGCAGCGCCACCACGGTCTGTCGTACCTGCTCGTCCCGATGCAGCAGCCTGGCGTCGAGGTGCGGCCGATCGTGCAGATCACCGGCACATCTGAGTTCAACGAGGTGTTCTTCGACGGTGCGCGCACGGCGACCGCCAACGTAGTCGGCGACCCCGGGGAGGGTTGGCGCGTTGCCATGGGCACGCTGGGCTACGAGCGCGGTGTCTCGACACTGGCGCAACAGATCGGCTTCGAACGCGACCTGCACGCCGTCGCCGAAGCGGCTCGCAGCAGAGGCTTGGCCGACGATCCCATCGTGCGCGATCGCCTGGCCGACGCGTGGATTGGCTTGCATGTCATGCGCCAACATGCGCTGCGCACGCTGGCCGGGAACGACCCCGGGGCCGCGTCGGTGTCGAAGCTCGTCTGGGCCAACTGGCATCAACGTCTCGGTGAACTTGCAATAGACGTGTTGGGTGCGAGCGGCACGCTCGCCGATGCGTTTCCTTACGAGCTTTCGGACCTGCAGCGGCTCGCGTTGTTCACCCGCTCGGACACGATCTATGGCGGATCGAACGAGATCCAGCGCAACATCATCGCCGAGCGGGTGCTCGGACTGCCGCGGGAGCACCGATGAGCGCTCCGTCCTACCCCGAAGCACATGGCCTCCTCGCCGGACGCACGGTGTTGCTCACAGCAGCCGCCGGCACCGGCATCGGCTTCGCGACGGCGAAACGCTGTGCCGAAGAAGGTGCCGTTGTTGCGATCAGCGACAAGCACGAACGACGCCTCTCGGAGGCGGCGGATCGCCTTGCCGAGGTCATGGATCGCCCTCCGGTTGCCATCCCATGCGATGTCACCGTCGAAGATGACGTGCAGCGTCTGTTCGACACCGTTATCGACGAGCTCGGGCAACTCGACGTCCTGGTCAACAACGCGGGGCTGGGTGGCACCGTCAACACCGTCGACATGCCCGACGAGCAGTGGAACGCCATCATCGGCGTCACGTTGACAGGCACGTTCCGTTGCACACGGGCGGCGTTGAAGCACATGTTGCCGCGCGGTGCAGGGGTGATCGTCAACAACGCCTCGGTCTCCGGCTGGCGTGCACAGGAGGGGCAGTCGGCGTACGCCGCGGCCAAGGCCGGCGTCATGGCGCTGACCCGGTGTGTGGCGATGGAGGCGGCTCCCGCAGGCGTCCGCGTGAACGCGATCGCACCGAGCCTCGCAATGCACGAGAATCTGTCGAAGGTCATCAGCGCCGATGCGCTGACAGAGCTGACCCGGCGCGAGGCGTTCGGCCGGTCAGCCGAGACATGGGAGGTGGCGAACGTGATCGTCTTCCTTGCGAGTGACTATGCGTCGTACCTCACGGGCGAGGTGATCTCCGTCAGCAGTCAGCATCCGTGATGGAGATTGCCGAGCACATCGCGCATTTGCGGCGCGATGGCGTATCACTGTTTGAGGCCGCCGGGCGGGCGGGGCTCGACGCTCACGTGCCGTCGTGTCCCGGCTGGACAGTGCGCGATCTGGTGCAGCACCAGGGCGACGTACATCGGTGGGCGGCTGCGCAGTTGCGACGCAACACCAGCGAGCCGATGTCACGGGACGAGCGCAAGTCGTGGCTGTTCAGCTGGGAGCACGCCGATGACCTGCTCGCGTGGTTCCGCGAGGGGCATGAACAGCTCGCGACGACCTTGGAGCAGTCATCCGATGACGTTGTCGCTTACACCTTCTTGCCGGCGCCGAACGCACGCGCGATGTGGGCGCGGCGCCAGTCGCACGAGACGGCGATCCATCGGGTGGATGCTGAGCTGGCGAGCGGACCGCCGTCTGGGTTCGACGCCGAGTTCGCCGCCGATGGAGTCGACGAGATCCTCTACGGATTTGCCAGCTTGCCGGACGGGACGACGACAGATCCCGTTCGCTCATTCTCATTGCGAGCGACGGATATCGACCGCCGATGGAACGTCCAGCTTGCGCCGGACGGCGTGCACGTGACCGACGACGGCGACGCCGAATGCACGATTTCTGCCACGGCGTCCGACCTTTACCTGCTCATGTGGAACAGAGGGGCGCTCGACGGGCTCGAGCTCGCCGGTGACCCGGCCCCACTCTCGGTATGGCGCGAGTCATCCCCGATCAGCTGGGGCGGCCCTTCCAAGAAGTGAGCGCAGGCCTCTTACACAGATCGCTTCTGGACGATCGTGGCCGAGCGGAGTAGGAAGGTTCTGTCCAGTCATCCAGCAGAGGGCGGCGACATGTTCATCCAGGTCATCGAGTTCGAGACAGACCGCATCGACGACGGGCGCAAGCTCGTCGACGAGTACGTGTCCACGACGGCCGACAAGCGCACGTCACGTCGGGGAATCCTGGCCAAGGACCGCGACAAGAAGAACCACTACGTCAACATCGTGTTCTTCGACGACTACGAGTCGGCGATGAAGAACTCCGAGCTCCCGGAGACGCAGCACCTGTCCGAGCAGCTCATGAAGATCGCCACCGGCGAGCCCAAGTTCTACAACCTCGACGTCATCGACGATCGCGAGATGTAGCCCGGCCGTCCGCTGACAGGTCGTCAGATCGCGCGGTAGGCTCCGCGAGAACCCGTTCTAGTTTTCGGAGCCAGCGTGACGACGACCGATCAGGCCTACCGGCTGTACATCGACGGCGAGTGGGTCGAGCCCGCTGCGGGCTCGTACGCCGTCGTCAACCCGGCGACCGAACAGGCGGTCGGTCAGGCGCCCGAAGCGAGCCCCGACCAGGTGCGCGAGGCGGTCAACGCCGCCCGCACCGCGTTCAAGTCGTGGTCGCGCACCCGGCCGGCCGACCGCGCCGAAGTGATGAACCGCATCGGCGAGCTCCTCGACAAATACAACGACGAGTTGGTTCCCCTGGTGCAGGCGGAGACCGGTGCCACCCAACGGGTGGCATCGACGATGCAGGTGCCGGTGTGCATCGAGCGCTTCCGTCGATACGCCCGGCACGCCGTCGAGAACCACGACATTCCGCTGCCTCCGCAGGTCGCGCAGGCGACCCCGTTGGCGCCGGGCGGTCTGATCGGTGCGCTGGCTGCGCGACAACCGGTCGGTGTCGTTGCCTGCATCACGCCGTACAACTTTCCGCTCGTCAACATGGCAGGCAAGATCGCCCCGGCGCTGGCAATGGGCAACACCGTCGTCATCAAGCCGGCACCGCAGGACCCGCTCGCGGTCCTGCGGTTCGCTGAGATCGCGGCCGAGGCAGGGCTGCCCCCCGGCGTACTCAACGTCGTGACCGGATCGGGTGCCGAGGCCGGCCAGGCGCTCGTAGAAGCAGACATCGACATGGTGTCGTTCACGGGGAGCACGCCCGTTGGCACGAAGATCGCGGAGACAGCGGGCCGCGGCATGAAGCGGTTACTGCTCGAGCTCGGCGGCAAAGGCGCGGGCGTCGTCTTCGAGGACGCCGACATCGGTGCGGCTGTCACCGGCATCGGCAGCACCTGGGCTTTTCACTCTGGCCAGATCTGTACGGCGCCGACGCGCGCGATCGTGCATCGCAGCGTCCATGACGAGTTCGTGACGAAGCTCGCCGGCTTCGCCAAGGTGTTGAAGGTCGGCGACCCGCTCGCTCCCGACACCGTGGTCGGGCCGCTTATCTCGGAGCTTCAGCGCGGGCGCGTTGAGTCGCTGCTCGGCTCCGGGCGCGACGAGGGCGCCGAGCTCGTCGTCGGCGGCGACCGTCCCGAACTCGAGACCGGCTACTACGTCAATCCGACCTTGCTCGACGGTGTGCGCATCGACATGAGCGTCGCCCAGGAGGAGTTCTTCGGGCCGGTTGTCGTTGTCCTCACGTTCGACGACGAGGACGAGGCGATCGACATCGCGAACGGCACGCCGTTCGGTCTCTACGACTATGTCTACACCGCCGACGCCGGTCGCGGGTATCGCGTGGCTCGGCAGCTGCGCAGCGGCAACGTCGGTATCAACACGGCGCAGCGCAACCACGAGGCGCCGTTCGGTGGCTTCAAGATGAGCGGCGTTGGACGAGACGGCGGCGTTTTCGGTCTCTACGCCTACAGCGAGCTGCAGTCGATCGTGTGGCCCAGCTGATGCGCGCCATCGTCTTCGACGGGAAAGAAGCGGTCGTCGCGTCGGACGTCGAGGCACGCGACCCCGGTCCCGGCGAGATCGTCGTGCAGGTCGCGGCCGCGGGTGTCTGTCACTCGGACCTCTCCGTCATGAACGGGACGATTCCGTTCCCGACACCGGTTGTGCTCGGCCACGAGGGCGCGGGCGTCGTCGAAGCCGTCGGGCAAGACGTGACGCACGTGAAGGAAGGCGACCACGTCGCGCTGTCGACGCTCGGCAACTGCGGGCACTGCCGCTACTGCGAGGTCGGCCGGCCGACGATGTGCCGGTCGACGTTCGGCCAGCTGTCGACGCCCTTCACGTGGCGTGACGCACCGGCGTACTCCTTCGCCAACCTCTCCGTCTTCTCCGAGCGGCCGGTGGTCAAGGCGAGCCAGGCGATCAAGATCCCGAAGGATGTGCCGCTGGAGTCCGCTGCGCTGATCGGCTGCGGCGTCCTGACGGGAGTGGGCGCGGTCCTTAACCGCGCGCGCGTGCGGCACGGTGAGACCGTCGCAGTCTTCGGCGTGGGCGGCATCGGGCTCAATGTCATCCAAGGCGCTCGCCTCGCGAACGCGTCGCGGATCGTCGCGATCGACACCAACCCGCGCAAGGAAAAGGCCGCGCGCGAGTTCGGCGCGACCGACTTCGTCGACGCGTCATCGGTGGACACGGCGGAAGCCTTGAAGGAGCTCGTGCCGGGCGGCGTGGACTGGACCTTCGAGTGCGTCGGCCATCCCAAGTTGATCCGTACGGCGATCGACGTGCTCGGCTGGGGCGGTAGCTGCGTCATCCTCGGCGTACCGGAGGCGACGGCGGAAGCGTCCTTCCTCGTGTCGTCGATGTACCTCGACAAGGGGATCCTCGGCTGCCGATACGGCTCGTCGCGACCGCACGCCGACATCCCGCTGTACGTCGACCTTTACCGCTCGGGCCGGCTCAAGCTGGACGAGCTGATCACCAAGACGTACCCGCTGGAGAACCTCGACCAAGCCGTGCACGACATGGAGGCCGGCGAGCTCAACCGAGGCGTCCTCACGCTGTAGGAGCTGCGCACAAAGGAACTGGCCCCCGACCGAAGCCGGGGGCCAGTTCCTTTGCCGTGCGGACTACCCGAGAGCTGTCAGCCAGTTCGGGTTAGCGGTGCCGAGGCCGGTGACGTCGTCCCAGCCGCGGTTGATGGTCAGGCTCGTGTCGTGGTTGAACGTACGGACCGAGTAGCGAAGGCCGTCGGACGCGTCGACGCCGTTGACGAAGTCAACGCGAACCTCGCCGGGCACCGGCGGCTGGCCCTTGATGTCCGTGAACGAACCCGGGTGGTTGTAGATGTGCGGGTTCAGCAGACCCACACCTTCGCCACCGGCGTGTTGGATTGCGAGCGCGGTCATGCCGGCGAACAGAGGTGACGACAGGCTGGTCCCACCGATGCGGAACTGGTCGTAGTACGTGCCGTCGGGGAACTGCTGTGTCTGCCCGATCAGCATGCCGGTGTTCGGGTCACCGTCCATGGCGACATCCGGGACCTGGCGGTACGGGCCAGGCACGGTGCCGTTCTGGTACGCCGGTTGGTTGAACAGCCGGGAGGCGCCGCCGCCCGCGCCGTACAGGAACACCGGGGAGACCCAGGAGTTGCCATCACTGGAGAGGGAGTAGCGAATCGTTCCCCAGCCCGTCTCCCAGCTCAGGTCACCGCTCGGGCCGATCGCGGTCGACGTACCGCCCACGCTGGTGACGTAGGGGTCCGAGGTCGGGTAGTCAGCCTGCTTGATTCCCGTGTTGGCGAGCTCGTCGCCGTTGTCACCCGAGGAGAACAGGAAGCTGATGCCCTCGGCTGCGCCCTGCAGGAAGACCGCCTCGTAGGCGTTGATGCTGTCGGCGCTCTCCGCCTCCTCGACGTCGCCCCACGAGTTCGTGACCAACTGGGCCTCGTCGTCAGCGACGACCTGGGCCAGCGAGTCGAGCAGGTCCGAGTCGAAGCAGCTCGTTGCGCCGTAGTAGTGGATGTTCGCGCCGGGAGCCATCGCATGCACGGCCTCGACGTCGAGCGTCTCCTCACCGGTCCAACCCGGCGCGCCACAGAGGTTCTTGTGGGTGAACGGTGAATTGATGGTCTGCTGGTACTGGCCAGGCGCGTAGCCGCCGTCACCGTTGATCTGGCCGTAGTGGCTCGAGTCGTGAACGATCGTCTTGGACGCGTAGGCGTCGGTGATGGCGACGGTCACACCAGAGCCGTCGAGGGGTGTGTTGCCTTCGTACGCCGCCCGGAACTGCGGGCCGGTGTAACCACACGGTGCGTACGGCAGCGTCTGGCCCTGGAACTTCGGCAGCGGTGTCTTGAAGTCGGCCTGGTACTTCGCCTTGATCTGGCCGAACCACGTCGAGCACGGCCGGGCGTTGCGGAAACCGCCTGGCGGTGCGATGCGCGGTGCGCTGGCTGGCTTCACGATGTGCGGGGTGGTGTCGAGCCCCGTCACTGCGAGCACCTTCGAGCCGATGGTGGATGGGACCCGGAGCGCCCGTGACGGCGCCTGGACCTCTTGTCCGGCGTGGTGGTAGCGCATGATCGCCGTACCGAACGCACGGTTCGCGGCCTTGACGGTGCCGGCGAACGTCACGTAGCGGTTCTGGGCGGCCACGGATGTGACCTTCAGGCCGTTCGCGTGAAGGTATGTGGACACAGCGCGCACATCCGCGCTCGTCGGCGCGTAACGCGCGACGTACTGCGCGTTGGTCAAGAACCTGTGATACGTCGCGCTGCCGGGCTTCGCCATGGCCGTCGCGACTTGCGCGAGGTTCGCGAGCCCGCCGCGCGGGGCGAGGTAGAGACGCCCGGACGTCGCAGCGCCGGAGCTAGCTGCGCCGAGTGCCTTCGTGTGCGTCGTCCACGCGGGCTGCGTGTGGGGAACCGCCACCGAACCAGCGGTAGCGACACCCACAGCGGCAGTTGCCGCCGTCGCCACCGTGGTTGCGGCAACGACCCCCAGACGGATGATCGTGCGTTTGCTCATGCATGGCCTCCCAACGAGACTTCTCTGTCCGTGGGCCTGAGTGGTCGGCCCTGACCGATGCGCACACTAGGCGGTGCCTCAACAAGTGGCAACGGTCGACGCCGCCAGATGTCGCGCACTCCATTCGCGTTTGACGCTGAGTACCTCGTCAGCACCAAAGGAACACATCCGTCACCTTGGCGCTACACGTCCCTGAGCCGGCCGTACCCTCCGCGGAAGAACAACAGCGGTCGACCGTCGCGTTCGACGTCAAGCTCGAGCACGCGCCCGACAACGATGGTGTGGTCGCCGGCGTCGTGCTCGGTCTCGATGCTGCAGTCGATCCAAGCGAGGCAGCCATCGAGTATCGGGGATCCGTTCGTCGACTCCTGCCAGGTCACACCGGTGAACTTGTCGCCGCCGCTGACGGCGAAGCCGCGGGAGAGCTCTTCCTGGTCCTCGGACAAGACGTTGGCGCAGAACCGGCCGCTCGCTCGGATCCGAGGCCACGACGTCGACGTCTTCGCCGGTGCGAAGAAGACGTACGGCGGGTCGAGCGAGAGCGAGCTGAACGACTGAACGGCCATCCCCACCGGTTCGTCGCCCTCGATCGAGGTGATGATCGCGACGCCGCTGCCGAAGTGTCCCAGCACATGACGGAAGTGCGCCGGGTCGATCGTCGGGCTCAGACGCCCGGTGGCGTGCAGCTCGTCGGTCACAGCGTGCCGGTCCCAGGCACTGCCAGCGCGTCGAGTGCGACCGCGCCGTCGGGGCGAACAAGCAGCGGGTTGATGTCGAGCTCGAGGAGGTGGCTGCCGAGCTCGAGGGCCATCGACTGCACCTTCACGATCACGTCGACGAACGCGTCGACATCGACCGGAGGCTTCCCGCGCGCACCCTGCAGCAAGGGAAGCCCGCGCAGCTCGCTGATCATTCGGCGCGCCTCATCCGCGTCGAATGGCGGCACCCGGAACGCAACATCGCGGAAGACCTCGACGAAGACACCACCGAGACCGGCCATCACGACCGGGCCGAACAACTCGTCGTAGGACACACCGACAACTGTTTCGACACCGTCGCTCACCATTTCGGCCACGAGCACGCCGTCCATGTCGAGACCCTTACCGGTGATCTCGCCGTACGCCGCCCGAACAGCGTTCGCGGAGTCGAGGCCAACGCGTACGACGCCAAGCTCGGACTTGTGGCTCAACGTCGCACCGCAGCCCTTGAGGACAACGGGGAAGCCGATCTGTTCGGCCGCGGCCACCGCGTCGTCGGCAGATGTCACAAGTTGCTCGCTCGGTGTCGAGATGCCATACGCCGCGAGCAGTTGCTTGGACCCCCACTCGGAGAGCGCGGCCTTCGTCAACAACCTGCCGACGTTGGCCGGCGCCGCGTTGACAGTCAGGTCGGCGAACGGCGAACGACGGCGCGCGAGGAAGCTATGCCAGTCCTGCCAGGCGCGCACCGCGGTCACGCAGTTGCCGAACGTCCGGAACACCGCAACCTTCCGCGACGACAGCAGGATGTCGCGGTACGCCGACTCGGTGCCGACCGGGGAACCCCAGATCACGCACACCGGCTTGTCCGTCGCCTCGGCGACGTCGACGAGATCCTGCGCGAGCTTGTCGCTCATCGGCGGGAACGCGCCGGTGATCGGGCAGATCAGCGCACCGACGTCCGGGTCGGCGAGCAGCGTGTCGAGGATCTTGCGCCCGCGCCAGTCACCGACCGGGTGGCCGCCGTTGTCGACCGGGTTGGACACCCGCAGGTAGCGCGGAATCCATTCGTAGAGCTGCTCCTGCGTCGTCTCCGACAGCTGCGGCAGCCGCAGCCCGGCTTCCGCGACGAGGTCGGCCATATGCGCGCCGGTCCCGCCGGAGATCGCGTAGACGACAACGCCGTCCGTCGTCGGCGGCCTTGCGCGCGCCAACATCTGCGACACCTCGAGCAGTTCGTCGAGCTCACGCACCCGGGTCACGCCGTACTGCTCCATCGCCGCGGAGATGACGGCGTCGGCCCCGGTGAGCTTGCCGGTGTGCGAGCTCGCCATCGACCGGCCTTCGTCGGTACGCCCGACCTTCACCGCGACGATCGGGACGCCGCGCTCGGCGGCGTGGTCGGCAGCGAGCAGCAAGGTCCGGCCGTCCTTGAATCCTTCGATGTAGGCGGCGATCACCCCGACTTCGGGCTGGTCGGCGAAGTACGCCGCGAAGTCCGCGAACTCCAGGTCGACCTCGTTGCCGGTCGGGGCCCAGTGGGAGACTCGGATGCCGAGCTCCTGAGCCTGGAAGATCGGCCGGCCCTGGTGCCCGCTCTGGCTGATCAACGCTATGGACGGGCCATCGAGGTCGTCACGGAAGACCTCGAACGCGTTGAGGTTCGTGTTCGGGCCGAGCACGTGCGTCTCGGTGCCCTCGATCGCTGCCAAGAGACGGTGCTGCGCGGCGGCACCGTCCTCGCCGACCTCGGCGAACCCACTCGCGAAGATGACAGCGAACGGGACCTTCTTGTCGACCACAGGAGCGATGGCAGCGACCGGATCGCCGACAAGGAGTGCAGCGACATCCACGTCCGCGTCGATGTCGGTGATGGAGGGATAGCAACGCAGGCCATCGACGATGTCGCGACCCGGATTGACCGGGTAGAGCGCAGCGCCGACGCGGTCGGCCCACCGGCGCAGGTGCCGAGTCATGCCGGTGTTCGGCTTCCCCTCAGTGTCGGATGCGCCGACGACAGCGATCGCCTTGGGCCGGAAGAAGCGGTCGAGATCGACGTTGCGCAAACGCGTCGGTCGGCTGCGGATGTCAGCAGGCTCCGGCACCGGGGGAGTCTACCGGCGTACCTGACGACCCGTCAGGACCACTATGCTGCGCGCCGTGATTCATCTCGCGAGTGCGAACTACTCCGGTATCAAGACGTTGTTCTGGCAAGGGCCCGACTGGCTCGCCATCATGCGAATCGGTCTGGGCTTGTGGTGGTTCGAGTCCTGGCGCCACAAGGACAAGAAGGCGTGGTTCCAACGCGGCGCCGGTATCTCGTGGGCAAAGGACGTCGCCGACAAGCACCGGTGGAAGTTCGTGACGACCTCGTTCAACCGGTTCGTCGCGCCGTACCCGAAGGCGATGGCCTACATCGTCGTCACCGCTGAACTCGCGATCGCGCTCGGTCTGATCGTCGGCTTCCTGACGCCCATCGCTGCGATCGGTGCGCTCATACTGAACTTCCAGTACTTCATCGTGATGATCCACGACTGGGCCGAGCAGGGTCAGAATCTGATGATGATCCTGCTCGCCGCTCTCGTGCTGTTCATGCAGGCAAATCAGGCCTGGTCGATCGACTCGTGGTTCGGCATCCTGGGCGGGTAACCCGTGAGGGGGGACCGTGTCCGGCACTGACGATCTGCTGCACGAAACCGCCGATATCGCTGCGGAGTACCTGCGACGCGTGCGTGAGCGACCGGTCGGTCCACACATTGGCCACGCGGTTCTCGCAAAAGAGCTGGGCGGCGAGCTGCCCGACGGGCCCGCGGACGCTGCGACTGTGGTGAGTGAGCTCGCTGCAGCGATTGAGCCGGGGCTGGTCGGCTCTGTCGGGCCACGTTATTTCGGCTTCGTCATCGGTGGTGGTGTCCCGGCAGCAGTCGCTGCCGACTGGCTGACGAGTGTGTGGGACCAGAACGCAGGCTTGTACGCCGCTGGCCCGGGCGCCGCCGTCGTCGAAGACGTCGCCGGCGCGTGGCTACTCGACCTGCTCGGTCTGCCGGGGACGGCCAGCGTCGGATTCGTCACCGGCGCCACGATGGCCAACTTCACCGGTCTTGCCGCGGCACGGCACACCGTCCTCGACCGCGTGGGCTGGAACGTCGAAGCGGAGGGTCTAGTCGGTGCGCCCAAGGTGCGCGTTGTTGTCGGTGCCGAACGGCATGCCTCGGTCGACGTGGCTTTGCGTTATCTCGGTCTCGGCGCGAACACCGCGGAGATCATCCCCGTTGATGACCAAGGGCGGCTGCGTGTCGACGCACTGCACGAAACGCTCGCCGACGGTCGGGACGAACCGCTGATCGTCTGCGCGCAAGCTGGCAACGTGAACACTGGATCGTTCGACCCCATCGACGAGATCTGTGCCGTCGTACATGAGGGTGGCGGGTGGGTTCACGTCGACGGCGCGTTCGGACTGTGGGCCGCGGCGAGTGAGTCGCTGCGAACCTTGGTCGCAGGTATCGATCGCGCGGACTCGTGGGCGACCGATGCACATAAGTGGTTGAACGTGCCCTACGACTGCGGCCTGGTGTTCATTGCCGACCCGGCTGCCCATCACGCAGCCATGAACCTGACCGGCAGCTACTTGCAGGCGGGTGCGCCGGGCGAACGCGACGCATACAACTTCACGCCGGAGAGCTCGCGCCGCGCCCGCGGCATTCCGGTGTACGCCGCACTACGCGCGCTCGGCCGGTCCGGTGTTGCAAGCGTCGTCGAGAGCTGTTGCGCACATGCGCGACGGTTCGCAGACGCGCTGCGGGGCCTTGACGGAGTTGACGTTCTGAACGATGTCGTGCTCAACCAGGTCCTCGTGCGTTTCGACAACGACGACGACGTGACGCGCGCGGTCGTTTCGGCCGTCCAGGCAGACGGGACGTGCTGGCTCAGCGGGACGGTGTGGCAGGGGCGGGCTGCAATGCGCATCTCGGTGTGCAACTGGTCGACCACGACCGACGACGTGGACCAGTCGGTCGCCGCGATCCTCAGGTGTTACGCGACCGTTCGTAATCGGTGAGCCCGCGCCGGTCGACCTTGTCCATCGGGGTCAGGGGAAGACCGTCGACGACACGAACGGCTTCCGGCAGCTTGTACGCCGCGAGATACCTCGCGCCGTAGTTGCGGAGGCTGTGGAGTGTCGGCGGGTCACCGGGTGTCTTGGGTACGACGACGGCGACCCCGACCTCGCCCATCACCGGATCCGGCCTGGGTACGACCGCGACGTCCGCGATATCCGGATGCGCTCGCAGGACGGCCTCGACTTCGGCGGGGTGCACGTTGTAGCCGCCGCGGATGTAGACGTCGGACTTTCGGCCGGTGAGCCGCAGGCAGCCCTGCTCGTCGATGTGTCCGAGGTCACCTGTGTGCAGCCAGTCGGAGCGGAGCACGCGGCCAGTCGCTGCGTCGTCGCGCCAATATCCGGCCATCACGTGCGCGCCGCGGAGGCAGATCTCGCCGTCGTCGATTCTTAGCTCGGTGCCCGGACGTGGCCGTCCGACCGTGTGCAGTGCTTCCTCGTCAGGCGCGTCGAACGCCGTCATCGTGCCGAGGCCGCCGGACTCCGTCGACGAGTACCGGATGGAGTACGCCGCGTTGAAGCGTGTGCTTGCCTCGCGCACGAGGTCGGCAGGCGACGGCCCGGCCCCGACGATGAGCGCTCGTACGCAACTGAGATCCGTCGTCTCGAACTCCGGCAGCCGCATCAGCAGCGCGACCTGCGCTGCGACCGCACCGATGACCGGAATGCGGTTGTCGACAACGGTGCGCAGTACGTCGGAAGCGCGCCATCGTTGCAGGACATGCATGCGCGAACCGCGCTGCAGGTGACCGGGCAGTTTCGTCATGAACCCCACGTGAGGCAGGCCCGTCGAAACAACGACCGGGTCGCCGCCGCCCCACGTGGTACCAACGTCCATCGCGGTGATGGCCAAGAGCTGCTTCCCGCAGAACGTCGCACCGCGCGGCGTGCCCGTCGTACCGGAAGTGAAGACGATCGCAACAGGTCGTTCGTCGTCGTACGGCGGCGTTGGTGGTTCGCGGTCCGACGTGGGCAGTCGACCCACGTCCTCGAGGCCAAGCACCAGGTCGGGCTGCAGCCGGTCGAGCACGTTGTTCCGCTCCGCCTCTGCGAACCGATCGCTGATGCCAGCGGTCACTGCGCCGAGTCGGGCGAGGGCCAGGTACGTCGCGACGTATTCGACACCGGCCGGCATCACCAGCGCAGCGACGTGTCCTTCGCCGACACCGAGCTGCGCAAGGGCGGCCGCGCGTTGCGATGCCACTACGTCGAGCTCGGCGTACGAGAGCGTTCGGTCGTCGGTGACGAGAGCGGGCGCTGCGCCGAATCGTCGCGCTGCTTCACGCACCGTCTGGTCGAGCACGCGGCCAGTATGGTCGGAGCGTGGAGACCGACGAGGCCGTTGCAATGCGCAGCGAGTTGCGCGCGGCCATCCGCGGTTTCGTCGAACGGCTCGGTGGCTCGACGACGACACGTCGTGCGATGACGACTGAGAGCGGTTACGACGAGGAGAGCTGGCGTCGGCTGTCGACCGAACTCGGGCTCGCGGGGCTCGCGATCGACGAGGCCCACGGCGGGCAGGGCGCGACGTTCGTCGAGCTCGCTGTCGCCTGCGAAGAGCTCGCGCGTCCGCTGTTGCCGGTCCCACTGCTGGCTTCCGCCGTCCTCACCGCTGGCGCAACCACAGACGATGACGTGCTGCAGGCCGTCGCCGCAGGGCAGCCGGCAGCCCTCGCCATCGACTCGACCCATGCACGTGTTGCCAGCGGCACGGATGGTTGGCGAATCACCGGGGAGTACGACGGGGTTATCGACGGTGCCATCGCGGACGTTGTGGTTGTCGTCGCGGACGCGACTCTCTTCGTCGTTGAACCGAACGCGTCCGGGTTCCGCCGTTCCCCGACCGCGACCGTGGACCAGACACGTCGGCAGGCTCGGCTCATCTGCAACGACACGCCAGGACGTCGGATCGAAGGAGATGTCGTGCGGGCGGTGGACCTTGGTCGCGTTGCTCTCGCGGCAGAGTCCGTCGGAGGCGCGAGGTGGTGCCTCGAAACGACCGTCGACTATGCGAAGACACGCGTGCAGTTCGGTCGCCCGATCGGGTCGTTCCAGGCGCTGAAGCACCGGATGGCCGACATGCACGTCGCCGTTGAGACCGCGGCGTCAACGGCGGAGCACGCCGCGTGGGTAGCGACGTACCAACCCGACGAGCTGCCGATCGTGGCGGCAGCTGCCAAGGTCTACTGCGCCGACGCCTATGCCTTCGTCGCGCAGGAGACGATTCAGCTGCACGGCGGCATCGGGTTCACTTGGGAGCACGACGCGCATCTGCATCTGAAGCGCGCCTGGTCGACCCGCCAACTTCTCGGGGAACCGGGTCAGTTGCGCGGGCGGGTAGGGCAGCTCGCAGAGATATGAGTCGTCTTTGCGCGGGGACTCAACCTAGAGCGGGGTCTGGGGGCTCTTAACGTCATGGGCCTTCGGATCCGGATCACCGTCGTCCTCGCCGCGGCAGCCACGTTGGCCACGTTCGCCGTCGCCGCCCCGGCGTCGTCCACGGCGGTCGGCCCCTCGTTCAACGGCGTCACGTTGCAACGGACGTGTCTGCAAACTGCCTCTGAAGGGTTCGTGCCCTATGCCAGCACGAAGTTCCTGCCGGGCGGCTACATCGACAACGCCAATGGCATGCCGCTGTACCTACAGTTCGACGCACCCGACGGGACGAGCTGGCAGACGGCGCAGTTCACCCCGACCTCCGACCACTTCGCGCTAACGGACGCCGAGGCGCTGACGAACGGCGCATCCGGCGGTCACGGGCTGTGGTCGACAGGCATGACGGTCACGGTGAACCTGCAGGACGTGAACCACGCGAACATTTCGACGGCATCGATCCCAGTCAACGCGTGCCCGGTCGGGTTGCACACCGACTTCGACGGCAACGGCACCGCGGACATCGCGGTCTTCCGGCCGAGTAACGGCAACTGGTACCTGCATGGCGTCGCGACTGAGCGGTACGGCTCCACGAACAACAATGTGATGGTCCACTTCGGGACTCAGGGCGACATCCCGGTTCCCGGGGATTGGGACGGGGACGGCGTCGCTGATGTCGCCGTGTTCCGGCCGAGCACCGGGTCCTGGCACCTGCCGGGGAGGATCGTGCATTACGGCGCACCGGGGGACATCCCGGTGCCAGGCTTCTACACCAACAACCACAGCGTCAGCGTTGCCGTCTTCCGGCCGAGTAGCGGCGACTGGTTCATCGGTGGGAGTGGGCCGTTCTCGTGCATTCATTGGGGCACTCAGGGGGACATTCCCGTACCGGGCGACTACAACGGTGACGGCGTCTGGGACCTGGCTGTCTACCGACCCTCCACCGGCGTTTGGCATATCCGCCATGGTCAACCGGAAGCGCTGCGCTGGGGTGCATCGCAGGACATCCCTGTGCCGGCGTACTTCAACGGGGCTGGAGTCACGAACGTCGTGACGTTCCGGCCGAGCAACGCCACGTGGTACGACCTCGGTCAATCCAGTAAGCACTTCGGCCTGCCAGGCGACGTCCCAGTCCCGCTGGACTACGCCTACCCGAACGAGACCCGGCGCGGACTGTTCCGCAACGGCGGTTGGTACTTCGACGACGTCAACGACTGCTGCCCGCTCCACTGGGGCACCAGGGGCGACCTGCCCATCAGGCCGATGCTGTGATGCGCCGCCTTGCCGCCTTCGTCACCGTGACCGTCGCGCTGACCGCTGGCGCCATCGTGCACCCGACTGCGTCGTTCGCGGTTGGCCCGGCGTTTTCCGGAGTGACGATGCAACGGGTCTGCCCGCCGGCGTCCCCGCCGGGGTCGTATCAGGCGAACCAGGACTACTTCAGCCCACCGGGCTTCGTGGACAACGCGAACGGCGTACAACTTCATCTGATGTTCGAGATCGACGGCATGACACTGGGGTCCGCGAACTTCACTCCGAATTCCGACCACTTCGCCCTCGGTCCGGCCGAGAAGATCGGGACCTCCTCGGAGATACCGCTGGGGCACACACCGGTGGTGGTGACGCTCAACTTGCAGGACTCCAGCAACACGACCGTCGCGACGGCGTCGGTTCCGGTGAACGGATGTCCGAGCGGGTTGCACACGGATTTCGATGGCAACGGTCGTGACGATCTCGTCGTGTTCCGGCCGAGTAACGGCGACTGGTACGCGAACGACCTCACCACATCGCCGTACAGCTCAACGGTGCACAACGTGCGGACTCATTTCGGGACGGCCGGCGACGTCCCGGTTGCCGCCGACTACAACGGTGACGGCCTGACCGACTATGCAGTGTTTCGCCCGAGCACAGGGAACTGGTATTTCTCGACAGGTCCCACGGTGCACTTCGGCACGGCCGGCGACATCCCGGTCCCAGGCTTCTACGTGGACGACAACACGCTGAGCCTCGCGGTTTTCCGACCGAGCACCGGTAACTGGTTCATCCGCGGTCGGCAGCCCGTGCACTGGGGAACACCTGGAGACATTCCGGCCCCCGCTGACCTCAACACCGACGGTAAGGAAGACGTCGTCGTCTACCGACCGTCGAATGGAATGTGGTACGACCGCGACGACTCCAGGTTCACCACACAGTGGGGCGCGCTGCACGACATTCCGGTGCCGGGTAACTACGGCGCCGGTGGTGACATCCCCTCCACCCAGCTGAGCGCGGCGACCTTCCGGCCAAGCAACGGAACTTGGTACGAGAAGGACGCTGGCATCGAGCAGTTCGGCCGCAACGGCGACGTGCCCGTGCCGATGGACCACAGCGGTCACTGCTATAGCAGTCCCATTGTTTTTCGGCCGAGCTCCGGCTTCTGGTACATCGATGGCGTTGGCGCATTGCACTGGGGCGCGCAGGGCGACGTTCCGATCCGCCCGATCGCGCCGTGTCCGGGCACGTTGTTCGTGCTGTTCTGATCGTCGGTCGGTGCATCCGGTCAGCGCGACGGCTTGCGGCCGGTGACGCCCCAGTAGACGAGGTCAGCGAGTGCACGGCGTAGCTCACGGACGTGGATGTCCCAAGACTCGAAGCCGTCCTGATGCGCTGCCGTGTGCGCAAGCATCGCGACGAGTGCGCCGGACATGGCGGTCGGCTCGGCAGCGTCGTCGTCTTTGCGCAGCGACGCGATGACGTCGGCGAATGCGCTCGTCACCGAGTTGAGCATGCGCACACGCGTGTCCCGGAAGCGGGTGTCGCCTTCGAGCACAGCAAGGTCGATGACGCGCAACAACGACTGATGCTGCTCCCAGAACGCGAGAAACCCGTCCACGACCTGTTCGGCTGTGGCGTAGGCGTCGTTGCCCCGCCAGGTGCCATCGGTGACGCACGCACGCAGCCGCGAACCTTCCTCCGCCATCTGCTCGGCGATGGCAAGGACGGCGGTCTCGATGTCGGGGAAGTACTGGTAGAAGGTCGCGGGCGATGTGCCCGCCTCACGGGTGACGTCGGTGACTTTCAGGTCACGAAACGAAGAGCTCGCGAGCATGCCCTCGAGGCATTCCAGCAATTTCGTGCGGGTTGCACGACCACGTCGTCCGGGCACCCGCCCGTCGGCGGCCCGCAGTGGATCCGAAGCCACGTCAGGTTCGCCCACGGCCCGTGATCGTATCCGGCATGTCGGCGTTGGCGGCGGACAGGAACGCTGGACGTTCGCCACCGCCGTGCACCAGGACTTCCGCACCGGAGATGTACGACGCAGCCGGCGACGCCAAGAACACGCACATCGCACCGATCTCCGTCGGCTCGGCGAGCCGACCGAGCGGAACCGTTGCCCCGACGGCAGCGACACCCGCCTCGTCTCCGTAGAAAAGCTCGCTCTGCTCGGTACGCACCATCCCGACGACCACCAGGTTGACCCGAACCTTCGGCGCCCACTCGACGGCCAGCGATCGTGTCAATCCGGCGAGGCCCGCCTTCGCCGCGCCGTAGACCGCGGCTCCGGGTGAAGGCCGCACACCGCTGACGCTGCCGATGCTGACGATGGAGCCGCCATCCGGCTGTTGCTGCATGACACCGTTCGCCGCCTGCGCGACGTACAACGGAGCGAGCAGGTTGAGCGCAACGATGCGCTCGGCGAACCGCGGTGATGATGTAGCGGCCTCGGCAGGCGGTGAGCCGCCTGCGTTGTTGACCACCGCGTCAAGTCGTCCGTGGTCGTCCGCGATCTGCTGTACGACGCGGTGCACGGCATCCGCATCACGGACATCGGCGGCGAGAAAAGACGTGTTGTCCGGCAGATCATCGGGCTGCGATCGCGAGACCACGACGACGTGCGCACCGGCGTCGACGAATGCGGACGTGACGCCGCGTCCCACTCCTTTGCCACCACCGGTCACCAGCGCGACCTGACCGGTCAAGTCGACGGTCATCGGCACGTGCCCTATGGTGACAGACAATCTGACGGGCACTCAGAAAGTGCGAACGATGGCCATCTCCCGCACGGTTAACGGCGGCATCGCCGAGATCGTCGTCGACGTGCCGCCGGTCAACGCGCTGACCGTGGCCGGTTGGTTCGAGCTCGCCGACGAGCTGCGAATGGCGGGCAATGACGAGTCGGCCCGTGTCGTCGTCCTGCGGGCGGAAGGCAAGGGCTTCAACGCCGGCGTCGACATCAAAGAGATGCAGTCGACCGAAGGATTCTCGGCGCTCGTCGGTGCGAACCGTGGCTGTTATGCGGCCTTCGCTGCGGTGTACGAGTGCGCCGTGCCTGTGATCGCCGCCGTGCACGGGTTCTGCCTGGGTGGTGGGATCGGGCTCGTGGGCAACGCCGACATCATCGTCGCTTCTGACGATGCGACGTTCGGGCTGCCGGAAGTGAAACAAGGTGCACTCGGTGCGGCGACGCACTTGTCGCGGCTCGTCCCGCAACATCGGATGCGCGCAATGCTCTACACGACGGAGCGCGCAACTGCGCAGGAACTGCATGGTTACGGCTCCGTGCTACGCGTCGTACCTCGGGAGGAACTGCGCGAGACGGCGATGGATGTGGCAGCGCAGATCGCCTCCCTCGACCGGCGGGTTATCGTCGCTGCTAAGGAGTCGTTGAACGGCATCGATCCGGTTGACGTCAAGCGGTCGTACCGGTTCGAGCAGGGTTTCACGTTCGAGCTGAACCTGACCGGTGTCTCGGACGAGTCGCGCGAGGCGTTCGTCGACAAACGCGACCAGTGGTCACCCGATGCCTGACAAGCGAACCTCCATCGACGAGATCGTCGGTGAACTGCGCGATGGCATGACGATCGGCGTCGGAGGTTGGGGTTCGCGCCGCAAGCCGATGGCCGTTGTGCGCGCGATGCTGCGCACCGACCTCAAGGACCTGACGCTCGTGTCGTACGGCGGTCCCGACGTCGGGTTGCTGTGCGCGGCCGGCAAGGTGCGCAAGGTCGTGTTCGCGTTCGTCTCACTCGACTCGATCGCATTGGAGCCGCACTTTCGCAATGCACGTCAGACGGGTGCGGTCGAGTCGCTCGAGCTCGACGAGGGCATGTTCCTGCTCGGTTTGCAGGCCGCGGCCTGGCGAGTGCCGTTTCTGCCCACACGCGTCGGTCTTGGCTCCGATGTACTCGATAAGCAGGACGAGATCCGCACGGTGGTTTCGCCGTACGACGACGGCGAAGAACTTGTCGCCATGCCGGCGTTGCCGCTCGACGTCGCGCTGATTCACCAGAACCGCGCGGACGCTGCCGGGAACGCGCAGTTCCTCGGCCCCGATCTCTACTTCGACGACCTGATGTGTCAGGCCGCGCAGCGGTCGTTCGTCACGTGTGAGCGGATCGTCGACACGGGTGATCTGCTCAAGGAGGGGTCGCATCACACGCTGCGGGTCAGCCGGCTCTGGACCGACGGCGTTGCGGAGACTCCGAACGGCGCGCATTTCACCTCGTGCGTACCTGACTACGAGCGTGACGAGGCTTTCCAGAAGGAGTACGCCGCCTCCGCGGCGTCCCCGGACGCGTGGGACGCGTGGCGTGCCGAGTGGATCGACGTCACTGAGGACGACTACCAGCGCAAAGTTGCGTCGCGATGAGTGACGTCACCCGCGCCGAGGTGTGTGTCGTCGCCGTCGCGGAGTGCTTCCGCGGCGACGGCGAGATCGTGGCCAACCCGATCGGAACCATTCCGCGCATCGGTGGCATGTTGGCTCGGTTGTCGTTCGAGCCTGATCTCGTCATGACCGACGGCGAGGCGATGTTCACCGACGCCGACGGGCGTATCGAGGCGTGGAACCCGTACCGCACGATGTTCGACGTGGTGTGGTCGGGCCGGCGGCACGTGATGATGGGTGGTTCACAGCTCGACCCGGTGGGCAACCACAACTTCGCCGCGATCGGTGACATGAAGAAGCCCAAAGCTCAGTTGCTTGGTTTTCGCGGGGCGCCGGGCAACACGGTGAACAACGTGACGTCGTACTGGGTCCCGAACCACGGGCCACGGGTCTTCGTCGAGCAGGTCGACGTTGTGACCGGTGTGGGTTACGACCGCGCGGCATCGGCTGGACCGGCAGCGACGCGCTACCACTCGCTGCGTCATGTCGTGACGAACCTTTGTACGCTCGACTTTGAGTCTCCCGATCATCGGATGCGGCTGCGGTCGCTGCATCCCGGTGTGTCGGTCGATGACGTCGTTGGTGTGACCGGCTTCGAACTCGTCGTACCAGATGACGTGCCTGAGTCGCGGCTCCCGACGGATGATGAGTTGCGACTGATCCGCGATGTGCTCGATCCCAAGGGCGCACGCGAGAAGGAAGTTCCCAACCCGTGAATGAGGTGCACCCCGCACTTCGCACCCGATTCACCGAGCTCGTCGGCGTGCGTTACCCCGTCGTGCAGACGGGGATGGGCTGGGTATCGGGCCCGGAACTGACGGCCGCGACGGCATCTGCGGGCGGACTCGGCGTCCTCGCCGCCGCGACGATGACGTACGACGAGTTGGAGCTGGCGATCAAGGCCGTGCGCGCGCGGACCGACGCGCCCTTCGGCGTGAACATGCGCGCCGACCAGCCGGACATTGCCGACCGCATCAACCTGCTGATCCGTGAGGGCGTGCGCGTCGCATCTTTCGCGATGGCGCCGAAACGTGACCTCATCAAGCGGTTGCAGGACAGCGGCGTGCTGGTCATGCCGTCGATCGGTGCGAAGCGGCATGCAGAGAAGGTCGCCGAATGGGGCGTGGACGCCGTACTCGTGCAAGGCGGTGAGGGCGGCGGACATACCGGGGCCGTGCCGACGTCGCTACTGCTGCCGCAAGTGGTCGACGCGGTGGACGTGCCCGTCGTCGCGGCTGGCGGCTTCTTCGACGGCCGCGGGCTCGTTGCTGCGCTCGCGTACGGCGCGTCCGGCATTGCAATGGGAACGCGTTTCCTGCTGACGTCGGACTGTCGGGTGCCGGATTCGGTCAAGCAGTTCTATCTGTCGAAGTCGGTGACCGACACCGTCGTGACGCGTCAGGTGGACGGCGTACCGCATCGCGTGCTCCGGACAGATCTTGTGGAGGCACTCGAGGCCGGGCATGCGCCGTCGCGGTACGCCGGTGCGATCCGCAACGCGCAACGCTTTCGCAAGGACGCGGGCCTGCGCTGGCGGGACATGCTCCGTGAGGGCGCTGCGATGCGGAAGACGCAAGAGCTGTCCTGGTCCCAGGTGCTGATGGCCGGCAACACCCCGATGTTCTTGCGCGCCGCGATGGTCGAGGGACGCACCGATCTCGGTGTCATGGCCTCCGGGCAGGTGGTCGGCGTGATCGAGGACCTGCCGTCGTGTCAGGACCTGGTCGACCGGATCATCACCCAGGCGACCGAGGTGCTCGGCCGCCTCACCCACCCTCCGCGGTGATCTAGGTGCCGGTCGGGCGAACCACCGGCGCGCTGCTCGACTCGCCCCTAGATCGCGGCCGAGGCGGGGCAGTATCGTCTGATCTGACGGTGCGTCAGAAACGGGGAGCAGATGCAGGCTGAGCTGCCGAAGATCGTGAGCGTCGACGATCACGTCGTCGAGCCAGCACATCTGTGGCAGACCTGGCTGCCGGCGAAGTATCGCGAGCGTGGGCCCCGTTCGGAACGGCGCGGAATCGGCTCGATGCGCCACGTCGGCGGCGGCACCTACGAGCAGACCTTCGACGACAACGGTCCGCAGGCCGACTGCTGGATCTACGAAGACCTCGTCTACATCAACAAGCGGCACGTCGCCGCCGTCGGTTTCGACCGCGACGACATGACGATGTCACCGATCACGTATGACGAGATGCGGCCCGGTTGCTACGAGCCAAAGGCGCGCATCGACGACATGGAGATGAACCACGTCGAGGCCTCGCTGTCATTCCCGACCTTTCCACGCTTCTGCGGGCAGACCTTCCTCGAGGCGAAGGACAAGGAGGTCGCCGAGGCCTGCGTCTACGCCTACAACGACTGGATGGTCGAGGAGTGGTGCGGCGACTCCGGCGGCCGGCTGATCCCGCTGCCGATCATCCCGCTCTGGGACGCGGAACTAGCAGCTACCGAAGTTCGTCGTAATGCTGCCCGCGGTGCGCGCGCGGTCTGCTTTTCCGAGATCCCGCCGCACCTCGGGCTCCCCAGCATCCACTCCGGGTACTGGGACCCGTTCTTCCGTGCTTGCGAAGAGACGCGCACGGTCGTGTGCATGCACATCGGGTCATCGTCGAAGATGCCGGCGACCTCCGCCGACGCGCCCGCGGCTGTTGCCGCGAGCCTGTCCTTCAACAACGCGATGGCGTCGTTGTCGGACTTCCTGTTCTCCGGCGTACTCGTGCGTTTCCCGACGTTGAAGCTCGCTTACTCCGAAGGGCAGATCGGCTGGCTGCCGTACGTGCTCGAACGCGTGGACGACGTGTGGCGCGAGCACCGCGCCTGGGGCGGTGTCAAAGACATCGTTCCCGAGCCGCCCTCGATGTACTTCCGCCGGCAGGTCTATGGCTGCTTCTTCCGCGACAAGCACGGCTGCGACTCTCTCGACGTCATCGGTGTCGACAACGTGACGTTCGAGACCGACTACCCGCACACCGACTCGACCTGGCCGGAGACCAAGCAGGTTGCCGAGAAGATGATGGCCGACCTCGACGACGACGTCGTCTACAAGATCGTGCGCGGCAACGCGATCCGCATGCTCGAGCTCGACCTCACGTAAGGAACACGCATGCTCGACTACCTGATCCGTGGTGGCACCGTCGTCGACGGCACCGGCGCGCCAGCCAAGCAGGCCGACGTCGGCATCAAGGACGGCCGCATCGTCAGCGTCAACGGCACGAAGGACGACGCACAGACGGTGCTCGACGCCGACGGCCTCATCGTCGCGCCCGGCTTCATCGACCCCCACACGCACTACGACGCGCAACTCTTCTGGGACCCGGCCGCGAGCCCCTCCAACGTCCATGGCGTCACAACGGTGCTCGGCGGCAACTGCGGCTTCACCCTCGCGCCCATCAAGGACGAGGACGCCGACTACATCCGCCGGATGATGCAAAAGGTCGAAGGCATGCCGCTCGAGGCCCTGGAGACAGGTGTCCCCTGGGGCTGGGAGTCCTTCGCCGACTACCTCGGCGCGCTGGAGACGCGTGGTATCGGCGTCAACGCCGGCTTCCTTGTCGGTCATTGCGCCGTACGCCGGTACGTCATGGGCGCGGACTCTGTCGGCGGCCAGCCGACTCCCGAACAACTGGACCGCATGGTGCAGGTGCTGCACGAGTCGATCGATGCCGGCGGTCTCGGCTTCTCGACCACGTTGTCGCACACGCACTCCGACGGTGACGGCAACCCGGTCCCGTCACGGCACGCCAAGCGTGACGAGGTGCTGGCGCTCTGCGCAGCGGTCAGCGAGCACCAGGGCACGACGCTCGAAGGGATCGTCTCCGGCTGCCTCGACCAGTTCAGCGACGAAGAGGTCGACCTGCTGACGGCGATGAGCGCAGCCGCGAACCGCCCGATCAACTGGAACGTCCTCACCGTCGACAAGTCCGCGATGAAGAAGCGGATCCCGCATCAACTCGAGGCGTCATCGCATGCTCAGCAGAACGGTGCCCGCATCATCGCGCTCACCATGCCGGTCGTCGTACCGATGAACATGAGCCTGCGGACGTTCTGCGCTCTCTTCCTCATCCCCGGTTGGGCTGACGTGCTGTCGCTGCCGATCCCCGAGCGCATGGCGAAACTGCAGGACCCAGCCGTGCGGCAGGACCTGCTCGACAAGGCCAACGGCCCCGGCACCGGTGTGCTCGGCCGACTTGCGCGGTTCGACCGCTACGTCCTCGGCGACACGTTCAGCCCGGACAACGCCGGTCTCAAGGGTCGTGTCGTCGGCGAGATCGCAACGGAGCGCGGAGTCGATCCCTTCACTGCGCTGGTCGACATCGCGGTAAAGGACGAGTTGAAGACCGTGCTCTGGCCGATGCAGGACGACAACGACGACGAGACCTGGAACATCCGGCGCGACGTGTGGGAGGACCCGCGCGTCATGCTTGGCGGCTCGGACGCCGGCGCGCACCTCGACCGCATGTGCGGCGCGCCGTACACCACGCGTTTCCTCGGGGACATGATCCGCGGTCGCAAGCTGCTGCCGATCGAACGCGCGGTCAACATGATCACGGACGTACCGGCGCAGACGTTCGGTATTCGCGACCGGGGGCGCGTGCAGGAGGGCTACCACGCCGACATCTGCGTCTTCGACCCCGAGCAGATCGGAAGCGAAGAAGCGACGCTCGTCCCTGACCTGCCCGGTGGCGCTGCGCGTCTGACGGCTGGTTCGTTCGGCGTCGTGCGCGTCCTCGTCAACGGCGTCGAGACGGTGGTCGACGGCAAGCCGACCGACGCGACGCCCGGGACGCTGTTGCGCTCGGGCCGCGACACCTACACGGTGAGCACGGCGTGACGCTGTCCGGCAAGCGCATCCTCGTCACCGGTCCGACGGGGATGGTGGCAAAGCCCGTCTGCCGTGAGTTTGCGAAGGACAACGAGGTGTACGCCGCCGCTCGGTTTAGCGATCCGGCCGCGCGCGCCGATCTCGAGTCAGCAGGCGTGAAGTGCGTGCGTCTCGACCTGTCGACCGGTGACTTGAGCGATCTGCCGGACGCGATCGACTACGTCTGCGACTTCGCCGTCGTGAAGTCGAACAGATGGGACGTCGACCTCGACGCCAACGTCGGCGGTCTGGGCCAACTGATGGAGTGGGCGAGCGACGCGGGTGCGCAGTCGTTCTTCCACTGCTCCTCGGGCGCTTGTTACGCGGTCAACCCTCACACGCCACTCAAAGAGGACGCGCCGCTCGGCGACAACCACGCCGTGTTTACCTTCATGTCGACGTACTCCATCTCGAAGATCGGCGCCGAGGCGATGGCGAAGTACGCCGCTAAGCGTTTCAACCTCCCGACGACGATCGCCCGGCTCAACGTCCCGTATGGGAATGACGGTGGCTGGCCCGCGATCCACCTCGAGATGATGATCGGCGGCATGGCCGTCCCGGTGCACACGGATGCGCCGACCTCATACAACCTCCTGCACGCCGACGACATCGTCGCGACGGTGCCGAGGCTGCTCGAGATCGCTAGCGTTCCCGCGACCATCGTCAACTGGGCCGGCGACGACGTGGTCAGCATCGAAGAGTGGGTCGCCTACCTGTCCGAGCTGACCGGGCTGCCAGGCAAGACCGAGCCAACCGACCAGACGCTGGCGAGCAACGTCATGGAGCTCACGAAGATGCACGAGCTGGTGGGCCGTGCGACGGTGCCGTGGAAAGACGGCGTACGCCAGATGGTCGAAGCTCGCCACCCCGAGCTGCTCAACCGCTGACTTCTGGCCTTCCGACGACGACGTCGAGGCGCGCCAGAGCTGCGTCGAGCTCGGTCTTGCGGGCCTGAATCACGGCATCAGCATCGGCCAGCTGCGTGGCTGTCGGCGAGGGCTGCGCGGCCTGCAGCAACCGGGATGACTCGAGCGCGAACGTCAAGCCGGCCAATGCTTCAGCGGTAGCCCGCGCGCTCGCGGCATCGCCCGCGTTGGCGGCGCTGGTCGCGGCTGCCTTGAGCTGGCCGGCCGCCTGCTCCGCACCGGCTTGCACTCCCTGCCAATGCGTGAGGTCAGTGATGTCTCTTCCGTGCCCGGGCAACAGATCCCGTGACAGCAACGCTGCATCGACGGCTGGCCGAGTGCTTCGACGCCACGCCTCCCGCCGCCGCCGCCGCCGCTGGGCAAGCATCAGCATCGTCGCGATCGCGATTGCCGCCACCAGCACGGCGGCAGCGATGACCCATCCCCACGACGTCGAGTCGCTGTTGGTGACGACGACGGTTACTGCCGTCGGCGTCGGTGTCGGTGTGGGAGTGGGCGTGATGGGGATAACGGTCACGACTGTGGTGGGCGCGGCGGTTGGTGCCGTGGTGGCCGGGATCGTGGTGCCCATGATGACCAGGCCGGACGCCGTCGACGTTGCCTGCGTCGGCTGCGGCTTAGCTGCCGGAGGGGCCGTCGTTCTCGTCGGTTTCGGTGCCGGTGTCGGCTTCGCTGGTGGCGTCGGCGTGGCCCGGTCCGGGAGACTGCTCCGGGTCGGCGCCGGCGCAACCGTCGCTGACGGGCGCGGGGACAGGCTTCGTTCGGGTAGCCCGGTCGACGCACCGCTGCCGCAGCCGGCAAGGACTGCGCCAACTGCAAGGACAGCCGCTGCAGTCGCGCGCATCGCAGACCCCCTCACCTTTAAATGAGAGCCTGTCCGCGAACGATGGTGTTTCGGATCACCCAGCCGGGATGATGCGGCGCCACGTCATTGCGAGCGATCCTGCCGACAACGCGACGTGACTACGCCTGCGAATACGCCAGATGCAGCACGCCGTTGTTGTACGTCTCCGACGTGACCAAGTTCAGCTTGTGCGTGCCGCCATCGGCGAACAGGCGCTGGCCAGATCCGAGCGTCAGCGGATATACGAACAGATGTAGCTCGTCGACGAGGCCGTCAGCGAGCATTCCTTGCACGAGCCGCGCGCTGCCACTGACATAGATGCCGCCCTCGACGCGCTTCTTCAGATCGCGGATCGCCTCGGCGGAGTAGGGACCCAGCACTGACGTGTTCTGCCACGTCGGATCGGCCAGCGTCGAGGAGACGACGTACTTAGGCGTGTCGTTGAAGAACGGTGCGCCGGGGTCGTCCTCCGCCGTGCGCTGCGGCCAAGCCTGCACGAACATGTCGTAGGTGTTTCGACCCAGGAGAATCGCGTTGCTGCCGCCCGTGATCGACGCGATGGCGTCGCCCATCCTCGGATCCCACGGGTAGTCCGCGGTCCACGCGGGCGATTCGATCACGCCATCGAGACTGATGAACTCATGTACGCCGATCGTGCCCATCGCCTGGCCTCCTTGGTCTATGCGAACAAAGACGATCAGGCGCGCCCAAAGTCATCGCTCGACGTCGCTCGCCCCCCGCAGCTCGCGCCGGAGGACCTTACCGGTCTCGGTCCGGGGCAACTCGTCGACGATCTGGATGTCACGCGGAACCTTGTAGTTGGCGAGGTTCTGCTTCACGAATGACCGAAGTTCTTCGACATCAGGCGATCCATTGGCCGGTACGACGAAGGCTGCCAACCGCTGGCCCATCTCGTCGTCCTCGACGCCCACAACGGCGACCTCGCGCACCGCGTCGTGCGTGGACAGCAACTCCTCGACCTCACCCGGGAAGACGTTCTCGCCACCGGAGACGATCATGTCGTCGTCGCGGCCTTCGACAAAGAGCCGGCCATCATCGTCGAACCAGCCGACGTCCCCAGTGCTGACCAAGCCTTCGACGAATTCCTTGTTGTCACCACCGGTGTATCCCTCGAACAACAGGTCGTTGCCCACGAAGATCCGGCCGTGTGCGCCCTGCGCCACTTCGTTGTTGTCATCGTCGAGCAGCACGATCCGCGTGCCCTGGGGTGGGCGGCCGACCGTGCCGGGGGCCTCCCGCAGATCGGTGGGCGTCGCGACCGCCGCCCACGCCGCCTCGGTCGTGCCATAGAAGTTGTAGAGGACGTCTCCGAACTCATCGAGGAACCGCTGTGCCAACTCTGTCGGCAACGCTGCACCGCTGCAGACGACGACCCGAAGCGACGACGTGTCGTAGCGCCGCCGCACGGCGTCAGGCAGCTCCAGGATCCGGCGCAACATGACCGGTACGACCACCATCGTGGTCGCGCGGTGCCGAGCAATATCGGCGAGCGTGAGCTCGGGGTCGAACCGGCGACGCACCAGCGCCGGGGCGGCCATCATCAGACTGAACCCGACGAACCCGTAGCCGAGGCCGTGGAACAGCGGCGGTGCGACGACGATCGGCTCGCGTGCCCGTAGCGGGATCCGGGACAGCGCTGCGTTCACCTCCGACAGCGGATTGCTCGGTGCGTTGCGTTGCGCGCCTTTCGGCGTACCCGTGGTGCCGGAAGTGAGGATGACGGTCCTACCGGGACGCGCCGGCGGCTCGAGGTCGGAGACATCGCCGGAAGCAATGACCGCGTCGATCGTGTCACCGTCGATCTCGTCCGAGTCCGTCCATGCGAGCAAATGCGGTCCATCGAAACCGGCCTCGCCGAAGAGGTGCCCGAACTCCTCGTCGTACACGGCCGCGACGACGCCTTCGCGCTCGAGCACCTCGCGCAGCTGCGGACCAGCGAAGCCGGTGTTGAGGAAGACGGCGTCGGCGCCGAGCTTCGACACGGCTAGCAGCGCCTCAACGAAACCGCGGTGATTGCGACACATGAGCGCCACGGCCTGCCGCGGACGCACTCCGCGGTCGGCAAGAACGTGCGCCAATGCGTTGCTGCGCCGATGAAGGTCGCGCCACGTGAGCGAGCTCCGGTCGTCGACCAAGGCGACGTCGTCGGGGTAGCGCATCGAGTTCATCGCAACGCCCGCGGCAACGGTCGCTCCCCATCGGCGCGCGGCGAGAGCCGTCCGCATCATCACGTCGGGACGCACCGGCAGCGCACCGGCTCGTGCGAGTGCCCGGGCACCGGACAGCTGCTTCGTGGCCGAGCTCACGAGGTCGCGGGCAGTGTCGACTGGTTTCATCGAGCATCTCCTTTGAGCAGCAACCGGCGGGCCTTGTCGAGCAACGGTGTTTCCTCGCCGGCCGAGCCGTTGCTCTCGCCGCGAGCAGCGGGGGAGTCCTGGGACAGCCGGTAGACCATCGACATCAACCGATCCGGCGGTCGGCCCCCGAGCGCACCCATCAGCTGACCGGCCCGCGCGTACCACGGCGCCATCACGCGGCGACGCTCGGCGATCGCTCTGCTGATCCACTGTGCTGCCTCGTCCGGTGTCAGCCCCGGCAGCCGTCGGTAGACCGGCGTCGCCTCGACCATCGGAGTGTGGACGAGTGGCATGTACAACGACGAGATGTGCACATTGTCTGCGCGCACCTCGCCGACGAGGCTGCGCAGGAAGACGTCGTACGCCGTCTTTGACGCGAGGTACGCCGAGAACCGGGGCGCAGGGATAAGCGCTCCCGCCGACGACACGTTGACGATGTGGCCCCACCGTCGTGCACGCATGCCCGGCAGCAGTCCAAGGGTCAACCGAACCGGCCCGCGATAGTTCACGTCGTCGGTTCGGGTGAAGTCATGGAAGCGGTCATAGCTGAGCGACACCGACCGCCGGATGGACCGGCCCGCGTTGTTGACGAGCACGTCGACGCCGCCGTACCGGCGTACGACATCGTCCACCAGGGACTCGACGCTGCTCACGTCAGACAGGTCAGCTGGATGTGGGTACGCCGTGCCCCCCGCACCGCTTATCTCCGCGCCGAGCTGGACAAGTCGGTCCGTCGACCTAGCCACGAGCAGAACTCTCGCGCCGGCCATCGCGAGCTGACGGGCGCTAGCCGCGCCGATTCCGGAGGATGCGCCCGTCACGAGCACGGTCCGACCGTGGACACGCGGACGCAGCCGGTCTGCCGTCATCCCCGGTCCCTACCCCGGAAGGTCGGTGACCTTGCAGGCAGAACTCTGTGGCGCTACGCAGAGAGTGCTGCGACACGCTCTTCGACGTACTCGACGAACAGCTGGTGTGCCTCAGGAGCCTTGCGCTTCAGCGCCCCGAAGTCGTCCCGATCGATGTGCAGGAACGTGCACGGCGTCGTCGCTGTGACGGTCGCTGTCCGCAGGCCCCCGCGCTCGACGGCGATCTCCCCCGTGACATCGCCGCGCCCGAGCTCGGCGACCTTCTTACCGGCGACGTGCACGTCGGCCGAGCCGGAGAGGATGAGGTACGCCGCGTCGCCGGGCGTGTCGGCCTGGATGAACGCCCAGCCCGCCGGGACGCTCGTGCGCCGCACGAGCCGCGACACGGCCTTGACGTCCTTGTTCGAGAGCCGGCGAGCCTTCGGCCAGCTCCGGATCTCGGTCACGATCGAGTCTTCGTTCCTGCGCAGCATTTCCGGTCCCTCCCCAGTGGGTCGCCACCAGGCTAGGGATGAACCGGAGTGAATCGCATCAGTTTGTGGCGCACGTCACGTGAGAGCGACGTCACATCCGAGTGGGTGCTGACGACCGGCCCAGCTCGAGGCTGCCGACCGGGATCTCCATCCCTTCATGCGCGACGAGCGGTGGGTTGGGCCGGTCACCCCACAGCGTGAACGCCCGCGTTCGGATGGTCTCCAAGTCCTCGTCCGCGTGCGCGGGGTCGTGGTGGAAGAGCACGAGCTGCTTCACGTCGGCAGTGAGCGCGAACTGCACGACGTGCTCGATGCTGGAGTGTCCCCAGCCGACGTGGTCGACGTACTCCTCCGGTGTGTACTGCGCGTCGTGCAGCAGCACGTCGACGCCGTCGGCCAGCTCGATCCCGGAGATCCACGCCTTGTCCTCCGCGGAGAGCTCAATGCCGCCGAGCGCCGGCTCGTGGTCGGGGATGTAGGCGAACGCCGCTTCACCTTCCTCAACGCGATAGCCCACGGTCGGCCCCTGGTGCGTGACCGCTGCGGCCCAGACCGTCGCGCCGCCGATCTCGACGCCGTCCATCGGCGCGTCGTGCGGGATCAAGTCACAGGGCACGTCTGCAAGGTTCACGGGAAAGAGCGGGTCGGACATGTACGCCGAAACGCGGTCAGCCAACGTGCGAATCGGTGACGGTGGCCCCCACAGATGTAGTTCGACGTCCGCTTCGTACAGCGGCGCGAAGAAGGCGAGACCCTGCAAGTGGTCCAGATGTAGGTGGCTCAGCATGATGTGGATGACGCGGACCTCGTCCGCCACCAGCTGCAGGCCGAGTGTGCGAATGCCGGTGCCGGCATCGAGGATGGCGACCGAATCGTCGGGCAACCGCAACTCGACGCATGACGTATTGCCGCCGTACCGCACGGTCGACGGACCTGGTGCGGCGATCGAGCCGCGACATCCCCAGACGCGCGCGAGCACGGGTCAGCCCACCGATTCCCAGAAGGCAACCAGCACACCGACGAAGTCCTCCGGGCTGCAATACAACGGCAGCGCTGAGAACTCGACGAGCCGCCGGTCGCCCTGCGGGCTGCTCACGAGGTTGACGCCATGTGCGGGGCGGCGTTCCTCCAGCGCGATGACGAGTGGCAGTTCTTTGCGGTCGTACGCCGTGCCGTCCGGCCGGGTCGGGTTGAAGCGGGCCGCCCACTCCCCGTGCCGCAGCTCACCGGTGTTTCCGAACGGGCCGCCGAACGCGACGGCAGCCGCGTCGTTGTAGTAGACGAGCGTGTTGTCCGCGTCGACAAGGAAGATCGGAATGGCGACGTTGGCAGCAAACTCCCGCGCCAAGATCAGCGGCAGGCTCTTTTGCGCGCTTCGCTCCACGGCCGGGAACGTTACCGGGGTCCGGCGGGCGTCGACTCAGCGTGCCTCGCGCGCAGTTTCGCGCGGATCTCATCCGGCGTGTAGGCGCGACGGCGACGTTCGGCGCGGACAAGGACCACACCGGTCGCTGCGACGCCGGCGATCCCGGCCAGTCCGAGCACCTTCGCCCATCGCGGCATCTGCCTAGGCTAAGCCGATGCCGGGCCCAGCGATCAGCCTCGACCGGGCGGTCGAGCTGACCCGGACCGGAGACATCTGGGTGTTCCGCGGGCACTCCGCGGCAGATCGCGTCATCCGTGTCACGACGAACAGCCCGATCAACCACGTCGGAATGGCTGTTGTCATCGACGACCTGCCGCCCTTGATGTGGCACGCCGAGCTCGGCAAGCGGCTCGTCGACATGTGGTCCGGTGACACCCACCGCGGGGTACAACTGCATGATCTCCGGGAATCGGTCGTGACATGGCACGACCGCTATGAGCAGCAAGCGTGGCTGCGGCAGCTCGAGCCGCTCGCAACACGTGAGATGGAAGATGCCGTGCTGTGCACGATCGCGCGGATGGATGGTCTGCCGTTCCCGTCGACGACGCGTCTCGCCGGCAAGTGGCTGCGTGGACGTATGCGCCGACGTCCGGACGCCAACCTGGAGACGGCGTACTGCGCGGAAGTTGTCGCGGCGACGTACCAGGCAATGGGATTACTGCCGGCCGACCGCGACCCGACGTGGTACGACCCAGGCCGGTTCTGGAGCGGTGACGATCTCCACTTGCTCGCAACTCATCGTCTCGGACACGAGGTTGCGGTGAAGGTGCCAGGCTCCGCGGAGTGAATTTGCGGTGGTCGGCTAGTCAATGGCGCTGTTGGCGACGCAACGCTTCGGTCGCCAGGAGGGCGACCAGCAGAACAGCAATTCCTGCGAGCGGCAGGGCCGCCGATATGCCGGTTGTCGCGAGCGAGCCATGCGCATTGCTCGCATTGCCAGCGGAGTGACCGGAGTCGCCTGGCGACGTCGCGGATCCGGACGGCATCTGCAACGGGGCAAGTGAGTTGCCGGCGCCGACAGATGCACAGTTGCTGCTGAACGGCGTACCGGCGAACCGCTCGGCGAGAAAGGCAACCGCCGCCGGCTCGAACTTCTCCGCGGCCTGAGTGTGGCTGTCGCCGTTGTAGACCTTGAATTGCACCGGCACGCCTTGCTGGCAGTACTCGTGGGCGAGCGCTTCGACGTCCTTCGCGACCATGATCCCGTCGCCGGTGCCATCCATGTCGCCGACACCCATGAACAGCGGACCCTTCGGATGCCCCGGCGCGCTCCCCATGATGAGTGCGTTCATGACCCGCACGAGGTCGGCGTCTTTGTAGATGTCCTGATACTGAGGCTTCAACAACTTCTGGATCGTGAGCCCTGGGTACGCCCCGTTGAACGATCCGATGCATGCGTGTTGCACCTGGTTCGTCAGTTTCATGCCGTACGCCGAGAGGTACGGCGGCAGGTCGAGCTTGTACGCACGCGCGAGCGCCACGAGTGCAGCGGGAATGACCCCCGACCAGCCCTGGCTCCCGTTGATGTAGTTGAGGTTGTGCGCGAAGTCGACCGGAATCCCGCCCTCCGCGACCCCGACGATGTTGAGCTCGGGCGAGTAGGACGGTGCCAGCTCACTTGCCCAGTCCGCGGCGATCGACCCACCGGAGTATCCGCTCAGCCCAACCTTGGTGGTCTTGGCGAGACCGAGGTAGGACTCAGTCGCTCGGACCGCGTCGAGCGAGTCGTAACCCGCTTCATGTCCGGCGGTCCATTCCAGGTGCTCTCCCTCGAAGTCGGGGACGGTGATGATCGAGCCGCTCGCGAGGTGCGCCGCGATGAGTGCTTCTTCTTCCTCAGCCTGCTGCCGGTTCGGCGCTCCCGGGTCGCCACCGGTCAGGGTGTAACTCGGGTCGCACTGCGCACCCAAAGCGTCGTAGAAGCTCAGGTAGTCGATGATCTGCGGCAGCACGGTGCCGGTCGCGGGCCGGATGACGGTCGTCACAGTGACCGTCGGCTCGCCGAGCTCGCCGCTCGTCCGGTAGAGCAGCTGTTCCGCCTGGATCGGCGTGCTCATCGTCGTACCAAGGGACACATTGACGGCGCGTTGCTTCAACACCGTCCCCGCTGCGATCGCGGCGAGCGGCTTTGGCCCGGAGTACGTATAGAACGGATCCGTGTCGGGGTTCGCCGGAGCCGCTGAGGCGGGCGCGACGAACGCAACAACGGCAACAAGAAGGGCGCCGGCCAGCAGTGCGCTGATCCGACGCCCCCCGGCGACTGGTGCTGTCAACTGAGCCGTTCGATAATTGTCACGTTAGCCTGACCGCCGCCCTCACACATCGTCTGCAGGCCGTAGCGGCCACCGGTGCGCTCGAGCTCGTTCAGCAGTGTCGTCATGAGCCGCGCACCGGTCGCACCGAGTGGGTGCCCGAGCGCGATGGCGCCGCCGTTCACGTTGACCTTGCCGAGGTCCGCGCCGGTCTCCTTCTGCCAGGCGAGCACGACCGGTGCGAACGCTTCGTTGATCTCGACGAGGTCGATGTCGTCAATCGTGAGTCCGGTCTTCTTCAGCGCGTACTGCGTCGCCGGGATCGGACCGGTCAGCATGAAGACCGGGTCGGCGCCGCGCACAGAAAGATGATGGACGCGCGCGCGCGGCTTCAAACCGTGCGCCTTCAGACCTTGCTCGGAGACGACGAGCATCGCGCAGGCACCGTCGCTGATCTGTGACGAGACGCCGGCGGTGATCTTGCCGCCTTCGGTCACCGGCTTGAGGCCGGCGAGCTTCTCGGCGGATGTGTCACGCCGCGGGCCCTCGTCGAACTTCACGTCGCCGTACGGCGAGATCTCGTTGTCGAACCGGCCCTCATCGATCGCCTGGATCGCGCGGCGGTGCGACTCGAGCGCGAAGACCTCCATGTCCTCGCGGCTGATGTTCCATTTGTCGGCGATCAGCTCGGCGCCGCGGAACTGCGAGATCTCCGCATCGCCGTATCGCTTCTGCCAGCCCTTGGACCCGGAGAACGGGTCCTGGCTGTATCCGACCGCGGATGCGGCATACATGGCCGCCGCGATCGGGATGGTTGACATGTTCTGTACGCCGCCGGCGACCACGACGTCTTGCGTGCCGCTCATGACGCCTTGCGCGGCGAAGTGGATCGCTTGCTGCGAGGAGCCGCACTGCCGGTCGATGGTCGTGCCGGGCACCTCCTCGGGCAGACCGGCAGCGAGCCACGCGGTGCGCGCGATGTCGCCGGCCTGTGGCCCGATCTGGTCGAGACAGCCGAAGACGACGTCTTCGACGGCAGCCGGGTCGATGCCGGTGCGGTCGACCAGCTCCAGCAGCACGTGCGCGCCGAGATCGGCCGGGTGGGCGTCGGCGAGACCGCCCTTCTTCTTCCCTACGGGCGTGCGGACGGCGTCAACGATGTAGGCCTCAGGCATGTGCTCAGTTTACTGACGCGGTTTCAGAATTCCGCTCCGACCTTGATCATCGGCCCGCTACCCTCTGTTTCCCGGAGTAGATGGGACATCTATTCATGACCGTACTGACGAAGCCGCGGCTGGAAGGGACCGTTGAGGTCGCGCCCGGCCGCTACTGGGGTTTCGCGGAGTTCGGTCAGCCGCATGGCCGACCGTTCATCTGGCTGCACGGCACACCGGGCGCGCGTCGACAGATTCCCGAGTCGGCCCGCATCGCTGCGATGAATTTCGACATCTGCCTCATTGGTATCGACCGTCCCGGTGTCGGAGCGTCAACGCCGTACCTCTACGACCAGATCAGTGACTTCACCGACGACCTCGCGGTCATGCTCGACCGGCTCGGCATCGGAGACTTCGCGGTCCTCGGTTTGTCCGGCGGGGGCCCCTACACGCTGGCGACGGCGGCCGCGATGACCGACCGCGTCAAGGCCGTCGGCGTAATGGGTGGCGTCGCTCCCACGTGCGGACCGGATGCCGTGGATGGCGGCGTAGTCGCGCTGACCCGACGTTTTCAGCTACCGCTGACACAACTGCGTGCGCCGATCACATGGTTGTTCACCGGCTTGGTCTGGGCCTTCCGTCCCGTAGGGGATCCGGCGCTGAGCGTCTATGCACGCTTCTCCCCGCCTGGTGACCGGTTGGTCTTCGCGCGACCCGAGGTCCGCGCGATGTTTCTCGACGATCTTCTGAGAGGTGCAGCAAAGGGCTTGCGCGCACCGATCTACGACATCATCTTGTTCGGTCGCGAGTGGGGTTTCGACCTACGCGACGTCAAGGTGCCGGTGCACTGGTGGCACGGAGACGCGGACAACATCGTCCCGCTGCGGCACGCAGAGCAGGCGGTGGCTGCCCTGCCCGACGCGAAGCTCTATGTGCGGCCCGGCGAGAGCCACCTCGGCACCCTCATCGCCGCCGAAGACATCCTCGGCGTCCTGCTGCGAACCTGGGACGAGTCAGAGCGTGCGCGCCCACTGGCCTAGTACGCGACCGACTGTCGCCAGCCGCTTCAACGACAACGTGCCCCAGTAGACGACACCGGGATGGAAGACCGGCCTCTCCGGGCTGTCCGACGCAACTCGCACGACGGTCACCGGCCGGTCACCCGCGAGCGGTGCCAGCCATGCCGACTCCATGTCGACGCCGATGGCGCCGGTCCCGGCATGCGACTTCACGGCTTTGCTGTTGTTCTCGAGCTTGGACGTCGACACGAGCGTGCCGGTGCGGACGGTCAGGCCAGCCGCTCGCAGCGCTTCTACAAGTGAGTCGTCGATGGTGCATTTCGTCGTACCGACATCGGGAGCGGAAACCTCAGTGGGCAGAAGTACGTCGCCGGGTCGGAACGCCGCGTCGAGCGAGCCACACACACCCGCAATGACGAGATGGTCGAACTCATGCGCGTGCACTCGTTGAATGGCGTCAAGCGACTTTGCGCGGCCCATCCCGATGCGAACGATCGACTCGCGCGGGTAGCCACGTTGCAGCATCCACTGCTCGACGCGCATCGGCGCCAAGACGAGCGTCTTCGCCATCAATGCTTGGTGTAGTCGATTGGCGCCGCGCCGCGCACGGCGACCGCGAAGCAGAAGCACCGGATCGTGGTGTCCTCCGGTTCGGGTCGAAGACTGTGCACGAGATCGGGCGGGATATAGATCAGGTCGCCGGGCCCGACCTCGCGGTCTTCGCCGTCGATGGTCATAACCCCGCGTCCGGTCTGCACGAAGTAGAACTCGTGCGTCGGATGGGAATGCGGATCGACGCGGCCGCCGGGCCGCACCTCGAACTCGTTGACGAGCTCGAGAAAGCCGCCGTCAGTGATGCGTTGCATCTCTCGTGGTTCGACGAGGTACCAGACCGGGGTCGTTCCGTTGTGCTCGACCACTGGGTCGACGAGCGTGCTGTTCCTCACGTCCATGGCGTGATCATTGCATTGCTCAGCGCGAGACAACCACCGAGGACGCGTGCCCGAAAAGGCCTTGGTTCGCAGTGACGCCGACGCGCGCGCCTTCGACCTGGCGCCCGTCCGCCGTTCCTCGCAACTGCCAAACGAGCTCGCAGACCTGGGCGATGGCCTGCGCGGGGATCGCCTCACCGAAGCACGACAACCCCCCGGACGGGTTCACCGGAACACGACCACCGATCGCGGTGGCGCCGTCGCGCAGCAGTTTCTCCGCCTCGCCCGGTGCGCACAGCCCGATGTCCTCGTACCAGTCGAGCTCCAACGCGCTTGACAGGTCGTAGACCTCCGCGACGTTCACGTCGTCCGGACCGATGCCCGCCTGCTCGTATGCCGCCGGCGCAATCGTCGACCGGAATCCGCGTGGGTCGAGGTCGCCAACTGTGATCGCGGAGTCGGTCGCGATGTCCGGCATCTCGATCACGGTGCTGGGGTACCTCGGCGTGATAGTTGCGACCGCGTCGATGCCCACGCCGGTCCAGTTGTGCTTTTTCGCGAACGACTCGCTCGTGAGAACGAGCGCGGCGCCACCGTCGGAAGTGGCGCAGATCTCCAGGAGATGCAGCGGGTCGCACACGATCGGCGACGCGAGCACCTCGTCGATCGACGTCTCCTTGCGGTACCGCGCGTTGGAGTTGCCTGCGCCATGCTTCGCGTTCTTCACCTTGACGAGCGCGAAGTCCTCGGAGGTCGCGCCGTACAGGTCCATACGACGGCGTGCGTACATCGCGAAGTACGCCGGGTTCGTCGCGCCCAGCAGCCGGAACCGCAGCCAGTCGGGGTCCTCGGTCCGGTCACCGCCACCGACCGGCGCGAAGAAGCCTTTCGGCGTCGTGTCCGCGCCCACCACCAGCGCGACGTCGCAGAGTCCGGCGAGGATCTGCGCCCGCGCGTTCGCGATCGCGGCCGCGCCGGATGCGCAGGCGGCGTACGCCGACGAGACTTGCGCGCCGGTCCAGCCGAGCGCCTGCGCGAATGTCGCCCCGGCGACGAAGCCGGGGTAGCCGTTTCGGATGGTGTCCGCGCCGGCGACGTACTGCACGTCGGCCCAGTCGAGGCCAGCGTCGGCTAGCGCAGCACGTGCGGCGTGTACGCCGTACTCCACGAAGTTGCGTCCCCACTTGCCCCACGGATGCATGCCGGCGCCGAGCACCGCGACGCGCTTAGACATCGGGCTGCCACTTCCACACCAGATAGTCCGTGTCGTCCTCGGTGTACAACACGTCAAGCACGAGCTCGACCGGCATGCCGACATGCAGCTGGTCGACACCAACCCCGTGTACGACCTGGCCCATCACGACGAGCCGCTCGGCCTCCAACTCGACAGCGGCGATCGCGAACGGCTCGTGTGGATCGGCGGTCGGTATGTACGGCGGCGGAGGCTGGTAACGCGCGTTGGTGTAAGACCAGATGCGGCCGGTACGAGACAGCTCGACCTGCTCGAACGTCTCACTTGCGCAGCGTGGGTTGGGACAGAACCGGCGGTTGTTCGGAAAGACGTATGTGCCGCATTCGGTGCACTTGCCACCGAGCAACGCAGGCGCGGTGTCGTCGAGAGTGAACCAGCCGGGGACAGCCGGGACACGCGATCGGGTTTCCACCGAGCCCCCATGGAGTGACGACGAGTGAAAATTCATGGCGAATCTACCTGACGCGGCGTCAGATAAAGTCGCGACGTGGACCTCGCCTTCACCGCGGCGCAGGATGCGTTTCGCGCCGAGGTCCACGACTGGCTCGCGGCAAACGCGCCGCACGGTCTTCCGTCACTCGACACCGAGGCCGGCTTCGCTGCACATCGTGAGTGGGAGCGACGGATGGCCGACGAGCGCTTGTCGGTCGTTGCGTGGCCGGAGGAGTACGGCGGCCGCGGCGCGTCACTGATCGACTGGTTGATCTTTGAAGAGGAGTACTGGCGAGCCGGCGCACCGCCACGCGTCAGCCAGAACGGGATCTTCCTACTCGCGCCAACTCTGTTTGCCTACGGCACGGATGAGCAGCGCGCGCGTTTCCTGCCGCGGATGGCGCGCGCGGACGACGTGTGGGCACAGGCCTGGTCCGAGCCCGGCGCAGGCAGCGACCTCGCGTCGCTGCGCTCACCTGCGGTGCGGGACGAGTCGGCGGGCGGCTGGTGGCTTTCCGGCCAGAAGACCTGGTCGTCGCGGGCCGCGTGGGCGGACTGGGGCTTCGGGCTGTTCCGCAGCGATCCGGCACAGCAACGACACCGCGGGCTGACCTACTTCCTGTTCCCGCTCACTGCCGACGGCGTCAGCGTGCGACCGATTCGCCAGCTCGACGGCGAGACCGGGTTCGCGGAGATCTTCTTCGACGACGTGTTCGTGCCGGATGACCATGTGCTCGGCAACGTCGGCGAGGGTTGGGCCGTCGCGATGGCGACCACGTCGTCCGAGCGTGGTTTGTCGTTGCGGTCGCCTGGACGGTTCATGGCAACCGCGGACCGCCTGCTCGAGTTCGCGGGTGGCACACCCGATGACGTGGTCGACGCCTGGTGCGACGCCGAGGCCTACCGCGTCTACACGTTTGCTGCGGCGACCCGGTTGCTCGACGGTGACGAGCTGGGCGCCTCCTCGTCGTTGATGAAGGTGTTCTGGTCCGAGCTCGACGTACGGATGCACGAGGTCGCGATGCGGATTGCCGCCACTGACGCACCGCTGCAGTCGTCGTGGCTGGACGGCTTCCTGTTCTCGCTGTCCGGTCCGATCTACGCCGGCACCAACGAGATCCAGCGCGACCTGATCGCCGAACGCGTGCTCGGCCTGCCGCGAAGCCGGTGACATGCGGTTTGCGCTGACGGGCGAGCAACGCGAACTAGCGTCGGCGGTTCGCGAGATGCTCGCCAAGGAATGTCCGCCCGAGGTTGCGCGCGCTGGCGACGTCGCATCTGTGTGGCCGACCTTCGCCGGTCTCGGCGTACTCGGTGACAGCGACTTCGGTCTCGTCGAAGCGGTCATCGTCGCTGAAGAGGCCGGGCGGGCAGGTCTGCCTGGACCGCTGCCCGAGACGTACGCCGCACTGGCGATCGCGGACGCCGACTGGCGGTCGCGCATCGCCAGTGGTGCGGCGCTGGTCACCGCCGCTGCGCCGTACGCCGCTTATGCCGACGCTGCCGATGGCATCGCCGTCGGGAACGCGTTGCGGACCGACCTGGTCACCACGTCCGTCGAGTCAGTCGACCCGGCGCGACCGTTGAGCGCGGTCGACGCGGAAAGGGTCACCGGTCGTGCTCACGACATCGGCGCGCTCGTGACGTCGGCGTACCTCGTCGGGTTGGGTCGCGCGATGGTGGAACAGGCGGTCGCGTATGCGCGTGCGCGAGAGCAGTTCGGCCGCGTCATCGGCTCCTTCCAAGCCGTCAAGCACCGCTTGGCAGATGCGCATATTGCCGTGGAGTTCGCCCGGCCAGTCGCACTCGCGGCAGCGTGGGGCATGGACAACGACGTTGCGAGCACCGAGCGCGACGTGTCACACGCCAAGCTGCGGGCGGGCCGCGCCGCTCACGTCGCAGCGAAGGCAGCGCTGCAGGTGCACGGAGCGATCGGCTACACCGAGGAGTGCGACTTGGTGATCTGGCTGCGGCGTACCTGGTCGATGACGTCATCGTTCGGCGACGACTCGACGCATCGGGCCCGGATTGCGCGTGACATCGCGCGGGCACCTGAACGTGTGTGACTGAGGAGCTGCCCACCGTGCAGACCCTCGATGAGCTCGTCGAGCTCGCCGGGACCGGTGATGATCTCTACATCCGTTGGTCACGCGGACCGGAGTACGACGCAACGAAGACGAGCCAGGACGAGCTGACCGGTGTGCACCTGCCCGGCCTTTCGGTCAATCCGCTGCAGGTCGAGCCGTGGTGGGAAGGCCGGTCGCTTCGAACGTGGGTGGCCCGCCGGATCTTTGACTATCGGCATCTCGCCGGTCAGCGTGGACCGGGCGTCCGTCCATGGGTGCTGGAAGGGCGTGAGGTCGGGCGGGGGCCGGACAACGAGCCGCTCGTCGAATGCGCGAGGCCGGTTGCCTGGCTTGACGATCAGGTCGTCAAAGAGGCGACCGAAGAGATCGAATCCCACCCCGCCGAGTGGGGCTCCCTGAACCGCCAGGACTGAACGCGCGAAGCCAGGAGATCAGCGCCGGATAGAGCACGTCTCCAGCCACACAGCCACCAACAAGACCCCGACGAGCACGCAGGCGAGAGCCGAGGGCAGCAGCACGTCGCCATCATGGCCGGTGAAACGCTGGTCGGTACTCTCACGGGATGACCGGAGCAGCGGCCGCGTTCAACCCGCTGCCACCCGTCGAGCGCGTGCGGCCAGGACTGTGGAGCGTCCCGGTCCCGTTGCCGATGAGCTCGCTGCGCTACGTGTTCGTCTACGTCTTCGAGACCGACCGCGGTCCGTACATCGTCGACACAGGCTGGAACACCGATGAGGCGTTCGGCGCTTTGTCGGCCGGGTTGAAGCAGGTCGGGTCGTCGGTCGCCGACGTCGCCGGTGTGCTCGTCACGCATATCCACCCGGATCACTACGGACTCGCCGGCCGGGTGCGCGAGGAGTCCGGTGCATGGGTCGGTCTGCATCCAGCCGATGCGGCTCTCGTGCACGAGCGGTACGAGGACACGACCGACCTCCTCGAACGCGTCGGCCGGATGCTGCGTCGGATGGGCGCACCGCCCGAGGAGCTAGCCCCGCTGCAGAACGCGGCGATGCCGGTGCGACCGTTCGTCGACGCAGCCGTGCCGGACCGACTGATCGAAGACGGCGAACGCCCGGAGGTGCCCGGCTGGGACCTCACGGCGATCTGGACGCCCGGGCACTCGCCCGGCCACCTCTGCTTCTGGGAGGCCGGCAACAAGCTGATGCTGTCCGGCGACCATGTGCTGCCGCGCATCACACCGAACATCCCGTTCCACCCGCAGGCCGCGGAGGACCCGCTCGGTGACTACCTCAACGCACTCGAACGGCTGCGGCAGTACGACGCGAGTGAAGTGCTGCCCGCGCACGAGCATCGTTTCGTCGGGCTCGACGCTCGGTTGACCGAGCTCGTGGCACACCACGAGACGCGGTTTGTCGAAGTCATGGCTGCGATCCGCGCCGGCGTGACGACGTCGTGGGGCATCGCCGAGCGGATGCGTTGGTCTCGTCCGTGGGACCGCATCGAAGGTTTCATGAAGCGCGCTGCGGTCGGTGAGGCGATGGCCCACTTGCGCACGTTGGAGAAGCGCGGTCTCCTTCGCGAGGTCATGGGTGAGCCGTCGCACTGGGAGATCGTCAGCCAGTGATCAAGCTGATCTGCTTCCTGAAGCGCAAGCCCGGCATGAGCGAGGACGAGTTCCATCGCTACTGGCGCGAGCACCACGGCCCGCTTGTCGCGTCGACGAAGAGTGGTCAGCACGCGATCCGGTACGAGCAAAACCATCGGGCTTCCGAACCGCAGGCCCATCTCGGCGCGAACGACTACGACGGCGTCACCATCCAGTGGTTCGCCTCGGTGGCCGATTTCGAAGCGTCGGTTCGCGAACCCGACTACGCCGACATCGGGGCTGACCTCGGTCGTTTCCTCGACACCGACAGCCTCGTTTGGATGCTCACCGACGATGCCGACGTGGTGTGGGACAACCGGACCTGACCGTCGCCGACCTCGTTCTCGCCCGCCGCGACGACGAGCGCATCGGCTTGCGTTTCGAAGACCAGTCGTGGTCGTACGCCGGCTACGTCGCAGAGTGCCTGCGCCGCGCGGCGTACCTCAGCAAGCTGGACCCGGCACGCGAACCGCACTTCGGCGTTCTTCTCGACAACGTTCCGGACTACTGCTTCTGGCTCGGCGGAGCGGCACTCGCCGATGCGACAGTCGTCGGCGTCAATCCCACGCGTCGTGGCTCGGATCTTGCTCGCGACATCGCGCACACCGAGTGCCAGTTCGTGGTGACCGATGCGTCCTACGCCGACCTGCTGGACGGCATCGATGTGCCGTTGGTGCGCGTTGAGGAGGAGCTACCCGACGTACGGGTCGAGTTGACGCCAACGGACCCGTCGAGACAGCTGTTGTTGTTGTTCACCTCGGGCACGACCGCGGCGCCCAAGGCGGTGATCTGCTCGCAGGGTCGGCTCGCGCGGATCGCGGCGTTCATGACCGAACGATTCGCGCTCACTGAGGATGACGTCTGTTATTGCGCGATGCCGATGTTCCACGGCAACGCGATCATGACGTCGTGGGCACCGGCGCTTGCCAGCGGCGCGACGCTCGCATTGCGCCGGAAGTTCAGCGCCTCCGGGTTCCTGCCCGACATCCGCAAGTACGGCGCGACGTATTTCAACTACGTCGGCCGTCCGCTGGCTTACATCCTCGCCACACCTGAGCGAGCCGACGATGCCGACAACCCGCTGCTCCGTGTTTTCGGGAACGAAGCGAGCGAGCCGGACATGCGGGAGTTCGAGCGACGGTTCGGCTGCGTGATCCAAGAGGGGTATGGCTCGTCGGAAGGCGGCGCCTCCGTCAACCGGACGGCGGACACGCCGCCCGCAGCGCTCGGACCGGCGCCCGACGGTGTCGTCATCCTTGACCGGACGGGGACCGAGTGCCCGCGCGCACAGTTTGATGAGGCGGGTCGGCTCGTCAACGCCGACGAAGCCATCGGAGAGATCGTGAACCGCGGCGGCGCGGCTGGCTTCGAGGGTTACTGGCGAAACGATGAGGCGACGGCCTCGCGCGTGCACGGTACGGAGTACTGGACTGGCGACCTCGGTTACCGAGACGAAGCCGGCTACGTCTACTTCGCTGGCAGAGGCGACGACTGGTTGCGCGTCGACGGCGAGAACGTCGCCGTCGTACCGATCGAGCAGATCCTGATGCGCCACCCCGACATCGCGGCTGCCGTCGTGTACGGGGTACCGGATCAACAGGTCGGGGATCTGGTGATGGCGGCAGTCGAACTGCGTCCAGGCGTGACGTTCGATGCGTCGGAGTTTCGGGCCTTCCTCGACCGCCAGCCGGACCTCGGCACGAAGATGGCGCCGCGCTTCATCCGCCTCGTCTCAGCGGTTCCGGTGACGTCGACGATGAAGCCGGTGCGCCGGGACCTGCGACGGGAGGCCTGGCTGTGCAGTGACCCGGTCTGGTGGCGGCCGACCGCACGGGACCCGGACTACCTCTTGCTGACCGACGACGACATCGAGTCGTTGCGGACCGAGTTCGCCCAGCATGGTCGGGAATCATTCTGGCCTGCCGAGGCGTCGCTGTCGGCGGCGCATACCCACCGCTTCTGGCGTCGTCGGCGTGTGCTTGCCGCGTTGGCCGTGCTGGCTGTCGCTTTGTTGGCGGCCGGTGTCCTTCTCGTTGGTGGACGCCATCACGCGAAACCCGCGCAGTGGGATCCGCGGATCCTGGACATCGTCCACTTCGTCGAGCAGACGCGTGGTCTCACGTTCAAGCGTCCGGTTCGGATGGAGTTCCTGACCGACGCGGCGTTCAACAAGAAAGTCAACGAACCGAGTCCTACGTCCGCGGCGGCCAAGGCCGAGCTACAGAGAAGCGTCGAAGAGCTGCGTGCGCTTGGGCTGATTCAGCACAGTGTTGACCTCGTCGCCTCCGGCAACACGCTGGCTGAAGCCGACGTCATCGGTCTTTACGACCCGCATGCGAAGACCCTCTATGTGCGCGGCACCACGTTGTCCGTCGACGCGCGCGTGACGATTGCGCACGAGTTGACCCATGCCCTGCAGGACCAGTACTTCGATCTCGCGCGCCTTGAGAAGCGCACTCCGGAAAGCGAGCAAGACCCGCTGCGCGGGCTTGTCGAAGGCGACGCTGTCCGGGTGCAGGACGCGTACCTACGGACGTTGTCGGCCAGCGACCAGCGCGCCTACCTGGCCGTTGTTGCGAAAGCGCAGAGTGGCGCCACCGCCAGCACGTCCGACGTACCGCAAGTGCTGGCTGACGAGTTGGAGTTTCCGTACGCGTTCGGCCCGGCCTTCATCGACACACTCGTGCTCGGCGGAGGGACGGCGGGGATCGACAACGCGTTCCGTCACCCACCGGCGGCCGAGGCCCAGATCGCCGACCCCGCGACGTACCCACTGTTGAGCAAGCCTGTGACGCTTCCGACGCCGTCTATCCCGACCGGGGCGCACAGTGTCGAGAAGGTGCAGCCGTTCGGGATGGTGTCGCTGTTCGAGGTGCTCAGCAGCCGACTCGGCTACGACGCGGCGTGGGCCGCGGTGCAAGGGTGGCGCGCCGACTCGTCCGTTCCGTACCGGAGCCGGAACCGAACGTGCATCGCTATCGACGTACAGATGACTCGGCCGGACGAGACGGCACGGTTGCTGCGTGCGACGCGATCGTGGGCGACGCATCTCGGCCGGACCACTGTTACCCAAGTCGGTCAGGAAGTGCGCATCCGTTCCTGTGATCCTGGTGCGTCGGCTCCGGCCCTGCCCCACATCAATCCGCCGGCCTTCGATGTGCTCGCCGCCCGGGCTGAGCTCATTGACGCCTTTATGACCCAAGGGTCGCTGAGCTTTTCCAAGGGCTCGTGCATCGCAGATCAGACGATCGCCGGGTTGGGCCCCGGCCGTTACAGCGAGTTGGCTGCGGCGACGCTCTCGTCAGCGCAACAGGAAGGGCTGCGCACATTGGTGTTGCGCGCGGCGATGGCCTGCCAGAACTCCGGTTAGTCAGCCGGCGGCTTCGGCAACGACGTCGATCACCACGGCGTCTGCGGTGTTCGGCGGCGAGCCTTGCTTGGCCGGCACCTCGAGGAGCACACGACTTCCGACCGGAACGCCGACGAGGCTGTCGAACGGCGTCGGCTGGCTCGGGTCAGCGATCGGGGCTGCCGCCGGGCATCCCGAGCCTTCTTTCCAGGTGGATCCGGCGTCCTTGCCGGTCCAGCTGACCGCGACGTACTGCACGATGACGAGCCCGCGTTTGACCGCGGGACCGTGTCCCTTGGCTAGCACGATCGTCTTCGGCGCAGTCGGCAGCGGCGCGTGGCCGACGGTGATCGTTGGTTGTTTGCCGAGCGCGCCGCTGACCTTCGGCAGGTTGCCCGGCACGTGTTGCGGCACTGCGTGCGGATCGCCACCGAGTTTGGCGGCGTACGACGAGATGACGTCGACGACAAAAACGAGCGTGTCGGTGCCCTTGATGCCGGCCTGCGAGTTGCCGCCCGAGCCGTAGCCATCGGCAGGAGGTACGACGAGCAGCACGCGTGAGCCGCCGCGGGTGCCGACCAGCGTCTTGTCCCAACCCTGGATGACCTTGCCGATGCCGATCGGGAAACCGGTCGCGACGTGCCGGTCGTACGAGTTATCGAAGACGCTGCCGCGCCAGATCTGACCGAGGTAGTTGACGACAAGCAGGTCACCGGACTTGACGGCCGCACCTGTGCCGGCGTGCAACACGGTCTTCTGCAACGTCGCACCGGGCTGCGAGTTCGGGAACGTGATCGTCGGCTTGGTGCCGAACGTGCCGATCACCGTTGGGGCTTGGCCCGATGGTCCGCTCGGCGCCGGTGTCGCCTTCGACCCGGACGAGTTACCCGAGGACGAGCCGCACGCGGCGGCGAATGCGAGGACGGCGAGAAACGCGAAGAGTCGACGGAGCACAACGAGCCACCCTACGGGAGCCGGGTTTTTGGTTGGAGTTGTCGGAACGTCGGCGGGCTTTCACCTTCTGAGGTTCCGACAAGTCATGAGTTGCACCCTGCTTTGCCGCAAACCTGACCCCGTCCGCACGCATCGAGTGCCCGTGGCTGCCGCCCTGGCGGTCGGTTTGCTTGGCACGATCCTGCGCTACAGGGAGTACCTCCGCCAGGTGCGCGACGGCGAGCGGTAAGTGGGCGGGCCGGCGACCACACCGGCGACGCCGAAGAGCACTTCCGCCCCAAGGAATCCCCAAAAGGTCCAGTCGAGCTCGGGCTCGTCCACTCGCAACGACATCGTGCGCACCGCTGCTGCGCCGAGCCAGGTGAGGCCAACAGCGCGGTAAGCGTCCTTCGAACCACGGGCCAGCGCCCATAAGCCCAACGCCGCAAAGGTGCCGCCGAGACCGGCACGGATCTCGGCGATGCCGCGAGATGACGTGGCGGAAAGCCGCAGCACCCTCGTTGCCTGTTGCGGTTGCACCGCAATCCCGATGCCGGACGCGGCGAGCGCCGCGCTGCTCACCCGGCCCGGTTGACGGACTAAGACCTTGAGCATGGAACCAACCACGTTCGGACCCTAGACCTCACTCGTGCTGGAATGACGAGCCATCCGACGCGCAGAATCAGCAGCCGGGAATGATGCTCGGCGTGAGACAACGCAGCGCCGCGGTCGCAGTGGCCTCGCTGGTGTGTGCAGTGAGCGCCCTCGTGGTCTTAGTGGACCTGGCGCAGGCGGCGGTACAGATCCACACGTACCAAGACCTCGACAACGAGGCCGGCATAGCGAGCTGGCACTACCATTTTGGCGCACTGCAACTCGCGGCCACCGTCTTCACGGTGCTACTTGTCGCATCCCTGTTCGCGCTTCAGCGAACACTTCGCTCACACCAGCCCAAGCCCTGGCTCAGCGCGCCACTCGTGGTCGCTCTGGCCGCTTATGTGGTCGTAGCTGCGTGGCATAGCAAGCGGCTCGCCTACAGCGGGAATGACCCGTGGTGGTCGATGAAGGCGTGCGTAGTTGCCCTTTCCATCGAACTCGGTATTGCCATCGCCCTAGCAGTGGTCGCCCTTTGGCCGCGTCACGAGGACACAGCCCCGCGGTAAGCGGGCGTTCTTCGCCGTACTGGATGTGTCGCTGCGAGTCGTCGCAGAAGACGACATCTCCGCTGCCGCTGCCGCTGGCACACCGATGCAACTGTCAGGCGGGTTGGTGTCGCGTCTGACTGAAGACACCTTTGCCGAAGGCAAGGACCTTCTCCGGTTCGACGGCGTACACCCACGCCTCGCCCCCGCCTTCGTGTTCGAATCCGTTGTCGCCAACGAGGTAGCGCCAGCGGCCGTCCCATTTTTCAGCCCAAGCGCGAGCGAGGTGCTCGAGCGTGTCGCGGTGCGTCACGCGTCGAGCCGCGCCTTCGACCACGACATCAACCCCGCGCGCCCAGTCGCTGCAGCCCGTCGTCAAGACCACATGAGGGTTTCCCTGCAGGTTTCTTGTCTTCTGCTCGTCGGGTCCGGCGCAAAAATGCAGCGCGTCGCCGTGCCACACGCTGACCAGGGGCGTCACATGCGGCCGGCCGTCGGACCGGACAGTTGAGATCCAGAAGAGTTCTGCTGCCTCAATCGCCTGCTGTGTGTCCGCCCACGAGGCTGGGGTAGCGCTGGACTCACTGAACCGCTCGTCGAGCTGCCCGGTTGCGATGTACATGACACCTCCGTTTCAAGCTACGACGAAGCGCTGACCGAGAACTCATCGCCGACCGCAATCAAGGACCTGATCCGCACCCGCGACCTGCGGGAAGTGCGTGCAATCAGGCCTCCGCTCGGTCCTCGTGCAGGGATGGCGCGTACGAGAGTCCAACGATGGCGCCTTCAGGCGAGAGCAAACGAGCGACTGTCTGCCCCCAAGGCTCCACCTTCGCGTCATGCAACAGCCGATGCCCCTGCGCACGCAGCTCTTCGGCACCCTGGGCAACTGCCTCCGCGTCCGACAACTCGAACTCAAGGCTCATCTGCGGAACGGGGAGGTCGTCTGGCCAGGCGGTTGCGCCGAAGCACGCCTCTGCCGCCTGCGTCAGCGGCCACACGCCGAAGTGCGTACAACCGCCGATGTCTTCACTCGCGAAGTAGTCACCGTCGAGCTGCTTCAACGGCAACCCGAGAGCATCCATATACAGGCGTCGACTCGACTGCGGGTCGGGCGTGATGACAGCAACGCTGGCGACGAATTCGACCTTCACGCAATCACGCCGGTGCGAGACCTGACTGGAGTTCTGTCCGCCTACTGGCTCAGCCGCTTCGGGACCACTTCCGGAACGTGTGCCTTCCGCGGTCGGATTGCCTTGTCGAGGAAGGTGGTGAGGCCGGCGTCGTTGACTGATGACCGAAGCGCGTCGAGAGTGAGTAGGCGCTTTGCCTGCTCGGCTCGTTGGTTATTCAGGTCCGTGACCAGTTGGTCGATGCGCTCGCTCAAGGCGCTGACGGCACGCACTTCAGCCTCGATCGAGGCAAGCAATGCACGCATTCCGCCCGCTAGGTCGACGCTTCCAGCCGCAGGCGTTCGCGCGGGTGGCGCAGGTCGAGTTCCTCGCCGGGCGGCCGGTCGCTTGCGGGTACGCGCAGCCGCAGACTTCCGGGCCGCGGACTTGCGGGTCGTGGATCGCTTAGCAGCCACAAGATGCTCCTTCCGAGAAACGCGTCGTCGCCGACCGCCATAAGGACGGCGAGCACGCCCTCAAAAATGCACCCTTGAACCAACAACCACAAGGGCAAGGCGTTAGGTCGAATGCGCCACGTCCGATCGCTCTTACCGTTTGACCGCATACCGCACGTGCGTGGCGTACGGCGAGCTCACGGTCTTGACCACCTCGAGATCGATGTCGCGGTCAAACCCGTCGAATAGCCGCTTGCCCGCGCCGAGGATCACCGGTGCCGTTGAGAGCACGAGCTCGTCGAGCCGACCGGCAGCCAGCGCCTGCCGGATAAGGTCCGCACCGCCCCCGATCGCGATGTCGTTTTCACCGGCCTTCTCAGTCGCCTGCGCCAGTGCGTTGTCCAGCCCGGACACGAACGTGAACCCGGCCTCCGGGGCAGGTTGGTCTTCGGTGCGGTGCGTCAGCACATACAGCGGGCCGGGAAATGGGTTCGTGCCGCCCCACGCGCCCGCTGTGTCGTACATCCCTCGACCGACGATTCCGGCACCGAAGTTCGCGACGAGCTCGTCGTAGAACTCCTTGTCGGGGCCGTGCATCGCGAACTCGTGTCCGCCTGCGTAAGTCCATGGGCCGCCCATCACCCAGTAGTGCAAGCGCTCCCCGCCCTTGCCCAGGCCGTAGTCAGGCCCGTCATCCGGCCCGGTGATGAACCCGTCGACCGACGTGGTGATGGATGCGATGACCTTCCCCATGGCTCCTCCTCCGTGGTGTGTCAACAAACCCGACGCGGATGCGGAAGGTGCTCAGCCTTCGGGGAGTGCCGCAAAATCGCGCTTGGCCTGGCGATACCACCCCATGCCTTTGATGGGGTTCTTCCACCGGCCCTTCATCTCCTTCAGTGCAGTTTCGTGCGTCGCATCGCCGGCAGCGACCATCTCGCGGAGATGGCGATCTTGGGCCTTGATCACGTCGTCTGCGCTTTCGCCCTGATGCGCGGAGTCACAGGGGCCGCCCAATTGTCGACAGGTCATGGTCTTCATGGATCTCAGTTCCTTTCGAAGTGCCGGAGCGTCAGTGGACGCCAACATGGACTGTCATCGCGATCACATCCTGCTGACGCAGCGCAACGCCAGAATGTGACAAGGGCTAAGACGCCGGCTCGTCTGTCCAACTTGATCTACTGCCAAGCCGGCGAACCTCCACCGGCGCGAACTTCGTTTCCGCGAACCAGCCGGCGATCTCCGTGGCCCGGTCCACGTCGTGGCACTCGACTATGTAGTAGCCAGATATGAACTCGCGGCCTTCAGTGAAAGCATCGTGGGTGACCGTCGCTACGCCGCCCTGCGCCCGGACCACCCGGGCGCTGTCGAGATCGAGCTCGGATGCGGCGACCAGCTCACCGGTCGGGGTGAGTTCGCGGTGCACCCGAGCGTGCGCGTCCGCCAGCTCTGCCACCTCGGCCTCCCCGAGTCCGTCCCACGCCTTCGGGCTGCCGTAGATGAGGATCATGAACTTCATGAATGAGTCCTTAGCGGGACGGGAACGAGTGGTGCTCGTGGCTGACGACCCATCGGTCGTGGGCTTTGCGCAGGCCCGGATCTCCTCGTCATTGCTCATGTCCACTGAGACGTTCTGGCGCCGAGGAAATCATCGTTTGCCGCGAATCTGACGCCCTGTTAGGTTTCGCGAGGTGGTGAGGACAGGACCGCTCGCCGGGTTGCGCGTCATCGAATGTTCGATGCTCGGACCCGCTGCGATTACGGGTGCGCTGGCTGATCTCGGCGCGGACGTCATCAAGGTCGAACCGCCGACGGGCGACTACGGCCGGCAGATGACCTGGCCGATCGTCGAGGGCGTCTCTCTCCTGCATCTGCACGTGAACCGCGGCAAGCGCAGCGTCGTACTCGATCTACGCACCGACGGTGGGAAGGCAACCTTTTTCGACCTGGTTCGCGGCGCCGACGTCGTCATCGAAGCGATGCGCCCCGGCGGTCTTGCCCGTCGCGGCCTCGGCTTCGACGAGTTGCGTGAGGTCAACCCGCGCATCGTGTTCGCGACGATCTCCGGCTACGGAATGACCGGGCCGTACAAGGACTACCCGAGCCACGGCATCGCCTACGACACGTGGGCGGGCATCGTGACGCCAGCGGTCGATGACGAAGGCTTCACCTACATCCCGGAACACGTGAGCATCGGCATCTACGCGGCGCCGTTGTACGGCGCGATCGGCATCCTCGCTGCTGTCTTGCGCGCCCGTGACTCCGGTGCTGGTGCACAGCTCGAGCTCGCACAGTCCGACTCCGCTGCGGCGTTCGACTGGTACAGAAGCGAGACGTGGAAGGCGTATGAGCGGCCCGATGACGAGGTCACCGGCAACCCGTCCGACAACTACGAACGGCGCGCGCCCGGCACGGCCGGCATGCGCGAAGGCGTGCGCTATCAGATCTACGAGACCAAAGACGGTCACGTGCTGTTCATGGCCTCCGAGCAGGCCTTCTGGAAGAACTTCTGCGAGGGCGTCGACCGGATGGACCTGTTCGAGAAGTGGCCGGGGTCCAAGTACGCCGACCACGCGCGCGGCAACCGCGAGCTGCAAGCTGAGCTGCGCGAGATCTTCCGCACTAAGACCTCAGCGGAGTGGATGGAGTTCGGCGGTCAGGTCAACACACCGATCGCGCCGGTGAACACACCAAAGAACCTCCCCGACGATCCCCAGTTCGCGGCGAGACTCGGGTGGATCAATGCGGCGCAGCTCGGGGCCGATCAACTGCCGTTCCCCGTGAAGTACCTCGACGAGGAGCTCCCGACGCCGACCAAGGCACCGACGTTGGGCGAGCACACCGACGACGTGCTCCGTTCCGTTCTTTCGTACGACGATGCCCGCATCGCGGAACTCCGCGACAGCGGAGCGCTCGGGTGAACACGATCCCGGCATTGATCGAACGCGCAGCGGAACGTTTCGCTGACCGGGAGGCCGTCGTCGTCGGTGACCTGCGGCTCACGTTTGCCGACCTGCATGCGGAGGTCGAACGGGCGGCGCGGGCCTTCACTGCAAGCGGCGTCGCGCACGGAGACCGCGCTGCGGTGTGGGCGCCGAACTCGCGCGAGTGGGTGGTGGCAGCGCTGGGCCTCGTCACGGCCGGTGCCGTCTTGGTGCCGGTCAATACGCGGTTCAAGGGCGCGGAAGCGGCGTACCTGCTGGAGAAGACGCGCGCCACGTTCCTCGTCACGGTCCATGACTTTCTCGGGGTGGACTACGCGGAGCAGCTCAAGGCAGCGGGGACGCCGTTGCCGCACCTGAAGGAGACCGTCCAACTAGACGGCGCGATGTGGCGAGAGTTTCTGGACCGCGCAGACGACGCGATTGACCTGCCCGCGGTGCGGCCGGATGACCTGAGCGACATCATCTTCACGTCCGGGACGACTGGAAAACCCAAGGGCGTCATGGTCAACCATGAGCAGACGCTGCGTGTCTATGAGACGTGGTCGTCGGTCGTCGGGTTGGCCGAAGGCGACCGTTACCTCGTCGTCAATCCGTTCTTTCACACGTTCGGGTACAAGGCGGGGATCATCGCCTGTCTGCTGCGCGGTGCGGCCATCGTCCCCGAGCCGGTTTTCGACGTCGACGCAGTGCTGCGCCGTATCGAGAGCGAACAGATCACGGTGCTGCCCGGCCCGCCGACGCTCTACCAGTCGATCCTCGACCATCCCGATCGGGACAAGCGCGACCTCTCGTCACTGCGACTCGCGGTCACCGGTGCCGCCGTCGTACCCGTCGTGCTCGTCGAGCGGATGCGGGATGAGCTCGCCTTCGAGACGGTGCTCACGGCGTACGGGCTGACAGAAGCGACCGGGACGGTCTCGATGTGCACACGTGACGACGACGCGGAGACGATTGCGACGACGTCCGGCCGGGCCATCCCCAACAGCGAGGTGCGGATCGATGCGGCACCCGGCGAGCCAGGTGAGGTGCTCGTGCGCGGCTACAACGTGATGCTCGGGTACTTCGAGGAACCGGAGGAGACCGCCAAAACGGTCGATGCCGACGGTTGGCTGCACACCGGTGACGTCGGCGTGATGGATGGGCGCGGCAACGTGAAGATCACCGATCGGATCAAGGACATGTTCGTCGTCGGTGGCTTCAACGCCTACCCGGCGGAGATCGAGCAGGTCCTCGCGCGCCACCCCGCAGTGTCGGACGTCGCGGTCGTCGGCGTACCGGACGAGCGGCTCGGAGAGGTGGGGCGGGCTTTCGTCGTACCAAAGCCAGGTGCTGTTGTCGATGCTGACGAGGTCATCGCGTGGTGCCGGGAGCAGATGGCGAACTACAAGGTGCCGCGATCGGTTGTGGTTGTCGAATCGTTGCCGCGCAACGCCAGCGGAAAAGTGTTGAAGTTCGAACTGCGGCAGGACGCGAAGTGAGGTTGCGGTGAAGGACTACCCGATCAAGGTCGGCTCGATGCTGTTCACGCTCGTGGAACCGCACAAGGGACACGAGGTCGAATACAACCGGTGGTACGAGCGCGACCACTTCTATGCGGGCTGCATGATCGGCGCGTGGCAGTTCGCGGGCCGGCGCTTCGTCGCGACGCGCGATCTGAAGGCGCTGCGATATCCCGATGACTCGCCGATCACGCCGAGCAAGGACGTTGGTTCCTACGTCGCCATCTACTGGGTCCTCGCTGACCATCACGACGACTGGAACAAGTGGGCGGTCAAACAGGTCCGGCAGTTGCACGCTGACGGGCGGATGTTTGCTGAGCGCGACCACATCCACACGTTGCTCTACAACTACGACTGGGAGTACGGCGAGCCCGATGGTGTCGGCTCGGCTTTGGCCCTGGACCATCCGTACGCCGGTGTCGTGGCCGTGATCGGAGAGGCCGACGAGTCCGTTGGTCGCGCCGGCGTGGGTGACTGGTTCCGGTCCGACGTACTACCCGACCTGGTCGCGAACACGCCGGTCGACCAGTGCGTCGCATGGACCCCGCAACCGCTGCTGATGGATGCGCCGGGCGACGTACCCCGCGTGCCCGAGTCGACGACGCGTTTTCTGCAGCTCTACTTCCTGACCGAGCGGCCGGACGCGGTGTGGGACAAGGCGTTCGCGAACCTCGGCGACCGGATGCGCGACGCCGGCATGGGTGAGCTGATCTGGGTCGCGCCCTTCAAACCAACCATCGTCGGCACCGACACCTACACCGACCAACTCTGGTGATCCGAATGAATGTCACATTCATTCAGGCGAGGTCGGGGAGGACCTGCTCCTCGAAGAGTTTGAGTGATTGCCAGCCGAGCGCGGGGTCAGCCCCGCCGACCATCGGATGCAGGATGAGTGCTCGCATCGGCCCGAGCTCCTGCGCAAAGGCGACCGTCTCCTCGGGCGTAAGGATCCGGTAGATCTCACCCTTGCGCAGCTCATCGATGGTCGTCGCGGTGTCGTGCACGGCCGAACGCTGCCCCGGCTGCTGCCACGAGTGGTAGCTCTGCGCGTCGTACAACATGTGCGGACCGACCTGGTCCCAGGCCGCGTCGACGTCCTCGGCCACGTGCACGTAACTGATGGACTCCGGCATGACGATGAAACCCTGCTTGCCGTGCTTGGCGAGTTCGTCGTTGTACGCGGCCTCCAACGCAGGGTCGCCGTAAGCCGGCTGGAAGGGAAGACCGAAGCGACCCGCCCGCCGCGCACCGGCCTCGCTCGACCCGCCGATGAAAAGCATCGGATGGGGTTGTGTCACCGGTCGGGGCGTCACTTGAACGGTGCGGCCCTGATAGGTGAACGGTTCGGCGGTCCACGCGTTCAGCAGAGTCTCGATCTTCTCGTCGAGCACGGCGCCGCGGCGCTTCTTCTCCACGCCGAACATCTCGTACTCCAGGTCGCGGTAGCCGAGACCGGCGATCAACATGACGCGCCCCGGACCGATGTTGTCCATCACCGCGACGTCCTCGGCCAACCGCAACGGGTCGTACAACGGCGCGAGAAGAGCCGACACGTTGACCATCAGTCGCTTGGTCCGTCCAAGGATCGCCGCGCCAAGAATCAACGGCGACGGCAGATAGCCGTCCTCGACCGCGTGATGTTCGGACAGCACAGCGGAAAGAAAGCCGTGCTCGTCTGCCCAGGACGACATCTCCAGCGCTTCGGCGTACATCTGCTCGCGGGGCACCGTCGCGAAGTCGGGCCGGCGCATGTCGAACCGGATCAAGAGCATCGGCATTGCTGTCTACCCCTCGTCAGGACGCGAGCGCGTCGTCGTACGCCGTGGCCGTCGCGAGCATCGGCCGATACGTCATTACTTGTCGTGCACAACTGAACCCGACCGCCCCGACCAGCCGGCCGGCTCGCCCATAGACAGCAGCGAACTTGCCGTCCTCGAGCGAGCCGTGGACGACGCGCACGTCGTCGGTCGCTCGCGGCACGCCGAGCACCTGGATCTTGCTGCCGAACTGATCGCTCCAGAAGTAAGGCACCGGAGCGAACGGGGTCCGATCACCCACCACGTTCCGGGCAACTGCGCACGCCTGCTCGGTCGCGTTCGTCCAGTGCTCGAGCCGCATCGACTCGCCGAAAAGCGGGTTGTGCCACCGCGCGACATCACCCACGGCGAAGACACCCTCGACGCTGGTCGCGCAGAACTCGTCGCACACGACGCCGTTGTCAACCTGCAGGCCCGAGCCCTCGAGCCAGTCGATGTCAGGTCGTACGCCGATGCCCACGACAACGACGTCCGCCTCGATGAACGTGCCATCGTCGAGCCAGACGCGGTCGCCCTCCACGGCGGTAACCGCGACACCGCAGCGAAGGTCGACACCGGAGCCGCGCTGCAGGTCGGCGCAGGCAGTCGCGATCTGCTCGCCGAGCGCGTGCACGAGCGGTGCCGGCATGACTTCGAGCACCGTGACGGCGCAGCCGAGCTCCCGCGCAGTCGAAGCGACCTCCGAGCCGATGAACCCGGCTCCGACAACCACCACACGCGGCCGGGCCTGGAGGACGTCGCGGAGCGCAATGCAGTCGTCGATGGTCCTCAGCACATGGACGTTGGGTCCGGCGAGAGTTGCCAGCGTGCGTGGCGTCGCACCCGTCGCGATGACGAGCCTGTCGTACGCCAATGTCGTGCCGTCGTCCAACTGCACTGCGTTGCTGGCCGCGTCAAGTTGTAACGCGCGCCGGCCGAGGAGGAGCTCGACCCCGAGATCCTCGACCGCTTGCGCATCGCGCAAGTGTGCGGAACTCGGCTCCGCATCGCCCCGCAAGACCTCTTTCGACAGCGGCGGCCTGCTGTACGGCGGGTGCTTCTCGGCGCCGAGCAACGTGATCACACCGTCATAGCCGACCTGGCGTAGCTCTTCGGCGGTGCGCAGCCCGCCGAGACCTGCGCCCACGACGACGACATGACCGGGTCGCCCATCGCTCATCCGCGGAGCCTATTCCTGACGGGTAGTCAGGAAAACCGGCCGGGCAAAGCCCAGCGAGGACCCGCGCCTCAGCGCCAGCGTCGGCGGCGCTTGCGAGCGAGCCGGTGCACCTCGTCGAAGAACCAGCTGGGCAGCGCGCCCGTTAGCCGTAGCTTCTCCCGCTCCAGCGCATCGAACTTGCCGGCCGCCTCATTGCAGGCGAGCACCAGCCGATGGTCGATCGACCCACCGGGTTTGTAGGACCAGTCCCACAAGTCCCACAACAGATGCACGAGCCGACGGATCCGCGTGCGGCCGCGGGACCGGCGGCGGAGCTCGTCTCGGGCTGCGAAGAAAGCGAGTCGTTCGTCACGGTACGGGCCGCCGGGCGGTGGCCATGCCCTCGCCCGGCGACCTTGTCGAACCGATGCCATCGAAACGAGCCGTTAGTCGGCCGTCGGGACCGAGTCGGGGACGAGACCGCCACGCTGGCGCGGCAGCGCATCGTCGTCGTCGTGGTGACGCCAGAGAGCACTCGGCCACCACATCCACTTGCCGATGTCGAGGTTGAGCGCGGTCACGAGCACCGAGCGCACGATGATCGTGTCGAGCAGCACGCCAAGGGCAACCGCGAAGCCAATCTCGGCAAAGCCCGTGAGCGGCAGCGTGGCGAGCACCGCGAAGGTTCCCGCCAACACGAGGCCCGCCGAGGTAATCACGCCGCCGGTCGCAGACAGCCCGATCAGGGCCCCGGTATGCGTGCCGTGTTTCGCAGCCTCTTCGCGGACGCGTGTCATCAAGAAGATGTTGTAGTCGATGCCGAGCGCGACGAGGAACACGAACACGAACAGCGGCAGACTCGTGTCTGCACCGCCGAAACCGAACACATGGTTGAAGAACAGCGCGCTGATACCGAGCGCCGTACCGAACGACAGCACAACCGTTGCGATCAGGACGATCGGTGCGACCAGTGCTCTCAGCAGGAAGGCAAGGATCAGGAACACGGCCACGAGCACGATCGGGATGATCACCTTGTTGTCGTGGCTTGTCGCGCGGTTGACGTCGAGCGTGATTGCGGTGCCGCCGCCGACCTTCACGTCGTCACCGGCCACTTTGTGCACCGCCGCGCGAACGCGATCGACAGTCCGGTAGCCGGCACTGCTGTCGGGTGCGGCGGTCATCGTGCCTTGTAGGTAGGTCTGACCGTTACGCGCCACCGGAGCCGTGACGTCGACGATGCCGTTCGTCGCCGCGAACGCGCTGCGCACGGCCGGCGCGACGGTGTCCTTGGCGATCACGACCACAGGCGTGCCCGTCCCGGCGGGGAAATGCTTGGAGAGCACGGACTCGCCGATGACAGAGTCGACGGTCTTGCGGAACGACTCCTTGTTCGTGAGCCCGGTCGCGTGCAGGTCGAGGATGCCGAACGCGAACGCGCCCAACACGACCACTGTGCCGATCCAGACCCGGCGCGGATGACGGGAGATCGTCGCACCGACGTGCGACCACACACCGGTGGTGGTCGGGTCCGCGGAACCCTCGGCCGGGCGCTTCGGCCAGAACACCCACCGGCCGCAGCACACCAACAGCGCAGGCAACAGGCTAATCATCGACAGGAGCGCGATCAGTACGCCGATCGCCGCGACCGGGCCGAGGCCGCGGGTGGAGTTCATCTCGGCGAACATCAGGCAGAGCATGCCGAGGATGACGGTGCCACCGCTCGCGACGATCGCCGGCCCGGCGCGGTGCAAGGCAATGGCCATTGCCTCGTGCCGGTCGTGATGTCGGCGTAGCTCCTCCCGGTAACGCGCGATCAACAGCAACGCGTAGTCGGTGCCCGCGCCGAAGACGAGCACGGTCAAGATGCCGTAGCTCTGTCCGTTGACGGTGAGACCGGCTTTGGTCAGCAGGTAGATGACGCCCTGCGCCACCGCGAGAGCACCACCCGTGGCGAGGACTGGCAACAGCCACAGGATCGGACTGCGATACGTGATCAGCAAGATGATGATGACGACGGCGAGCGCTGCGAACAGCAGCGAGCTGTCCAGACCCTTGAACGCGTCAGCCGAGTCGGCTGCGAAGCCCACCGGCCCGGTGATGTGCAGGACGAGCCCGGGGTCGCCCGCGGTGATGTTGCGGATGCTGGTCGCGATGTCGTCGGCCTTGTTCCAGCCGTTGTGGCCGAGGTTCAGCGGGACGATTGTCTGCGCGGCTTTGCCGTCCTTGGAGAAGAATGGACCGGTGACCTTGCCGTCGATGGTGCCGACGCCGTTGAACTTCGGCGCGTCACTGGCGATCTTGGTGCGGTCGACCTGGGTCAGGCCGCTGTCGCGCGAGTAGACGATCACCGCCTCGTAAGTGTTCGAGGACTTGAACACCTCCTGCCGGTCGAGCGCCTGCGTGGACTCGGCACTGCCCGGCAACCATGACTTGGTGTCGTTCTTCTGCGCGCCGGACAACTTGCCGGCGAGGCCGCCCATCCCGATGATCAGGATCAGCCAGAAGACGACGACCGCCCACTTCGACTTCCGCCCGACGATGATCCGCGTGGCCGCGTTACTCACAACACACTCCCCGATTCGTGGTTCCAGTTCACGGTACCTACGACGTATGACGCAACCGGAATTCATCGTGTGACAAAGCGCGAGCGGCTCCTGACACCCCGTCAGGTTTCGGGTACTTTTAGCCAATGAGCGACTTTCCGAAGATCGTCTCCGTCGACGACCACGTCGTCGAGCCTCCGGACACCTGGTCGAAGCGCCTGCCCACCAAGTACGCCGACGTCGGCCCGCGCATCGTGTATGCGCCGGCCGGTGAGGTCGTCTTCAAGGGCGGCAAGCTGACGATCACGCCCGGCAAGAAGGGCGAGGGCCCCGAGGCGGCCTTCTGGTTCTACGAAGAGCTGCGCCGCCCACTCATGCGGCTCGACGCCGCGGTGGGCTACCCGCGCGACGACGTCGACCTGCGTCTGGTCGGCTACGACGACATGCGCAAAGGCGCGTGGAGTGTGCCGGAGCGGCTCGAGGACATGGACCGCAACTGGATCGAGTCGTCGCTCTGCTTCCCGACCTTCCCTCGGTTCTGCGGCCAGACGTTCACCGAGGCGAAGGACAAGGAGCTCGCCGACCTTTGTGTGAAGGCCTACAACGACTTCATGGTCGAGGAGTGGTGCGCGCCGTCCGAGGGTCGGCTCATCCCACTCATCATCATCCAGCTATGGGATTCCAAACTCGCCGCCGCTGAGGTACGCCGCAACGCCGAGCGCGGTGTGCGCGCAGTGTGCTTCTCCGAGATCCCGCCGTTCCTCGGCCTGCCGTCGATTCACGACCCGGACAACTACTGGGACCCGTTCCTCGCTGCGTGCGAGGAGACCGGCACCGTCATCAACATGCACATCGGCTCGTCGTCGAAGATGCCGTCGACGTCCGCCGATGCTCCTCCGGCTGTCGGTTCGACATTGACGTTCGCCAACTCGGCGTACAGCCTCGTCGACTGGCTGATGTCCGGGGTGTTCACGCGTTTCCCCAACCTGACCATCGCGTACTCCGAAGGCCAGATCGGCTGGATCCCCTACGTCCTCGAACGCGCCGACATCGTGTGGGAGGAGAACCGCGGCTGGGGCGGTGTCGCCGACAAGGTGCTCGAGCCGCCGAGCGAGTTGTTCCGCAAGCATGTGTACGGCTGCTTCTTCAACGACGCGCACGGGCTGAAGTCGCTCGAGGACATCGGTGTCGACAACGTCACCTACGAGAGCGACTACCCGCACTCCGACTCGACCTGGCCGGACACGCGGACGCTCGCCGAAGAGCATATGAAGCAGCTCCCGGCGGACGTGATCGAGAAGATCGTGCGCGGCAATGCGATCCGCATGCTCGGTCTCGACGAAAACGGGCGCTGGAAGGGCTGACCCTCCCAGCGTCCGCTCGTGCAGTGCGTTAGGCCGTGATTGACCCGCTGCCGCCGTTCTTGGTCGTCGACTTCGCGTCCGGGCTGAAGAACCAGCCGCAGTGCTCTGCGCCGTACGACGTCATCGCGTGGGCCAACGCTGACAGGCCCTTGTCACTGAGATGGAACTTGGCGTCCGCGTCCGTCGCCAGGCTCAGGTTGCTCGTCCGCGCCGCATGGGCGGTCTCGCGTGCGGCCTGGACCAAGACGTCGTTGGCATGAAGGTCGCGGTACACGGTGCGCATGAGGTAGGTGCGGTCGCGCGCCGGCATCTTGAGCTTGCGGAGGCGGCTGCCCAGCGTGGACATGATCGTCGCGTAGACATCTTCGTCCTTCGCGATCGCAGCGAGGGACGAGTTGCCCGTGGGCTTGGGCAGCTTGTACATGGCGTGGCCGGCGACGGAGCAGGCGTGGTCGGCACCGAGAATCCACGATGACTTGCTCGCGGGAAGCGTCGCCCGCGGGCGGTGCGTACCCACGGAACCAGGCGAGGGTGCCTGCGCGCGGTGCGTCGCGGTGTCGAGGCGCGCCAACTGCGTCTGCCAGTCGTCCTCGGCCTCGCTCAAGTGGAACGCGGCACCGGTGTACGGCTCGTCGAGGAAGTCGGCGGCGTCCTTGGACTTCTTGCCCTGCTCCAGCCGCTTGAGCTCGGTCGCCATGTCCTTCAGCGCCTTCAGCAACGCGGTGTGCTGCGCACCGAACGTCATGGTTGGGTGCAACTTCGCGAACCGCGCGCTCAGCCGGGTTACCGCGGTGCTGGTGCGAATGTTGACGACGGCGTCACGCGCAGCCGCGATGTAATCCGATCGGCTCGCGTCGAGGTGGTCGAGTGCGATCTGTACAGGTTGGACGGTGAGGAACAGGTCGCGAGAGACCGCGTCGACCTGTGCGACGTACGCAGCTTCCGCGCGGTGAAGTCGGCGTGCAGCGTCGCGCTTTGTGGTTGGCGGCGACGCGGGCCTGCGCAACGGTGATGTCGCCGGCAATGACACCGGTAATAACCACCAAGCAGACCATTGACTGGAGCCAGATCGAACGAGCGAGTGAGCGTGCCATGGCTGGGTCCCCCGGAGTGAACGTGTTGTGAGCGTCAACGATTCACTCGAATGGGGGATACGTCAGTTTCCCGAAGCGGCTGTCCCGGCGAGGCGAATTGCGTAGTCGGTCCAAAATTGTCCGGCCTGCGGACCGCCGTTGCAGGTGCCATCGGACTCACCCGGCCGCTTGACCCACAGGAACGCATCGACGTCGCTGAGTCCTGTTCGCAACGTCGGCAGTGCGCCCACGGCCCGACCCGGCGGGTTGCACCAAGCGTGGTCGCTTGCCGGCCCGGCGCCGTTGCGGCTCGTGTCGATGACGAAAGGCGATCGGTCGCCGAGCGCGGCCTGCACGGCATGCCCGTAGCCGACCTCGTCCGACGTCCGGTCGAAGTTGCTGACGTTCAACGCGAAGCCGCGACCGGCGGAGACATCGATCTGCCGAAGCCGTTGCGCCATCGTCGCTGGGGCCACCCAATCAGCGTGCCCGGCGTCGGCGTACACCATCGTCTTCGGCTGGGCGAGTCTGTGCACGGCGTAGCGCAGCAGCGACACCCGGGTCGCCTGGTCCTGGGGCGAGAGGCAGTCGAGCTGGGCCAGCGCGTCCGGCTCGAGGATGACGATCGCCGCGTGGCCGCCGACGCCGGTTGCGAATGCGTCGATCCATTCGCGGTACGCCGCGGGTGACTTCGCTCCGCCGCCGGAGTACCCGTGGCAGTCGCGCACCGGGATGTCGTAGGCGACCAGCACCGGCACCCGGTTGATAGCCGCGGCGCGGTCGACGACCTCGCGCACTTGGGCTGCGATTTGCCCAGCGGGGACCCAGTCGCCGTACCAGAACGCCTGCGGTGCATTCCCGATGCGACGAAGGAGCGCGGCGTTTCGCGCGTCGGTCGCGTGCGCGGCCGCGTCCAACGCCTTCGAGTGCGGGTCGACGTACAAGCTCTGACCGGCGAGCGGATTCGGTTGCGGTGGTGCGAGCGCCGGCACGTCGGGAGTCGGTGTGGGCGTCGACTTCGCTGGCGTGAGCAGGTTGTTGACGTCACGGTGGTGGTCGTCGGACAACAGCACCGCGGCCGCAGGCCCACCGGCGAGCACCGCGAGCGCGCTCACAGCTATCGCCACGGGTCGCCATCGCACGGGGAGACCATCGCCTCCCATCACGCTGCGCAACGTGACTCACGGGTAGTTGTTGCTGTCCGTTCGGTTCGCGGGAGACTTAACTATGGCCGACGAGCAGGGGGCGCCGCCCGAATCCCGTCACCAGCGCATCGACCGCGAGCTGATCGAGCTGCTGAATGAGCTGCGCGTTGCGCTGCCCGGCGTGCAGGTGCTGTTTGCCTTTCTTCTGACGGTGCCGTTCACGCAACGCTTCGGCCGTACGACGACCATCCAGCGTGACATTTATTTCGTGACGTTGATCCTTGCGGCATTGTCGTCGATATTGTTCATCGCACCGTCCTCGCAGCACCGGCTGCTGTTCCGGAAGCGGGACAAAGAGAGGTTGTTGCTGCGTGCGAACGCGTACGCCATCGCTGGGCTGATCTGCCTCGGCGCGGCGTTTTCGTCGGCGGTCTTGTTCGTCGCTGCATTCTTGTTCTCGGCTGTCGTCGGCGTGATCGCGAGCGCCACGCTGGGGTTAGTGCTGGTCTGGCTGTGGATCGCGCTGCCGCTTCGGCGTCGCTTCCTCGAGGAGGACGCGCCGCTCAAAGCAGACTGAGCTGTTCCTGCGATGCAGCGGCGGGCGCGGCGATCCGACGGGTGCGCGCAGGTGTGGTTGCGCCGATTCGGTGTTTGCGCGCGAGTTCATGGACCTTCGCGGTGATGCGCTGCTGGAAGTCGCGCGGCGCGTATGCGCCCTTGCGGTAGAGCTCCTCGTAGCGCGGCACCAGAGTCGGATGGTTTGCGGCCAGCCACTCAAAGAACCACTCGCGCGCCCCTGGCCGTAGATGCAGCACGATCGGCGACACGTGCGTCGCACCCGACTCGGCGATCGATTTGACCGCGGACTCCAGTTGATGAGGGGAGTCGGTGAGGTACGGCAGGATCGGCGCCATCAGCACGCCGCACGGGATGCCGGCAGCGTTCAGTTGATGGCAGACCTCGAGGCGACGCTGCGGGCTCGGCGTACCCGACTCGACACTTCGCCACATCTCCCGGTCGACGAAACCGACGGAGACGTTCGTGCTCACGTCTGCACGCTCCGCCGACTCTTGCAGCAGGTCGAGGTCACGCAGGATCAGCGCGCCTTTGGTGAGAATCGAGAAAGGGTTAGCGGCGTCGCGCAAAGCCGACAAGATGCCGCGCATCAACTCGTATCGACCCTCTGCCCGTTGGTAGCAGTCGACGTTCGTGCCCATCGCGATGTGCTCGCCCGCCCACCTCGGCCGCGCCAGCTCCTTGCGGAGCAGCTCCTCGGCGTTGACCTTGACGACGATGTTGGTGTCGAAGTCCCGACCCGCATCCAGATCCAGATATGTATGCGTCTTCCGGGCGAAGCAGTACGAACATGCATGGGAACATCCCCGGTACGGGTTGATCGTCCAGCGGAACGGGACGCGACTAGCCTCGGGGACCTTGTTGATGATCGAACGCGCCCGCACCTCATAAAAGGTGATGCCGCGGAAGTGTGGAGTGTCGAACCGGCGTACGACGGCTCCTTGCGCGAACAATGGCGCAGGCGTGCCGGCCGGGGCGGGCTCCGCGTCGAGGGCAAGGTGCTGCCAGCGCATCGACCTATTAGAACACTTGTTCGAGTAGGTCACAACGAGAGGACCCGCAATGACCCGAGGAATCAGTGCCGTCGTCGGGCTCGCGGCGCTGCTGGCGATCAGCTCGTGCGGCGGATCGTCGTCGGGTAGCAAGGCCAAGGGCCAGTCGGCGTCTCCGACGCCGGCCTTCCAGTCCTTGTCTGCTGCAGAGATCCTGGCCGCGGCGAAGGCCGACGGTGAGGCGAAAGCATCGGTGCGCGACGTCGCGGCGGGTCAGCTTGGTCCGAATGCGCTCAACGGCCGCCTCGATGTGAACCGCGAGGAAGGCTCGCAGGAACTGCATCTCGGCAGCAACGCAATGTCGGAGGTGTTCGTCGACGGCATCGCCTACGTCAAGGGGGATGCGGTCACCCTCGAGCAAATCGTCGGCCTCACATCCGCCCAGGCCAAGAAGTACGCCGGCAAGTGGATCGCGTTTCATTCGCAGGACGAGGCCTACGCCGATGCGATCGATGGGATGACGCTTGCCTCTGATCTGGACGACTCACTCGACCTGACGTCTGCGAAGAAGACGGATGTCACGAGCGTCAACGGTGTGACCGCGATCGGGGTGTCCGGCAAGGACCCCAGCGGCGAGGCGGAGACAGTTCTGATCAGCGTCAATGCCCCGCACCTGCTGCTCACAGCCCATTCATCCGGTGATGGCTTCGATGTCACCGAGACGTTCAGCCAATGGGGCCAAGCGGTGCACGTCCAGGCGCCGGCCGGCGCCATCCGGGCCCCTCACTAGCCACGCGTGCCCGAGAAGGCCCCGAAGCCGTGTGTGTTCTGCGCGATCATCCGCGGGGAGCAGCAGGCGGACATTGTCGCTGACGAACCGCACGCGCTCGCGTTTCTCGACAGCCATCCGCTCTTCCTGGGGCACGTCCTCCTTGTCCCGAAAGAGCACGTGCCGACGTTGCCGGACCTTCCTGCCGAGCAGCTGCCGGCGTACTTCCGGAGTGTGCAACGGATGGTGACCGCGGTCGAGGACGCGATGGCGTGCGACGGCACGATGGTGCTCAACAACAACGTCGTCAGCCAGTCCGTACTGCACTTGCATGTGCACGTGATTCCGCGCAACCGGCGCGATGGGCTGCGGTTCTGGCTCGGCCCACGCAAGAAGTACGCGGACGCGGCGGATGCGGCTGCCCACGCCGCGCGCATCGCCGATGCCTATGCCGCGCTGGGCTGATCCTCCCGGGTGTAGACAGAAGTGCCTAGTCGGGAACGCGTGCCAACGGGTTGCGGGATGATTCGGTGGTGTATCGCGTGCTGTTCGTCTGCCTCGGCAACATCTGCCGTTCGCCCATGGCCGAGGTTGTCTTCCGCGCATTGATCGCGGAGGCTGGCCTACAGGATCGCGTGCAGGTCGAGAGCGCTGCTACCGGCGACTGGCACGTCGGCGAGCAGGCGCACCCGTCCACGCTTGACGTGTTGACGGCACGCGGCTTCGACGGCAGCACGCACCGGGCGCGCAAGCTCAGCCGGGACTGGTTCGACAAGTACGACCTGCTCGTGGCGATGGACCGGATGAACGTCAAAGCGCTGCAGCAGCTCGCGCGCACACCTGAGGACCTCGACAAGATCGAGCTGTTGCGCGCGTTCGACCAAGAGTCCGTCAACCTCGGGGAACTCGATGTGCCGGACCCGTATGGCGACGCGCCACCAGCATTCGAGCACGTCTTCGCGATCGTCGACGCCAGCTGCCGAAGTCTGCTGGAGCATGTGCGTGCAGCCGTCGCAATCTGACACGACCGCGTTCACCAAACGTCGTACCGACGCGCCACCGGGCTTCTTCGCGGCAGAGGCGAACGGCCTCGACTGGTTGCGACAGGCCGGCGGGGGCCCACCGCTGCCGGAGGTGCTGGCGCTCACCGAGATATCGATCACGTTGACGCGCATCGACGAAACCGCGCCCACCGCCAACGCCGCCGAGGACTTCGGACGCGCGCTCGCCGCCATGCATCGGTGCGGAGCGCCCTACTTCGGGGCCGACTGGCCCGGGTTCATCGGTCCGCTGCCGTTGGACAACACGCCGGGCACGCAGTGGGCGGAGTGGTACGCCGAGCGCCGTGTATGGCCATACCTCAGACAGGCCGTGGACGCCGGCGCGATCAGCACGAAGGCTGCACAGACGATCGAAGTCGTCTGCCACCGGTTGCCGGACACACTCGAGCCACCCGCACGTATACATGGTGACCTGTGGAGCGGCAACCTGCTGTGGGGGCGAGACGGTCGATGCTGGCTGATCGACCCGGCAGCGCACGGTGGTCATCGGGAGACCGATCTGGCCATGCTCGCGTTGTTCGGTGCGCCGCAGCTCGATCGCATTCTCGCGTCGTACGACGACGCGTGGCCGCTCACCGACGGCTGGCGTGACCGACTGGGGCTGCACCAGCTGCATCCGTTGCTCGTCCACGCAGTGCTGTTCGGCGGTAGTTACGGGCAGCGTGCCGCCGCGATTGCAGAAGCCGGCTGACAAACACGCGCGAAGCCACTGACAATGGCTGCGTGGCGGTCGCCGTCAGTGGCGTACGTGTAAGCCTGCTGGGGGGCTTCGCCGTGTCCAGCGACGGCGCACCTATCGACGAGCGATGGCGGCTGCGCAAGGCGAAGACACTGGTCAAGTTGCTCGCCCTGGCACCCGGGCACCAGGCCGTCAAGGACACCTACGACCCGCAGAACGTCTTCCGCTACAACCAGAACATCAAGCCGTCGAAGTAAAACACTCGGGTTGTCAGAACGTCAGTGGGTCATAGCCTGCTGACGTTCTGACAACTCTGTTTCAGGGTGGACGTCTTCTGCTTCGAGATGTACGTCGGGGAGCAGCCGGTCGAGCCAGTGGGGCAACCACCAGTTGGCCTTGCCCACAACCTGCATGAACGCCGGGACAAGCACCGAGCGCACAACGACAGCGTCGAGGAAGACCGCGACCGCGAAGCCCAGCCCGAACAGCTTGATCGTGCGCTCGCCGCCGAAGACGAACGACGTGAAGATGACGATCATGATGGCCGCGGCGGCAGTAATGACGCGACCGGTAGCAGCGAGACCACGCGTGACGGCGGTGGAGTTGTCACCCGTCCGCACCCACTCTTCGTGGATACGTGACACGAGGAAGACCTCGTAGTCCATGGACAGGCCGAACAGGATCGCGAACAGCATCACCGGCAGGAACGCATCGATCGGCCCGCTCCTGTCCACGCCGATGACGCTCGCGCCCCAACCCCACTGGAAGACCGCGATGACGACGCCGAACGCAGCGGCGATGGACAGCAGGTTGAGCAGGGCTGCCTTCACCGGCACGATCAGGCTGCGGAACAACGTCATCAGCAGTAGGAAGGACAGCAGCACGACGATACCGATGAACTGTGGCAGTTTGCGGGCGAGCACGTTCGAGAAGTCGTTGAAGATCGCAGTGGCGCCGCCGACGTACACGTTTGTGCCGGTGCCCTGTGTCGCGGCCGGGATGGTCTTGTCCCGCAGCTTGGTGAGCAGGTCTGTCGTCGACTTGTCCTGTGGCGCGCCTTTGGGGAAGAGCTGGATGATCGCGGCTTGACGGTTTGGGCCGTACGCCGCCGGCGCCACCGCTGCGACTGCAGGATCCGTGCGCAGCGTCTGCTCAAGCGAGTCGACCACCTGGGGACCGGCAGGGGTGCGGGTGTCGACCGCGACGAGGAACGGCGCGTTGAAGCCGGGACCGAAGCCCTTCGCGACCAGGTCGTAGGCCTTGCGGGTCGTCGTCGCCGGCGCGTTGTTGCCCTGGTCGCTGACGCCCATCCGCAGCGAAACCACTGGCAGCGCGAGCACGATCATGACGAGGGTCGACGCAACGAGCGCAATCCAAGGGCGGCGCTGCACTATGGCGGCCCAGCTCGCCCACCGCCCGGACAGCTCGGGAGCGTGTGGCCCTTCCGCGTCGAGTCGCCGCTGATCACGACGCGACAGAACGTGGCGGCCGAGGAAACCCAGCAGCGCGGGCAGCAGTGTCAGGGCGGCGACCATTGTCATGAAGACCGCGATCGCAGTCGCAACGGCGATGCCGCGGAGGAACTCGACCTGCAAGGCGAACATGCCGAGCACGGCGATGCAGACGGTCAGCCCGGCGAAGAAGACCGCACGACCCGACGTGTTGACGGCCATCGCGACAGCTTCTTCGGACTCGATGCCGGCCTGCACGTTCTGCCGATAGCGCGTGACGATGAACAACGCGTAGTCGATGCCGGCGCCGAGGCCCAGCAGCGTCGCGAGGGTGGGCGCGAAGTCGGCCACGCCGAACACGTGAGTGAGCAGCACGATAAGGAATAGCGCGCACGCCAACGCGATACCCGCCGTGAGCAGCGGAAGGAACATCGCGACAACCGAGCCGAACGCGATGAACAACACGACCGCGGCTGCGGTGAGGCCGATGGCTTCCACCGGCCCCAGACCGTTCTGCTGCGTCTGCTCGATCGCGTCACCGGCGAGCTCGACCTGTAGACCCGGCTGGCGCGCCGCTTGCGCGACGCTGATGACGCGCTTGACTGCGGCCCTGTCCAGCTCGTTGCCGTTCTTGTCGAAGTGCACGGTCGCAAACGCGGTGCGGTTGTCCGCCGTTGTCTGACCGGGTGCGGCGTACGGACTGGTCACACCGCGGACATGCGCGAGGTGAGAGACGTGGGCGAACATGTTTGTGAGCCGCTGCTTGACAGCGTCGTCGTGCAGTGTGCCGCGCGTCGTGTGAACAACGATCTGGTCGGACTCACCGGACTGCTCCGGGAAGGTCTTCTGTAACAGGTCGATCGCCTTCGTCGACTCGGTCTTCGGCAACGAGAAGTTCGACGTGTACTTCGTGCCGGCGGCGTGGCTGACCAGGAACAAGCCGACGAGACCGACGATCCACGCGAGTACGACGAGCTTGCGATGGCGCAGGCACCAGTGCGCGAAGGCGCCCACGTATCAACTCCGTCTGCTCGCTGGGATGTGCCATCAGGATAGGTTGCTCACCCATGGAACTTGGTGGTACGTCGGCCATCGTCACCGGTGGCGCATCGGGTCTGGGCGCGGCGACCTCGCGGCTGCTGGCGGAGTTCGGCGCGACGGTCGTCATCGCGGACCCGCAGGCCGACAAGGGTGAGTCGCTCGCGAAGGAAATCGACGGCGTCTACGCGGCGACGGACGTGGCCGACGTCGATCAGGTGATCGCCGCCGTTGAGGCCGCAACGTCGCGCGCACCGTTGTGGTCGCTGGTCAACTGCGCAGGCGTCGGTTGGGCCGCGCGCACGATCGGCAAGGACGGCGAGTTCTCCTCCGCGCACGATCTGGATCTGTATCGGAAAGTGATCGAAATCAACCTCGTGGGCACTTTCAACTGCATCCGGCTCGCTGCGACGGCAATGAGTCGAAACGACCCCGATGCCGACGGTCAGCGCGGCGCGATCGTGAACACCTCGTCGGTTGCGGCGGAGGACGGGCAGATCGGCCAGGCGGCGTACTCATCGTCGAAAGGCGGCATCGTCGGCATGACGCTGCCGGTTGCACGCGACCTCTCGGTGGTCGGCATCCGCGTCAACACGATCCTGCCGGGGTTGATCGACACACCTATATATGGCAGCGGTCCGGAGTCCGAGGCGTTCAAGGCGCGCCTCGGCACGCAGGTGCTGTTCCCGCCACGGCTCGGCAGGCCGGAGGAGTTCGCCTCGATGGCGGTCGAGCTGCTGCGCAACAACTACATGAACGGTGAGTCGATCCGGCTCGACGCCGGCATCCGCATGCAACCCAAGTAACCCCACTACCGCGGTGATCTAGGGATTACGGCCCTTTCAGCCGCCCAATCAGGGTCACAAGTCCTAGATCACGGCGAGGGAGCGGCCGGGGCGAGGGCCTCGAGGACTTCCTCAGCGCGGCGGACCGACTCCTTCGGATCGGCCTCAACGCTGCCGATCTCCGGGTCGAAGTTCAGGTCGATGAACGTCTCCGTCATGCCTGCATCTGCCAGTGCGGCCAGGTCGGCGCGGATCTCGTCGTACGAACCGGATAGCGTGCCCTCGCGCTTGTCCCGCACCTTGACCACGCCGCGGCAGATGAAGCGCAGCGCATCGACGTCGCGACCGGCTTCGCTCGCTGCGTCCCGGACCTTCTGTATCGATGCGCCAACAGACGAAAGGTCCGCGCGGCTTGCGCTGACCCAACCATCGGCGAGCCGCCCGGCGCGCCGCAACGCGGCGTCGGCAACACCGCCGACGATCATCGGCGGACGTGGCCGTTGCACCGGGCGCGGCTCCACGTACGCGTTCGGCACCGAATAGAACGCGCCCTTGTAATCGACCGGACCGTCCGTCGACAGGATGGCGTCGAGGCACTGGAGGAAGTCGTCCATCCGCCGACCGCGCTTCTCGTACGGAGCGTTCGCCGCTGCGAACTCGTCCGGCGACCAGCCGAGACCGAGACCCGCGTCGAGCCGACCACCACTCAGTACGTCGATCGCCGCGAACTTCTTCGCCAAGGTGATCGGCGTGTAGAACGGCGCGTCGACGATCGCGACACCGAGCCGCGCCCGCGACGTGACGCCGGCGAGGTACCCGAGCAACACGAGCGGGTCGAGCACGCTGCGGTAGACCGGCGCCCAGCGGTCGCTTTCCGTGACAGCCGGATAGAGCAGGCGCTGGAACGTCCACAGTCCGTGGTAGCCGAGCTGCTCGGCCCGCTGCGCACTCTGAACGATGTTGTCGGGCGTGGCCCACGACCCGGAGATCGGTACGGCGAAGCTCATCCTCATAGGGCCATCATGGGCGACCGTGACGGAAGCAACCCTCGCGGGTCGGACCGCGATCGTGACGGGCGGTGCCGGCGGGATCGGCGGCGGTGTGACAGCGGCGCTCGCCGACGCCGGTGCGACCGTCATCTGCGTCGACCTGCAGGAGCCAACTCCGCACCGACGTGTCGTACCGATCGTCGCTGACATCCGCGACCCGGCAACGGTTCGGCGTACTGCCGACCAAGCAGGCGCGGTGGACATCCTGGTCAACAACGTCGGCGACTATCGACCCGCGGGTTACTTCGCGCGTACGACGGAAGCTGAGTGGCAGCAGCTCTATGCGATCAACCTCGAACACGTCTTCCGGATGACGCATGCCGTGCTGCCGAACATGCGCGCGCAGCACCGCGGAGCGATCGTCAACGTTTCGACGATTGAGGTGTACCGCGGCATCCCCGGCAACGCTGTCTACTCCGCGTTCAAGGCAGGCGTCAGCGCGTTCACGAAGTCGCTCGCTGTGGAGCTCGCGCCGGACAACATCCGCGTCAACGCGATCGCGCCCGATCTCGCTGACACAGAGCAGACGCCCGCAGAGATGATGCTGCGCGGACGGGACCCGGGGTTGATTCCGTCGTGGGTGCCGCTCGGTCGGTTCGGTCAGCCGGATGACTACGCCGAGGTCGTGCTGTTCCTCGTGAGCGATGCGTCGCGCTTCGTCACCGGCCAGACGATCCCGGTCGACGGTGGCACGTTGGCCGCGAGTGGGTGGTACCGACGTGCAGATGGTCACGGTTGGACCAATTTGCCGGACTCGCCGTAGTCACTTCCGAGTCCGCTTCCCCGCAATCGGCTGCGCGGCGCCGACGACCTGCGCTCTACTGCGACGGAGTGGCTCATCATGGAGCCACCTGTTTGCTGCTTGGAGGCTTTGTGACTGCCGTAACACCCGATGCGCAGATCATCGACGAGCTCACGGCTGAGTTGTCGGGCGAGGTGTACCAACCGCAGGACGAGGGTTACGACGCGGAACGTTCCGGCTTCGGGCTGTACCACACTCACACGCCCAACCTCATCGTCGCTGCGACCTCGACCGACGACGTTGTCGCTGCCGTGACGTGGGCCGCGGCGAATGGCATGTCCATCGCGGTCATGTCAACCGGACACGGCTCGGTGTCCGCCTACCAGGACTGCCTGCTCATCAACACGTCGCGGATGAACTCCGTCGCCATCGATCCCGTCGCGCGGACGGCGAAGCTTGGTGCCGGCGTGCGGTGGCGCGACGTACTGCCCGCGGCGCACGAGCTCGGCCTCGCCACCATCAACGGTTCGTCGTCGGGTGTCGGCGTGGTCGGTTACACCACGGGCGGCGGTGCCCCGGTCATGGGCCGCACGTTTGGGTTCTCCGCGGACAACGTCGTCGAGTTCGAGATCGTCACTGCTGATGGTGTCGTACGCCGGTGCACGCCCGACACCGAGACGGACTTGTTCTGGGCCGTGCGCGGCGGCAAGGGTAACTTCGGCGTCGTCACATCGCTGACCGTGAACCTCGTGCCGGTGTCGACGATCTATGGCGGCGGCTTGATCTACGACGGTCCCGCAGCGGACCAGGTCTTCCGCGCGTACGCCCACTGGGTCGAGACCCTGCCGGACGAGATGACGACGTCGCTCGCGCTGATGCGGCTGCCGGACCTGCCGTTCGTGCCGCCGCCGCTCGCCGGCAAGCTGACCGTGCACCTTCGGGTTGCCTACGTCGGTGACGCGGCGGAAGGCGAGCGGTTGCTCGCACCGATGCGTGAGCTCGGGGCGCCGATCATCATCGATGGTGTTGCGGAGATGCCGTACACGCGCGTCGACGAGATCCACCGCGACCCGGTGGACCCGCTGCCGGTATGGGAGAGCGGCATCACGCTGCGCGAGCTGTCGAGTGAAGCGCTCGACGCCCTGCTCGCGGCGGCAGGTTCGGATGTCGAGATCCCGCTCGTCATGGTCGAGGTTCGTCACCTCGGCGGTGCCATGAGTCGCGAACCCGCCATACCGAATGCCGTGCCCGGTCGCAGCGCGAAGTTCTCGTTCTGGTGCCTCGGGCCGATGTTTCCAGGACTCGACAAGATCGTGCCGGGTGTCGGCCATCACATGCTCGACGTGATGCGTCCCTGGGCCGGCGAGGGGCGGCTGCTCAACTTCCTCGGTGACGCGACGTCGAAGGAAGAGGTCGCCGGTGCCTGGCCGAAGGCGACGTACGACCGGCTCGTCGCGATCAAGAAGCAGGTCGACCCGCAGAACCTGTTCCGGCACGGGCACGCGCTCGAGCCGGTGATCAACCTGCCTACGCAACGCTAGGCGGCTCTTCCGGCGGAGCCTCCGTTCGGTTCCGGCCCTTTCTGAGCCCCAAAAGGGCGGCTTCCGGACGGAGGCTTGACGCAACGGGGCTGTGGACAGCGGCCGCGGGCTCGGCTCAGTTTCGACGATCCTGCATCGGTGCTGCGTCATGGTCTGCCGCCCGCTGCGTTGACCCGCGGCGTCTTCACGCGCGCGGAAGCCGAAGCGATCGGCTGGACCGACAAGTCGATCCGGCATCGGGTGCGGACCGGTGAATGGCTCGAGTTGCATCGCAGCGCCTTCATCGACGCGGAGGCGTGGTCGGCCTCGTCGCGGAAACAGCAACACCGTCACCTCGCGATCGGGCACGCCCTTGGTCGCCGAGTGGTGGTGGGTGGTCCCTCTGCCGCCTGCGTGCATGGGTTCGCGACGTTGTCCCTACCGGCATCGCCGTACTTGATCCGCGCCGCCGACATCCCCGTTGAGGACGTCACATGGGTCGTCGGCGTCGCAGTGACGACGCCGGCCCGGACGGTCATTGACTGTGCCCGGCACGGTGGCGTCGAAGCGGGCGTTGTCGTGGCGGACAGTGCCCTTCATCGGGCCGCCGTCGGCCTGGTCGACTTGGCCGCCATGCTGGTGAAAGGGCGGACGTGGACTCACATCCCGTACGCCGTCGAGGCCGTGGCCTCCGCCGACGCTCGCGCCGAGTCACCGCTCGAGTCGATCTCACGTCTCCGTCTTCCACGTCCTGGAGTGCCCGTTCCTCGCGTGCAAGAGCTCATCGTGGTGGGCCTCGGCGAGTGCTACCGCGTCGACTTCTACTGGCCACAGTTCCGCACGATCGGCGAGGCCGACGGCATGGTGAAGTACGACACCGTCGCCGCACTCCAGACCGAGAAGCGCCGCGAGCTAGCGCTGCACGATGCCGGGTTCGAGGTTGTGCGCTGGACGTGGCGCGAAATCTGGGACCGCCCCGAGGCTGTGGCCGAACGGGTCCGGCGTACCTTCGCCCGCGCCACCACCCGATTCGGACTGTGACGCTTGGCCGTTTCGCGGACCTTCCGTTCGGTTCCGGACCTTTTACGCCCGCAAAAGGGCGGCTTCTGGACGGACCCCCGCTGAGTTTTCGGTTCGCAAAACGTCGGAGCTTCATGGCAGGTTTGCGCTCATGAGCGACGCACAGGGAACAACCGCACAAGCGGATCCGCGGCGGTGGAAGGCGCTGGCGGTGCTGGCGCTGATCCAGTTCATGCTGATTCTCGACATCACCGTGGTGAATGTCGCGCTGCCGCGGATCAAGGACGACCTCAACTTCACGCAGTCCGGCCTTGCGTGGGTGGTCAACGGATACGTGTTGATGGCCGGCGGCTTCCTGCTGCTCGGCGGCCGACTTGCCGACATCATGGGCCGGCGGCGGCTGTTCCTGTGGGGTGTCGCGCTGTTCGCCGTCGCATCGGCGTTCTGTGGCGCGGCCGTCAGTCCCGCGATGCTCGTGACGTCGCGGTTCGCGCAGGGTCTCGGTGAGGCGTTGGCTGCGCCCGCCTCGCTCGGCCTGATCGCACTGCTGTTCCCCGACCCGCGTGAGCGGATGAAGGCGCTCGGCATCTGGGGCGGCATCGCCGGGCTCGGTGGTACGACGGGGACCGTCATCTCCGGTGCGCTCGTCAACTACGCCTCGTGGCGATGGATCTTCTTCGTCAACCTTCCGGTGGCGGTCTTCGCGCTGCTCGTTGTGCCGCGTCTCGTCGACGAGAGCCGGATGAAGCGTGGCTACGGTCAACCCGACTACTGGGGTGCGCTCACCGGGACTGCCGGACTGGTCGCCGTCGTCGACGGCTTGTTGCAGGCCGCGAACCATCCGTGGGGTTCGTGGAAGGTGTTGCTTCCGCTGCTCGGCGGCTTCGTGTTGCTCTTCCTGATGGTGTGGATCGAGGCGCGCTCAGATGCGCCGCTCATTCCGCTCAGCTTCTTCAAGAACCGTACGCGCGTGGTGACCAACTTCGTGACGCTGTTCTTCTCGTCGTCGTTCTTCAGCTACTTCTTCCTGCTGACGCTGTTCATGCAGCAGATCCTCGGCTACTCGCCGTTGAAGGGCGGCCTTGCGTATCTGCCGTTCGGTCTCACGATCGGCGCGGGGATCGGCGTCGGGACCGGGCTCATGCCGCGCGTCGGTGTGAAGCCCATCTTCGCGATCGGGTTCCTCGGCGATGCCGTCGGCATGTGGCTGACCAGTGGCATCAGTGTGCATGCGACGTACGTCAACGACATCCTGCCCGGGATGATGGTGCTCGGTTTCTTCAGCGGGATGTCCTTCCCGGCGATCGGCAACGCGGCCCTGCACGAGGTCACCGGACAGGACTCGTCGCTCGCGTCCGGCGTACAGAACGCGATGCAGCAGATCGGTGGCGCGATCGGTTTATCGTGCCTGGTGACCTTGGCGTTGCGGCATGCGTCGGGTCAGATCGCTGACGGCGTGGCCAAGGCGGTCGCGTTGACCAACGGCTATGTGCTGTCGTTCCGGATCGCGACGGTGTTGTTGGCGATCGGTGGAGTGCTCGTGTTGTTCCTGCTCGAACACGTGCTCGCCGAGCCGCGCAATCCGCAAGCCGAGATCACAGCCGAGCCGTTGTCGGTGACCTCGGTGCCGTCGTGAGCGACGACATGAAGCCGGCGTTGAAGCGCTACCTTCAGGGCGCGCGCGACGCGCTGGTGTGGAAGCTCGACGGCTTGTCGGAGTACGACGCACGCCGGCCGATGGTGAAGTCAGGCACCAACTTGCTGGGGCTCGTCAAGCACGTGGCCATGGTGGAGGCCGGGTATCTCGGTGACACGTTCGGACGGGCATTTCCGCAGAAGTTCCCGGACTTCGCCGAAGATGCCGAACCCAATGCCGACATGTGGGCCAGGGCTGACGAGTCGCGCGAGGAAATCCTCGCGCTGTACCGCCGGGTGTGGGCACACTCCGACGAGACGATCGAGTCGCTGGCTTTGGACGCGACCGGCCGGGTGCCTTGGTGGCCGGACGAGCGCGCTCAGGTGACGTTGCACCAGATCCTGATCCACATGATCGACGAGACGTACCGGCATGCGGGTCAGGCTGACATCGTGCGCGAGCTGATCGACGGGGCCGCCGGGCTGTTGCCCGGCGTCAGCAACATGCCGGATGAAGACGAGGCGTGGTGGATCGGGTACCACGACCGGCTGGAAGAGGTCGCCGCTTCCTTCAAGGACGTGCGATGAGTGCTGACGAACCGCGGACTGCGGAGCCGCCGGCGAAGTTCGACACGTACCAGTTCGTGTTGCTGCGGCGTCCTCCTGACATGCCGGTGGTCGAGGACGACACGGCGGCGAAGTTGCAGGCGCAGCACCTCGGCCATCTCGCGGCGATGCGCGATGCCGGTCATCTGATGTCGGCTGGTCCACTGCTCGATCAATCCGATGAGAGCCTGCGCGGTGTCGCGATCTACCGGGTCGGGTCGATCGACGAGGCGCGCCGCTTGGCCGAGGCCGACCCTGCAGTTCAGGCCGGCCGTTTCGTCGTCGACGTGATGACCTGGCTGACACCCAGAGGCGAGATTCCCTTCTCGTAGCCGATCCACTGCCAGCCGAACAACCCGACGGCGATGCCGACCACGAGGCGGGTGCGTTCACCGGCCAGCAATGTCCGCAACGCGCCGTACAACGTGACGTCTGCTTCGAGTGGGGCGCTGTCGCGACGTACGACGGTAATCGCGACGGCAGCAATCACGTCGGTGTCCATGCCGATGAGCGTGCTGAGTTCGCGCGATATCGGATAGCGCACAATGGCGATTTGTGGACGGTACGGCGATGCGCACAGGACTGTTCGATGAGGCGTGTGCGGCCATCGATGAGGTCGGGCCGCGCGTCGCCGATCTGATCCGCACGAACCGTGGCCTGACACGGCCGGCCATCGGCAACTGGGGGCTCGCGGATCTCGCTGCGCACCTTTCCCACGTGATGAAGGTCGACGCTGACTCGGTCAGCGGTCGACCCGTGCCCGACGTCACGCCGCCATTGTCAGCCGCCAGGGTCACCGCTCTGACCACGCTGATGATGGCGGCCGATTCCGAACGCGATCCCCGCGTGCTTGCCGATCGGATCGCCGCTACCGGCGCCGCGTTCACCAAGGTCGAGCCTTCCGCGGAGACGGTCACGTGGCTCGCGGGCATGCAGCTGCCGCCGTCAGCAGTCGCCTGTCATCTCCTCGAAGAGCTGCTCGTGCACGGTTTCGATATCGCTCAAGCCGCGAGGGCGCCGTGGCCGATCCACCCGGCTCATGCAGCGCTTGTCATCGCCGGTGCCGTGGTACCGATCCTGAGTGCGGATCCGATGACCTTCCTCGACCCCGAGCAGGCGCGCGGGTTCCGCGCGCGCATCGACATACGGTTGCGCGGCTTCGAGCGGTACGGATTTCTGTTCGACGACGGACTGGTCATCGAGTCGGGGCCCACCGCGGCTGCCGACGTACACCTGTCGATTCAGCCCGACCAGATGCTGCTCGTCACGCTGGGCCGGATGGCTGCCTGGCGCCCGTTTGTCGCCGGCAAGGCGTTTGTGTGGGGGCGGCGCCCCGACCACCTGCTCAAGATGATGAGGGTGGTCGTCGGGCCGTAGGCGTTTGTGCCGGTCTCACTTCTGTGGGAACCGCGTGATCTGTACGACGGGAGCGGCGGGTCGGCTCGCGCGCCACTGCGTTGACTTGTTCGTCCAAGTGCGACCGTCGACGGTGACGCTCTTCACGCCATAGTCATGCGCGTTGGCCACGATCCACGACGCGGCGGCCCAACACTGCTGCTTGGTGAGAGTCGTGCCGATAACGGGGCGCCCGAACGCACGCGCAGCGTCCGCGCTCAGAGTCGTCGCGGCCGGTCGTTTCGGGTCGGCAAACTGACACGTGAACGCCGCGGGCACCTCGCCAGTAAGGGCGCGCGCGAGGGTACGCCCTTCGGGTTCCCACTGTTCGTAGGCGGCGCCCGATGCGCTGCGTTGCACTTTCTGCGCGGCGGCCGCGATCGGCATCGTCCGCCAGCCGCTGATGGTCGTGAGCTTCGCGTAGAACGCGTGCGCGGCGTACGACGGGTCGAGCAGCTGCGCCGGCGTACCCCAACCTTGCGACGGGCGTTGCTGGAACAGACCAACGGAGTCGCGGTCGCCGAACGGCAGGTTGAGCAACTTCGACTCCTGGAAGGCGGCGGCGTACGCGACGGTGACGGCGTGGTCGGGCAGGCCCATCCGGGTGCCGACGGCTGCGATGGTGGCGGCGTTCGATGCCTGCTCGAGGTCGAGGTCGTAGCTCTCGGTCCCGATCGTCACCGTGCAGCCGGGCGTGATGGTGTGAGAGGAGTGCACAGCGATGACGGCGACCGTCGTACCGGCGGCAGCGAGCACCACGAGCAAGGCGAGGAGTCGGAGCCGCCGCATGTGCACAGGTTGCCTGGTCAACCTGGGAGCGCCAAAAGTGACCGGAATGTCGTTGGTGCCAACGACACGTAGGCTGGTTCGTTGTGTCCACTCGTAACGACCTGCGCAATGTGGCGATCGTCGCGCACGTCGACCACGGCAAGACGACCCTCGTCGACGCGATGTTGTGGCAGTCCGGGGCGTTCGGTGCGCACGAGGAACACATCGACCGCGTGCTCGACTCCAACGACCTAGAGCGCGAGAAGGGCATCACGATCCTCGCGAAGAACACCGCGGTACGCCGTGGTGACATGACGATCAACATCGTCGACACCCCTGGTCACGCGGACTTCGGCGGTGAGGTGGAGCGCGGACTGTCGATGGTTGACGGCGTACTGTTGCTTGTCGATGCAAGTGAAGGGCCGCTGCCGCAGACGCGGTTCGTGCTGCGCAAGGCGCTGGAGGCGAAGCTTCCCGTCGTACTGGTGGTCAACAAGGTCGACCGGTCCGACGCGCGGATCGCGGAAGTGCTCGACGAGACTTACGAATTGTTCCTCGACCTCGACGCGGATGAGCACCAGATCGAGTTCCCGATTGTGTATGCGTCCGCGCGTGCAGGGCGTGCGTCGTTGACGCGTCCGGCCAACGGTGGGATGCCGGACTCTGCTGACCTGGCGTCGTTGTTCGATGTGTTGATCTCGACGGTGCCGCCGCCGTCGTACGACGAGAGTGCTCCGCTGCAGGCGCATGTCACCAACCTCGACGCGTCGCCGTACCTCGGCCGGCTCGCGTTGTGCCGGGTCTACAACGGCGAGCTCAAGAAGGGCCAGCAGGTCGCGTGGTGCCGCGCCGACGGTTCGATCGAACGGGTGAAGGTCTCCGAGCTGCTGATGACCGAGGCATTGGATCGCGTGCCGGCCGACGTCGCCGGTCCCGGTGACATCGTCGCTATCGCGGGCATCCCCGACATCACGATCGGGGAGACGCTGACCGATCCGGACGACCCGCGGCCGTTGCCGGTCATCAATATCGACGAGCCGTCGCTGTCGATGACCGTCGGGATCAATACGTCACCACTGGCTGGGCAGAGCGGCAAGAAGTTGACTGCGCGGCTGGTCAAGAACCGCCTCGACCAGGAGCTGGTCGGCAACGTGTCGATCCGTGTCCTGCCGACCGAGCGGCCGGACACGTGGGAAGTGCAGGGCCGCGGCGAGCTGCAGCTCGCGGTACTCGTCGAGATCATGCGTCGCGAAGGGTTCGAGCTCACGGTCGGCAAACCGCAGGTCGTCACGCGGATGGTCGACGGCAAGGTGCACGAGCCGATGGAGCGGCTGACGATCGACGCGCCGTCGGACTATCAGGGCGTCTTGATCCAGCTGATGGCGTTGCGCAAGGGCCGGCTCGAGCAGATGGTTGACCACGGCAGCGGCTGGATCCGGATGGAGTACATCGTGCCGGCGCGCGGGCTGATCGGGTTTCGCACCGAATTCCTGACCGAGACGCGGGGGACCGGTCTGTTGCATCACGTGCATGAGCGGTACGAGCCGTGGCACGGCGACCTGCGCACGCGCCCGACCGGCTCCCTGGTCGCGGACCGCCGCGGGGCAGCGACTGGGTTCGCGCTCGCCAATCTCCAAGAGCGCGGCACGATGTTTGTCGGCCCCAACACCGAGGTCTACGAAGGCATGATCGTCGGTGAGAACGCGCGGTCCGACGACATGGACGTCAACCCGACCAAGGAGAAGAAGCTCACCAACATGCGCGCGTCGACCGGGGACATCTTGGTGCCGCTGATCCCGCATCGGCAGCTGTCGCTTGAACAGGCGCTGGAGTTCTGCCGCGAGGACGAGTGCGTCGAGGTGACGCCGGCCGTAGTACGGCTGCGCAAAGTCGAGCTCGTCGCGTCCCAGCGGGAGAGGCTCCGCGGCCGCCGCGCCAAGGCCGCGCTGTCCGACGCAGGAAACTAGAGCAGGTCAGTCAAGCGCCGGCAGCCGTCAGGCGATCTCGTAGTTCACGGATGTCGCCACGAAGCTCGCTGAATCCGGCGTGCATCTCAGCGCGCAGGTCGCGGAAGCCCTCGCGCATCTCGCTCCGGGTTTGGAAAAGCGCAGTTGCGAGTAACGCCAGCGCGCTGAAGCTGACCGTCGCCAACACTCCGACGAGCACCCACATCTCCGCCTGCACGGTCATCACGGTACGCCGAGGATGCGGCTGGTCGCACCTTGTCATGCAGACAGGATTCGAACAGGGCCTCTAGCCGGCCGAGACTGTTACGACGACCTCTGGGTAGCGTTACGTCCGTAATCACTGCGGCCCGACAGGCGCGTCGCCCGACAAGCCTCCACCCGCAGGCCTGGGTCTCCATGCCTTCGCGGGGTACGTCGTGGCGCTCTATCGGGCGGCGGTATCGCAGTTTCACCAGCTCGCGATGAACGGCGTCCTTGCGGAGCGGTTGGCTGAGCAGTTCAAATTCCGGTTCGGATACGCGGCCGCACCTGCGGAGCAGAAGTCCTGGCAAGCGAGCCTCACGTCGCTGGCCGCCGATCTTTCTGACGCAGGCCTTGACGGTGTCGAGGTTCTCGTCGAGCACAAGTTGCCTCTGTCCAGCCTCCGAGTCGACGTCATCCTGTGTGGGTTCGACCCGCGCGATGGGCAGCCCGCCTTCGTAGTCATTGAGCTGAAGCAGTGGAGTCGCGCCTCGCGCCTCGACGGAACGGTCGACGTCGTGCTCGTCGAGGGCGCCCGCGGCGAGCGTCTACATCCCGGAGAGCAGGTACGTCGTTACTGCGTCTACATGCGCGACTTCATCGCAGCGCTCAAGGAGAACGTGCACCTGCACGGTGCCGCCTACCTCCACAACGCGACCGATCGTGACGTCGCAGAACTCCTTGAGCTGCCGGAGACGGATCAGAGCCGGCTGTTCACCGGCCAGCGGCGTGGCGAGTTCGTGTCGTACCTCCGTGGTTTGTTGGGTCGAGAAGATGGCGCGGAGGCGGCCGACCTCCTGCTCGGCAGCGCCATCGAACCAAGCCGTCAGCTGCTCTCGCTCGCCGCGCAAGAGGTTCAACAACGTGAGTCCTTCGTCCTGCTCGACCAGCAGCGGACGGCGTACAGCCTGGTGATGCGCGCAGTCGAGGCTGCAGGTCGGGCCGACGCGAAGGAGGTCATCGTCGTCACGGGGGGACCGGGATCCGGGAAGAGCGTGATTGCGCTTTCCCTTATGGGTGAGCTCAGCCGTCGCGGACGGACGGTCTTGCACGCCACGGGCTCGTCTGCTTTCACATCGACGCTGCGTCGGGTGGCGGGTCGCCGAGCGCCGCAGATCAAGTCGATGTTCAAGTACTTCAACCAGTTCGTTGATGCCGAGAAGAACCAGCTTGACGTCCTCATCTGCGACGAGGCGCATCGCATCCGCGAAGTGTCCGCGAACAGGTACACGCCCGCGAAGCTCAGGACAGGCAGGCCACAGGTCGACGAGTTGCTCGACGCCGCGCGCGTTCCAGTGTTCCTGCTCGACGAGAACCAGACGGTGCGTCCGGGTGAGATGGGGTCCCTGAGCGAGATTGAAGCGGCAGCCCATGCGAAGGGCCTCGACGTACGCCATGTCAGCCTCGACGAACAGTTCCGATGCGGCGGCAGCCGCCTGTACGAGAACTGGGTGTTACGTCTACTCGGTCTCTCTTCCGGCGGCCCCGTCCCTTGGAAGGGTGACGAATCCTTCGATCTGGGCGTCGCTGACTCGCCAACCGAGATGGAGTACACGCTGGCCCGTCTGAACGAGCGCGGATATACGGCGAGACTCTCGGCCGGCTACTGCTGGCCATGGGGCGATCCGACTGCTGACGGCCGACTTCCCGAGGATGTTGTCATCGACGGTTGGCGGCGCCCATGGAATAACAAGAAGGAGTCGAGTCACGGCGGCGCGCCGGCGCGTTCGTTTTGGGCAAGCGATCCGGCTGGATTCGGGCAGGTCGGCTGCGTGTACACAGCGCAGGGGTTCGAGTACGACTACGCCGGTGTCATCTTCGGACCGGACCTTGTGTGGCGGAGCGGCCGCTGGGTTGCTCAGCCGCGAGCCAGTCACGACTCCGCCGTGAAGCGCGCGGCACCGGAAGAGTTCGAGAGGGCGATCCGGAACACCTACAAAGTGCTGCTTACCCGAGGCCTGCGGGGAGCGTTGCTGTACAGCGTCGACGAGGAGACTCAGGCGATGCTCAATGGTCTCGCCTTACGCAGGCCGGACATCAACTTCGGCGCGGCCACGTTCTCCGTCGAGGTCGGAGACCCAACCAGCCGGCCGCTAGATGAACTCGAGTCCACGCCGTCACCGTGAGCTGGACGCTGACGCGCCAGCTACGTGGGCTCATCCGGCGAGCCGGAACGCTTCGTAGCGCTCGTCGAGGCGTTCCGGGTCCGGCTGCTCGCGCTTGCTCGTCGGCACGATCAACTCTGCCCCGGCGAGCTCCTGCAACCCGTGGCGCAACATCGGTCCATCAACCTCATGCAGCACCCTGGGTTGCACCTCGATGACCAGGTCGCGACGCACCCCGATGATGTTCATGTCGTAGGCCGCGTGGTGGATCTTGCACAGGGCGAGGCCGTTAGGTACGACGGGGAGTCCGCGCGGGTGCGTGTCCGGAAGGATGTGCGCGGCATCCAGCAACTCGGCATGACGCAGACGGCACATTGCACATGTGTCCGCGTATGCCAACAACACTCGCGTGCGGAAGGCCGGCTGGTGCAGTCGCCGGCGGGTGAGTGCGAGCACGTAGCTGCGCTCAGCTGGGCTCAGCGCGGCCGGACTCAGCAAGAGTTGTGTCTCGTCGAGGGCGACCGCGAACTCGAGCTCCGCCGGATCTTCCGCCTTGATCCACACCGGATAGTGGGCGTTGTAGAGGCCGCTGGCGATTCCTACGAAGTAGATGAGCGGCGCCTGCGATCGCATTGCCTCCCTCAGGGCTCGGTTGTCGGAATGGTTCGGGTCGGTACCTCGGTACTTGTAACGGAGGAAGCCGTCGTCGCCGAGCTCGTCCTCGTATGGCGCCGTCTCGCTTAGGGGCGTGTAGGTCGTACGGATCGACAAGGCAGCGTCCAGGCTGGCCGGCTTCCAGATGCCGGTCTGCACGATGAGCCGCTGCGTACGTTCTTCGAACGAGAACGCGTTGATGTCTGCCGAACGCAGCGCACCGTTCGGGCTCTGTGTCAGCAGGCGGTCGAGGTGGGCAAACGCAGCCGCCCGGAGCCGTTCGTCGTACGACGCATCGGCCGGCATGGCGGATGTCTAGCAGCATCGTCGCTCTCTAGATAGCCCAGTCGGGTGCACAAGCGCTACGAAGTCGCGCCGAAAGAAAGGGTGTGGCGGGGGAACTTCGACGGACTCGTTGGCCAGGGACATGCGCCTGCGGTACGGGCGTCCCTTCCGGCAGCCGAGCCTGGGATCCAGCCGGACGGCGCGTCGTCTGCGCCCCCTGCGCAGTCACCGAGGTTCCGGTGCAGGTCGGCACCCCGGGCGGGTCCGCGCAGATGCAGTACGAACGACGGCGCCAACGACGCTGCCGGAACGCGTAGCCCTCACGGGTGTGGCGCGCGATTCCGTCGAAGACGGTGCTCACCATCGTTGACGTCGCGACACCTTGCGCGATCAGCACGGAGTTGAGTGCCAGCTTCGCCATCATCAGCTGGTTGAGCGGCATCCGCGCGATGCGTTCGAGCAAGATCTCGATGCGCTCGTCGAGCTGGTCCGCCGGTGGCGCTTCCACCGCGAGGTCCACTCGGCAGCTTCTGCACCGGAGATCGAGTCGCCGGTGAACAGCAGACGCTTCGCCGGTTGAACGTGATCCGCGCGATCCGCCCGGTCAGTTCGTAGGTCAGCGTGCGGTACGCCCGCTGTTCAGCCGACGGCGCCGACCGACGAACGGCCCGTCACCCTCGGTCCAGCCGTCGTACCGGGGAGCCGACCTGGCGTCGCCCGCGTTCGGTCCTTCGCTCGTTCGGGTTCCTCTCCCGGTGCCCTGTCCCTAGTCAGTCCGAACTACGAACAAATGGCTGTATGTGTCGATTGTCCGAATCGTACCTAACCGCGAGGCTTTGCCGCATCCGATCCGACACGCAGGAGAACGCGATGCCCGCCAGCAAGTCAGCCGCTAAGACCTCAACCAAGTCCACCGCCAGGTCAGTTGGAAAGAGCCCGGCCAAGAGCGCCGCAGGCACCACCACCAGAAGGCCTCCCGCGAAGACGACTGCACCGCGAGCTTCTGCGCCCAAGGCTCCGCGAACGACGGTCACGGCTAGCAAAACCAAGTCGTTCGTCGAAGTTCCGCAGCAACGCGTGCCAGATGCTGACTCAGCTTTTTGCGCGAACTGCGGGGCTGAACGCGCTTCGGGCAACTTCTGCGCGCACTGTGGAGCGGGCGTCGCTCCCGCCACTGTCGACACTGTGCGGATGCCAGCGGCCAGCGTGTCCAACGCCGCCGCGCCCATCGCAGAGCCGCTGACGGCCGCAGCTCCGCCAGCCCCACCCGTCGCGAATGTCGGGTCAACCGTCCCCGCGAGCTGGCCCGCCCGCCACAAGGGTTTGACCATCGCTGCCGCGATCGCCGGAGCCGTCATTGTGATCGCCGCCATCGCCAGTGCCGCGGGCGGTTCCAGCAAGTCGAACGCCACACCCGCTGCAGCGAGTGCACCAGCTGCGGTCAGTCAGCCAACGGCACCGGCCAAGGCAGCGGCCATTGCTCCGAAGCCGAAGGCGAAGGCGACCAAGCCAGCTGCCGCGCCCAAGGCCGCGTCAGGCTCTAGCACGACGACCTCCTCCCCCTCGTGGACGATGCCGAATCTCGTCGGCAAGGATCTCCAGACGGCGCAGGACACAATTCAGTCGATCACTCGTGACGGCATCTGGTTCACGCACAGCCACGACGTATCCGGAGATGACCGGATGCAGATCCTCGATCGCGACTGGCAGGTCTGCAACCAGAACGTGCCAAGCGGCGCGAAGATCAGGTCCGGCAGCAACATCGACTTCGGCGTCGTGAAGTTCGGCGAGACCTGCCCCTAGGTCCAAAGAACGATTTACTGCCTCGCTGTAGATGACGAGGAGCCCTAGCTGGCTCCTCGTCATCAGCCTTGCGGCGGCGAAGGTGGTGCGATCGTGCCAGTGACTTCTCGGTATGCGCCGGCCATCCGGACGGCGATGTCGTGATCCGCACCGATTCGCGAAATCAGTCGCTTGAGCTCGTCCGCAAGCGCAGCACGAACCTCTGGGTCAGTCTCGATTCCGGCCAGCAGGCGCAGAGCGGCGGCGTACGGCAAGAGGTAGCCCACCTGCCGCCCACCGTCGATCGCCTCGCGTAAATGTTCACGGGCCGCTGCCTCGTCACCGAGATCGAGGGCGACCTCGCCGAGGTTGTATTGCAGGAATGGGATCTCGCGCACCAGGCCCGTGCGTTCGGCCGAAGCAAGCGCACTCTCGTATGCCCGACGAGCACACCTATATATAGCGATGCTGCCCGCTCCGCGTCACCTGGCTGAGCCTCTAGTCAGTCCGAACTACCGGGAAATGGCTGTATGTGGCGATTGTCCGATTCATGCTCGACTGCGAACCTTTGTGACGTCCCGATCCCACCTCGCAGGAGAAACGCGCATGCCCGCCACCAAGCCCGCCAGTAAGGCCCCCGCCAAGACCGCCGGCAAGTCGGTCGCCAAGCCCGCCAGCAAGACTTCTGCGAAAGTTGCGCCGGCCAAAAGGACAGCCCCTAAGGCTCCGGTCGCGCGTAAGCAGGCAGCGACTCGCATGTCCACATCAACTGCGCGGTCGTTCACGCCTCGTTCGAGCACGGTGAAGCAGGGCGCGACTTCCGCTACTGAGGTCGCCGTCCCAGCTCAGGCGACGGCTCCCGCGGTTGAGGTCGTTACGGCGCGGCCCGCGCCTGTGGCCGCTCAGCCGGTCCAGCCGGTTGTCTATGCGCCCGTGCCTCCCACGCTTCCGCAAGTGCCGGTCATCAAGAGCAAGTCGTACGCCGCACCGCTCTCGTTCGTCGGCAGTGCGCGACGCATCGGAGGCTTCGTCAACAGGTTGGCGAACGGTAACTCCGGCGTGAACGTGGTCCTCTGGATCTTCCTAGGCGCTCCCGCCATTGCGGCGGCCTGGATGTTCGTCGCCGGCTGGTACGTCGTGATCTTCGGACTCTTCGGCGTTTTCACTTTCCCATTCCGGCTGATGCGCCGATCGCAGCGCAAGAGCCAACACATTCAGCAGGTCAGCCTCGCGACCCAGCAAGCGCTCCTGGCTCAGCAACAGCAGCAGCAGATCTACGCACAGCAGCACGCACGCCGGTAAGACCGGACTCTCACGAATGGGCGCTCCTCGACAAGGAGCGCCCATTCGTTTGCGTCGTGGTCCCATCGAGTTGATCCGGCGGTGGCGCTTCGACCGCGAGCCCCCACTCCAGCGCCTCCGCACCCGAGGTCGAGTCGCCGGTGAACAGCAGCCGTTTCTCCCGCTGGTCACCGAGCCGGCATCTATGCGAATGAGGCGGGCGGTTACGTGCTGCTTGGTTCGCCCCCGATCAGTCGAGAACGGGTTCCGGTAGGTCGAAGAACGTTGGCTGCCCGACGAACTGGTCCATGTAGTCCTGCCGTATCTCGCTCGATTCGGTTTCCTTCTCGAGCTTGCGGGACTCCGTCTCGCTCTTGAAGTAGACGGCCTGGGTGAAGCCGCCGCCGTCACCATGCCAGGCAACGACCATGCCGAGGATGTCCGGGCGCGCCTTGCGTAGATCCGCTTCCATCTCACCGACTCGACTACGCAACGCTGCCTGCTCCTTCGCGCGACCTTCGATGATCTGCACGAAGCCGGCGTCGTCCGATCCACCGCCGAACATCGTGTCGACCTCATCGCAGTCGTAGAACGTCGGCTCGCCGTCGTACGCCTTCACCGCTTCGTTCCACCACGCGCTCTGCTCGGGCCGGCGGCTGTTCGCCTCGGCTGCTGCGCGCGACTCGAAGCGCGCCATCGCGATCGCGCGACCGTCAGGCGTTTGACCTCCCGTGTAACCGAGGAAGCCTTTGGCTCCCGGCTTCAGGTCGCGCAGCCACGCCTCGTCCTGCCGATGCAGTAAGTCCCCGTCCGCGATCTTTCCTTGGATCACCTGGATGAACATGGTCCTCCCCTTTCGCGGCTGACTTTTGACGCTACGCCGCAAACGCCAAGCCGAACAGGCTGTTCACGCGCCAGTCAGCCGTTGACCGACTGCCCCGAGTCGTTCGCTGCGCCGTACGGCACGACAAACACCGACACGTCGCAGTTCCTCGCGACTGGTCTGCCGCGGTCTAGCCCTTGAACGTTGACCGGCCGCGATCGCCGTACGGGTCGTCTCGTTCGGCGACCGCTTGTCGGAAGCCGACCTCCGCGGCTCTTTGTTGGAACGCATATCCCTCGGCGGTGTGCCGCGCGATGCCGTCGAAGACAGTGCTGATCATCGTGCTGGTCGCGACGCCCTGCGCGAGCAGCACCGAGTTCAGCGCCAGTTTGGCCATCATCAGCTGGTTGAGCGGCATGCGGGCGATGCGTTCGAGCAGGATCTCGGTGCGTTCGTCCAGCTGGTCCGGCGGTGGCGCCTCGACCGCGAGGCCCCACTCGGCAGCTTCCGCACCGGAGATCGAGTCGCCGGTGAACAGCAGCCGCTTCGCCCGCTGGTCACCGAGCCGATGCGCCCACATGCCGGCCGCGGGGATGCCCCAGACCCGCGTCGGCGGGTAGCCGATCTTGCAGTCGTCCGCCGCGATGATCTGGTCGGCGTACAACGCGATGTCGGTGCCACCCGCGACACAGAAGCCGTGCAGCTTCGCGACCGTCGGCTTGGTCGCGTGCAGCAGACTCGCGAAGCCGCGGTTGAATCGGCTCATCAGCGCGTAGTCGAGCATCGGATCCCACGTGTTGCCCGGGTCGTGGTTCTTCGCGTGTACGGCGGGGTCGAGCATCGTGCCGGCGTACGACGAAGCCTCACCCGAAGCCTCGTCGAAACCGCGCTCAGCGAAGACGCCGAGGTCGTAACCGCCGCAGAACCCAGGCCCGTTGCCGGACACGACGATGACGTGCACCGCGGGGTCGAGGTCGGCACGTTCGACCGCCGCCGCCAGCTCGACCGGGGTGTCGAGGGTGATCGCGTTGCCGTGTTCCGGCCGGTTGAACGTGATCCGCGCGATTCGTCCGGTCCGCTCGAAAGTGAGCGTCCGGTACGCCGCTCTGCCGTCGCTCGTCGCCTTGGTCATCGGCAAACCCTTTCGTGTTGATCGCCGCGCGGTCGGATCGAGAGCCAGTCATACTCTGCCCATGACCCTTGGGGGGGCCATCGGGCGCTCGCACGCGAAGTACCTCCTACAGCTCGTCGCTGTCGGAGCGGCGTACTACGTCGCGGCGAAGCTCAGCCTGCGCATCTCTCTCGTCGGCGGGGTCGTCACACCGATCTGGCCGCCGACCGGGATCGCCGTGGTTGCCCTGCTGGGCTTCGGTCTGCGGTTGTGGCCTGCCGTGACGTTGGCGGCGTTCCTCGTCAACCTGCCGATCAACGATTCGGTCGGCACGGCGGCACTGATCGCAGTCGGTAACACCGCTGCACCGCTGCTCGCGGCTTGGCTGCTACGGGCGCGCCGGTTCCGTTTGGAGCTCGACCAGTTGCGCGACGCAGTCTCCTTGGTCTTTCTCGGCGCACTGCTCGCGATGACAGTGAGCGCAACGTTCGGTACGACGGCGTTGCTGCTCGACGACACCATTAGGAGCGGTGCGTACGGCAGCACCTGGGCGTTGTGGTGGGCCGGTGACGGCACCGGTGTACTCGTGTTCGCCCCTGTTCTGCTGAGCCTTCGATGGATCGGCCGACTCCGCTGGCCGCGCGTGCTGGAGTTGGTTCTGGTCCTTGGTGCGTTGGCCGGGGTCGGCTATCTCGTCGTTCGCAACCACACGCAAGATGCCTACCTCGTCTTCCCGCTGCTCATCTGGGCCGCCGTCCGCTTCCGCCAGCTGGGCGCCGCCCTGGCAGCGCTCACCGTCGTCTCCATGGCGGTGTGGGCGGCGTACGACCAGGTAGGGCCGTTCGCCAATCTGACCTTCACGCACCGCTCGCTCCTCTTACAGTTGTACGACGCGGTGGTTGCGTTGACCTCGTTCGTACTCGCGGCGGTCATCGCCGAACGCAGCACCGCGTTCGCGGACGTCGAGGCATCCCTCGCGCGCGAACACGCCATCGCCGAAACGCTGCAACGCAGCTTGTTGCCGGAACGACTGCCCGACGTCTCAGGCTTGGCGTTCGCCTCCCGATACATTCCGGGCGCTGCCGGGCTCGCGGTTGGCGGCGACTGGTACGACGTCATCCTCCTGCCTCGTGGCCGCGTTGGCCTTACCGTCGGCGACGTCGTGGGCCGTGGCATCGGGGCGGCAGCGACGATGGGGCAGCTGCGCACTGCGCTACACGCTTATGTATTGGAGAACTCCTCGCCGGTCAGCGTGCTGGAGCGGATGTCGCGGCTGGCCGCGGAGTTCGACGCGGCGCAGATGGCGACCCTCGTCTACGCCGTACTCGACCCGGAGTCGGAGACGTTGACCTACGCCAGCGCGGGTCACCCCCCGCCGTTGCTGCTCGGTCCCAATGGCGATGCGTGTTATCTCGACGATGGCCGGTCGCTACCGCTCGGGTTGGCCAGCGAGCCACGGACCGAAGCGGTGACCACCATCGCGCCGGGCTCGACGCTGATCCTCTACACGGACGGTCTGGTCGAACGCCGCGGCGGCTCGATCGACGAGGGAATGGCAGCGCTGCGACAGTCAGTCGAGGCGCACCAGGGAGATCTCGATGCGCTCTGCGACGAGCGGGTGCTCGCCGCGCGACGACCTCAGTCCGGCGAGGACGACGTCAGTGTTCTCGTGACGATGTTGCTTCCGGTTGCGGAAGACTTCGACCTGAGGCTGCCGGCCGACCCCGAGCTCGTCGGCTCGGTACGGCGTGCCGTGCGCTCATGGGCGGCGCGTTGCGGCGCGAGCGAGACCGAGATCGACGGACTCGTGCACGCGGTCAGCGAAGCAGTGAACAACGTCGTCGAGCACGCTTACGGCCCGACAGGTGGTCCATTCGAGCTGCACGCGCGGCACGCCAACGGTCGGATTTCCGTTGTCGTGCGCGACGCCGGTCAGTGGCGCGCGCCGCGGAACAACGAGGACCACGGCCGCGGCTTCGCACTCATGCAGGGGCTCGCCGACACCGTGGACGTCGTCCGGTCACCCGAGGGCACCGAGGTGCGGTTGCAGGTGCTCCTCGGCGCGTACCGGTCGAGCGAGGCGGCCGCTCCTGGGGCGCCGCGGCCACGGGCGCCGGACGCCGATGATTCAGTCGTGGTCGTGCGTCTCGACGGCGATATCGACCTCGCCAACGCGACGACGCTCTTTCATGACGTGATCGGGCAGGTCCGGCACGATTCCATCGGCCTGGTCATGGACCTGTCGGAGGTCGAGCACCTCGACAGCGCCGGCCTGCGGTTGCTCTTCCGGGTGGCGCAGCGTCTGGCCACGCATCGGCAGTCGTTCTGCGTGGTGGCGCCGCCCGGGTCGGTGGCGTACCGGGTCCTGCACGTGAGCGGCTTCGATCGGTTCGGGCGCATCGGCTCGACGGCGGCGGATGCCGAGGCCACCGTCCGCGCCGCCGGCGCTTCGAGTGCGACTGTCGGGCAGGGCTTTTGAGCGAGCCTTCGAGGAACGACACCCGCGGATCACGCGCAACGCGTGCCACCTTCTTGCGGTGCGACGGCGTACCGACATAGATGCCCGACGACCGCTTCATCAGCTGGGACAACAGCCGACTGCAGCCGTAGGGTTTCTAGGCGAAGTACGGGAGGGGGCGCCGTGATCGGCACCGACTACTTGGTCGTTGGCGCCGGGGGCGTCCGCCATGGCGTTCGTCGATGCCGTGCTCGCGAACTCAGAGGCACGGGTGGTCCTTGTCGACCGACGGCACCGACCTGGCGGGCACTGGCTTGACGCGTATCCGTTCGTGCAACTCCACCAGCCCTCAGCGAACTACGGCGTACCGTCCCGGCGACTGGGCGACGATCGGATCGACGAGACAGGGCCGAACGCCGGGTTCTACGAACGTGCGCCGGCTAACGAGATCTGCAACTACTACAGCGACGTCCTCGACGAAGACTTCGTCCCGTCCGGCCGCGTGCAGTTCCTCGGCATGCACGACTATCGCGGCGTCGACAACGACGGTCACCAGGTCGTGTCCCTTCTGACCGGCAAGACGACGACGATCCGCGCGCGGCGGCTCGTCGATGCGACCTACGTCGAGTCGGAGATCCCCTCCCGCCATCCTCCGGCGTACGACGTTGATCCCGACGTGCGGGTCATCCCGCCGAACGACCTCGTCAATCTCGATGCGGCGCCCAACCGCTTCACGGTCGTCGGCGCGGGCAAGACCGCGATGGACACCTGCGTCTGGCTGCTCGACTCCGGTGTCAACCCGGACACCATCCGGTGGATCCGCCCGCGCGACCCGTGGATGTTCACCCGGTCTTTCCAACAGCCACTCGAGCTCGTCGCGTCGTACATGGAGATGCAAGCACGCTGGGTCGAAGCAACCTGCGTTGCGACTGACGGGCCGGGTTTCGCGCGCCGGCTCGAGGCGAGCGGCGTCTTGACACGTATCGACCCGGCCGTCGAACCGACCGTATTCCGCGGCCCGATCATCAGCGAGCGAGAGATCGACCAGCTGCGCACGATCGAACGCGTGGTACGCCGAGGCCATGTGCGTCGGATCGCTGCCGACCGCATCCTCTTCGAGGACGGTGACCTCGACGCGCGACGGGACGAGGTGTACGTCGACTGCACTGCCGCCGGCGTGCGCCCACGACCGAGGACGCCGGTCTTCGCTCCCGACCGCATAACGCTGCAGTACCTCTTCGTCGGCATCGTTCCGTGGAGCGCGGCGACAATCGGCCGTGTCGAGGCGTCACGCGACGACGACCGCGAGAAGAACCGGCTGTGCCCACCCGTGAAGTTCTCCGGCTACCCGGCGGACATGCTCGAGCTCGCGTACGGCGCGATGACCGGCCTGTTCGCCCGGGGCGCTGAGCCCGACCTCGCGGCCTGGACCGAGGGGTGCCGGCTCAACCCAGCCATGGGCGCGGTTGCGCGCGCAAGCGAGCCGGCGATCGCCGATGCGTTCGTGCGCATGGCGAGCAACATCGACGCCGCTATGACGAACCTCGCGGCCCGCGTTTCCGCCGGCGGAAGTTAGCTTTTACCGTCACACCGCAGAGCGCGACGGCGTCGTACGACGATCGCGAGCAACACCACGAAGAGCGCAGGGAGCGCGAGATGCAATCCTCCAGTGGTTGCGAGCCCGCGCCCGCCGTGCGCCTGTCGGCTGTTGACGCCGTGCGTGGTCCTAGTCGTAACAGCAGCGGCGGCCTGGCAGTCCCGCACGTTGACACCGGCGTACAAGCCGGTGCCGGATTGCTGACATTGGAACTGGATATTCGTCTCACTGCGATCCGGCTTCTCATACGTGTAAGCGACCTGAGCTCCACCGGTCGGGTCGATCTTGATGTCGTTGGTGTCAGCGAGATCGCGGTCGTCGCCAGGCAGACAGAAGATCCCGGCGGTGCAGATGTCGCCGACGTGCACCGGATCGGATCGCAGCAACGTGTTGCTGACCGCGGGTTTGCTCGACGTGAAGTCCAACGACTGCGCCATGTAGAGGTACCACTTCGCGGTCGCCGGTAGCTCGCAAGGCTTGCCAGGGAACTTCACGCCGTGACCGGGCTCCGTCGCCCCCGGCACGCAGTTCGGCTTCGTCGTGTCCGTGCCGTTGTCTGCCGCGATGTTCGTCGGTGTGGCGTTGACGTTCGCGGTGGAGGAGCCGAGGTACAAGATGTCGATCCGCCCCGTATCGCCGGCAACGATCCGGCCGAAGTATGCCGTCTTCGCCTCGGGTGCATTGACCTTGACCGGTGGACGGAAATGCAACAGTCCGGCGCCATCGGCTTCCGGCGAATACACGACATACATCTGGTACTGGCCGCTCACGTAGGTCGGCAGCGAAACATAGACCCCACCCTTCGTGTCGGCGGCGATCGACGCAAAGATCTCGCTGCTGTCCGACGGACTTGGCGCGGTCACCCCTGGGGTCGTCACGGCGTGCGTGTCCGTCCAGGTCGCCCCCCGGTCCTTCGATACCGCGACCCACAGGTTGTTGAAGACGGAACCCTGTGTGTAGTTGCAACCCGTGCCCACGTTGTCGATCGTGTTCGAACCTGCCAGCCACGCGGCGTAGACCCAGCCGGTGCGCGGGTCGACCGCGGTACCGCCGGGGATCGTGTCGCAGAAGCTCTGGCCGACCGCATCGGGTGAGGTGATGGCGTTGACCGGCGGCCCCCACGTCTTGCCACCGTCGTGCGACGCGTTCACCCAGATCGTGTTGATGCTGAAGTCGTGGTAGCTCATGTACACGTCGGACCGGCTCGCCGGCTTGCCCGGCGCCGTCCACGCCGCCATCCACTCGCGGTCCACGCTTGCCGGTTGGTGCGCTGCGCAGGTGCCGGAGTAGTGCGCGAAGCGGTCGTCGCTCGTCGCGACGACGGGCTCGATTCCGGTGTCCGCGCCGCCGGTGCCGACGGTGCCCTGGAGGTCCGCGAAATAGACCCGACCCACTTGGTCAACGGTGAGATCCACATCGCCGATGTCATCGGCCGCGATGCAACCGGTGACATTGCGGCTGAGTACGGAGACTGGGTTGTTGCCGCCGACGTAGGTCCAGTGCTTGCCGCCGTCGCGAGTCCACGACAGCTGGCTGCCGCCCTGGTAGGCGACGTAGCGAGTGCCGTCCTTGCCGATGACAGTCGCCGGCTCGGACTCGCTGGTCGCGCCGATCGCCTGTTGGACGGGGGGAGCGTCCGCGCGCGAAGGGGGGTGGAAGCGCGGGCCCGCACCGGCGGCGACGCCTGGTTGCGGGAGGGCTAGCAACGTGAGGCACGCGAGACCGGCGACGCCTGCGACCGCGGCGGCTCGGCGGGGGGTTCGAAGCACGTCGCGATTCTGCCCATACCGGACGCGGCGGACTAGACCGGTCCCGCCGCTGCCTCCGCCAACAGTGGCAGGAAGTGTGCCCAGCCGGCGCTGTGTTCCTCGGCGTACGACGCCGGCAAACCGGAATGCTTCAACGTCAACACCGTGTCGCCGTCCTCATCAACGAGCGTGACTTCGACCCGCGTTGATCCCGGCGGTACGTCGGGGCCGCCGCCACCAGCCGGCATCTCCCACCCGAACGTGAACACGATCCGCTCGTAGGGCACCAGCTCGACGTACTCACCGACCATGAACGGTCCGCTTTTCATCTGCACGCGGCACGTGCCGCCCGGCCGTGGCTCCAAGTCAGCGGTCGAGCCCCACCATTCGCAGATCGCGGCGGGATCTGTCCAGAACTGCCACACCGTCTCCGGTCGCGCACTGATGCGCAGCGTCTGCTCGACCGTCCTCGTGTCCGCCTCGGTCATCGCCGCCTCTTCTCTGCGCGCTCGGCGGCAACCTTCAGCCGCGCCAACTTGTCCGACCACATCTCCTCGAAGAACGCCGCCGCATCGCGCAGCCCGTCCGGCCGCATCCGGTAGAGCCGGCGGTTGCCATCCGCGCGGACGTCAACCAGGTTGGCCTCGGTCAGCACCCGCAGGTGCTGCGAGACGGCCGGTCGGCTGATCGACGGAAAATGCGAAGCGATGTCACCGGCCGCAACCTCGTCGTCACGGATGAGCCGAAGAATCGCTCGCCGCGTCGGGTCGGCGACCGCGCGCAACGCCGCATCCATCCGCCGCACCCCTTGCCAACCGTCGGCACGCTAGGAAAGTATGTAAGCGCTACCTTACACGATTGGAGCCACCCCAATGGACCTCGTCGACGCCCTCGACCGGACCTTCGACCACACCCACTCCGTCATCGCCGGCATCAAGCCGGAGCAGTACGACGCACCCACACCCTGCAGCGAGTGGAACGTGCGCGCCGTGATGGAGCACATGGTCGGTGTGGTCGCGCTGATGGGCGCGGGCGCATCGGGTCAGCCGCTACAGCGTCCACAAGAGTTCGAGCTGGCTCCCGACCCGGCGGCGCAGTTCGCGGACATTGCAAAGCGCACCATCACTGCGTGGCGGGCGCCCGGGATCCTCGACGCCACGATGAACGCCGGCCCCGGCGACCTGCCCGGCCGCGTCTACGCGAACATCAACCTGCTCGACACCGCAACGCACACCTGGGACCTCGCGAAGGCGACCGGCCAACCGGCGGCGCTGCCCGACGACGTCGCCATCGCGGCGCTCGAGGCGAGCCGGCAGGTCGTCGATCCGGAACTGCGCGTCGGTCGGTTCGCAGAGGAGGTGCCGGTCGGTAGCCACGCGTCATGCACCGACCAACTCGTCGCCTTCCTCGGTCGTACGCCGTGACACAACCACGCATCGGCACGCGTGAGGAATGGCGGGCAATGCGCCTCGAGCTGCTCGCGAAAGAGAAGCAGCTCAACAATCAACGCGACGAGCTCGCTGAACAACGCCGCGCCCTGCCGTGGGTGCGGCTCGAGAAGGACTACGAGCTGACGGGACCCGGCGGGCCAAGGGATCTGCGCGACATCTTCGACGGCCGCACGCAGTTGCTCGTCTACCACTTCATGTTCGGCACGGACTGGGACGAGGGCTGCCCGAGTTGCTCGTTCTGGGCGGACAACTTCGACGGCGTCGTCGTACACCTCAACCATCGTGACGTCACGATGGTCTGCGTCTCGCATGCGCCGTACGACAAGCTCGCGGCCTACCAGAAGCGGATGGGCTGGACGTTTCCCTGGTACTCCTCCGCGGACAGCGACTTCAACTACGACTTCGGGGTGTCGTTCACCGCGGAGCAGCAGCAGAACGGCGCGGAGTACAACTTCCGGCACGAGACACAGCTCGGCGACGAGCTGCCCGGGCTGAGCGCCTTTGCGATAGACGACGGGGCGGTGTTCCACACCTACTCGACCTACTCGCGGGGGCTCGACCCGTTCAACGCGGCGTACCAACTGCTCGACCTGGCCCCGAAAGGCCGCGACGAAGGCGGCTTCGACTTCTCGATGGCGTGGCTGCGGCGGCACGACGCATACGAGGACGCCTGACGCAGTGATTATCCCGGCGGCCGGGTAGCACCGGCCAGTCGCTCCAACCCTCGCCGCACCGCTGCGCGGGTTCGCTCGCACGGCTACACGACCGCCACGATGTGGGCGGCGGCGGGGCTCGTCATCGCTGCCGCGACGGTGTGGTGGCTGATGAACCCGCGCGCGTCCACAACTGCGCGGACCGAGATGGCCGCGGCGTCGCACGAGGGGGAGTTCGTCGCGGCGTCTCGCTGAGCAGTCCCGGGCGCGGTCGCGATGTGACGGCAGGACTTGGCCCGCGAGTCGGCGAAAACATCGGTCATGCGTCGTCTGCTGACTGCTGTCGCCTTCGTCGCCGTGGCTACTCCGGTCGCCGCGAACGCCGCGCCCGGCCCGGACCCGGCCGGTCACCACAACCCGGCGATCTTCCGCGTCGGCACCGCGGTCCGCGACATCACCCCGCCGGCGGACCATCCGCAGTACCTCGGCGGCTTCGGGCAGATGGCCAAACCGACGAACGCCGTGCACGACCCGCTGCAGGTCCGCGCGTTCGCAATCAACAAGCGGGCGAAGGTCGTCGAGTTCGCGATCGTCGACACGCAGGGCTGGTTCGCCGGATACCAAGAGGGGCCGTACGGCGTGACCGACGCGCGCCGAACGGCCGCGGCCTACCTCGACCGGCACGGCTTCCCCGGCACCACGCAGGCCGACCTCATCGTCTCGAGCACCCACTCGCACGCAGCCCCGACGCTGATGGGCATCTGGGGCCCGGTCGACGTCGACTACCTGCGTTACGTGCACGACCAGACCGTCGCGGCGATCGTGGCCGCTGCCACACATATGCGCGCGGCTGAGCTCTGGACGTCGACCGCCGACAGCAGCGCGATCGACGGCACGAACGTGTCCCAGACCGACATCTACGACGGGTACGACGTCGACCCCGACACCCCGGTCCTCTGGGCCCGCGACCCGAAGACACACAAGACGATCGGGCTCTACGTCAACGTCCCGGTCCATGCGGACGTCGCGTGCGGGGCGTGCGACAACGCGATGAGCGCCGACCACATCGGCGTCGCGCGCGATCAGCTTGGCGCGCGGCTGGGCGGTACCGCCGTCGTTGCCATGGGCACGCTCGGTCGACAGGAGAGCGTCGTCCAGGTCGGCCGGTGGACCTACAGCCAGGACGTCGGCATGACCGTCACCGACGAGGTGCTCACCGCGCTTCAGCGCGCGCGCCCGATCACCAGCGGGGTGCTGCGCAGCGCGGAGCAGTACGTCCTGGTGCCGCTCACGAACCCCGCCCTGGCCGGGCTCGTGTACGCCAACTTCGTGCAGCATTACTACTGCGTCCCGTCCGTCGCCTGCACGATCGACCGGGCGTTCCTCCCGCCGTACGTCGTCGGCCCAGCTGTCGGCACCTGGGTCACCGGCTTCCGCATCGGGGACGTCGCCTACATCAGCGAACCGGGCGAAGCCTTTCCCGAGGTGAGCCGGGCGATCCGGGCCGCAATCCATGGCGCCTTGGCGGTCCACGTCGTGGGAATGGCGCAGGACCAGCTCGGCTACTGCTTCCCGCCGGAAATGGCACCGCTGACCGCCGAGGCCATGGCGGCGAACGGTAGCGACCACCTCGAGTACAACACCAGCCTGACGCTCGCCGACGTTGACGTGAACGCGTCGGCCACGGTCGCGAACGCCCTCGGTTTCGCTGCGGCGTACGTGCACCCGACACCGATGCAGCGCGATCCCAGCGCAACGAGCAAGCCGGGTGTGCAGTTCTTCGCGGTCGCGCCCGGCCTGTCCGGCCGCACGCTGACTGTCGACAGCGCGGTCAACCCTGCGCAGGACGGTTCGCCGCTCAATACCCACGGGGAGCGCGGCGCGATCACGTTCAGCTGGGGCGACGGGACGACGTCGTACGGCGGGTCGACGACCGGCGAGGGCCGTGGCCGGGCAACGCACACCTACTTGCGACCGGGCACATACACGATTGTCGGGACGGTCATCGATAGCCGAGGCCGGACCCGCACCTACCGCCAGCAGGTGGCAACGGGCGCCTAAAAGCCGCATGACCCTTTCCGCTTGGCCACATCACGGAGTGGGCAGACCCCGGGGATGCAGTCCGATCCATCAGCCGGCCCCTTGGAGCGGGCGATGGCTGAGCTCGCCACCCTGCCCGACGACGCCTCAGCGGTGGACCCTGCGCTCGACAGGCTGATCCAGAGCCTGGTCGCGACCATCCCAGCGGTGGACTACGCGTCGGCGACCGCGCGCCGGGACGGACGACACAGCACGGTTGCGTTCAGCAGCGACCTCGCCGTCGCTGTCGACGAGGGCCAGTACGCCGCCGAGGCCGGACCGTGCATCGACGCGGCAGACGGCACCGTACGAAGCGTCGAAGACATCACAACCGTCATCGAGTGGCCGCAGTTCCGCGACGCCGCGATGAAGATGGGTCTGGGTTCGTCGTTGTCGATTCCGCTCTTCACCGCGAGCGGCGACCCGTCGATCGCGCTGAACCTCTACGCGCGGGAGCCGATGGCACTCAGTGCGCTTGCCGGAGCAATCGTGGCCGAGTTTTACCGCGAAGCGGCGCCGACGCAGTCGACGCCGGACGAATCGCTGGACGAAGGCAGCCGAGACCTCGTCTGCGGAGTGTTACGAGCTCTCCAGGTCCGCGACGAGATCCAGCGCGGCATCGGCATCGTCATGGGCCGCGACCAGATCAACGCTGCCGCGGGCTATGCGCGGCTTCGCGTCGAAGCCGCGGACGCCGATACGTCCATCCTCACCCACGTCAACTTGCTCAGCGCGCGGCACGCAGGCACCGACAGCCACTAGGTCTTCGTAACGAGGCCAGTCCTACGTCTCGTCGGCCACCGCGTTGCCGCCTGACACATGGTCGACAAGCTTTTGCGCGACGTCGCGGAGCTTCACGTGCGATTCCTGGGATCGGCGTACAAGCACGTTGAAGGCATCCTCCGCCGAACATCCGCGATCGCGCATGATGATTCCTTTGGCTTGTTCGATCACCGCACGCGTCCCCATCGCCTGCTGCATCTGCTCGGCGAGTGCCGCGGTGGCTTCGTAGAGATGCGCATTCGCTACCGCGACAGCCGCGTGGCCGGCGAAGGTCTGGGCCAGGTCCACGTCGTGCTCGTCGAAGCCGTCCGGCTCAGTGGCGTAGAAGTTCAGCGCCCCCGTGAGATCGCGCTGGATAGGCAACGGCACGGATAGCGAACTTCGTACGCCGCGCTCATAGGCCGTCTTGGCATATTGCGGCCAGCGTGTCTCGTTGTCTGTGTCCTCGACGACGATCATCTGCCCGGACGTCGCCGCGTCGACGCACGGCCCGCGTTCGAGCTCGTACTGTCGCTCGTCGAGGGCGAGCGCCGTGTCGCCGCTGAATGCGATCGTCGACGGATTGTCACCGGCGATCAGTGTGATCGACGCCTCGGTCTTGACATCGAGGACGTGGGTGGCGAGATCGACCACGCGCTCGAGAATCTGCGCGAGCGGCTGGTCGCCGAGAACGATCTTGCCGAGTTCTGCGAACGCGTCGTTCGCATCGTCGGGTGTCTGGTGTGGACTCACCGGGAGCCTGCGTTCTGGCGCCTGCCATTTTTATGTTGTGTGCGCCACTAGGAGTCGAATGTGGCCCCGACGGATCGTCGAGCCCTCGAGGGGGTGTTCGGTACCCCGCCACCGACGCCTCTGCCCGACGCTGGCTCGCCGCCACAAGTGGGACGGCCCAAGCACTCCCCACCGTACCGGCTAAACCCCTCGGCGCCTTAGTTCAGGAGTCACGGTTTGTCTTGACCGGGCCCGAATTCCCCTCAGGGAGGCCCGAGTGCTTGCTGGTTTTGCAGTGTGCAAACAGCGGGCAAGTAGACCGCAACTACCCCATCTCCGCGTGCGGCCAGCGCGCACCGGGGCTCAGGCATTGGCAAAGGAGCCACATGACCACGAATTCGCCAGCAAGCACGCAGTCTGTTCGGGACCGCGACGGGTTGACCGTCACCCGACGTCCGGTCCGTTTGACGACGGAGACCAAGGCCTCGTTCAAGACCACCGAGTTCTGGATCTACATCGCCTGCTCGGTCGGTGTCATGCTCGCCGGCCTCCTGGTCAAGGCGACCGACGGCCACGCGGACTACTTCCGCATGGACAAGGCCATGTTGTTCGTCGTAATCCTCACGGTCGGTTACCTGTTCAGCCGTGGACTCGCCAAGGGCGGCAGCCACGACCCGTACGACGCCGACCGCCACTAGTTATGACGTAGAACACCCCCGGCGACTCGTTCGTCGGGGGTGTTTCTCGTTCGGACAGCCGGCTACGGACTCGGGCGGGGACACGAGTCCGAAGCGGCGACCAGGGCGCCCGGCGGGCTAGTACGGAAGAACGCGGCCGGACGGGGTACGCAGATCCATGTCGGTCTCGCGCTCGCGCGTCGACTGCGACGTCTTCACGATGCGGATCTGCTGCATACCTATCTATCGGCAGCGCCTTTAGCCCGCTAACGAACTGGTGCAAAAACGGACACCGCTCTGCGGCTACCCTCCGGCCATGAGCATGTGGGTCGAGACCGCTGAACGCACCATCCCTGCCTCGCCCGAAGCGATCTTCGCTCTGATCGCCGACCCCACCCGGCACAAGGACTTCGACGGTTCCGGCACTGTGCGCGACGCAACCGATGTGCCCGCGACGCTGACACTCGGCGCGAAGTTCGGGATGCACATGGAGTTCGGTGGCAAGTACACGATGGAAAACACCGTCATCGAGTACGAACCCAACCGGCGCATCGCGTGGCAGGCTCGGCCGCCGCGCGGCAAAGGTGGCGCGTGGCGCCAGCTCTTCGGTGGCCGCATCTGGCGCTACGAGCTCGACCCCGTAGCTGGCGGCACCCGCGTCCGCGAGAGCTGGGACGTCTCCAAAGAGCGCAACAAATGGGTTGTCCGTGCCTACGGCCCGAAGACACGCAAGAACATGGCCGCGACGCTGGAGCGAATCGAGAACGTGCTGGCGTCTCGCTAGACCTGGGCGCCGAGGCACCGACCGATCTCGTTTGCCGCTCGCTCGTACGACGCCGCGCAACGCACCTTGCGATGCCGGGCACTCCGCTTGTCATCGCGCAGGACGTTGAACAACACCTCGCAATCGCAGCCACCGCCCTGCCCCTCCGCCCACTTGACCACCCAACGGGCACTGCGCGGCTGCGCGTCGATCCACCGCTGAGTGAGCTTCAATGTGTCGTCACAGCCGTACGTCTCGGTCACGCGCGACAGGTAGCAGTACAAGCATTCGCCGCGCCGGACCGCGCGCCGGTCGATGCTGACGACCTCGGCCAGTTGCATCCGCACCTCCTCGAAGGAAACCTCGCGGCTCCCAGACTGGGGCGGATGGGCGTCCTACGACGCCGACGGACGAAATCTGTGGACGGGCGCGGACTTTGCGCAGTGCGCCTCGGCTAGGGCAACAACAAGCAGCTGTCGCCGAACTCGTGCCACAGGTAGCCCGCGGCCAGCGCCTCGTCGTAGGCACGTTGCACCAGATCCGCGCCGGCCACCGCAGTGAGCAGGTGCAGATGTGACGCGCCCGGCTCGTGCCACCCGGTGATCAGACCGTTGACGACCCGCGCCGGCCGGTTGGAGCCGAGCACAAGATCGGTCCAGCCGCTGCCAGGGGAGACCGCGCCGTCCGTCGACGCCACCGTCTCGAGCGCGCGCGTCACCGTCGTACCAACGGCAACCACGCGCCCACCTGCGCGTCGAGCGGAGTTCACGACGCGCGCTGTCCCCTCGGGGACTCGGAACCGCTCTGCTACCGGAGGTTCATGCGCTTCCGGCGATGACACGCTCGTGTGCAACACGATCGGCGCCACGACCACGCCAGCGGTCACGAGATCAGTGACCAGCTCGGCGGTGAACGGTCGCCCTGCGCTCGGCATCTCCGCGCTGCCCGGCTCGCGCGCGAAAACAGTCTGGTACGCGGACAGCGGCCATCGGTCACGCACGTATGAGTACGTGATCGGCCGGCCGAACCGAGCGAGGAAACCCTCGACCGGGCCCTCAGCGATCAGGAGCGCCTGCGCGAAGCGTCCGCGTCGGCCGATGACTTCGAGGTCGATGCCTCCAGGTAGAGCGATGTGCTCGCCGATGCTGGCGTCACCCGTTGGTCCCGATCCGTCCGCCCGACGCAGCTCGACCACCCAGGCACGCTCTGTCGCGGGGTTCGCGAAGTGCACGACAACAGGTGACCCGTCGCGCCGTACGCCGCCGACTGCCGCGGGCAACGTCGCCGAGGTGTTCACGACGACAACATCACCGGGCGACAGCGCACTCGTGATCTGATGGAACGCGCGATGCTGCACGCCGCTCGGCGCTGCGACAAGCAGTCGGACATCGTCACGCGCGAGGCCTCTCGACTCCGGCGGTGCCGTCGCAGCGAGCTCGGGCGGGACGTCGAACGTCAGCGTCGACACCTACGCCACCGCCAACGGCGCGAGCAGATCCGCCACGCGGTAGCGGCCACTCGCCGGTCGCTGCTGGACCAGCCGAAGCACCGCCGGTACGACGGTCGCGGGCTCGGGTCGGTCGGAGATGTCCTCGCCCGGGAATGCCGCCTGGTGCATGTCGGTACGCATGTCACCGGGATCGAACGCATAGACCGCGAGCGTTGGCTCCTCCGCGCCGAGGACGCGTGTCCACTGGTCAAGCGCCGCCTTGCTCGATCCGTAGCCTCCCCACCCTTGGTACGGCTCGACCGCGGCGTCCGACGAGATGTTGACGACCACGCCCCCGCTCGCGCGCAACTGCGGGAGCAACAGTTGCGTCAGTGCGAGCGGAGCCAGAACGTTTGTCGCATACACCCGGTCGAGCTCGTCGAGTGGGTAGTCCGCGAGCGTCGGCTGCGGGCTCGGGCCCAGCCTGCTCGCATTGTTGACGAGCAGGTCCAGACCGGCGTGCCAGCGAACGGCGCCCGTGAGCGCGCCACGATGAGCCGGCTCGCTCACGTCGCCCGGCACGAGGACAACGCCCGCCTCACCGTCGTACGCCGAGCACAACGCCGTCTCGTCCCGGGCGTCGACGATGACGACCCAACCCGACTCCAGCAGGGCCGTGGCGAGCGCGCGGCCGAGTCCTTTCGATGCTCCTGTGATGAGTGCTGTTGACATCGTGTGCACCTCCGGGGCGCTATGCTGCAAGTTGAAGTGAACTTCAAGTCAAGTGTTCGGATGTGAGTCATGGACACCCGTGACCTGCTGACCGTCGGTGAGGTCGCTCGGCGCTCCGGCTTCGCCACGTCAGCGTTGCGGTACTACGAGCGAGAGGGCCTGATCCGCTCGCGTCGTACGACGGGCGGTCAGCGACGCTACGAGCGCAACGTGATGCGGCGGCTGGCCTTCATCCGGGCCGCGCGCAACATCGGGCTCGCGCTCGACGAGGTACGCGAAGTGCTGGCCGAGCTGCCCGAGTCGCGGACACCGACCCGCGCTGACTGGGCCCGCATCTCGAAGGCGTGGCGCAACCGGCTCGACAGCCAGATCCAGGCGCTCGAGGCGCTTCGCGACGGGCTGGACTCCTGCATCGGCTGTGGCTGCCTGTCGTTGCAGCGCTGCCGGTTCTCCAACCCGCAGGACGTCGCGTCGTACGCCGGGCCCGGCGCGGCGTACCTCCCGAAACCCTTGCGCGAACCAGTACAGACGCCGTGATGGCAAGGTTGTTGCGTGGCTGAGGAGCGGAGTCGACGCGACAACGCGCCGCGGGTCGAGCTCGTCCGTGATCATGACCGCAAGGACAGCTACCTGCTCTCGGTGGACGGCGTCGCGCAGTCCTACGTCGACCTGGCCGACCCGACACACCTCGAGCTCGAGTACCTCTTGCTCATCGCCGACGTCATCGACAGTTGCTTCGATGTCGGTGCGCCGATCGACGCGGTCCATCTCGGTGCGGGCGCGTGCACTCTGCCGCGCTATGTGGCCGCCACCCGCCCCGGGTCACGGCAGCACGCCTACGACCTCGATGAAGAGGTCGTCGAGGTTGTTCGTGACCGGCTGCGCATCGATGACGTCCCTCAGCTGTTCTTGATCGTCGACGAGGCACGGCACGCGCTGAAGCAGAGCCCCGCGCGCAGTGCGGACATCGTCGTGATCGACGCGTACGACGGCCCGCGCGCTGCTGTCTCGCTCCTCACGCGAGAGGCCATCAGCGCGGCGAAGCGTGTGTTGCGGCGCAGCGGCGTACTCATCGCAAACGTTGCCGACCGGGCGCCGTTCGACTTCGTGCGCCCGGTCCTCGCGACGTTACGGAATGTCTTCGAGCACGTCGCCCTGCTCGCGGACCCGGGCTCGATGCGCGGCCGTCGTTACTGGAACCAGGTCATCGTCGCGTCGCAGCAATCCCTGCCGCTCGACGACCTGCGTCGCCGTGTCGCGAGCGCGACACCGCCGGCGCGGTTGGTCGCGGGCGATCGCCTCACCGAGTTCATCGGCGACGCGGCCCCGACAACCGACACCACGCCTGCCGTCGCGCCGGTCATGCGGTCGTGGGTGTACGACCGGTCCTAGCCCTCCGCCAGTTTGACGGTTACCGCCGTACGGCGAACAGCGCGACGGCGACGGTGGCGATGTGCTCGAGGATGTCTAGCTCGGTGGCGCGAAACGGCGGGCCACCACGGCGACCGACACCGAGAGCCAAGGCTGCACTGAACGGTACGACGGCCACCTCGAGCTCGCCTCGCGGTGCCGGCGTCAGCCACAGCCGGCCGCCGGTCGCGGCGCAGGGCAGCGTCATCTCGTGCAGACCGCGCGGCGCATCCGACGGCGTCGCGGCGCTGGCAACGACCGGCGAACGCCGACCTGACTCCGGCCAAATCGCCGCCCATGTCGCGCCGAGCACGTCCGGCAACGCGTTGACGAGCGAGTGCGGCATCCGGTCGGGTGTCTGACGTGCAACGGAGGCAAGCAGCGCGGTCGCCTCGGTCAACGCCGAGCCGCACACTTCCTCGTGCAGCGATTCGATCCAGAGACCGTTGACCGAGTGCAGTGCGGCGTACACCTCGTCGATCCGCACCGGTCCCGGCAGTTCGAACGTGACGTCGTCGACGGCATCAAAGCGGTCGCGTTCGACAACACTGACGCTAACGATGTCGGCACCGGTGCGGCCGAGAGCCGCGGCCAGGGCGCCGAGCGCGCCGGGACGATCGGGCAGCGTCGCGCGGAGGTTGTAGCGAGGTACTGGTCCTGCGGGCTTTGTCTCTTTCGCCAGCGGCTCGACCAACCTCAGTGTGGTTGATGTCATGGCACCAGGCTGACGCGCAGGCGTGTCCGGGACGTGTCCCGAACCTCACAACCGTGTGAACTCCTCAGGCACGGAGCCCCGGCGGCTAGCGCTACGGTGCCCTGGTGGGGGTTGATCACTTCGGCTTGCTCGCGGACGAGTGGGCGGCCGCGTGGGGGGATCGCCCAGCCCTGATCGTTGACGACAGGCTATGGACGTACGCCGGCCTGGCGGCCGAGAGCCATGCCATGGCCGCGGCGCTCCAGGCGGCGGGCGTGGCTCGCGGCGAGCGGGTCCCGCTCGTCGATGTCGGCGGACTGCTGGCGTTCGCGACCGTCCTCGGCGCTCCCCGCATCGGCGCCACGGCATCGGCGATGAACCCGCGCCTCACCCCCGACGAGCTGCGGACGCTGCGCGAGATGGCCGACACGAGCAAGATTGCGGTGGCCGGGGACGCCTACCGTCACAACCTCGACGGCGACGTCATCGGCCCGGACGCGCTCACCGGCAGTGGCGATGCGCTCGACGAGACGCCAGCCGAGGAAGCCGTCGTACTTTTCACCAGCGGCACCACCGGCCTGCCGAAGCCAGTGCCCGTGCTCACCAAGACCTTGCTGTTGCGGCTCGCGTCGTACGTCACCTCCGCCGACCACCAGGTGCGCCTGATGTGTGTGCCGATCCACCACGTCGGCGGACTGATCGGCGGTCTGGTCTGCCTCAGCAACGGCCACACTCTCGTCGTACAACCGAAGTTCGATGCCGGTGAGTGGCTGCGTATCGTCGAGAAGCACCGGGTGGCGTTGACATTCCTCGTTCCGACGATGCTCGGGCGGATCCTCGACCATCCAGACTTCGCGAGCGCCGACCTCTCGAGCCTCAACGTGGTGACCTACGGCGCTGCGCCGATGCCGGACGAGTTGATCGCGCGCGCGACCCAGGCGATGCCGCACGTTGGTTTCGTCAACACGTTCGGACAGACGGAGACGCTCGGCGGCATCACGCTGTCGCTGCCGGACGACGCGCGCCATCCGGTTCATCGCACGTCGGTGGGCAAGCTGCTGCCCGGCGTCGAGGTGCGGGTCGTCGACCCGGCGACCGGCACGGAAGTGCCGCGCGGCGATGTCGGGGAGCTGCACGTACTGTCGTCGCAGAACGTCATCGATGGTTGGCTCCGCACCGGAGACCTGGTACGGATCGACGCGGAGGACTACGTCTACCCGGCCGGCCGGCTCGCGGACACGATCAACCGCGGCGGCGAGAAGTTTGGGCCGATCGAGGTAGAAACGGTGCTCCGCGGACACCCCAGCGTCCGAGATGTCGCGGTGGCTGGCGTCCCCGACTCGGAGTTGAACGAACGGGTCGGCGCGCTCGTGGTTGCAGACGGGGTGACGGCGGAGGACCTGCTCGCGTGGTGCGACGGGCGGATCGCGACGTACAAGAAGCCGGAGCGGGTCGTCTTCGCCGACGAGGTGCCGCTCACCGACATCGGCAAGGTCGACCGAAAAGCGGTGCTCCGCCGCATACAGGGAGAGTGACGTGTTCTTCATCCACGAAACGCACGAGGTCATCGGGCGTAAGGAAGACGAGTTCGAGGCCGTGATCCGCGATGAGTGGCTGCCGACCTTGGCGAAGGGCGACGAGGCCCGGCTGCTGTGGTACTGCGTGCACGTCCACGGCACCGGCCCGGCGTACAACATCGTGACCGTCACCGGCGTGCGCGACGGCGCGGCATGGGAGGAGCTGGCGAACCGGCTCCACCACGGCGACCTCGCCGAGTGGCAGACCGAGCTCGACGCGCTTCGGCATGGCGTGACGTCGTCGGTCATGGTCCCGGTGCACTGGTCGCCGATGCAGGAGCTCGACCTCACCAGCGTGCCAACGACCGGGGTCGACCACGAGCCCTCCATATATATGGAGGACACCGGCTGGCCGCACGCGGCGCTGAAGGACTACATCGGCTTCTGGGGGAGCGGCTACCACGCTCCGATGCAGGCGCGGCCCGCGGCCGAGCGGCTCCTGGACATCCAGCTGTGCATGCAGCCGGCGTACGGCGCTGGGCGGCGGAAGGAGGCGGTTCTGTGGCAAAAGGTGATGGACCACGACCGGCTGCTGCACCTGCTGACTGACGAGACGCCGCCGGAGCGCAAGCAGCCGGGCATGTTCATGTACGAGGCGCTCAACTACCGCGATCAGTGGCGCTCCCGGCTGCTGCGGACGTCCAGGTGGTCCCCGCTCGGCTGACCCGTTCACTCGGGAAAACGGGGGTAACGGCGCCCACAGGGGTATCTGGCCCTGCAGTGAGGTGCATCACAGGCAGGCTCAGGGAATCCTGCGGGCTGCTCTGGCGTTGACCCCATCGAGGCAATCTGATGACTGAGAAGACCACTCCCGTTCCGTCGCCGACCGCGGTCGACGACGTCTTCGTCGTACCCGTTGACGAGCTCGACGAGGAAGCCGCAGCGCTCGACCCCGTGCGGCTCTACCTCAACGCGATCGGCAAGGTGCCCCTGCTCAACGCCGAGCAGGAGGTCGAGCTCGCCCAGCGCATCGAGGCCGGGCTGTACGCCGAGCAGAAGCTCGCCGCTGCCACCACCCACACCAAGGGCGGCGACGGCGCGTCACTGCAGGTCCCCAAGGCCCGCATGACGCCGGCGCTGAAGCGAGACCTCGAGTGGCTCGCCGAGGACGGCCAGCGCGCCAAGGAGCACCTGCTCGCCGCCAACCTCCGACTCGTCGTCTCGGTCGCGAAGCGCTACGCCCGGCCCAGCATGCCGTTCCTCGACCTGGTCCAGGAAGGCAATATCGGGCTGGTCCGCGCGGTGGAGAAGTTCGACTACCAGCGCGGCTTCAAGTTCTCGACGTACGCCACCTGGTGGATCCGGCAGGCCATGACCCGCGGCATCGCCGAGCAGGGTCGCACCATCCGCCTGCCCGTTCACCTGGTCGAGCAGGTCAACAAGATCGCCCGGCTGCGTCGAGTGCTCGCCGCCGAGCTCGGCCGCGAGCCCACCAGCGAGGAGATCGGCGCCGCCGTCGACCTGGCCCCCGAGCGGGTGGAAGACATCCTGCGGTCCGCGCGGGACCCGATCAGCCTCGACCGCACGCTTGACGACGACGGTACGTCGGAGTTCGCCGACTTCGTCGTCGACGATGACATCGCGACCCCGGACGAGGTGCTCACCCGGCGCCTGCTCCGCGAGGAGATCGACAACGCACTGCACGGTCTCGATGAACGCGAGTCGTTCGTCGTCGCGGCGCGGTTCGGACTGCTCGACGGCCGCGAGCACACGCTCGCCGAGATCGGCGACCGGCTGCACCTCACCCGTGAACGCATCCGCCAGATCGAGCGCGAGGCACTCGGCAAGCTCCGCCATGCCGACTCGGTGTCGACGCTCAAGGAGTACGCCGCCGGCTGACTGACCGGGTGAGCGGGCGACCGTCCGGGTCGCTCAGTCGGTGCGGTTGAACTGGTAGGACGCACCGATCAGAAACACCAGCGCGGACACCGCGACGACGAGGATGCATACGCCCACCGGCACGTGCCAGCCGCCCCACGTGATGCCCGGGTCGAGTCGGTTGAGCTGTCGCGCGCCCGCGGCCGGCAACGCGTTGACGACCGAGCGGCGCATCGGTTCGACGGCGTAGGACAGCGGGTCGAGCCGGGTCAGCACGCGCAGCCAGTCCGGCAGCCGGGTGAGCGGGAACACCGCGCCGGACAGGAAGAACATCGGCAGCACAGTGAACTGAATGATCATCTGGAACGACTCGACCTGCTCCATCCGCGACGCGATCATCACGCCGAATGTCGTGATGGCAAACGACGTCAGCAACAGCAGCCCGAACAGTTCGAGCAGCATCACGGGGTCGTAGGGCACGTGCACCAGCGGTGCGAGTAGCAGCACCATCAGGCCCTGGATCGTGGCCACGGTCGCGCCGCCCGTGCACTTACCGATGACGAGTGCCGTACGCCGAACCGGCGCGACGAGCATCTCGCGCAGGAAACCGAACTCCCGGTCCCACACGATCGAGATCGCGGAGAAGATCGCAGTGAACAACACCGTCATCGCGAGGACGCCAGGGAACATGTAGGTGCGGTAGTCGACGGTGTTCGACGTGCGCGGCACCACGCCGGACAACCCGGTGCCGAGGACGAAAAGGAACAGCAGCGGCTGCGCCAACGACGTGAAGATCCGGATTCGGCTGCGCCCGAAACGGATCAGCTCGCGCTTCCACACCACACGGATCGCGCGGATGTCGTCCGCGATGCGGCCACTGGCGACGCGAACGCCGACGACTTCCACCGTTGCGGGCTTGGTCACAGTCATCGGCGATGGGCTCCCCAGCGCATCGCCATGGAGCGAAGTTGGTCTGACGACGTCGCCTCAGCGTCCCTGATGGTCCGGCCTGTGTAGGCCATGAACACGTCGTCGAGGGTCGGCCGCGCGACGCTGACCGCAGTAATTGCGATGCCGAGTTCGGCGAACAGCCGCGGCACGAACGCCTCGCCGTCCGAGACATAGAAGGTCACTTCACCTTCGCTCGTCGCTGCCTCGAGGTCGAAACGGTCCTTGAGCGCGCGGATGGTGGCGTCGTTGTCGGCGGTCCGGACCCGCACCCGGTCCTTACCCACACTTGCCTTGAGCGCGTCGGGCGTATCGAGCGCCACGATGGCGCCGGCGTCCATGATCGCGATCCGGTCGGCGTACTCCGCCTCGTCCATGTAGTGCGTCGTCAAGAAGATGGTGATCTGCTCGCGCTGCCGCAGCTCCTTGACGTAGGTCCAGATGGAGGCACGCGTCTGCGGGTCCAGCCCGACCGTCGGCTCGTCGAGGAAGAGCACTCGCGGTGAGTGCAGCAGGCCGCGCGCGATCTCGAGCCTGCGCCGCATGCCGCCGGAAAACGTCCGCACCAGGCTCTTGCGGCGGTCGGTCAGGTCGACCATCTGCAGCACCCGGTCGATGCGCGGTCCGGTGTCCGCCCGTGGTACGCCGTATAGCTCGGCGTGAAAGCGAAGGTTCTCCTCGGCGGTGAGGTACTCGTCGAGCGTCGGGTCCTGGAAGACGAGGCCGATGTTGCGGCGTACCTCGCCGCGTTGCCGTACGACGTCGAAACCCGCGACCTGTGCGCTCCCCTCGGTCGGCCGCAGCAGGGTGCAGAGCATCGAGATCGTCGTCGACTTGCCGGCGCCGTTCGGGCCGAGGAAGCCGAAGATCTCACCGGGCCGCACATCGAAGCTCACGCCGTCGACGGCGACCAGCCCGTCGAAGCGCTTGACCAGCCCGTTGACAGTGACGGCAGCGTCGACGGCGGTAGTCACTTCTTCTCGGCGTACGCCGTCAACCGCGCCACAGCCTCGTCGAGCACGTCGTCACGTTTGCAGAAGGCGAAGCGGACGTACGGCGCGCCTTCCTTCACGTTGTCGTAGAACACCGCAGTCGGGATGGCGACGACGCCGGCCTCATGCGGCAGCGACCGGGTCCACGCGACCGTGTCGTCCACACCGATCGCGCGCACGTCGGCCTGGATGAAGTAGGTCCCGGCCGGCCGGTGCACGTCGAGGCCGACCTTCTCGAGCCCGACCGCGAGCCGGTCGCGCCGGTCGGCGAGCGAGAGCCGCAGCCCCTCGACCCAGCCCATCTCGTGACCGAGCGCGTAGGCAACCGCGAGCTGGAACGGGCCGCTCGCGGTGAAGGTCAGGAACTGCTTCACCGTCGTCACGGCTCGGACGAGCTCGTAAGGCGCGCAGACCCAGCCGATCTTCCAGCCGGTCACCGAGAACGTCTTGCCCGCCGACGAGATCGAAACCGTGCGCTCGCGCATCCCCGGCAACGTGGCCAGCGCGATGTGCTGGGCGTCGTCGTAGGTCAAGTGTTCGTAGACCTCGTCGGTGACGGCGAGCAGGTCGTGGTCGACGCAGAGCGCGGCGATCGCGTCGTACTCCTGGCGGTTGAACACCGTGCCGGTCGGGTTGTGCGGGGAGTTGACGAGGATCAGCTTGGTCTTTGGGGTGACGGCCGCGCGCAGCTCGTCGGGGTCGAACGCAAACCGGCCGGTCGGGCCGTCCGGTCGCAGCGTGACCGCCTTGCGGACGGCGCCGGCGAGCGCGATCGTCGCGGCGTACGAGTCGTAGTACGGCTCGAAGACGACGACCTCGTCTCCGGTCTCGCAGAACGCGAGGATCGCCGCGGCGATCGCCTCGGTCGCGCCGACCGTCACGAGCACTTCGCCGTCCGGGTCGTAGAGCAGGCCGTACCTCGCCTCGCGGTGCGCAGCGATCGCCTGCCGTAGTGGCGGCAGGCCGGGACCGGGCGGGTACTGGTTGATGCCCTCGCCGATGGCGCGTTGTGCCCGGTCGAGCATGCCCGACGGACCGTCGGTGTCCGGGAAGCCCTGACCGAGGTTGACCGCGCCGGTCTGCAGCGCGAGCGCCGTCATCTCCGCGAAGATCGTCGTACCGAAGCCTGCCATCCGCTCGATCAGCCGGCCCGGTTCGGTCACCCCCTGAGGGTACGGCGAGCGTGTCAGAACCTGAGCGAGGCATGATCGACACGTGCGCATCGCAGCGGTCCAGTTCACGGCGTCGTCGGACAAGGCCGACAACCTCGAACGGCTGCGCGCGCAGGTGAAGGCGGCCGCGGCCGAAGGGGCCGAGTTGGTCGTCACGCCCGAAGCCTCGATGCACGGCTTCGGCAAGCCGACCGACCCCCTGGCGCCGATCGCAGAGACCATCGACGGCCCGTTCGTCAGCGGGCTCGCCGGCGCGGCGCGCGAGCACGGGGTGGCCGTCGTCGCGGGGATGTTCGAGCTCGTGCCGGGCGACAGCGCGCACGCGTACAACACTGTCGTCGCCGTCGGGGCGGACGGTTCGCTGCTCGGTCGTTACCGCAAGCTGCACCTGTTCGACGCACTCGGCTGGGTCGAGTCGGACCGGCTCGCTCGGTCACCGGTCGAGCCACTGACGTTCGCTTCTGGTGACTTCACCGTCGGGGTCATCACGTGCTACGACCTGCGCTTTCCCGAGTTGGCGCGTGCGTTGGTCGACAAAGGCGCCACGATGCTCGTCGTACCGGCAGCATGGGTAGCGGGTCCGCACAAGGTCGAGCATTGGCTCGCACTGCTCACCGCACGCGCGATCGAGAACACGCTGTACGTCGTGGCCGCCGGGCAAGGGCCGCCTGAATATTCCGGAAACAGTGCGGTCATTGATCCGTTCGGCGTCGTCGTCGCGCGCCTCGAGGACGACCAGGCAAACGTGGTGGCCGACGTCAGCGCGTCGCGTGTGCAAGAGGTGCGCGGTCGCATGCCATCGCTGCAGCATCGGCGGTTCCGGATAGTTCCCGACGACGCGTGACAATCGTCACAACCAACTTTGACGTTTTGCTACTTGGCTGACACGAACGCGTAACGCAGCCCTGTCATCGTCGATGTCATGGAAGAAGACATTGACTTTGACGAGTCCTTTCAACTCTTTCCCGGTGTCGATCTGACCCTGTGGCTGGCAATCGCTGTGGGCGTTGTGCTGTCGGTGCTGGCGGTGGCCGTCGTGATGTGGATCGCGTGAACGCCGACATCACGACGTCGTACGTCGCGCGGGTCTGCGACGTACCTCCACTTGTCGCTCGTGCCGGCCTCGAAGAGCTCGCGCGCACGCAGCCGGTGCTGCTGGGCGCGGGATGGGAGTTGCGCTTCGACGACGCCACCTCCGCGGTGCTCACGACGCGGTGGCCGTGCCGCGCTTCGGTGCACGTCGAGGTGGAACGGTGGTCGCGGTCACGGGTGCTGCTCGGCTTGCGGCACCGCTCCCGCGCCGTTCCCTGGTGGTCCGAGCTGTATTTCGCAAGCGCACATGAGGCGGCGAGCGCGATCACTCAGTTCCTGACCGAATGGGCGGACCGGCCGCTGCGGGAAATCGTCGACCCGGCCGACGGGGGTCAGGTCGGTTCGGGCCCAGACACGCGTGTGCCGCGGCCTTACCGCCGATCGCCAATATTCTGACTGCGGAAAAGTGGCGCGAACGGTCGAACGCGGGAATGATGGCGGCAGGATCCAGATATGGATCCTCGGTGCCGATGAGGTACCGGTCGGCTCGTACATGGCCCCCGGTCCCAACATTTGTCGCTACGAGCGACCGTCTGCCGAGAGGCGACCTGACGGGTCGACACGTGAGGCCCCGGACGAAAGTCCGGGGTTTTCGCGTCTCACGGGTGGGGCTCGGCTAGGAGGCGGCGTCGCCGTTGTCCGAGGTCCGTCGGCGTTTGCGGCGCAGGGTCGCGAACAGCTCTGGCTCGTCCAGGTCGACGTCGCCGAGCGCCCCGCGCAGGTGCTGCAACGCCGCCCGGGACAGCGCATCGGCGTCCTCGGTCGTGAGCTCGAGCTCGACGGCGACGCCCGTGGAACCCTCGGCCAGACCGAAGCAGATCATCGCCGCGGCTCGCTCGTCGACGGGCAGCTCAGCCAGGGCGTCGTACAAGCGCTCCTCGAGCACCGCGTCGCTCGGTGTGTGCGCGACGTTGGCCAGGCTCTCCGGCGAGAGCCGAGCTGGCCGCTTCGGGCGGTGTGTCACCAAGCAAGGTTAAGCGCTCGACGTCCACAGACGAAAAGTGCGCTCTCCACACCGGGACATTTCACGCCTGGGACGCCCCCTCGGCGCACCGAGGCTCCTCGCATGGCGAAATCTCCGCTCTCCGAGCCCGTGCGCGTCAAGCTGTCGCGACCAGGCGACATGGCCGCCGCAATCCCGCATCTCGTCGGGTTCCAGCCGCAGGAGAGCCTCGTCGTCGTCTCTCTGCACGGCAAACGAGTTGGCCTCACGATGCGCTTCGACCTCACGCCGGCGCGCTACGACAGCGAGCTCGCCGAGCAGATCGCGGTCAGGCTGGTGGCCGACCGAGCCGAGTCCGCTCTGCTCGCGGTCTGCACCGAGGAGGTGCCGGCGGACGGTCCACATCCCCGGCACGACCTCATCGAGCGGCTCGACCGTGCGCTGCGCCAGCGCGGGATCGACCTCCTCGATGCGCTGCTGATCCGGGCGGGGCGCTGGTGGTCCTACCGTTGCGACGATCCGTCGTGCTGCCCCGCCGACGGTGCCGAGATCCCGCCAGGCATCGACATCGCGGCCGCGCACGCACTGATGGGCCGCAGCCCACTGCCCAGCCGGGCAGCGCTGCAGGAGCAGATCAAACCGCTCGAGTTCGTTGCGCGACGCTCGATGCAACAGGCGCTGGACGACGCCGACGAGGCCTTTGCGGCTGCCGTCGTCGAGCTTGGCTTCGAACCTGTGCGCGACGCACTCGTCGCTTTCTTCAAAGAGCTGACTGACCGGTACGCCGATCCCCACACAGCCGCGCTGACCGACGACGAGGCTGCGCGTGTCATCGTCGGGCTGCACGATGTGCACACCCGCGATCGAGTTCTCGCTGCCGCGCTTGATCACGAGCTTGACGCGGCGCAAGCGCTCTTCCTCGAGCTGTGCCGGCGTGCCATCCCACCCGACGACCCACCGACGTGCACGTTGCTCGCCGGTATTGCGTACGCCGAGGGCAACGGGGCCCTCGCCAACGTGGCACTGGAGCGTGCCCTGGCATCGGACCCGAGCTACTCGCTTGCGCGCTTGTTCAGCGATGCGTTGTACCAACAGGTGCCACCGTCGCTCATGCGGCGGGCGTGGAAGGACGCGGAAAAAAAACGCACGAGGTCCCCCAGGGGGCACTGACAGACTGGCGGGTGTGACCGACGCGATCGTGGCCGAAGGCTTGGTGCGCACCTTCGGCAAGGTGCGGGCACTCGACGGCCTCGACCTCGTGGTGCCCGCAGGCACGGTGCTTGGCCTGCTCGGTCCCAACGGTGCGGGCAAGACCACGACCGTCCGCATCCTGACGACCCTGCTCGTGCCCGAGCGCGGACGGGCGACCGTTGCGGGCCTCGACGTGGTGCGCGACGCCGAGGCGTTGCGTCGGATCATCGGGCTGTCCGGGCAGTACGCCGCGGTCGACGAGCGGCTGACCGGCCGGGAGAACCTCGAGATCTTCGGGCGCCTCTACCGGTTGCGACGCCAGGACGCCCGGGCGCGCGCAGCCGACCTGCTCGAACAGTTCGGCATCGCAGACGCCGGCAACCGCGTCGTCTCGACGTACTCCGGCGGCATGCGACGCCGCCTCGACCTCGCGGTCAGCCTGATCGCGCAGCCGGAAGTCCTGTTCCTCGACGAGCCGACGACGGGTCTGGACCCGCGCAGCCGGATGGGCATGTGGGACCTGATCGGTGACCTCGTCAGCGGCGGTACGACGGTGCTGCTGACGACGCAGTACCTGGAGGAAGCCGACCGGCTCGCGGACACGATCGCCGTTGTCGACAGCGGACGCGTGATTGCGAGCGGTACTGCCGACGAGCTCAAAGCGCAGGTCGGCGGCGACCGCATCGAGGTCGTGGTCCACGACTCCGTCGACCTGGCGCGTGCCGTCGCAGCGCTGCGCAGCGTCTGCGCCGGCGAGCCGAGCGTCGAGCCGCACACGCGTCGTGTGTCGGTCGCGGCATCGGGCGGCCCGCGTCAGCTCCTGGAAGTCGTCAGGGAGCTGGACGAGGTGAACGTGACGATCAACGACATCGCTTTGCACCGGCCCACACTCGACGACGTGTTCCTGACGCTCACGGGCCACGCGGCCGAAGACGCCGAGGCGGACGCCGTACCAGCACAACGGGAGAAGTGATGGCATCGACGTCACTCGCGATCAGACACAATCGCGCGCAGGCCGTCGTTAGCGATGGCCTGATCATGACCAAGCGCGCGCTCATGCATATCCCGCGCGTGCCTGAGCTGTTGTTCTTCTCCACGGTGCAGCCGATCATGTTCGTGCTGCTGTTCGCATACGTCTTCGGCGGCGCGATCCATGTGAACACGCCGGGCGGCTATCGCGAGTACCTCCTCGCCGGGGTGTTCGTCCAGACCGTGGCGTTCTCGACCGGGTCGACGGCGGTCGGCTTGGCGGAGGACATGCAGAAGGGCCTGATCGACCGGTTCCGCTCGCTGCCGATGTCTCGTTCGGCGGTGCTCGTCGGGCGCACGCTCTCCGACGTCGTCCGCAACGTGATGATCTGCGCGATAATGGTTGCTTGCGGCTTCATCGTCGGGTGGCACGTGCGCAACGGTGCGTTCAAGGCTATCGCGGCGTTCGGCCTGATCCTGCTGTTCGCCTACTCGTTGACGTGGATCGGCGCGTGGATCGGCCTGTCAGTGCCGAACTCGGAGACGGCGAACACCGCTGGTTTCGTGTGGCTGTTTCCCTTGACGTTCCTGTCCAACGCGTTCGTGCCCATCCAGGGCATGCCCGAATGGCTGCAACACATCGCGACCTGGAACCCGGTCACCGCCACCGTCGCAGCCAGCCGGGTGCTGTTCGGCAACGGCAACCTGCAGACCAGTGACGCTTTCCCGCTCGTGCACCCGATCTTCATGTCGTTGGTGTGGTCGTTCGTGGTGCTGGCGATCTTCATCCCGGTGTCGGTCCGGAAGTACGCGAGGGTTGCCGGTCGCTAGCTCCAGATGGTGTCGGGTGCTTGTCGTTGGGTCGGCACCGGAGTTGCGGGTGGTTCGGCCAGGATCCAGAGCGGGTTGGAGAGTGCCACACATCGGCCGCTGCTGTTCAAAACATTGAGGCGGACGTAGCTCGAGACGCTTGAGTCGATGTCGACCGATGCGAGGCCCGAGTCGAAGTCCGCGGCACCGAGGACCTTGACGACATTCGTCAAGGGTTCGGGATCATTTACGCCGGCATAGTCGACAATGCCCTGGACGAGCTGCACACTGCCGTCCGCGGGCAGGCCCCCGACAGTCAACTGTGCGGTCCGGGTTGTGAGATCAGGTCGCACGGAGACCGAACCCATCGCGATACCGTCCACCGTGAGGTCTACCGCGGAGACCCCAGCGCCGATCTCTGCGCAGAACGCACGTCCTGTACGCAGCGTCGCAAGGAGGGTGTCCGGGTCGGACGCAGACGCCCAAGCGGATGTGGTGAATCTATTGGTGTCGTCGAGCCAGCCGTTGTGACTCAGACCGTTGTGGTTGTCGCTGACACCCGTTCCCGTTAACCAGAGGCCGTTGCGTGACAACGTGTCCCAGAGACCGACATGGTCCGCCATGCCTGCGCCGCCGCGTTGTTGGTAGGCAACTTCGAGCAAGTCGACACCGAATGCGTCCCACGTGAGGTACTTGGTAGCAAGATTTCGACGCGCGCGCGCCGTGTCACCGATGTTGCCGATCTGTTCGTCGCTTGCACCGAACGGATGGTTGATCGAAACGGTTCCCCCCAGTTGCATCATCTCCTGGGCGAGGAACTGGGTAAATTGTGGGCTGTCCTTCTGCACGACGCTGGCATCGGTTTTTGAGTTGTAGGGATGCAGGTACTGCTCGCCGCCGTACCAGTTGAGATGCTCCGGGTGGAAAGACACCTCTTGTGCGGCGTAGGCCAACAGTTCGGGATACATGGGCCCCAGGCGAGCCAAAATGGAAGCCTGCGTGTCCAGCGGTTGGTTGCCCGAGACTTGACTCCGATCGAAACGAAGCCAGTCGAACCATCCCTCCCCCATGACTCCGGCACTGCTCGTCACGCCCAGCCACAGGTTGACCAGCGAGTTATCTTCCGCGATCAAGTCGGGCCATAGGGATGAAATATCGCTTGTGGGGGTCAGTGCGACGGTCGTCCAATCGCCAGGTGGTACCGACACGGGGATGACTCCAAGCAGACCCTGGGTGTAGGGAACGCCGTCGACTCCGAACCGATACGAGAGCACGTATTGACCAGCGGTTCGCCCACCTGACGCCGGATGGTTGGACAGCTGAATCCTGAGCTCCGGGTATCCCTGCGCCGCTGCGGCACCGACCAAAACGTCAAGGGTGATCGTGGTGCCGTTCAGGTTCGTCCGCTGGTTGTGTCGGGAAGAATCGGCGTAGGCAAAATAGAGGTAGCTCGCCTGGCTGACGCTTTGGCTTTGGGCGTAGACGTGAAGGGCGCCGGTGACAGTGCTCGGGTCGTTGGGGCTCACCGGAGATGTCACGAGCCCGCCGCCGTAGTCGGCGAGAGCGCCGAACTTTTGCGGTTTCCATGCCCATTGCTTGCCGAACTCCTTCTCGCCCGTCAGAGAATTGAAGTGGACCTGGGTTCTGTAGTCGTGGGCGCTCATCCGCCAGTCGTGTTCCGTGAACCAGACAACGTTGACACCGGCTCGCCTCGCACATTCAAGTTGGCTTGCCATGCTCCCCGTGCTTTCGGAGAACGAGGCGTGGATATGCATGGCCATCGAAATCGGCGTCTGTCCACCATCACCCGGATTGGCGAAGGCCGTCCGTCCCATGCGCGGCAGGAGCAACGAACCAACGGCAAGCAACCCTGCGTTCCGGAAGAAGTTCCGCCGCGTCCATGGTGTGACGGGAGCGTCGAACATCAGCGGTTCGGGGCAGGTGATGTCGTTGTGATATTCGCACACAAGTCGAAGCCTCGCAAAGAGGCTTGAACAGGAGCAATGCCGAAATCTGACCGGATAGCGCCGTCGATCCGGACCAATGGGTAGTCAGGAGTGCCTAGGCCTCGTGATGTAGTGAATACAACTTTGGGCGTCAATCGAGTTCGGCCGCAACGCTCCGCAGCAGGGAACCGGTGCGCTTGACCTGCTCTTCGTCACCGAAGACGCCCGCGACCAGGTCAGTGACGCCGATGCCGACCAGACTGCGCACCTGGCGGGTCACCTCGTCCTCGTCGCCAACGACGGCGATGTCGGCCGGTCCACCGGCGCCTTCGCGGTCCAGCATCGCGCGGTACGACGGCAGGCTGCCGTAGACCGCGAACTCCTTCGCGGCACGTTCACGCGCGGCGGGGATGTCGTTCGTCACGCAGACGGGAAGGGCCGCGGCGATGCGCGGTGCCGGGCGGCCCGCGGCCTCGGTCGCCGCGACCAAGGTGGGGACCGTGTGGTCGCCGAGTGTCTTCGGCCCGGTCATCCAGGTGGCGGTGCCGTCGGCCAGCTCACCGGCGATCTTCAGCATTGCCGGGCCGAGTGCCGCGATCAGCACGGACGGTCGGCCATCGCGGGGCTTCTCGACCATGCCGTTGACCCGGAACACCTCGCCGTTGAACGCGACTTTGCCCTCGTCGAGCAGCGGCATCAGGACCGAAAGGTACTCACGCATGTAACGCGCCGGCTTCTCGTACGACATGCCGAACATGTCCTCGACGACGATCTGGTGGGACAGGCCGATGCCGAGAGTGAAACGCCCATCGCAGGCGTCGTACGCCGATAACCCTTGCTGCGCCATCGCATGCGGATGTCGCGGCTGGATCGGCGTGACAAAGGTGCCCACCTCGATCGGTATGCCGTTGCCCCCGACCGCGCAGGCAAGGATCGCGTCGAGGCCGAAGATGTTGTTGAACCACGCTGACGCGAAGCCGTCGTCCGCGGCGCCCTTCACGTAGCCGCGGGCCCGTTCGATGGTCTTGCCGCCCACACCCACACCGATGCGCATCCGCGGATCCTACGGGTGCGGCCGGAACGCGAGCACTGCCTCGATCGTGTCCGCTTCTTCCGGGCGCTTGTCCTCGCGGTAACGGATGACGCGCGCGAAGCGCAGGGCCACCCCGCCGGGATAACGCGGTGAGCCCTGTACGCCGTCGAACGCGATCTCGACGACGAGTTCGGGCCGCAGCGTCACGACCCAGTCGTTGCGGTCGACGGCGAGGGTCAGGAACTTCTCGGTCTGCCACCGCAGCATCTCGTCGGTCATGCCTTTGAACGTTTTTCCCAGCATGACGAAGCCGCCTGTTGCCGGGTCGCGGGCACCGAGGTGCAGGTTGGACAGCCAGCCTTGCCGCCGGCCGTGGCCCCATTCGGCGGCGAGTACGACGAGGTCCAGGGTGTGCACGGGCTTGACCTTGAGCCAGCCGGCGCCGCGGCGACCCGCGTCGTACGGCACCTCGAGCGACTTGACGACGACGCCTTCGTGGCCGCGCGCGAGCGTGTTGTCGAGGAACGCCTGCGCCTCGTCCGTGCTGTCGGTCACGATGCGCGGGACCCGCAGGTCTTCGGTCAGGACGCCCGCCCAGGCCGCATAACGCTCTGCCGCCGGCGTGGCGATCAGATCGGTGCCGTCGAGATGGAGTACGTCGAACACATACGGCGTGAGCGGCACGGTCTGCGCCGCTCGCACCCTCGTCGCCGCGCGGCTCGCGGTCGCCTGGAACGGCCGCGGCCGGCCGTCGTCGTACAACGCGATGGCTTCACCGTCGAGGATCGCAGTGTCGACCGGCAAGGCGAGCGCAGCATCGACGACCTCGGGCAGCCGGTCGGTCACGTCGTCGAGGGTGCGGGTGAACACCCGGACGTCGGCCCCGTTCCGATGCACCTGGATGCGTACGCCGTCGAGTTTCCACTCGACCGCCGCGCGCCCTAACTTCGCGAGGGCTGCCCCGGTTGACGTCGCCGTCTGCGCGAGCATCGGCATGACCGGTCGGCCGACGACCAGCCGGAACTTCTCCAGGCCCGCGCTGCCCTCACTGAGCGCTGCGACCGCGACGGGAGGGATCGCACCAGCGAGCATCACTGCGCGGCGTACGTCGATGGCGGGCACATCGGCGGCGCGGGCGACCGCGTCGAGCATGACCCCTTCCAATGCGCCCTGGCGGATCTCACCCGACACCAGGCCACGGATGAACGCCTGCTCGTCGGTGGTCGCGCGGCCAAGCAGCTCGTGCAGCAGTCGGCGGCGCTCGGTGGTCGAACCCTTGCCGGCGGCGCCGGCCGCCCGCGCGAACGTCGCGTCGACGTCGCTGATCTCGAGCGTCGATGCGGTCGCTGGCGGCGGTGCGTCATTGAAGGCAGCCCACCCGATGCCGGTACGCCGTTGCCGTAGCTCACCTGACAGGTAGCCGACCGCGATCTCGACTTCGTGTTTCGGTGTGCGACGCAGGCACTCCGCGATGAGCTCGACCTTGCGCAGCCGGCTCGAGGCGGCGGCGACGGCGCGCGACGTCGCGGTCAGCTCAGCGAACAGCATCTGTGCATTGTCCGGCGGCGGTCTGTCAGCTGCAGCGGGTGAGCTCGATCGTGAGTGGCCCGGTGCGCCGGCTGGAGGTGCGCGGGTGTCGCTTCGCCCACGCCGCGACCTTTGCCGCCGCTGCGTCGGCGCCGCTGCGGCTCGTCAGCAGGACCGCGTCCGCGAGGCAACCGCGTCCGGCCTGCTCGTAGGTGACCGCCCGGTCGCCACGCCAGCCATGGAGGTACGCCGCGTCACCGACGCCGAGGTACCCGTCGGTGACGAGCGCGCTCAGCTGCATCGCGCCCAGCACGCCGTAGCTCGTCTGCGTCCCGGCTTGCCGCAGCGGCTCCGACACAGGGGCTGCAGTCACGTCGCGGAAGTAGTCAGCGGGATCGAGGATTTGCGCGGTCGTCGTGGGCGGGCGGCGGAATGCGCGGTCGACCTCCGCCTGGCCGCCGTGGCTGATGAGCGAGCGCACAAAGCGCGGGCCCACGACGTACGGGAAGTTCGTCTCGGCCTGCAGCCCCCACTTGCTGATCCGCTGGGTCTGGCGGCCGGCGTTGTATCCCGCTGCGACACATTGTGGGTCGTACGTTTGCAGACTGTCGGTGAGCTGAATGCAGCGCTCGCCGAGCGGCAGGGTCTCGGTGAAGGCGTTCTGCACCACCATCGCGTCGCCTTCGATCAGCGCCGAGGCGGCATCGAACGCGTCGCCCTTTGCCGTCGTCAGCTTTGACAAAGTGAAGTGCTGATCGTCGTACGCCTGCGTCAACGCGTTGACGAGAATCACTTGCGCGTAGTCATCGAACTCCTGTCCGCGGATGTAGAGCACATGGGCGCGCTTGTCGTAGAAGCCGGGGACGTCGATGTTCTGCAGCTGCTGGAGCTGATGGCGTGCATCGGCCTTGCTGTTCGCAAAACCCAGCGCCACCGCGTCCTTGGTGTCGACGTCAGCAGGCGTCCCCCAAACGTCGTAGAACTTGTCATCGGGCAGGAAGCGCATCGTGACGGGATGGACGAAACGACCGCCGCGGTTGTGCTCGACGAACGCTTGGAGCTGCGGCAGCGCAGCAAGCAACTGGGCGTGCGCAGCCTCGCCCAGCCGGGTCTCGTACTTTCCGAGGAGGTACTGCTTGTTGTAGACGTTGTGGTTGTACCAAATCGACGGTACGACGACCCACCCGACGATGGCGCCGACGGCGAGGACGGCAGCAGCGATGGCTGCTGCGAGCCAGCGGCGGATCCGACGCCGACGACGTTGCGCATCGGCCTGCTCCTGCAGCGACGTCGACCAGTCGTGCAGCGAGCGCTCATAGCCCGTGTGCTCACCGGAGCCCAACCCTGCGTCCCCTCGCTCTATCGTCTAGTCCCGGCTGTCAATCCGAGACTAAGCGCTCTGAGGCGGACTCGTCGTCGTGTTATCGATTACGGATTCATCAACGTTGGGTCAGGTGCCGCAGCGTTCGACCAATACGGTGATCGGTGACTCGCGTCGGAAACTTCGGTCTGTGCGACGGGCGCGCCACGTGGTCAGCTGCCCGATGAGTGTCGCCGCCGTGACGCTGTCGGACAAGACGACCCGGTCGTCCAGACACTGACGGCGGTTCCGCGTAAAGGTCACGCCGCTGTCCCCCCGCCAGCCGCGAACATATCCGCGCAGACCGGGCCCGAGTTTGCCGTTGCTGACAATTGCGCTGAGGCGCAGCGCTCCGACGTGGACATGGCGGACGCTTGCGACTCCTGGTGGCGTGGGATAGCGCACCCCTACCGGGCGACGATGGCTCAGGTAAGTGGAAATATCGATGACCTGCGCTGTATCGACGGGCGGATCGCCAAACGCCTTGTTGACAGCGTTCGGACCTCCCAGGCGCCGTAGTGTGGCGATGAAACGTCCGCCGATGGCGTAAGGGAAGTCATCCTCCGCCTCGAGTGCGTCGGCGCTGGCGTCGTCCACGGCATCTTCTCGGTATCCGGCGGCTCGGCAATCGCTGTCGTAGGCCTGGTAGGCGTCCTCGAGACCAGGACAGCGCACGGCGATCGGCAGTGTTTCGAGGTACGACGACTCGACTGCAACCGCGTCACCCTCGACCAAGGCGAGCTCGGCCGCGTCCGCGTCGTTGTCGTCGGTGTCATCGAAGCGGGTGAGATTGAAGTGCTGGTCGTCGTACGCATGAGTGAGCTCGTGGACGAGCGTGATGCGCGCCTCGTCATCGAGCGTCTGTCCGCGCACGTAGAGCTTGCCTGAACGGTCGTCGTAGAACCCGGTGACGCTGCCGTCGAGTTCACGAGTCTCGTTAGCGAGGGCCGACGCGTTGGGGGCAAGTCCCAGCGCGATGTCCTCGTCGCTCGCACTGCCGCGGTCATCGCCAAGGGCTTGCCGGAACTGCTTGTCCGGCAAGAATTCCACGCTCACGGGGTGGCGATAGGTACCTCCGCGCTGCTGCTCGACAAACGTCTGCAGGTCCTTGACGTCGCGGGCCAGCGCCGCACGCGTGCCCGGAAGCAGGCGGTTCTCGTACGGGCCGAAACCGTACTTCCGGTCATACGCGCGTTGGCTGTACCAACTGACCGGGAGCAGGTTGTACGCGACAACCGACAGGCACGTCAGCGCGATCGCGACGCCAGCGACTCGACGGCCGCGACGACGGCGACGCTCGCGTTTCGTGCGGCTTCGCGTCTCCTCGTTCTCTCTCCAGTCGTAGAGCGTGGCGTCGTACGACGGCATGATCAAATCGGCGAGCTTGCGGCGACCGCGTTGTGGTGCTCGCGCAACCAGTCCTGCATGTCGTCAGCTGGCATCGGACGGGCAAACAGGTAGCCCTGGGCGATGTCGCAGCCGTTTGAGCGCAGCCATTCGAATGTCTCGTTTGTCTCGACACCTTCGGCCACGACCTGCAGCCCGAGGTTGTGCCCGAGCTGGATGACCGACGAGATGATCGCCGCGTTCGTCGGGTCGTCGCGGCCGAGCACGAAACTCTTGTCGATCTTCAGCTCGTACAACGCGAGATGCGACAGGTAGCCCAGTGAAGTCTGGCCACGCCCAAAGTCGTCGAGGCTTACGCGCACACCTTGGCGCTGCAACTTCGCGAGCGTCTGCGCGGCCCGCTCCGGGTCAGCGACGAGGGCAGTCTCGGTGATCTCGAGCAGGAGCCGATCGGGCGTTACGCGGCTCTCGTTCAGCGCCGCCAGCACTTCGTCGGCGAAGTCAGGTCGGGTGAGGTTGCGCGCCGACACGTTGACCGCTACTGCAAGTCCGGGTGTTTGTTTGTCCCAGTCGCGTAGCTGACGGAGCGCTTCGTCAAGGACCCAGGACGTGAGCGGGTCGATGAGATCGGTCTGCTCCGCAACCGGCAGGAACGCATCGGGCGGCACCAGGCCCTTCACCGGGTGGTTCCAGCGCACGAGCGCTTCGACCGCGGGCACGTCACCGGTACTCGTCGTGACCTTGGGCTGGAAGTGCAGGACCAGCTGTCCCTTCTCGATCGCCTGCCGCAGCTCGGCGACCAACGCGAGTTGCGCCGCGTCGTACGTGTCGTAAACCGAGTCATAACGGGCGACGCCGAGGTGACGGCTCTTCGCGTGGTACATCGCGACGTCGGCGTACTGCAACAGGTCATCGACCTCAGTGCCGTCGTCGGGCGAAAGCGCATAGCCGACGCTGGCCTGGATCGAGAGCGGGAGGTCTCTGAGTACGACGTCTTCCTCGAGCAGCAGCCGCACCTCGAACAACCGTCGGGTTGCGTCGAGCTGGTCGGCAACGGCAGGGAGTACGACGCCGAACTCGTCGCCGCCGAGGCGGGCGATGACAACCCCCTCGATGCCGCACGCCGATAGCCGTCCCGAGAGTTCGAGCAGGAGTTCGTCCCCGGTGTGGTGGCCGAGGGTGTCGTTGACCTCCTTGAACCGGTCGAGGTCGATGACCGCGACGGCGCATCGCCCGCCGTGTCGCTGTGCGGCGGCAACCAGCTCTGCCGCGCGTTCGCGGAACAGGATGCGGTTCGGCAGTCGGGTGAGTGCGTCGTGTCGGGCGAGGAAGCGGTTCTCCCGGGCCTCCCGGCGCAGTCGTCGCGTGATCGACACGGAGATCGCGCCGAGCACGAGGTAGAGCAACGTAAGGCCTACGCCGACCTCCCATGAGAGGCGTCGCGTTCCTGCGGCGACGTCGTGAGCGATCGGTGCATACGGGACGTAGACCTCGAGCACCCCGAGCGTGCGCGTGGAGGTCTGGTTGAGCGGCATGTAGACCTCGACGGCGCGGGGGCCCAGCGGACCGGTGTCTTCGGCATCGCTGTTCGCATGGGTCAGCAGGGCGAGCGTCTTGCCGTGTAATGCGTCGAGGACCTCGTCGTCGAGCCGGTCAGAGAAACCGGAGTCGTCATTGGAGAAGACCGTGTGGCCCGTCATGTCGTGCAGTCGTAGCCGGAGGACCTTCTTGTTGACGATCAGCGAGTTCGCGATGGCGTGCAGGGTGGCCTCGTCGCGCGCGTTGAGGCTTCGGGTCAGCGGGTGTCCGCTGAGCTGCGGCTCGATGACCGAGCTGGCGATGACCGCCGTCTCCGAGCGAGCCTGCTCGAGGCCGCGTGCCCGGGCTTCGCTGCCGTAGCCCGAGATCAGGACGAAACCCAGCGCCACTACCGGCAGGAGCGTCGCCGCCACGTAGATCGCCAGCAATCTCGTCGCGGACGTGGATCGACCTACGCTGGGCACTCGCGGTTTATCGGGTCGAATGGCTGCGAGCCGAATCACCCTTTTGGATCAGTCGACCGCCTGGTTCAGCGTTGGTGGCAGCATGCCCAGGGTGAGTGACTCGTATGACGAGATCCGAAACTTGCTCGCGACCTACTGCGAGCTCATGGATGCCGGCGATTGGGAGGGGCTCGCGGATCTGTTCGCAGACGCGGTGCTGTCCGACTTCGAGGGGCACGAGGCGGCGCGCGGGCGCGACGGCGTACTCCGCATGTATCGAGATGGCACGCAGACCTACGACGGATCACCGCGAACGCGACATCTCACTCCAAACTCGGTCATCGAGGTCGACGAAGCGGCTGGATCCGCGACGGCGCGGTCGTCGTTCGTCGTGTTCCAGTCCACGGACAAGCTGTGCCTGCAGCCCATCGCGGCGGGGCGTTACCGCGATGAGTTCGCCAAGCGTGACGGCAGGTGGCGGTTCACCGCGCGCGCGTTCTCGCTCGACCAGACCGGCGATCTCTCACAGCACCTGCGGTGGGCCGCACATTAGCTGAGCTTCGCCACGAAAGACCGCCGTTCGGGAGCCGCCTCGGCGGACGACCCGACAGCTGCGATTGCCGTCGCCGGACATATCCCTGGGTATCTTCCTGCCGTGACCGATGCACTTCCACCGTGGGAACCGCCGTTTGCCGGCACCGAAGCAGAACAACTCGTCGGCGCTCTTGATCGCCTGCGCGCGACCTTTCGCTGGAAGGTTGATGGGCTCGACGCGGCCGCGCTCGGGATGCGGATCGGCGCGTCGACGCTGACGCTTGGCAATTTGCTGAAACATCTGGCTTTCGTCGAGGACTACATGTTCACGGTGAAACTCCGTGGCGAGCTGCCGGGCGAGCCGTGGGAGAGCCTGGGCGGCAGGCCGAGTAGCGACCAAACCTTTCTCTCCGCCGCCAGCGACTCGCCAGAGGAGCTGTACTCGCTCTGGGATGCAGCGGTACGCCGCAGTCGCGAAAGACTACGAACGGCGCTGGCAAGCGGCGGACTCGAGCAACCTGTTCACGTGTCCGCACCTGACGGGACGCATGCAAGCCTGCGTCGGCTGCTGTGCGATCTCATCGAGGAGTACGGGCGGCACACCGGGCATGCCGACCTGCTCCGCGAGGCGGTCGACGGAGTCGTCGGTGAGGATCCTCCGGACGACTGGCGACCGCCCAGCTGAGGCGAAGCCGCACCACTAGGGCGAGTCAGGACTGGCCGCCCCCGTCGATCATGACAGCCGCGCCGGTCATCGATGCCGCGGCATCGGAAGCGACGAACGCAATCAGCTCCGCGATCTCGCTTGGCGCTATCCACCGCGGGACGAGGCTGTTCAGTCGCGCCATCAGCACGGGATCGGCGTCTGCCGGAATCGAGGACGCAGCGCCAGCGATCAGCGGTGTGTTCACCCCGCCCGGGCAGATGCAGTTCACGCGTACGCCCGACTTCGAGAACTCGACCGCGAGCGCCTTCATGAGTAAGACAACGCCGCCCTTGGAGGCGCAGTACGCCGCGTTGTAGGGCTGACCTTCGACGCCGGCGTTGGATGCGACCGTCACGATGTTGCCGCCGCGTTCCAGCAACGACGGCATTGCGGCGTGGCTGACGAGGAACGGGCCGGTGAGGTTGACCGAGATGTGGCGGTTCCACTCGTCTAGCGTCAGATCGGCGAACCGGTTGAACTTCATCACGCCGGCCGCGTTGACGACGACGTCGATGCCACCATGCCGTTGTACGGCGTCGTCCACGACTTGCTGCACCGACTCCGGCGACGTCACATCGCACTTGACGACTGATTCGCCGTCGCCGGCGAGGTCGGCACCGACGACAGTCGCGCCTTCGTCGGTGAACGTCTGCGCAGTGGCCGCTCCGATACCCGAGGCGGCGCCGGTTACGAGGACGACCTTGTCAGTGAACCTACTCATCAGATCTTGACTGCGTCGCCGGCGTACGGCCGGTCGAGTAGTTCGTCGCCGAGTCGCGCGAGCAACGCGGACGCGCCGCCGAGGAGCATCTCGATCTGCTTGCCCCAGAGGAAGTAGCGGTGAATGGGATAGGTGACGTCGGCGCCAAGGCCGCCGTGCAGGTGTTGGGTCCGGTGCACGCAGCGTTGCCCGCCGTCGGCGGCCCACCACGCAGCGGACAGCACGTGCTCGGTCGCGTCATGGCCCTCGTCGAGATGCCACGCGGCCTGCAGCGTCGCCGAGCGGATCGCGGCGTTCTCGACGTAGCCGTCCGCAAGCCGATGCGACACGCCCTGGAAACTCGACAACGGCTTCTCGAACTGCTTCCGCTGCGAGGTGTAGTCCGACGCCATGCGCAGCGCGGCGTCCGTGACACCTGTTTGTACGCCGGCGAGTCCCAACGCTATGCGTTGCCACAGCCAGTCGGCGGCCGTGTCGTCACCGATCGGTTCGACCGCCGCGCCGTCGAGTGTCACCAGACCGAAGACCTCGCGGCTCGTCGCGCGCGCGGGGGTCACGTCTTCCGGCACAACGGCGTACACGCGACCCGCAACCGGCACGAGTACCGCCGCTGCTACATGGGCGTACGGGACGCCGACCAGCGTTCCAGTTAGTCGCGCGCCGTCGACGCGTACATCTGCGGTGCTTTGCGGCAACGCAGTCGTGAGCACGAGGTCGCCGGTCGCAACGCCCGGCAGCCATCGCGACTTCTGTTCGTCGCTGCCGTACCTCGCGATCGTCAGCGCTGCAGCGACCGTCCAGACGAAGGGCACCGGCGCCACTGCGCGACCTAGCTGCTCCGCCACCAGCGCGTACTCGACGAGGCCGAGTCCGTGACCGCCGACCTCCTCGGGCAATGAGATCCCGAGCAGTCCCGCTTGCGCGAGGTCACCCCACAGCGCCCGATCGAAGTTCTCTGGCGTCGCTTCGGACGCCTCCACGCGCTCCGGTGTGATCCGTTGTGCGAGATCAGACGCGAGCTGACGAAGCTCGGTCTGCTCTTCGGTGAGGGTGAAGTCCACGGCTACCTCGCCAACCGTGCAGCACCGAGGCCGGCAGCAGCGACGATCTCTCGTTGTACGTCGTTGACGCCGCCACCGAACGTGTTGATCTGCGCCGAGCGTGCGTACTTCTCGACCTCACCATGCAGCGCCGCGCCGGGGGAGCCCGGACGCAACCAGCCGGCCGCGCCGAGCACGCCGATCAGCAGCCGGTAGACATCGACGTGTGTCTCGGTGCCGTACACCTTCGCCGCGGAGGCATCGGCCGGCCCGAGCCGGTCGGCTGCCACGTCTGCGGCCAGCCGCCAGTTGAGCAGCTTCATCGCGTCCAGTCGCGCGTAGCAGCGGGCGAGGTCCAACCGCACCCACGGCCGGTCGATGACCTTGCCGCCCTCCGGCGCATCTGTCTGCGCAGCCCATTCGCGCACGCGACCCCACAACCGCCAGGCTGCGCCACCGAGAGCGGCGAGCCCGACGCGTTCGTGGTTTAGCTGCGTAGTGATCATCCGCCAACCACCGCCGCGTTCGCCGATGAGGTTCGCCACGGGCACGTGCACGTCGTCGTAGTACGTCGCGGTCGTGGTGTTGTCGCCGACGGTCACGATCGGCGTCCAGCGGAACCCCGGTGACGACGTCGGCACCGCAAGGATCGAGATGCCCTTGTGCTTCGGCACGTCCGGGTCGGTGCGGCAGGCGAGCCAGACGAAGTCGGCCAGGTTCGCACCGGAGGTGAAGACCTTGCTGCCATTGACGATGAACTCGTCACCGTCGAGGCGGGCCGCCGTACGCAACGACGCAAGGTCGGTGCCGGCCTCCGGCTCGGTGTAACCAATGGCGAAGTTGATCTCACCGGAGATGATGCCGGGGAGGTAGGTCTGCTTCTGCTCGTCGCTCCCGAAACGCATGATCGCGGGGCCGATCGTGTTGACGGTCACGAACGGGAACGGGACGCCGGCGCGCCACACCTCGTCGAACATGATGTATTGCTCGATCGCTGACCGGCCCTGCCCGCCGTACTCCTTCGGCCACCCGATACCGAGCCAGCCATCCTTGCCGAGCTGACGTACGAGCGGGCGGAACATCGGGCTGTCCTCGCCGGCATTGCCGAGCTTCTCGGCAACCTCGGGGGTGATGAGGTCAGCGAAGTACGCCCGCAGCTCCGCCCGCAGCGCGCGCTGCTCGGCGGTGTATTCGAGGTACAGGGCTCAGTCCTGCTGGATGAGCTGTTGGAGCTTCTCGGTCGTGGCGATCCACTCCTCGACCATGTCCATCATCACTTCCGCGGTCGGCCGGACGCGGTCCATGCGACCGACGATCTGACCCACCGGGAAACCGGACAGCTCCTTCGTGTGGGCGCGCGAGACGCGGCGTGCCATCTCGCCCCACAAGAGTCCTTGCAACGGCATCGGCAGGGTCGGCGGCGCACCCTCGCGCTCCCACGCCTCGGTCCACGCGGTGCGCAGCTGGCGCGCGGGCTTCCCGGTCATGGCCCGCGAACGAACGGTGTCGCGCGACGACGCCTCGAGCAGGTTCTCCAGCGCTTCCTTGCCGGTGTCGGCCTCAGCGACGGTCAGCCAGATCGATCCGGTCCAGACGCCCTGCGCGCCGAGTGCGAACGCCGCAGCCATCTGCCGGCCCGTGCCGATGCCACCGGCGGCGAGCACCGGTACGTCGTTGCCCACCTGGTCGACGATCTCCGGTACGAGCACCATCGTCGAGATTTCGCCGGTGTGCCCACCTGCCTCGGTGCCCTGCGCGACGATGATGTCGACACCCTGGTCGACCTGCTTCTGCGCGTGCACCTTGCTGCCGACGAGTGCCGCCACCTTGACGCCGTGGTCGTGGGCCTTATCGACGACATCCTTCGGCGGCGGGCCGAGGGCGTTCACGAGCAACCGGGTCGAGTGCTTCAGGGCTACGTCCACGGCGCCCGTCGCCTGGTCGTCGACGCCGAGGCCGGCGGCGATGGCGCGGCCCTGCTCGACCTCGGCGGGGATCGGCGGCACGTTGTACTCCTGCAGGACCGATTCGACGAACTGCTTGTGCCCCTCGGGGATCATTGCGGCGAGGTCTTCGGCCGACGGCTGCTTGCCGCCCGCGCCGACGTAGTTCGCCGGCATCACGAGGTCGACGCCGTACGGCTTGCCGTCGCAGTGGTCGTCAATCCAGTTGAGCTCGACCTCGAGCTCGGCCGGTGTGAACGCGAGTGCACCGAGCACGCCGAACCCGCCGGCCCGGCTCACCGCAGCGACCACGTCACGACAGTGGGAGAAGGCGAAGATCGGGAAGTCGATGCCGAGTTCTTCACAGATAGGTGTGCGCACGGGTGCTCCCGCAATGATGAGGTGAGGCCGGTACGGTAGCAGACGTATGCATTGTGAAAGGAAATAGGAAGATGGGCCATCGATGACCGGACAACCGGACTTGTCCGATCGTTTGGTCGTCGACTTGATGGACGGCCACTTCTACGCTAGCCCCATCGAGGAGCGGCACGCGGCGTACGCATGGATGCGCAAGCACGAGCCGGTCTACCACGACACGGCCAACGGGCTGTGGGGCGTCGCGTCGTACGACGCGGTCTATGAAGCCGAGCGCGATCCGTCGCGGTTCAGCAACGCCGGTGGGATCCGTCCGGACATCGGTGCGCTGCCGATGATGATCGACATGGACGACCCGGCGCACAACAAGCGCCGCAAGCTCGTCAGCCGCGGCTTCACGCCACGACGGGTCGCCGCTCTCGAGCCGCATATTCGGGCGACCTGCGACGAAATCATCGACGCGCTGTGCGAACGCGGCGAATGTGACTTCGTTCGCGACATCGCAGCGCCACTGCCGATGATCGTGATCGGTGATCTGCTCGGCGTACGACCGGAGGACCGCGACCAATTGTTGCACTGGTCCGACACGATGGTGAGCGCGCAGGGTGGCCACGCGACCATGGAGATGTTGATGGCCGCCGGGCGAGCGTCGGAGGAGTACAAGGCCTACGCCGCTGATGTCATCGCGCATCGACGCATCCAGCCGACCGACGACCTGATGAGCGTGCTCGTGCATGCAGAAGTCGACGGCGACCGGCTCGACGACGAAGAACTCAACTTCGAGTCGTTGCTCATCCTCATCGGTGGCGACGAGACCACCCGGCATGTGCTCTCCGGCGGGATGCACGAGCTGTTGCGTCACCCCGGCCAGGTAGAGCTGCTGCGTGACGACCCGAGCCGGATCCCGGTTGCGGTCGAGGAGATGCTGCGGTGGGTGTCGCCGATCAAGAACATGTGCCGCACGATCGTCTCCGACATGAGCTGGTACGGCGCAGAACTGCCGGCCGGTGACAAGATCATGCTGCTCTACGAGTCGGCCAACCTCGACGAGTCGCGTTTCAGCGATCCGGAGCGCTTCGACGTCACCCGCACGCCGAATGACCATCTCGCCTTCGGCAGCGGGACGCACTTCTGTCTCGGTGCGAGTCTCGCTCGGCTCGAGTTACGAGTCATGGTCGAGCAGCTCATGAAGCGGATGCCGGACCTTGCGCTTGCGACCGATGAGACGCTGCCGTCGCGACCGGCGACGTTCATCAGTGGCTTGCTGTCGATGCCGGTTCAGTTCACCCCGACTGCGAGGTTGACATGAGTGACACCGCCAGTGCGATCCGTTCGACGATCGACGCGTACACGAAGTGCTCCACGGCCGGTGACATCGACGGTCTCGTGTCGCTCTTCACGGAGGACGCGCGCCAGGAGGACCCGGTCGGCCAGCCGCCGAACGTCGGGCACGAAGCGATTCGCGGATTCTTTGAAAACGTCAAGAACGTCGGGCCGATGGAGCTGTCACTTGCGCAGGAGCCGATCATCATCGGCAACGAGGCGATGGTCTTCCTCACGGTCGTCAGCCATGTCGGAGACCAGGACGTGCGGGTGCCGTTCATCGCGGACCACATCATTTTCGCGGCCGACGGCCGCATCCAGTCGTTGCGCGCGTTCTTCGACCCGGCCACCATCACCATGGCCCCCGCCGCCGACTCCCCTTCGCCGTGATCTAGGGATTGCGGCCCGCAGAGGGGCGCGCGGAAGGCCATAACCCCTAGATCACCGCGAAGAGAGAGCGCTCAGCTGCGGGTGAGATGACGCACGTGGCCGCTCGGGGCGCCGAGCAGGTATCCCTGCGCGAGCGGGATCTCCAGCTCACGAAGCGTGTCGAGGTCCTCTTGTGACTCAACGCCTTCCGCGACCGCGAGCGCGCCGACCCGCCGGGTGACCCGACCGAACATCTGCAGCGACGCGCGGCGTACGGGATCCGTCGCTGCGCCGGTGACGAGTGATCGATCGATCTTCACCCAGTCCGGCCGCAGCTCGGCCACTTGTTGGATGCCCTGGTAACCCGCCCCGGCGTCATCGAGCGCGACCAGCGCCCCCTGTTCACGCAGCTGCGCGATCAGCGGCAGTAGGTCCTCCGGCGCCGGGGGCAGCGCGTGCTCGGTCAGTTCGAGGACGATCCCGTGCAAGTCGACGTCGACCACCAGGGAGCGCACCGGGTCAACGAGCAACCGGGCCGGCGCGACGTTGATCGTGAGCAGTACGCCGGCCGGCACGCGGTACCGCTCAGCCAGCGCCTTCCGTACGACGAGCGCCTCGACATCCGCCCCGAGACCCAACGGCTCGGCGGCGCGCAGCACAGCGAGTGGCGACGTCTGCCCGTGGAAACGGGCCAGCGCTTCGACCGCCACGATGACGCTGGTCTCGACCTCGAGGATCGGTTGGTACGCCAGGGACACCGCTTCCTCTTTGAGGATGTGGCGTACGTCGACGCCAGCGGGATCGATGCCGACAGGCGCGACCAGGGGGACGCTCACAGGTAGCACCCCGCAATCTCCTGAACGCCACTGATGGTGCCCCGGTTATCGGCAAATGCGGGCACCTGGCTTTGCTGCCAACGGATGCCGAGGACTACGCCGTACGGCCCAACGCCCACTTGTCAGAACGTCAGACGGCTATAGCGACCTGAGCGTCTGACAGGCGACTACATGTGGCGGCCGCCGGTCACTTCCACGACGATGCCGGTGACGTATGCGGACAAGTCACTCGCGAGGAAGAGCGCGACGGAAGCGACATCGTCCGCTTCGCCGATCCGACCGAGCGGTATCTCGGCGACGCGTTGCTCGAGGATGTCCTGGCGCATCGACTCAGTCATCGGTGTACGGATGAGCCCGGGCTGGATCGCGTTGACGCGGATGCCGGCATGCGCCAGCTCCTTCGCGGCCGCCTTGGTGAGGCCGACCATCCCGGCCTTGGCCGCGCTGTAGTTCGTCTGGCCGGCATTGCCGACCTTGCCCGAGATCGATGACAAGTTCACGATCGACCCGCCGCGATCCCGCTCGCGCATTGCGAGGCCGGCGAACTTCGTGCCGAGCCACGCACCTTGCAGATGTACGTCGATCACCGCGCGGAAATCCTCGATCGACATTTTGCGCATCGTCATGTCGCGAGTGATCCCGGCATTGTTGACCATCACGTCAACGCCGCCGTATTCCCGGGCACATGTCTCGACGAGCCCTTGCACGTCGGCTTCCTGCGTGACGTCGCAGGGCTGGTACGTCGTCGGCCCGCCCACCGGCTCGAGCTCGCCGGACAACGCCGCCGGCAGATCGCCGATCACTATCGACGCGCCTTCAGCCGCGAACCGTTGCGCGATCGCCAGCCCGATACCCCGCGCGCCGCCAGTCACCACAGCGGCCCGACCGTCCAACAGACCCATGACGCTTCGATATCACAAGGGAAGAAACGCAGCGCCACCCGCGTTTGAGCGGACATGCCAGCCGTGACAGCAGACACAGTGACCCTGCCCCGCATCTCCGGTCCTCGGCTCGAGGCCGCCGAGCGTCGCGTGAAGTCCGTGACCAGCGCGCCGAGCGGTTACGAGGGGGAGGGCTTCCCGGTACGCCGGGCCTTCGCCGGCGTCGACCGCGCCGACCTCGACCCCTTCGTGCACATGGACCAGATGGGCGAGGTCGAATACGCGCCCGGTGAGCCGCGCGGCACGTCGTGGCACCCGCACCGCGGCTTCGAGACTGTGACCTACATGCTCGACGGCACGTTCCAGCATCAGGACTCGCACGGCGGCGGTGGCGTCATCACCGATGGCGCGACGCAGTGGATGACCGCCGGCAAAGGCATCCTGCACATCGAGACCCCACCCGAGCAGCTCGTCATCTCCGGGGGCCGCTTCCACGGGGTCCAGCTCTGGGTCAACCTGCCTTCTTCGGACAAGATGATCGCGCCGGCGTACCAGAACCTCGAAGCCGACGAGGTGACATTGCTCGCCTCCGACGACGGGGGCGCGCTCGTGCGCATCATCGCCGGCGAGGTAGACGGCCACCGCGGTCCGGGCTCCACGCACACGCCGATCGCCGTCGTCCACGCAACCGTTTCGCCCGGTGCGCAGCTGCGACTGCCCTGGCCGGTCGACTTCAACGCTCTGGTCTACGTGCTCGACGGTGCCGGCAGCGTCGGCCCGGACAAGCACCCCGTTCAACTCGGTCAGCTCGCGGTGTTCGGCGCGGGGGATGTGCTGACGATCGACGCCGCGGCCAACCGTTCGCTCGACGTACTGCTCCTCGGGGGTAACCCGATCCGGGAGCCGGTGTTCGCCTATGGCCCGTTCGTGATGAACACCAAGGCCGAGGTCGTGCAGGCGCTCGAAGACTTCCAGGCCGGCCGGCTCGGTGTCGTCCCCCCGAACGCGCTGATGCCGTACCACGGTTGAATAGCGTCGCTTTGACTGACGCCACCCCGCTGGGCGACCAGCGCGACAAGTTCCTCGTCGACGACGAGGTCGCCTACTTCAACACCGCCGCGATGTCGCCGGTGCTGCGGACCGCGCACGACGCGGCCGTTGACGCGGTCGACCGCCGCTCCAAGCCGTGGCTGCTGAAGGCTGAGCACTGGTTTCCGGACGTCGAGCAGCTGCGCCGTCGGCTCGCATCGGTCATAAACGCCGACGCCGACCGGGTCGCACTCGTGCCGTCGACGAGCTACGGACTCGCCGCGGTAGCGCGCAACCTGAGCGCCCGGCCCGGTGACCGTGTGCTCGTGCTCGCGAACGAGTTCCCCTCGAGCTATTACACATGGCGGCACTTCACCGAACAGTCAGGTGCCGAGCTGCTCGTCGTCACACGCGAACCGGACCAGACCTGGACCGAGGCAGTGCTCTCCAACATCGACGAACGCGTCACCATCGCGTCGGTGCCCAACGTGCACTGGACCAACGGCTCACGCGTCGACCTCGACATCGTCGGACCGGCATTGCGCGACGTCGGTGCCGCGTTCATTGTGGATGCCAGCCAGTCGCTCGGGGTCATACCGCTCGACGTGATGTCGCTTCGTCCGGACGCCGTCGTTTCGGTTGGCTACAAGTGGCTGCTCGGCCCCTACAGCCTCGGTTACATGTACGTCGACCCGCGCTTCCATGACGGTGAGGCGCTCGAGCAGAACTGGATCGCCCGCCTCGGGTCGGACGATTTCACCAGCCTGAGCGACTACAACGACGTATACGAGCCAGGAGCACGACGCTTCGACGTCGGCGAGCGCAGCAACTTCCAGTTGTTGCCGATGGCGATCGCTGCGCTGGATCAGATCTTGGCCTGGACGCCGCAGCGCATCGCCGCGTCGCTGCGCGCAGTCACCGACGAGATCGCTACCGGTGCAGACGCGCTGGGCCTGACGACGCCGGCTGCCGCCGAGCGAGCACCCCACATGCTCGGTATCGGCCTGCCGGTCGAGGCAGCGCGTGCGGCGTCGCAAGCACTGGAAGACGCGAAGGTGGTCGCAAGCGTGCGCGGGCCGTCGCTGCGCATCGCCCCGCATCTTCACGTCAGTGACGGGGACGTGCAGCGGCTGCTCGGCGTACTGGAGTCAATCGCGTGACGCGTTCTCCGACGAGTTGACGTCGGTTTTTCTGCGCGATAGCGACCACAACTCGTCGAAGAAAGGCTGACCGGGCCTTACTCAGGCCGCTGCCGGGCCCGAAATTCTTCCGTTGAGTTGACGTGTGGAAAGTCTTCGTCCGGTATGGCGATCCCCAGCGCAGTGCAGAGCGGCGCCCAGCCATCGCCCGGTTGCCATTCGACCAGCCGCTCCGGCGGCACCTCGCTTCGAACGGCAGAGTTGTGCCGGTCGTAGGCAGCCATCGCTGCGTCGTCATCGCGCCAGTCGGGTTCGAATGTCGCGAACATGTCGCGCAGCATCGGCAGGAAACCCGGCAGCGCCGGGTCGTCCTCCATCTTGTTCGCTGGGCCGTTGTCGAGGATGGTCGCGCGGGCGCTCTTCAACCACGTCGCTGCATCCCGCCGTGTCGACAACAAGACGACCGACTCGGGATAGGCCGCCGCCAGCTGCCGCCAGACCGCGGCGCCAGGCCAGTCGACAATTGCGCCGTACCCGCCGAGCACCGGCTGCCAGTCGACGGGCTCACCACGAATCGCGGCGTGCCAGGTCGGGACATGGTCGAGGTGCTCGAACGCCTCGAGCATGTGGTAGCACGGCTGACCGAGCAGCCGCTCCAACGCGAGCTTGAGCGAATGCGTCCCGGTTCGCCCCAGCCCGGCGCCGACGATGCGCATCGTTTCCCCTCACTGGATGGGTCCGTGCAGTGATACACCACGGCTCGTCCCGGCGAAACTTTCTGGATTCACGGGCAGCAGGTCGTAGATCGCTGCGGCGCGATGATGACGGCCGGCCAGGAAAACCTCCTGCAGCGGCCGGACGCCGGCGCCGGTGGTCTTGTTTATGTCCAGGACATGTGTCGTGCCGTCGTGGACGACGTAGTCGATCTTCCCGTACTCCAGTCCGATCGTGCGGGCATACGCGACGAGCCTGGGATCAGACTCGATTGCATGCAGCCCGAGCACGCCGGTGACGATGGGGTTGTCTGCGCAGATGCGGTAGGAGTCGAGGCGGTCGCCGAGCACGTTTAGATATCTCGTCCAGAACATGCCTTCTTGTTGCTCGGATACCAATCGTTCGACGATGAAGCGCGGGTCCGCGAAGTAGCGCCGTGGCACTTGGTCGAGATGTTCATACACGTGGTAGGGCGCGCGGTTCCGCGTCCACTGCACCGTTCGGCGGCGTTGCCAGCGCGAGGGCCCCTGCCGTAGCGCACGGAGTCGAGCGAGCCGTCGTTCCGGTCGGCCACCGTGGTTGCGATTGGTCTTCACGATGACGTGGCCGGCGTACTCACTCCTGGAGCTCAAACGCAGGTCGCTGTACGCCGACTTGCGGATGTCACTCAACCGGCCGTTGAGGACGACGGGGTAACGGCGAGCGAAATCGAGGTAGCGATCCGGCACCACGGACAGGTCGACGTGCACAATCGCCACGTCCGCCGGCACATGGGTGTCCACACCGAAAACGTGGACGACATCGAGCCCCGCGGCGCGCCAGGTGTTGGCGTACCAGGCGATCGCGTAGTCCGCGATCGTTGCGGCCAGTTGCCGTTCGTGCCAAAGGATGGCGATCCGGTGCGCCACGGTGCCCTCGGTTGCTCGCGATGTCTGCCTGCGCAAGAAGAGGTCGGCGAAAGACCCGTTGATACGGCGGCTTGATACGGCGGCTCGCCCGGAAGTGACAGTGAACTAACTGCCGAACATATTGGCCCATTCCGGCCGGGTGTGCTTTGGTCAGCCAGCGGTCGCCGAAGCAGTGGGCGACGGGTCTCCGTCCAGCCCAGGGGCTGCCGTGACGGCTGAGCGTCTCAACCATGACCCGGTCGTCAGCACGACCGCAGGAAGCGCTGTCCTCTACTGCGATCGCTGTGATGAGACCCGGCCCGTCAACACCGACGAGCCTGGGTGGGAAGCGATCCTCAACGCCTACGTCCGGGAGCACGTCCGACGGCACGGCATGGTCCACGTTGGCCTTTTCACCGCAAGCGACTCGCTGTAGCCCGGCAACAGTCCGCTCGGCAGGTACACGTCCTCTGGACGACCGTTTCCATGCGGACATTTACGGGGCTAAGCCCCGATTCGGGGCGGGACTTATCAGGAGAAAACAGAGGCCCCGCTAGTGGCTTTCTCGATTCACCAGACACACGTCCCTTTCTGGCGGCATTCTCACTAACAGTCCGAGTTCGCTGCATCAGCCGCGCGGAGGAGACGTCATGGCCGACACGGATCTGCGCGTCGAGCAAAAGGCAGTGACACCCGACGGGGACTGGCAGGTTCTCCTCGTCCGCAATCCCCGAGCAACCGGAGAGCCGATGGCGCCTGTCCCGGTCGTAACGGGAGGAGGCGTATCACCGGCGGCGCCCGAGGCGAGGATGGCGACGGCCCCGCGGATCACGATCGGGATCAGCCTGGGCCTCTTTGCTGCCCTCGCGTTGGCCCATCTCCTCTGGGTCTGGTCGTTCACCGCGCGGCTGATTCCCTCGACGGCAACGGCGCCGACCCCGCACATCCGCGTGCACTGGTTCTGGCTGGAGTTCTCGCCGACAGTCGACTGGGCGCTCGTCTTGCTTGTGGTGTTCGCCGCCGCGGCCGGGAGTGCGGCACAGCTGTCACTCGTGTTCGCGAACCGGGCCGGGCTCAGGACGCTCGAGTCAACGTGGACCTGGTGGTATCTGTTGCGCCCCGGAGCGGCCACGATCGTCGGTGTTGTCGCCTACGTCGTACTCAAGGCTGGGTTCCTCGGCTCGGTGACGGACCAAGACCAGCACAGCATCGCGTTCGCGGCTGCCGTCGGCACGCTCGCCGGGATGTTCACCGACACGTTGATCTCCAAGCTGCGCGGTGCGTTGGGGGCGAGCCCGTTCGAACGCGCCACCGTGACCGAGGCAACGGACGGCTCGGCGGACGGATCGAGCAGCCAGCAGGCGCCCAACGGCGCGGTCGCGGTGAACGCCCCGGTTGTCGTGCCGTCCGCGGATGCCAGCGCTGCGCCGAATCCCCTGCCGCCGCCTCCAGTCACCCCGGTCGCCGTACCGCAACAAGCTCAACCCGAGGCGAGCACCGCACGACGCGAGCTCATCGGCGACGTGCGGCTCATGCAGACCGACAACCGGCCGCGTCCCGAGGACGGGGACCAGGACGTGGACCAGCATCCGTTGCCCTATCCGGGATCGCCGGCCGGTGCCGACGGTCTTGACGAGGACGGAGCCCAGTCGTGATTCCGCAAAAGCAGACCGTGGGGCAGACGCTCGATTTCTTCCGTGCCCAACTCGGCATGACGGAACACCCGGCCGAGTCGAACTGCCAGCAGTATTCGCACTACTGGCACGCGCCGTGTCAGCCGTGGTGTGCGGACTGCACGTGCTACGTGCTCCAGCACTGCGGCGTCTTGGACGTGTCGTACTCGGCGTACACACCAAGCCTCGCCGCCGGCTACAAGAAGGCGCGGAGATGGGGCCGCGTGCCCCGGCCTGGTGCTGTTGTGTTCTTCGACTTCATCGGCCGCATCAGCCACGTCGGCATGGTGGAAGCGGTGCGTGGAGATGGGTCGGTCGTCACGCTTGAAGGCAATACCGATGCGCCCGGTGGTCGCGATGGCGGCCGGGTGATGCGGCACGTCCGGCGTTCGAACATCGTGGGGTACGGGTACCCGCAGTACGCGCCTGGCCGGAGGCCGGTTGCACAGCCGAAGCGCAGCGGGATCCCGGCGTGGTACCACCGCATACTCAAGGACGTCCGTGATCCCCGTCACGACATGCAAGGCCCAGACGTACGACACGTCCAGGGTGTCGTTGGTGCGCTGCCCGACGGTGAATACGGGCCGAAGACAGCGGCGCGCGTGCGCGCATGGCAAGTTGCCCATCGCGTCACGCCGTTCGACGGTCAGGTCGGCCCGCTCACCGCTCGCGCCATGGGCTAGGCGGAGAGACTCCACATCGCCCAGCGGGTTTGCCCATCGACCGTCGTGATCTAGGAGTTGCGGTCCAAGTCCGACCGAATTCTGGGCCACAACCCCTAGATCACTGAGGAACACAGCAGGCGTGCCCTCGGCCAGATTCGAACTGGCGACACACGGTTTAGGAAACCGTTGCTCTATCCCCTGAGCTACGAGGGCTGACCTGGGATTTTGCGTTCCGGATCATGGTCTTGACTACCATTCTGACTACCAAAGACCGCGTCCAGCGCTCGCACCGCCTCCGCCTGCATCGTCGGCGTCACATGCGAGTAGAGATCGAGCGTGATGCCGACCTCCGTATGGCCCAGCATCTCGCTGACGATCTTCGGATGCACGCCCTCGGCGAGGAGCAGCGTTGCCGCGGTGTGGCGAAGGTCGTGAAAGCGGATCCGCGGAAGCTCGAGCCGCTCCAGCGTCGGATAGAAGTACCGCTGCAGAAGATTCTGCGCGCTCAGTGTCCGACCCACCTTGTTGGCGAACACAAGGTCATTGTCCTCCCACTCCGGGCCCAGTCTGAGCCGCTCGCTCGCCTGGCTTGCACGATGGCGACCTAGCGCCTCACATGCCACCCGCGGAAGCAACACAAGGCGGCGCGACCCGGCCGTCTTCGTCTCGCGGATGGTCCCGTCGTGTTGCCGGCTGCCACGCACTTGCACGGTGCCGCGCTTCAGATCGACGTCGCGCCATCGAAGAGCCAATAATTCTCCTTCGCGCATCCCCGTCATCATCGCGACGGCGACGAGTGCACCGAGCCGGTCATCGCGAACCCCCTCTATGAGGCGTTTCGCTTCTTCCGGGTTCAGGGTCCGAAAAGCGTGGCGCCGGGCTCGCGGCGGATCGACCAGATCAGTCACATTGCGCGGTGCCGCATTCCACCGAACGGCTTGGTCAAAAATCCTGTGCAAGAACCGGTGCAGATGTAGCACCGAGGTTGGCGACAGACCGGAGGACAACCTGTCCGCGTAAAGACGTTGGATGTGGATCGGCTGCAGACGGGCAAGACGCACCTTGCCGATGTGCGGGACGACGTGTTTGCGTGCGTACTGCTCATAGCGTTGCCACGTGCTCGGTCGAACCGTGCCCTTGGCGCCCTCGAGCCACGCGTCAACGAATGATGCAACCGTGGTTCGCTCGTTGACGAAGGATCGGCCTTCGCGTTGAGCGGTGAGCGCTTGATTGAGACGGTCGCTGACTTCTCGACGCGTCCGCCCATACATGAACTTCCGGTTCCGCTTGCCGTTTTGCCAGCCGAGGTCAAGCACGGCGGCCCACCGACCGTCTGCGCGCTGATAGATGCATCCCTCGCCGTGCCCACGTCTCTTGGTCATGTTTCCTCCTCTGGTCGGTCGAGCCTGCCGACGAACTCTGTGAGCGCGGACGCGGGTATGCGGCGAAGCCGACCCACGCGCACCGACTTGAGTAGTCCGCTTCTCAACAGTCCATAGACCGTCGTTCGGCCTACGCCGAGCGCTTCGGCGGCTTGCTCCGCGGTCAACAGCAACGGGTTCATGCGGTCACCTCCTTCTGGCTACGTCAATGGACTTCTAGGGAAATGTGGATAACCGTTACCGGCTCAGACCTTCGTCGCGGTCGCGGTAATGCTGGTTGCGGTGGAGTTGGTCGAGCGCGAGCTCCAGCGCGGTGTTTGCCGCGAGCCGGTCGCGCAGTGCTTCGACGGGTGGGCGAGTTGGCGCACGTCGGGCGAAGGGGTCGTCGTCGAGCGCTTCGGTGAGGGTGTCGCGATCGCTGATGTGAATCTCGGTGCGGTGCCGCGCGCGACTGAGCGCGACGTAGCCGGCGTTGCGGTCGGGCAGTTCGGTGGCGTCTATGAGGGCCGTGTCGACGGTGAGGCCTTGGGCTTTGTGCACGGTCATCGCGTACGCGTAGATCAACCGTTCGGCGGCCCAGCTGGCGGGGACCGCGACGTCCCGTCCGTCCTCGAGCTGCAGCGCCAACGCGGCTTCGCTGACTCCGGTGATCTGTGCTCGGGTGCCGTTGAGCAGGCCCCGCTGATGGTCGTTGCAGGTGACGAGGACAAGGTCGCCGACCGCGACACCCAGTCGCGTTTCACCCTCGCCGTGTTGCAACGAGCTGTCCGGACCGCGGAGGTACGCGCTGGTGCGCAGCCGTTCGCGGATTGCGACGTTGAGTTCGTTGACTCCGCGCCGGGTGCCAGCCAGCGCGATGACTGCGAAGGGGTTCTCGGCGGCGTAAGTGTCGACGTACTGGATGGCGATGTGTTCACGCAACTGGTCGGGGTTTTCGCTGACATGCAGGTGTCCGCCGGTGTCATAGGCCGTGATCGCATCGCTGACGTTGCCGGCCCGCAGATCGGTGAGGGCCTCGCGCTGCCAAGCGTGGACTTGGCGGTAGTTGTCGGTGAGCTCGGCGCGAAGGTGTTCACGGGCGAGCCGGGTGAACATGCCGCCGGCGTCGATCTCGGTGAGCTGCGCGCGGTCACCGACCGCGATGAGTTTCCCCCCGACCGTGGTGATGGCGTGCAGGAGGCGGTGGTAGTCGCGGCTACCGACCAGACCCGCTTCGTCGAGCACGACGACGGCTTGTGGATCAAGCGGTTGCCTTGTCTCGATCCGGTGCAGCAGCCGAGCCAGCGACATCGATGGCGCGCCGGTGGCGTGCTCGAGCCGCCGCGCCGCGACAGCGGCAAGTGCCACACCGTTGACGGGGACGCCGAGCTGTCGCCAATGCTCGACTGCCGCCGCTAGGGCGGCGGTCTTACCCGAGCCGGCCGGGCCGAGCACGACGTCGGCACTGGCGTCGGATGCAGTCAGTGCGCGGACGAGTCGGCGTTGCTCCCTGCTCAGCGCGCTGACGGTTGCCGTCGCCGGCGTGCGCGCCGGCACACCGGTTCGGGTGCGCGCGAGGGCGAGGGTTGCGGCTTCGGTAAGCGCGAGCCCACGCGCGGTGAACCGCCGCTCGCCGCGGGTGCCGTCGATGAGGCGTAGCACGTCGGGGTGGGCGAGGACGTGGTCAACCAGGGCTTCGGTTTCGCCGTGACTGGTGGTGGTCCCCGCCGGCAGCCGTTCGAGCAGGAAGCGCGTCAGTTCGGCGCGGTCGAACCCGCTCGCGTGTGCGGTGATCCCGTCGGCGCCGAGCGCGACCGCGGCGAGCACGTCCGCGTCGCGCCCGGTGAGGGTGCGGGACCGCGCCAGACCGAGCACGCCTCGGATGAGCAGCCGCGGGTCACCGACCAGCGCGACTGCCCGCGTGTGCCACTCCTCGACCAGCTCGCGCAGCGGCCGGTGCGATTTCGCTGGCCGGGTAGCGAGGCAGGCGACGGTAGCCGCTTTCGCGCCAGCACCGCCGATGGCATCGAGGTGGGCTTCGATCTGCGCCCGGCGGCGGGAAAACCCGCGGATCAACCTGCGACTGCCCAGGCCGGCGACCTCAGCGATGCCCTTGTGCACGGCTGTCCAGCCGATGCCCAGGCGACGGGTCAGCTCACCGCGCAGCACGGCCTGGTAGAGATAGCCCGCCGTCTTCTGGTTACGGAACAACGCGCGGCTGTCGAGCGCGGACCACCTCCCATCACTGCCGTGCAGCAGGTTCACGACAACCAGGTGGGTGTGGATCTGCGGATCGTCCGCCCGTGAGGTCAAATGTTCGAACGCGGCGACGATCAACCCGTCGGTGCCGATCCGCGCCGCGCGTTGCCCGTCGCCTTGATGCCCGCGCAACCCGTGGGCGGCGTAGGTCTCCAGGTGTTTGACGGTTTCGCCGACCGCGGCCCGGTGGGCGGCGAGCACCTGTTCGCGGACGGCCTCATCACCGAACGCCCACAGCATTGACACTGACTTAGGCGGCGAGACCTGCCCGTCCGCGCCGGCCTTCCGCACGTCGACTTTCTGGTCCGCTTTCGCCAACGCGACCGCCACATGTCCGGCTCCGAACACGGCGCTTGCGTCGACGCCGGCCGCCGCGGCGACGGCGGTCACGTCACGCGCGTCCACGGTCGCATCGGTTTTCGTCTGCACTCGAGTGACCAGCCGGGCATGAACGTTGCGGGAGTCTGCGTCCGGCCATAGTGACTCGACCGGAACACCACGACCCGACGCGGCCGCTTGGACGGCTTCGAGCAACGCCGCGACTGGTAGCTGCCCGTCGGGGTCGGACCGCCACACCGGCCCGCTCACCTCGGTGCCGTCGGGGAGCTGCCCCGACAGCAGCCGCTCAAGCACCTGCGCCTCCCCGGCGTGAATCGACCCGGACAACCCGAGCGCGCCGGCACCGCCACCTAGCCAGGCGCCGACGGCGCTGCCGCGGCCTGTGTAGTAGTCGACCGCCTGGCCCGCGCTCGCGTCCGCCGCGGGTTCGCTGTCGAGGTTGAGAGACTGTTCGTCGCGGGCGCAGTCGGCGCCCCGGTCGGCGTAATAGCGCACTGCCGCCCGGGCCGAGCCGAATGTCTTGAACCTCAACACCGTCGACCACCACCCGCGCAGCGAGCACTGAGACCAGGCGAGCTCGCATCCATACCGGTGACCATGCGGTGCAGGCGTCCCCGGCGGCGTCCCCGCGAAGATCCCCGGGCGTCAGCGGGGACGGGTGTCGCGCCGAGCCGCCATGCCATGACGGCCGTGCCGGTCGACCGGGGGTGGGCCATGCCCGCTATGACAAGCGGCCACCTTGTCCGACCCTGGTCCGATCCTTGTCCCGCCATGCACGCCGGTGTAGCCGCCGGCCGTACCCACCAGCGTCATCCGCGCGTTCACGATCTTCACGCGACGAGGTGGCTCGAAGAATCTTCGGCGTTCAGAGCCAACCCCCGACGGGGGACGTGCCCGGGGACGCGCATTGTCAACAACTTTCGGCCGGTACGACCGAGGCCGTTCACGACCTCCAACGTGGACCGCGCGCGTAAAGCACAACGAACGGACAAGCTGGCCCGGAGAGGCGGGCACCATGCGCGGCGAGACCGCCGACCAGAAGGTTCCGGATCTCGGGGTCCACCAGGCCCCCATTGCCCGACCCAACCATCCGAGCCGACTTGATCAGTACCGCGTCACGCCGATCAACCGCTCGATCACACAATCCGTCGCCACGCCAGCTGCTAGCGCAGCTCTCAAAAATTTCGTTCGGACACAGAGGTATCGCTGATACGGCCGGCTTCGCTCGCGGGTGATCCTGCCGCAAGGCGGTAAGCCTGGGATGACTTGATCGCCTAGCCCGCTGGGACCATGTCCTTAGTACTAGTGGGCGATATTTCGGCTATTCCGTGCGGAACGGGATGACTGCACGACGTTTGCATTGTTTCCTGTCGTAATCGCGCTAGTCGCTCCGGGACGTGGGGTGGCGCGGCGCGTTTTTTCATGCCTGCCTTCTACCTGGAGCGTTTCGGTGTCTCGTCTGGTCGTTTTGGATCGTTTTCGCCTGCTGCGGCTGGTGACTGTGCTTGCGGCGCTGGCCGCTGCGTGTCTGCCGCTGGTGAGCTTTGCCCGGTCTGCTCAGGCTGCTGTCCCGACGGGGGGCGCGTTCACGCCGGTCACGCCGGTGCAAGCGTTCTCGGGCAGCGTTGGTGCGGGCGCTCAGGGCAGCCCGGTCCAGGTGTCCGCGTTGCCGGACCCGGTCGGTGGTGATGGTGGTGTGCCGGACTCAGCGGATATCACGGCGGTCGCGGTGAACATTTCGGTGTCCAGCGCGGGCGGCGGGTACGTGTTGGCGTGGCCGGACGGGCAAACGATGCCGAACCCGGGAAGCACAGTGAACTACTGGCCGGGTGCGACGGTTTCGAACCTCGCGACGGTGCAGGTCGGCTACGCCGACCACGACAGCGACGGCCATCAGACCGCCTACATCAACCTGTTCAACAGCGGGGCAAGCACAGCGACCGTGACCATCCAGGTGACGGGCTACTACTCCAAGTCACTGCAGAGCGACGGCACCTACGTGGCGTTCCCGAGCTACCGGCTGCTCGACACCCGCACCGCGACGGCGCTCCAACCACATGGCACCCAAGGCGGCACCGACAGCACCACCGTTTCGGTTGTCGGTGACGGGACGGCGAACCACTTGCCGTCGTCGGCTGCCTCGATGACGGCGGTGGCGATCAACATGACCGCCGCTGACCAAACCGCGGGTGGCTCGCTCACGGTCTACCCGTCGGGTGCGGCGGCGGTCCCGCCGGCGAACCTGAACTACCCGGCATCGGGTTGGTCAGACGCCCACTTCGAGATCGTCCCGGTCGACAGCACCGGGCAGCTCAAGATCACGAACAACGGCGCGGGGACCGTCGACGCGATCGTTGACGTGGTCGGCTACTACCAGTCCAACGACAGCTCGACGGCCGAGCGCTACGTCCCGGTAGCCGCGACGCGGATGCTCGATACGCGGTCAAACTTCGGCGGCACCCAAGGCCTGATCGCGCCGAACCAGTCGTTCGCGTTCAACGTGGACACGGTGCCGAACTCGGGCACTCCGCCGGTTAGCTCGGGCGTACCGACGTCGGCGAAGGCGGTCGTGGTGAACCTGACTGCCACCGGCGCGACCGATCAGCACGGCTACCTGACTGCGTGGACAACCGGCGCGACGCGTCCCTATCCGGCGAGCGCGGTGAACTATCCGGAGACCGGGCAGACGCTGGCGAACATGGTGATCGTGCAGCCGGACACCAGTGGCAACATCTCGGTTTGGAACAACGACGCCGGTGGGCACGTGCAGGTGATTGCCGACGTCGTCGGCTATTTCGCCACGAACGACGCGCCGGCGTTGCCGACGAACACGAACGCGAAGTACTTGAACATGACGACACCGCAGCTCTCTCAGTCCGTGACGGCCGGAGCGCAGGCGTTGACGACGAAGTTCTATGTACGCAAGTTCGGAGCCACCGCGTACGACGTCTTCGGCGGCGTGGGATCTCCGGTGGTGCCGCCGGGTCAGACGAAGACAGTTATCTATGTGGTGACCAAGCAGCTGGTGCCGGGTGATGAGTACAACTGGTGGACCCAGTCCTGCACGGCGACGAACTCCTGCACGGTCGGGCCTGCCTACCAATTCTTGGTTGATCCGCAGCTCGGCGCGGGTGGGCAAAGCTGGTTCGGCTTCGACACCCACCAGCTGACCAAAGAGCTGACGCTGAAGGTGAACGAGGCCAACGGCAACCTGTTGCTGCAGGACAACGAGCTCAGCCTGCCCGGCCCGACCGGCAGCCTGCAGTTCGGGTTGACCTACAACAGCCTGCGGCTCACCCCGGGCGCGGGCAACAACGGCTCCGGCTTGTTGGGGGTTGGCTGGCGCACCGCGACCGCGCCGGACTACCGGGTGATCAACACGGCCGGGTCGGCGACGGTGTACCTGCCCAACGGTGGGATCGCCGGGTTCCTGCCCATCGGCACCAACGGTGACTATCAGACGCCGTCAGGTTTGGACGCGACGCTCAAGCATGACCTGACCCCAGACACCTGGACGCTGACCTACCACAGTTCCGGTGAGAAGGTCAGCTTCAATAGCGGCGGCCGGGAGACCAGCGACAAGAACCGTGAAGGTGCTGGGTTCACTGTCAATTACGGGGGCGGGACCAACCCGACGACCATCATCTCCGACGCCGGCCCGAACGGTGGCTACCAAGTGAGTTTCGCCTACAACGGCACCGGCGGGCGGCTCTCGGCCCTGACTCAGACAGCGGGAAGCACCACCCGAAGCGTGAGCTACGGCTACGACAGCGCGAACCGGCTCACCCAGATCACCCTGTCCCAGACCGGCGACAGCACCCGAGTGGAGACCTTCGGCTACGACTACGCGAACCGGCTCACCCAGATCACCGACGCCAACGGCAAAATCACCACGATCAGCTACGGCAACAACCTCGGCGACCCACAAGAAGAAATGTCGGCCTACCAAGTCTCGGCGGTCAACCGGGACAGCGGCGGGCTCCCGGCAGTGACGCGGTACGACTACGCATCCAACGAGATCGATGTCATCGACGCGGACAACCACACGTCCACGAAATATCACTCCGACAACGGCGGGGACCTGATCTCGAGTGTGTATGACGCGTTCGGGCAGAAGGTGCACGACAAGACCTACAACGCCGACAACCAGACCCTCAGCGACACCAACGGCATGGGCGGCGTCACCAGCAACCAGTTCGGTGCGAACCCGATCGATGCCGGCAACACGAACGGCAGCGGGGAAAGCCTGACCAGCAGCAGCGACGCGGACGGCGCGCAGACCAGCCTCGGCTACACCGGCGCGAAGGGCAGCTGCAGCGGCGACGGAGCCAACGCCACGGTCTATCAGCCGATCTGTTCGTCCGACGCTTCGGGCAACACCACCGACTACACCTACGCCGGGCCGGGGAACCTGTCCGCGTCCAGCGAGCACAGCAGCGGTGACCAGGCCAAGCTCAGCTACAACGACGGCAACTCCGGCACCACCTACAGCGGCGGCAGCTGGACCGACAGCGACCCGAACGACGGCACCGTCGCCACCTCGACCACACCGAACAACGTCGGCTCGACGACGTCGAGCACCGCGACCCGGTGCGGACGGGACAACACCAAGGAAGCGAACAACAACTGCACCCGCTTCGACTACACCAACCACCAGCTCACCAACATCACCCTTCCGACCGTCACACCCGCGAGCGGGTCGGACGCGCCAGCGGCGATCACGCTGACCTACGACGGGTTCGGCCGGCTCGCCTCCCGCAGTCACCAGATCCGCGTGAACGGATCGGCCACCACGGTGACCGAGTCGTTCGCCTACAACGCGCTCGACCAGATCACCGCCGAGACCTTCAGCGACAGCAGTCATCCGATCTACTTCAACTACGACGGCGACGGCAACACCACCGTCCGCAGCGACGCGAACGCGACCACGAGCTACTACTACGACGCGGTCAATGAGCTGACCGCGCGGATCACCAGCGCACCACCGTCGGGCACCAACCAGCCAACCCGGGCGAGCAACCCCTGCCCCGGCAGCCCAAGCGACTCCGCACTGTGTTACGGATATGACAAGGTCGGCAACCTGACCTCCGCCGCCGATGGTGGCGGCACCACGGCCTACCACTACAACAAGGCGAACCTGCTCGACGCCATGCAAGAACCCGGCAGCGACGGCACGCCGTCGGGGCACGTGTCGGTGTTCCGCTACAACACCGACCACAAGCGCATCGACACCTGGAACGACGCCACCACCTGTGCCGGCACATCCACCTGCTACACGCCGACCTACGGCAACGGCAGCGACGCCGCCTACACCGTCGGCGCGCCCACCGGCTTCAAAGTGCATGTGCACTCGAGCCTGTCCAACAGCGGCCGACTCAACCAGCTCACCGCCTACCGGCTCAGCGACACCAGCGGCAACCGCGTGCAGGATCTCAGCTACGGCTACACGATCACCAGCGGCCAGATCAGCAACTGCACCGCCGACAGTGGCCAGACCTCGGGGCACGTCACGCACCAGCGGCAGACCATGACCGACAACCTGACCAGCGTGACCACGACGTACTGCTACGACCACCGAAGCCGGCTGTCCTGGACCAGCCCCGACGGCGGCGCCACGCACCCCTACAACTACACCGCGGACAAAAACGGCAACCTCACCGCCGGCTCGCTCGGCAGCCACAGCTACAACGCCGCGGACCAGCTCACCGACACGAACGTCAAGTACGACGGCGACGCGAACCTGATCGCCAACCCGACCTTCAGCAGCCTCGGCTACACCCCGCTCGACCAAACCAGCCAAATCACCCCGGCAAGCACGGGTACGTCCGACCCGTTCACCTACACCGGTGACAACCAGAACGAACGCGCCACCGGTGACAGCCTGGCCTTCACCAACGGCAAGAGCGGCGTGGCAAGCCAAAGCACCGGCGGCCTGCTACCGACGAACAGTTACTTCGAACGAACCCCCGACGGTGGCCTGGTCGCGCAGCGCGTGATGAGCGGCAGCCCGCTATCGCAAAGCGCCGAGTACTACTACGTGACAGACGGCCTCGGCTCCATCACGCACCTGATCGAAGACGACAGCAACAGCAGCGGGACCGACGCCGGCAGCTACACCTACGACCCATACGGCAACCTCCTCAACGGCGGGTCGTTAACTAGCGCGGCCACCGGCAACCCCTACCGCTACACCGGCACCTACTACGACAGCCCGACCGGGCTGTACAAGATGGGCGCCCGCTACTACGACCCCAGCATCGGCCGCTTCACCCAACAAGACGCCATCGTCCACCTCGGCGACTTGCAGCAAGGCAACCTCTATGAATACGCCGGCGCGGATCCGATTAACGGCGTGGACCCGCAGGGAATGAGTTTTTGGAGCGATGCCCTCGACGTGGTATCGGGCGTAGCAGCACTCGGGGCTGTGGCCCTGGCGCCGCTGGGACTGCCGGCTATCGGCTTAGCAGCATTTTCCGGGGCTGCGCTTGGTGGCGCCGTCTACCTGAACACAGGGAACGCAGGTGACGCTGCCCTGGCAGGAGTGGTCGGGTTCGCTTCCGGACTCACCGGGATCGCGGCCGGTGGATATGTGGGTGTCGGCATCGGAATATTCGGTTTCTCATTGGGCAACCTCATCTCATGTGGGGAGAGCGGATCATGCTGACCTTGCGGGTGGACCCCGCCTCAGGCAAATTCGTCCGTGTCATGAGTTCGGTCCGCAACTCTGAGTAAGCTCAGTCGTGCGGCCCGTTGCACTGCTCTTCCAGAGATCCAGAGATTGACGTGTTAGTCGGGCAATGACTGCATTACTTGTGGTGCTGGGCGTGTGCTTCGCTGCGCTTGGAGTTGTCATGGTGCTACGTGGCCCGAAAGGTGTTCGGAACCCCGAGCGGTTTGGAGACAAGGCGCAGACAGTTGCACGCACCATTGGTTTGCTTCTTGTGTTATGCGGCGTCGCCATTGCTGTGCTGGCATTACTAGTCAAGCCAAAGTGAAGCGCTCGCGGATCTGACGCGTGGTGACGGGAGCACCCGTGCTCCGGTCGCTTTCGTTCAGGTGTCAGCGCTTATGCTCGCGGCTCAACCACTGCCGATGGTTGTGCAGTCTGACCTGGGTTGGCGCAGGCATCGGACTTTTGACGGATTTCTTCTTGAGTTGCGAGGTCGGCCGATGGGTCCATCAAACTGTCCGAGGAGGGCACCGTGCTGACCGCCGGCCCATCCCAACAGTGCCGTCGCAGGCGTCGCGAATTCCTTGCGATGTATCGGACCGTGCTCGATGCGGAGCTCGTGACCTGAAGCATCTGCCTCGAGATGGAAAGTGCGGGGTGCGCCGCGGAACGATCCGACTAGGGAGCGAAGGCCGCGCTGGACCGCTTGGGATGCTGGACGCACTGACTTGTTGGTGACCATCGGATTCGTCACTGCACAGCGAGACGGTTCAAGATCATGGGTAATGCCACATGGCACCACCGATCGTCGGCCACGACCGACACCAGCCGTTAATGGCGTCGTCCGGGCACACGCTTAGCGTGTGTTCGATACAGTGCCTGGTTCAGGCGGCTGGCGCTGGTGGTTAAACCTCCTCAGCTCCACCATTCTCATCTCGCGACATCGACACCCTTCCGAGGGTGTGGATTGCGTCGTGCCCGGACAACCGCGTCGTACGGCGTCGACGCCACGCGCGGAATCGGTAAACTGCCCGGTCAGGAGCTTTGCGCGCGAGGGTTCAAATCCCACTTCCACGGCCAAGCTGCAAGTCGCTGACCGGCGGTTTCGTCCGTGCTCGCATTAGCGTCTGGCTGCTGGCATCACGGTGGCATCACGTCGGATTGCAGACAGATCTTCACGTTTCCGTACGAGAACTGGTTACGCGAGGGATCGCACTCCGGATCTCAACCAAGGGACCCGTCTCACAACACTGACCTGACCGCCGGGTCTGGATTCCTATGCTGAGACTCACAACACGCACAGGCGCGCACGCTCATAGGAGCCTTGGCTCCTCGACATGCGCCGCTCGTGACGGCAGGGGGCGGACGTGGTTCGAGTCTTGTCTTGCGTTGATGCGCGCCAGCGACCGCCTACTACCAAGATGACTACCAACGGCGCGAACTTCGATGTCCGACGACGAACCGACGCGGATGCCGCAACCCGTCTAACCAGCGGCTTCGTCCGCTGTTGAACTTCGGCGAACGGTCCAAGACAGTTAGGAAACCGTTGCTCTATCCCCTGAGCTACGAGGGCTGGTCACCGCATTTTCGCAGGTGAGAGGCCAGCTGCGGCGTCGCTGTCTGGGCAACATCGTTTGCACAGCCAAGACGCCGGCTCCGCTTGTGACAGCGACGCGCGGCCGTGTGGCGTAGCTCCTTGGGACAAAGGCCAACTCTGCCCTCGAATGCAGTGGCTGCGTCAGGCCGTGACAAGCGGCGTCGCGAAGGCCCGGATAGGCACCGATCGTGAACGTCACCTCTGGGCGAGTTTTGGATCGGGGAGATCGTCACGCTGGTGGACTGCGGCCAGAGGTGGGTAGTTGCAGCAGATGCTGCTACTCATCCTGATGTACGTCATCACCGGTTTGGTCGTCGGCGCTCTGGCTCGGCTCGCCGTGCCGGGACGCAACCCGATCGGTCTGGGGATGACCATCCTGGTCGGCATCGTGGGCTCGATCGGTGGTGGGCTCATCTCGTACGCGCTGGGGCTGCACGGTTTCTTGACGCTCATCGTCTCGATCGTGCTCGCCGCGCTGCTGGTCGCCGCGTTGAGTGGGACGGGGCGCCGCCGCCGCGCCGCGCTCTAGCGGATTGCCTAAGGTCGGTCCCGTGAGTGAGCGGGACGACCGACCGGTGCTGCCCGACAGCACGACGGATGAGCAGGACACCGGTTGGGGCGAGCGCGCCGACGAGGACGACGTCGATGACACCCGGCGGTTCCTCGATGAGAAGCCACCGCACCACGGCGACTGACGGCCTGGCCAACCCGGATACCAGCACTATTGGATAGGTGATCTAGGTGTCAGTGGAAGATGCGCCGGCGTGTCGACCGGATCGACCCTAGATCACGCTCACTTAGTGCGAGCCAGCGTCTGACGGGCCGGGTCCGGGTTTAGCCGTCGCCGGTGGCGACGGCTTGCCGGTGGGCTTGCTCGTCGGCTTCGGCAGGGCCGACGGATGAAGACTCGACGACGGCAGCGGGAGCGGCAGCGTCGTCGGTTGCGGCAGGTTGTGCAACGGATAGTGCAGGCGCGGTTGCGGCACATAGATGTGCCGCGATGTCGCGTCGCCCACGAACTCTCCGATTGCGTCGACGTTGTCGACCGCTGGGTGCGCGTTGGCCGCGGGCCCGGACACGAAAGCCCGCAGCAGCGCGGCGGTGACGCGACGCACGAACGTCGTCGCCGCTGCGGTCACGCCATGGTTTCGGCAGCCACCACCGAGCGCACACACCCAGCGCATCGTCCCGGCGTCAAAGACACCGGCGCCGCTCGTTGCCGTGTAGTACGACGTGTCCGCGTAGCTCGGGTGCCGACGGCACCGGACCGGCGAGTGCGACAGGACCGCCAGTGGATGCGGTGTCTCGTACGCCGGGTCGACCCGGTCGTACTCCGGCCCGACGAGGCCCGTGAACGACGCACCACCTGTCACGTGCCCCTCGGAGAGCGGCCACCGCGGATCATCCGGCACGACGTAGGGGGCGTCGACGGGGTTGCACTCGTAGAGAGCGCCGGTGAGGACGCTTTCCGGGCGCGGCTGCGGCGGCTCGCGCCAATCGGTGGTCACCTCGCTCCGGTCGGTCGACATGAACGGATCCGCCTCGGTGCGGTAGTTCACCTCCAGCCGGTTCGGTCCGCCCGGACCGTCCTCGAAGCGGATGTGCCGAAACACTGCGTTGGCGCCCAGGAACGCGACGTTGGTGCCCGCGTCGCGCGCGGTCATCAGTGCGTCGCGCATCGACGACGTCCAGTACTCGTCGTGCCCCATCGACACGACAGCCTTCGCGCCGGCCAGCAAGCCGGGGTCCGTGGCGACGTCCTGACTCGTTACGTATGCGACCGGCAGGCCGATCTCTTCCGCGAACGACACGACCGGTCGCTCGAACGACAGAAACAGGGTGGCGCCGTTGCCGTCGTACGGTCGATCGAAACCGACGACCGTTGCGCGCTGCCGCGCGTTGCCGAACGGTCCGTGGTAGAGGCTGTAGCCGCCCCACGCGTTGTAGGCCTGCCACGTCGCGGTGGCATTCATCAGCACGACCTTGCCCGTGACGTCATGCGAGCGCAGCACGAGCGGTATGTAGTGCGCTGAACCATCCGACGCTGCGAGCACGAACAGGTAGTCGCCTTCCGGCCAGCCCGACGTCCCGACCGTGAACGACTTCGTCCACGACGCGAGCACCGTGTGTGTGTCCGCACTCGCCTGCGGCTTCTGTTGCAGCACGCCCTTATGGGTGCGCGACCTCCACACGAGTCCGGCGCCCTTCCCGCCGTACCAACCCATGCGGTACGCCGTCACCGCGTATGTCGCCGCCGAGGTCGACACGAAGAAGTGAACAGACCCACCTGGACTCACGTCGGCGTGGTCGGCGTACCCGGTGATGCCATCAGAAGGCTGGTGACTGGAGATGCGCCAGGCGCTGCTCGCCACCGGATGCGCATGCCGGGCCGGATGTACGACGACAACACGCGCGCGCGGCCCGCACGCAACGGCCACCATCGCGAACGCGATGGCAGCGGTCGTCGCCCCCGCCCCGTTGCGGCGGACCCCCATCTGCTCATGGTGAGGTGCGTGTCGCCGCGAGGGCGGTAAGACGCGCCAAGGACTATGCGGGCTGTTCCACGGCGCAGAACGCGCATCGGGTCGCGCCCTGTGGGATCGCCGACAGACATTCCGGGCAGTCCTTCGTCGGCTCCTGGGGATCGCGTTCGGTCTTGAACCTGGACATGAGCCGGTTCACGGGTTGCAGGACGAAGAAGTAAAGGATCGCGGCGATGAGCAGGAAATTGATGCCGGCGCTGATAATCGAGCCCCAGTAGAAGATGTGCCCGCTCTTCTTGGCGACGTTGCAGGTGCCGATGCACGCGACCTTGTCGCCAAGGTTGGAGCCAAGTCCGAACAAGCCGATGAACGGGTTCACGAGACCGTTGACGAGCGCCGTGATGATCGCCGTGAATGCGGCGCCGATGACAACACCGATCGCCAGGTCGACGACGTTGCCGCGCAGGATGAACTTCCGGAACCCGTCCATGCCGCTCCCAGACTCAGAGATCCACGAGTACGCCAGGGTTCATGATCCCGGTCGGGTCGACGGCACCCTTGGCGGCCTTGAGGACAGCGGCGAATGGCGTCGGCTGCTGCTCGTCGTACCACGGTCGATGGTCCCGGCCGATGGCGTGGTGATGCGTGATCGTGCCGCCGGCGTCCAGCACAGCCTTGCTCGCCGCGGCTTTGATGTCGGCCCACTGCGCCAGCTCGGAACCGCGGCGCGCCGGTGCGAACACGGTGAAGTACGCCGCAACGCCGTCGACGTAGGCGTGTGTGGTGCGGCAGGTGACCAGGCCACCGCCACACACGTAGCCGAGCGCTGACTGCACGGTCGCCGTGACGGTCGAGACGAGCTCGTCGAACCGGTCCCAGGTCACTGCGGTCTCGAACGTCTCGACGATGAGGCCCAGGAGCACGAGCGTCTCGCGGAGGTACGGCGCCGCGACGAACGTGGTTCGCCAAGTGTCGCCAACGCCGCCGGACTCGCGCATGCCGGACTCGATCACCCGCAGACCGTGGTCACGGACCAGCTCGGTGATGTGGTGCGCGTCGGAGTCGAGCGGCGGACCGAGCGACTCGAGGCCGACGACGACGGCAGCCTCGCCCGTGGCGAGCGTGCCCGTCACCGCGGACTCGCGCGGGTCGACGACGCGTGCCGTGGCCGGCAGGAAGCCTTCGTGCAACAACACCCGAACCGCCTCGGTGCCGGTACGGAAGTCGGGCGCGGCGCAGGTCGCCGACCATCGGCGAACGGGGCGCGGCTGCACGCGCAACCACGCCGCTGTGAGGACTCCGAGCGCGCCCTCGCTGCCGAGCAGCATCCGATCCGGGCTCGGCCCCGCACCCGACGCGGGCAACCGGCGTGACTCCCAGAATCCGTGCGGAGTGACGGCGCGCACCGACTCGACGAGGTCGTCGATGTGCGTGGCGCGGGTGGAGAAGTGGCCTGCTGCGCGCGTTGCGATCCAACCGCCGACCGTCGATCGTTCAAACGACTGTGGGAAAAACCGCGCGGTGAGGCCGTGCGGCCGCAGCTCGTCCTCTAGTCGCGGTCCCGGCGTACCCGCGCGCACCAACGCAGCCCGCGACGTGACGTCGACCTCGGTGACTCCGCTCACGCGTTCCATGTCCAGTGACACGACGCCGGCGTACGACGGAGCAATCACAGGCTCGACGCCGCCGACGACCGACGTGCCGCCGCCGAACGGGACCACTGCGACGCCGGCGTCAGCCGCCCACTCGAGCAGCGCCCCGATGTCGTCCTCCGACGTCGGCCGGACGACCGCATCGACGACGTGCGCGAACTCCCCGCGGATGCCGCGGACGAGGTCGCGATATGACCGGCCGATGCTGTGCCGCGCCCGGTCGAGTGGCTGCGTGGAGGCGAGGTGTGCCAGCGCGGTCGGCGGCTGCACGCGGGCGGCTCGAAGCTCCGGCAGCGGCGCCGGGCGTTCCGGAGCTTGTACCGCCAAACCAAGCAACCGCTGCACCTCGGGGCCTGCGGCTACGAGGTCGGGTAGCTGCGGCTCCCGCTCCGGCGCGCCCCACCCCCAGACGGCGTACGTCGACATCACTGGCTGCCGTGGATCACAACGGAAAGGCGAGTAGCGACCGCGGCGTGCGCCAGCCCTGCCGCCGTGGACGGCGAGGTAGCAAGGACGACCAGCGCTCCGTCGTCGAGGCCGCCGCCGGTGTCGCCCGGTGCTGGTACGGCGAGGACGCGCACCCCCGCTGCAACCACCGTTGTCGCGCTCGCACGGTCGGAAGCGGCCAGCACGTCGACGACGTCACCGGGCTGCAGCAGTCGTGCGACCGCCGGGTCCGCAATGCGTACCGGGGCGGCCACGAGCCCTGCACTGACAGCGGCGAACATCGACGCACCGACGAGGCGCACATCGGTCAGCGGCTCGTTACGTGCGAGGGCTGCGGCGACGACCCGACCCTCGACGTCGGTGCCGGCCCGCAGTGCCCCGACCGGCACGACGGCGGGTGGCAAACCGATCGCGTGTACGTCGGCCGCGGTCAGCACCGAGCCGGCGGGGACCGCCCGTGCGGCGGCCAGAACGTGCACGACCGTCGCCGGCTTCGGCGCGAGTGCGCTCAGCCCGAACGCGATAGCAGCGGCGACACACACACTCGCGAGCAACCGGCGGTGCCACGTCGCCGCCCGCAACAGCGCGCGCACCGAATCCGGCAGCTGATCGGAGAAGGAGTTCACGGCAGCACCAGGCCGGTGTCGATGCCGTCAAGAGCGTGCGCGCACGGGCAGGCACGGGATGTCGGCAGCTCGTGCACGATGCGCCGCACGGTGTCGCGCAACTTCGGAATGCTCTGCCCGAAGACGCGAAACACCTCTTCCTGCGTGACCGCTTCATGCGGGGTGACACCGGCGTCGAGATCAGTGACGAGCGCGACCGCGGTGTAACAGAGCGCGAGCTCCCGGGCGAGCACTGCTTCGGGATGACCGGTCATGTTCACCAGTGACCAGCCTTGCGCAGTGAACCACTGCGACTCAGCGCGGGTGGAGAAGCGCGGTCCTTCGATCACGACCATCGTCCCGCCGTCGACCACCGGCCAGCCGTCGTCCTGCGCGGCCGTTGCAGACGTGGCCCTGCCGGTCGGGCAGTAGGGATCGGCGAATGACACGTGCACGGCACCGTCGTCGTAGTAGGTCGGCGTGCGACCGCTGGTCCGATCGACGAGCTGGTCGGGCACGACGAGCGTGCCCGGTCCGAGGTCCGGTTGCAGACCGCCGACTGCACACGGTGCGATGACTTGGCGCACCCCGAGGGCGCGCAGCGCCCACATGTTCGCCCGATACGGGATCCGGTGCGGTGGGTACCGGTGGTCCTTGCCGTGTCGCGGGATGAACGCGACCCGCCGACCGGCGACCGTCCCGACGACCGGAGGCTCCGAGGGTGCGCCGTACGGCGTCTCGACGGCGACTTCAACCGACCGGTCGAAGAACGCGTAGAAGCCGGACCCGCCGATGACTCCGAGCTCGGCGGTCTCCGCGGGCGATGGGTCGGCCATGACGCCCGGACCCTAGCCAGGCTCGGCGGCCGACCGGGAGGTCAGCCGTCGAAGTTGGGGAGATTCAGGCGGCGCTGCTCTTCGGTGTGGACGAGTCGGCCTTCGTGCTTTTCGTCGCCGGCTTGCTCTCGGAGCCGCCGGTGGTCTCGGCCTTGCTGCCGGACGACTCGGTCCCGGCACCGGACTTGGCGCCTGGCTTTGCGTCGGTGGTGGACTCGGCCTTGGTTTCGGACTTGGACTCGGCCTTGCTGCCACCCGTCTCCGCCCGGCTGTCCGTGCGATAGAAGCCGGAGCCTTTGAACACGACGCCCACCGAGGAGAAGACCTTGCGGAGCCGGCCATTGCAGGCAGGGCAGACGCTCAGCGCGTCATCGGTGAAGCTCTGCACGACCTCGAGTGGCTCGCTGCAGTCCGTGCAGCGGTACTGGTAGGTCGGCACGACGCGCTCCCTCCGGTCTGGCACTCGGCTCTACTGAGTGCTAATGATGCGATAGGTCGGCCTATTCCGTCCAGCGACCCGCCGGATCCGCGAGACCCGGTCGCACTGATCGGGATGCTCGCGGCCCCGTTGAGCGTTGCAATCGGTATGCCGATCACCCGCCTGAACCACGCCGTCCTCTACGTCCGCGACCTCGCCGAGACGGTTCGCTTCTACACCGACGTACTCGGCTTCGACGTCGTCAACATGACCCCTGACGGCTTCAACGGCGCCGCGTTCCTGCGCGCCGCCGGTTCGACCAACGACCATGACCTCGGGGTCTTCGCCGTCGGCCCTGGCGCCGGGCCGTCCGGTGCCGGCCGCTCGACGGTCGGGCTCTACCACCTTGCCTGGGAGGTCGACACGCTCGACGAGCTAGAGAGCGTGCAGGAGCGACTGGACGCCGCCGGTGCGCTCGTTGGCGCCTCCGACCACGGCACGACGAAGAGTCTCTACGGCAAGGACCCCAACGGCATCGAGTTCGAGATCGTGTGGCTGATCCCGGCCGATCTCCTCGACGACACGGCGCTCGAGGCGCGCAAGTCGATCCGACCGCTCGACCTGGCCAAGGAGAAGCAGCGGTACGGCGCGACTACCCGGGGCGGTGTCGGCATCTCGCAGCCCACCACCTCGGTGATCTAGGGGCCGGTTGGTAGCCACGCCGGCGTGGCGGGCGACAACCACCTAGATCAGGGCGGGTCTAGGCCCGGGGGTGGCTCAGAGCAGGCCGAGGCGCTTCCAGTTCAGTACGCCGGGACCGCCGATCATCCCGTTCTCCTTGAAGAACGCGACCGCTCGGCGTGCAGCAAAACGTTGCGTCTCTTTCCAGTACGGGTTGTTCCGCGCGACGCGTCGCGCTTCTTTCGGGTCGAGGCCGACTGCGGCGTAGCAGCCCGGGTGGATCAGGTTCCGGGTCGCGACCACGGCGACCGTACTGAGTACGAAGCGCTCGCGCTCCTGTACACCCTTCGGCAGTTTGGCAAAACGCGTGGCAACTTCAGCGCGCGCGTAGCGGATGTGCCGCGCCTCTTCGACCACGTGGATCCGCGACACCTCACGTGTCAGCGGCTGCAACGAGTCGTCGCGCATCGCCTCGCGTTGACGGGCGTCGAGGATCTCCTCGACGTACAACGCGGCGGCGAAGATGAGCGGGCCCATGCTGGTCGTCTTGAAGAAACGACCGAGGGCGGTGGCGAGGCGACCAGGCCCGTACGCCGGGCAGTCCATCTTCTCGATCATCCGGCCGAACATGATCGAGTGCCGGCACTCGTCGGCGATCTCGGTGAGGGCGTACTGCACGTGCGCGGTGCGCGGGTCCCGGTCGTAGGCGTGCCGGACCAGCATCTGCATGAGGATCAGCTCGAACCACACGCCCACGCTCGCGATGCTCGCGACCTCATGCTTGGACAGCTCGATCCGCTGCTCCTCGGTGAGGCCGTCCCAGAGGGCTGTGCCGTAGAGCGAGCACCGCTCCGGCGGCTGGTAATAGGCGCCCGGCAGCAGCGGGGCGTCCCAGTCGATCGCGGTGGCCGGTTCGTAGGAGTGGTCGAGGGAGGCGCGCAGCAGCCGCTCCGCCGTGGCCTCTCGCGTGGCTGTTGTCATGCGCAGAACGTTACAATCACCATTGGCCCAATGGAAGTGGGTGGGATTGTGGTGGTGGTCACACCGTGGTGACCGAGTACCGCATCGACGAGCTGGCCCGCATCGCCGGGACGACGGTCCGCAACGTCCGCGTCTATCAGGAGCGCGGCCTGCTGCCGCCGCCGCGCCGCGAGGGCCGGGTCGGGATGTACGACGATGCGCACCTCGCCCGGTTGCGCCTGATCGGCGGCTTGCTCGAACGCGGCTACGGCTTCGCTCACATCGCCGAGCTGATCTCCGCCTGGGAGCGCGGTCGCGACCTCGGCGACCTGCTCGGTCTCGAAGCAGCCCTGACCGGCCCCTGGTCGGATGAGATCCCCGGTTATGTGAGTGTCGACGAGTTGACCGAGATGTACGCCGGGCAGATCACCGAGCAGACGACAGCTCGCGCTCTCTCGCTCCGGATCCTCGAAGTCGAGGGAGACCGGTTCCGCGTGCCGAGCCCGCGGATCCTGCATGCCGGAGCGGAGCTGGTCGCCGCCGGCATTCCGCTGCCGGCTGTCCTCGATCTCGCCGAGCAGCTGCAGCGCGACATCGAGCACAGCGCGACGCTGCTCGTGCAGGCCGTGGCGACGCACATCCTGTCGACGCACGGCCCGGACTGGCTGCCGACCGGCGACGAGCTGCCCGAGCTCGCCGGGTTGATCAGCCGGCTCCGCCCGCTCGCGCAGATGGCCGTCGACGCTTACCTCGCGCGTGCGATGGAAGCGCAGATCCGTGAAGTCCTCGGTGAACGTTTCCTGCGACTGACCGACAAGGACGGCGAAGCGAGTGCCTAGAACGGGCGCTCACTCGAGCGGGCCGCCCCATGGCCGCGGTTCGGTGCCGTCGATCTGGTCGGCGATCTCGCCGAGGTACCAACGACGTAGCGCGACACCGCCCGCGGTCGCAGCAAGCGTCAACAGGTTCTCCGCGCGGCAGTACGCCTCCGCTTCGTCGAGCAGCTCGTTCAGCCGACGACAGGCCGGGCCGACCGCCGGCGGCAGGCGATAGACGAGATCGATCGCGGTTTCACCCCGGGCGAGCGCGGCATCGCGTACTTCGTCGCTCGCCGCCCCGACACCGCGGTATGACTCCAGCTCCGCCGCGAGCCTGGTCAACCGCGCCGGCACATGTTCAGCCTCGGCGTCGTCACCGAACGCGATCAACGACATCTCGCGTGTGAGCTCGCGGTGCCGAAGCGTCTCCCGCGCGAAGAACTGCAGCGGCAGGTTCAACAGTTGCACGTCGACAAGTGCTGCCGGCGGCACCGGCGTCCCCGTGAGGAGGTCCGGCACGGTTGGGTCGTACGTCGCGTTCGCGTCCGCCACGGCGTTCGCCCCCGCAGCCCCGCCGAGCTCGAACCACACGGTTTTTCCCGGACCGCCCGCGTCGGAGACGTCGAGTCGCTCGACGCCCCACGCATCGGTCATCTGGCCGACAAGCCGGAGCCCGCGACCGAGTGCCGATGCCGGTGACGCGCTTTGTATGACGGGAAGGGCGGTCGACCCGTCTGTCACTGACACGCGCACCGCACGGTCGGTCACTTCCGTCACAGCAACAACGAAATCGGTACGCGCATGCAGGATCACGTTGGTGGCGAGCTCGGTGACCGCGAGCGCCGCGGTGTCCGCGAACTCCGGCCGGTTCAGCGTCGCTAGTTTTTCGCAGACGAAGCGCCGGGCCGAACGAGCGGAGAGAGGCTCAGGGGAAAGGGTCGCGGACGACGTACGGTCGTCCGTTGTCCCGAACACAGACCCCCCACGCCATGCCCCCCGGTCGGTCAATCGGCAGACATACCCACAAAACAGGCGGTCACTCTCGCTCGAGCCGCACCACTCGGGTCGGGGTCACCACGGCCTCGACGGGCACGTCGTGCCGTTCGGCCGGAAGCTCGTCGACGAGCTCGTCGTCGTACAGCAACGCCACAACGAGCGTGCCCGCTGCTGTGCGCCGAAGCGCACGGTCGTAGGCCCCGCCGCCCTGACCCAGTCGCCGGCCGATCCGGTCGACGGCAAGCGCAGGTACGACGACCACCCGTGCGGCTGCGATCGCGTCAGCACCGAGGACGGCACCCGTCGGCTCGTGGATCCCGTGCGCGCCGACAGCTAGGGGAGCCGCGCGGTCATAGACCGCCCAGTCGAGATCCCCATCGGTGCGCTGTACCGGCAGCAGGACTCGACCCCGAGTGGTGAGAGCAGATAACAACAGGCTCGTCCCGGGCTCATGGGCGGTCGCGGCGTATGCAGCGACCAGGCTTGCTGTCGACAGCTCGGGCAGCGCAAGGACACGGTTGGCGATCGCAGCGGCCGCCGCAGTGCGTTGTGTCTCCGGTCGCGCAGCGCGCGCCGCACGGATCCGCGCACGCAACGCGGTCTTCACCGCAGCTGCGTCAATGGTCACGCGTCGAGCATCGCATCGATCCCCCTAAGGTTTCGGACGTGGTGACATCGACGACGAAGGCCGTGATCCCCGCTGCCGGGCTGGGCACACGCTTCCTGCCCGCGACCAAAGCTGTTCCGAAGGAACTGTTGCCGGTCGTCGACGTACCTGCGATCGAGTACGTCGTCGCCGAGGCCGCTGCGGCCGGCCTCGTCGACATCGTGATGGTGACCGGTCGGGGCAAGTCGTTACTCGAAGACCACTTCGACCGCGCGCCGGAAGTCGAATCGGCGTTGGAGAAGAAAGGCGACGACGAGCGTCTGGATCGGGTACGTCGATCAACGGAGCTCGCGACCGTGCACTACGTGCGGCAAGGCGAACCGCGTGGCCTCGGTCACGCTGTGCTGTGTGGTGCCGAGCATGTCGGCAACGAAGCGTTCGCTGTCCTGCTCGGGGACGACCTGATCGACGAACGTGACCCGGTGCTGCCGGCGATGCTCGACGTCCGCGCGAAACACGGTGGCAGCGTCATCCTGTTGATGGAGGTGCCGCCGACGCAGACGCACCTCTATGGATGCGTAGCAATGGAGTCCACCGACGACCCGGATGTCGTGCGCGTCACCGACACGGTGGAAAAGCCGGATCCCGCTGCTGCCCCGAGCAACCTCGCGATCATCGGACGGTACGTCTGCGATCCGGCGATCTTCGACGTGTTGCGCAACACAGCACCCGGTCGCGGCGGCGAGATCCAGTTGACCGATGCGCTGAATACGTTGGCACGTCGCGGGCGCGATGCGGGTGGCCCGGTGCACGGTCTCGTGTTCCGCGGTCGCCGCTACGACACCGGTGACCGCGCCGACTACTTGAAGGCCGTCGTACGGCTTGCGTGCGAGCGAGAAGATCTCGGTCCGGAGTTCCGAGGTTGGCTGGACGACTTCGTAGCGGGCCGCACGTCGTGAGGACAGTCGACGAGCAGCTCGCTGTCGTGCTCGACGGCGTACATCCGCTGACCGAGCTCGACTTGACGCTGCTCGACGCGCAAGGGTGCGTGCTCGCCGAAGACGTCGTAGCAGAGTCACCGTTGCCGCCGTTCGACAACGCTGCCGCAGACGGGTACGCCGTACGTCTCGAGGACGTCGCGTCGGCGTCACCGGCAAGGCCCGTGACGTTGCCGGTGGTGGGCGACGTCGGTCCCGGGTCGACATCGGCGTACTCCGTGCAAAGCGGCTTCACCGTGCGGATGGCGGCGGGCGCTCCGTTGCCCGCCGGTGCCGAGGCCGTCGTACCCGTAGGCACGACCGACGGTGGCATCGCGCAAGTGCGCATCGATCGCGCGCCGCAGCCGGGTGAGTCAATTCGGCGAGCGGGTGAAGACGTCGTTGCGGGCCAGGTCGTCCTGCCCGCGGGTGCGCACATCGGCTCGCAGCAGGTTGCGGTGCTCGCAGCGGTCGGCCGCGGACGGGTGCGGGCCCGGCCGCGACCCAGGGTCGTCGTTGTCGCCGTTGGCGGGCAGTACGCCGAAGCCGGTGCCGCACCCCTCGGCGGGCAGGTGCACGACGCGAGCACCCCGGCACTGACGGCAGCAGCCATCGAGGCGGGAGCGATCGCCTACCGCGTCGGCGCCGTGCCCGAGGACCCACAGACGTTGATGGGCCTGCTCGAGGACCAGCTCATCAGGGCCGATGTCGTGGTGGTCTGCGGCGGTGGCGCGGAGTCCGGAGCGGGCGCATTGTTCGAGGCGCTCGCTCGGCTCGGCACCGTGTCCGTCGAACAGGTCGCCATGCATCCCGGTGCAGTCCAGGGCTTCGGCACGATCGGCCCGGATGCGACCCCGATATTCACCGTCCCTGGTGATCCGGTGGCGGCGTACATCGCGTTCGAGATCTTCGTTCGGCCGGCGTTGCGCCGGATGATCGGAGTCGAGGCAACGGGACGCCCGCAGGTCCGGGCCACCGCAACGGCCGCGCTGCGCGGCCGCCCAGGGGCGCGTTGGTTCGTCCCGGCTCGGCTCGAGGTGAAGCAAGGCAGCTATGTCATCTCACCCGCCGGCACAGCCGGGCGCACCGGTGAGCACGTGTCGGCGCTCGCGAAGGCGAATAGCCTCGCGATCGTGCCCGAGTCCACGGGTGAGGTGCACCGCGGTGAAGCGGCCGCGGTGATCATGCTCGAGCGGCGGCATGGGTGAGAGGGGATGTCCGCTCCGGGGTGGCCCGCCGAACTGTCCGAGGGACCGGTTCGACTGCGCCCCCTGCGCCGACGGGACGCGCGCGCTTGGTGCGAGCTGCGGCGGCGAAATGCCGCGTGGCTGACGCCGTGGGAGTCGACCCTGCCGTTCACGTCCTATGTCTCTGTCGACGCGGCGAACCGTGCGACCTACCGGGGGATGCTGCGCATGCTCCGTCGACAGGCACGTGCGGGCGTCGGATTGCCGTTCGCAATCGACTACGACGGGCGACTCGCCGGGCAGGTGACCGTGAGCTCTATCGTCCGCGGCTCCTTGCACAGCGCGAGCGTCGGTTATTGGGTGGACGAGGCAGTCGCCGGTCATGGTGTCGCGCCGACAGCGGTAGCCCTCGTCGTGGACCACTGTTTCAGTGCCGTCGGCCTCCATCGCGTGGAGCTCAACGTGCGGCCGGAGAACACGCGCAGCCGTCGTGTTGCGGAAAAACTCGGCTTCCGAGAAGAGGGTGTCCGGCTGCGTTACCTGCACATCGACCGTGACTGGCGCGACCACCTTTGCTTTGCGTTGACCGTTGAGGAGGTGCCTGGCGGACTGCTGCGCCGCTACCGTCGTACCAATCAACCGGGCGACACACCGAGCCGGTTACGCACGGATGAACAGCGTGGTCGTTAGCGTCGTGGTCCGTGGGTAGCAGCCTGATCTATGTCGCAATCGTGGCCATGTGGGCGGGGCTGCTCATTCCCATGTGGCTGCGCCGCCATGAGCAGGAAACCGAGGTGAGATCCGTGGACCGGTTCTCAACGGCGATGCGGATCCTGTCGCGGCGCCCTAGTCCGCCGCCGGACCGCCGCTACTTGGTGATGCCGCAGCGACCCGCCTCGGCGACGGCCCCGCTGGCCGACGTCCCTCGCGCCGCCGTGAACCGGCGAGTGCGTCCCGAGCTACGGCCCGCGAAGGCCGCACGTCCGGCGAAGCGGCGTACTGGTCGTGCGAGCCTTGTTGCGCGGCGCCGCCGGTTGATGCTCGTCCTCCTCGGTCTTTCGTTGCTGACCTTCGTTCTCGCGGTGGCCGGCGTCATGTCGTGGTGGTGGCAGGCAGTCGTCGACCTCGCGTTGGTCGCGTACGTCGTGCACCTGCGTTCGGAAGCGCGCCGGTCGCGTGCGTACCGACGCAGACACCAGCGTGCAGCTGTCGCACCGGAGGCCGCCCACCTTGCCGCTCCTGAGGCGGTGGAGACGGTCGACGTTCCAGTGCGAGCGCGCGCGCCCCAGCCGATGCCGGCCGCTGTGTATGCGGGCAGTGCCGGCCCGACGGTCGTCGACGAGGACACCTGGGAGCCAGTGCCTGTCCCGCTGCCTACCTACGTCACCGCACCGGTCGCGGAGCGACCGGAGCCGGCACCGCTCGAGCACGAGCCACTCTTCGACCAGGAGCAGTGGCAGGACGACGACGACTTCATCGACGTCCGTGACGACGAGTTGGCGGAGATCGTCGACCGTCGCCGGGCCGTCAACGACTGACCGCCGGACTGTCGCGGCGGACCTTTTGGACGACCCGCAACGTGCAGTAGCGCGCTGCTAGTCTCGATGCCCGATCCCAGGGGCTGTGGCGCAGTCCGGTAGCGCACCTCGTTCGCATCGAGGGGGTCAGGGGTTCAAATCCCCTCAGCTCCACTGACTGAGGCCCGTTCACGATTGTCGGGCGTGAATGCTCACGACCTTCGGTGGGTGAAGCTCGACTGGGTGCGGTCGCTGCCGACCAACACACGATTGCGAGTCGGTTCGCCGACGTGCTCGACCTGCTCCCGGATCTGCGCAAGCGGCTCGGACAACCGGCTGGAACGCTCTCAGGCGGTGAGCAGCAGATGGTGGCGATCGGCCGCGCGCTCATGACCGCGGCGCTTCCAGTGTCTCAGCCCGCCGAGACCGGCGGTTGCGCACACCCGATCGGCACATCTGCGACAGCGGACCGACCGCGTGACCGGTCGAACTGTCGCATAACCGGTTGTGCAGGGCCGGTGAAGCGAGGGTTCAGCCGGTAAGGCAGGTAAACGAGAACGCCGGTGAGCCAGCAGGGGTGTCGTCATCTCGGACGCCGGAGAACGGCATGTCTGCGCGGGACTTTGCTCGGTGAATCGGTCACTTCCTTCCGTCACTCTTCCTTCGGTCAGTCGGCTGACAGCGCCCGCGCCATGTCGTCGGCCAGGTCGAGGTTCTGGAAGTGTCCAGGCGCCCGCAAAGCTGCCAGCACCTGTTGCTGCGTGACCGGGTCTTTGTCCTGGCTCATCTTGATCTTGCAGACGAAGCGCGTGATCGGCATCCGGATCCCGACCGTTCCACGAGCCACCGGAGCACCCCAGTCGAGGTCCAGCCACATTGGTTCGTCGACGTGGCGTTCGAAATGCGCGACAAGTTTGGCGAGCACTGCGAGAGTCTCGTCCTCGTCGAGGAGTTGCGGTACGCCGTAGCAATGCGCCGCGCTGAAGTTCCACGTCGGCGGACGGATCGCGCCCGGTGCATACCAGCTGGGGGAGATGTATCCGTGCCGGCCCTGGACGATCAGGAGGACCTCGCCGTCCCCAAATCCGTGGATGGTCTCGTCGGGCCGGCCGACGTGGGTGAAGACCGCCAACTCCGTCGCGTCCTCGTCAAGCAGGACTGGGTAGTGCGACGCGACCAGCTCGCCGTTGTTGTTGCTGACCAAGATTCCCCATGGGTTCTCGCGGATCAGCCGGCGTACCTCTTCGGCATCCGTCGTCGCGTGGTGCGGGTTGTGTCGCACGGGCGCCATGCTGCTGCGGTCGTACGCCGTACGCAATCGCGTTTCGGCCTGGAGAGTGTTAGCGGAACTGGTGCAGGCGTACGACGCCGCCGCTGGCCGTTGACCGGATCTGCACGAGATCGCAGAGATGGTTGGCCAGCCAGAGCCCGCGACCGCTGGTGCCCGTGGCGGGCGGGCGCTCCCGTCCGGCGAGCGGCGCGACGATGTTGCCGCCGTCGGTGACCTCGCAGATGACGGCTCGATCGTCGGTCCAGGTCCGGAGCACCCCGCTCCCGCCGCCGTAGCGCAACGTGTTCGCCCCGATCTCATGTGCCGCGAGGGCGAGGTCGCTTGTCTTGTCATCCCCGAGGCCGGCGGCCCGAGCGAACGCGCCCAGAAAAACGCGCACATGACGCAGCGTCGCGGTGTCGATCTTGAGTGACGTGGCGTTTGCCGGTGGTTCCGGCAAGGGGACGTCGAACGGTGCGCCACTGGCGTCGAGCCCGCGGTAGTCGCCACTCGGCGCCAGCGCGCCCTGGTCGAGCAGGAACGGGTGGCTGCGCCGAGCCTCTTCGATGACGACAGGGTTCAACGCCAGCACGTCGTACGGACAGAGCAACCGCCACGGGGCTGCGTCGGCGAATGCGACGTTCAACAGCGACTCGTGTCGTTGGCATTCGACGAGCTGGTCGGGTGTGCGGCTGGTCGAGATCGGTTCGCCGATGCCGCGCAGCGGCCGGCCCTCGTCACCATGCTCGGCGACGAAGTCTTGCCAGGCCGAGATGATGCGTGCCGGGTTGTGCCCGACGTCGCTCATGTCGGCGAACTGCACCTGCTCGGCGTCCGCCCCCAGCGCGGCCTGCATCTGCACGATCTTCTCGGTGGCGACGACGACGAGGACGGCCTCGTCGTTCTCGACGCCCTCGCGCACGAACGGAACGGTGCCGGTCAGGAAGCCGGACTCACCGGCGTACAGCAGTGCTTCATGCGAGAACGTCGTAGGGCGGGGGCCGGTGTTCGGGCGCGCGGTCGTGGCAGCGCTCACGGCCTCCGTCCCAGGCGCACGAACGAACCTCTCGTTATCTTTTCGTGATGAAGCTCCCCGACAGAACGCCCAGGTTCTGCCCACAAACAGGCGCCCCACTCCTGAGCCCACCCGACATCACGTCGAACGGCACGGTGAACAACCCGAGTTGACCCCTTTGTGACGCGCCGGGCACCGGTCCGTTGCCCCTAGCAGGGACGCGGGCGGTGAGACTGCCTGTTATGCGCCGCCTCTTCGCTCTGCCGGTTGCTGCCGTGCTCGTCGTCGGTACGACGGTGGGCTGCAGCAGCCATGGCCGTCCGGTGGGCCGGCACGCGGGGATCGACAAGATCAAGCACGTCGTCATGATCATGCAGGAGAACAGGTCTTTCGACTCGTACTTCGGCACCTATCCGGGCGCTGATGGTCTCCCGGTCCGCAATGGCGTCTTCACCTCGTGTCTGCCCGATCCAGGGCGCAGGTGCATGCGCCCGTACCACGACCGGCACGACGTCAACCGCGGCGGCCCGCACGACAGTTTCGCGGCGCGACGCGACATCCATAAGGGCGCCATGGACGGGTTCGTTCTCGCCTCGCGCGGTGGCAGGTGCACGGAACAGGTGACGACGACCTGCCAGCGTGCCGGTCGCAGCGACGTCATGGGTTACCACGACGGCTCGGACCTGCCGAACTACTGGCGTTACGCACACGACTTCGTGCTGCAGGACCACATGTACCAGCCGAGCGCGTCCTGGAGTCTTCCGGAGCACCTGTTCTCGGTGTCCGAGTGGTCGGCGCTCTGCCGCACACACGACGACCCGTCGTCGTGTCGCAACGACGACCAGTTGGCACCCGTGCTGAAAGGCAAGTTGTTCAAGCCGGATCTCGGCAACTCGATTTTCGCGTGGACCGACCTCACCTACCTGCTGCATCGGGCCGGCGTCTCGTGGGGTTACTACGTCGTCAAAGGCGGAGAGCCGGACTGCCGTGACGACGGTGCTGTCGACTGCGCAGTCCAGAAGCAAGCGGCATCGACCCCCGGCATCTGGAACCCGCTGCCGAACTTCGACACGGTCCGCGACGATGGCCAGCTCGGCAACATCCAAGACGCTAAGAACTTCTACGCAGCCGCACGCAAGGGCACGTTGCCGGCGGTGTCGTGGGTGGTGCCGAGTCACGACTTCAGCGAGCATCCACCGGCGCCGGTCAGCTACGGACAGAGTTACGTCACGAGTCTCGTCAACGCGGTCATGCAAGGACCCGACTGGTCCTCGACCGCGATCTTCCTCTCGTGGGACGACTGGGGCGGCTTCTATGACCACGTGGTCCCGCCCCAGGTCGACCTGAATGGCTACGGCCTGCGAGTACCGGGACTCGTCATCAGCCCCTATGCGAAGCAGGGCCACGTCGACCACCAGACGCTCAGTTTCGACGCGTACGTGAAGTTCATCGAGGACCGCTTTCTTGGCGGTGCCCGGCTCGACCCGGCAACCGACGGCCGGTTCGACCCGCGGCCCGACGTACGAGAAAACGCGCCGATCCTCGGTGATCTCTTCAACGACTTCGACTTCGGTCAGGCACCACGTCGACCCGTGGTCCTGCCTGTTCGGCCGAAGACGGACCTCATCGCACCGGCTGGCGCACGGGTGCGCCCGCGACTTCCGGACGGCTCGCTCGGCTAGCGGGATTGCGCCGCCGTCAGAACCAACTGGGGAACCAGATCCGATCGTGCCAATGGCTGTAGGAGAGCACTCCGGCCGCGAGCACCGGATAGAGATAGAAGAAGTTCATGATGACGAGGAGGAGGTAGGCGCCCGAACCGGAAGCCCCGACCAGCTGACGCGTCGGCGACGCATCGGGTCCGGCCAGTGCGTAGCCGATGCAAAGCGTCAGCGCGATCACCATGAACGGCAGCGCCGGCAGTGCGTAGAACAAGAACATCGTGCGGTGATGGAACTCCGACGGAATCCAACCAAGGATCGCGACCCCGGTGCCGAGAAGCGCGGCGCCAGCGCGCCAGTCGCGCTTTGCGATCCAGAACCACACGGAGGCGATGAGCGCGCCGATCGACGCCCACCAGATCGCCGGCGTACCGAGGGCGAGGATCTCCTGCGAGCAGCCGCCCGCCGTCTTGCAGCCGGACTGCCCGGACTGCGGCGATGCGAAGTAGTAGGACACCGGACGTTCCAGCACGAGCCAGCCCTGCGGGTGTGACTGGTACGGATGCAGCCCGTACTTCGGATCCGCATGCGTCGGATGCAGGCTTTGGTGGAAGTTCCAGATCTCGTGCTGGTAGTGCATCCAGCTGCGCACTGCCTTCGGCATCGCGTCGCCGATCCACGGCAAGGGCAGGAACAGCAGATGCCAGTGCGAGTGGTTTCCCGGGTCGCTCGCCCAATGTCGGTCGTAGCCGGTGCTCGTCGCGAACCAGCCACCCCACGCTGCGACGTACAACGCGGCAACAAGAACGAAGAACAGCAGCACGACCGGCAACGCGTCGTGCCGAAGCGCCGCGCGCACCGGTTTGTGCGAGCCACCGGTACGCCGGGCCCCCACATCCCACAGAAGGACCAGCACGGCGAACGCGACAGCAAACAGCGCGCCGTTCCACTTGGTGCCGGTGGCAAGCCCGAGACACACAGCTGCGCCGATGCGCCAGGGGCGGAAGCCGATCCTGGGCCCGTAGTCCACCGGGTGGCCGATCAGCTCGAGCCGGTCAGCAAGCCGTCGCCGCCCCCAGTCACGGTCGGCGACGAGGCACGCGAACGCGGCGAGCACCCAGAACATCAGGAAGATGTCCAACGTCGCGATCCGGCTCTGCACGAACTCCAGTCCGTCCAGCGCCAGCAACAAGCCGGCCGCGGTGCCCAGCAGTGTGGAGCGCGTCATGCGGCGCACCGTCCGCGCGATGATCAGCACCGCGAGGGTGCCGACCAGCGCGGCCGAGAACCGCCAGCCGAACGTGTCGCTCGGGTAGATCGTCCCGCCGAGTGTCTTGGGATGTCCCGGGAACAACCACTCGCCGACGGCGATCATCCATTTGCCCACCGGCGGATGCACGATGAAGTCGTTCACGGACTGGCCGTTGGCATTGAGGCCATGGTTGAACGTCGGTCCGAGCTCGACACCGTGGTGCAGAAGGCTGTCGGCGTCGTGCGCGTAGTAGACCTCGTCGAAAACCAGCGCCTTCGGGATGGCGAGACGATGGAAGCGCAGATACGCCGCGAAGCCCGTCACCAGCAGCGGCAGGAGCCAGCCCAGGAAACGGTCTGGCGGCATCGGGGGTGTCAGGCGGGCGCGAAGGTCGGGCCGCAGACCGGTCCAGCGATCCGGCCCGTGCACCCGCGGGGCCGTCGCCAGGCTCACTCGCGCATCCTAGGTGCGGTGCCGAAAGGATGCCGTTCATGAGCGCAGCGTCGGGGGGCGTCCTCGTCGTCGCAGCGACCCCGATCGGTGACGTCGACGACGCCGCACCGCGGCTGGCGGCCGAACTTGCGCGGGCTGACGTGATCGCGGCCGAGGACACGCGACGTTTTGCTCGACTGCGGGCGGCGCTCGGTGTGGACATTCCCGGTCGGGTCGTCTCGTACTTCGACGGCAACGAGGCACGTCGTACGACGGAGTTGCTGGCAGAGCTCGAAGCCGGCGCCCGTGTCGTCCTGGTGACCGATGCGGGCATGCCGGCGATCTCTGATCCGGGCTACCGGCTCGTGGCCGCTGCACTCGATGCCGGCCTGACCGTCACTGCCGTTGCGGGCCCCTCGGCGGTGACGACCGCGCTGGCCGTGAGCGGGCTCGCGGTGGACCGGTTCTGCTTCGAAGGCTTCCTGCCCCGTCGTACCGGCGAGCGCGCTCGTCGACTGCAGGAGCTGGCAGCCGAGCCGCGGACGATGGTGTTCTTCGAGTCGCCGCGCCGGGTGGCGGCAACGCTGGCCGCCTTGGCGTCCGCGTTCGGGTCCGACCGGCTGGCCGCCGTCTGTCGCGAGCTCACGAAGACGCATGAAGAGGTACGCCGGGCCTCGCTCGGCGAACTCTGTCTCTGGGCGGCCGACGAAGTCCGCGGCGAGGTGACCCTCGTGGTTGCCGGAGCGTCGCACGTGCGGCGCGTTCCCGATGACCGGGAGCTAGCCGCTGCCGTCGACGAGCGCGTCGCCGCCGGGGCGTCTCGTCGTACCGCCATCGACGCGGTCGCGGCAGAGCTCGGGCTGCCGCGGCGACACGTTTACGCCGCGGCGACACGGAAATCCGATGGCGGCGCGTCACTAGGCTGATCGTCATGGCGGGCGACGCAACGACGAAGGCGTTCTACGTCACGACGCCGATCTACTACGTCAACGATGCGCCGCACATCGGGCACGCGTACACCACTGTCGCTGGTGACGTGCTCACCCGGTGGCATCGCCAGCGCGGCGAACCGGTGCATTTCCTGACCGGCACGGACGAGCACGGCGAAAAGCTGCTGCAGGCCGCGCAAGCGCGAGACATGACTCCGCAGGCATGGACCGACTACATGGTCGAGACCGCGTGGCGGCCGATGCTCGCAGCGATCGACGTCGCCAACGATGACTTCATCCGGACCACCGAAGAGCGCCACACGGCGCGGGTGCAGGAGTTCTGGCAGCGCATCTACGACGCCGGTGAGGTCTACAAGGGGACCTACACCGGGCCGTACTGCGTCCACTGCGAGGAGTTCAAGATTCCGTCCGAGCTGTTGCAGCCCGGCGACCGATGCCCCATTCATGACCGGCCGGTCGAAATGCTGTCCGAGGACAACTACTTCTTCAAGCTGACTTCGTATGCGGAGCAGTTGCTGGCGCACTACCGCGAGCATCCTGAGTTCGTGCAGCCCGAAACTGCGCGCAACGAGGTCGTGCGCTTCGTCGAAGGGGGCCTGCAAGACCTCTCGATCACCCGCTCCACGTTCGACTGGGGAGTTCCCGTTCCGTGGGACACCTCGCACGTTCTGTATGTGTGGATCGACGCATTGCTCAACTACGTGACAGCTATCGGATACGGCGTCGACGAAGGACGCTTCGAGTCAATCTGGCCGGCCGACGTGCACTTGGTCGGCAAGGACATTTTGCGTTTCCACGCGGTGATCTGGCCAGCGATGCTGATGGCTGCGGGGCTGCCTTTGCCGAAGACCGTGTTTGCAAACGGGTGGTTGCTGGTCGGCGGCGAGAAGATGAGCAAGACGAAACTGACCGGGATCCCGCCGCAGCAGGTCACCGACCACTTCGGGTCCGACGCGTATCGCTACTACTTCTTGCGCGAGATCGCGTTCGGGCAGGACGGCTCGTTCTCCTGGGAGTCGATGGCGGCGCGGTACCAGAGCGAGCTGGCCGACCAGTTCGGCAACCTCGCCTCGCGGTTGACCTCGATGGTGGAGCGCTATAGAGGCGGCTCGTTGCCGTCCGTCGTCGACGAGCCCGCATTGTCCGCCGCATTGGCTAAGGCCGCGGCGACCGCGGACACGACGATGCGTGCGCTGGACTTCCAGGCCGGCCTGACCGCGATCTTCGAGTTCATCCGCGCCGTCAATGGTTACGTCACCGAGCAGGAGCCGTGGCAGCTCGCCAAGGACGATGCACGCGCAGCCGATCTAGACCGTGTGCTCTATGCAACAGCCGAGTCGTTGCGCGCCTGCGCCGTACTGCTGAACCCGGTGATGCCCAAGGCGTGCGAACGGTTGTGGTCGATGCTTGGCGCAGAGGCAGCTCTCGGTCCATTGGCCAGCCAGCTCATCCAGGACGTCGCCCGGTGGGGACAACTGCCGGCAGGCGCGAAGGTTGCTAAAGGAGATGCCCTCTTCCCGCGGCTCGAGGAACCGCCCGCGTGACGGCGGATGTGCCGCCGGCGCCTGCTGCCCTGGATGTGCCGGCGTTCGATAGCCACTGCCATCTGGACATCATGGGTGGCGGCGTCGCGGAGATTCTGCGCGGCGCACGCGCCGTCGGAATCACCCGCATCGTCACTGTGGGAATTGACGTCGAGTCGTCGAAGTGGTGCGCAGACATGAGTGTCGAACACGACGACGTGTACGCGACGGTGGCAATCCATCCAAACGAAGCGCCGCGAACTGCTCCCGACGCCATCGATGCGATCGCGAAACTTGCCGCACTTCCGCAGGTGCGCGCCATTGGCGAGACCGGTCTCGACCATTACCGCACGGCCGAGGGAGAGTGGCGGTCGCAAGAGGACTCGTTCCGCCGGCATATTGCAATCGCAAACGACACGAACAAGGCGTTGGTCATCCATGACCGCGAGGCACACGACGACGTGTTGCGTGTGCTCGACGAAGAAGGTGCACCCGACCGCACGGTCTTCCACTGCTTCTCCGGTGACGCAGAGTTCGCAAGGAGGTGCGCGGACAACGGCTACGTCATGTCGTTCGCGGGCAATGTGACGTTCAAGAACGCAGACAACTTGCGGGCGGCAGCACGGGTGGCACCGCTCGACCTTTTGCTCGTCGAAACCGATGCCCCGTTTCTCACGCCGATGCCGCATCGTGGCAAGCCGAATGCGCCCTACCTCGTGCCGTTGACGCTACGTGCGCTTGCGGAAGTACGCGGGGACGACGTGGACGAGTTGTGCGCTGCCGTAAGCGCAACAGGCGAACGTGTGTTCGGATTCAACAAGTCCGGACTTGCCTGACAAAGGCGTCATCGTTATCGTCCTTTGCCCGTTAGCCGGGGTCGGGGACGACCTGGGTCTGACAACCGGTCGGAGTGACCAGCGCCGCCCTGGGGGGCGACCGGTTCGTCGTACCCGCCGCACGACCGAGCCCCCGTGCCCGGACACCACGAGCATCGGAGCGTTGTGCCCGGTCGCGTCAGCGGATGGCAGCGTTCACACGCGTCCATGCCGAAGCCAGCGGCGCTCCTGCTCTACCTTCTCGTCCTCGCCGTGTTCGGTGGCGGTGCTATCGCGTACGCCGGCTTCGAAAAGACGGTGCGCGTCTCCATCGATGGTCAGTCCCGAATGGTGCATACGTTCGCGCGCACGGTAGGTGGGGTGCTGCAGCGCGAGAAGCTCGCCGTCGGCGCACACGATGTCGTACAACCAGCGATGCACACGCACGTCGGCAACGGTGCGCGGATCGAGCTCGATCGTGGTCGGCCGATGCATGTGATCGTTGACGGTCACCCCAGGGTGGTCTGGGTGACCGCGCGTACCGTCGGGCAAGCCCTGGAACAGCTGGGTCTGTCCAATGACGGTGCGTATATCTCTGCGTCGGTCTCTGCGCCGGTACCACTGAGCGGCCTCGGCCTCGTCGTACGGATGCCGCACCTGCTGACCTTCCTGCACGATGGGAAGGCCACCCGCATCGTCACGACCGTGCCGACCATCAAAGAAGCAATCGCGGTTGCACATGTCCGGCTCGGAGCGCATGACCGTGTGTCGGTGCCATTGAGCTCGTTGCCGTACAACCGCGAGATCGTCACGATCACGCGCGTCAGTACGTCGCACGACTCCGTGACGTTGCCGATCGCGTACGCCGTCGTACGCGTGGCAGATGCGAACCTCTACAAGGGAACGAGCCGCGTCATTCACCCGGGTCGGTACGGGTTGCGTGAGAAGCGTTACGACATCGTCCACGTCAACGGTCATCTGACCAAGCGCGTGCTCGTTTACGACAAGGTCCTGCGTCAGCCGATGACACGGGTCGTGCACTACGGCACGAAGCCGAAGCCGACGTACGGCAGCTATGTCGGCGGCGGTGTCGACGAGCTGAACTGGTACGCACTCGCTGGCTGCGAGTCCAACCACAACCCGCAGGCCTATTCGCCGCGCGGCCCTTACTACGGCCTGTACCAGTTCGCGATGTCGAGCTGGCAGATTGTCGGCGGCCAGGGTGATCCGCGCAACGCGTCGGTGGACGAGCAGACCTACCGCGCGAAGCTGCTGTACAAGCGGGCCGGGGACAGCAGTCCGTGGCCCACGTGCGGGCATTACCTGTACCAGCACTGAGCGGCGCGCCTCGTCGTCGCGGCCGTGTACGACGATGGCGGCATGTCCGATGTGGCGTTTCTCGGGCCGGCCGAGATACGACGCCTCGTCCGGGAGATCGGGCTGCGTCCGAGCAAGAGCCGCGGTCAGAACTTCGTCATCGACGCGAACACCGTCCGGCGGATCGTCCGCACGGCAGAACTCACTGACGACGACGTCGTGCTCGAGGTGGGTCCGGGGCTCGGCTCGTTGACGCTCGGCTTGCTTGCGGCGGCGCGACACGTCACCGCGGTCGAGGTCGATCGCCTCCTCGCCGAAGCCTTGCCACGAACGATCGCCGAGCGTGCACCGGCGTACGCGAGCAGATTGACGACGGTGCATCGCGACGCATTGACCATCGATGCACTGCCTGGGGCGGCGCCGACAGCACTTGTGGCGAACCTGCCGTACAACGTCGCGGTGCCGGTTTTGCTGCATGTGCTCGACGCGTTCCCGACTCTGGTCAGCGGACTCGTCATGGTGCAGCGCGAGGTGGCGGATCGACTGGTCGCGGACCCCGGCTCGCGTGTCTACGGAGCCCCGAGCGCGAAGGCAGCGTGGTACGCCGAACTGCGCCGGGCCGGGTCGATCGCGCGAACAGTGTTCTGGCCGGTGCCGAACGTCGACTCCGCGCTCGTCGCGTGGCGGCGCCGCGAGCCGCCGGAGCCGGGCGTTGACCGCCAGCAGGCCTTCGCCGTCGTCGATGCGGCGTTCTCGCAGCGTCGCAAGACGCTGCGTTCCGCCTTGGCCACCTGGGCCGGTTCCGCGGGGCGCGCCGATCAACTGGTGACGGCGGCGGGGGTTGCGCCCAGTGCACGTGCCGAGCAGCTCACTATTTCCGACTTCGCCCGCATTGCCGCGATGGCGTCCTCGACCAACGAGTGAGTTCAGGCCACTTCCGTAGCCTTGGCCGATGCCGTCGGTCACCGTACGTGTGCCGGCAAAGGTCAACCTCTATCTCGGCGTCGGTGCGTTGCGGCGAGATGGCTACCACGAGCTGGCCAACGTGTTCCAGGCCGTTTCGTTGTACGACGAGGTGACGGCGGCGACCGGTCCCGGTTTATCGGTGCGCGTCGACGGCGAGTTCGTCACAGGTGTACCGACCGACTCGAGCAACTTGGCGGTGCGCGCCGCAGCGCTGCTCGCTGAGGCCACCGGGACCGACCCGGCAGTGCGGCTGACGCTCACGAAGACGATCCCGGTGCAGGGCGGAATGGCGGGCGGCAGCGCCGACGCAGCGGGTGCGCTCCTCGCGTGCGACGCACTGTGGGGCACCGACCTCGGACGTGACGCACTGCTCGAGTTGGCAGCACAACTCGGTGCGGACGTGCCGTTCGCATTGACGGGCGGCACCGCCCTCGGCACCCGGCGCGGTGACCAGCTCACGCCCGTGCTCGCTCGCGGCAGCTACCACTGGGTGCTCGCCCTTGCCGACGAAGGACTGTCGACGGCGGAGGTGTACGCCGAGCTCGACCGACAACGGGCGGACCGCGTGTTCCCGGAACCACAAGCACCGGAGTCGCTGATGACTGCGTTGCGCGCCGGCGACCCGGTTGCGCTCGGGCACGCGCTCAGCAACGACCTGGCACCGGCGGCGTTCCGGCTGCGTCCGCAGTTGGCCCGCACCGTCGATGCCGGACGCGAGCTCGGCGTACTCGGCGTCGTCGTCTCCGGGTCGGGCCCCACGTGTGCATTCCTGTGTAAGTCGGAGGAGGACGCCGTCCGCCTCGCGGCAGCACTGCCCGCTGAAGGCGTGTGCCGGTCGACGCGTCGCGTCCAGGGTCCGGTCGTCGGCGCGCGCATCGTCGAAGGCGAGGGAGCATGACGCGGCCCCTCGCCGGCACATCCGTCGAGCTCGCTTGGGGCATAGCAGGACTGCACACACTCGCAGCGGACTGCGATGTTCTCGTCGTCGTCGACATCCTGTCCTTCACCACAGCGGTTTCGGTCGCGACGGCGTGCGGCGCGACCGTACGGCCGGTTGACCCGGACGTCACCGTCGACGACCTGTCACCGAACGAGGTGGCCGCTGGTCCGCGCGAGGGGCCTGGCCCTTCCCTCTCGCCGACCAGCCTGCGCGAGTTGCGTCCGGGACAGCAGCTGGTCTTGTCCTCTCCCAACGGTGCGGCGATAGCGGCGGCGCTCGGGACCGCGAGAGCGGTCGCGGCATCCCTGCGAAACGTCGGGTCGGTCGCCGAGTGGTTGCGCGCGAAGGGCGGCCGCGTCGGTGTGGTCGCCGCAGGAGAACGTGACACTGATGGTCATTGGCGCCCGTCGTACGAGGACGCCGTCGGTGCGGGTGCGATCGCGACCAAGCTCGGCGGCAGCTGGTCACCACAAATAGCTGCCGCGGCCGCGTCCTTCGCCGCTGCCGAGGGGGACCTCGGCGAGCGACTGATGCAGTGCCGTTCCGGCCTGACGCTGGCGGCGCGCGGCTTCGCCACGGACGTCGCAATGGCGGCAGAGCTCGACGCGGACGACGTCGTGCCGTTGTGGCGAGACGGGTCGTTCGCCGCCGGCTCATGACGCTGTGGACGGTCGGGCACGGGACGGCCATGCAGGAGGACTTCGGCGCACTCCTGCGCGGCGCGGACGTGCGTCACCTGGTCGACATCCGAACCGCGCCCGGCAGCCGGCGGCATCCCCACTTCGCAAGAGACGCGCTGGCCGAGTGGCTCCCGTCCTACGACGTGTCCTACCGGTGGGAGCCACGCCTCGGTGGCTTCCGCAAGCCGGCAGCTGACTCGCCGGATGTCGTCTGGCGCAACGACGCGTTTCGTGGCTACGCAGGCTGGATGCGCACCTCGGAGTTCGGTGCGGCACTTGCCGAATTATTGGCGGACGCAGCCGAACCGGCTGTCGTCATGTGCAGCGAGAGTGTGTGGTGGCGATGTCACCGTCGCCTCGTGGCCGACGCGGCTCTGCTCTTGCATGACGTCACGGTCGTCCACCTGATGCACGACGGCCGGTTGGTGACGCATGAGCCGACCGAAGGCGTGCGGGTGCGCGCCGACGGGCTGTTGGTGTACGACGGTGGTCAGCTCGCGTTGTAGATCGTGCGCGGATGCTCCTCTGGAACTCGCGTCGTCGTGCGGCCCAACCGACCGAGTTCGTCGGCGAACGTGATGGCATTGTCAACGGCTGCGCAGTTGGGGTCGTTGTTGAAGTACACGAACACGTCGAGCCCGTCGTCGTACTGCTCAGCAATGCGCCCAGCCCAAGTCGCGAGTGACCGCCGTCCGTAGAACGGCCAGACTTTCGTTGCGCCTTCGTGCAGGCGCAGGTAACCCCAGTCAGCGGTTCGCCACAGCGGGCTCACGGGACGGGCCTTGCGGTCGGCCCACACGAGCGCGGCGTTGTGGGCGGTGAGCAGGTCACGGAGTTCGTCGACCCACCATGACGCGTGCCGCGGTTCGACTGCGAGCCGCAAGTTGGACGGGAACGCCGCCATCGTGGCCGCGAGCGCGTCGATGTCGATACGCAGGTCCGGTGGGAGCTGGAGCAGGATCGGCCCGAGTTTTTCGCGCAGGGGCTCGATGCGCTCCATCAGCATCGCGACCGACCCGGCTGGGTCGCGCAGTCGTTTGATGTGCGTCAGGTAGCGGCTCGCTTTGACGGTGATGACTGCATCGCGGGGGCTCCGGGCGTGCCACCCGGCGAAGACCTCACGCTTGGGCAGTCGGTAGAAGGTGACGTTCAGCTCGACCGTGGCGAAGTTGTCGAGCACGTGCTCGAACCACCGTCGCGCCGGTACGCCGGCGTAGAACGGCTCACGCCAGTCGGCGTACTGCCAGCCGGACGTTCCGATGAGCACAGGCACGTCGCGCGTCCTACCCGACTTGTCCGAACGTCAGACGGCTAGGGCGCGCTCACGTTCTGACAGATCAGTCGCGGCGGGTGCGTAGCCGGGGCTTCTCGTCGAGGTGGGACAGGCCGTTCCAAGCCAGGTTGACGAGGTGGGCCGCGACCTCGTCGCGCTTGGGCTTGCGCGCGTCCAGCCACCATTGCCCCGTCAGGGCGACCATGCCAACGAGGGCCTGGCCGTAGAGCGACGCCAGCTTGCTGTCGTACCCGCGGGTCTTGAACTCGCGGGCCAGGATGTGCTCGACCTGCGACGCGATGTCGCTGATCAGGCTGGCGAATGTCCCGGACGACGAGGCGACCGGCGAATCGCGGACGAGGATCCGGAACCCGTCCGGCTGTTCTTCGATGTAGACGAGGAACGCGAGCGCGGCCTGCTCGAGCAGCTCGCGCGCGCTACCGCCGGAGAGTGCGCCGGTGATGCCGGCCAGCACGCGTTCCATCTCGCGGTCGACGACGACGGCGTACAAACCCTCTTTTCCGCCGAAGTGCTCGTACACGATGGGCTTCGTCACGCCGGCCCGTGCGGCGACCTCCTCGATCGAGGTGCCTTCGAAACCCTTCTCCGCGAACAGGGCCCGGCCGACGTCGAGCAGTTGGTTGCGTCGCTCCTGCCCCGTCATCCGCACGCGGACGGGGTGGCCCGGCGCGTCGACCGGGCTGGCGCTCACGTCGGTGTCACGTTGCGCGGCGACTGGCGATCCGCTCTGGGGTCGGCCAACGGACGTTGTGGATCCAGCCGGCTGCCTCGAACCACCGGATCAGACGGGCGCTGGTGTCCAGCTGCCCGCGGAGTACGCCGTGCCGCGCGGCCGTCGGATCTGCGTGGTGCAGGTTGTGCCACGACTCGCCCATGGACGGGATCGCGAGCCACCACACGTTGCGGGACCGGTCACGCGTACGGAACGGGGTGCTGCCGAAGGTGTGGCAGATGGAGTTGATGGACCAGGTGACGTGGTGGAGCAACGACACGCGCACCAGACTGCCCCAGAAGAACGCGGTCAGTGCGCCCTGCCATGACCAGGACCACAGGCCGCCGACAAGCGCGGGAAGCAGCAGCGAGACGGCAGTCAGCTGCGGGAACCAGCGGGAAATCTTGACGATGGCGGGGTCTTCGAGCATGTCCTTCGCATAGTGCGTGGGGTCGGTCTGCTCGAAGTCGAAGAGCCAACCGATGTGCGCGTGCCACAGGCCCTTGGTGACGGCACCCACACTCTCGCCGTACCGCCAGGGGGAGTGCGGATCCTCCTCCTGGTCCGAGAACGCGTGGTGCTTGCGGTGGTCTGCGACCCAACGGACAACCGGGCCCTGGATGGCGAGCGTGCCGGCGACGGCGAGCGCAAGGCGCAGCGGGCGCTTCGCCTTGAACGCGCCGTGGGTGAAGTAGCGATGGAAGCCAACGGTGATGCCGTGGCCGGCGACCCAGTACATGACGCCCATGATCACTAGGTCGCGGTATCCGAGGCCCCAACCCCACGCCACGAAGCCCGCGGCGAGGACGGCCGCGAGTGGGATGACGACGAACATGCCCAGCGCGACCTGCTCCCACATGTGTTTGCGTTCTCGTCCGCAGAACGCGCGGGCGGCGGCGGCCTTCAGGTCGGGGACCGGAAGCGCCTGCGGGGCGGGCAGAGTCTGGCTGGGAGCAGTCATGGATTCTCCGGGTGCAGGGAGCGCTCAGTGGTGGTTACGGTACCGTAACCTACGGTACCGTAAGTTAGTAATCGCTGTCACGTGAATGTTCGGCAAAGTTCCACATACGCCGTGCTCATATACACATGTCCTGCGCCCTACCTTCGCGCACCGGTTTGCGACGGGCCATCGCGCGAGCGTTCGGTATGCCTTACTCCTTCGACCAACTCGAGTTGTTCCTGTACGACGAGCGGCGCGAGCAACTCGGCGCCATGCTGCGCGCCGGCGTACCGGTGTCCGAGATCCGGCGTCGGCTTGTATCGAGTCCGACTCTCGCGCGCTGTCCCGCGCCGTTGGAGTCGATCCCGCTGCGTTCAGTCGACAACTCTGAAGCGTCACAATCCGAAGACGAACCGCAGGAACCGCTTCGAGTTTTTACAACGGCTGCCGGTCGTCAGCCCCGGCAGAGTGCGGAGCTGTATCAGCGCATGAACGGCTGGTGGTGTGGAATCTCGGCCGGTGCCCAGAGTGAGAAACTCAACCCCGATCCGCCGTGGTCTAATCGGTAAAGACGCCGGCCTTTGGTGCCGTGCGATCCAGGTTCGAGTCCTGGCGGCGGAGCGGCCTCAATCCGAGCAAGATCCCGAGCTGTCATACGACCACGGCATATCCTCCGTGTGACGCCGTCTTCCCCTGCCCCGGCGCCCGCGCGAGCCAGGAGCCCCGCCACCGTGAGCCCATCGCGTCCGGCAGCGGTCATCGTGCTTGCCGCCGGCGAGGGCACCCGGATGCGCTCGGCCACACCCAAGGTCTTGCACCAGCTCCTCGACCGCAGCCTGCTCGGTCACGTCATCGCTGCCGTCGACGGTCTCAGCCCGGAGCACTTGCTTGTCGTCGTCGGGCACGGCCGCGATGCGGTCACCGAGCACCTCACCGAGATCGCACCGCACGCGCAACCGGTCTTGCAGGCCGAGCAACGCGGCACCGGTCATGCCGTGCGACTCGCGTTGGAAAACATCCCGGAAGCCTCCGGCGCTGTCCTCGTCGTGCCAGGGGACGCGCCGTTGCTCACCACTGCGACACTCGCCGCACTGCTCACTCGCCACGCAGAAGCCGCTGCGACGACGACGTTGTTAACCGCCGTTGTTCCCGACCCGACCGGCTATGGCCGCGTCGTCCGCGATCCGGACGGTGGCGTCGCGCGCATCGTCGAAGAGCGCGACGCAAACGACGCGGAGCAGGCCATCGGTGAAGTCGGAACATCGGTCTACGTCTTCCTGGCCGACGCGCTGCGCAGCGCTGTCGGCAAGCTCTCGACCGACAACGCGAAGGGCGAGGAGTACCTCACCGACGTCATCGAGCAGCAGGTCAGCGCCGGTCAGATCGTCGCCGCGCATCCCGCGGTCGACTGGCACGAGACGGTCGGTGTCAACGACCGGGTCCAGCTCGCGGCGGCCGCGGCGTACCTCCGCAATCGGATCAACCGTGCGCACATGCGCCTCGGCGTCACTATCGACGACCCGGCAACGACCTGGATCGGCACCGGCGTCACGCTCGAGCCGGATGTCCTCATACATCCGAACACCCGACTGTTCGGAACGACGCGCGTTTCCGCCGACGCCGAAATAGGCCCCGACACCACACTCGTCGACACGCGCGTCGGTGCCGGAGCACGCGTCCGCAACTCGACCTGCGATCGCGCCGAGATCGGCCCGCAGGCGGACGTCGGCCCCTATACCTACCTTCGCCCCGGCACCCGCCTCGGTCCGCGGTCGAAAGCCGGCGCGTACGTCGAGATCAAAGCCGCGGAGGTCGGTGCGGACTCCAAGGTGCCGCATCTGTCCTACGTCGGTGACGCGACGATCGGTGAACGGACGAACATCGGTGCGGCCACGGTCTTCGTCAATTACGACGGTCAGGACAAGCACCGCAGCACGGTCGGCGATGATGTGCGCATCGGAAGTGACACCATGGTGGTTGCTCCCGTCGACGTCGGCGACGGCGCCTACACCGCGGCGGGTTCGGTCATAACCGAGGATGTCCCCGCCGGAGCAATGGGGGTGGCACGGGCGCGGCAACGCAACGTCGAAGGTTGGGTCGAACGGCGTCGGCCGGGCACTCCGGCGGCGGAGGCCGCGGCACGAGCCCGGCGTAACGACGAACCAGCCGAAATGCGTGACGAAACAGGCGTCGAGCAAGGAGCAGGCGAGTGAGCGGCATCAAGAAGACCGGCCAGAAGAACCTGATGCTGTTCTCCGGACGCGCATATCCGGAGCTTGCCAACGAGGTGGCCCAGCACCTCGGCATCGAACCGACTCCCACCGAGCTACGCGACTTTGCGAATGGCGAGATCTACGTTCGCTTCGAAGAGTCAGTCCGCGGTTGCGACGCATTCGTGATCGAGAGCCACGCTGCGCCGATCAACCAGTGGGTGATGGAGCAGCTCATCATGGTCGACGCACTCAAGCGCGCGTCGGCGAAGCGCATCACGGTTGTCGCGCCGTTCTACCCGTACGCCCGGCAGGACAAGAAGCATCGCGGCCGTGAGCCCATCTCCGCGCGCCTCATCGCCGATCTGTTCAAGACCGCAGGTGCCGACCGGTTGATGGCCGTCGACCTGCACACGTCGCAGTCGCAGGGGTTCTTCGACGGCCCCGTCGATCACTTGTTCGCGCTCACGTTGCTCGCCGACTACGTGCAGGACAAGTACGACGTGTCCCGCATGACGGTCGTGTCACCGGACGCCGGACGCGTGCGTGTCGCCGAACGCTGGACCGACCGGCTCGGCTCGCCGCTGGCGATCATCCACAAGCGCCGCGACCCGGACACCCCTAACGAGGTCAAGATGTTCGAAGTCGTCGGTGAGGTCGAAGGGCGCACCTGCATCATCGTCGACGACATGATCGACACGGCCGGCACGATCACCAAGGCCGCCGAGGCCCTCATGGACAACGGCGCAGCGGACGTGATCGCCACCGCCACCCATCCCGTGCTGTCCGGCCCGGCCATCGATCGCCTCAAGAACTCCCAGATCACCGAAGTCGTGGTGACGAACACGCTGCCGGTCGCCGACGACCTTCAGTTCGACAAACTCACCGTTTTGTCCATCGCCCCGCTCATCGCCCGGGCGATCGGTGAGGTGTTCGACGACGGATCGGTGACGAGCCTGTTCGACGGCAACGCCTGAGCCCCGTCGGTAGACTCGCGGCGGAATCCCCGAGCTAGGAGCGTTTCGTCGTGGCCCAGGTCCGTATCACTTCCGAACCGCGCACCGAGTTCGGCAAGGGCGCTGCTCGGCGCATCCGTCGCGCCGACAAGGTGCCAGCGATCCTTTATGGCCACGGCACCGAGACCCGCCACCTGACGCTGCCAGGACACGACCTGATGCTCGCCCTCAAAGGCGGTGCGAACACCCTGCTCGAGGTCCAGATCGACGGGACGAGCGAGTTGGCGCTTCCGAAGATGGTCGTGCGCGACCCCATCAAAGGCTTCTTCGAGCACATCGACCTGCTGCTCGTCCGGCGTGGTGAGAAGGTGACGGTCGACGTCCCGATCACCTTGGTGGGCGACGCCGCGCCCGAAACGATCGTCGACTTGCAGCAGACCACGCTGTCCGTGGAGGCCGAGGCCACGAACATCCCGGCCGGCCTCGAGGTCTCCATCGAGGGGCTCACGGTCGGTGCGTCCATCCCCGCGAGCCAGGTGCAACTGCCGGCCGGTACGACGCTCGTCGCCGATCCCGACTCCGTCGTCGTCCACGTCATGGCCCAGGTCAGCGCCGAGGCACTCGAAGCCGACCTCGCCGCACCCGAGGCCGAAGGCGCCGAGACCGAGGCCGCGCCCGAGGGCGCTCCAGCGGGCACCGTCGCCGAGCCGACGCCGGAGGGCCCGCCGGCCGAGGAACAGGCTCCGACCGAATAACGCCCCGGCCCGATGGCAGCCGAAGCACCCTCGGCCTCGTCCGGGGGACCGTGGCTTGTGCTGGGCCTCGGCAACCCGGGCGCCGACTACGCCCGGACCCGGCACAACGCGGGAGCGATGGTCGTCGACCTGCTCGCCGAACGAGTCGGCGTACGGCTCAAAGCACACCGCAGTCGAACCGAAATCGCGGAAACACGCATTGACGGAGTTCGCGTCGTGCTGGGCCGCCCGCGCGCGTACATGAACGAGTCAGGTGGGCCGGCGGCGGGCCTGCTGTCGTTCTTCCGCATCCCACCGGCGCAGCTGCTGGTGGTGCACGACGAGATCGATCTGCCCTTCGGCCGCATTCAGGTGCGCTTCGATGGGGGCGACGCGGGCCACAACGGTCTGCGGTCGATCCGGCGGTCGATCGGCACCGGCGACTTCTTCCGGATCCGCCTCGGCGTGGGTCGACCGGCCGGGCGAAAAGCCGCCGCTGACCACGTTCTGCGCGAGTTCAGCAGTACCGAACGCAAAGAGCTGCCGTTCCTCGTCGACCGTGGCGCGGAGGCCGTCTCGCTGTTGCTCACCGGCGGACTCGAAGTGGCGCAGAACGCGGTGCACGGCGACCCCGAGCCCTGCTGACCAGTGAAACGAAGTCGCGGCCGACCCGCCGGCCGGGAGTAAGTGCGACACGCGCGACGGATAAGTGCGCTTTTGTCGGAAGTCGGGCACCTGGTGCGGCGGACACAACCCGTTACCAATGGAGCAACGCTGTCGTCACCACTGATGGGCCAGTTGGCGCAATGCAACTTCTCTCCGTGATAGTTTGCTTACGGAGCGTAGACACTGCCGGTTATTTGCGTTATCGCCCTTTACAGAGCGTGACATTTCTGCGATACATATGGCCACGCGCGACAATTCGGTGATCGGTCAGTGAACGTCGGGAGGCCGACCGGTATCCGGTGGGTGAGTTCACTACCGAACCCTTGCTTGTCCGAGCGTCGGCTGGGTAGGCAGGATTGGGCATTAACGAACGACAGACCTGCACGCTTCGCCGGGGAAATGCAACTGGTACGCCGGTTCGCCCGCGGGCGTCCGGCTGCCGCCGAGGCGACGCGGGGGAGCGCGCATGACGACAGTGAGCGTGAGCGAGACGCTCGTCACCGACCTTGGTGACGACGTCTGGGTCGCTCCGCTCACCGTCCGCCGGCTCGGCTGGCGCCGCGTCTATCACGCAAGCCTGGTCAGCGCCGACCTCGCTGCCGGCTTGGTCGCCGCGGCAACCGTCATGGCGATCACGCCGCCGCAGTCGGTGCTTACCCGCAGCCTCCTCACGGGTTTTCTCGTCCTCGGCTGGACCTTGGCCTGTCGGCTCGGCCGTGCGCACGAGCTCGCCAGCATGCCGACGATCAGCGACGACCTTCGCGCCGTCGCACGCGTCACTGTGGCCGTCACGGCCTTCGCGGCGTTTGTCGCCGTCGCCGGTGGGTGGACCGGGCTGCGCACCGCCGTAGCGGTCGGGCTCCCGGTGGCAGGCGCGTCGTCACTGGCCGCACGCTTCGCCGGTCAACGCCTGCTTCGCGTCGCCCGCAACCGGGGCCGCTGCGTCAACCGGGTCGTCGTCGTGGGCGGCGAAGAGGAGGTCCTCGACCTCGTCGGCCGCATGCGCCGTGACTCCAGTCTCGGCCTGCAACCGGTCGCCGCCTGCCTGCCCGGTGGCGGCAACCGGCTCTCACTGGTCCGCCACCAGGTGCCGGTCGTCGGCGACGTCTGGGACGCCGCGCACGCCGCCGAGCGTCAGCGCGCCACCGCCATCGTCGTGGGCGCCGGACCCGGCATCGACTCGACATTGGTACGCCGGCTCAGCTGGCAGCTCGAAGGCGGTGACGCCGGATTGGTGGTCGCGCCTCCCGTCTCCGAGGTGCGCAGGTTCCGCCTCACGACACGCATGTTGGGCGCCGGCCCGATCGTGCACGTCGCGAGTCGCGAGCGCAGTCGGCTTCAGTTCGCCTGCAAGGAAGTTGTGGAACGCAGCGCGGCGATCCTCGCCGTCGCCATCCTCGCGCCGATGATGATTGTCATCGCGTTGGCGGTGCGCCTCACGAGCCCCGGTCCGGCGCTGTTCCGGCAGACGCGAGTGGGTCGCGACGGTCGCGAATTCACGCTGCTGAAGTTCCGGACAATGGTCACCGGGGCCGACGAGCTGCGTGCGCAACTGGACCACCTGAACATCTGCGAGACGGGCCCGTTGTTCAAGATCCCGTGCGATCCGCGCGTCACACGCGTTGGCTCGTGGCTGCGGCGTACCTCGCTCGACGAGCTGCCGCAGTTGTTCAACGTCGTCCTCGGACAGATGGCGCTTGTTGGGCCGCGGCCACCCTTGCCGAGTGAAGTGGCGAGGTACACCGACGACGTGCGCCGCAGGCTGCTGGTCAAGCCGGGGCTCACCGGCTTGTGGCAAGTCAGTGGGCGTTCGGACCTGTCCTGGGAGGAGTCGGTTCGGCTCGACCTGCGCTACGTCGAGAACTGGTCACTCAGTCTCGACGCGGCGATCCTGGCCCGGACGTGGTCGGCAGTCGTGAAGGGACGCGGGGCGTACTAACCCGATCCGGAAGACACCCGGATCACCAGGCACAAGAGGCGGCGCCGAAGCGGGCCGCACCGAGAGTTCCACTTCTGCCCTCGGGGGGGCAGCGGACACCGGTTCATACACCGGGCAGGAGGAGCAGTAAATGATCCGCACGTTCCCCGTGGCGTATGGCAGCGCGGCGCGCAGATGGATGCGCCGGCTCGCCGCCGTGGCAAGCGTCGCCCTGGTCGGCAGTCTCGTCGCAATACCCGTTCAGCATGCGGCGGCCTACGACGCCCCGCAGACGTCGATCGTGACTGCGGACCCGTACAACAAGACGCCGAACGTCTTGGACGAGCCCGGATTTGTGCGCTATTTCGCGCAGAGTGGCAACACGATGATCGCGGGTGGCAGCTTTACGCAGGTGGAGAGTTGGGGCAGCTCCACTCCACTCACCCGTAACAACATCTTCTCCTTCGATGCGACGAGCGGTCAGCTCGACCCCAACTTCGCGCCGAACCTTGATGGTCAAGTACGCACACTCGTTATGGACCCGAACGGCACCGAGGTCTTCGCCGGCGGGGAGTTCAAGTACGTCAACGGCGCGAAGAACGTCAGCATCGTGAAACTCCGGCTCTCTGACGGTTCGGTCGACACCACGTTTCACCCTCCGACGATGAACGGCCGCGTGTTCACCCTGCGATATCTCGGGGGCGCCCTGTACGTCGGCGGTTCCTTCACGACGATCGGCACGTCGAGCGAGCTCGGTCTCGCGCGGGTGAACCCGACGACGGGCGCGGTCGACCCCACGTTCAACGTCAGCTTCACCGGCACGCACCACGGCGGTACGACGCTCGTCGAAAAGATGGACATCTCTCCGGACGGAACACGGCTCGCCGCGATCGGTAACTTCACCGCCGTCAACGGCCTCGATCGTGACCAGGCCGCGGTGGTTGACCTCACCGGCCCCACGCCATCTGTGGCTAACTGGGAGACCGACCGGTTCAAGCCGATGTGCTCCTCGTCGTTCAACGCGTACGTGCACGACGTCGAGTTCTCCCCCGACGGTTCGTTCTTCGTCATCGTCGCGACCGGAGCGTACGTCGCGAATTCACTGTGTGACGCCGCATCGCGGTGGGAGTCCGGTGCGACCGGCACGAGCCTGCAGCCGACCTGGGTCAACTACACCGGTGGCGACACGTTCTGGAGTGTTGCGATCACCAAGTCAGCGGTCTACGTCGGTGGGCACAACCGATGGGTCGACAACCCGTTCGTCGGTGACCGTGCCGGCCAGGGCTCGGTCTACGTCTCCGGCCTCGCCGCCCTCGACCCGAACAGCGGGGTTGCCTTCGACTGGTTCCCGACGCGGACGACCGGCGTGGGGGTCTTTGACCTCTACGCCAACGCCACGGGGTTGTGGGTCGGGCACGACACCGACTGGATCGGGAACGAGTTCCACTACAAATTGGCGGAGTTCCCTCTCGCGGGCGGCAAGCCGGTCCCGAACCCGAGCCCCGGCGCCCTGCCGGGATCGATCTACCAGTTCGGCCAGACCGGTTCAGCGGTCGGCAGCCCGGTGCTCTACCGCGTCAACGCGGGCGGACCAGCGATCAGGTCGGCCGACTCCGGCCCCGACTGGGCTGCTGACACGGACGCACAGCCGTCGGCTTACCACGGCGCGGGCACGTCGGCGGAGAACTTCAGCACGGTCAAGGCCGTCAATGCTTCCGTGCCGAGCAGCACGCCGAAGGCTGTGTTCAGCGACGACCGGACGCCGACTGCAAGCGATGGGTCGATGAGTTGGAGCTTCCCCGTGGCGGCCGGTACGCCAGTCGAGGTGCGGCTCTACTTCGCGAACTTGGACTCGCACACATCCAGCGTGGGGGCTCGCGACTTCAACGTCATTGTCGATGGCCGCACGATGACCTGGGGTCACCGCACGACGCCGTACGACATCGTGAAGGACGTCAACAACAACACCGGCGCTATGAAGTACTTCGACACCACAAGCGACGGATCGCTCGACCTTTCATTCACGCCGCACATCAACAAGCCGATCGTCTCCGCGATCGAGATCGTCAGCATTTGTGGCACTGGCTTCGCGTCGCAGACGAGCGCCGACACGGTCGCCGGTCGTAGTTTCGACGGCACGACCGCTGGGGCGGCCGCCAACGTCACCACGGCCGGTCGGTCGTGGAGCCAGGTGCGCGGTGCGTTCATGCTGTCCGGCACGCTCTACACGGGCTGGGCAGACGGCCACCTCTGTGCTGCCCCGTTCGACGGCTCCACGGTGGGCCCGATGTCGCCGGTCCTGCTCAACTACACCGGTTACTACAACCAGTTCGCATCCGAGCTGCCCACCGTGACCGCGATGTTCTTCTACAACAACCGCGTCTACTACACGAAGTCCGGACAGTCGTCGTTGTACTCCCGTGGATTCTCCCCGGAGGACAACATGGTCGGACCGGAGTCGACCGTCGTGCAGTCCACCGGTGGCGGCATCGACTTCTTGCGAGTCGGTGGGATGTTCGTATCGCCGGATCCCGCCGGGAGCGGCCGCACGTTCCTCTACTACACGACATTGAACGACGGTCTGCTGCACCACATCGACTGGAACGGCACGGCAACGGTGGCGAGCACCGTTGTCGATCTCGGCACCGGGGTCAACTGGAAGCAGCAGGGCCTTGCGTTGTACGTGCCGGCAGGCACGGTCAACGCCAACCGGCCTCCGCGTGCGAGCTTGCAGTCCACCTGCAACGTCATGACCTGTGCCTTCACGAGCGTCGGGTCGGGTGACCCGGACGGCACGATCACGTCGTACGCCTGGACCTTTGGCGACGGCGGTACGTCGACGGCTGCCACCCCGACGTACACATATGCAGTTTCGGGCACCTACCCGGTGACGCTCACGGTGACCGACAACTCCGGTGCGACGAACACGGCGACCCGCAACGTCTCGGTTGTGAAGCCGAACGCTCCGCCGCTCGCGAGCATGACCGTCAGCTGCACCGAGCGCAGCTGTCAGTTCGACGGCACCGCGTCGTCGGACTCGGACGGCACGGTGGCGTCGTACGCGTGGAACTTCGGCGACGGCAGCACCACGACCGGCGCGAACGCGAGCCACGCATACGCCAGCGACGGGTCCTACAACGTCACGTTGACGGTCACTGACAACCAAGGCGCGACCGGCACGACGACGCAGACCGTGAACGTCGCTGCGATCGCAGCGCAGGTCAGCTTCGTCGGCTCCGACGCGGCCAACAAGAGCGGCACGTCCTGGACTGTGCACGTCCCGAACACTGTCGTGGCCGGCGACGGCTTGCTGGTCTCGGCGGCGACGAGTACCAACTCTGTGCCGTTCAGCGGGCCGGGCGCCGGTTGGTCTTTGGTGAAGCAGGCATCGAACGGTGTCCTCGGCACATCGGTGTGGCAGAAGGTGGCGGTGTCCTCCGATGCGGGAGCGCCGGTGACGCTGACGACCGCGTCGACGGTCAACGCGCAGCTAACCGTGCTCGCCTATCGCGGCACGCTGACGACGAACCCGGTCACGGCCGTCGCCGAAAGCAACGAGACGACAAGCGGTACGTCGCACACAACGCCGACGGTGAAGGTGCCGACCGACGGCAGCTGGGTCGTCTCGCTTTGGACCGAGAAGACGTCGTCGTCCACCGTGCTGACTCCGCCGGCGGGCCAGACCCAGCGGGTCGAGTCCTGCGGTACCGGCGGGGGTCGCATCTGCGGACTGCTGACCGACGGCGGTGCGGCAGTGAGCTCGGGTACGACGGCCGGTGGCGTGACCGCCACTGGTGATGCAGCGAGCGTGGTCGACACGATGTGGACGATCGTGCTGGGTTCTGCGGCCGCAGGACCGCCGAACCAGCCGCCCAGCGCATCGTTCACCAGCAGTTGCGGCCTGCTCCACTGTTCATTCGATGGCACAGCGTCCTCCGATCCGGACGGCACGATCGCGTCGTACGCCTGGGACTTCGGCGACGGGACGACCGATCTGACGAACACGGCGACGCCGTCGCATTCTTACGCTGCCGGCGGCAACTACACGGTGACGTTGACGGTCACCGACAACCGCGGCGGAATGGCGACGAGCACGCAGACCGTTACCGCGACCGCGCCGATCACGGGGATCAGCTTCGTCGGCTCGGACACGAAGGATGCCAACGGCACGTCCTGGACGGTGAACGTGCCGTCCGGGGCGCAGTCGGGGGACGGCTTGATCCTGGTTGCGACCAACGCCACAACGAGCGGCCTGACCGGCCCCAGTGGCCTCACCGGCTGGTCGGCGCTGCAGACGCTGACCACGGCGAGCAGCACGACAACGGTGTGGCAACGCGTGGCCGGCGCCGGCGACGCCGGGCAGGCGGTGACATTGACCGCACCGGCTACGCAGAAGGCGAACATCGCTTTGCTCGCCTACCGCGGAACGAACACCAGCAGCCCCGTGAGCATCTTCGCAGCGACGAAGGAGACGACGTCTCAGACGGCGCACACGACGCCGACGGTGACGGTGCCCTCTGACGACAGTTGGGTGCTCTCGCTGTGGACCGACAAGTCGTCGTCGACAACGGTGCTCACGCCGCCGGGCGATCAGAGCCAGCGCACCGAGCTGTGCGGCATCGCCGGTGGGCACGTCTGCACGCTGACAGCGGACAACGCGACGCCGGTCGCGAACGGCACGGTCGTCGGTGGGATCACAGCGACTGCCGATGCCGCGAGCCCGGCCGACACGATGTGGACGCTGGTGCTCGGGCGCTAGTCCCGAGCAGTTGGGTCAGGGCGTGATCGCGCGTCGCGACTCGGGCCAGCCGAGATCTGAGTTGGCGTCGACGGGGCGGGCCGACACGGAGTGATCGACCGGGCCGGGTGGCCAGCCGAGAGCCGTTGCCCGCTCGGCCAAGCCGACCCCCGCCGGCACCGGCGCGGTCGAGAGCGGCTGCTCCGGAACTCCCGGCGGGACGACCGGGCCCGGCGCAGAGGTCGAGGCGTGCACGTCGGCCGGCTGGTAGACCGGATTGTTCGTGGGCGGGACCGGCTGATAGCTCGGCAGCGCGGGCCGCTCCGCGGCGGATAACGCGGCCTGCTCGAGCTCGCGCGGCGCAGGAGCCAGGACCGGCACCCGGGCGCCCTCGCGCACCGCCGTGCCGATCAGCCGGGAGCCGACCCGGCGGATCCGGTCGTCGGCCGCCAGGACGTCGTCGCGACGGGTACGTCTCGCGGTGACGACGAGCAGTGCGGCGTCCGCGGTCGACAGCACGGCCTGCCCCGCGGCCGTCAGTACCGGGGGAGCGTCGATCAGGACGACGTCGGCCTCAGTACGCGTGGCGTCGACGAGGCGCGCGAACAACGGCGAGGCGAGCACGTCGCCGAGCTTCGCCGAGCCGACGCCTTCCTTCTGCGTCAGGACGGCGATGCCCGGTTCGAACGGGTTGTCGCCGCCGGCTGCGTGCACGAGCCCGACGCGGTCGACACCGTCGAGCATGGTTTCCAGGCGATGCGGACCGGTGTCCGTGTCGATGACGCACACGCGGCGGCCGGACCTGGCCAGGACGACGGCGAGGTTTGCGGTCACGTCACCGGTGCCGGTCGCGGGATCGACCCGGCTCACCGCGAGCACGACCGGCGGCCGTGGGCCGAGGAAGATCTCGTTGCGCAAGCTGCGATACGCGTCAGCAGCGGCACTGTCCGGGTCGATGATGGTGTGCGCATCGTGCGGGGGCAAGACGGCCAGGAGCGGTACGCCGAGGTCGTCCTGGATGTCTCCGGCCTCGCGCAGCCGCGGGTCGGTTCGCTCCCACAACGTCGCGGCGAGCAGGCCGAGACCGCCACCGACGATGAGCCCGAGCAGGACGACGACAGCGGCGTTGGCGCCGGCGCGGCCGGCAGAAGTGGGCGCGGTGATCTCGGTGCCCGGTTCGATCTGGGCGTTCTGCTGCGCGGCGAGCCCAGTCTCAGCCGTCAACAGGTTCTGGTTCAGCGTGTTCAGCGCAACGGTTTGCCGCTCGCGCTCAGCGCTGCCTCGCGGGGCCGCGTCACGTGCCGCTTTCACCCGCGCGATCTGGTCGTGCAGGTCGGAGATCTGCTGCCGCAACTGCGTGATGACGCTGCTGACGAACCGGCGTGCGGTCGTGGCTCGGTTGTCGAGGTACGCCGCGGCGTACGCCTGCGCGCCGGCGAGGGCATCGGAGGCCTTCCTCGCCGTAAAGGCGAACCGGAGCACTGAGCTGTCCGGCACCACACTGACCACGAGCCCGCTGCTGAGCACATGCGGGTCGACCGACGTGGGCAGGAACTTCGTGGCCGCGAGCGCTGCGACGACGCTCGACCGGGCGATCTGCGCCTCGGTGCCCATCGTCACCGGGGGCGTTGCCGACGTATGTCCCTGGTCGGGCCGGTCAGAGGGCACCGGGTTGACCACGACCTTCGCGGCAGCCACGTACTTGTGCGGCAGCGCGATCGCCGCGATCAGTCCGGCGAGCAACCCGACGATCATGCCGGCGACCACGACCTGCCAGCGCCGCCGAGCCGCGCGCAGGACGAGATGCTGCGGCGCGCCCCCGGACGTGTCTGCGTCTGTCACCAAGGCCCTGTCCGTCTGCTGACCCGGCAAGCCGGGGGATATCGGTCAGAGTAACGATCGGCTGCCGAGGGCGATCCGATTAGGCCCGGTCGTGCCCCGCTTGCCCTGGCGCCATTCCTCGTCCGGTTTGCGCCCATACGTGGGGTCGCCGGTGCGCCGATCGGGTGAGTCCTACTGCTCCGTCTCAAGACCGAGGTCCCGGATTTCCGACCTCCTATATGTCACTGCTCTGCACGGTCTCGGCGACTTAAGTCGCCGAGATTTGTCATTTGGAGACACGATGGCCCGCCAACAGACCGTCTCTGCGCACCCGTCGCCGGCCGACCGCCCCAAGCGGCGGATCGCGGCCGCCTTGGCTGCCGTTGCCGGCGTGCCGATGCTCGTGGCCGGCGGCGCCGCCGGCATCGTGCATGGTTTCAGCTCATCGGGCACCGTCCGGGTCTCGGCAGTCGACGACGCGTACGTGCTCGCTCCGGGTGGTGACCAGGCCCGCGCCTACCTGAAGTTCCAGCTGAGCGGGATCCCCGCGGGCGCGGACATCGCCAGTGCCGACCTGATCCTGCATGGCGCTGAGCCGCTCCCCGCCGACCTCCGGGTGAACGGCGTGCGCTCGCTCTCGTGGCGTGGAATGTGGCTGGACGGTCGCACCGCTCCGCAGCCGACTGCGCCTGCCGTGACCGCGAACCTGGCCGGATCCAGCAACAGCGCTGTCGTCGACGTGACGTCCCTCGTCCACCGTGCGGGCGCCGTTGGCATGACGGTTTCTGCGCCGGGTGGCGCCTTGCATCTCGTCCCGCACGCCACCGGTGCCGCGGCAGCACAGCTTCGCGTGACCTGGCGCCGCTCCCATGGCCGCTCGACAACACCCTCAGCGCCGGCACCGGACGACGGCGGTCTGGCCGAGGGCGCCCCGATCGTCGGGTCGCTCGCGCCCACACCGCCGACACCTAACTGCACCGTCAGTGCCTTGCTGGTTCCTTCGTGCGGCGTGTGGTTCGGCGCGATGGCAAACAGTGGGAACAGCGGCTTGACCACCGACCAGGCTTTCTCCAAGCTCGAGGCCGAGGTCGGCCGGCCGTTCGACATCGATCACTACTACTACAAGGACGACCAGCACTTCCCGAGCCAGACGCTCATCAACCGCGCGAACCAGGTCGGCGAGAACCACCTCTTGCTCCTCAACTGGAAGCCGGCGACCGACCACACGTGGGCGGACGTAGCCGCAGGCAGGGTCGACGCACGCATTGACAGCGAAGCGGCGTACCTCAAGACGCACTTCACCAAGAAGTTCTTCCTCGTGATTTGGCACGAGCCGGAGAACGACGTGATCCCGACCGCGGGTTCGGGGATGACCGCGCCGGACTACGCAGCAATGTGGCGGCACACCGTGCTGCGCCTTCGCGCAGACGGCGTAACGAACGCCGTCACAGTGCTCTGCTACGAAGGGACGCCGGAGTGGGGGTCCACATCGTGGTTTCCGCAGCTCTGGCCAGGCGGTGACGTAGTCGACTGGATGGCTGAGGACCCCTACACCTTCGGCAACGGCGCCATCTGGGGTGGCGGCTTCGCTCAAACGATCAACCGCGTTGACCACTACTCGTATCCGAACTGGGACGGTTTCTACACCTGGGCGCAGCACATCGCGCCGGACAAACCGATCATGATCCCGGAGTACGGCGTCCAAGACGTCGCGGGCGACCCCGGCCACAAAGCCGCGTTCTTCAACAATGAGGCGAGGGATCTCGCGTCCCTGCCCGCAGTGAAGGCGGTCGTCTACTGGAACTACCCGGGTGACGCGTGGGCCATCGACAGCTCACCGACCGCGCTCGCGGCCTTCCGCGGGTTCGCGCAGCAGGACATGGTCAACCCACAGACCGCGTACGCCGAGCACTTCAACTAAGCCGCGGCTCGGGCCACTAAGACGGCTCAGTCACCGGTGCGCACGCACGCAAACAAGTGCCTGCCGTAGTTGCCTTCGTACGGCGGGACCGCGTCACAGTCGGGACCGAGGTTGATGATCTCGTCGAAGCTCGCGTGGTCACGAAGGAACGACTCCACCTTCGCTGCGTCCCAACCTGCAAGAGACTCGCGAAACCAGGCTTCATGCCCTTCGCCGGTATCGAGGAACAACACGCGTCGGGTCACCCGATCCAGCAGGCGAACGAGCTCTGCGGCGTCGACGCTCGCGCGGCCGAGCACGAAGTGGTGCAACAGACTGAAGCAGGACACGACGTCGGTGCGCGGCTCGTCGGGGAGCAGGCGTTCGGCGTCGCCGACACGGATCAACCGGTCGTTCAAGCCGTAGACGATGTTGCCCAGACGAGGGCCGAGCGGATCGCGTTCGATGCCGTGGCCCTCGAACCCGGCCCTGTTCATTTCGTTCACGAACCACCCGTAGCAGCTTGCGACGTCGAGATACGTCGCGGTGTTCGGTGGCAGCAGACTGCGCTCGGCAAGAAAACCGAGCATTTTGTCGCGCCGGTCGGTGCACCGCCGGACCTGCGTCCACGACTTGCGCAGCTCGGGTGCGTCCACCGGTTGGTAGAGCTCACGGCTGCCTTCGAGCCAGCTCATTTGCCCGAGCAGATCCTGTAGCGGCGTGGTTGTGGGCAGCCACTTCGCGACCACCTCGACGTACTGCTCTCCACGCACGCCCGCAGCGGCCACCCGGTGATGCCCGTCGAGCACTTGGAAGCACTCTGATGCGCGCACCGGAGCGACAAGAACCGGGTCGCGGTGAGCGCTTCGCCAGCCCTCTGCCGGGCCGCCAGGAGACGCAGCGCCGCGTGTCCGGTCGATGTAGTCACGCGCGAGGGCGATGAGGCTGGCGTTGTCGGTCGTGCCGAAGTAGGAGCCTCGTGCGTCAATGCATCGCAGGGCCATGCGCCCGTAGTCACTGGCGATGATGTCGTCGTCGCTCAGCTCGCGCTCTGCGGCAAGCCGCACCAGCCGGGCGTGCGGGCCGTCGACCACTCGCGTCGATGGCCACAACGGATCACCGAGGATCTCGGCCACGCGTCCAGCAGAGGCGCCGGCCTGTGCGCCGAGCAACAAGCTGTCGACGGGGACGCGGATCGGGCGCGGTCGGCGAAGCATCACCTTCGACATCCCGACGCGCATGCGGTACGGGACGGGCACCGCACGCACACCGTCGCCCACCCGAGCGACCGTGCTCGCCGCCACGGGTCGGGCCTTCTCGGTGACGCGACGGGAGGCGAGCGCCGCCCGGCGTCGAGCGCCGTTGAGATTCATCGCTGCTGCATCCTCATCCACTGACCGCCGCAGGTGCGGCGTCCTCGTTGACCGCGACCGCGGCGACACGTCGACGGAGCAGACCTGCGAACGCGTCGAGCGCGAGATGACGGCGGCCCAGCCAGAGCAAGCCGAGGTAGGCCGCGGAGCAGACGCCAAAGACAGGCAGCGCAACACCGAGGCCGAGCCCGACCGTCGCCCGTGCGACCGCTGGGACGACACCGAAGCACGCAGCCGCACTCAGCGCCACCCAGATGGACCCCGTGCTGACCGGACTCATGTTGAGCATTGACCGAACCTGCCACAGCGGCAAGACGTTGCGCACGACCAGCGCGGCCGCCCATGAAACAGCAGCACCCGTGATGCCGATCTTCGGGATCAGTACGAAGTTCAACACGATGTCGACGACAAGCGCAGCAAAGTTGTTGAAGAGGCTGAGCCCACTGCGACCGCCCATCAGAAGCACGATGTCGACCGGACCACACGCCGTCGCCAGCAACATCGTCAGAGACAAGATGACGAGGGTTGCCTGGCCACCGCTGTAACCCGGACCGAACACCGACAACAGCAGGGGCGCTGCGGCAGCGCTGGCGAGGTACGCCGGCCATGCGAAAGCCATCAGCCAGGCTGTCGAGGTCTGGAAAACCTTGGTCGCCCGCGCATGGTCGTCGGCCGCGAGGAGCCGGGACAGGTGCGGCTGCATCACCTGTTGAACCGCGAGCGTGCCGAGCTGGCCGAACACCAGCAACCGGCTCGCGGCCGCGTAGACAGCGGCTTCCTTCGGAGAGCGCAGGGCGGCAACGAGGACGATGTCGGCGCGCTGCAAAGCGACCTGGAAGATCCGCGCCGCCGCGCGTGGTGTGGTGTACCGCCAGAACTCCCCGCGTACTTCCGCGACGGGGCGGGCCGGAACCGATACGTCGGCCTTGGCTCGGTGCGCATGAGTCACGCGCCCGTTCCAGGCAATGGCAGCGAACATCGCCGGGATGTATGGCGCCGTCCACGCGACGGCGAGTGCAACCGCTCCGCCGTGCATCGCCTCGACGATCACGATGGCTACCGGCTGCGCAACCGACCGCCCGAGCTTCTCCACCACAACCGTCGGCCGCATGCTGCCGTACACCCGCGTCTGCGCAAGGACCAAGTCGTACGCAGCAGCGATCGGCAGACCGACGGCGAGCACGCGCAGCATCCCCGTGAACGCGTGCTTCTGCGCGCCGTCGACCGATGCCGATGCGATCCACGGTGCGGCCACGAAGACGACCACGCCGACGGCGACGCTGGCGACGTAGACCGGCCGCATCGCAATCCGGACGCACGTGTGCATGTCGTCGTACCGCTTCTCAACGGCGTAACGAGGTAGCCATCGCAGCAGACCGGTGTCGACACCTAGCTCTGCGACGGCCGACAGGATGAGAAACAACGCAGTCGCCGCGAAGAACGCCCCGGCTACCGGCCGCGCATAGTGCCGGGCCACGATCACGGTAACCAGCGCCGCGAGCAACCCGCTCACGAGTGCGCCGACGAGGTTGAGGGTGCCCCCGCGTGCGAGCCGGGTCAGTGTCGGGTCAACGGTCCGTGGGTGTTCGGCGGCGGAGCGCGAGCTCACGTGGGCACCGACGTCGCGGGTGCCGGCGGCTTGTCGGTCGTCGCGACCGTGCGCGGTTCGCTGCGCGCGGGCAACTTGCCCGCGGGCTGGTGGAAGGCGACGACGCCGAGAACATTGGCGTGCACCCGCCCGGCTTCGGTCAGCGCTGCGTCGAGCTGCCCGAAGGTTGCGAGCCCGATGGTTGCGACGACGACGACGGCATTCGCGATGCTGGCCAGGGCCTGCCCATCGGGATCGGTCAGCGGCGGCGCAGCGATCACGACCAGGTCTGCCCCACGCCGCAGCGAATCCAGGGCTCGCTCCGTTCGCGGGCCGCCGTACGTCTCCGCCGCCCGGGCGATGTCGGCACCTGCCGGTAGCACAGAGAGGCGTGGCGTCGACGCCAACCGCGTCGGCATCGGATCGGTACCTGTCAGCACGGCCTCCGCGAAGCCCGGCCCGCGCAGATCGACACCGACGGCGGGCAGTCGCGGTGCACGGTTGCGCGGCAGCGCGTTGACGTAGGTCGTCAGCCGCCCGGCCGCCGCCGCTGCCAATGCGAGATTGACGCCGACCGGCGGGGCGGGGTCGGTGAGCGACGAGACGATGATGATCTGTCCGCGGCCACCGGTCACCGGGAGCGCCGCGTCGACCGCGAGGTACAGCAACCGGTACGCCTCGCCGCTGCGATGGTCCGGCTTGCGGAGCAGAACTGGTTCGGCGACGCGGGCGGGCGGTACGACGGCCAGCACAGGTGGCTCGTCCGGCAGTGACTGTGCGCGGCGAATCGTGCCGGCCTTGCGTTCGAGCGCCACGGCGGTGGCGGTGCCGAGTGCCAACCCGAACAGGAACCCGAAAGCGGCGAGGATCGCCGGACTCGTGGAGCTCGGTGTCGCTGGCAAGGTCGCGGGGCTGAGCACCTCGCCCGGCAGCACGGATCGATCGCGGATGTCCGCCTCTTGCGTGCGCAGGTCGATAAGCGACTTGTCCTCAACCAAGATGGTCGCTTGCAGCTGCTCTGCGAGGGCCGATCCCGGCCGCGCGCGTCGCAGCTGATGTTGGTAGATCGCACGCACATGGTTGAGGGTCTTGCGTTGGCTTGTTATCAAGGCGAGCCCATCGGTGGCGACTTTCTTTGCCAACGCTTCGCGGTAGTCGAGGTATGCCGACGCGAATGCATCAGCGCCGTCGCGTGCACGGCGCGGCGTTCCAGCGGCGTACGTGATCTGCAACACCTGTGCATTCGTCTCGACCGTCGCAGCGACACGGGAGATCAGCCCGGCCACCGTCAGCTGGTCGTAGCCCATCGCCGCGAGTTTCGACTCGGCCAACCGGGCCACCGCGTCCGACCGGACGAGCTGCGCCTCGGTCGAGAGGTCGACCAGCTGGTTGCCGGTTTTTTGCTGCGAGAACGGTGCGCCCGCGACGGGGTAGACGATGACCGTCGTCTGTCCGTCGTACGAGTGATGCCGCAGTTGTCCGTATGCCAACCCGGCCAACATGCAGAAAAGAGTGATGCCCGCCACGAGGAGCCACCGGCGCCGGACTGCGTCGAGGAGAAGCGGCGGACGATCCCCCACATCAGTCGCGCGGCTGCGGCCGGAGGCACTGGCTCCCGGATTAGTCCGCAATCGTCTTCAGGCTTTCGTCGCAGTGGTCTGAGCGCATCTATCTCTGCGGGCCGAGTCGCAGGTAACCTCGTCAGTCTAGCCGTCGGAGCGGGTTCCGGCGGCTTCCGTTTGAGAGCGTGGGGAGGGCAGTGACCGCGCCAAGCGCGATGGCGTCTGCGCAGAAGTGGCCGGACAACGTGCTCTTGGTGGCCTCAAGTGGCGGCCACCTCGCGCAGTTGCTGGCGCTCGAGCCTTGGTGGTCCGAACGCAGGCGCGTATGGGTCACTTTCGCTACGCCAGATGCGCAGTCACAACTACTCCATGAGGACGTCATCTGGGCGCACTTCCCGACGACGCGCAACCTCCGCAATCTGTTCCGGAACCTCTGGCTCGCATTTCGGACCATTCCACGACTGCACCCGGACCTCGTCGTGTCGACCGGTGCTGCCGTCGCGCTGCCGTTCTTCCTCGCCGCGCGGCTGCGCAGGATCCCTACCGTGTACGTCGAGGTCTACGACCGCATCGACACGCCCACACTGACCGGACGACTCTGCCGACCGTTTACGACGTTGTTCTGCGTGCAGTGGGAGGAACAGCTCGGGCTCTACCGGGACGCGCAGCTCATCGGCGAGCTCCTGTGAGCGACCAGCGACCGCTTGTGCTGATCACCGTCGGCACCGATCACCATCCGTTCGCGCGTCTCATCGGCTGGGTCGACCGGTGGTTGGCTCGGCACGGTGACCGGGTTGACGCGGTGGTGCAACACGGCACGGCTCGGCCGCCTCGCTTCGGACGCGCGGTCGAATACCTCGAACATGCGGAGTTCCTGCGGCTCGCCGGGTCGGCGCAGATCGTCGTCTGTCATGGCGGCCCGGCAACCATCGCGGAAGTCCGCAAGCTGGGCCATCTGCCGATCGTCGTGCCGCGGCGACCCGATCAAGGCGAGCACGTCGACGACCACCAGATGCGGTTCACCGAACGGTTGTCGGCGCGCGGCCTGGTGCGCGTTCCGCGCGACGAAGACGAGTTCTGGAAGCAGCTCGATGCCGGCATCGTCGACCCGATGACATACGAGCTGCCGATCGACGACGAGCTACCGGTCGCCGTCACCGTACGACGGTTCGGCGATCTGGTGGCCGCGCTGCCCCATCGGACCAGACGCAGGTGACCGGCTAGATGCCGCGGCCGGTCTTGTTGGCGAGGCGCATGACGGTTTCCGCTCGAAGCACTCCGCGCGCAACCAGCAGAGCAAGGTAAGCGCGTCGTTCGCGTCGCGACAGTTGTAACGCGGCGCGTGCCCAGTGCCGCGCATCGGAGGGTTCGCCCGCCGCGGCGTACGCGAACGCTTTCTGTCCGTACAACCGGGCCAACGCTCTGTCGTCCTGCTTGAACGCCGGATGCTTGTCGATCATGTAGTCGAGTGCAGCGGCGATCGTGAGCCAGCGCCGGCTGAAGAACGATCCCTGCGGGTGCCACAGCACATGGATCAGCGGTCGCGGTACGACGACGAGACGTGTGCACTGGGCGGCGCGCAACAGCCAGTCCCAGTCTTCCCCGTAGCTGCCGGGAATGTCTTCGTCGACCAGCCCGATCGGGTCGAGGAATGCACTTCGGCTTACGACATAGGTCGAGGGATGCGCGGCCATCACGCGGTCGCGGATCAACCCGCTCGGGGTGAGGTCGGCGATGTCGGGAATCCGCACCGTCACCCGGCGTCCGTAGTGCACGTAGATGCCGGTGAGGGACACGTCGCTGTTCGTGCGGTGCATGGCTGCCGCTTGCAGCCGCAGCTTGTCCGGCAGCCAGGTGTCGTCGTCGTCGCAGAAGGCCAACAGGTCACCGACGGCAGCAAGAGCGCCCGTATTGCGAGCGCCGGCGAGCCCGGGGGTGCGCTCGTTCGTCAGCACGCGGACGGTCCGGTCGCCGCCTGCCCTCGCGATGGAACCGTCGGGAGTGGCCTGGTCATAGACGACGAGCACTTCGATCTGCCCGTCGTAGTCCTGGGTCAGGATCGCGTTGAGGGTCGCGTCCAACAATGCCGGGCGGTCGCGCGTCGCGATCACCACAGATACCGACGGCATGGTCATCGGGCCGCTCGCACGAGCAGGCTTGCCGTCACCGGCGCCCCGACCAAACGCAGTCTGCGGATGGCACTGACGACGTCGCGCACGAGGGTGCGTCGGCGCTCTGCCGTCACGAGGACGCGGTCGGCGATGCGCGCGATTGCGCACACGACGGCGTCGGGAGGTCCGGGCAGTACGACGACAACATGGGGATAGGCACGACGAAGCGTGGCTGCGACGCCTGCTGCTTCGGTGCGCGTTGCGAGCCGGTAGACCACCACGTCGCCGGGCTGCGCTCGTCGCAGTCCGGTCGCCACCGGGTCGTCGTTGACATCGCGCAGCGCCACCGAGGACAAGCCGAGCGCGGAGCGCAAAGCCAGGTCACCCGCCGGCACGAGCACGGCAACGCCCTCACCCAACTGTGCGAGCGAACGCGCCAGACCCGCCGCGAGGGCGGCGGTCACGCCCCGTCGCGCGGGTCCGGTGAACACGGTCAGGCCACCTCCCGATGCCACCGTCATATTGCGCAGACGTTTCAAGCCGGCGTCCACCCCTGTCCGGCGCGGATCGAGCCGATGCCGCCGGGGCAGGACGACCGGGCCGAGCGTGAACACGTCGACGTCGTCGTCCTTGCCGACGGCCTGGTGCAGGTCCCATGCGGTGATGTATTGCCGCCGCCGCAACCGGCCGACGCCGAGCCCGGCCAGGAGCCCGAGGAGCAACCCGCTCGTGATCGGGACCTGACGGCCGAGTCTCGCGCGCACCCCACTTTCCGTCGCCGGGCGCAGCAACGTGCCGGCGCTGGTCGCCGCCGTGGCGAGCCGCGTCTTGGTCCGTTGCAACGAGCGGATCTTGTCGAGGATCGCGCTCTGGTCGAGCTGGGCCGCCGTGCCTCCGGACGGCCCGGTGCTGACGATCCGCGTGCTCGCTGCCGCCAGGTCGTTGCGAAGTGCGCTGATCTGGGCGTCGAGCGCCGCGGCGTCCGCTGCCTGCCGGCCGGAGATCAGGCGCGCGCGGGCGGCGATGAAGCCTTCTGCCGCGGCTTGCGCCCCGATCACCGCTGCCCTGGCATGTCGTGCCTCGAAGGAGATGGTGAGCACCTGGGTATTGGTCGGCGCGTCGATCGTCACCCGCCGCGCGAGGTCCGCAAAGCCGTAGCGCAAACCGGTTGCGTTCTGGACGGCTGTGAGCACGGGCGTCGACGTCGCGATCTGCGCCTCGGTGTCCGGCGTCACTGCGTCCTTCTCCCGCAGCGGGACCACCGCGACGTTGGGCACTCCGTGTGCGCTGAGGTCCAGGGGCGGTGCGAGCACGGCAGCTGTCCCGACGTATGTCCTCGCGACGTGGCCAGCGGCCACACCAACGACCAACCCCACTGCCATGCACGCGGCGAGCGTCGGCGCGTGTCGTCGTACGTAGCCCGCATAAGCGCTGATGGGAACGTCGGGGTCGGTCATCGGCGCCAGCTCGGCAGGTCACCGAGAAACGGAACGAGGGCTTCGTCATGCACGGCGAACTCTTCGCGCAGGCGATGGGCGAGCGATGCGGGCAGCGGTGCGCCTGGTTGGGCGTTCGTCTTGCGCAACGGAGATTCGTGGTCGGGCAGCCCGAGGAAGGCGAGGACGCGACGGTAATGCGTGGTCGGCTCCGCGAAGAACGCATCCGCGTCGAGAACGAATACGTTGTCCCGGCCGCAATGCTCGACGAGCGTCGACAGTTGTTCGGCGTACCGACCGCGCGTGACGTAGGCGTGATGACGATGACTGAAGCTTTCGTACGCCGGATCGCTGCGCATCCGTTCGACCTCACCCGCAAGTCGAGTGGGTTCGAGTTCCAGCGCGCGCTCGAACGGTTCGGTCTCGAAGCCGCGTGCGAACTCGTGCCGGTGCGCTGAGTAGGCACGTTCGACGGGATCGCGCACCATTGCGATCAGCTTTACGCCCGGCAGGTCTGCTCCGATCCGTTCCGCGGCCAGCGGATGGAACATGTAGTAGCCGCTCGCCTCCCCGGTGATCGTCGGGCGGCCGGACAAGGCCGTGCGCGCCCGCGCATACGGCTGGAGCGGGAAGTGCGCGCGGTACCACTCTTCACCCCGCGCGTAGTTGACGTCGAAGTAGTTGACGCCCTTGTACAGGCGGTGCAACACGACGTTTGGGTGTGCGCGCAAAGCAAGGTGCAACGTCGTCGTACCGCAGCGTTGTGCGCCGGCAAGCAGGAACGACGGCATCATTCGCGCGCGCGACGTCAGGTGGCTGGCGCTGACGATCACCTGCTTGACCGCGACCTTCAGCGGTGTCTGCCGCGACGGCTCCGCGGACCCTCCCATCAGAGCCTCGTCACGGCTGACTCGAACAAGGCGAGTGTCCAATGCGCGTGCCGAGCGAGCAGGTTCCCGTCCGGACCTTCAGCAAGCGCGACGTAGCGGCCGGCGATCTCGGCAACGTAGGCGGCAACGACGACGTCGGCGCTCCCCGCTGCAACTCCGGCGCGGATCGCGACCTGGGCGGCCCGTGAACGGAACTCCTTGTGGGCCTTTGGCGTGAGGTTGTGGCGTAGCAGCGCGACCTGCAGCAGAAAGTGCAGAGCATCGAACCCGACGGGTACGCCGGTGGCGAAACGCTCCCAGTCCCAGACGGCAACCCGGCCGCTGTGTGCGTGTGCCATGTTGAACGGCTGCCAGTCCCCGTGCCACGCACCGAACAACAGGTCTGCATTCGAACTCGCGAGCGTGGCCAGTGCTGTTGCGTATCGCTCAGCGAGCGAGGTGGTACGCAACCCGTTGCCAAGGGCGGTCAGACGAGTGACCAAGTCGCTGCCCGATAAGCGCTCAGTGCGCGTGCCGTCGAGAGCAGCGAGCTCGCTCATCGCGGCCCATGGCAAATTGCGCAGAGCCGGCCGAACGGAGCGACCGTTGAGGGCGGTGAGAACGAGCAGGTCCATCCCGTGCCAACTACTGCATGCGAGCACCGTCGGCACGTTCATTGCATCGAACGAATGTGCGGCGAGTCGCTGCAGCGACTGCGCCTCACGCTGGACGAGTGTGCGCGCCGACGCGGTATGCCCGACCTTGACGAACGCCAGTGTGCGCCCGCGCGCGTCGACTGCGTGCAGGACCGGCTTGCGGTTCACCCGCGCAGTACCGATGTGAATGCCGACGACGACCCGCGCACCGAGCAGCTCGCTGAGTGTCTTTTCGATGTCGTCGGATGCGGCGTCGCCCGGGGCAGTGACGCGAAGGCGGTCGTGCACAAACCGGTCCGCTGCACCGGACCGCACGACCACGGCGGCGGCGCCCGCTGTGGCTCGGCCGAGAAGGCCGCCGGACCCGTGGCGGCGGGCCGTGATGGCTGCTGCCGATCGCGGCACGCCTGCTGGCGTGACGAGCCGCGGCCGAGACGAGTCCGGCACGAGCAGGTGCTCGCGTACGACGCGGTGACCGGCCGGGACCGGGTCTCCCCGGCGAGCGATTGCCACCGACGCTGGGGCAGGCCACAGCAACCCGGCGACCGCAACCAGCGCGATGCTCGTGTCTTGCGGAGGCGGCGGAGGCAGTTCGGTGGTTGGCATGCCGGTCATCAGGTCCACCGCCGTTGCACGGCCTGCGTGCTCACACGCCGCGCGGGCAACATCGAGCGCACCTGCTCGGGCTTGGTGAGCCGTCCCGCCTCTGAACGCCAAAGGAGCGCGACCGCGATCATCGCCGCGAACAACGGGTCGTTGAGCATGTCGTAGAAGGGCAGTTCGACCGCCAGGGCGACCAGTGCGGCAGTGCCTGCGATCGCGAACGGTGAGCGATCGCGAAGACTCGCCACGAACCGGCGTACGAAGAACAGCAGGAACAATGCCGTGCCGACGAGACCTTGGGACACCACAACCAACCAGAGATGGCCCTGCGTGCCGAGCGGCGGTGCCTCGCAGAAGGGACAATCGGGTCTGGCGCCGCCGGCGATCGAGGAGAAGTTGCCGAGCACGCGGCGCGTGTTGCCGAAGCCGATGACCGGTGATGCCTCGGCCGTCGTGCGCACCGTTGTCGCGGCCAAGTTCGAGCGCCGCGCGTTGCTGTGCCCGTGGTGCAGTCGGTCCTGCACGAGAGAGTGCAGCGGACTGGCCACGAACACCAAGCCACCGACAAGCACTGCACCGACGATCCCGCGGACCGCCCAGACCCGCCCTTGGGCCGCGAGGCGTACGGCGACGAACACCGTCATCGCGATCAGGCCGATCCAGAGGCCACGGTTCAGTGAGTAGATGGCCGGAACGAGCGCCGCTATGCCGATGAACGGCACCGCGAAACGTCGCCAACCGCTGCGCCGATCACGCCAGGCCAGGATGAAGAACGGCAGGCAGACCGAGAGGTTGGCCCCCCACGCGTTGGTGTAGTAGTACGGCGCGCTCGGGCGTGTCTCGGCGAAGCCGAGGAAGGACTGCACCTGCGCGGCGCGCGGATGAATGGTCTGGTAGATGAACGCGTTGCTCGTCACCCCGTGCGGGAGCACCCGCTCGAAGAGGGAACGAAACTCGAGATGTGGGTCGGCGATGCTCAACATGCCGCCGGCGACGATGACCACGAACATGAAGCCGAGCATGCGCGCGACATTTAGCCCGGGAAGCTCTTCCTCGCTCATGTTCCCGACGTAGAGCAGGACGATCGTGAGCGCGAGGTACCACAGCAGCCGGTACGTGAAGATGAACAACCGCCCGGCGCCGTGGACCGGCACCGTTCCCGGCGCATCCGTCCAGAGCACGAGCACGCTCGCGGCCACCCAGACCAGGAACAGCAGCCATATGGCGAAACCGCGGGGCACCTTTATCGGCCGCCGGAGCAGCGTGAACGCCATCGGGACGGACATAGCGAGAAACATGAACTGCGCGCACCCGACCACCCACCAGATCGGGTAGCCGTAGTAGATGACCCGAAGCGGCCAGCCCGGGCGCGACAGGAAGCCGATTGCCCGACCGCTGAGTGACTCCGAGGTCACGCGGGCATCGGCTGCCGCTCGAGCCACCGACTGCCCCCTGCACTCATTCGCTTCGCTGTGGCCTCAAGGATAAGCGCGCTGAGCGTGACCCAGGCTGTGCAGCATGCGACCGAATGGAGTAGCGAGCGCGCTTATGCGGCGCTTGACGCCGCCTTCGTGCGGGCCAGCGCGCTGCGCGCCCAGTAGCCGGCGTAGGCGTGAATGATCAAGACGCCAACGAAAGCTTCGTTGGCCCGGGAGATGTAGTCCCGGATGCCGGCGACGTGGCCGTGACCGAGGTGATGGTGCAGCCCCACGGCCGCTACCGGGACAGCAACCAGGATCGCCATCCAGAGCAGCCGCAGCAGGTGCGACTCCTTGGCGTCGGCTTCGAGGATCGCGCGGTCGAAGACATCGAAACCGAGCGGGGCCAGGACGAGGACGACCCATGCCTCCGCGCCATTGACGACCAGAGAGGTGTTGTGGCCGGCCAGCAGTCCGACCAGGATCACCAGGCTCAGCACGGGTGCCCACCGAAGCGGTCGCGGCAGGCCGACGTACGGGATGAGGAAAGCCAGCGCGAACCAACCCTCGTTGAGGGTGGCGACGCTCACCGGCAGCCCCCCGGCGAACTCGAAGATGAGGCCCAGGGCGAGACACAGCAAAGAGCCAGCAACGGTCAACACGAGCGACACTCGCGTCGGCCGGGACCGCGGGGCGAACTGCAGCCAGGCGCAGGCACCCAGCCCGATCACGTAGCCCTCACTGTTGTCGCTGATCTGATGGGCGAGGTGGTTCGGGAGGATGTCATCCAGGTGCTTCGTGGTGATGATGACGAGCAAGACCACGCCAACTGCGTAGAACAGCGCAATACGCAGGCGTTCGGCTCGGGACATGTGCAGACGGTACGACGTCACCCTGGCCGCACCGATGGGCCGTTTGATGTAGCGAATCGGCAGCGACATACGCTCGACAGGAAGCCATGACACTCGCCGGCCTGCTCGACGCCGTCGTCGCGGACCCTGCGCTCGACTTCGCGCGCGGGGCTGTCGGCGCGCCAGCGGTCGACATCGCTGCGCCACCGTCGATGCGACCGCTCGCAGTCGCGACCCTCGCCGCGGAGGCGCCGCGTGGTGCGGGGCGCTTCGTCCTCGCCGTCACCGCGACCAGCCGCGAGGCCACGGACCTCGCCGAGCAGCTTCGGTCCTTCCTGCCGGCGACTGCTGTCGCAGAGTTCCCCTCATGGGAGACGTTGCCGCACGAGCGCCTGTCTCCACGCGCGGACACCGTCGGTCGTCGACTCGCCGTCCTTCGCCGACTTCGTCATCCGCAACCTGACGACGCCCGGTCCGGACCGTTGTCGGTGGTGGTTGCGCCCGTGCGTTCGCTGTTGCAGCCGCAGGTGCGCGGCCTCGGCGACATTGAGCCGTTGACGGTGCACGTCGGGGACGAGCTCGTGCTGGACAACGCGGTGGCGCGACTGGTCGAGATCGCCTACACCCGCGTCGAGCTGGTCGAGCGTCGCGGCGAGTTCGCCGTGCGCGGCGGCATCTTGGACGTGTTCCCGCCGGACGACGAGCACCCGGTGCGGCTCGAGCTCTGGGGCGACACGGTGGAGGAGATCCGGCAGTTCGCCGTCTCCGACCAGCGGAGCCTTGGTAATGCGCCGCACGGTTTGTGGGCCCCGCCGTGTCGCGAGCTCCTGCTAACGGCTGACGTGCGCGCACGCGCCAAGGCCTTGTTGCAGGAGCGGCCCGGTCTGGCCGACATCCTCGAACGCATTTCCGACGGCATGCCGGTCGAAGGCATGGAAGCACTGGCTCCCGTGCTCACCGACGAGATGGAGTTGCTCGTCGACGTGCTGCCGGCCGGCGCCCATGTCGTCGTATGTGACCCGGAGCGGGTGCGCGCTCGCGCGCACGAACTGGTCCGCACCAGTCAGGAGTTCCTCGAGGCGTCCTGGGCGGCAGCGGCTACCGGCCGCGAGGCACCGCTCGATCTCGGCGCAGCGGCGTACCGAACGCTGGGTGACGTCCGCGGCCATGCGGATGAGCTTGGCTTGCCTTGGTGGACTGTCTCGCCGTTCAGTCTCGATGACGAGACGGTCGACGACGCCGTCGTTCACCGGGTCGACGCCCGGCCGGCAGACGCATACCGCGGTGACATGCAACGCGCGTTCGGCGACATCAAGGAGTGGTTGTCACAACGCTGGCGCGTGTGTCTGGTCACCGAGGGGCATGGACCGGCCGAGCGCCTCGCCGAGTCGCTCGCAGGCGAAGACATCGCGGCTCGGCTCGGATCCGGACTCGACATTGCCCCTGAGCCAGCCGTCACGCATGTCGTGACCGGCTGTCTGGACCATGGGTTTGTCGCGCCCGGTATCGGTGTCGTCGTACTCACCGAGACCGACCTCGTCGGGCTCAAGTCGAGTACTAAAGAGATGCGCCGGATGCCGAGTCGTCGGCGGGGCGGTATCGATCTGCTCTCGCTGGTTTCCGGCGATTACGTCGTACACGAACAACACGGCGTCGGCCGCTACATCGAGATGGTGCAACGAACCGTTGCCGGCGCGACGCGCGACTACCTGGTGCTGGAGTACGCGCGCGGCGATCGCCTCTACGTCCCGACCGATGCGCTCGACCAGGTGACGAGGTACTCCGGCGGCGACAGTCCGACGCTCGACCGGCTCGGCGGTGCGGACTGGGCGAAGCGCAAGGGTCGCGCCCGCAAGGCGGTTCGCGAGATTGCCGCCGGGCTGATCCGGCTGTACTCCGCGCGGATGGCGAGCCCGGGTCATGCGTTCGGCCCGGACACGCCGTGGCAGCGCGAGCTCGAAGACGCCTTCCCGTACGTCGAGACGCCGGACCAGTCGCAGTCGATCGACGAGGTCAAGGCCGACATGGAAGCGCCGGTGCCGATGGACCGTGTCATCTGCGGCGACGTCGGCTACGGCAAGACGGAGATCGCCGTACGCGCTGCGTTCAAGGGAGTGATGGACGGCAAGCAGGTGGCGATCCTGGTTCCGACCACATTGCTCGCGCAGCAGCACTTCGTGACGTTCAACGAACGGTTTGCTGCGTTTCCCGTCGAGGTCCGCGTGGACAGCAGGTTCAGCACGATGAAGGAGCACACCGATGTCCTCGCGGGTCTCGCCGACGGGACGATCGACGTCGTCATCGGCACTCATCGGCTGCTGTCTCCCGACACGAAGTTCCACGACCTCGGCCTGGTGGTGGTCGACGAGGAGCAACGCTTCGGCGTCGAGCACAAGGAGTACCTGAAGCAGCTGCGCGCGAATGTCGACGTGCTCACGATGAGCGCTACGCCGATCCCACGCACGCTAGAGATGGCGATCACCGGTATCCGGCAGATGTCAACGATCCAGACGCCGCCGGAGGAGCGACACCCGGTTCTCACGTTCGTCGGTGCGTACGACGAGCGTCAGGTCGCGGCTGCGATCCGCCGCGAGCTGCTTCGCGAGGGCCAGGCCTTCTACGTGCACAACCGGGTCGAGTCGATCGAGAAGGCCGCAGCGCGGGTGCGGGACCTCGTACCCGAGGCTCGGGTCGCGGTTGCACACGGACAGATGAACGAAGACCTGCTCGAGCGGACGATGGTCGACTTCTGGGAGCGTGCCTACGACGTGCTCGTCTGTACGACGATCATCGAAAGCGGCCTCGACATCGCCAATGCCAACACGCTGATTGTTGACAGAGCCGACGTGTTGGGGTTGTCGCAGCTTCACCAGATTCGTGGCCGGGTCGGCCGCAGCCGCGAGCGCGGCTATGCCTACTTCCTCTACCCGCCCGACCGCTCACTGACCGAGACCGCGCACAACCGGCTCGCAACCGTTGCGCAGCACACTGAGTTCGGCGCCGGCGCTGCCATCGCGATGAAGGACCTGGAGATCCGCGGTGCGGGCAACCTGCTCGGCGGTGAGCAGTCCGGCCACATCGCGGCGGTGGGTTTCGACCTTTACGTGCGGCTGGTGGGCGAAGCGGTCGCTGACTTCCGCGGCGAGCGGAACGAAGAACCGCCGGAGGTGAAGATCGACCTGCCCGTCGACGCACACCTGCCGCACGACTACGTGCCCGGCGAACGGCTCCGGCTCGAGGCCTACCGACGGCTCGCGGCAGCAGCCGACGAGGCGGAGGTCGAGGCCGCGCGAGCAGAGCTGGTTGACCGGTACGGCGCGGCGCCTGCGGCGGTCGAGAACCTGCTGGCAGTCGCGTTGCTGCGGGTGCGGGCACGCCGCGCCGGGCTGACCGAGATCGGTGCGGCCGGCAACCAGGTGCGGTTCACGCCGGTGCAGTTGCCGGAGTCCCGTGTGGTCCGGCTGCAGCGGCTCTATCCGCGCAGCGTGGTGAAGGCGACGACGGGCACGATGCTCGTGCCCAGGCCGACCACCGCGCGGATCGGCGGCACGGCGCTGCGCGACCGCGAGCTGCTCGCATGGGCGAGCGAGGTCATCGAGGCGATCCTGCCCGATGGGGTTGCTGCCGAGGCCGCGACCGCGACATAGCAGACTGGCCCCCCTATGCGTGCTTTTCGTTGGGCTCTGAGCCCGTTAGCAGTTGTCGCGGCGCTCGTGCCGCTCACGCTGACCGCGTGCGATCCCGTGCACCCTGGCTCGGCCGCGATTGTCGGTGACCAGGCGATCAGCGTCGACACGTTGCAGCAGCTCACCAACCGGGTGCTCGTCGCTGCCGACGCGCAGACCCGACCACAGATCGCCGGTAATGCGGACGCGCTGGCCAAGCTCCAGCGTTCGATCCTCACCCGCTTGATCGACGACGAGTTGCTCAACGCCGCGGCACGCCAGCTCGGCGTCAGTGCGAGCGAAGGTGCCATCGACCAGGAGCAGGCCCAGCTCGTCCAGCAGGCCGGTGGTCAACAGCAGCTCAGCCAACAAGCGGTGCTGAGTGGCATCGCCCCCAGGGAGCTGCGCTCGGCTTTGCGCGGTCTAGTGCTCGGCAACCGCCTCAGTGAGGCGGTGGTCGCGAACGAGCAGGTCTCGCCGACGCAGCTGCAAGCGGCGTACCAGCAGAACATCGACCAGTTCGACCAGGTGCACGCGGCGCACATCCTGGTCGCGTCGAAGGCTCAGGCCGACTCGATCCTTGCGGCGGTGCAGAAGGACCCGGCCGCGTTCGCGCAGCTTGCCAAGCAGTTCTCTACGGACACCGCGAGCCGGGCCTCGGGTGGCGATCTCGGGACCGTCGGGCGAAGCCGGCTCGATCCGTCATTTGCGAAGGCGGTGTTCGCCGCCAAGCCGGGGTCGATCATCGAAGTGCATTCGTCGTTCGGCTGGCACGTCGTGCACATCATCGCCCATCCGCACGAGTCGTTGGCTGCGGCGACGCCAGGCCTGCGCGCGTCGATCCTGCAGCCGTTGGCACAGCAACGTCTGAACGCTCTCCTCGACGGCATTGCCCGCCGGATGCACATCGACGTGAGCCCGCGCTACGGACAGTGGAGCAACGGTGCGGTGACCGCTCCGCCGAACGACCTGTCGAAGCCGGTCGCGACGCCCACACCGCAGGCGACGTTGCCCACGGGCACGGGTCAGCCGCCGACCGGTGGCTAGCCCGACCGATCCGCCACGCGTGCCAGGGTCCCGGTTTCTCGACTTGGTCGCTGTGCAGGACCGGCTCCGTTCGCCCGGTGGGTGTCCGTGGGACGCCGCTCAGACGCACGAGTCGCTCGTGCCGTACATGTTGGAGGAGAGCTACGAGTGCGTGGAGGCGATCGAGTCCGGCGACCGGGCACACCTTCGTGAGGAGCTCGGTGACCTGCTCATGCAGGTCGTGTTCCATGCGCGTATCGCCGCCGAGAACGCCGTCGACCCGTTCACGATTGACGATGTCGCGGCGGACATCACCGACAAGCTCGTACGCCGACACCCACACGTCTTCGGCGATGCCGAAGCAGCGACGCCGGCTGAGGTCGAGGCCAACTGGGAGCAGCTGAAGGCCGCGGAGAAAGGTCGCGGCTCTGTGGTTGAGGGCATCCCGATCGCACAGCCCGCGTTGGCGCTGGCCGATGCGCTGAGTCGTCGCGCCGAGCGCGCCGGCGTACCCGATGATCTGTATCCGTCCGGTGACGAGGTCGGTTCCCAACTTTTCCGGCTCGCACGAGCGGCCCGTGCGCAAGGACTGGACCCGGAAGCAGCGCTGCGCATGGCCGCCCGCGACTTCCGTGACCGCGTCGTTGCGTGGGAGGAGACCTCCCGCTGATCGGGCCATTGCGGCGTTAGGCTCGGCGGATGGCTTCCATAACGGCTGTCGGTGCGCGCGAAATCCTCGACTCGCGCGGAAACCCGACCGTCGAGGTCGAAGTCGCGCTCGACGACAACACCTTCGCCCGCGCTGCGGTGCCGAGCGGCGCCTCGACCGGAGCGTTCGAAGCCGTTGAGCTTCGCGACGGCGAGGACCGCTACGGCGGCAAGGGTGTGACGCGCGCGGTCAACGGAGTGCTGGACGAGATCTCCCCTGCGCTGATCGGCCTGGAGGCAAGCGAGCAGCGACTGGTCGACCAGGTCCTCTGCGACCTGGACGGCACCCCCGACAAGTCGCGGCTCGGCGCCAACGCGTTGCTCGGCGTCTCGCTGGCGATTGCGAAGGCAGCGGCAGAGTCGGCCGACCTGCCGGTGTTCCGCTACGTCGGTGGCCCGGCCGCACATCTGCTGCCGGTGCCGATGATGAACATCTTGAACGGCGGCGCGCACGCCGACACCGACGTCGACATTCAGGAGTTCATGATCGCGCCTGTCGGCGCCACAACGTTCAGCGAGGCCGTCCGGTGGGGCGCCGAGACCTACCACGCGCTGAAGGCGGTGCTGAAGGCTCGCGGGCTGGCGACCGGTCTCGGCGACGAAGGTGGTTTCGCGCCCAACTTGGCAACGAACCGAGAGGCGCTCGACCTCATCGTCGAGGCCATCGGCAAGGCTGGGTTCCGCGCCGGTGAGGAGATCGCGCTCGCGATCGACGTCGCGGCGACCGAGTTCTACTCCGACGGCGGCTACCAATTCGAGGGCAGCAAGAAGACCGCCGAGGAAATGGCGTCGTATTACGCAGACCTGCTCGCGGCGTACCCGATCGTGTCGTTCGAGGATCCGATGGCCGAAGAGGACTGGGCCGGCTGGGTCGCGCTGACCACACAACTCGGCGACCTCGTGCAGCTTGTCGGTGACGACGTGTTCGTCACGAACCCGGAGCGCCTCTCCCGCGGCATCCGCGAGGGCGCGGCCAACGCTCTGCTCGTCAAGGTGAATCAGATCGGCACGTTGTCGGAAACTCTCGACGCCGTGAGCCTTGCGCACCGCAACGGTTACGCGTGCATGATGAGTCACCGCTCGGGTGAGACCGAGGACACGACCATCGCCGATCTCGCCGTCGCAACGAACTGCGGCCAGATCAAGACCGGTGCCCCTGCCCGCAGCGAACGCGTAGCGAAGTACAACCAGCTGCTGCGCATCGAAGAAGAGCTCGACGACGCAGCGAGGTACGCCGGTGCGCTCGCCTTCCCGCTCGCGCTGCAGGCCAGAGCACCGGACACCGGCGACTAACCGGCCGAACTGATGCGACTTCCCCGCCAACGTGCCACCGTCCGTCGACCCACGCGCTCGTCGCGGGTCGGCCGCAACCGCCGGCCGGTTGCGCATCGGCGGACCCGATCGGCCACGCGGCCACCCGTCGATGTCGTCACCCGTCGATCGCGCCGAAGTGGCGTGACCTCACGAGCGGCCCTGCTCGCCGTCGCGGTCTGCGCCGTGGTGCTCACGCTCGCCGTCCCGATGCAGCAGTATTTCCAGCAGCGCGCGCAGCTCGGCGGGCTCGCCGCGCAGGAGCGCGCCGAACGTGCTCGTGTCGCTGCGCTGGAACAGCAGCAGGCGCGTTGGCAGGACCCGGCGTACATCCGCGAGCAAGCCCGCGAACGGCTGCACTTCGTCAAGCCGGGTGAGACGGCGTACGTCATCGTCGACCCGACTCCCAGGCCCCAGCTGACGGCGACACCGGCGCCGCCGAAGGTTCAAGGCGCCACCGGCCCGTGGTACTCACAGCTGTGGTCGACCGTCACTACGGCCGGGGCCGAGCCGACCAAGGAGGTTCCGAGCCCCAAGCCGAAACCGGCCATTCCGAAGCCGATCACCCCGCCGGCACACCACTGAGCGCCGCCGCCCCACACCCCAGCGACGTGGCGGCGGTGGCCGCACAACTCGGTCGGCCGCCTCGTGCGATGCGCGCGGTGGCGCATCGGTGCCCATGTGGGCGTCCCGATGTCGTCGAGACGTCACCCCGGCTGGCCGACGGCACACCCTTTCCGACGCTCTACTACTTGACCTGTCCACGTGCCTGCTCCGCCGTCGGTCGGCTGGAGGCGTCGGGTCTGATGCGCGAGATGGCCGACCGCTTGCGTCAGGACGACGAGTTGGCGGAGAAGTACGCCGCGGCTGCGCGCTCCTATGTGGCAACCCGCGATGCGCTCGAAGTGCTGCCTGGTGCGCCGACAGCCGGAGGCATGCCCAACCGCGTGAAGTGCCTGCATGTGCACGTCGCGCACGCGCTTGCCTGCGGTCCGGGCGTCAACCCGTTCGGCGACGAGGCAGTGCAGTCGATCGGCGCGTGGTGGGACCAGGGCCCATGCGTGTAGCGGCGATCGACTGCGGCACCAACTCGATTCGGTTGCTGGTCGCCGACGTGGTCGACCGGCGACTCAGTGACGTCTCTCGTCGCATGGAGATTGTGCGGCTCGGCCAAGGCGTCGACCGCACTGGGCGGATCGATCCGGCCGCATTGCAGCGCACCTTGTCGGCGTTGGCCGACTACGCCGCGGAAATCAGGCGCCTCGACGTCGAGCGCGTGCGGATGGTGGCCACCTCAGCGACCCGCGATGCGAAGAACCGCGGTGACTTCGTCGACGGCGTTCGTGGCCTCCTTGGGGTCGACCCCGAGATCGTCACGGGTGACGAAGAAGCCACCTTGTCGTTTCTTGGCGCGACACGTGACCTGTCAGCCGGGGCGCCGTACCTCGTCGTTGACATCGGCGGCGGGTCGACGGAGTTCGTGCTCGGTGCGGACACCGTCATCGCCTCGGTTTCCATCGACATCGGCTGCGTGCGCATGACCGAGCGGCATCTGCGCGACGATCCACCGACTCCTCAGCAGATTGAGGCGGCAGACGCTGATATCGATGGCGCGCTCGAAGCGGTCTGGGCGGTGGTTCCGGTCATGCAGGCGCGCACGCTCGTCGGCCTTGCGGGCTCGGTGACAACAGTTGCTGCGATGGCGATGCAGTTACCGGCGTATGACGCGGGGCGCATCCACCACAGCCGGATCAACCGACTCGATGTCCTGCAGGTGAGTGAACGGCTCCTCGGTATGTCGCACGACGAACGAGCGGCGCTGCCCTTCATGCATCCAGGACGAGTTGATGTGATCGCTGCAGGCGCCATGGTGCTCGCGCGGCTCATGCGCCGGTTCAGTTTTTCCGAACTGCTCGTCAGCGAGCACGACATCCTCGACGGGATCGCCTGGGCGTTGGTCGACGAGAGCGGCTAACGCTCTTACGAGGCGGCGCGAAGGGTGGCGATGTCGAGGCGCACGTAGTCGACCGCCATGCAGTGGTCCTCGACGTAGCGGACACCAGCGCGCTCGCACATCATCCGCGCCTCTGCTGAACGAATGCCTTGCTGGAGCCACACCGCGGCCGCCCCACAGTCGAGAGCCTCGCGCACGACGTCGGCGGCTTGGGCTGACGGCCGGAACACCTGGACGACCCCGAGTGGCGGCGGTACGTCGCAAAGGTGCCGGTAGACGCGTTCGCCGAGCAGCTCGTCGGCATACGGGTTGATCGGCGTGATGCGGTAACCGTGCCGCTGCATCCGAGCGGGGATCGCGTGCGCTTCCTTCAACGGGTCGCGACTGCAACCGACGACCGCGATGTGGTCGAACTCGGTGAAGATCCGCCTGATGGTCTCGTCGTCGCGCATGGACCGATCTTGTCCCGTCAGGTCGCCCCTTACGCTTGCCGCCGTGGTTGCGGAGCCAGGAGGTGGCTGGCCGGGAGATCCGGCGAGCCGTTCGACGCCGGTCGCAGGAAACATCCATGACGTACGCCGGCTGGCTGACAGCGCAGCGACCGTCGAGCACATCTCCGCGCGTTCGTCCGTCTGCCGTGCCTGCCCACGGTTGGTGGCATGGCGGGAGAAGGTCGCATCGCAGAAGCGCGCCGCATTCACCGGCGAGCCCTACTGGGGTCGGCCGATCGTGGGCTTCGGAGATGACCGGCCGCGGTTGCTCGTGCTCGGTCTCGCCCCCGCGGCGCACGGCGGCAACCGCACCGGGCGCATCTTCACGGGCGACCGCAGCGGCGACTGGCTCATGGCCGCGATGTACCGCGCCGGCTTCGCGAACCAGCCGACGAGCGTGAGCGCCGACGACGGGCTCACGCTGAAGCACGCGCGCATCACCGCCGCCGTACGCTGTGCCCCGCCGTCGAACAAACCGACACCGCAGGAACGCGACACCTGTGGCCTGTGGCTGAACAAAGAGCTGTCCCTCGTCTCCTCGACGGTGCGGGTCGTGGTCGCGCTTGGCGGGTTCGCGTGGCAAGCGATGTTCGATGCGCTGCGAAATGTCGGTTACGAGCTGCCCGAGCGAAAGCCGCGGTTCGGTCATTGCGTCGAGGTCTCCGCCGAGACGCCGGGCTCGCTGCGTTATGCGCCGGAGCCGGTCACGCTCCTCGGCTGCTATCACCCGAGCCAGCAGAACACTTTCACCGGCAAGCTCACCGTGGAGATGATCGACGCGGTGTTCTCCCGTGCTGCCGAAATCATCGGGGTGTGAGGCCGGTCACGTGCCGGGGGAAGTACCGTCGAGTTATGACTACGCCCCGCGCGCGAGAACCTCGCATCCTCATCATCGGCGGTGGTTACGTCGGGATGTACACCGCTCTTCGCCTGCAGCGACGGCTGCGTCCCGGCGAAGCGAAGATCACCGTTGTCGACCCGGTGTCGTACATGACCTATCAGCCGTTCCTGCCGGAGGCTGCTGCCGGCAACCTCGAGCCGCGGCACGTCGTCGTACCACTGCGCGGGGTCTTGCCGAAGGCGGACATCCTCAACGGGCGGGTGACCCGTGTCGACCATGCGTCGAGAATGGCCTGGGTGCTGCCCTACGAGGGCGCGGAGTTCGCCATTTCCTACGACATCCTCGTGATGGCGCCGGGATCGGTTGCCCGCACGCTGCCCATTCCCGGTCTCGCGGAGGTCGGCATCGGCTTCAAGACGGTCGGCGAGGCGATCTACCTCCGCAACCATGTCCTCAACCGGCTTGATGTCGCGGCCACGACGGACGATCCGGCGATACGCAAGCGCGCGTTGAGCTTCTGCGTCATCGGTGGCGGGTACGCCGGGATCGAGTGTCTTGCCGAGCTCGAGGACATGGCACGCGACGCGACCCGCTTCTACCCATCGCTGACACCGCGCGACATGCGATGGGTGCTCGTCGAGGCGACGGACCGGATCCTGCCGGAAGTCAGCGAGTCGATGGGTGTCTACACCGTCGAGCAGCTGCGCGCGCGCAACATCGAGGTGCGGCTCTCGACACGCGTGAACACACTGGTCGGCGGCCACGTCGTACTCGATGACGGCAGCGAGTTCGACGCGGACACCGTCATCTGGACCGCCGGCGTCAAGCCGAACCCGCTCGTCCGCGACACCGACCTGCCGATAGACGACAAGGGCCGCGTCCCGGCGACGGAGTTCCTGAGTGTCAATGGTGTGGATGACGCGTGGGTGGCGGGGGACTGCGCGGCCGTCCCCGATCTGACCAAGCCTGGGCAGTTCACCGGCCCGAGCGCGCAGCACGCCGTACGACAAGCGTCGCGGCTCGGCGACAACATCATCGCGAAGCTGCGCGGTCAGCCGTTGCGGCCGTATCGGCATGCGTACGCCGGTTCGGTGGCGAGCCTGGGTCTGCACAAGGGCGTCGCGGAGGTCTACGGGATCAAGCTGCGCGGCATGCCGGCGTGGTGGATGCACCGCACCTACCACCTCGCGCGGGTGCCGACACTCAACCGCAAGGTGCGCGTGGTCACGGACTGGACGATCGCGTTGTTCTTCCGGCGTGAGATCGTCAGCCTCGGTTCGCTGCAGCGTCCGCGCGAGGAATGGGAACGCATCGCGTTACCCGAAGGCTCCAGCCGCGCCAGCTGACCCGAATGAATGGCCCCTTCACTCCGGAAACGACGGGTAACAGGCCAACGATCAACGTCCGGCGTGGTGCAATCTGGCTGGCGCCCCCGTAGTCCAGCGGCAGAGACAACCGTCTTAAACACGGTCCAGCGTGGGTTCGACTCCCACCGGGGGCACTGACGGCGGAGCTTGGGCGCGCTGATCGCCCCGACTCCTCGACGGCGCTAGCGAACTCCGCGATACGACGCCGGAGCGGTGCGCCTTGTACTCAGGCCGGACGGAACTGGGGAAGCGTGAGCTCGTCATCGACGTCAACGAACTCGACGACCACCCCCATCCCGACGAACGGTTCGGCGTCAAGCAGATTCGACACGAGGTGCGGACCTTCCTCGAGTCGTACGACGATGACGTTGTACGGCACTCGGTCGGCGTACGCCGGCAACACGGGCGGATGGCAGATCGTGTACGACGCGATCTCGCCACGTCCGGACGCCCTCTCCAAGGAAACGTCGTCGCTCGCGCAGGCTGCACATCGCGGCCGTGGGGGAAAGCGCCACGTGCCGCAGGCGCCGCAACGTTGCAGCGTCAGTCGACCTTCGCGGCAGCCAAGCCAGAAGGGCGCGTTGTCGGCGTCGAGCACCGGCCGTGGATGCGCATTCATCGGCGCAACACCACGGCGCCGGCCGGATCGGTGACCGCGCCGCAGACGAACACACTCGTGCAGTTTTCGACTTGGTTCACGGCGGTCCCGCGCAGCTGTCGTACCGCCTCCGGCCAATGGTTGAAGCCGTGGATGGACGCCTCGCTGGTCGACCCGCCATGTGTGTTCACTGGCAGCCGCCCGTTGGGCCAGCGCGTCGCCCCCGAACCCACGAAGGGACCGCCCTCCCCCTGAGGCACGAACCCCCATGCCTCGAGTGACAACGGCACTGCGGGCGTGAAGTGGTCGAAGATCATGGCTGCGCTGACCCGGTCAGGGCTGATCTCAGATGAGGCCCACAGTCGCTGCGCCATCGCCAGGTGCGCGCCGGGTGTCAGCTCCGGAGCGGACGCGAAGTAGTCGAGCAGCTGGTAGTGACCGGGATGCCCACCTTGCACCGCCGCGTGCACGAGCACCGCAGGTTGACGGAGATCGGCCGCACGTTCCGCGGAAGTCACCAACACGGCGACCGCGCCGTCGCACTCCAACGAGCAGTCCAGCAACCGCAACGGTTCGGCGATCGGCCGCGAAGCCGCCCAGTCGTCCAACGTGATCGGGTCTCGCTTCAGTGCGTTCGGATTGGTCACCGCGTGCGCCCGTTGCGTGACGGCCTGCTGCCCGAACTGCTCCGCCGTACTGCCGAAAACCGCCATGTGGCGCCGGGCGACGAGTGCCACCTCTTGGACGGGCGCGGCCAGTCCGAACGGATGGTGCCATTGCGCGTACCCGGTCAGCGCGGTGCCGGCCTTTTCCCAGGGTCGGCCGCCTTGCATCGGATCCGGGCCGTACGACGACCGCTTCGATCGCTGGCGAGCGCGGTAGCAAACGACGACGTCCGCATAGCCCGCCGCCACCCCTTGGGCGGCGACGCCGACCGTGCTAGCAAGGCCGCCCCCGCCCGACGCGGTTCCGACGTAGAACCGCAGGTCGGGCACGCCGAGCCCGTAGAGGACGTCGAGCTCGCGCACGTTCTCCACGTCGTACCGAACGAGACCATCGATCGCGGTGACCGGCAGGCCGGCGTCGTCGCATGCCGCAACAATCGCCTCCGCCGCCAGGTCGGCCTCGGTGCGCGGAAGGTCCAAGCCGAACGCGGTCTGGCCGATGCCGACGATGGCGGTCTTGTCTGCAAAGGCGGTCACGGCGTCTGCTACGCCGACCCGACGTGCTTGTCCAACCACTGGGTCAGCGGGGCCAGTCCGCGCCACGTCTCGATGACACGATCGAGTGCCTTCGCAGTTCCGAGCCATTTCGCCGGGGGCCACGACTTCGAGGCGTACAGGCCTTTGTGTCGGAGAAAGCGGATCCTCGGATGGTCGAGCGGGTAACCGCGCGGCGCGGTCTTCAGCGCCTCTCCGCCGACTTCGTAGCCTGCCTTCTCGACCGCCTCGACAATGCCCAGGAGGTCTCCACCGGCGCTGTCGTCGTCAACGGCTTCGCGAAAGCGCTCGACCTGCGAGGGGTCCGGCCCGTGCAGACCCGGAGCCGCCATCAAGCCATCGGCGGAGAGCTGCACGTAGTAGACCGCTCCCTGAAGCTCGCCGATCGTGGCGCCAATGTGCGTCTTGTACGGCGACTTGTCGCGGCTGAAGCGCACATCGCGGTACGGCCGGAAGATCGACCCGGCACCGAACTCCGGTTCGACTGCATCGAGCAGCGCTTGCATCGGCGCCGGTACGACCTCGTCGTACACCTGCTTGTTAGCAGTCCAGTAGGCCTTCGAGTTGTCTGCCTCGAGCCCTTCGTAGAACGCGATCGCATCATCGGGAAACCCACGAAAGCGAGGGTCAAGCGCCATAGGTGAAGCGTAGGGTGGCGGCGCTTCGCTCAGCCGCAGAGCCCCGTTGGATCGGAGGTGGCGCAGCGGTTGTCGTTGTAGGTGTTCGACGTGCTCAGGCTGTCCTGCAGGATGTCCGCAGGCTGGTTGCCGGACAACCTGTTGTGCCGCAGGACGTTTCCGGTCGACCCAGGGCCGCCGGGCGGTCGACGGGTCGTGCCGCGACGTATCAGTCCCAGTTGTAGGTGCGTCTCGACGTATCAGCAATGACGAGGCGGGGTTGCGTGCCACTGATCGACGGGGCATTCCCGCTCATTCATTTGCTGTAGGTGGAGTGGGCCACGAGGATGGATGTCATGGCTGGTCTCGATGTGCGACCGATGACCGACAACGATCGCGACCGCGCGTTCACGCTGCACCTCGAGGCTTTCGGCGGGGGGCCGGAAGACTTCGAGAAGCTGAAGGATCTGTCGCTCGAGGACCGATGGGTGGTCACCGACGGACCCGAGGTGATCGGCGCCCTCCGGCTCATCCGCTTCGGCCACTACTTCGGCGGTCAGCGCGTCCCGGCAGCGGGCATCGCGGCGGTGGGCATCTCGCCGGTCGTACGGGGCAAAGGCGCCGGGGGGACCTTGATGCGGGAGGTTCTTCGCGCCTCCGCCGACGAAGGGATGCCGTTCTCGACGTTGTTCATGTCGACGATGGCGCCGTACCGCTCGGTTGGCTACGAGATTGCCGGCGTACGAAACCGGTATCGCGCACCACTGCCGACGTTGCCGCGCAAAGGTGCGGTCATCGTGGAGCGATGGGGGGATGACGAGTTCCCTGAGGTCGTCGCCTGCCATCGGCGGATCGCACAGTCGCAGAACGGCATCATCGATCGCCCCGATGACTGGTGGACGAAGCGGATCTTCGGAGGCATCGGCAGCAACCAGTACCTCTACCGCTACCTGGTCCGAGACCCGGAAGGCGTCGTGCGCGGGTATGCGGTGTACACCCATGAACCCGAGCCGGGCCATTTCCCGGACAACTGGCGACCGGGCGATGAGCCGGTGATCGCGCTCGCGATGCGCGACTTCATGTGGGAGACGCCGGGGGCTGCCGCCGCGCTGCTCAACCTCGCGGCGGGACACTGGTCGGTCGGCACGAACGTCTATTGGTCCGGCCCGGCGGCCGACCCGTTGCTCACGTTCTTTCCGGACCGGCTGCCGGTCATCGCGTCGTCGTACACCTGGATGGCGCGGCTCTCCGATGTCGAAGGCGCTCTGCTCGCGCGTGGTTACTCTCCGTCGCTCGATCTCGCGGTCGACTTCGCGGTGACTGACGCGACGCTGCCCGGCAACGCGGGCGCCTACCGGCTCGAAGTCGTCGCCGGCAAGCCGACCGTTGAACGCATCGCCGCCGCCGCCACCGTCGTCGACGTTCGTGCCCTCGCTGCCATGTACACGTCATCGATGAGCCCCTACGACGCAATCCGAACCGGTCTCATGACCGCACCGGTCGCTGCGGATGTCGAAGCGCTCGCCGCTGCGTTCGCCGGACCAGCGCCGTGGGTCGTCGAGTTCTTCTGAGCCTGCGCTTGGGCTAGTGCGTTTGAGGGATGTCGCCCCCTCATCCCGTCTGTGTACTTCTGCCCATTCTGGGGCCGCAACCGATCCATTGGGCGCGGCCGAACGAATGTCGTGCGGCAGGACCAGAAGGGGGGATTCGCCGACGGCCGCACTGGCCTCGTCCACGGCGCTGACGCCGTAGTACCGCGTCCAAGGAGGACACCCATGCAACTGCCCAGACGGATGAGGGGGCGTCCCCGCGGCGCTCTCATCATGCTTGCCGCCATCGGGGTGGCAGTAACCACAGCAGGTGCGCTGATTCCGCGTTCGGTGAGCGCGTCCAGCCACCGTGAGGCACCGCTCATCGCAAATGAACCGGCCGTCGACACGACCGACGTTTACGCATTCGTGCCTAAGTCGGCGCCGAAGGACGTCGCGTTCATCGCGAACTGGTTCCCGTTCGAACACCCGACCGGCGGTCCGAACTTCTACATGTTCAGTCCGCAGGCCTACTACGACATCAACATCGACAACGACGGTGACGCCCGTCCGGACGTCATCTACCGGTGGCAGTTCAAGAACCACTACCGGAACCCGAACCAGTTCCTCTACAACACCGGAGCGGTCACCTCGCTGACCGACCCGGATCTGAACTTCTACCAGACCTACACGGTGACGGAGATCACCGGGCAGACGACGCGCACGCTGCTGAAAAACGCGATCGCTGCACCCTCCGATGCTGGCGCGGCGTCCATCCCGAACTACGGGTCACTGCGCAACCAAGCCACGTACCAACTGCACGGTGAAGGCGAGACGTACGCCGGACAAGCCGACGACCCGTTCTTCCTCGACCTGCGGGTCTTCGACCTCGCGTACGGCGGGAACTTCAGCGAAGCCGGGCACGACACGCTTTCCGGCTTCAACGTGAACACCGTCGTACTCAAGGTCCCGCAGAGCGACGTCGCCCTGAACGGCAACGTCACGCGGAACCCTGCCATCGGTGTGTGGAGTACGACCGAACGGGCCAGCACGCTGGCGTCGCCGGGTTCAGCGACAACGCTGTACAAGGGCAGCTACGTGCAGGTGTCCCGGCTCGGCAACCCATTGGTGAACGAAGTCGTTGTGCCGATTGCGAAGAAGGACAAGTTCAACGCTTCGTTGCCCATTCACGACGGTCAGTTCCTGAGTTACGTGACCAACCCGATCCTCCCGAACGTCGTGCAGGCGGTGTACGGCATTCCTGCGCCGGCAACGCCACGCAACGACCTCGTGGAGGTTTTCCTCACGGGCATCTACAGCGGGTCTTCAGGGCCGGTTCACGCCGACCTGAACTCGCAGCTCATCAACAAGGACGTCAACCCGAACAAGTTCGTCGGAAGTGACGAGCTGCGGCTCAACATGGCGGTGCCGCCGGCGGCCTCGCCGGACCGGCTCGGTGTGCTGAACGGCGACTTGGCCGGCTTCCCGAACGGGCGACGGCTCGGTGATGACGTGATCGATATTGCCTTGCAGGCTGCTGAAGGGGTGCTGCTCCCTGGCCATCCATCAGCAGTCGACAGCCTCGGTGACGGCGTGGATGCGAACGACGTTTCGTACTCCAACTCGTTCCCGTACGTCGCACTGCCGCATTCCGGATCTGACACGGGTCCACGCGGCTGACGGGTGTGGGGAGGGCGCCCCTTCGGTGTCCTCCCCACAGACCTCCGAGAGGAAGCGACAGGATGACCATGAAACAAGGTGCTGCCGGCGGGCTTGCGTTGGGAGCGCTCGTGCTCGTCGCTGGTTGCGGCGGGGCCAGCAAGGTTCCGTCGGTCAGTGATTTTTCCGCGGGGTCGTGCCGCGTTGCTGCGCCTGCAGTGCTCCGGGTGGGAGCACTGGCGCGGGCGGCTCACAGCGATCACGCCGTGCACGGAGATGTCCAGCAGAAGCTCGCGGTTGCGCAAGGTGAGCTACGCCGCCTGACTGACAAGCCGGCAGGCACGGCTGACCTCGTCGCCGCGATCGGGTTTCTCCGGCTCGCGCTCGACACGCACACCTACCAGCCGCGTCTGCTGTCCGATGTGATGAACGCGCAACATGCGGTGCAACATGCGTGCACCGCCAAGAACGGTGCCGAGTCAGGGCCGGCACGATGAGCACATTCGGCCGCATCTTCGGTGGTTCGGTCGTCCTCGGCGCGGGCGTCGCCGCAGCCGTCGCGGCGCTCGTGATCGTCGGGCCGGGCGGCCGCACGGCAACCGTCGCTGCCACCGGTGACGGAGGGGCGCGCAGCGCTGCTGTTGCGAGCGCCAGCAACGCGTTGTCAGGGAGCATCGCCAGCACGCAGGCACAGCTACGCGACGAGCCGCGCAACTGGCTCGCGTGGGCGACGCTCGGCGCGGCGTACGTCCAGCAGGGACGGGCCACCGCTGATCCGACGTTCTACCCGAAGGCCCAGCTGGCGCTGCAGCGGTCCTTGCAGCTCAACCGCGACGACAACTTCGTCGCGATGGTCGGCCTGGGCACTCTTGCCGCGGCTCGGCACGACTTCAGCGGCGCCATGCGCTGGTCGCGGCAAGCGTTGCGGATCGACCCGCAGAGTGCTGCGGCCTACTCCGTGCTGACCGATGCCGACGATGAGCTCGGCCGGTACGCCGACGCCGTGCGCGCGGTGCAGCATGCCGTTGACTTGTCGCCGGGAGTGTCGACGTTCGCACGGGTCTCCTACGTCCGCGAACTGCACGGCGATGTCCGTGGTGCGACGCTCGCGATGCAGCAGGCCCGTGAGGCCGCGACCGACGCGCAAGACATCGCGTTCTGCGACTACTACCTCGGCGAGCTCGCTTTCGGCGCGGGCAACCTCGCGCACGCTGCCACGTACTACGGCGACGGGCTACGCGTGCAGCCGTCGGCGCCGATGCTGCTCGAGGGCCAGGCAAAAGTGGAAGCCGCCCGCGGCCAGATCGCGGAAGCGGTTCGCGACTACACGTCCGCGGTGCAGATGCTGCCGCTGCCGCAGTACGCCGTCGAGTTCGGCGACTACCTGTCCTCGCTGCACCGGACCAGCGATGCAGCGCGCCAATACGACCTTGTCGGCGTCGAGGAGCGACTGTTTCGCGCGAACGGCGTCAACAACGACCTCGACGTGACGTTGTTCGCCGCTGAGCACGGTCAAGCATCCGAGGCCGCGGCCGCGGGGCGCGCTGAGTGGTCGAGGCGGCACAGCATCATCGTCGCGGACGCGTACGCGTGGGCCTTGCACAAGGCAGGCCACGACAACGAGGCGCTGCGCTACGCACGCTTCGCCACATCGCTGAGGTTACGCAGCCCGCTCTACTACTTCCACAAAGGCAGCATTGAACGTGCACTCGGCGACATGTCCGCAGCACGTTCGGATCTCACTCGGGCGCTGCGCCTGAATCCGTACTTCTCGCCGCTCCATGCGCCGCAAGCGCGCACGGCGTTACGTGAGCTGAGCGCGCCATGAGCCGACCCCGCGTGAGATGGCTTGGTCGCGGTGCATTCCTGTCTGCGCTTGTCGGCGCGACCATGCTCGCCGGTGCCGGCCGCGCCAGCGCGCATCCGCTCGGCAACTTCACTCTGAACTACTACGAAGGTCTCACCCTGTCGGCGCACTCGGTCGAGGTCGCTGTCGTCGTCGACTCCGCGGAGCTGCCGACGTACAACCGCGTGCAGCCGGCGGTCGACGGTGACCACAACGGACGGCTGAGCGACTCCGAGCGTGCCGCGTACGCCGACAGCCAATGCGCGCGCCTCGCGAAGGGCTTCGTGCTCACCGTCGATGGCGGCAACACGACGATGACGGCGGTCGCGAGCGCATTTGCCTTGTTGCCGAGCCCGACGCTGCGCGGTTTGTTCACCGGACGCCTCACGTGTGAGTTGTCCGCGCCGGCTGCCTTGACACGAGCGGCGCAGGTGTCGTTCAGCGACCACGTTGATGCGACGTACGGCTGGCACGAGATCACCGCGGCCGGCCGCGACGTGCACATCACCTCGTCCATCGTGGACGGTGCACGCCGCGCGGTCGCGGCCACGAGTGTGAGCGACGAGCTGCGGCATTACCCGGGCGGGCTGTTGTCGACTCCGCTCTCGGTGCGCTCCGTGAATCTGCAGGTAGCTCCCGGCACCGGACCGGTCGTTGCCGGGAGGTATAGCGTCAGCCGGCCCAACGCTCTGACGTCGGCGCTCCAACCGCTCGCGAACGCGTTCGAACGCACGGCCGGTTCCCGTGACCTGACGCTGCCCGTTGCCGCGCTCGCGATCGCGCTTTCGGTTCTGCTCGGTGCTGGTCACGCGGTGCTCCCAGGCCACGGAAAGACCGTGATGGCGGCCTACCTCGTCGGCCGACGCGGCACGTTCCGCGACGCTTTGGTCGTTGGTACGACGGTCACGTTCTCGCACACCGTCGGTGTGTTAGTGCTCGGCTTGGCAATCGCGCTGTCTGCGGCGTGGGTGGATACGACGACGCTGCAATACCTCGGGATCGTCAGCGGCGCACTGATTGCGTCAGTTGGTGTCGGCCTGCTGCGCTCGACGCTGCGCGGACGTTCGTCGACAGCTCATCATCAGCACGCACATCCCCACGAGCACGATCATCCGCACGGTCACGAACACGCGCACGGTCACGACCATGCGCACGAGAACGGCTTCAGCCGGCGCGGTCTGATCGGGCTCGGTATCGCGGGCGGTCTCGTACCGAGTCCCTCGGCCCTCGTCGTACTCCTCTCGGCAATTGCACTCGGTCGCACTGCCTTCGGTGTTGTTCTCGTGCTCGGGTACGGCGTCGGCATGGCGGCAACGCTCATGGGTGCCGGTCTTGCGCTGTCTCGTGCCGGCAACACAGCGGGCGGGTGGTTGCGCGGCCGCGTCGCGGAGCGCTATCTGCGTGCCGTGCCGTTCCTGACGTCCGCATTGGTCATCGTTGTCGGATGTGTCCTGGCCGCTCGCTCCGCCGCCGTCGTCTGACGTCGTCGCAACCTGCCTTGTCCGAACGGCAACGCGGCTGCGACCGTCGACGGGGTGACCGTCATCCAGGGCCCGTTCAGGCCCGTCAGCGCTGTTGCGGCGCCGTCACCATCCAAGAGGCGCCGTCTTCGGTCACTGTGGGTCCGTCTCGTGGTCGCATATGTCGCGCTCGCGGTCGGGATCTCGCTATGGGTGTGGACGCTGAACTACGAACCGATCCGGCTCGGCAACGGCCTGATGGGAGCGGGACGCGTCGTCGGCCCGGTCAACGGGGCCTTCCACCCGGACCACGTCATCGCCAACTACTTCGGAACCGAGTATCAGGTCGACTATCCGCAGGTCGGCGACACCGTGGGCGTGGCCGTCGCAGTTCGTAACAGTGGACATCACGCGGTACGCGTGACGGGCGTTTCGCTCCCGCTGTGGCCACAAGACCACTGGGTTCGGATGACGTCGTACATGTCGTTGAGCCCGTTGGGGACCGGGCTGCCATCCGCCCCGTTCCACGCGTTCACGCTGGCACCCGGCGAAAACCGGGACCTGTTCGTGACACTGACGTTCGAAGGGTGTCCGCGCGGCACCTCGGCCGTTCCCAATGCGCAGCTGCCGTCACGCGCCTTCCAGGCGCCGGTCGTGATGTCGACCGCCTACGGGGTCCACCATGCCAAGACGCTCGATCTCGACGGATCAGTCCTGAGCATCCGGGGCTGGCCGCTCTGCGACTGACGCTCGACCGATCAGCCGCCGACGGTTGGCCCGACGTAGGTGGGCGTGATGCGCAGCAGACATCGCTGGTCGCGAACCATCGCCGCCCGGTAGTCCTCCCAGTCGGAATGCTCACCGGAGATGTTGCGGTAGTAGTCGACCAGCCCCTCCATCGCGTCGGGCAACGGCACGATCTCGACATCGCCCTCGACAACCAGGAAGTCCCCGAAGAACCCGTCGTTGATGAGGCACATCCAGATGCGTGGGTCGCGGCGAAGGTGCCTGACCTTCATCGACGGTTCACGGGTGCTGATGACGATCACATCGTCTTCTGCGCCCACCGTGACGGGCGTCAGTCCAGGCCGTCCGTCCGGCCGCAGGACCGCGACGACCGCGCGGTGGTTGGTGCGGACCCAGGAAACTGCGTCGGAGGGACCCACGCTCAGGAGCGGCTTGCCTGCCGGCGCCGGTCGTGCTCGTGCACTATCGCCTGCGCGTAACCGTGCGGAATCTCGTGCTCGTCGCGCAGCCAGCTCACGCGCTCTTCGAAGCGCAGCAAGGCCGGACCGTTCTCGATGGCCTCGAACCACTGGGGCAGCTGTCGTCCGGTCACATCCGGGACCCGGGTGATCAAACTCTGGTGGGTTTCCTCGGAGTGCAGGTGCGACATGCGCCCTCCTCGTGGGTCGGCCGGCGGATCCTTAGGGTGCCTGACGCTAGCCGCTCGGACAAGCCCGGGTGAACGGGTGGTGACCCGTCACCCGAAAGCACCAGCCCGGCGGAGTACGTCGACCGCGCGGGGTAGTCCGTGGAGTGCCCGCAGCAGGTCAGCGGGGCGAGCAATGCGATGCGCCACGGCGTTGACGTAGCACCGGATCGCCCGGTCGAACGCCGCGGCGCCGGACGCTGTGCGCGCGTTGATGAGGGCGGTCGCGCCCTGCAAGTAGACGGCGCGGAAGTAGGTGTTCTCGCCGTACTTCTCCCAGTACGTCATCGGCTCGCCGACCTTGTTGCGGCCCGCAGATGGCACAACGGTGCCCGCGTAGTAGTCGGCTCGGCCGTTGTCGAGGGCTTCGACGTACGTCGCGAATGCCTCATCAAGCCACGGATCGCGTGCCTGGTCGTCACCGACAAGCCCGTAGAACCACTCGTGCGCCACCTCGTGTGACGGTGTGGCGTCGAGCTGCCGAGTGCCGAGGTAGATCTCGCCGGGGTACTCGATCCCGCCATGCACATCCGGTACGACGGGGATGTTCAGCCGCGCGAACGGGAACGGCCCGAACCGCTGGACGTGGTCGCGGACGGCGTTGCTGATCACGCCCGCGACTGGGGTGGCGTTGTCCGGAAGGTCGCGCGCGACGCCGACGGTGATCGGTACGCCGGCCGCTGACATGTGTGCGTAGCGGAACTGACCGGTCGCGACAGCGACGTCCCGGACTGCACTGGCGCTGAAGTGCCACGTGCGGCCCTGGTGAGCACCCGGCGTGCCGGTGGCGAGCACAGTGTCACCGGGTGGCGCGGTCACCGCGAGATCGGCCAACCGGAACTCCTCGCTGGTCGCGGTCTCGGCGAACAGCGAGGTAGCGGGCTCGGTCGCGTAGCCCTCGCCGCGGACGTAGGACAACAGCGGGAACCCGGTGCCCCACCAGGTGGCATCCGGTCTGGTGCCGAGACGGTCGTCGGCGCCCACCGGCAGCCGCAACCCGAACCGCACGGCGGCATGCAACGTCGTGCCTGCCGGGACGGCTCGACGCAGCCGGATCCGGAGCAGCGTGTCACTGCTCGTCAGCGCGTACGACGTCATGCCGTCGGCGGACACCTTCGTCGGCTGCAGCCGCGCGCCGTACTTCGCAGTTGCGGGCCTGTTGACCCACAGCCGGAGCACGATGTCGGCAACGGGCCGGTCGGGCGTGAACGTGAGCGACTCGCTCCCGGTCAGGTTGCGGCGGTCCGCCGGCACAGTGAACGCGAGCCGCACCACCGGGCGGTGGGGGTCCGGCGGCAGGTACGCGTGTGGACAACTCGCCGCGGGTTGCGTCGTCGAGACCGGCGGTGATGACGGAGTGCCGCCTGGCGAGAATGGCGATGATGAGGACGATGGCGCCGTCGGATGAACCGACGACGAACAGCTCACGGCGGCTAAAAGGGCAATGACGAGAAACGCCGTTCGCTTCACCAGCGGGACGCTAACCTTGCCCGCGTGTCCCAGCGGGTGTCGTTGCTGGATCGTGAAGTGACTGTGCTCGTCGAGCGACTTCGCAGCTGGTCACCGAGCCGCTGGCAGGGGAAGGGCCGGGCGGACGCAGGCTACGAGCTCGCGGCTCGATTCGCTGAGCTCGGGGCCGCACCGCGACCGCTGCCGCGGCTCGACGTGCATGTCCTGGCCGACCAGATCGCGCTGACGGGGCACGATCTGGTCGCCGGCAACCCCGCCGCCGAACTGGTCGACGCGGCGCTGCATGAGCTCGACCTGGCCCGCACCCGGCTCGGCATAACCTGACAAATTGGACATCGCCCCGCTGCCGCGTCACCGACACGTCGTGTGCTCGTTGGATTCGGCATGACCCCGCCCCGTCGGTTCAGTGCTGCCCTGATCGCGTTGGTCGCGATCGGCACCGTCATCGCTGACGTCGCCGTGATCAGCACCTCGGGCAACGCCGGGCACGGATCCAGCCGCGAGGGTTCGACACTGACGCTGGTCCATCCCGGCCGCTCCAGCCACAGCCCACGGGCGCACGCGCCCGGGCGGCCCAGTCCGGCGGCCCCAGGCACGTCGCAGCCGCAACCATCCGGCCCGTCGTCCAGCGGCTCACCGTCAACGGCGCCGAAGCGGACTGCTCTGACGGATCTCCTTGCCGGGCGCGTTGGCTTCGGTCGCGCCTCCGTCGGTGGCGCGGGTGGGGGCGTCGTGGTCGTGAACAACTCGGCCGACTCCGGACCGGGCACCTTGCGCGCTGCACTGGCGACGCCGGGCCCGCGCTGGATCGTGTTCGACCGGGACATGACCATCAACACGCTCAGCTCGTTGCGGGTGCCGTCGTACATCACCGTCGACGGTCGCGGCCATCACGTCCTTATCACGGGCCACAACCACTACGGCTTCGAGCTGATCAACGACCGCGACGTCATCATCGAGAACGTCGCTATGCGAGACTTCGGCCTCGTCCAGACGTCCGGCAAGAACGACCTGAACAACGAACCTGACGCGATCTTCACACATAATGCGCACAACGTCTGGATCGACCACTGCGACTTGTCGATGGCGGGCGATAAGCTGATCCAGGTCGACTACGGCACAACCGCGGTCTCGGTCACCTGGAGCCATTTCCACAACCAGGCGCAGGTGTTCCAGATCGGTGACCAGAAAAACGCCCAGGTCGACGAGGTGCAGACCGTCACGGTCGCCGACAACTTCTTCGATCACACCGGCTACCGCAACCCCGTGCTCAGCTACGGACGGGCGCACGTCTACAACAACTACTTCCTCGACTGGCAGGTCTTCGCCGTGCGCTCGCAGCGTGGGGCGCAGATGTACCTCGAGCGCAACGTCTTCGTCGCAGGGAGCAACACGCGAGCGTCGTTGGTCAAGCCGGACGGCAACGGTTGCAACGACAACCACACGCGGTGCGACTCGACGTTGGGTTACATCAACGCCGTCGGCAACCTGCTCGAGCACGGTGCAAAACTGAACGTCAACGAGCCGTCATGGGTGTTCCGGCCGTCGGCGTACTACACCTACCGCGCGCAGCCCGCGTCGATGCACCTCGCCCAGGTGATCCAGGCCGAGGCCGGTGTGCGTTAGCGGCTAGCTCAGCCGCTCGAAGATCGCGGCCATGCCCTGGCCGCCACCGACGCACATCGTCTCGAGACCGAACGTCTTGTCCTCGAACTGCAGACCGTTGATCAGCGTGCCCGTGATACGCGCACCGGTCATGCCGAACGGGTGGCCGACGGCGATCGCGCCGCCGTGCACGTTGAGCCGTTCGACGTCGATGCCGAGCTGCTTATACGAGGGGATGACCTGCGCGGCGAATGCCTCGTTGATCTCGACGAGGTCGATGTCGTTGATGGACATGTTCGCGCGGGCGAGCGCCTGCTTCGACGCTTCGATCGGACCGAGCCCCATGATCTCGGGGGACAGGCCTGACACGCCGGTAGCGACAATGCGGGCGAGCGGCGTGATGCCGAGCTCCTTGGCCTTCGTGTCGCTCATCACTATGACCGCGGCGGCGCCGTCGTTCAGCGGACAGGCGTTACCGGCGGTGATGCGCCCATCGGGACGGAAGACCGGCTTCAGTGCCGCCATCCCCTCCACCGTTACGCCGGCGCGCGGGCCGTCGTCCTTGTCGATCACGCGGCCGTCGGGGAGCGTCACCGGCGTGATCTCGCGCTCCCAGAAGCCGTTGGCGATCGCCTTCTCCGCGAGGTTCTGGGAACGGGCCCCGAACTCGTCCATCTCTTCGCGGCTGACGTCGCAGAGCAACGCGACGTTCTCGGCGGTCTGGCCCATGGCGATGTAGACGTCGGGAACCTGCGCGTCCTCGCGCGGGTCGCGCCACTCGGTGAGGCCGCCTTGCCCGGCCTTCTCGCTGCGCGTTTCCGCTTCGGCGAAGAACGGGTTCTTGGTGTCCGGCCAGGAGTCGCTGTTGCCCTTGGCGAAGCGGCTGACCATCTCGACACCGGCCGAGATGAAGATGTCGCCCTCGCCGGAGCGGATCGCGTGCAGGGCCATGCGTGTCGTCTGCAGCGATGAGGAGCAGTAGCGCGTGAGCGTCGTACCGGGGACGTCGTCGAGACCCATCTTCACGGCGACGATGCGGGCCATGTTGAAGCCCTGCTCACCGCCGGGCAGCCCGCAACCGAGCATGAGGTCGTCGACGTCGTGCGGGTCGAGCTGGGGGACCTTGTCGAGCGCGGTCTGGATGATCGTCGCGGCGAGGTCGTCCGGCCGCAGGTCGATCAGGCTTCCCTTGAACGCCCGGCCGATCGGCGAGCGGGCGGTGGCGACGACAACGGCCTCGGGCATGCGGATCTCCTTCGGGGAAAGGGAGCCCCCATGCTAGGCAGCGCCTTAGGCTCGACCGCGTGGAGGTCCACGACTCGCTTGTCTCCTTGATGGGGAACACGCCTTTGGTCCGGCTGCATTCCGTGACCTCGGACACATCGGCCGACGTGCTCGCGAAGGTCGAGTACTTCAACCCCGGCGGTTCGGTGAAGGACCGCATCGCCGTACGGATGATCGACGCGGCCGAGAAGTCCGGGGACCTCGCGCCCGGCGGCACGATCATCGAACCGACGTCCGGCAACACCGGGATCGGTCTCGCGATCGTGGCGCAGCAGCGCGGCTATCACTGCGTGTTCGTCGTACCGGACAAGGTGTCGCTGGACAAGATCAACGTGTTGCGGGCGTACGGCGCGGACGTGGTCGTCTGTCCGACGGCGGTGCCGCCCGAGCATCCCGAGTCGTACTACAGCGTCTCTGACCGTTTGGTGCGCGAGACCGACGGTGGGTGGAAGCCGAACCAGTACGCCAACGTGAACAACCCGCTGTCGCACTACGAGACGACCGGGCCGGAGATCTGGCGGCAGACCGACGGTCGGGTCACGCACTTCGTCGCCGGCGTCGGCACCGGCGGCACGATCAGCGGTGCCGGGCGCTATCTCAAAGAAGTGAGCAAGGGCCGCGTGCAGGTGATCGGTGCGGACCCCGAGGGGTCCGTGTACTCCGGCGGGACGGGGCGTCCCTACCTCGTCGAAGGTGTCGGTGAGGACTTCTGGCCGGAGACCTACGACCGCACGATCTGTGACCGCATTGTCGCGGTCTCCGACCACGACTCGTTCCGGCTGACGCGTCGGCTCGCGCGCGAGGAAGGCCTGCTCGTGGGCGGGTCCTGTGGGATGGCGGTCGCCGCGGCTCTCGTCGTCGCCGGCGAGGCGGCTCCGGAGGACGTGGTCGTCGTACTGCTGCCCGACGGCGGACGTGGTTACTTGTCGAAAATCTTCAGTGACGAGTGGATGGCCGACTACGGGTTCTTGTCGGCACCCGGTGAGGTGACCGTCGGCGACGTACTGCGTCGCAAGGCCACCCGGTTGCCGGAGTTCGTGCACGTGCATCCGAACGAGACCGTGCGCGAGGCAATCGACATCCTGCGCGAGTACGGCGTGTCACAGATGCCGGTCGTCAAGCAGGAGCCTCCAGTGATGGCGGCTGAGATCGTCGGCTCGGTCGTGGAGCGCGACCTGCTCGACGCGCTCTTCAACGGACGCGCGGCCCTTGCGGACCGGCTCGAGCTGCACATGTCTGCCCTGCTACCGATGATCGGCGCGGGTGAGCCGGTGACCGCCGCCGTCTCGGCGCTGGAGAAGGCCGACGCGACGGTCGTGCTGGACGACGGCAAGCCGGCCGGGATCTTGACGCGCCAGGACTTACTTGCGTTCCTTACCTAGGCGGTGGCCGGGTAGGCCAGGCCGGTGTTCGCGTGGCAGCGATAGCCGTTGGGCACTTTGTAGAGGTATTGCTGGTGATAGTCCTCGGCAAAGTAGAACGGCCCGGCAGGCGCAATTTCTGTCGTGACGTCGCCGTAACCCGCGTCGTGGACGACCCCGGCGTACACCTTCGCGCTGTCTTCCGCCGCTTGCCGCTGATCGTCCGTCGTGTAGTAGATCGCGGAGCGGTACTGCGTGCCGATGTCGTTGCCCTGGCGCATGCCCTGCGTCGGGTCGTGGTTCTCCCAGAACAGCTTCAGCAGCGACTCGAGACTCACCTTTGCCGGGTCGTAGACGACCTTCACGATCTCGGCATGACCCGTGCGCGCGCCGCAGACCTCCTCGTACGTCGGGTTCTTGGTGAAGCCACCCTGGTAACCGGCGGCTGTCGTGTACACGCCGTCGACGCGCCAGAACAGTTCTTCGGCGCCCCAGAAGCAGCCCATTCCGAAGTAGATGACGTCCAGGCCAGCCAGATACGGCTCCTGCAGCGGCGTACCGAGCACGGCGTGCTTGTCCGGAATTGCTACCGATCCGTCGCGGCCCGGCAGCGCCTCGTCAGCACTTGGCATCGTCGTCTTGTGGCGTGAGAACAGCACAGTCAGAACCTCCCTTTGGCTTCAGTCTGTGCAACCGCGCAGACGTGACATCCGTTCCCGCCGTCCCCCACGGCCAATTCGAAGGGGCGGGCGGTGATCCGCATCCGGAGCCGGTTCTCGAGCGAGTCCGGATGCGGCTAGCGTCGCGTGCGTGACTGCCTTCGAGACGCTGGCGATCCACGCCGGTCAGGATCCGGATCCCACCACCGGCGCCGTCATCACGCCGATCTATGCGGTGTCAACGTACAAGCAAGACGGTGTGGGTGGCCTTCGCGGCGGCTACGAGTACAGCAGGACGCAGAACCCGACGCGACGTGCGCTCGAGGATTGCCTCGCGGCGCTCGAGGCGGGTCAGCGCGGGTTCGCGTTCGCGTCCGGGATGGCGGCCGAGGACGCGCTGCTCCGCGTGACGTGCAAACCGGGCGACCACGTCGTCATCCCCGGCGACGCGTACGGCGGGACGTTCCGGCTCATCAGCAAGGTGCTCGAGCCGTGGGGCCTCACCTGGACGGCGGTCGACCAGACCGATGTCGAGGCGGTGCGCGCGGCGATGCAAGGCAACACGAGCGTTCTGTGGTGCGAGACACCGACCAATCCGTTGTTGCGGACCGCCGACATCGCCGCGTTGGCCGGAATAGCGCAGGCATCGAATGCCAAGCTCGTTGTCGACAACACGTTCGCGACGCCGTACCTGCAGCAGCCCCTGACCATCGGCGCCGACGCCGTCGTGCACTCGACGACCAAGTATCTCGGTGGTCATTCCGATGTCGTCGGCGGCGCCGTCGTTGTCAACGACAACGAGCTCGCAGAGCAGGTCGCGTTTCACCAGAACGCGGTCGGCGCGGTGGCCGGCCCGTTTGACGCGTGGCTCGTCCTGCGCGGTCTCAAGACGCTCGCCGTGCGGATGGACCGCCACTGCGACAACGCCGAGCGCGTCGTGGCCTTCCTCGAGAGCCACGAGAGTGTGCGCGCAGTTCACTACCCGACGAAACACGAGCAGATGCGCCGCCGCGGCGGCATGGTCTCGTTCCAGGTCGACAACGCCGTGGAAGTCGTCGGCAAGACCAGGCTGTTCACCTTGGCGGAGTCGCTCGGAGGCGTCGAATCGCTCATCGAGCATCCCGCCCGCATGACGCATGCGAGCGTTGCCGGTTCAGACCTCGAGGTCCCCGACGATCTGGTTCGTCTGTCCGTCGGCATCGAGAACGTTGACGATCTGGTCGCCGACCTCGCCACTGCCTTGTCCTGACTTCAGCGTCTCCGGCATCACCGCGACCAACAAGGCCGCGACGCCGAACACGCCGGCGGTCGTTCCGAACGCCGCGGCGTACGACGCGGTGTCCGCGAGAAAACCGCAGATGACCGGGCCCGCGATGACGCCGGTGTCTCCTGCCATCTGGTACGCCGCAACCGTTGTCCCGCCGCCTGCGCCGACCACGTCACCGACCACGGCCGAGGGTGAGACGTCGAGCAGTCCTGAGCCGAGCCCGAGCACCACCATCACCAGGAGGAACGCGGTTAGCGAGTGCGTGAACGCGAGCAGGGCCATGCTCGCCCCGCCGATCAGGCAGCCGGACAGCATGACCGGCTTGCGCCCTATCCGGTCGGCGAGCCGGCCGGCCGGCAGCAGCACCGCGGCGTTGACCGCGGTGACGATGCCGAGCCCGAGGCCGGTCCACAGCAGCCCCCGGTGCAACGTTTCGCGCACGAACAGCGGCAACAGCGACACGCGCAGGCCGAGGACGGCCCACTGGTCAGCGAAGTTCGTCGTCATCGCGGCGCGGAACGCACGTAACCGGAGTGCGGCCCCCAAGCGCATCCGTTCCGAGCCCGCAACCCTTGTGACCGCGGCGCCGTCCGGCTCCCGCAGCATCGTGAACGCGACTGTTCCGGCGACCGCGAGGGTGCCGGCGTAGAGGAAGAACGGCAGCCGGATCGAGATCTCCGCAACGAAGCCGCCAATGGTCGGTCCGGCGATTCCGCCGAGCAGGAATCCCCCAGTGAAGAGCCCGCTCGCCTGACCACGCTGGTCCGGGCGCACCGAGCGCAGCAGCAGCGACAACGCGCTGACGGTGAACATGGCCGAGCCCACGCCGCCGGTGGCCCGCAGCAGAAGTAACTGCCCGTAGCCCTGTGAGAGCCCGGCGAGTGCGCTGCTGACCGCGACGATCGCGATCCCGGTTGCCATGACCCGGCGTTCGCCGAACCGGTCCACCAGGCGGCCGCCCGGCAAGGCCGCGACGAGCCGGGCGAGCGCGAACGCGCTGATCACGGCCGCTGCGGCCGCCCTGCTGACGCCGAACGAGCGCGCGAAGGTCGAGATGGCCGGCCCCACCATCCCGAACCCGATCGCGACCGAGAACGCGACCGCGACGAGCACCCCCACCTCACGCGGGAGGTCCCGCAGCGGGTTCTTCAGGCGGTGGCGTGGCACCGCTCGATCCTGGCAGGAGGGCAGGACTCGACCCTTGGGCCGTCGAACACCATCAGGCACCGTCCTGTCCGAGCGGGGCGTCCCCGGCACTGAGGAGGGTGGCGTGCGTACGGCAAGTCGCGCTCGCACCATCGCTCTGCTGCTGTCCGCTGTCGCACCGGCGCTCGTTTTCACGGCGCCGCGCGCTGCCGACGCGGACGCGTCCGGCCGCGCCCCCGTCCTGCAGTCGAACTGGTTCTGGTACCACCAGGCGGAGGCCGGCGACGGGACGGGTCTCGAGACGCTGCCTGAGCCCTCGGGTGTGCCGTCGGGTGACCTGGCCGTCGCCTACACCGGCGGGACGACCGACGACTCCACCCAGCCGAGCAAAGAGACGTTCCTGGCGTTCAGCCTCGGTTCGGCGAAGCCGGGGTCATCGGTGACCGCGTTCACCCTCACGCTCACCGTCGACAACACGCCCGTCGTAGCCAGCGCGGCACCGAAGCTCGTTGCCTGCTTACCCGACCGCACGTGGAACAACGGCGCCGGCGCCAGTTGGAGCACGAAACCGAGCGAGCAGTGCGGCACCGCGATCGCTGCGGCCGGAAAGTTCGACCAGACCAACAACGCCTACACGTTCACCATGCCGGCACTCGCCCAGTCGTGGGTCGACGGTTCCAACACCGGCGTCGCCATCCGGCCGGACGCGGCGAGCAAGACGCCGTTCCAGTTGAACTTCAAGGGAGCGGGCACGGTCAAGGCGTCGTTCAGCTACCTCTCGCCGGTGCCGACCACCGACACGATTCCGCTGGCTCCGGCGCCGGCGCCAGCTCCGCCACCGGCGCCGGCCGGTTCGGTTGGTGGGCCGGGCGGGACGGGTGGCGCGACGCTGTCGGGCGGTGGGGTCAGCAGCGGCAGCACGGCGCCCGCGGTCGCACCCCCCGCCGTACCGAGGCCCCGTCTCGCGCCGTTGCCGAACACGCTTGGCCCGCCGAGCGCTGCCGCGTCCGGTCTGCCCTCCGTCGGCTTCTGGTTCGCCGGGATCGGCTTGCTCGGACTTCTCGTCGCGACCGCCCTTGTTCTCGGAGACAGCACAGCAGCCGGCACAGCAGCGGGGCCAGCTGTTCGACGGAGCCGACTTGACCGGCTCATCCGCAACCGACGGACGCAACGTGCATCCGCGTTCGGCCGTACAGCTTTGGAGAACTGATGACAAGGACGAGGCGAAACCGCCAGCGTGTAGTGGCTGGCATCGTCGCGATGCTGTTCGTCAGCGCCGGCTGCGGGCTCAAGCCCGATGCCGTCGACAGCCTCAAGGCCTCCGGCGCTGGTGGCGGAGGTCTCGGTACTGCGGCCGGCGACACCGGCAACGGGGGTGCTCCCGGTGCAACTGCCCCCGGTGGCTCCACGGTGAGCGGGCCCAGCGGGGTGAGCGGGGGATCCGGAGGTGCCGCCAATGGGCCCAGTGGCACCGCGTCGACGGGTCCGAACGGCACCACGCTGACCGGCACCGGGCCGACGGGGGGAACCCAGACCTGCGGCGTACCAACTGGCGGGACCACCACCGGCATCACATCGTCGACCATCAACATCGGTCTGCACGCACCGCTCACCGGGACCGGTACGCCGTTCCCGAACAACTCCTTCAAGCAAGGCGCTAACACGTTCTGGCAGCAGCCCGGCCATACGGTTTGCGGTCGCAAAGTACAGGTCGACTTCCAGGACGACGGGTACACACCGTCCGGCGCGCGCAGCGTGTGTAGCGATTTCGCGAAGCACACGTTCCTTGCCGTCGGTGGCGGTGGTACCGACCAGATCCAGGCTTGCGCTACGCAGCCGGACATCCAGCGGACTGGTACGCCGTATCTCTCCGCGGGTGTGACGACCAATGGGCTCACCGCCCTGAACAACTACTTCGCGGTGTCGCTGACCTACGAGCAGCAGGGCAACCTCGTGCTGCGCAACGCGGTAACGCAGAAGATCGCCAACCCGCCGGCGTCGACCCAGACCGCTGACCACGGTGGCAAGAAGGCTGTGTGGGCGATCGTCACCGGCAACTCGCCCAACTTCGACGGCGCGACCGTCGGCATGCAGAAGGCACTGGACCAGGCGGGCATCCCGTACAAGACCTATCGCCAGGACCAGAACGGTGACTACCAGGCGGCTGCCACGAACTTCGGCAAGTCGCTCGCGCTTGACGGCTTCCGCACGATCTACGTCGTGATGGCGCCGGGCTACTTCGTGTTCATGTCCGGTGGTTTCTACAAGGCGGGCACGGGCATCGGCGTCAACTGGGTGGGACCAGGCGTCACGTACACCGAGGTGACCGTTGCGCAGTATCTCTGCGGTGCATCCACCCAGGGCGCGATCAGCGGCCACGCCTGGTTCCTCGCACCGGCACCGGGCATCGACCGGGCAACACCAGACTTCATCCGGGCCTACAAGGGCAACTACGACGACATCATGTGGTCACTCTGGGGCCTGTCGTCTGCGATCTGGCAGCTCTTGAAGGACGCGAGCAACAACCTGACAAGGCAGAACTTCATCGCGACGTCGGAGCGCGCGGTGGTCCCGTCAGGCGTCTATCCGGCACTCGACTACGCGCACCGGGGCGGCCACTTCGGCGGCACGGGCGCCTGGGTCCAGCGGGTCAACTGTTTCAAGACCGAACCCGACCAGCACCAGCCCGGCTACTGGGACACCATCGGCAGCACCTACCTGCGGGCATAGCCGAGTGCACGCTGTCTATCTCGCGGACACTTTCAGCCTGCAGCAAAACCTGCTGCAGCCACTGCTCGACGGCATCTTCCAAGGTGCCGCCTATGGGCTGCTCGGGCTCGGTCTCGTGCTGCTCTACAAGAGCAACCGCATCTTCAACTTCGCACAGGGAGAGTTCGCCACCGTCGCAGCGATGACCACGCTGGTCTTCGACCAGGGTTCAAAGCTGGATCTGTTCGGGATCGATCTCCCCAACTTGCCGTACTTCGTGGCGGCGGCGCTCGGCTTGCTGGCCGCCGTCGGTGTTGCGATGGCGACCGAGCGGGTGGTCATCCGGCCGATGTTCAACCGCCCCCGCGTCGTGCTGGTCGTTGGCACGATCGGGGTCACGCTGTTACTCATCGGCGTGGAGGGCCTGCTGTACCCGCACGCGGAGGCGCTGCGTCCGCTGAGCGAGGTGCTCGGGTTCCACCACGACTACCTGGCCCGCATCGACAAGATCGCGATCGACTTCCAGGACGTGGTCAAGCTGATCGCTCTCGCCGTGCTGGCGCTGGCGGCGTACTTGTTCTTCAAGCGGACCAGGACCGGCACCGGCATTCTCGCGGTGAGCCAGGACACGACCGCCGCGCGGCTCGTTGGCATCTCGATCGAGCGGATCTCGATGGTGACGTGGGCGCTTGCGGGACTGCTCGGTGGCCTCGCCGGGATCATGCTCGCCGTGCCGCCGATTGTCGTACAGCCCGGCATCTTCACTGGCGTCACGCTCACCGCCGCGTTCACTGCCGCCGTCGTGGGTGGATTCACCAGCCTGCCGGGTGCGTTCGTCGGTGGGCTGGCCGTCGGCATCGTGCAGTCGTTCGCGGCGGCGGACTCGTCGTTCGTGCCCGGTCTCCGAAGCCTTGTCTCGGGACAGGCCGAAGTCGCGGTGTTCGTCGTACTGCTCGCTGTGCTGCTGGTCCGCCCGCGCGGTCTCCTCGGGAAAGCGACCTGATGCCCGCAAACCTCGGTGCCGGCGGACTCGCCCGCCGCTTCCTCGTCCTTGCCGCTGTCGCGGCGTTCGTGCTGCTGTTCCCGCTCGGGTCGGACTCGTACGCGAATGACGCGGCGAAGGCCACGATCTTCGCGATCGTCGGCCTGTCGATGAACGTGCTCGTCGGCTACACCGGGCAGATCTCACTCGGCCACCAAGCCTTCGTCGGCCTCGGTGCGCTCACAGCGGCAAACGTCGCGAACACCGGAACGAGTCTCGCCGACCCGTTCTCGTTGGGCTACTCGATGGTTGCCGCCGCAGTGATCCCGGGCGTCGTGGCATTGCTGCTCGGTGCAATCGCGTTGCGGATCACCGGTCTCTACCTTGCGCTGGTCACGCTCGTGTTCGGCACGGTCATGGCCGATGCGATTTTCACCTTGAACTCGCTGAACGGTCGTGCCGCGGGCAAACCCGCATTCCGCCCGGACATCTTGGCGAGCAACTACCGCTTCTACTTGTTCGGGCTCGTCATCCTTGCCCTCGTCACGTACGTGGACTTCTGGATCACGCGGACCAAGGTCGGCCGTGGGCTGATCGCATTGCGCGACGACGAGCGAGTCGCTCAGTCCTTCGGCGTCAACGTGCTCGCCTACAAGTTGCTCGGCTTCTCCGTGTCGGGCGCGATGGCCGGTCTCGCCGGGGGCGTCTTCGCATTTTGGACCCAGCAGTTCTCGGACAAGGACTTCACCTCGACAGCCGGGTTCAACTTCGCGCTGATCTTCGTCGTGATGGTGGTCGTCGGCGGACTCGGCAATCGCGTCGGCGTCATCATCGCGTCCGCGTTCTTCGCCGTGCTCGATCCACTGCTCGCCGGGATCTTCGACAAGCTCGGCGCCAGCAACTTCTACATCGACCACAAGTTCTACTTGACGAGCTTGATCGGAGCGACACTCCTCCTCCAGACGGTCATCATGAATCCGGGCGGCCTGGGCCAGGCGATCGGTCCCGTGACGCGTTGGCTCGGTGGCGCCAGGTTCTCCATGCGTCACCACGACGCCGCTGCGGTCACGCAGACGCAGACAACTGCGAGCGTCCGTGCTTGAGGTCAGGCAGCTCTCGATTCGCTTCGGTGGCCTGCTGGCCCTCGACGACTTCTCCATGAAGGTCGGTGAGTGGGAGATCGTCGGGCTCATCGGCCCGAACGGCGCCGGTAAGACCACGGCGTTCAACTGCATCACGGGCTTCTACCGGCCGCGCAGTGGACGGGTGCTCTACAAGGAGCAGGACGTCACGAACGTCCCGCCGCATCGGAAAGCCGCGATGGGTTTCGGCCGCACGTTCCAGAACGTGGGCATGGTCAAGAGCGAGACGGTGCTGCAGAACCTCAAGACCGCCCAGCACCTGCAGGCGGGGTACGACGTGGCCGCGGCGCTGGTGGGCGCCCCGACCGTGCACGTACGTGAGCAAGAGTTGACCGAGCGAGCCGATGCGATCCTCGAGCTGCTCGGCCTGAGCCACGTCCGCAACTCCCGCGTCGCCGGACTTCCCTACGGCACGCTCAAGCTGCTCGAGCTCGGCTGCGCCCTCGCGACCGACCCGGACATCCTGCTGCTCGACGAGCCATCCTCCGGGATGGGTCCCGAGGAGGCCGAGCAGCTGGGCGACCGACTGATCACGCTGCGCCGCGAGCTCGGACTCACCATGCTGCTGATCGAGCACCACGTCCCGCTGGTGACGCGCGTCTGTGACTACGTCTACGTCCTCAACTTCGGGCGACTGCTCGCCGAAGGTGTGCCGGCCGAGATCCAGAACCATCCCGACGTCGTTGCCGCGTACCTCGGCGGCGAGGCTCCGGACGCACTCGCGGAGTCCGCGCAATGAGCCTGCTGGAGGTCGTCGACCTACGCACCGGTTACGGGGCGCTGCCCGTGCTGCAGGGCATCTCGTTCTCGGTCGAAGAGGGCACGACCGCGGTGATGTTCGGGCTCAACGGTGCCGGCAAGACGACGACCGTCAGCACCATCGCCGGCTTGCTCCCGGCCTGGAGCGGCGAGATCCGGTTCGACGGTCGGGTGATCAGTGGCACGAGCGCATCGGAGATCGTTCGGGCAGGGGTGTCGCTGTCCCCGGAAGGCCGCCGCGTCTTTCCGGACCTCAGCGTGCGCAAGAACCTCGAACTCGGCGCGTGGACGCGTCGCAGCATGTTGCGCGAGCAGATGGAGCGAGTGTTCGCCTACTTCCCGCGCCTGGAGGAACGTGCCGAGCAGGACGCCGGCACGCTCTCCGGAGGCGAGCAGCAGATGCTCGCGATCGGGCGAGCGCTCATGAGCAAGCCGCGTCTGCTGCTCGTCGACGAGGCCTCGCTAGGTCTCGCGCCACGACTCGCACAGACGGTTTTCGAGATCGTCAAGCAGATCAACGAAGACGGTACGACCGTCGTCATGGTCGAGCAAAACGTCGGCGTACTTCCCTACGCCGACCAGGCGCTCGTGATGGAGAAGGGGACGGTCACTTACGACGGTCCGGGCGCCGACCTCGAGCGTTCCGGTGACCTGCGCAAGGCCTATCTTGGCTGAACTTCGATCTCCACTGCGTCAGGGGAGCACACGCGACACGGACGCAGACCACGATCGCTCGCCTCTGCAGGTGTCAGCAGCTCTGCGTCCTCGCGTCCTTGCGCGAGCCGGCACGTGGGGTGGTGGTAAGACGTCGCCCCCGCGACGACCAGCCCCGAGACATCCTCCGGCGCGGAGACCCGCAGCGTTCCACCGGTGCCGACCGCGTCGATCACCTCGTCGAGCTTGGCTTCGAGGCGGGCCCGGTCCTGTCGGTGTGACTGGCTCACGAGGAGCGCCGAACCGACGACGACCAGGCTGAGCCCGAGGAAGCCGCCCGAGAGCAACCACGGAATCTGCGCGCGGTTGTCGGTGACGTAGGTGGTCGTGCCGTCGGTGCGGGTCACCTTCACCTGGCTGCCCCGCCCGGCCGCGCCGTTCCAGCCGAGGCCGATGGCCAGCAGGCCGAGGCCGATGATCAGAAGTGCCAGCTTGCCGCCGAAGGCACCGAACCGGGCGTTCAACTGAGGTAGCCGGGGCATGCCATGAGTTTCGCCGTTCCTGCGCCGATTCCTGCCTCTCAGGACCTTCTCAGCGCCTAGTTCGTACGGTCGCCGGACACGTCATCGGAAGGAGCAGTCATGGGTCGCAAGATTGTCGGTGCCCTCGCCGCTGCCGCTCTGGGCGGCACGCTCGTGGTCTGGGCGCCATGGGCGGCACACGCCGGCGCGCGCGCGTCGTACGAACCGATGCTCAACCCCGCGGAGTTCAGTACGACGATCGACAACCCGTACTTCCCGCTGCCGGTCGGCCGCCAGCTCGTCTACAAGGGGGTCAAGGACGGCCAGAGCCAGGTCGACACCGTGACCGTCACCAACCGAACGCGGCTCACGGCTGAAGGCATCACCGCCCGCGTGGTCACCGATGTGGCGAAACACGGGACGACGCTGCTTGAGAAAACCGAGGACTGGTACGCGCAGGACAACGCGGGGAACGTCTGGTACCTCGGCGAGAAGACCGCGGCGTATGACAACGGACAGGTCGACCGGTCCGGCTCGTGGGAGTCCGGCGTACACGACGCCGAACCGGGGATCGTGATGGAGGCACACCCCAAGGTGCCCGACGCGTACCGCCAGGAGTACTCCCCGCGCGACGAGGCGCAGGACACCGCGTGGATCGTGGACACCGACGCGACGCAGCGCGTGCCGTACGGCGTGTTCCACCAGGCGCTCGTGTCGCTCGAGGCGAGCGTCGTCGAACCAGGCGCCTACGACAAGAAGGTGTACGGCAAGGGCGTCGGCATCATTTATGAAGAGGCCCTGACCGGTGAATCGGAGATAGCGAAGCTCGTCAGCGTCTCCGGTTAGGCGCTGCGCCGGCGGCCACGCCGAGCCCGGATGTAGTCGCTCACGACGAACTCACCGAGCCGGTCGACCGACGGCGAGAAGACGCGGCCGCCGTTGCGACGGGCCACCGCTTCGACGAAACGAATGAGCGGTGGCTCGTCGTCGAGCATGAAGACGTTGATCGTCGCGCCACGTCGGCTGAGCTTCTCGACCTCAGCCATCGTCAGTTCGAGCGTCTCAGCGAGCGGCGGCCAGCAGAACTCCGAACGACCGTTCCGGAGCAGGTGCGCGGTCGGCTCGCCGTCCGTGACGACCATGACGATCGGTTCCGCGTCCGGGTGCTTGGCGAGATGCCGACCGGCCAGCATGAGGCCGTGCTGCAAGTTGGTCCCCTGCACCATGTCCCAGGACAACGCGGCCAGTTCGGTCGCCGGCAACCGGCGCGCGTAGTTGGAGAAGCCGATCACCTCGATCGCATCCTGCGGGTACTTCGTCGACACCAATGCGTGCAACGCCAGCGCGGTCGCCTTTGCTGCGCCCCAGGTGCCACGCAGCGCCATGGAGTAGGAGAGGTCGACGAGCAGCGCGACCGCTGCGCTGGACCGTTGCTCTGTCTCGACGATTTCGAAGTCGTCAACCGATAGCCGTACGGCACCGCCGGTCGGACCTTCGCGCAAGACGGCATTGCGAACTGTTCGTACGACGTCGATGGGTTGCTCATCGCCGAACCGCCACGGCCGCGTCCCGCCGGTCAGCTCACCGGCGGCGCCGGCGTCGTGCTGGTCGTGGTCACCACGCCCACGCGCCTCGATCACGGAGAAGACCCGGCGCAACGCGGTCGCGCCGAGCCGTCGTACCGCACGAGGCGTGAGCTCGAGTCGACCCTTGTCCCGGGTGAGATATCCCTGCCGTTCGAGCTCTCGCTCGATCTGCCGCAGCTGGTCGAGGTCGCTCACGGCTTGTCGCCCGAGTGCGCGCTCGACGGCTTCGTCGTCGACGTCGTCGAGGGTCGCGCCGGGATAGTTCTGCGCGAGTGACGACTCGAGATCTTCGAGGTCGGCGAGTTCTTCGAGCGCAGTCGTGGCGTCGCCGACGCCGAGTGGGTTGTCCCCGCGCATCCGCTCCCGGCTGTTCCAGTCCAGATCCGGTCGGCGTGAGCGCAGCGCGTCGCCGAGCCTGCTCATCTCATGCGCGAGGCCCATGTCCTCCATCGCGGCCGCCATCAACGCCGCGAGCTCGTCACGTTGTTCTGGCGAGAGCGATGCCAGCATGCGGCTCGCGGCCGCCGCGCGGCGAGCAAGCGCGTCGACGAGCTCTTCCAGCGACTCCGGGTTCTCCGGAAAGAAGTCGCCGTATTGCTCCATGAACTCGTTGAACGCCTCGCTCGTCTCCTCGCCACGGGCATCGGCTTCGAGCATGTTGTTGAGGTCGGCGAGCATGTCCTTGACGCGTTGCATGTCTTCTGGCGCTGCGCCTTCGAGTGCCTGCTTCATGCCGCGGAACTGGCTGTCGAGGACTTCGCGCCGCAACAGGTCGCGAATCTCCTCGTACGTCGCGGCGGCCTCGGGTGAACGCCACTCGTAGTCCGCGAGCTCACGGACCGCGCGGGCCGGGGGCACGCCGTCGAGCTCGGCTTCGCGCAGCCGTGCGTCGTCGGACGGGTCCGGGAACAGCGTTGCCCGTTCCTGCCCGATCGCCTTGTCGAGCAAGGCACGGATCTCCTCGAGCGTCCCGTCGAGGCGACCGCGGTTGCGCGCCTCGCGTTGTTGCTTGCGCACCCGGCGCATCAGGTCGTCGAGACCGCGCAACCCATCGGTGCCGCGCCGCAACAGCGACGACAGCGCCTCACCGGGGCTTGAGCCGGCGAGCACGTCGTCACCGAGTGCGTCGAGGGCTTGCGCGATGTCGTATGGCGGTGCGAGCGGATCCTGGCCGCCGTGCCACGGCCCGTAGCGATACGCCCCGCTAGCCGCCATAGACGGTCCGGGTCGGCAGCTCGTCCTTGGACAACCGCTTGGACAGATGCAGACCTTCGAGGGTGAACTCGATCGCGGCCGCGGCGAGGCCTGGTGTCTCCGCCGCCTCGTCCATGCCGAGCCGTTCGAGGATCTTCGACAGTCCGGGTACGGCACCGACGCGCCGCAGCAGCTCGCCGGCCGGGACGAGCTGGCCGGTCTCGACCGTGCCTTCCTCGTCGAACTTCGCGAGCAGGCCGGCAAGGTCTATACCCGCAAGCCGGGCGCGGTAGGTCTCAGCGATGGAACGCTTCAGCAAGTGCGTGAGGATCTCCGCCTCCCGCCCTTCCTCGCTTGCCTCGAACTCCACCTTGCCGCGCAGCGTCTCGACCACTGAGGGCAGGTCACAGACGCGCGCAATTGCGGGATCCTCGCCGGTGATCGCGGCCCGGCGTACCGCTGAGGCGGCGACGGTTTCCGCGCCAGCGACGGCGAACCGTGCCGACACACCCGAGCGCACGTCAACCGCCGGTGACTCGCGGACGAGGCGGGTGAAACGCGCAAGCACCTCGATCAGGTGCTCGGGCACCAGCGCGGAGACCGCGTCGGCCCCCCAGTGCAGCAGCGCCTCCTGCTTGATCAGGCCGATCTCGTCGTCGAGGCGCAACGGGTAGTGCGTGCGGATCTCCGCCCCGAAACGGTCCTTCAGCGGCGTGATGATCCGACCGCGGTTGGTGTAGTCCTCCGGGTTGGCGGACGCGATGAGCAGCAGGTCGAGCGGCAACCGCAGCGCGTAACCACGCACCTGTATGTCACGTTCTTCCAAAACGTTCAGCAGCGAGACCTGGATGCGCTCGGCGAGGTCGGGCAGCTCGTTCACCGAGAAGATGCCGCGGTTCGTGCGTGGCACCAGCCCGTAGTGCACGGTCTCCGGGTCGCCCAGCTTGCGACCCTCGGCGACTTTGATCGGGTCGACGTCGCCGATGAGGTCGCCGACGCTCGTGTCCGGGGTCGCCAGCTTTTCGCCGTACCGTTCGGAGCGGTGCTTCCACGAGACCGGCAGCTCGTCACCGAGCTCCGCCGCGAGCGTCTGGCAACGCACGCATACCGGCGCATACGGATGGTCGTTGATCTCGCAGCCTTCGACCACCGGCGTCCACTCGTCCAGCAGACCGATCAAGGTGCGGATCAGCCGCGTCTTGCCCTGGCCTCGCTCGCCGAGCAGCACCACGTCGTGGCCGGCCAGCAGCGCGCGTTCGACCTGCGGCAGCACGGTGTCCTGAAAACCGACGATCCCCGGAAAGACATCTGCGCCGGCCCGCAACCCGGCAAGCAGGTTGTCGCGGATCTCGCCCTTCACGGACTTGTGCACGTGACCCGAGGCGCGCAGCGCGGAGAGCGTGGAAACGGAAGGCGCGGCCGGCCGCGAGAGGGTGTCTGTCATCAGGTCGCCACGCTACAACCCGTCTGATGAGTGGAGGGAAACGCTGGCGGGCGGGAGACTGGCCTCGGGAGGTGCGCATGGCACGGTTCGGCGACGGGCTCGCCTGCGACAGCGACCTCGTGCATGCCGCTGAGGTCGCCGCTCGCCAAGCCGTCGATGAGCTTGCCGGCCGTACGCCGGACCTCGCTTGCGTCTTCGTCTGCGGTTCGGACCCGGACGCCAGTGCCGAGGCGGCGTTACGTGCGGCGGAGGTCTCTGCGGCGACGGCTGTCATCGGCTGCACTGCTGGCGGCGTCATCGGGGGCTCGCGCGGTGTCGAGGCGGTCAGTGCGGTGAGCGTCTGGGCCGGCGTGCTGCCGCAGGTCCATGTCCGGACCTTCCATCTCGAGGTGATGCGCGCGGACGCCGGCCTTGCGGTCGTCGGTTTGCCGGAGCCGTCCGCCGACGACACCGTTGCCGTGTTGCTCGTCGACCCGTGGTCGTTTCCCGCCGACGGTTTCGTCGAGCGATCCAATGAGGTGCTCGGGCCGTTGCCGATCGTCGGTGGTCTCGCGGCCGGGCCAAGGGGAGCGGGATCGACTCGGTTGCTCGTCGACGGCCGCATCGTCGACCGCGGCGCCGTCGGCGTGACCCTTGGCGGCCCGGTCGCCGCGCGCACTCTCGTCAGCCAGGGCTGCCGGCCCATCGGTCCGGCGATGACGGTGACGGCGGCGGAAGGCAACGTGCTCGTCGGTCTTGCCGGCGAGCCGGCGCTGGAGAAGCTCGAGAAAGTGCTCGCGACGCTTGATCCGCGTGAGCAGGCCCTCGCGACGCAGGGGCTGCACATCGGGATCGCTGTCGACGAGTACGCCGAAGAGCACACGCGCGGCGACTTTCTCGTTCGGGGCGTGATGGGCGCTGATCGGGCGAGTGGCGGTGTGGTGATCGGCGACGTCGTCGACGTCGGCCGCACGGTCTGCTTCCAGGTGCGCGACGCCGACTCTGCCGACGAGGACCTGCACGAGCTGATGCACCGCTTCCACGAGCACTCCGGCTTCGACAACGTCGAGGGTGCGCTGCTGTTCTCGTGCAATGGCCGCGGTGCCCACCTTTTCGGTTCCGCGGATCATGACGTGCTCGCCGTACGCGACGGGCTGGCGACGACGGGTGTCGGCGGCTTCTTCGCTGCAGGTGAGATCGGGCCCGTCGGCGGTCGCAACCACGTGCACGGTTTCACCGCATCGGTGCTGGCGTTCGGGTCCGGCGCACATGCTTCGCGCGGAACCAGCGCCACACCGGGACGCGCCGACGGATCTGACACCCCGGCGTGACCGACCCGGTCCTCGCGCTCGACATCGGCGGCACGAAGTTCGCCGCCGCTGTCGTCGACCCGACCGGCCGCGCAATTTCAGCGCGACGCGTGCCCACTCCCCATGCCGGTGGCATCGACGGTGAGGGGCTGTGGGCGACGCTCACCTCGTTGCTCGACACAGTGATGCGCGGCGTCGAGCGGATCGGTGGAGTCGGTGCCGGCGGCGGCGGCCCGATGCTGTGGCCGTCGGGCGAGATCTCGCCGTTGAACATCGCGCCGTGGCGAGTTTTTCCGTTGCGTGCGCGGCTGCGCGAGCGCTACCCGGACGTACCGGTGCGCGTCCACAACGACGCGGTATGTGTGGCCGTCGGCGAGCACTGGCGCGGCGCTGGTCGTGGCGTGGGCAACCTGCTCGGCATGGTCGTGTCGACCGGCGTCGGTGGCGGGCTCGTGCTCGGCGGCAGGCTCATCGACGGAGCGAGCGGCAACGCCGGTCACATCGGGCACGTCGTCGCTGACCCGGGTGGTCCGCAGTGTGAGTGTGGCGGCGTCGGTTGTCTCGAAGCGATCGCACGGGGACCAGCGATCGTGCGCTGGGCACAGCAGGGCGGCTGGCGGCGTGACCGCGCGGGTCTGACCGCGCGTGACGTCGCCGACGACGCGTCTCGTGGCGATGCTGTGGCTCGCGCGGCGTTCGAACGCGCGGGTCGCGCCATCGGCGTCGCGTTGGCAAGCGCCGCCGCGCTGTGCGATGTGGAAGTGGTTGCTATCGGCGGCGGTGTGGCGCAAGCAGGCCCGCTGTTGTTCGGTCCGCTCAACGCGGCGTACGCCGCGCATGCGCGTCTCGACTTTGTTCGCCAGGTGCGGATCGTGCCCGCTGCGCTCGGCCAAGACGCCGGCCTGATCGGTGCGGCTGCTCTGGTGCTTGCCGGTGACCGCTACTGGAACGCCGACTGACCGAACCATCGGGCGACGCGGCTGGCGCCGAACTCGACCTTGTCCGCCACGAAGGCCGGCGACGGTCCGAGCAATGTGCCGACCGGCGCCTGTCCGCTGCGGAACGTCACGTCGACCTTCGCGACCGCGTCGTTGCCGAACTCGAGGTAGCAGATTCCATGTCCGTCGTACGACGCGCTCGGTGCCTCGCCGCGCAGCTGGTCCGCGATGCGCGCGGCAACGACGGCAGCTTGTCCTTCGGCGAACACACCGGCCTTCGGCGTACCCACACTCGTGACGTCGCCGACGGCGTAAATCCCCGGCACGGACGTTTCCAAGGTCAATGGGTCAACCGCGATCCAGCCGTCCGCAGCGAGCCCGGAGTCGACGACAACGGACGGCGCCCGATGTCGAGGGACGCCGAGGAAGAGGTCGAAATCGATCTCGTCGCCGTCGGCGAGCTGCGCGACCTTGCGACCAGCGTCGAGCTCACGGACGATGCGGTTCGGGTGGAAGTCGATGCCCCGTTCGGCGAACGCCTTGAGGATCGCGTCGGACGCATCCGGTGATGGCGGGATCGGGCTGGGCAGTGGCATCACGAGCGAAACTTTCGAGCGACCCAGCAGACCGCGCTTGTCGAGAAAGTCGTGCGTCAGGAGTGCGGTCTCACTTGGCGCTGGTGGGCACTTGAACGGAGCGGACGTCACCCCGACGATGACGTGGCCGCCGGCAAAGTCGTCGAGGATCTCGCGCAGCGCGAAGGCGCCGTCGACGGTGTAGAACTCGTGCCCGGCTTCGAGGAGCCCAGGCGTTGCAGAGGGCACCAGGTCGGCCCCCAGCGCGATCACCAAGATGTCGGCGTCGAACCCACCCATGTCGGTCTCGACATGCTTCGTCGCGGGGTCGATCGCCCGGACCGTCGTCTGCACGAACCGCACGCCGGGCTTCACGACGTCGGCATACGGATGCACGACATCGGCCGCCCGAGTTCGACCGAACATCACGTCGAGCTTGCTGAAGCCGAAGACAAAACCGTCAGCCTTGTCGATCAGCACCAGGTCGAGCTCGTCCCCGAACTCGGCCGAGAGCATCGAGCTCAGCTGGAGACCACCGAAGCCTGCACCAAGTACGACGACACGCACGCAACGACAGTAACGCCGCCACCCGGCGAAATTGTCAGAATCTCAGCGCGCTATAGCCGTCTGAGGTTCTGACAAGTCGGGTGTTAGTCGACAACTGCGTGCAGAGAGGCTTGTTCGGCTTCGCCGCCGGGCAGCGCCTCGACCTCGGCTGCGAGTGCTGATGTCTCGCGCAGCCGTGTCTCGCGCAGCATGAGGGCCAGCACCACGGCGACGGCGGCGATCGGCGTACCGACCAAGAAGACGGTGTGCAGCGCGTGCACGAACGCCTGCTCGACACCGGCACGGATTGGTGGCGGTAGCTGGTGGACGGCGGCCGGGCTGGCGGTCAGGTTGCTGCCGCTGATCCGGTGCCCGGCGCTTGCCGGCACGAACACATGCATCCAGTGCGCCAGCCGGTTGTTGAGGACCGCGCCGAAGAACGCGGTGCCGAACGCACCACCCATGGACCGGAAGAAGGCGACCGACGACGTCGCGACGCCCATGTCCCGCACTTCCACGGAGTTCTGTACGGCGAGCACCACGTTCTGCATGCACAGGCCCATGCCGAGACCGAGCACAGCGATCAGCAGACCGAACACGACGTACGACGTCGACAGCTCGAGGTGCGTGAGGAGATAGATCCCCAACGTGATCAACGAGGTGCCGATGATCGGGAAGATGCGGTAGCGCCCCCACTTGCTGACGAGCCGACCGCTGCCGATCGATGCAAAGAGCACGCCGACCATCATCGGGAGCAACAGCAATCCGGACGCGGTTGCGGACGCGCCGTGCACGAGTTGCAGGTAGACCGGCAGGAAGATGATCGCGCCGAACATCGTCGTTCCGAAGAGGAACATCAAGATCGTCGACACTCGGAAGATGCTGTTCTGGAACAGCCGCGGCGGAATGATCGGCTCCGGCACCCGTCGCTCCCACCACAGGAACACCGCGAGCATGGCGAGCCCGCCGAGGATCAGCCCGATGATGACAGCAGACGTCCACCCGTACTGGGAGCCGCCCCACACCGTGACGAGCAGCAAGGCGCTGACACCGGCAACGAGCGCCGTCGCGCCGAGGTAGTCGATGTCGTGGTCGCGCCGCTTGAACGGCAGGTTGAGCACAACGCTGGTCACGACGAGTGCAAGGGCGCCAAGCGGCACGTTGATGTAGAAGATCCACCGCCAGGACAGGTGGTCCACGAAGAAGCCGCCCAGCAGCGGACCGCCGACGCTGGCGAGTGCGAACACGCCGCCGAAGTAACCCTGGTAGCGACCGCGCTCACGCGGCGGAACGATGTCGGCGATGATCGTCAGCGCGAGCGTCAGGAGACCGCCCGCGCCAAGGCCTTGGATTGCGCGGAACCCGATCAGCTCGCCGATGTTCTGCGACAGCCCGGAGAGCACCGAGCCGAGCAGGAAGATGACGATCGCGGCCTGGAAGACCTTCTTGCGCCCGTAGAGGTCGGAGATCTTCCCGTACAACGGCGTCGACACTGTCGACGTCAACAGGTACGCCGTGACAACCCACGAGAGATGGCCGAGGCCGCCGAGGTCGCCGACGATCGTCGGTAGCGCCGTGGCGACGATGGTCTGGTCGAGCGCGGCGAGCAACATCCCGAGCATGAGCCCGGAGAACACCATCAGGATCTGACGATGGGTCATCTCGCCGTTGGCTTTTAGCGGCGTCATCGCCGCGTTCCCTGTTCGCGCACTGCGGCGACCAGGCTTGGGGCGCGGTCGGGGCGGAGATCCCCCGCGAGCCGAGTAAGCAGCGACGTCAACGTCCGTCGGTCACGTTCCGACCACTCGGCGAGGGCCAGGTCGACAAGGGCGCTGAACTTCTCCTTCACCTGCGTGACGAGCGCGCGACCGGTCTCGGTCGGTTCCAAGAAGTACGCCCTCCGGTCACCGGGATCGGAGGTGCGCCCGACGAGGCCTTGCTCTTCCAGTGCACGAACCTGCCGGCTGACGGTGGACAGATCCAGCGAAAGCAAGGTGGCGAGGTCGGACATCCGCGTGGTGCCGGCGTCGCTGATCCGGGCGAGGATCAGATAGGCGGCGCGGTCGACCCGAGAGTCCAGACCGAACGACTGCGGACTCGCCTTGAGCGCGACGAGCGCGCGGCCGAGGGCTTGCAGGGCTGGGCCGAGGTCGTGGCTGGCCGGCGCTTCGGTGGTGGTGGTCGTGGACACGTGAATCCGATCATGAAGATGGTTGCTACAAGCAAGTATGCTACCACTCCATTAGTTGGGTCAAACAAGTAATTCGGCTGAACGACCGCTCGCGCGGGTCAGCCCGCGGCCACCGCGGGGACGTCGGCGAGGAAGCCAGCGATCTCCTCGGCCACGCGCTCCGGCCGTTCCAGCGGCAGCAGGTGCCCCGCGCCCGCAACCGGGACCCAGGTCGCGCCGGGTACGTCGGCAGCGACCCGGGCGCCGTACGACGGCGCCAGCCGGGTGTCGTCCTCGCCCCACAGCACCAGCGTCGGCGGCGGGGCAGCCGCGACGACATCGAGGGCGGCGGCGGCGGCTTCGGCGTCGAAGCCAGCCGCGATCGGTGGTACGCCGCGCAGCGACTCAGCGGTATCGGCGTCCAGCTCACCACCCGCGACCCTGCTGGCCGCTCGCCCGGTCAGGTCAGCGCGCAACCGGACGACCCGGTCAACGACGGTGCGTAGCCCGGGCACGAGCCATGGTGTGAGCGCTGGCGGAGGCCAGGCGTCGGCATGCAGCGGGGTGCTCACCAGCACGAGGGCGGCCACGCGTTCCGGTGCGATCGCTGCCATATGGACAGCGACGGCACCGCCGACGTCGTGCCCGGCAACGACCGCGCTGTCGCACTGCAATGTCGACAGCAGTTCGAGCATCACCTCTGCCTGCCCGGCCGGCGAGCAGCGCGCGCTGGCCGGCCGCTCGGAACGTCCACAACCGGCCAGGTCCGGGATGATCGATCGGTGGTCGTGCTCGAGGTCGCGCGCGACGTCCGACCACAGCCGCCGCGTCGTGCCCAAGCCATGCAGCAGCAGGATCGGCGGGCAGCCGGCGCGTGCATCTCGCCCGTGCCGGACGACGTGAAGCCGGACGCCGGCGACGACAACGTCGTCTCCGGGCAACGCGTGTGGGTCATGCACCCGCTCATCGTGGTGGTGGTCCACACTCGTTGTCCATGACCTCGTCGTCGCCGCTCGTGACGTACGACGACGTTGTCGTCGCGCGCGAGCTGATACGCGATGTCGTGCGCGTGACGCCGGTCGAGGGCTCGCGACCGCTCGGAGCCGCCGTTGGAGGTCCGGTCCACCTCAAATGCGAGAACCTCCAGCGCACCGGGTCGTTCAAGATCCGTGGTGCCTATGTCCGGATCGCCCGCCTCGATGCCCGGCAACGGGCGGCCGGTGTGGTCGCGGCGAGCGCCGGTAACCACGCCCAAGGCGTCGCCCTCGCTGCAGACCTGCTCGGGACGAAGACGACGATCTTCATGCCCGAGGGTGCGGCCTTGCCCAAGGTGGAGGCAACACGCGCGTACGGCGCGGACGTGCAGCTAGCAGGCGCGACCGTTGACGAGGCGTTGGTCGCGGCGGAGGACTATGCGACGGCACATGGGTGCGTGCTCGTCCACCCGTTCGACCATCCGGACATCATCGCGGGCCAAGGCACCGTCGGGCTCGAGTTCCTCGAGCAGGTCCCCGACCTCCGCACGGTGGTGGTGCCCGTCGGCGGCGGTGGGCTCATCTCCGGCATCGCCGCAGTCATGCGCGAGGCCGGGCGGGACATCGCCGTCGTCGGCATACAGGCGGAAGGCGCCGCGTGCTATCCGCCGTCGCTCGCCGCCGGTCGTCCGGTCGCCTTGTCATCTTTCGCGACGATGGCTGACGGCATCGCGGTCGGCCGTCCCGGCGAGCTCACGTTCCCGCACATCGAGACGCTCGTGCACGACGTACACACCGTTTCCGACGAGGACATCTCGCGGGCCTTGCTGCTCTGTCTCGAACGCGCGAAGTTGCTGGTCGAACCTGCCGGCGCGGCCGGCGTCGCTGCAGTGTTGGCAGATCCGTCGGCATTCGAACCACCGGTTGGCGTCGTGCTCTCAGGTGGCAACGCCGATCCGTTGTTGCTGCTGCGCGTGCTGCGACATGGGCTGATTGCCGCCGGTCGCTATCTGTCATTCCGGTTGCGCATTCCGGACCGTCCCGGAGAACTTGCGCGCCTGCTCGAGATCCTGGCCGCGACGCAGGCGAACGTGCTCGACGTCGAGCACCTGAGAACCGGCCCCAAGCTCCATCTCGACGAGGTCGAAGTCGCACTGCAGATGGAGACGCGGGGCCCGGACCACTGCGTCGAAGTGCTCGACCGCCTGCGTGACGCGGGCTACCCCTTGCTCTTCGGGTAAGTGATCGTTAGAGGTTGCCGCGGCGCTCCTGCTCGCGCTCGATCGCCTCGAACAACGCCTTGAAGTTGCCCTTGCCGAACCCCATCGACCCGTGCCGTTCGATGAGCTCGAAGAAGACGGTTGGCCGGTCTTGCACTGGCTTTGTGAAGATCTGCAGCAGATAGCCGTCGTCATCTCGGTCGGCCAGGATCGAGTTCTCCTGCAGCACGTCGAGGGGCACACGTGTGTCGCCGACCCACTCGCCCAACGTCTCGTAGTACGTCGACGGCGTGGCAAGGAACTCGACACCTGCGTCGCGCATCTGCTGCACCGCGCTGACAATGTCGCCGGTCGCTAACGCGATGTGTTGTACGCCAGGCCCGCCGTAGAACTCGAGGTACTCGTCGATCTGCGACTTGCGCTTGCCCTTCGCCGGCTCGTTCAACGGGAACTTCACCTTGCGTGATCCGTCGGCGACGACCTTCGACATCAGCGCGGAGTACTCGGTCGCGATGTCGTCACCGACGAACTCCTTCATGTTCGTGAAGCCCATGACTCGGTGGTAGTAGTCGACCCACTCGTCCATGTGGCCGAACTCCACATTCCCGACGACGTGGTCGATCGCCTGGAAGAAGCGCTTCGATGGTGCCGGCGCCAGTTGCTCGCGCGTGACGAAGCCCGGCAGGAACGTCCCGCTGTAGGCAGAGCGCTCGACAAGGGTGTGCCGGGTGTCGCCGTACGTCGCGATGGCAGCAAGCACCACTTTGCCTGTCTCGTCTTCGGCGAGGTGCGGCTCGTCGATGCCACGCGCCCCGTGCGCAACCGCGTGCTCGTATGCACGGGCCGCGTCGGGGACGCGCAACGCGATATCGACCACACCGTCGCCGTGCCGGGCGACGGATTCGCCGACCCAGGAGCCCGCGCGCACTTCCCCGGTAATCACGAACCGCGCGCTCCCGCTTTCGAGCACGTAGCTCGCCGTCTCGCGCTCGCCGTTCTCCGGCCCGCGGTACGCCGTCACGCGCATACCGAATGACGTCGAGTAGAAGTGCGCGGCCTGCCGCGCGTTGCTCACCGCGAATCGGACGTGGTCGAAGCCTTCGACGGGAAACCGGTCTCGCTCCGGATCCTGCGCCATTGCAGGAGCTCCTCTCAGCCGGCGTACGGCTCCATGTCGATCACTTCGACCGACATCTCGCGACCACTCGGCATCGTGTAGGTCGCCGTCTCGCCCTCATGCTTGCCGGTCAACGCCTTGCCCAGCGGCGACTGCGCGGAGTAGATCTCGAGCTCCCCGTTGGCCGAGTCCTCGCGTGAACCGATCAGGAACCGTTCGGTGTCGCTGTCGCCGTCGAAGCGGACGGTGACGACCATGCCGGGCCCGACGACGCCGGGCTCGGTCGGAGCTTCGCCGACGCGCGCGGACTCCAGCAGCTGTCGCAGCTGCCGGATGCGGGCCTCCCGCTTGCCCTGCTCTTCCTTGGCCGCGTGGTAGCCCCCGTTTTCGCGCAGATCGCCCTCTTCGCGCGCGGCACCGATCTTCTTGGAGATCTCGGTCCGCCCAGGCCCGGACAAGTACTCGTACTCCGACTTGAGCCGGTCGAAAGCTTCCTGCGTCAACCAGGTGACAGGTGCTTCACCTGTTTCGGTCACTGTCGCTCCTCGAGCCACGGAATGGGAAGAACCTCAGATGCGCTGAACTTTGAGACAGACCAACCAGGCTAACAGCGGGACTCCGTTTCGGTCAGGGAGAATCAAGCACGTGAGTGAACGTTCCGAACCGCTTCGGCTGATGGCCGTGCACGCCCATCCGGACGACGAGTCCAGCAAGGGCGCAGCAACCATGGCGAGATATGTCTCCGAAGGCGTAGACGTCGTCGTCGTCACCTGTACCGGTGGTGAGCGAGGCTCAATCCTCAATCCGGCGATGGACCGCCCGGAGGTAGTCGAGCGGCTGCCCGAGATCCGGCGCGGGGAGATGGAGCGGGCCCGGCAAATCCTCGGTGTACGTCAGGAATGGCTCGGCTTCATGGATTCCGGTCTTCCCGAGGGGGACCCGCCGCCGCCGGTTCCCGACGACAGCTTCGCGGCGCAACCGCTCGAGGTTGCGGCCCGGCCGCTGGTCGAGCTCGTGCGCCGGGAGCGGCCGCACGTGATCCTCACTTATGACGAGCAAGGCGGTTATCCGCACCCTGACCACCTGATGACGCACAACATCTCGATCGAGGCGTTCGAGGCAGCGGGCGATCCGGAGCGATATCCCGGCATCAGCAAACCGTGGCAACCGCTGAAGCTCTACTACCACTTGACGTTTCACAAGGAGCGCGTGCAGGCGCTGCACGACGCCGCTGTCATGCTCGGGCTGGACTCGCCGTACGCCGAATGGCTCGCCAACTGGGTGGAGCGACCGGAAGGTGCGAGCCGGATGACGACGCGCGTTCCCTGCTCCGACTGGTTCGACGTCCGCGATCGCGCCTTGCTTGCGCACGAGACACAGGTCGACCCGGCCGGGCGGTGGTTCGCCGTGCCGCTCGACGTCCAGCAACACGCCTGGCCGACCGAGGACTACCAGCTCGCCCGCTCGCTCGTCGACACCGATGTGCCCGAAGACGATCTGTTTGCCGGCATTCGCACACCGGTGCATCCGCTACCGTCGACGTGATGATCGCTTCGGTGCTCGCGCGCGGTTGGGACGGTGTCGCGCCGGCTCAAGCCGGCTGGCTGGGTCTCGCCGTGCTCCTGGCGCTCGGCGTCGCGATGGTCTTCTTGTACAAGTCGATGAGCAAGCAGCTGAAGAAGGTCCCGAAGAGCTTCGACGAGCCGGACGAGACGGCACCGCCTGCCGACGGTTCTGCTTCGGCGCCGCCCCGTCGTTTCGGCGCCTGAAAAACGGCGCGGAGCCACCGAGCTGGCGTCACCCGTCGTCGTTGCTGCGGCGTAATCGCTTGACGTTGCTGCGGCGCTTCTTCTCAGCAAGCCGCGCTTCGGTCGCCGAACGTGTGGGCCGGGTCGGTCGTCGTGGTTTCGGTGGCGGCGCGATGGCGTCGCGCATGACCTCGGCGAGCCGGTCGAGCGCCGCTTCGCGGTTGCGCAGCTGCGAGCGGTACTCCGACGCGCGAATAGTGAGCACACCGTCGACGAGCCGGCCGTGCAACCGGTCGAGTGCGCGGGCCCGCAGCGTCGGGCCGAGCGCGCTGGACTGTGCGACGTCGTACGAAAGTTCCACGCGGCTGTCCGTCGTGTTCACTCCCTGACCGCCCGGGCCCGACGCGCGCGAGAACCGCCACGACAGTTCCTGCTCGGGGATCGCGACCCGGGCGGTCACCCGCAATGCCCCTGCCATCTAGGACGTCGTCAGTAGTTCTTCGTAGAACCCGCCGATCTGACGTTCGCGGTCGATGAAGTGGATCTCGAGGATCCAGTGCCGGTCGTTGCCGTGGCGGTCCTGACTTCGCATCGGTTCGTCGTTGCCCGGCGCGATGTAGGACAGCACCTTGTCGCCCGGCACGCGCTGGTGCGGAAACTTGCCGACGAGATGACCGGCGATCGGGCCGCCGTAGGTCCACCCGAGCGTCGTCGCGTAGTCCTGCAGGAACGCGTACAGCTCGGCACCAGTGATCTGGGGGTGAGTCCGGAAGTAATCCGCGCCGGCGGCAAAAGCGGCAGCGAGGTCGTCACGCAGACGCAGCTTGTTCACGTCGGTGCCGAGCACGTACGTGCGGCCGAAGTCCGCTTCCCACTCCGCGAAGATCGGCCCGAAGTCGAGAAACACGATGTCGTCCGTGCCGATGACGCGATCCGGCGGGTTTTCGTCGTAGGGCCGCAGCGTGTTCGGTCCGGACCGCGCGATCCGCTTGTGCCAGTGCCGCGTGACGCCGTAGGTCGTACGCGCAAGGTCGCGGATCTCCTTGCTGAGCTGCGACTCGCTCACGCCGGAGCGGATCAACCCGCGCGCCTCGACGTCGTCGAACAAAGCGCTGGCCCGATCCTGGGCGCGCAGAAGTGCGTCCGTTCGCGGTGATCCCACAGGGGGAGTATGGACGGATGAACCGGTTGTCGCATGCCACTTCTCCCTATCTGCAGCAACACAAGGACAACCCGGTCGACTGGTGGCCGTGGTCGGATCAGGCCTTCGCCGAGGCGCGTAAGCGCGACGTCCCCGTCCTGTTGTCGGTCGGGTACGCCGCCTGCCACTGGTGCCACGTGATGGCGCACGAGTCGTTCGAGGACGACGACGTCGCGGCGTACCTCAACCCGCACTTCGTGGCGGTCAAGGTCGATCGCGAGGAACGCCCGGACATCGACGCCGTCTACATGGAAGCCACCCAAGCGATGACCGGCCAAGGTGGCTGGCCGATGACCTGCTTCCTGACGCCGGACGGAGCGCCGTTCTTCTGCGGCACCTACTTCCCGAAGCCGCACTTCCTCGAACTGATGCGCCGCGTGACCTCCGCCTGGGAGACGCAACGCGAGGCGCTGGTCGCCCAGGCCGAACAAGTCGTGCGCGCGCTCTCGGAGACTGCTCCTCGTCCGTCCGCCGGGGCGGTCAGCGAAGACGATTTCGGCACCGCGCTGTCGGGACTGATTGCGTCATACGACTCGAAGCGTGGCGGCTTTGGTGGCGCACCGAAGTTCCCGCCGTCGATGGTTCTCGAGTTCCTGCTGCGTCACCATGCACGCACCGGCGACCGAGCCGCGTTGCACATGGTCAAGCACACCTGCGAGGCGATGGCACGGGGCGGGATGTACGACCAGATCGGCGGCGGCTTCGCACGCTATTCGGTCGACGCCGACTGGGTGGTGCCGCACTTCGAGAAGATGCTGTACGACAACGCGCTCTTGCTCCGCGTCTACACGCACCTCTGGCGCACGACCGGCGAAGATCTGCCGCGCCGCATCGCTATCGAGACAGCCGAATGGATGTTGCGCGACCTGCGGACAACCGAGGGCGGCTTCGCATCATCGCTCGACGCCGACAGCGAAGGCGAAGAGGGGAAGTTCTACGTCTGGAAACCCGATGAAGTCGGTCCCGAGGCGGCAGCGATGTTCAACGTCACCGACTCGGGCACGTTCGAGCACGGCCGCTCGGTCCTGCAGCTGTTGGCGGATCCGGACGACACCGATGCCTATACGGCCGAGCGTGCGCGGTTGCTTGCGATTCGCGCACAACGCGTTCCGCCCACCCGCGACGACAAGGTCGTTGCGGCCTGGAACGGTCTGGCCATCGCCGGACTCGCTGAAGCCGGCCTGCTGTTCGAGCGCGCGGACCTCGTCGACGCGGCACGCGCGGCGGCGGATCTCGTTCTGCGCGTGCATATGGGGGGCAACGCGCTGCGTCGTACCTCGCGCGACGGGAAGTCGGGCGACAGCCTCGGCGTACTCGAAGACCACGGCGACCTTGCCGAGGGACTGCTCGCGTTGTACGCAGTCACCGGGGAGATCCGTTGGTACGACGCGGCCGCGCAACTGCTGGATGTCGTGCTGGACCGGTTCGCGGATGGCGACGGCGGTTTCTACGACACGCGCGATGACGCTGAAAGGTTGGTACGCCGGCCACGCGACCCGACCGACAACGCGACACCGTCGGGCGCCAGCGCTTCTGCAGGTGCGCTGCTTACGTACGCCGCATTGAGTGGGTCGCAGCGGCATCGCAACGCCGCCGTCACGGCGGTCGGCGGCCTCGCTGAGGTGATCAGGCGATTTCCGCGGCACGCCGGTTGGTCGGCCGCTGTTGCCGAGGCGGTCTTGGCCGGTCCGGTGGAAGTCGCGATCGTCGGCGACACCACGGACCCGGCGACCCTCGACCTGCTGCGCACGGCGGTGCGCGCGACCTCGCCGGGAGCCGCCGTTGCGATCGGATCGCCGGGGGGCGTTGGTGTCCCGTTGCTCGCGGACCGTGGCCTCGTCGATGGAAGGCCGGCTGCCTACGTCTGCCGGAACTTTGCGTGCGAACGACCGGTGACCGATCCCGCCGAGCTGGCCCGTTCGCTGGCAGAGAAACCGCTGTCACATTCGATGTAACGGTGTAATCATCGTTGCATGAACGAGGACACGATCCGCGGCTGGCTCACCGGCCGCCTCCCGAACGACTGGTACGCCGGCGCGCCGGAGATCACCATCGACCGCGAGGAGATCCACGTGGTCGGACCACTGGATCCGCCGACCATCGAGGCGGGCGCAAGCGACGCCGAGCAGGCCGCCGCGGCCGCGGGTCGCATCAAGGCGTTCCGCGAGGACACCCGGGACGCGCGAATAGCGATCGCCCGCGAGGCCGAGCACCGGTTCGGCCGCAAGGTCGCGTGGGGGGCCCAGTGTGGTGACCGCCGCGAGATGTTCACGTCGCTGTCGGTTCCCGTGATGACGCGTCTGCGCCAAGCCGACCGCCGCGTGCTCGACACACTCGTCGACGCGGGCGTCGCGCGCTCGCGCAGCGACGCGCTGGCCTGGTGCGTGCGACTCGTTGGCAAGAACGCCGACACCTGGCTTGCCGAGCTGCGCGAGGCCCTCGCGTCGGTGCAGAAGATCCGCGCGGCCGGCCCGGAGGCAACCGGATAACCTCGCCGGTCGTGCGAGCAACCGTTTTTCACGGGCCCGGCGACGTCCGCGTCGAGGACGTTCCCGACCCACGCATCGAAGCGCCCACCGATGCGCTCGTGCGCGTCGTACATGCATGTGTCTGCGGCTCTGACCTCTGGTCCTACCGCGGCGTGTCCGAGAAGGATCCAGGGACCCGCACCGGCCATGAGTTCCTCGGCATCGTCGAGGACGTCGGTTCGGATGTGCACTCCGTACGACGCGGCGACATGGTCATCTCACCGTTCACGTTCTCCGATGGCGACTGCGAGTTCTGTCACCGCGGCCTGCAGACGTCCTGCGTCAACGGCGGATTCTTCAGCGGTGACACCGACGGTGGACAAGGCGAGGCCGTTCGCGTGCCGTACGCCGACGGCACGTTGGTCCCCGTGCCATCCGAGGCAGCGGGCAACGACGCGCTGCTGACGAAGCTCACGCCGCTCACCGACGTGTTCCCGACCGGGCACCACAGTGTGGTCAGCTCGGGTGTTCAACGCGGCGGCACCGCCGTGGTCATCGGAGACGGGGCGGTGGGGCTCTGCGCGACGCTCGCTGCGCATCGGATCGGCGCTGAGCGCATTGTCGTCGTCGGTCACCACGACGACCGGCTCGACATCGCCCGCCGGTTCGGCGCGACGGACGTGGTCACTGTGCGCGGCGAGGACGCCGTCGCCGAGATCCTCGAGCTGACGGGTGGCGGGGCCCCGAGCGTCTGCGAGTGCGTGGGGTTGCCGTTGTCGTTCGATCTTGCGTTGCGTGTCGCACGGGACGGCGGGACGGTGGGCTACGTCGGCGTCCCGCAGGACGCCGCTCTCGATCTCAGTGAGATGTTCGGCCGCAACCTCACGGTTCGCGGCGGCGTCGCTCCGGCACGGGCCTACATTCCCGAGCTGATGGCCGACATCCTGGCTGGGACAGTGGACCCGAGCCCGGTGCTCGACCTCACGGTGAGCCTCGACGATGTGCCGCAGGCGTTCGCTGCAATGGCTGACCGCCGCGTCATCAAGGCGCTCGTCAAGACAGCGGGCTAACCCGTCACCGACGGTGACGCAGTGTCAACCCCGGTCAAGCAGGGGCATAACGCGAAGTAACATTGGGTCATCCCGCATGTGTTGGCAGGAGGCGACTTTTCGGTGACGGCTTCAACGATCCCCGGCTTGGACTCAGCGCCGACCACACACAGTCGGTTGCTCGCCTGGGTGCGCGAGATCGCGGAGCTGACCCAGCCCGACCGCGTCTACTGGTGCGACGGATCAGAAGACGAGTGGGAGCGCCTCACGGGCGAGCTCGTCGCATCCGGCACGCTCCGACAGCTCAACCCGGACAAGCGTCCCAACAGTTTCTACGCGCACTCGGATCCGTCCGATGTTGCCCGCGTTGAGAGTCGCACCTTCATCTGCCCCGAGAACGAGATCGATGCCGGGCCGACGAACAACTGGGTGGACCCGAAGGAGATCCGCGGCACGCTCCACGGGTTGTTCGACGGCTCCATGCGCGGCCGCACGATGTATGTCGTCCCGTTCTGCATGGGACCGCTCGGCTCACACATCTCCGCGCTCGGCGTGGAGATCACCGACTCGGCATACGTCGCAGTCTCGATGCGGATCATGACCCGTATGGGCAAGGCCGCGCTCGACGCGATGGGCAGCGATGGGTTTTTCGTTCCTGCCGTGCACTCTGTCGGCAAGCCGCTCGCGCCTGGTGAGAACGACGTGCCGTGGCCGTGCAACGACACGAAGTACATCGTCCACTTTCCCGAGACACGCGAGATCTGGTCATACGGGTCTGGGTACGGCGGGAACGCTCTGCTCGGCAAGAAGTGCTATGCGTTGCGCATCGCGTCGGTGATGGCGCGCGATGAGGGCTGGCTCGCCGAGCACATGCTGATCCTCAAGCTCACCTCGCCCGAAGGTGAGGTGCGTTACATCGCTGGCGCATTTCCGAGTGCATGCGGCAAGACCAACCTCGCCATGTTGCAGCCGACGATCCCGGGCTGGAAAGCCGAAACCGTCGGCGACGACATCTGCTGGATGCGCTTCGGTGATGATGGACGGCTCTACGCGATCAACCCGGAGGCCGGATTCTTCGGTGTCGCACCCGGTACGGGCCTGTCCACGAACAAGAACGCCATCGACACGCTCTACGCCAACTGCATCTACACCAACGTCGCGCTGACCGACGACGGCGATGTGTGGTGGGAGGGGCTGACCGACGAAGCGCCCGCGCATCTGACGGACTGGAAGGGCCGCGACTGGACACCGGCGTCCAGCGAACCGGCGGCGCACCCCAACTCGCGCTTCACTGCACCGGCGTCGCAGTGCCCGACGATCGCGCCCGAATGGGAGGACCCGCAGGGCGTGCCGATCGACGCGATCCTCTTCGGTGGCCGCCGCGCGACGAACGTGCCGCTCGTGACCGAGTCACGGAGCTGGCAGCACGGAGTCTTCCTCGCGTCCAACGTCTCGTCCGAAGGCACCGCGGCTGCGGAGAACAAGGTCGGAGAGCTGCGGCGCGATCCGTTCGCCATGCTGCCGTTCTGCGGTTACAACATGGCCGATTACTTCGCCCACTGGCTGCACATCGGCAAGCAGAGCGACGAGCGCAAGCTGCCGCGGATCTACTACGTCAACTGGTTCCGCAAGGACGCCAACGGCAAATTCGTGTGGCCCGGCTTCGGTGAGAACAGTCGCGTGCTGAAGTGGATCGTTGGTCGCATCAACGGCACCGCTGAGGCAGCAGACACCCCGATCGGACGGGTGCCGACCGAGGCCGCGCTCGACACCGATGGGCTGGACCTGTCCGACGATGCGCTCGCGCTGTTGCTGACGGTCGACACCCAGGCCTGGCGCGGCGAGGCGGCGTTGATCCCCGATCACTACGAGCGCTTCGGAGACCGGCTGCCCCAAGAGCTCTGGGCCGAGCACCGCGCCCTGGTCGAGCGCCTCGGCAGTGAACCAACCCGGAGCTGATTCGCGAGATGGCGGCACCGATTCCCGGCCGCACCCGAGTTCGCGATCTCGTTTACTCGCTCTATGAGCAGCGCCTCCAACGGCAGCTGCACGGCGTACCGAAGCCCCGTCACGTCGGCATCATCTTGGACGGCAACCGACGCTGGGCGCGGGCCGCTGGTGCCGAGAGCGTCAACGAAGGCCATCGTGCGGGTGCGGACAAGATCGAGGAGTTCCTTCAGTGGTGCGCCGACGCGGGCGTCGAGGTCGTCACGCTGTGGTTGCTCTCGACCGACAACTTCTCCCGTTCCAACGACGAAGTGCATGCGCTCATCCGCATCATCGAGGGCATCGCCCAGTCCCTGTCCGGGCCGGGGCAACCCTGGCGCATCCACCCGGTCGGCTCGCTTGACCTCCTGCCGGACACTCTCGGCCGCGCGCTGAAAGAAGCGGCGGACAAGACCGAAGAACGGGACGGCTTGTTGGTCAACGTGGCCGTCGGGTACGGAGGCCGGCGCGAGATCACCGATGCCGTCCGGTCGCTCCTGCAAGAGCACTCGGAGCGAGGTACGAGCATCGACGACCTCGCGCAGGCCTTGGACGTCGAGCACATCGCCGAACACCTCTACACCCGTGGCCAACCCGACCCGGATCTCGTCATCCGTACGTCGGGGGAGCAACGGCTGTCGGGGTTTCTGCTGTGGCAGAGCGCGCACTCGGAGTTCTACTTCTGCGAGGCGTACTGGCCGGACTTCCGCCACGTCGACTTCCTTCGCGCACTGCGCTCGTACGGCCTCCGATCACGGCGGTTCGGTTCGTAGGTGGCCGCTTGGAGCACACTGCTCCCGTGGTCATCCCGATCCATGATCAGAATCCGGTACAGCGACGACCGATCGTCACCTACATCCTCATCGCGTTGAACTTCGCGGTGTTCCTCGCCGAGCCGGTCAGCCATGGTGTCGCCGGCACCACAACTGTTGCCGCTGTGTGTCGTCAGTCGGCGTACTTCGACGAATGGGCAGCCGTGCCCAAGGAACTCACGACGAACAAGGCATTGCCACCACGTCAGACAGTCGTTCAGACCGACCGTGGGGAACTAGCGTGCCCCGTCGAACATCACAAGAAGAACGTGATCCTGTCGGTGTTGACGGCGATGTTCTTGCACGGCAGCTGGCTTCACTTGCTCGGCAACATGCTGTTCCTCTATGTCTTCGGCAACAACGTTGAAGACCGGCTGGGCCGGTTGCGTTTTCTTGCCTTCTACCTGTTCTGCGGTTACGTCGCCGCCTACGCCTTTGCGCTCAGTACGCCGAACTCGACCGAGACGCTGCTCGGGGCGTCGGGTGCCATCGCCGGGGTCCTCGGCGCCTACATCGTGATCTATCCGCGTGCGCGGGTGACGAGCCTGGTGCCGTTCTTCTTCTTCATCCCGGTCCGGCTGCCCGCCTGGGTCGTGCTGGGCAGCTGGTTCCTCATCCAGTGGGTGTACTCGACGGGGAGCGCCGTCGCGCAAGGCGCCGATGTGGCCTATCTGGCGCACGTGGCCGGGTTCCTCGCCGGGGGGGCCCTGATTTTTCTTTTGCGAATCCGCGCGAGGAATCCGCGTGACCCCCGTTATGCCTGGTGACGGGGCTGTCCCCTCCCGGCTGGGCGGGCGGGGACGGCCCCGTCCGTTGTCTCCGCGAGCGGGCTGGCAGCACCCGTTGTGCCGTTGTCGGCGCCGGACCTTTCCGGCCGCTGCTCCCCGCCCGGGCAGGAATGTCCCAATCGCTGTGACCTAAGCCACACCAAATAGGTGGTTTTGCGCCTCTGAGTGGGTAATGCTTGCTCGCAGTTAGCACTCAGCCAGGAGTAGCTGACAGGTAGGCCCTGCGGGCGCAGACCGACGCGCCTCGCGCTTCCCCGCTGACACAACGGGCCTTGGCCGACGCGCTCGATGCTGCGCGCCGACGGAAGGAAGCACTCGTGTCCCGGGTTGCCATCCGGTCAGTTCTGGCTGCGCTCAGTATCCCGGCCCTGGCCGGCGCCGTACTCGCTTGGCCGGGTGCCGGCGCGGGGTTCGCTGCACAGCCGCACCCCACACCCGAGCCGCAGCAGGTCGCCGCCGCGACCGCGCCCGGCACCACTCCGCGGCTGCTCGCGCCCGCTGCTGCCTACCTCGCCCCGCCGCGGACATTGCGCGTCCGCGCGCCGCACCACCCGCGGCCGCGACTGGTGGGCTCTCCGCGGACTATCGGTCGGCAATTGGCGGCCGACCGCGGCTGGACCGGCCGGCAGTGGGAGTGCCTCGACTTGCTCTGGACGCGGGAAAGCGGCTGGCACGTACATGAGGAGAACGCGTCTTCCGGTGCGTACGGCATTCCGCAGTCGCTGCCCGCCGCCAAGATGGCAGCCGCTGGCAGCGACTGGCGGGACAGCGCGGTCACCCAGATCCGTTGGGGCCTGTCCTACATCTCCGCGACGTACGGCGCGCCTTGCGGTGCCTGGGCGCACTCGCAGGCCTACGGCTACTACTGACCGACCTGCGTGAACTTTTGCCGAGCGTTGACCGTGCAGCGGACAACAGCGTCGTAGCGTTGTCAATGCTCCCGGTCGGGGCGCACCCCGTCGCGCCTCGACCGGGCTTTCTTATGCCCGTCAGGCGTGGTTGCCGTCGAACTGCTGCAGGAACCCGGCCATGTCGTCGGCATGTTCCTCCTCCTGCGCCAGCACATCTTCGAGGAGTCGCCGGGTGGTCGGGTCCCCGTTGCCGATCCACTGGATGGCCTCGAGGTACGACGCGATCGCGACGCGTTCAGCGACGAGGTCCTCTTTGATCATGTCGATCAGATCGCTGCTGTCGTCGTACTCAGCGTGTGAACGCATGGTGAGCGTGTCGGGGTTGAAGTCGGGGTTGCCGCCGAGCTGGGTGATGCGCAGCGCGATGCGGTCGGCGTGCACCTGCTCCTCGTTGGCGTGCTGAAGGAACTCTGCTGCCACCGGCTCGGCATTGATGCCGCTCGCCGTGAAGTAGTGGTGCTTGTAGCGCAGGATGCAGACGAGCTCGGTCGCGAGCGCCTCGTTCAGGACTTCGATGACGCGTTCGCGGTCCGCGCCGTAGGCGTCGGTGACGGGCCCCTTCTCCATCTCGGCTCGGGCGCGTTCGCGGAGCACCTTGACGTCGGTCAGGAAGTCGCTCATTCGGTCGCCTATTCCGTTTTGGGTCTGGTCATGGACAACACGTCGAGGACACGGTCGAGGTCGGCCTCGCTGATCTTGCCCTGATCGACATACCCACGTTCGAGCACAACTTGCTTGATCGTCTTGCGTTCTTTCAAGGCCTGCTTGGCTACCTGCGCGGCTTCGTCGTACCCGATGTAGTGGTTGAGCGGCGTGACTATGGAGGGTGAGGACTCGGCGTAGGTCCGGCAGCGATCCTCGTCGGCGTCGATGCCGGCGACGCAACGATCGGCCAGTAACCGGCTGATGGTGCTGAGCAGACGGATCGACTCGAGGAGGTTGCGGCCGATCACGGGAAGCATCACGTTCAGCTCGAAGTTGCCGGCACTCGCGGCGAACGCAACAGCGGTGTCGTTGCCCATGACCTGTGCAACGACCTGGCAGACGGCCTCGGGGATGACCGGGTTGACCTTGCCGGGCATGATCGACGAGCCCGGCTGCAGGTCGGGCACGTGGATCTCGGCGAGTCCTGCGCGCGGCCCGGACGACATCCACCGGATGTCGTTGGAGATCTTGTAGAGGCTGACCGCGATCGTGCGGAGCATGCCGCTGACTTCTGCGAGCGCGTCCCGTGCGCCCTGGGCTTCGTAGTGGTTGCGCGCCTCGGTCAACGGCAGCCGCAGCGTGCCCGCCAGCCGTTCGATGATCTTCGCGGCCAGCCCGGCCGGTGCGTTGATCCCGGTGCCGACGGCGGTCCCGCCCAGCGGGAGCTCGCCGACGCGCGGGAGCGAGGACTGCAGGCGCTCGATGCCGTAACGGATAGCTGCGGCGTACCCACCGAACTCCTGCCCGAGCGTCACTGGTGTGGCATCCATGAGGTGAGTGCGACCGCTCTTCACGACTTCGGCGAACTCGGTGGCTTTGCGTCCCAGCGCCACCGCGAGGTGGTCTAGTGCGGGCAGGAGCTCGGTCACGATCGAGCGGCACGCCGCAATGTGTATGGCGCTCGGAAACACGTCGTTGGACGACAGTGGGTCGTTCACGTCGTCGTTCGGATGCACGGGTGAGCCGAGTCGCTCGGCGGCCAAAGTCGCGATGACCTCGTTCGCGTTCATGTTCGATGACGTACCGGAGCCCGTTTGGTACACGTCGATCGGGAACTCGTCGTTCCACGTTCCGTCGGCGACCTCGCTCGCGGCGTCGGCAATGGCCTTCGCTTTGTCGGCATCGAGCAGACCGAGCTCGCCGCGCACTTCCGCTGACGCACCCTTGATCGCACCGAGCGCCTCGATAAGGCCGGTCTCGATCCGTACGCCGGAAACCGGAAAGTTCTCTACCGCGCGTTGTGTCTGGGCGCGCCATTTGGCGTCCTTGGGCACCTGGACGTCGCCCATGGAGTCTTTCTCGATGCGGTACTCGGTCATGTTGCCGAGCGTACTGATTACGAGATGTGGCGCTCGAAGTCGACCATCGAGTAGGCGCGCAGCTTCGCGAACTGGTGGTGGCTCTCGACGTAGCGGATCGTGCCGGACCTCGAGCGCATCACGAGGGAGTGTGTGGTTGCGCCGCCGCCGCGGTAGCGCACGCCCTTGAGCAGCTCACCGTCGGTCACGCCGGTTGCGACGAAGAACACGTTGTCGCCTTTGACGAGGTCATCGGTGGTGAGGACGCGGTCCAGGTCGTGGCCGGCGTCAATCGCCCGCTGCCGTTCCTCGTCGTCCTTGGGCCACAGTCGCCCCTGGATGAGACCGCCCATGCACTTGATCGCTGCTGCGCTGATGATGCCCTCGGGGGTGCCGCCGATGCCGAGCAACAAGTCGACGCCGGTGCCTTCCCGAGCCGCCATGATCGAGCCCGCGACATCGCCATCGGAGATGAACTTGATGCGGGCGCCGGCCTCCCGGACGTCACGCACTATCTGCTCGTGTCGGGGCCGGTCGAGGATGACGACGGTAACGTCCTCGACCTCCATGCCCTTGGCCTTCGCGACGGCGGCAACGTTCTCCGCCACCGGCGCGGTGATGTCGACGGCTCCGGCGGCCTCCGGCCCAACTGCGATCTTCTCCATGTAGAACACCGCCGACGGGTCGTACATGGAACCGCGCTCGGCGACCGCCATGACGGAGATCGCGTTGCTCATGCCTTTGGCGGTGAGTGTCGTGCCGTCGATCGGGTCGACTGCGACGTCGCACTCCGGTCCGCTGCCGTCACCGACGTCCTCGCCGTTGTAGAGCATCGGCGCTTCGTCTTTCTCGCCTTCGCCGATGACGACGACGCCCTGCATCGACACTGTTCCGATCAGATGACGCATCGCATCGACCGCGGCCTTGTCGGCGCCGTTCTTGTCTCCGCGTCCGACCCAGCGGCCGGCGGCCATCGCGGCCGCCTCCGTGACGCGGACGAGTTCCAAGGCGAGGTTGCGGTCGGGGGCCTGCTGATGGACGGCGAGTTCGTCGGGCAAGGCCGTCGGATCGCTCATCCCGTCCTGCCTCTCACGCGTCGCCCTCGGTGGAATCGTGCCATCAGCGCAATTGGTCGGCGAAATCGTAACCGTACGCTGCGTGCATGCACGAGGATCTGCTCGCATTCCGCGGCCACTATCCGATCCTCGACCGACGTACCTATCTCGTCAGCCATTCGCTCGGAGCGATGCACCGCGGAGCGCAGGAGGGAATGAGCGCCTATCTCGACAGCTGGGCTACCGGCGGCGTGAGTGCGTGGTACGACTGGATCCCTGAGCTGGCCTACGTCGCGGACCTCGTAGGCGGTTTGATCGGCGCTCCCTCCGGTGCCACAGTCATGCGGGCGAATGTCGCAGTTGCGATTGGTGACGTTGCGAGTGCGATCGACTTCACCGGCACGCGCAACAAGGTTGTGTACTCCGAGCTCGAGTGGCCGGGCAGCCATTATCTCTGGCGAGAGCATCAGCGTTATGGCGCTCGACCTGTCGTCGTACCCGGTGAACCCGACGGCGTGCATCTCGATGTTGGGCGGCTCGTGGACGAGATCGACGAGCACACGGCGATCGTGCCGATCAGCCACGTGTTGTTCCGTACGTCGACGTTGATCGACGTACAGCCGGTCGTCGCGCGAGCGCACGAGGTCGGGGCGCTCGTGCTGCTGGACTGCTACCAGTCGGCTGGCACCGTCCCCGTGGACGTCACCGCGCTCGACGTCGACTTCGCCGTCGGAGGCTCCGTAAAGTTCCTGTGCGGCGGGCCGGGCAACGGGTTCCTCTACGTTGCACCGCGCATTGCCGACACGTTGCATCCCGCGCGCGTCGGTTGGTTCGGGCACGCCGACCCGTTCGGGTTCGTGTTCGACGACGTGCAGTACGCCGGAGGCACGATGCGTTTCACAGGCGGTACGCCGAACGTGCCCGCGGCGTTCATCGCTGCATCGTCGTACACCACGCTGGCAAAGATCGGCATCCCGCGTATCCGGGAGCGCTCGCAGTCGCTGACGCAGCAGCTCGTTGACGGCGCGCAGGAACGCGGCTTCATTGTGCGATCGCCGCTCGATTCGGCACAGCGCGGCGGGCACGTCACGATCGACCCGGGCGATGCACAGCACGTGCACGACGAGCTGCACGCACGCGGTTTCTCGGTTGACCACCGACCGGGCGTCGGCATCCGGGTGGGCCCGCACTTCTACAACACGGCCGAAGAGTGCGTGGCCGTCCTCGACGCGATGGCGGAGATCCGTGGCCACTGAGACGCCGGTGCGCGTCACCTCGCGCTACAGCCTCCGCAACATGGCGCTGTCGATCGGTGTCGTGCTCGGGATCGTGGTCCTGCTCGTCGTACTTCTGCCGCGCCCGCACTACGACGCAGTCAAACAGGTGGACCCGCGCGAGGCGATCCTGTCTGCGCAGCGGGTCGCGCCGTACCACGTGCTGGTGCCGACAGGGCTGCCCGCCGGGTGGCGTGCGACCAGCGCACAGGTCACCGGCCCGGACGACCACCACGTCGTGCACCTACACATCGGATATGTGTCACCCAGGGGTGCGTACGTCGCACTCGAAGAGAGCAACCAGGCTGCGACACCGTTCATCGAGCTCGAGTCCGCGCATGGCAAGTTCCGTGGTCAGGCCCCGGTCAACGGCCAGACGTGGGAGCAACGGTTCTCCGCGAACCAAAGTGAGTATTCGTTGGACCGGACGGACCCGAGCGGCGTCACGGTCGTGGTCGGTGGCAGCAGCGTAGCCAGGGACGCGCCGTACGCCGAGCTGATGCAGCTTGTCGATTCACTGCACTGACGGGCTAGCGGTCGGACGCCGCGGACTGATCTGGATCAGCGGCCGGCGCCGCCGCGGCGAGCCGTGCTCGTGCCCCGTCCAGCCAGGTCTGGCAGATCGCGGCGAGCTGCTCCCCGCGTTCCCACAACGCCAGCGCCTCCTCGAGCGGCACGCCGCCGGCTTCGAGTCTGCGGACGACATCGGCCAGCTCGTCGCGCGCCTGCTCATAGCTCGGTCCCTCGGGCTCGCTCACGCGGCGAGCCTAAAGAAGCCGGCGTTGGCAGGATGACGAGCATGGATGAGATCGATCGCATCGTGGCCGGCATCCGGCAGTCACAGGAGAAGCTCGTGGCTGCGCTGGCCGGGTTGACCGACGCGCAAGCGCGCCAACCCAGCCTGCTGCCCGGCTGGTCGGTTGGCCATCTCCTCACGCACGTGGCCCGCAACGCCGACAGCGTCGTCCGGCGGTTCGAGGGCGCACTGCGTGACGAGGTCGTCGACCAGTACGTCGGTGGCCAGGCGGGGCGCGACGCCGAGATCGAGGCCGGCGCCGGTCGCTCGGCGGCAGAACTCGTCGACGACGTCCGGCAGACCTCAGCCGCCGTCGATGAGATCTGCGCGCGGATGCCCCCCGACGCCTGGGCACGGATGACGCGCAGCGTCACCGGTAACGAGACAGCTGCCTCACACGTCGCGTTGTCGCGCTGGCGCGAGGTCGAGGTGCATCACGTTGATCTCGGGCTCGGTTACACCACGGCCGACTGGTCTGCCGAACTCGTTCAGACGTGCCTGCCCGGCGTACTGCAGACGCTGGCCCGGCGTACCGACTCTGCTGCCCTGATGGCGTGGGCGATGAACCGCGGTCCTGCCCCGGACGTCGCGGCGTGGGGCTGATCCGTCACTGCTCGGTTGCGGTCACCTCGACGCTGAATCGACCTGCCGCGACCCGGACATCGAGCGGTTCACGTACGTCGAGTTCACCGGCGTCGCGTACGACGGTTCCGTTCGCGCGCTGCACGACCGCGTAGCCGCGATCGAGCGTCGCCGCAGGAGAAAGTGCGCGCGCCTGGGCACGAGTGTGTTCGAGGTCAGCTACTGCACTGTCGACGGCAGCGTTCGCGCAACGAAACGCGCGCAGCGCCAGCGCACTGATCTCGCCCGCGCGACGATCGATGTCGTGCTCCGGTTCGGCGAGCACGGGGCGGGAGCGCAGCGCGACAAGCGCGCGCTCCTCGGCGTCCAGTCGCGAGACCAGCGCACGGCGGGCGCGTTCGCGCAGACCGCTGACCAATGCCTGCTGCTCGGCGACATCTGGCACGACGAGCTTGCCGGCGTCCGTCGGTGTTGACGCGCGCACGTCGGCGACGAGGTCGACGAGTGGCGTGTCCTGCTGATGGCCGATCGCACTCACGATCGGCGTACGGCACGCTGCGACCCCACGGCAAACGCCTTCGTCGGAGAACGGCAGCAGATCCTCAACCGAGCCACCGCCTCGTGCGAGCACGATGACGTCCACGTCGTCGGCCTTGTCGAGGCGTCGAATCGCGTTCGCGATGTCGAGTGCCGCGGCCGGCCCTTGCACGGCCACCGGCTCCACGCGGAAGCGGACCGCCGGCCACCGTCGCTTTGCGTTCTCCACGACGTCGTGCTCGGCCGCGCTGGCCCGGCCGCAGACGAGGCCGACAACCCTCGGCAGGAACGGCAGTCGACGCTTGCGTTCGGCCGCGAACAGTCCCTCGGCCGCGAGCAGTGTCTTCAACCGTTCGATCCGCGCCAACAGCTCGCCGAGCCCGACCGGCCGAATCTCATATGCCTCCAGCGAGAGCGTGCCGCGGGCCAGGTAGAACGTCGGCTTGGCCCACACGACGACGCGCGCGCCCTCGACGAGCGGCGGCGTGCACCCGTCGAGAACGTCGCGGCGGCAGGTCAGCTGTACCGATACCTCAGCGACCGGGTCGCGCAGGGTAAGAAAGGCGACCGCTGTGCCGGGACGCCGGCCGAGCTGCGCGATCTGGCCTTCGATCCAGACCCGACCGAGCCGTCCGATCCAGTCGCTGATCGCGCGAGCGACGGTCCGAACGGGCAGCGGTTGCTCCGCTGACGACGTCAGTGCCACACAGGCACGATAGGCGCGTCAGTTGCCGTTGCTGGTGGTGACTTTCGCGATTCGGTTCTCCAGCATCGTGACGACCGGCAACCGGTTGGCATGCGCCTTCTCGTAGTTGCGCAGCTGCATCAGCCCGGTCAGGTCGATGCGGGTCAACCTGGCCCGCAGCGCGGGCAAGGTCAGGTGGTCGTAGTCAGCGAGCGGGAGCTCGTCGTGGCTCGGTGTCGCGTCCACCGCGAGACTGCCGGCGACCGCGCGCTCGGCCCGAGCGACAGCTGCGTCGGCGGCGCCCGGTGCGCCGGCAATGACTGCTGCCTCGGGAAGCTCCTCCTGGGTCTCGGTCGCCGCCGGGGTCACCGCGTCTGCAGCGGGCGCCGGCTGCTCCGGGCGTCGTTCCTGCGTGGCCGGTCGCGGCGGAGGCGGGACCGCAACTCCGTTGGTGCGCTGGCCGGGCCGAACCCGCTCCCGCAACTGACGGCCGGTCCGCAGTGCCGACCCGGCGACGGCGAGGGCCCGGCTCACGATGCCGATTGCCGGTCCGGTCGCCGCGACCCCCGCGCGCACCGGGAGCCGGATGGCGGTCTTGGCGCCGGTGCTGGCCAAGCCTCGGGCGGTGCCCACGGGATCCGACGCGATCGAGGCCGCCGTCACGACGACTTTGCCGGTCGCCTGGTCGCGCAGTTCCTTCATCATGCGGGCTCCTTCTCCGGTTCTCTCGCCCGGGGTGCCCCTTCGGGCGACGCGCTAACCGGTCGAGCGGGCTTGGCTGCAACCTACGATGGAGCGATGCCTTCTTCCGCGCGACGGGTGCTGCTCGCGAAACCGCGAGGTTACTGCGCCGGTGTCGACCGCGCCGTTCAGACGGTCGAGCGGGCCCTCGAGCAGCACGAGGCCCCGGTCTATGTGCGCAAGCAGATCGTGCACAACACGCACGTCGTACGGTCACTCGAGCAACGGGGAGCTGTTTTCGTCGATGAGGCCGCAGAGGTTCCCACCGGGGCGGTTGTGGTGTTCTCGGCGCACGGCGTCGCACCGAGCGTGCACGCCGACGCGCGGGAACGTCAGCTGCAGACCATCGACGCCACCTGTCCGCTTGTCACAAAGGTGCACAACGAGGCGCGCAGGTTCGCCGACGCTGGTTACGAGATCCTGTTGATCGGCCATGACGGTCACGAAGAGGTGGTCGGTACGACGGGGGAGGCCCCCGAGGCGATCCAGCTGGTGGACGGCCCCGAAGCGGCGGATCGGGTGACCGTGCGCGACCCCGACCGGGTGGTGTGGCTGTCGCAGACGACGCTGTCCGTGGACGAGACGCTGGAGACCGTACGCCGGCTGCGGGAGCGTTTCCCGTCGATGCAGGACCCGCCGAGTGACGACATCTGTTACGCGACGCAGAACCGTCAGACCGCGGTCAAGGCGATTGCGCCTCGGGTTGAACTGTTTCTCGTCGTCGGCTCGACCAACTCGTCCAACTCGGTGCGCATGGTCGAGGTTGCGCTCGCCAGCGGCGCTCGCGGCGCGCGCCTGGTCGAGGACGCGACGGCACTCGACCCGACCTGGTTGACCGATGTGACGACGGTGGGCCTGTCGAGCGGGGCTTCGGTGCCCGAGACGCTGGTCACCGAAGTGCTCGCATGGCTTGCCGAGCATGGCTTCGGCGAGGTCGAAGAAGTGAATACCGCGGAAGAGCGGCTTGCCTTCGCGCTGCCGCGCGAGTTGCGAACGCGCTAGCCCGCTGCCGCGCTCCGCCAGGGCGTGCGGCGCCGACGTCGGACGGCGTAGGCGCGCAATGACGCGATGACGGCAGCCGCTGCGGTCGCGAGCAACAACGCGGGCGCCGCCGTGACCATCACGTTGGCGATCCCGAGCGCGATCTTCGAAAGCCCCTGCAGGCCGGAGCCTTCGGCAATGCCGGAAACCAAACCGACGGCGGCAAAGCAGAGCGGCACGATCACGACCGATGCGAGCAGGTCCTCGTGGTGCACCGTGGCCGCGGCCAGTGCTGCCGCGACGGTGAAGGCGACCGCGAACACCGTGCGCAGGCCCGTCCCCGTCACCACGTCCACTCCGGCGCCCAGCCCGGACAATGCCAGCACAAGGATCGTCGCGCCTGCTGTGGTCAGCCCGCGCTGGTCCCCGAACGGTGGCCGAGACTGCCGGACCGGCGGCCGCGGCGGCACCGCCGACGGCCGTGCCGCGCGGGCGACTGGACGCTCGGGATCCGGCTTCGGCACGGCAGCGGTCGACGGCGGTCGGGCCCACCAGGCCTCGGGAGCGCTGGGTGGGCCGCCACGTTCGTCGGCCATCTCGTCACCGTAGCCGCCCGCGCGCCGCTCCGGCGACGACCGTGCCGTTGGCGTCGCCAGAAACCACCAGCTCCGGCGCGTTCAGCCGCCTCGACATCCGGTCCACCTGGACCGGAGTCACCGGGTCGTCCCCGGCGACGCCGAGTTGCCCGAACTTGCGTGCGGTCACGAGCACCCGGGACTCGAGCGAACCCACCGTCTCGTTGTACGACGCCACCGCACCCGACAGCGATCGCCCCAGTTTGTCGAGGTATCCGGCCAGCGTGCCCAGCCGCTGGTAGAGGTCGCGGCCCAGCTCGCTGACCTCACGCGTGCTCGCGGCGAGCGCGTCTTGTCGCCAGGTGTAGGCGATTGTGCGAAGCATCGCGACAAGGGTCGACGGCGTTGCCAGCACGACGTTGCTGCCGAACGCGAACTCCTGCAGCGTCGGGTCTGCCTGCAGCGCTGCGTCGAGGAATGCGTCGGCCGGGATGAACATCACGACGAACTCAGGGCACGGATCGAAGGCCGACCAGTAGTTCTTTGAGCTGAGCGACTTGATGTGCTCGCGCACCTGACGCGCATGTGCGGAACTGCGCTCCTGGCGGGTCTGTTCGTCCCGAGATTCGACGGCCTCGAGCCATGCGCTGCACGGCGCCTTGGCATCGATCACGACCTGCTTGCCGCCGGCGAGATGCACGATGACATCCGGGCGGATGCCGCCGGCGCCGGTCGTAGCCGAGACTTGCTCGCTGAAGTCACAGTGCTCGAGTGCACCAGCGGCTTCGATGACGCGTCGGAGCTGCAATTCGCCCCAGCGGCCGCGCGTGTGGGGTGCACGCAACGCGGTGACGAGTGCGTTCGTCTCGTGGCGAAGCGCGTCCGTGCTGCGCTGCACATAATCCAGCGACGCCCGGACGCCGCCGTAGGCCTCCGCACGTGCCGACTCCAGGCCACGGAGCTGAGCGTCGAGGCGCCCAAGCGCAGCGCCGACGGCGTCGTCGTACGGCCGTGTCGACGAGCGCTTGCGCACCAGCACGGTGAGCGCCGCGCCCGCGAGCAAACCAACGAGAAGGGTCAAAACGATGTCCATGCCGAAACGTTGACATGAGGGTCCGACAGAATTGCGCGCGTGGGCCTCAGCGTCGGAATCGTCGGCCTGCCCAACGTCGGCAAGTCGACGGTCTTCAACGCGCTCACGAAGAACCAGGTGCTCGCGGCCAACTATCCGTTCGCCACGATCGAGCCGAACGTCGGTGTCGTCGGCGTACCAGACCCACGGCTCACCGTCCTGGGCGAGATGTTCGAGTCCGCGCGGGTCGTCCCGGCGACGGTGACCTTCGTCGACATCGCCGGTCTGGTCAAAGGCGCCTCAGAGGGACAAGGCCTGGGCAACCGGTTTCTCGCACACATTCGTGAGAGCGACGCCATCTGCGAGGTCGTGCGGGTGTTCGACGATCCTGACGTGACGCACGTCGACGGTCGCGTCGATCCGGGCGAGGACATCGCAACGATCAATACCGAGCTCATCCTTGCCGACCTGCAGACGATCGACGCGCGACTCGAGCGGCTGGCCAAGGAAGCGCGGATGCGGCCGGACAAACGCGCGGAGCTCGCAGCAGTCGAGCAGGCGCGGGTGGTGCTCGACGCCGGCCGACCAGTGTCGTCCGACCCCACTCTCGACGCCGAGGCGTTGCGCGATCTGCATCTACTCACAGCCAAGCCGTTCATCTACGTGTTCAACATCGACGAGTCCGGTCTCGGCGACGCATCGTTGCGCGACAGACTGCGAGCGCTGGTCGCTCCGGCGGAGACGGTCTTCCTCTCAGCGCACCTCGAAGCCGAACTGGCGGAGCTCGATGACATCGAAGCCGCTGAGCTGTTGCGCGACGCCGGTCAGGACGAACGCGGCCTCGACCAGCTCGCACATGCTGGCTTCGCAGCGCTCGGCCTGCAGACCTTTCTCACGGCCGGCCCCAAGGAGTCGCGCGCCTGGACGATCCGCAACGGTGCGACAGCGCCGGAGGCCGCGGGGACGATCCACACCGACTTCCAGCGCGGCTTCATCAAAGCCGAGGTCGTGTCGTACGACGATCTCGTCGCAGCAGGATCGATGGCGGCCGCACGCGGCGCCGGCAAAGTACGGATGGAAGGCAAGGACTACGTCATGGCCGACGGCGACGTGGTCGAGTTCCGCTTCAACGTGTGATCTGGCGTGTTTCCGCAGGTCAGAGGCTTGTGATCTTGGTCTGGGCCGTCTCTGGGCCGTCTGAGATTTCTCCCAGGGCCGCTGAGAACAGCTCATTGGCGGCCTGACGAGTGCGGTCTTCCGCCGTCGGCCACAGGTGTGCGTAGGTGTTCAGAGTCGTTGTCGCTTTGGCGTGTCCGAGGGCGCGCTGCACGGTCACGACGTCGCAGCCGGCCGCGATCAGGCCTCGGCTTCGATCACACTGCGCCCCATGAACTGGCGCGTGTGTCAGGGAATCCTGTGATCACGACGAAAGCCCTCCCCCGGCCGGGGGAGGGCTTTTCGCGTCGTACTCGGCTGCTAATGCTTGCTGTTGACCGTCACGACGGCGGTCGGACCCTCGGAAGGACCACTGGGGACTTTGCCGATGACCGTGAACGTGTGCGTTCCGGCATCAGCCTTGTGGAACCGGAAGACGTCCTTGACCGAGCCGTCTGGGCGAGCGAACCCGCGGAAGAGCTCGTGCCCGTCCTCCACGATCCGGATGTGGCCGTTCGGCCGGAATCCGGTGCAGAGCAGCGGGTCGCGCTGCCCGGTGTGGATGACCAGGTATTTGAAGTGGCAGGCCGCGGTCAAGGTGCCGGTCCAGTCGATGGTGGCGAAGTCCTCTTCGATGTTGCCCGCGTCGTCGGTGAAGGTTGCCGAGACGTTGTCTGTGCCGACCCCAGCACCAGTGATCGTGAACTGCACCTGGCCATTGTTGTCCGTCGTCCCGGTTTTGGTGGCACCGGCGTCAGGGCCGGACTCGACCGTGATCGTCACCGACTTGCCCGCCTGCGGCGAGCCGTCCTTCGTCACCGTCGCTGTCAGCGTGTACGGCGTTCCGACATTCGCGTTGCCCGTTTGCGGGGTCAGCGTGATGTTGGAGCTGGAAAACGATCCGGCCTGCAGCATGACGTCCGAGTCGAGAGCAGTGTCCGATGTGTCCGCGATCGCCAACTCGGCATGGTTGGTCACACCAGGTGTTACGGCTGCGGTGCAGGTCAGTGCCACAGTGCGGCCGTCTAGCTCAGTGTCGACGTGGCCGTCAGTGTTGTCGATGTAAAGCCCGGAGTTTACGCCATTGTTGACGGTATTTACGGTGACCGGCGACCCGTCCGGAAGCACGGCACAATTGGTGCCGTCGATGAAGAAACCGAAGACATCGTTGAACTCAGAGTTGACGTACTCGTTGTATTCCTCTGAGCCAAAAACGTATTGGAACGAGACGGTGCCGGCCGTCGGTACGAAGTCGAAGCTCAGTGTCGCGGCGTCCTGGGTCGTAAACCCATTCGTGAGCGGATCGAGATCGGGGTTGCCCGGCGTGCCCCACCCTGTAGTCGTGTTTGAGCTCACGTTCGGGCCTTCGATGTCAACTGCGGCGCCGGAGGAGAGAACGACGCCCGACGGGAATCCCACCTGGGTACCGGTCGCGGTGTAGCTGCCTGCCGCGCCGTCCGCGCCCGAGTAGGTGACGTTTGAAACGGTCACACCGGATCCGACGAGAGCGTTCGCCAAATCCTGCGCGGTCACACCGGAGGTCAAGTCGCTCACCTGGATGTTGCCGTCGCCACTCGCGTGGTCATCGGGTTGCACGCCTGAGCGGCTTGATGAAGATGGCTGAGTGCCGCCACCTGCGAGCGCAGGGCCGGCGCCAAAGCCGACCACGGCGCACAACGCAGCACCGGTGAACGCGGTCCATGCTGTCCGAGTCCCGCGTCTGGATGCGTGCTTGGGCAAGCCTGTCATCTGGTCTCCCGAGTTGAATCGACTGAGCGTGGCTGCTTTGGGTTCGCGCATCCTGTCGAGTCGACGAGAGGGACGGCCATAGCCAAACCGGGCTATTCACCCGAGGTGCTCTACGTGTCGCAACAAGTGACGGATCGGACCGTTACACGGCGCGCAACAGAATGTGACCGCGGTCAAAGCTCGCGCTGCTCGCGACAGTGTGGCTTCGCGATGTCGCCGACAAGACACGCAGGCAGTTCGCTGCGGACTACATCGACGACGTCACCACGCTCGACCGCAAGCTCAAAGCGCTCAAAAGCGGCTCACTGAGGCAGTCGCGGCGACCGGCACCACGCTGACCGACCTAATGCCGATCGGGCTCGGCACCGATTGTGATGTGCCGGTAGCTCCGACCGGAAACAACGACTGATTCCGCAACGACTCGGCGCTACCGTGCCGCTCATGCAGGTTGAACGGTCTACCTCATTTGAACGAAGGTTTGCTGGCGAGCATCTTGTATGACAAACTCAATACATGCCGACCCGATCGAAGAAGACGCCAGCTGCGCAGAGTCGTCGTGGCACCACCAGGAAAGCGTCGGCTCCGCGCGCTTCGGTGATCATGCAGGCGCGCATTGACGGCGAGTTCGCCAAGGTCCTGGTCGAACGCGACGCGGCAGTGCTCGGCCTCGACGGTCCGTCGGAGCTCGTCCGCGAAGGCCTACGGCTCGTGCACCAACGAGCTGAAGAGCAAGAGATGGCCGATAGCTACGACGCGTTCTACGACGGCAAGCCTGCGCCGTTGCCCCTCGGAGTGGCACCAGCGGGCAAGTAGTAGTGGACCCGGTCCGCGGCGAGGTCTGGGACACGCGGCTCCCTATCGTTGGGGAGCACCCGGCGGTGGTGCTGACGGTCAACCCAATGATCCAGCGGCTCAGTTCGGTCACCGTTGTTGTGGTGACGGGCACCGAAGGTCCGTCGACGACCCATGTCGCACTCGGCAGCGACGCCGGCTTGACGCGGTACGACGTCAGCTATGCCAACGCGACCGACGTGCACACCATCGACAAGGCCCGGCTACGTCGACGCCGCGGCCGCTTGCACCCTGTCGAACTGCGGAGCCTCGAGACAGCGGTGCGCACATACCTCGGGCTCTGATTCCCAGACATTGATGATCTTGGTCTGGGCCGTCTCTGGGCCGTGAAAAATTGGCCACAGGCGGTAAACGGCGGTCGCCGCCGGACAACCGCGCAACCGCGTTTCCGCAGGTCAGAAGGCAAATTCGGCCGCAACGCCGCAGGTCACGACCTTGATCAACTTCCCGCGGAGACGTCCCGGTTCAACGTGTGATCTGGTGCGCGCGGACGGTCTGATCAGGACTGTTGAGGTATCAGGCGCTAGGAACCGCCAGCGCTGCAGGCAGCGACAGCAAAGCCCGCGGCGCGTGGCATCAGGTCGTCGGCGCCTAGATACTTCGGCGGCTCCGCGTCGTTTCCAGCCTCTCAAAACGACGCGGGGGAGCCGAAATGGCTACCGGGAGCATCTGCGCAACTCGGAGTATTGACCAGAAGTCGTCGAACCGAGACCCAGGGCGCAGATCGCGCATACCGTTGCTGGATGACGGCAGGCGGCCTCGAGAGTGCAGCCGGTACGCCGGTTGTCGAGCGTCGATTTCCCTGCCTGGATGGCTACCGTGCGGTCGCCGCCCTCACCGTGCTGCTCTCGCACGTCGCGTTCACCACGGGCCGCAGCCTGCATGGTCGCGGCAGCTCTTTGCTCACCCATACCGACATCGGCGTCGCGGTCTTCTTCGTCCTCTCCGGTTTCTTGCTCTACCGTCCGATGGCGGTCGCGCGGCTGTCGGGTCGGCCGCTGCCAAGCGTGCGTGACTACCTCGCCCGTCGTGTGTTGCGGATCGTTCCGGCGTTCTGGGTCAGCGTGGTGTTCGTCATGCTCGTGCTCGCGGTCAACGCCGATGTTCGTGGGGACGCGAAGCAGTGGCTCCTCCATCTCGGTTTCGCGCAGATCTACACCTCTAACGACCGAACTCTCGGCCTCGGTCAGGACTGGAGCCTGTGCGCCGAGGTGACGTTCTACCTGTTCCTTCCGTGCTGGCCGTACCTGCTGCGTCGCCTGCGGCCCACGCGGACGCTGTCCGTACGCGCCGAGCTCATCTGCCTCGCCGCGCTTGCGATCGGTGGGTTGGTCTGGCTCGGCGAGACACACACGGGCCACGGACTGCCGCTGATCGCGGGCACCTGGTTGCCCGGACACCTGGACTGGTTCGCCGCCGGCATGGCGCTGGGTCTCGTCAGTGCTGACCTCAAGGTCAACCCACACCGCGCGCCGCGCTATCGCGACCTCCTCACGCTCGCTGACCTGCCGGCGCTGTGCTGCATCGGCGCGGCCGCCATCTACGCGCTTGCGGCGACCGCGCTCAGCGGCCCCATCACGGCCAACGCGCTGTTCACCCCCGGTCAGGCCCTGTGCAAGGAAGTCCTTTACTGCGGCATCGCTGCCGTGTTTTTGTTGCCGGGCTTCTTTGGCGACCAGCAACGAGGTCTGCTGAGACGTTTCCTGCGTACGGAGCCGATGCGCCGGCTCGGTGAGGCGTCGTACGGCATCTTCCTGCTGCACATGGGTGCGATGTTCCTGGCCTTCCAGTGGTTGCACATCGGCTACTTCACCGGGGGCTTCTGGCGGATCCTGGTTCTCACGCTGGCGATCACTCTGCCGCTGGCGTTCGCTTCCTTGTACGTCGTGGAGCGACCGGCGCTTCGACTGAAGCCTCCGCATCGTGAGCTACTGGTGCCGGACTCCCCGCAGCCAGTAGCCGCGCACTGACGGCGACCGCTGCGAGAGCGGTCGCGCACGCGACCTGGGCGACCGTACTCAGCGCTCCGGTGTTGTCCGGCAAGGTCCGCAGAGCCGCTGCCGTCGCGATGCCGATCCCAATCCCCGCGATGGCTTGAACGACGAGAAGGCTCGCTGCCGCGTCACGACGCCGACGCACCGCGGCGGCCGTGAGACCGACGGCCACGACAGTCACGGCGCCGACCGGCCCGGCGATTATTACGACGACCGCCGCCGGCAGCAGGTCGGTCATCCACTTCGTCGGTCGCTGCCGGGCATGCGCCGCGATCACTCTGGGACGCGGGCGCCAGAAGGCGAGCGCGAGCAGCAGCAGGACCGCTGCTGCGCCGACAAGCAGGCTGATCGCATAGCTACGGTCCGGCGCGAAAGAGATGGTCACCTTTCCGGCCGCGCCGGCGGGCAACAGAAAAGCCTGCCGCCAGCCGTCTACGACGGTTGATTGCAGTCCTTGACCGTCGATGGAGCCTCGCCAACCGCTGTTCGCGTTTTGCGTCAGGGTCACCCAAACCGCTGGGCCTGCCCCGATGCTGGCCACGATCTGACCGGGGTTGTTGTCCAGCACCTGCACAGCGCGCGAAGGCGCTGTCGGCAACGCCGCCAGGGATGGCCGCATGGCGAGTGCCGTCGGTGTCATGAGCGCTGTCGATGCAGCTCGTATTCGGTGCCGCCCCGCGAAAAGCGAGACGAGGCCGACGCCTTGCGGACACGGGGCGATGAGTACGTCGCGGCCGCCGAGCACATCACTGACACGCGCGACAACACCAGTGGTGACCACGTGGTCGTCCACCTGGAGTGGCGGGCCCGTTCCGCAGGGCGTCAGGATCGGCGTATTCGGATCGACGGTCGACCAAGCGGGGCCGCTGCTGAAGAGCAGGCGCAGCTCACCGATGCGGAGGTGCAGCGGTGTCCCAGTGGCATCGAACACTCGCGGTGTTGTCGGGAAGTTCAGCTTCATCGATTGCGTGCGCACCGGCTTTCTAAGCAACACGACGCCGTCGGTTGCGAGTTTCACTTTCTGAACCGTCCCGCCCGCGGTTACGTCGACACTTGGCGGCGCGACGGCATCGGCTTGCCGGGGGAGCCGGATCTGCAAGCCGCGCACCACTCGAGGTGTGTCGAACCGAATGGTCAGCGAAGGCGATCGGTCGTTGGCGGCGACAACCCAGGTGGTGCGCACGTTGCCATCGAACAGTGCTGCCGCACTCGCAACCGCGTCGCGCTGCGCCGTCGACGATGCCGTGACGTGTACACCTGGCGGTTGGGGGAGCAGCCGATCGAGCGCCGTACCAGCATGCAAATGGCCTGTCCCGCCGAGAAAGTACGACGCATTCGTTGGGGTCGTGAACGTTCGGTCGACCCCACCCGCGTCCTCGGTGCTGTGTGCCAGTGCATCGGCGCAGAGAGTCGTCGACGTCTCGAGCGCCGGCAGGCACCCGCCGGCGACCGGTCGACCGCTGAAGGCGAATGTCGGAGTTGTGTTCGGCGCAGCTCCCAGGCGCGATGGGACGGTCAAGCCACGCTGGGTCGAGAACTCGCCGTTGACGCTCACCTCGATGGAGGCGGCCAACCCCTGCCCGCCACCCGCGACAGCGGTGATCGTTGCCCGCACCCGCCGGGTGGGCCCGGGCAGCGCAACCACTTTCGGGGTCGCACTCACTGGGACGTCTACGGCGCCAGAGTCCGTGTCGACACGCACGCGCGTCGCAGGCCCTCCGGCACGTGGAATGGTTGCGGCGCTCAACGACACTGATCCGCCCGCAAGTCGGTTGCCATAATCCGCTTCGACCCACTGCCCGACCGCCGTATCGCCGCCGCTCACCCAGCGCGTCGCCGTGTTGCCGTCAAACGCTGCGTCCGGCACGTACTGGGACCCGAACACCCAGAAGGCCGTCGCGTCAGCGGCCGACGACGAGGCGCGTACGCGGTCCGCTCCAGCGACGACAGCAAACGGTTGTGGTGCAGTGTTGCCGTCCTGCAGGTACTGATGCGTGCTGCGGTGCTGCTTGAACGGCGCTCCGGCGTACAACGTCGCGGAGCGGTTGTCGGTCACCTGCCCGAACAATGCTTCGGTACGCCGGTTGCCGTCCGTCACGATGACCGGAGCCGTGGCAGTGACGTCGGTCAGCGGCGTCGTCCCCTCGACCAACGTCGCCGTGGTCGGCGGCAGGAGCCCCTGCTCGGCGAGACCGAGCAACGACTCGACGTTGCCCTGCACCCGGACTGACGCAGCCACCGGGTACGTCGTCACCGGCCCGGCCGCACTCGTGACGCGGTAGACGTCGACCGTCTGGACTGTCGGGTCGACACCGCTTCGCGGGCCGAAGCCCCCGACACGTTTGATGCCGGGCGAGGAGTTCAAGGCCGCGCGCACAGCCTCCGTTGGCTCCACTGTGAGCGACGGGGCGAGGTCGTTGCGGACGACCAGCCAGCCGACGCCTGCCCTGGCGAGGTACTCCGTCAGAGCGACGCTGCCCCGACCGGCTCGCAACGTGTCGTCGAGCGCGTCGAGCAGGCGCACTTCGCCCGCACCCCCGAGCGGTACGACATCGCGCACCGCCCACGTGCTTCTGGCAAGCGCCTGTATCGGCTCGTCTTGCGGGCTGCCCCAGGTGAACTGCGCATGCGGCGCGCCGGGCAGCACCAGGGCGCGTGTGCCGTCCTCATGGTCGTGGAGGTACGCCGCCGTCTGTTGCCACCACGAGGGCAGCGCGGTGAACGAGCCTTCCGGCTCCAAAACGCCGCGCCAGACCGGCATGGTTACACCCACAAGCGCAATCACCGCGAGCAACGAGGCTGCGGGTGCAGCGAGAAGCCGCAGTCGCTGCACACGCGCCGCAACTGGTTGCGCGACCGTCGCCAGATGCGCTGCGGCAAGCACCAGTGGCACGCGCAACACGACGTCGAACTTGTGCACGTTGCGAAACGCAGCGAGCGGACCGTCGAGCAACCTCTGCTCGTGGCCGGCGCCGAACGAGTGCACCGGGCCTGTGTGACCGAAGGTGACAAGTGCGATCCCGGTCAGCGTCGTGATGACGAGGAAGCGGCGGTGCCGCAGATCGGTGCGCATGAGACCGAGCAGTCCGAGCGCACCGATCACCGCCGCGTCGAGGACCGCGAGTGGGTTGGTCGCAAGCATCCGGCCGCTCTGCCATGGAGCGCCAAACGCCGCAGGCAGGTGTCCCAGCCAGTGCTCGGTGCCGGACAGCGTCGGAAGCAACCCCGTCGGCGCCGTCGTGAGCGATGACGGTTCGATCCAGCTCAGGAACGGCGGGCTGTATCGGCCGAGCTCGGCCAGAGGCGCCGCCCACCAAAGACAGGCCAGGCCAATAGCGACCGACCACCACAGGAGCATTCGCCGCCGCGTGCGTCCAGGTGGCCGGCAGAGCAAGAAGATTGCGGGCACCGGCAACAGCGCGATCGTCGCCGCAGCGTTGATCCCGCCGGCGAGAAGCACTGCGACGCCGCTGCGCGCGGCGGCAAGTCGGGGACGGCGTGCTGCCCTCACACCGACCAGGGGAATCAGCGTCCATGGCGCGATGCACTCGACCAGCGCTTCCGAACTGATCGGGCCGACCTTCGCGAGGACGAGTGGTGTCAGTGCGTAAAGCAGACCGGCAAGCAGCTGAGTGTTCGGCGTACCGATGCCGAGACGGCGCGCCAGCAACCGCATGCCGAAAAACGCGGTGAGCAGAAGCGCGGACTGCCACAGCCGTTGGGTGACCCAACCCGGCACGCCGATGGCATGCGCCGCCGCGAAGAACGGCCCCATCGGGAAGAAGTAGCCGTAGGCCTGGTTCTGCAGCTGCCCGAACGCGGCGTCAGGGCTCCAGAGGTGCAGGGCGCGGCCGAGGAAGCGCGCAGGTGAGATGACGAGGTCGAGCTTCGTGTCCGCGACGATGCGCCCCGAGTCCTGCACGAAGACGGCCGTGACGAGCACGAGCGCGCACACCGTCATCCGCCACCGCTCGGTGGCGCGGGCCGATTCGTCGGTCAGGTCGGGCGGCGCAGCACGAGCAGGACGTTCCAGGTGGCGACCTCCCGAACCCCTGGGACGTTGATCACCCACCGCGCCCACTGCGGGTGATAGCGCGGACGCCGGTCGACGACGGCGACCGCCCCCTCGCACTCCCTGGTGTTCGCCCACGTCAGCATCTTTGCGGCAGAAAGCCGAAACAGCGTGCGACCAAGGTCATTCTTCGGCCGATGTCCGTTGCGTCGCGCATACCGCTCGGCCGCGAGGCGGCCGCCGACGACGAGGTGGTACGGCCCGGTCTCGTGGCCGCCGTTGGGTGACAGCCAGTTCGTGTACGACAGGAAGATGAGGCCGCCCGGCCTGGTGACCCGGACCATCTCGTCGGCGAAGCGCACCGGGTCAGGGACGTGCTCCAGTGCGTTCGAGGAGAACGCGACATCGACGGACGCGCTGCGGACCGGCAGCCGCATACCGTCGCCGATGACGACGTCGGGCGGGACGGTGCCGCGGGCTGACAACTCCCGCAAGTCGGGATCGACGACGAGGTAGCGCGCGCCGCGGGCAAGGAACTCCGTGCGGTAGTAGCCAGGACCGCCGCCGATGTCGGCCACGAGGGCGCCACCGAGATCGGCGTACACCGCCACTTGTGCCACCGCGTCCGCAGCGAGCTCGCTGTAGAAACGGTCGGGGTCGTCTTGCGCGTGCCGGAACGCACGAGCAAGACCGACGGTACGACGCACGTCGGCCCGCCACGCGCGCGACCCGGACCGCACGCTGCTCGTTCGGCCGGCCGGCTCAGGCAGCCTCCGCCTCCGCGGCTGTGCCGGTCGAGCTCTTCGTCTTCTCGCCGGTCAAGATCTCGGCCATTGCGTCGATCGTGTGCTCCCAGCTGAACGTCGCGGCATGTGCCTGGGCGGCGCGACCGAGGCTCACTCGCCAGCTCTGCTCGGTGAGCAGCCGCTCCAGCGCAGCCAGGAATGCGGTCTCGTCGTCGACGAGGACACCGGTCACGCCGTCGACGATCGACTCGGACAAACCGCCTGCGTTCCGGAAGCCGACCGAGGGTGCGCCGAAGGTCGCAGCTTCGATCACCGAAAGCCCCCAACCTTCCTTGAGACTCGGTACGGCGTTGACCCACGTCCGGGCCAGCAGTGCGATCTTCGTACCTTCGTCCACCCAGCCGTGGAAGCGCACGGTGTCCTCGAGTCGGAGCGCGGCTGCCTCCGCGGCGAGGCGCTTGTGCCAGTAGCCCTCACCGACGACGTCGACGGTGAGACCAGGCACGCGCGTACGCAGTGCGGCGGCCGCTCGCAGGACAGCCTCGACCCGTTTGTGCGGCACCAGCCGGCCGAGGACGAGCAAGTGCGGCGGGCCAAGCCGGCCGGCCGTCACCGGCAACGGCAGTGGACCGCCGTTGTGCACGACATCGATACGAGTAGCGTCGATGCCGAGCTCGGTGAGCTCACGACGCGTGGACTCGCTCACCGCGATGTAACGCGACCGCCGGTAGATCAGCGGTGCGACGCGGGATTCGACCCACCATCCGATACGTGCCAACCGCGGGCCGTAGACCACCGGCCACTGCTCGCGATGGACGTGGTGCACGAGCGTGACGACAGGACAGCGCGTGACCAGTGGCGAGAGGAACGGCACGCCGTTCTGCACGTCGACGACGACGTCGGCCCGCACCCGTCGGGTCAGCAACGCGAAGGCTGCGTGCAGGTAGACCCCGAACGGCCCGCCCCTGCGCCGGTACCGCACACCGTCGCGCACTTCGTCGCGCGGTTGTCCGGGGACGGCCGCCGTGAGCAACGTCACCTCGTGACCGGACATCGCGAGCCCGCGAGCCACCGTCTCGAGGAAGAGCTCGCTGCCGCCTCCCTGCGGGTGGGTCAGGTCGCGCCAGTTGCAGAACACGATCCGGGTGCCGCGCCGCGCGATGCCCGGATCGCCGCCGCGGTCACTGGCCCCGTTTGCTCGGCGTTTCATGCTTGGTCAAGTCGACAGCCCGACGGCGGGGCTTTGGTACGGCGGCTTCCTGGTCAGACGTTGTGGTCAGGTCGACAGCTGTCGCGTCGTCACCATCGCCGCCGACACCGCCGCCACTGAGGATCTCGGCGTCGCGGCGCTCCCGCTGTTCCTTGGCACGGCGCGGGTTCCAGTAGCCGGCCATCGTGAACATCAGCGGAATGAAGAGGATCTGGCCGCCGAGGCAAAGCCAGAACCAGTGCTGCCACTCGTGCGGCGAGTTCTTCTGCGCTTCCTGCACGTTCGCGGCGTGCTTTTGCAGGTAGGCGAGATCCTTCTGCGCCTGCGGGTTCTGCAGCGCAGCCAAGGTCGGGATACCGACGGTCTCGATCGCGTGCTGGATGACGGCCGGCGGGATGCTAGCCGGGTCCTTGAACGACGCGAGTTGCTGGAAGACGTCTGGGTGCGCTTGCACTTCGGCGACGAGCTGCGGGTTGCGCGCGACGATCGCTTGCACGTTTCCGCCCTCGTTGACGAGCGGAGTCACCGAGCTGACAACCTGCGGCAAGAGCACGAACGCAACTGCGACGACGCCGCGCAGAATCCAGCCCCACACGGCGAGGCCGGTTGCGACGAGCGCAGGGTTACGCCGTTCCACGGTCTCCGTGAACGACGCCATCCAGGCAACGAACGCCGTACCTTGCCACAGCCCGATCAGCGCCAGGATTATCGCCACCGACGTGAACTGTGGATTCTTGTGCGTCGTGAACGAGATCAACGTCGCAGTGACGAGGATGGTGCCGAGAGCGCCGGCCAGCATGAAGGGCTTACGGATCGCAAGCCGGTCCGAGAGCGCTCCGATCATGACCAGAGTGACCGCGTTGGTGGCCCAGTACCAGTTGAGCAGGCTGTTGGACTCACTCTGGGTGAAGTTGAAGACGGTCTGCAGGAAGATGGGGAAGAACGCGACTGCGGTGTAGTACAGGACGAGGAACAGGCTGATCGCGAGCGCAGGGGCGAGGATGTCGCCCTTGAACATCTGCCGGTAGGGCTTGCGCGTTGCCTCTTCCACGTCGAGGCCGCGGGCTCGCATCTCGAGCACGGTGCGCTCTTCGAGCGACACCATCACCTGGTCGCGGAGGCCAGCGGACAACTCCCGCAGCGACAGCAAACCGATGAGTGCGACCACCAGCCCGGCGATGCCGGCGATGATGAACTGGTCCTGCCACGCGTCGAGGTGGCTGAGCGTGTGGCTCGAAACCTCGGTCGCGACGAGGCTGCCGACGACCGGGCCCATCGTCCAGAAGGCCATCGCAGATGCGCGACCGACCTGCGGACTGAAGTCACGAACGAGCGCGGGAGTCGCGACGAGGATGATGCCCTCGACAAAGGCGAGTCCGACCTGCATCGCGCCGTACGCGAACTTGTCGTTGACGTTCGGTATGCCGACGAAACAGATCAACGACGTGACGATCGTGCCGTAGACCACAAGGTTCGCGCGGCCGAACCGGTCGGCCATGCCGGTCGCCAACGACGTGAAAGCACCGATGGCGTTCGCAATCACGAGGATGCCGACGTAGTAGCCGAACGACATGTGGAAGTCATTGAGGATCGAGGTCGCAACTGATCCCGTGATGTACAACTGGTAGTAGAGAATGATCGTGGTGACGACGACGACGCCGAGGTAGTAGAAACGAACACCGTTCGACGGATAGCGCGTGAGATCGCGGTGCCACAGCCGGGGACTGAAGCCAGGCGAGCTGACCGTTTCGGCGGTCATCATCGGCCGCCGTACAGCTGCACGTTCGACAACGGGTTCTTCACGTCATGATGCGAGTCGTTGTTGAGCACGGCGCCGACGCCTGTCACCGTTGCGATCGTCATTGCGCCGCCCACAATGATGGCGACGATGCTTGAGAGCCCCACGGCGCGTCCTCCCGTTCAAAGGTCAGTCCCGACCTTTCGCCACGGTAACCCTCGGATCACCCGTTCGCAGCGGTTTCACGAACTCTCCGTAACCGGATTGATGTCGCGGCAACGAGGACAGCAACGACGTCAACAACGATCAGAGGCGCAAGTGGCGCACGGGGCACCTTGGGATGGTTCGTCGCACTCACGGCGTACACCGCCAGCGACCCGTGACGCGCGACGAGGTGTGCGGAAGCGAGCCGTCGCGCGTCGGCTTGACCGGCCGGTGTGGTGGTGTCAACGACGGCCCCGGCGTAGCCACGTCGGGCTAGTTCATCCGTGAGTGGCCCGGTGCCGGTCGCGGCCGCAGCGATGTCGCGTGCGAGCGGATCCTCGACCGGCGTCGCGAGCTTGTCGACTTGCAGCGCGTCATCTCGTACGACGCGTCGGGCGAACCATCGGTCGCTCGGGTCGAGAACCACTCGGTCGTGGTTCCAGGAGTAGGCGCGGTACGTCGACCACGGCAGCACGGCCACCGGCCCAGGGCCGAGGTGGTCGACGTCGTGCGCCGTCTGTGCCCACATCGCCGGCCAGTCAGCGGGTGTGAGGGCGTTGTCTGCGCCGTACGCCGTCCCCGGAAGCACAGCGATCGGGACGACAGCGAGCAGACCGGCCTGCACGAGCCGTCGTCGCGCCACGAGCTCGGCCACGGTCATCCCGAGCCCCAGGCTGATGACGACGGCGAGTGGTGCCACCAACTTCTGTCCGTCCCTGAACAGCCCCCCGCCTGGCGCCGTGGCGACGAGCCATCCCAGCCCATGACGCAGGCCGGGCACCGCGCCCCACATCGCCAGCGCGAGGCCTAGCGCGGCCGACACCAACAACGGCCCGCTGGGAAGCGTCCGCCGGGCCCGGACTACGGCGACGACAGCAATCGCGGACAGGACAAGAGCGGCAATCCCGACCGTGAACTGGTCGCGTCCCGTCGGCACGGCCTCGCCGTCCCAGACGCCGCCCAGCGACAGCACACTGCCGAGCGTGCCGAGCGGCGTGTCCGGTCGAGCCGCGAATGCGGTGGCACCCACGTGGTCGTGCGGTGTGCCCCCTGGTTGCAGGAGCGCGGGCAGCAACCAGGGCAACGCAATTGCGGCAAAGGCGCCCGCGGTCACGAGGGTCAATGCCCGCCGACGGCGCCGCCAGGCAACGAAGGCCAACGGAACGGCGACGAGCACCGCGAGCAGTTCGGCGGAAGCGCCGCCGAGGCCGGCAACGCAGATCCACCCAACGGCGCTGCGTCGTGCGTCAGTCGAGTCATCTCGCAGTGCACGCGTCATCGCGACGGCGACATGGGGCAGCACGGCGTACCCGACGAGCAGTGCCCACTGACCCAGCAGCAACCGCTCGGTGACGTAGGGGTTCCAGGTGTAGACGACGGCGGCCGCGGCAGCTCCGGCGCGCGACGTTCCTGGCACCATGCGCGCCGCGCCCCAGCCGGCGACGATGAAGATGCCGACGAGCACGATGCGCTGCACAGCCCATCCAGGTACGACGTGGGAAGCCAACGCAACGACGAGATCGCTGGGAACTGCGCGCGGAACACCGTCGCGACCGAGCAGGGCTCCGGTCATGGGCAGGTGCGGCACAAACACCATGTCGCGTACCAAGAGGTAGCCGCTGCCGCATAATGGCGCGAGCTGAACTGCCGCCGCCCCGGCGCCGACCGCCAGTCCGACGCCGGATTGACCGAGTCGGCGCGGTTTCCAGCGTCGACCCACAGCCGCGACCGTACCTGCGGCGCGGGCGGAGAGAGGTCACGTGGCAGAGCAGCCGGTCGCGCACTTCGTCGCGGCCGAGCCGGTGACCGGTGTCGCGGCTGACGTGCCGATCAGCCGGTCGGCGGCGCTGCTCGGCCCGGCGCTGATCGTTGCCAACCTCGCGAGCTACGGGTTGCTCGTCGTTGCCGGCAGGTTGCTCGATCCGCGTGACTACGGCGTCCTCGTCGTACTTCTTGCGCTGCTGCTCGTCGGAAGCGTCCCTTCGCTCGCGGTGCAGGCAGTTGTCGCACGTCGTAGCGCGGTCGGGTCCGACCGGGCATCGTCGGCAGCGGCCGGGTTGGTGGTCGGAGCCGCGAGCGCCGCCACGCTCCTCGTCCTTTCGCCCGCTATTGCCGTGTTTCTGCACCTGCACGCGCATTGGCTTGCACTTGTCGCGACCGCACTTGCGTTGCCACCGATCCATGTCATCGCGGCGCTGCAAGGAACGTTGCAAGGACGCGAGCAGTTCGGCCGGCTCGCGGTCGTCGTCTTGCTGGCTGGCGCTGCGCGCGTCGTTGCGATCGTCCCGCTCGCTGTTGGCATGTCCGTCGACGCTGTCCTCGTGACCACGGCGGTCGCGAACGTTCCGGTCGCCATCGTTGCCGACGCCATCGTCGGCGGCGGCCCTCTGTTGCGGCGTGCGCATGCCAGCATTCGTGGTCTCCTCGGCGAGGTCACGGCCGCGTCGACGGCACTGGGCGGACTGCTCGTCCTCTCGAACCTCGACCTGCTGCTCGCGCGTCACCTGCTGCCCGCGGCCGCCGTCGGTCCGTACGGCGCCGGGTCGGTCATCAGCAAGGCCGCCCTGTGGCTGCCCCAGGCGATCGCTCTCGTGGTGCTGCCGCGGCTCAGCCGGCCGGAAGGAGCACGTCGCGCGCTCCTCGCCGCGCTCGGCCTGACCGCAGCCATCGCGTTCGCCTGCATCCTGGGCGCCGCCGTCATCGGCGAATGGCTCGTGCGTGTCACGCTCGGGGCCCGGCTCGTGCCGGCGGGCGGACAGGTCTGGCCGTTCGCGCTGCAAGGCGCCGCTTTGTCCCTCGTGCAGCTGTTCATCTCCGACGACATCGCCCATCGACGACGCGTCGTGGCGGTCATGACGGCGGTGGCGATCGTCGTCGAGACCGTCGTTGTGCTCGGGGCTGACATCCGCAGCGGACAGATGCTGATCGGGATCGCGGCGGGCATCGCAGTGACGCTCGCGATCGGGTCCGCGATCACTCGACGATGGCGCACTGACGCGGGCTGAAGCGGACGCTCATTGCATGTGATCTGCCGGTCACGCAGGTAACCTTGTGTCACATCACGTGACGAATGTCAGGGGGCCCGTTGTCGGCAACGACGACCGCGCGACCCAGGCAACCGGCGTGGATCGCTGCGATGGACCAACTCCAGGGCGCCGTCGACGAAGCGTTGCTCGGCAACGAACGGCCGCGGGTGCTGGAAGCGGGCTGCGGGTCCGCTGCTCATGTGCGTTTTCCCGTCGGTGCTCACATAACTGGCATCGATATCGACCGGCGCCAGCTGGCCGGCAACACGTCGTGCAGCGAGAAAGTCCTCGGTGACATCGAGACCTACGATCTGGCGCCGTCGTCGTACGACGCAATCGTCTGCTGGTACGTCCTCGAACACCTGAAGTTTCCCGACCACGCGCTGGTGCGCTTCGCTCGTGCGGTCAAGCCGGGCGGCATCGTCGTTCTCGCGGTCCCGAACCTGATGACGGTGAAGGGCCTGGTCACGAGACACCGCCCTCGCTCAGGGCCAAGGCCCTGGCCGTCGACCCTGCCGTGGACGATCGTGCCCGATCGACTGCTCCGGTTGGCGGCGTCGTGCCACTTGGAGGCGGTGTTCGAGGCCTACCTCGAGGATGGCAAGCAGGTCGAGACGCGCCTGAAGATCGGCCTCACCGGACGGCGCTGGGAGGCCGTGAAGCGCCTGGTCACGCGGCTGAGCCGCGGCCGCGTGGACGCCGCACGCACCGAACTGCTGCTCGTCCTGCGGCGTCCCGTCGATCCGCACTGAGCCCGGCGCACGGCAGGCGCGCTCGCGTCACCCCCCGGTGATTCGTTCGTTGCCCATCTGGGGTAAATATCCCATTGGTCCCAGCACCTGCCCGAAGGAGTGCCCGTTGCGCCGGTCCATCCGCCTAGCCCTGTTCGCGTCCGCAACCGCCGCATCCGTCGCAGTCGCCGTGCCCGCGATGGCGACATCCCCGACCGCCGCCCTGGCCTCACGAGTCGGTTCGACCCTCCACGTCGCGAAGGGGACGACCGTCAACACCCGGACATCGGGCAACTGGTTCGGCTACGTCCAGGGCACATTGGAAAAGAAGGGCCACCCGAAGTTCACTTCGATAACAGGCACGTGGGCGGTGCCGACGGCGACCCAACACAAGTCTGGTGAGAGCGAGAACTCCTCGAGCTGGATCGGTATCGGCGGCGGTTGCGTCAACGCGAACTGCCTTGTCACCGACAGCACACTCATCCAGACGGGCACCGAACAGGATGTCGCCGCGAACGGCCACGCCTCCTACTACGCGTGGTACGAGATCATCCCCGCGCCCAGCTTGCGGACGCCGCTCGCCGTCCATCCCGGCGACAAGATCGCAGCGAGCATCAAGCAGACGAAGCCCGAGGTCTGGTCGATCTACCTGCACAACCTCACAACCGGAGCGCACTGGGGCACGGTGCTGCCCTACACCTCGTCGTACCTCACCGCCGAGTGGGTGGACGAGACACCACTGACGACGGGTGGGTTTGCGGCTCTGCCCAACCTCACGCCGACGCACTTCGACGACGCGACCGTCAACGGCGTGAACGCGAACCTGATCGCCGCCGAGAAGCTGTTCCTGACCGGGAACAACGGCAACGTCATCGGCGCACCGTCTGCACCACAGGCCGATCACAACGGTTTTGGGGACTGCGCGTGGGCGGCCAGCTGCGCGGTGCCAAGCAACTTCTAGTCAGCTGGCGAGCTGGTTGATCCGACCCGCCAGGTCGACGTCGTACTCCGTGACGCCGCCCGCGCTGTGTGTCGACACGGCGAAGCGCACAGTGCGCCACCGAATATCGATGTCGGGGTGATGATTCATCTCTTCGGCGACGTCAGCAACACGGCGAACGAGCTCGATCGCTGCGGGAAAGGACGCACACTCGACGCTGCGCTCGATGCCTGAGGTGTCGCCCGCCCACCCGTCGAGCCGTTGCAGCGCTGAGTCCAGGTCAGCCGCGGAAAGCAGATCAGGTCCGGCCACGTGCCTATGGTGCCCGGCGTGACCGAGCAGATCGTCGTCGGGGTTGCCCTGATCGATGGTGCCGGCCGGTTGCTCGTCGCGCAACGCAGCGCACCGGCGGCCCTCGCCGGCAGGTGGGAACTGCCCGGCGGCAAGGTCGACCCCGGCGAGGACGACCGTGCTGCACTCATCCGCGAGTGCCAAGAAGAGCTCGATGTCACGGTGGATCTCCAGGAGCGCGTCGGCAGCGACGTTCCGATTGGTCCGCACGGCACGCTTCGTGTCTGGGCTGCGCGCATCGCCAGTGGACAGCTGCGGGCGATCGAGCACGCCGAGTTGCGCTGGATCACTGCCGAGGAGCTGGACGCTCTGGCCTGGCTACCTGCTGACCGGCCGCTTCTTCCCGCGCTGCACGAGCTGTTGCGCGACCCGTAGCCTTCGCCGCCATGGAACCCGCACAGCGCACCATCAGCACGGCCAAGCTCGACATCGCCATTCTCGAAGCAGGCGACCCGAACGACCCGCTCGCCCTGTGCTTGCACGGCTTTCCGGACACCGCACACACGTGGCGGCACCTGCTTCCGATGCTCGCCGCTGCCGGCTTCCATGCGGTCGCGCCGTTCATGCGTGGCTACGCCCCGACGGGGGTTCCGGCCGACCGCGCCTACCAGGCTGGCGCACTCGTCGCCGACGCGACGGCTCTGCACGAGGCGCTGGGCGCTGACGGCGATGCCGTGCTCATCGGGCACGACTGGGGCGCGATGACGGCGTACGGCGCGGGCGCCGTCGCACCGGAGCGGTGGCGTCGACTCGTCACGCTCTCGGTCCCGCCGCCGGCTGCGCTGATGAGCAGCTTCTTTCTGTTTCCGCAGCTCAAGCGGTCGTTCTACATCTTCTTGTTCCAGACGCCGCTCGCCGAAGGCGCGGTGACGGCCGATGACTTCGCCTTCCTCGACGGCCTCTGGCAGGACTGGACAGGGCCGTCGTACGACCCGAGCACAGACCTCCGACACGTGAAGGAGAGCCTCCGCGGTCCGGACAACGTCGCTGCAGCGATCGGCTACTACCGGGCGATGCTCGATGCATCGGCCTACCTCGACGACTACGCCGGGGAGCAGGAAGCGTGCTCGCGGATTGCGCCGCAACCGACGTTGTACCTGCACGGCACGGATGACGCAGCGCTTGGCGCCGACGTTGTCAATGACGCGACGAGTCAGCTCTCTGCGGACTCACGCGTCGAGTTCGTGTCCGGCGCGAACCACTTCTTGCACCTCGAGAACCCGGCTGCTGTGAACGCCCTCATTCTCGACTGGGTTTGCCGCTGAGCGCTTCGCGCAGGAACGACACCTGCAGTAGGAGCATGTTCTCCTCAACCGTCTCCTGCGACATCATGTGCGTGATCCCGGACAGCGGCAGCAGTGAATGCGGGCGACCTGCAGCAAGCAACGCTGACGACAGTCGAAGTGAATGTGCAGCCACCACGTTGTCGTCGGCGAGCCCGTGCAGGATCAGAAGCGGGCGGCGAAGCTTAGGTGCGTCGTCGAGCACCGACGCGCGCGTGTACGGCTCCGGATCGACGTTGGGGTCCCCGAGGTAACGCTCGGTGTAATGCGTGTCGTAAAGCGTCCAGTCGGTTACCGGTGCGCCGGCGATACCGGCATGAAAGACATCTGGCCGGCGAAGCACCGCTAGCGCGGCGAGGTAGCCGCCGTACGACCAGCCGCGAATGCCGACCCGGTCGAGGTCGAGATCCGGCACCGTTTCGGCGATCGCATGGAGTGCATCGATCTGGTCGGTCAATACCGCGGTTGACCAGTCCTCGGTGATCGAGCGTTCCCACCCCGGCCCGCGCCCCCAGGTGCCGCGCCCGTCGGTCGCGATGACAGCGAAGCCTTGGTCCGCGAACCACTGCGCTGCAAGGTGGGCGCTGCGGCTGCGGGCCACCCGCCCGACTCCGTCGAGCGGACCGGCGTACGGGTCGAGCAACACGGGAAGCGGCATCCCGCGCTCGTGCCCGGACGGCAGGACGACGGCACTGCGGAGCTCGCGCGGTCCGGTCGTCAGGAACGTCACCGATGGCGTCAGCATCGGTTCCTCCGCGTGCGTTGCGATCGTGCCGACGGCGGCGCCGTCTCGGTGCACGACAACGCGCGTGCCGTGGTGATCCATCGACGCACTGGCGATGACGAACACGCCACCGCCGTACGCCGCTGAATGCAGACCCGGCTCATGCGTCATTCGCTGGGCGGTGCCGTCCGACGAGATGAACCAGACATGCCGCTGCGTTGGGTCGTCGGTCGCGTTGACGACAGCTTCGTTGCCCACGACGTTGACCGACTCGACCTGCCAACCCACCGGCGTCACCGGCCGGCCGTCGATGCACAGCCGGCGGGTGTCGTCGATGTCCTCCGCCGTCACGAGACGGCCGTCGTCGAGACGCGCGGGTGTGTCGCGGACGATCGTCACCCATGCGTCGTCCGTCAGCTCGTGCACCAACATTGTGCGGCCCGTTTTCAGGTCGGCGTCCAATGCCTGCAGCCGTCGCTGATCGCGCGTTTGTACGACGACGAGACAACCCTGCTCGCTCGGTTGCACGTGGACGAGATAGGGGAAAGCCTCGCGGTCCCAGTCGATCTCGACCCGGTTGCCATTGAGGTCTAGCACGTGCAACGTCACGTCCGCATTCGCGGAGCCCGCGCGCGGATAGCGAACGACCACCGGTTCCCGATCCGGGTGCGCCGGGTCGCTGATGTGCCACTTGCACACGGCTTTCTCGTCGACGCGTGCGGCGACCACACGGTTGCCGTCGGGCGTCCACCAGTAGCCGCGCATGCGATCCATCTCTTCCGCGGCGACGAACTCTGCGACCCCCCAGTGCACATCGGGGTCGTCGTCCGCGGCGAGGCAGACGCCATCGTTGCCTCGCGTGATCACGTGCAGTGCACCGCTTTCGACGTAGGCGACGCGCGTGCCGGTCGGGTCGGGTCGCGGGTCGAAGACGTCGCCCGCGGCCGAAACTGTTCGCGTGTCACCGCTCACGAGGTCAGCGACGAGCAACCGGCCCGACAACGCAGAAACGGCCGTGCTGAACGCGTCGTCGACGGCGTACGACACGATCCCCCCGCCGGTCTCGCGAGCACGTTCGCGACGTGCGCGCTCTTCAGGCGGCAAGTCATCCGAGCCTTGGAGCGTCGTGCGCGGGTCAGCAACGAGGTGCTCCTCGCCGGTCGACACGTCGTACATCCAGATCCCCGAAACAGGGTCGTCACCCGCTGAGGAGCGCAGGAACAGCACTCTCGAACCGCTCGGATCAACGCGAAAGGCACGTGGCGCTCCCACAGTGAAATTGCGGGTGCGCGCGCGTTGCCGGGGGAAAGATGGCTTGCCGTTGGCGACGTCGGTCACCCCTAGAGTGTGCCGGTGGCCGTAAACGCTGACCGTCGGCTGTTGCTCGTACATGCGCATCCGGACGACGAGGCGATAGCGACCGGTGCGACGATGGCGAAGTACGCCGCCGAGGGGGCGCACGTCACGCTCATCACCTGCACGCTCGGTGAAGAGGGCGAGATCGTCGTGCCCGACCTGGCGCACCTCGCGGTCGACCACCAGGACGAGCTAGGCCAACACCGCGCCGACGAGCTCGCCGCCGCGATGAAGGCGCTCGGTGTTACCGACCACCGATTTCTTGGCGGCCCCGGTCGCTGGCGCGACAGCGGGATGATGGGCGAACCGTCGAACGACCGGCCGGACTCGTTCTGGCAGGCCGACATGGACGAGGCGACGCGCGAACTCGTGGCCGTTGTGCGTGAGGTGCGTCCGCAGGTGATCGTCACGTACGACGAGAACGGAGCTTACGGCCACCCGGACCACATCCGCGCCCACGATGTCGCGATGGGAGCGTTCCGCAAGTCTGCCGACCCGTCGTTCGCACCCGGCACCGGTGCGCCGTGGCAGCCAGCGAAGCTCTACTACAGCGTCGTACCGAAGTCAGTCATCCAGGCGGCTATGGATCACCTCGGTGCGAAAGGCCAGGACCTCTTCGACGGGGCGCAGTCTGCTGATGACATCCCGTTCGCGATGCCCGACGAGCAGGTGACGACGGAGGTCGACGCCTCGGCGTACATCGAGGCGAAGAGGGACTCCTTGCGTGCGCACCGTTCGCAGATCTCCGAGAATGACCCGTTCTTCTCGCTGTTCGACGACGTCGGCCTTGGGTTGTCGTTCGGCGTCGAGCACTACTTCCTCGCCGAGGGTCCACGTGGCCCGGGCCAAGGCCCTTACAGCTGGGAGACGGACCTGTTCGCGGCAACCGACGCGCGGTGACTGTCGGATCGTTCACGCGTCAGGCAGGTCACGGAACGTAGTAGCTGTAGTGCACAGATCCGCTCTGCACATCTCGGCCGTCACATCCCGCCGAGTAGGCCGTGTATGTCACGGTGTACTGACCGGTCGTGCTGAAGTGGTGGTTCAGCGTGGGCCAGTCGGCACCCTGCCCGATGCTCGCGCTGTTGTTCTGCGGCCAGCCGTCCGGCCCGTCCACGCACTTACCGGCACCGGCCGCCAAATGCACGAGAGCGCTTCCGTCGCCGAAGTCGATGGTCCAGTTCGTGATGTAGCCGTCGTTGTCGATGGCGAGAACCTGTACGGCTATCCAGCTCTTGTCCCCTGTGTGGCTGTCGGGTTGCCCGGGCGGCACGCTCTGCGGTTCCAGAGCAGGTAGCGCAGGTCCATTCGATGTTGCTGGACCGTTTGCCACGTTGACGAATCCGAACAGGTGCGCGGACGGCTCCTCTCCCTCTGAGCAGCCGCGGGGACTCACTTGTAAGTAGAACTCGTGTTTGCCTTGACGGTTGTATGAGTGCGTGAATTCGGCGTCGGCACTTGTTGGTTTAGCCGCCGGGTCGGGGCATGCGCTGCTCGTGTTGGCTGCGTCCTGAAGGCCATCGCCGTACATCAAAGTTATGGCGCAGCAGTAGTGCCCGGGCATCGATGCGGTGACATGCCAGCCGGACGCGTGTCCTGCTCGCGGAGTGGCGTCCACTGACAAGGTGATGTAAACGCCGTCCCGGTCGACTTCCCATGACGTCTGCCCAGCTCGGTACGGCGCGATGACACTTCCCGGGGGTGGTACGCCGTACCCACCTTCGGATCCGTGCCGGGACGAGACCGCCGACGTCGTTCGGTGCGTGCTTGACGGTGCACTACGAGTGCGGCGTCGCACTCCCGCTTTCGGCGTGGCACTCGGAGTCCGGGTCGCGTGTGGACGTGGCGATACAGCAGTCGGTCGAGACGGTGGAGCTACGGCAGGAGCGGATGCGGTGGACGGAGCGAGTGCGAGCTTGCTCACGTTCTGGCCAGGGTGGCCACCGCCGGCTTGCCGGATGACCGTCAAGCCGCCCACCCCGAGTTGGACCGCAAGCAGTGCCGCGATCACGGGCGCGCCGGCAAGCCAGTGGCCGCCGTCGGCACTGTGAATACGTCGCACGCGTCGTTCGTACCTGCTTGTGGCCGACGATTCCGGCGAATCGGCTAATCCGTTTGATCCGGGCTGCGCGGGTTGATGGGCTGAACGAGTGAAACCGTCACCGTGTGTAGTCATCGGGGCTTCGCGCTGCGAGACTCAGGGCATCTCACGACGCATCCGCCCACAACGGCGCTAACGCTCACGAACGGGGGCTGACTCGGTGAACGAGACGCTCGAGGTTGCCGGCGACGCGGTTACAGCACGTGGCCGCCACGACGTCGCTCGAAACCGCGAGCGCTTGCGTCAGCGGCGACTGTGGCGCCTGACTCTTGTCCTTGCCGTGCCGACGGCGTACTTCTACTACCGGCTCGCCGACGGCCGGCCGTACAACGTGTTCCGGCTGCCGCACCCGACGGTCACCGACCTGCAGATGTGGCTGCCGATCTTCTTCTTCGTCTTCCTCATCGGCGCGCTCGTCATCTGGTACCTGATGCTGGGCCGCTCGCCCCACGTGACGTTCCGCCCGGAGCAGATCGACGTCACGCTCGACGACGTCGTCGGCATCGACCCGGTGAAGGAAGAGGTCATCCGTTCGCTCAACCTTTTCCTCGACCATGACACGTTCGCACGCGTCACCGGGGGACGGCCGCGCCGTGGCCTGTTGTTCGAAGGTGCGCCGGGCACCGGCAAGACGTACACAGCGAAGGCGCTCGCGCACGAGGCGAACGTCCCGTTCCTGTTCGCAACAGCGACAAGCTTCCAGTCGAGCTTCCAAGGCGCGACGCAACGCAAAGTGCGCACGTACTTCGGTGCCTTGCGCAAGGCCGCCCGCAAGGAAGGCGGCGCCATCGGTTTCATCGACGAGTTCGACGCACTCGGACTCGCACGCGCCGGTGTTGCGATGACGGCTCACCCGACCACGCAGGTTGCGGGATGTTCCGGTACGACGACACTTCCGTCCGGTTTCGCGGTTGCCGCACCTGCCCTGGTGCAGAACGCGTACGCCGGTGGCGACCTGCAGATGGCCGTCAACGAGCTGCTTGTGCAGCTGCAGTCGTTCGACGAGCCGACCGGCGTACAAAAGCTCCTCGGCCGCGTCCTCGACTGGGTCAACTCCTTGTTGCCTGACGCGCTGCGCATTCCGCGACCGTCCGTGAAGATCCCCAACGTCATGCTGATCGCCTCGACGAACCGTGCGGACAGCCTCGATCCGGGACTGCTTCGCCCTGGCCGCTTCGACCGCAAGCTGCACTTCGACCTGCCGGACCGGGGCGGCCGGCGCGCGTTGATCGACCACTTCCTCGCCCGCAAGGCGCACGCCGAAGCGCTCGACAACGACGAGCAGCGCAACATCCTCGCCGGCGTCACGCAGGGCTACTCCCCGGCGATGGTCGAGCACCTGCTCGACGAGGCCCTCGTCCATGCTGTGCGTCGTGGTCAGACAGCGATGAGCTGGTCGGACATCGAGCACGCACGGCTCGTCGAGGAAGTCGGAATCGGCCAGCCGGTCGGTTACACCGCGCACGAGCGACGGCTGATCGCGACGCACGAAGCCGGCCACGCGACTGCGGCGTACCTCGTCGCACCGCAGCGTCGGCTGGAGGTATTGACGATCGTCAAGCGACGTCAGGCGCTCGGCCTGCTGGCGCATGGTGATCGCGACGACGTCTACACGCGTTCGCGTCCGGAGATGCGAGCGTTGATGCAGATCGCGCTCGCCGGTCAGTGTGCGGAGGAGCTCTTCTTCGGGGAAATTTCGACCGGTCCCGGGGGCGACCTGCTCTACGCGACGAACGTCGCGGCCGAGATGGTGGGCTCGGTCGGTATGGCCGGTTCGTTGGTGTCCTACCTCGCCGTGCAGAACAGCGCGTTCTCGGACACGAACATCGTGGGACGTGTGCTGGCTGATGCCAAGAGCCGGGCCCAGGTCGAGGAGCTGCTGCAGGAGCAGAAGCACGTCATCCGCGGCATCCTCGAAGCCAACGGGCACCTCGTCGCAGCGCTGCGCGACGCGTTGCTCGAACGGGAAGAGCTGATCGGTCCGGAGATCACTGAGGTTCTCGACCAGGCCCGCGCTGCTGGCGGACCGGACCACGTGATCGACCTGCGTGAACCGGCGCCGATGACGCAGCCGCTCACCTGAGTCCTCCTACGCTGGGCCGGTGATCCGGCCGAGCCAGGTGTTGTTCGGCGTCACGACACTCGCGCTGGGCGTCGTCGCAGTGATGCTTGCGCTCGTTGGGGCGTTCTACAGCCCGGCGCACCCGCACGTGCTCGGCGTACCGGTTCCGGTCGGCGTCCTGATCGCGATCGTCGGCAACCTCGTCGTCGGCATCGGCGCCGCCTGGGGACTGAACAGTCGGGTCGCGCCCGCGGTCACCGGATTCGTCTGGCTCGTGGTCGCTTTCATCCTCGGCAGCAGCCGACCGGAGGGCGACGTCGTCGTATCCGGGTCCGGCTGGCTCGGGGTGTCGTACCTGTTCCTCGGCGCCACCGCTGCGGCAGTCGCGATCGCGGTGGGGCCCAGAGGGGCACCGCGGCGGCGACCCAAGCCAGCGGTCGACCCTTCACTCGAGCCGGAGTCGCGCCGATGAGACCCGCATGGGGGCGCTGCCACTAGAGGAGCTTGCGCCGGCCGCGGTTGATGCCGCTGCCGAGGCGGGCACTGGTGTCGTCGTCCGGTTCGGGCCCGGTCGCTACGCCATCCCGATGTCAGCGATCGCGGAGGTCGGCCGGCTCTCCCGCGTGACCCGCGTGCCCGGTGTACCGCTGTGGGTCGCCGGCGTGTCCAACTGGCGCGGCCGGATCCTGCCGGTCATCGACCTGCGGCCACTGCTCGGCGTACCGGCGAGCGATGTCGCTCAGTCCGCGCGGCTGGTCGTGACCGGTGACGAGACGGCGAGCGTCGGTCTGCTGGTCGAAGCTGTCGAGGGCGTTGCCACGTTGCCAGCCGGCGACCTCGACAGGCCGCCCGCGACTGTCGTCAACGACGCAGCGGACCTTCTTGCCGGTCAGTGGAACGACAACGTCGGCCCGATCGGTGTCATCGATGTCGGTTCGGTGCTGCGCCTGCGCAGCCGGCTGCCGCGCGAACGAGGACGGAACTAGGGGACGAAAGTGAACTTTTCAAAGAGGTTGGCACGGGTCGCGGCTGTCGCGACGTGGGGGAGCCTGGCGCTGGCGCTAGCCGGCGCGTGGGCGCTTGCGCACTTCAAGGGCAGCCACATCACAATCGACCTGACAGCCTTCTACATCTGGACCGGCGTCGGTGTCGTCATGGCATTGGCCTTGTCCGTGTTACCGGGGTTGCACACGCACAGCGATCACATCAAGAAGTACGTCGCGTCCTACCGGTTCGCGCTTATCGCCGGCGACATCGTCAACGTCACGGGATCAGTCGCCGTTGCCGGTGGCATCCGCGGGCCGTTCTGGATCCTGTACTTCCCGGTCATCCTGTTCGCCGCCGTGTCGATGCCGCAATGGCAGAGCATCCTGCTCGGCGTCGCGGCCGGGGCCGGTCTTGTCGTGGCGTCTTTGGTCGCACACACACTGCAGACCGGCACGATCGGATCGTTGTTGCTCGTCGCACCCGTGTTGCCCGCGGTCGCGTGGTTCAACGGCACGTTGTCGTCGTCGGTCTGGATGCTGCGGTCACAAGCGCGTCGAGAGCGGGACGAGCTTCAGCGGCGCGTGAACCATCTGTCCGCCGTGCTGGCCGACGCCGCAGAGGGCAACCTCGCCGTCGAAGCTGCGGGCGAGGAAGTGCAGCATGAATCGCTCGTCGCATTGTCCGAGGCGTTCAACCACACGTTGAACAGTTTGCGGTTGTTGGTGGGTCAGATCCGTTCTGGTGGGGAGCAGATCGCGGCGTCGGCGGGTGAGTTGTTGGCGACGGCGGAGGAGCATGCGGCCTCAGCGACGCAGCAGTCGTCTGCGGTGTCGCAGACGACGTCGACGATTGAGGAGTTGGCGGCGACGGCGGCGCAGATCGCGGAGACGGCGGAGGCGGTGGCGGCGTATGCGGGGGAGACGTTGCGGCATGCCGAGGAGGGCCGGTCGGCGGTGTCGGCGTCGGTGGCGGCGATGGACACGATCGCGGGTCGGGTTGATCAGATCGCGGCCCGGGCGCTGGGGTTGGGGGAGAAGAGTCAGGAGATCGGCCGGATCTTGACGGTGATCGATGATCTGGCCGAGCAGACGAACCTGCTGGCGCTGAACGCGGCGATCGAGGCGGCCCGGGCCGGTGAGCACGGCCGCGGCTTCGCGGTGGTGGCCTCGGAGGTGCGGAAGCTGGCGGAGCGGGCGCAGGAGTCGACCGGGCAGATCCAGGCGATCGTGGCCGAGATCCAGGCCGAGACGAACGCGACCATCATCGCGAGCGAGGAAGGGTCCAAGGAGGTCCGGACCGGGACCGAGCTGGCCCGCGGGGTGGTGGAGGCGTTGGAACGCATTTCCGGGATGGTCGATGAGACCACTACCGCGGCCAAGGAGATCTCGATCGCGACCCAGCAGCAGCGGTCCGCCTCCGACCAGGTCGTGTCCGCGATGACGCAGGTCTCCGACGTGTCCCGGCAGTACGCCGTCGGGTCCAAACAAGCCGCCGCGGCCGCCGCCCAGCTCAACGTCCTCGCCGCCGAACTCCGCTCCTCCATCGCCCAGTTCAAAGTCGCGTAAGCGCGCCTTGAACAAGACACGCAGCAGATTCGCGTAAGCATCGCGAAAGGGCCAGCGGCCCACGGCCGGAGCTTCCCCCGTCGGTTGACACGATGGGGTGCGTTCTCGTGGACCTGCAGATAGTGGACCTTTCGGACGCCGGTCGGTGAAGTGACCGGCCTAATGCGCCGATGAACAAGGGTGTCCTTCGACCTGCCCGCCGTCTTTCGGCGAGCGCCGATCCCGGCACCGCGCACGGCTGAACGTGCAGCGGTGAGCGCGGAACCGCGCGGCCGTCCGGTCGCGGTCGCCGATCTCGTTGTTTCGGACCCCGCGCCTGGGCAAGCGGTCGCGCCTGCGGCCGAAGCCGAAGGGCCCACCACCTCGCCGCAAGACGACCTGGCTGTACGCCGGCACGCGCGCCGGCTGGCCCTCGTCGGTGAGGTCGCCGGTGTCGCGTTGCTGGCACTCGTGCTCACCAGCGCGATCGTCACGGCGCGGTATGACGCGCAAAGCGGCGTACATGTCGCCGCGATGTCGTTGTGGGCATTCGCCGGCGCTCTTGTCGGGCTGCCCCTCGGCTTCCTGCGCTCGAGCTCGAGGCCGGCCGTGTTGCGGCAACAGCATCTCGTCAGGGCGACATTGCTCGGCGCTGAGCTCATCTGTCTGACCGGTCTGACCGCTTCCGCCGGTGGCATCGCCGGCCCCTTCTGGCTGGTCTTCTTGCCGCTGGTCCTGCTCACCGCGACGGCGGTCAGCCCCGAAGCCGGTGTAGTCGTCGGCGCGCTCGCCTCGGCGAGCGTCTACGTTGCGTCCCTGATCAGCCACACCGTTGACGCGGCCACCGTCGGCCGCCTCGTCGTCGTGCTGCCGATGCTGCCGGTCGTCGGGTACGTCGGTTCAGCTGTCGGCGGTGCAGCACGCCGCGCAGCCACGGACGCACGCTCCGAGCACGAAAGCCTCGAGCGCGACATCGCTGCGCTCGTCGGCGTGCTCGATGAAGTAGCGCTCGGCGACCTCAGCCACGTGCCCGCCGTACGTGCGGACAGCCACCCGGCCGCGATAACTCTGGCTGTCGCCCTCGCCGACACCGTCGTCGCGTTGCGTCGCGTTGTGCGCGGAATCCAGACCGGCGGGGCGCACCTCGCCGAGGAAGCCAACGGCTTGCTCGGTACGTCGGCCGACCTCGCGGCGGGCGCCTCACAGCAAGCCGTCTCCGTCAGTGAGGTGACGTCAACCGTCGAGCAGCTTGCGGCGACGTCTTCACAGATCGCGGAGACAGCGCAGGCGGTGTCGAGGTACGCCGCCGACACGTTGCGCTACGCAGATGAGGGACAACAGGCCGTCGATGCGTCGACGGCGGCGATGCATTCCATCGCGGACCGGGTCGACTCGATCAGCGCGCGCGCCGAAGAGCTCGCGGAACGAACCGATCGCATCGACAAGATCCTGCGCGTCATCAACGACCTCGCCGTACAGACGAACATGCTCGCGTTCAACGCCGGCATCGAGGCCGCCCGCGCTGGCTCGAACGGCGTGGGCTTCACGGTCGTCGCCGCGGAGATCCGCAAGCTCGCCGACCGCGCTCGACAGGCGACCGGCCGGGTCGAGGAGATCGTCGCCGAGATCCGCCGGGAGACCGAGCGGACGCGGGTGGCGACGGCTGCCGGCGCGGAAGAGGTGGAGGCCGGCGCCGAGCTCACCCGCGGCGTGGTCGGCACGCTCGAGCGGATCGTCGCCATGGTCGACGACACGACGTCGGCGGCGCGGGAGATCTCGATCGTCACCGACCAGCAGCGAGCCGCGAGCGACCAGGTGGTGGCCGCAATGACCCAGGTGTCCGACGTCTCGGTCCGCTACTCAGATGCCTCCCAGCGGGCTGCCCAGGCCGCTGCGCACCTCGACGAGCTCGCGGCAGAGCTGGCCCGGTCCTTTGGCCGGTTCAAGGTCGCCTGAGCGCGGCCGACCTCTACAAGATGGCCGGTTGGGCGGACGACCCCGAGCTACTCGCGACCTTCCGGGCTGAGGTCGACGAGCGGCTGGCGTCGCTGTCGGCCGGATTACTCCAATTGGAGCAGCACCCGTCGCCGCGGCAGCTCGTCACCGGCCTGTTCCGCGACGCGCACACCGTCAAGGGCAGCGCGCGCATGCTCGGCCTCGACGGCGTACTTCAGGTGGCGCACGCCTGCGAGGACCTGCTCGGTGCTCTTCGCGACGGCCGGCTCGACGCACGCCGGGAGATCGTGGACCTGCTCCTTGCCAGCTCGGATGCCATCGGTGTCGCCGTGGCAGCAGCGGGTGACGGGGTCGAGTCCGACGAGACGCATCTGCACTCGCTCGTCCCGGTGCTACGCGCTGCGCTCGCCGGCGAGGCCGACATCGCTGTTCCACAGGCACCGGTCTCGGTCGCCATCGACGATGACACCGAGCCGGACGCCGAGCCGGATTCCGAGCGCTACCGTGCCCGCTCGGAGTCGGTGCGCGTGGCAGCACACAAGGTCTACAACCTGCTGGACACGGTTGGCGAAGCCGAACTCGACGCCCGGCGTGTCGAGCAAGCCGCGGTCACGGTTGCAACCGCCGCGGTCGAGCACGGACGATGGCTGAAAGCCCTGCGCGAGGCGACCGCGGCGAGCGATAGGGCGGCATTGCCCGAGGACCTTGCGATTGCGATCAGCCGGTTGCTCGCGGGCGCGGACGAGTTCGTCGCCGCCGGCAGGGAGTTGCGCGAGATCGCGGAGGACTCTCGCGGCCGCATCACGCAGGTACGGGACGGGGCGATGGGCCTCGCGATGGTCCCGGTGCGCCGGGTGCTCGCGGCGTTTCCGCGACTCGTGCGCGACGTCGCAGCCGCCACCGGCAAGCAGGTGCAGTTCGTCTCCGACGGCGCCGACGTCGAGCTCGACAAGCAGGTGCTCGACGGTGTGGCTGACGCGCTGAAGCACCTCGTCATCAATGCGGTGGATCACGGGTGCGAGTCACCCGCCGACCGCGCTGCCGCCGGAAAGCCGGTCGAAGCAACGGTGACGGTGTCCGCGCGCAGTGCGGGCGGCACCGTCGTACTCGAAGTAAGCGACGACGGTCGCGGCATCGACAGCGACGCGGTTCGCCGCGTCGCAATAGAGCGCGGGCTCATCCCAGAGGACTCGAGCCTCGCGGGTTCGGCGTTGTTGGCGCTGCTGTTCGCACCTGCGATGTCGACAGCGGAGTCGGTCACGGAGACCTCCGGTCGCGGCGTGGGTCTCGACGTCGTCCACACCGCGGTCGAGGAGCTCGGCGGCGCGATCGACGTTCGCACCAAGCCTGGCGCCGGTTCGACGTTCGCGCTGACGTTGCCACTCACCCTCGGTGTGCTGCGTTGTCTCGTGGCCCGGATCGGCGATGAGAGGTACGCCGTCCCCGTGCCGGCAGTCGTCGAGTCGGTGAGCCTGCGCGACGTTCCTGTGCACACTCTTGCCGGCGCGACGGTGATGGTTCGGCACGGCGCATCGGTGCCCTTGCTCGACCTCGGCGAGGCGCTCAACGTCGTCGGTGAACGCAACCCCAAGGCCGCCATCGTCGTTCGGCACTCGGCGACGGGCGACCAGCTTGCATGGGCGGTCGACCGGCTCGAAGGCGAGTTGGAGCTCGTCGTGAAGGACCTCGGTCCGTTCCTCGGTCGCCAGCCTCTGGTGACCGGCGCCACGATCGATGGTGACGGTTCGGTGGTATGCCTCGTCGATTTGCGTGAGTTGGCCGTGCGCGCTACGGGCGCGAGCATCGTCAGTCCCGGCGTCGTCGTACCCACACAACGCGAGACAGCCCCCGGCGCACGTAAGCCGCGGGTTCTTGTCGTCGAGGACTCGGTGGGGGTACGCGAGCTCGAGCGCGCGATTCTCGAAGGTGCAGGGTTCGACGTGACGACGTGCGTCGACGGTCTTGATGGCGCGGCGCGGCTCCGCGACGAGCCGGTCGACCTCGTGCTCTCCGATGTCGAAATGCCCGGGATGGACGGGTTCGCGCTGACCCGGACAATTCGGCGTACTCGTGGTTGGGAGCAAGTGCCCGTCATCATCATGACGAGCCGCGGAGATGAAGCCGACCGTCGCGCGGGCCTGGAAGCCGGCGCAAGTGCGTACTTGCTGAAGAACGAGTTCGACCAAGAACAACTCGTGAGCACCGTCCGCCGACTGGTCGGGCGATAAGGAAGGTTGAGCGAATGGCCACCATCGTCATTGCGGACGACAGTCCGACGTTGCGCCGCATCGTCGGTTCGGTCCTGAGCAAGGACGGCCACGAAGTCGTCCACGCAGAGGACGGCGTTGAGGCGGTGCAGGCGGTCTTCCGCTCACAACCCGATGTCGTGATCCTCGACGTGCAGATGCCACGCGTTTCGGGCTACGTCGCTGCGCGGTTGCTGAAGGACGACTGGCAGACCGCCGACATCCCGGTCATCCTGCTGACGTCGCTCGACGCGGCGAGCGACCGGTACTGGGGCGCGCAGACGGGCGCAGACCGTTACCTCACGAAGGACTTCGAGGCACCGGACCTCACCTCGGCTGTGGCAGAGGTCATGGCTGCTGCTGACGCCGCACGGGGCGGCCGTCCGCCTCTGCGCGCTGAGCCGCTGGAGCTGTCGGAGAACGACGTGCTCTCGCGTATCTGCGACCTATTGGACCGCAAGCTGTTCGAGACCTCTGTCGCCGCGGAGGTCACCGCGATTCCATCGACTGTGCACGGCTTCGAGCAGACCGTCGCCGAGGTGCTCGGTGTGTTGCGTCGCTTCGTCGACTACGACCTGGCCGGTGTGATGCTCGTGGAGGAGCGGACGGCGTACGTCTCAGTTGCCCGCGAATGTTCTCAGGCGCACTTCGGCGAGTTCGTCAACGCAGCTGTGGAGGCGGTTTCTGCCTCCACGGGCACGACGCTGTCCACTGACGAGCTCGACGCGCGCGTCGCCGACCCCGATGACTTGCTCGGCGCTGACGACGAAGGACGGATGGCAACGTTTTTGTCGATGCCGCTACGCGGACACGGCGGGCGGGTCCTCGGCGTGGTCGCGCTGTCGAGTGCGTCGAAGAACGCGTTCGGCGAAACGGCGCTCGCGACATTGCGCCTCATCGAGAGCCCTGCGGCGATCGTCGTCGACAACGCTCGTCTTGCGGGAGCGCACACCGGCTAGGTTGCCGGCTATGTACTTCGCTCTCCTGTACGACGTCGTCGACGACTACTTGGAACGGCGCGGCGAGTTCCGCGAGGAGCACCTCGCGTTGACGGCCGCTGCGAAGAAGCGCGGCGACCTGCTGCTCGGCGGCGCGTGGGCGGACCCTGCCGACGGTGCGCTGCTGGTCTGGAAGGTCGACGATCGCTCCGTCGTCGAGGACTTCGTCCAGGCGGATCCCTATGTGCGCAACGGGCTGGTGAAGAACTGGCGGATCCGCGAGTGGACTGTTGTCGTTGGCCAGTAGCCAGCGGTCCGCCCACCCCACCTCCGCCGTGATCTAGGGGTTGTGGCCCAGAAATCGCTGCCTTTTAGGCCGTAACTCCTAGATCACGAGCGAAACGGCCGCGTGGCCACAGCTAGGGCGCGTTGATCGTCCACTGTTGCCCGTCCGCCGTGTCGGTGACGGTCACGCCCAGCTGCGACAGGTCATCGCGTAACGCATCGCTTGCGGCCCAGTCCTTCGCAGCGCGGGCGGCTGCGCGTTGCTCGAGCAGGTCCTCGGCACCATCGGGCAGTACGGCGACAGGCTTCGGCTTGCCGACGTCGCGCGCGAGATCGAGCCCCAGCAACCGGTCGGCGTGCGCGAACGTCTCGAACTTCGCCCCCGGCGGCACCGACGTGTCCTTCTCCAGTTCGCCGAGTACGACGAGCGCGCTCGGCGTGTCCAGGTCGTCATCGAAGGCGTCGTACAGCCGCTGCAGGTAGGGCCCAGCCATCGGCGCAGACGGCGACTCGGCCCACTCCGCGACGCGAGCACGCCAACGCGACAACCGCTTGTCCGCCGCGGCCAGCGCCTCGTCGGTGAGGTTCATCTGCTGGCGATACCGACCGCCGAGAAAGAACAGCCGCAACGCGAGCGGGTCGTAACCACGCTGACTCACGTCGGAGACGAGCGTCACATTGCCGGTCGACTTGGCCATCTTGCGACCGTCGTTCAAGAGGTGCTCGGCGTGCACCCAGTGCCGGACGACCTCGTGCCCGACGGCAGCCTCCGACTGCGCGCGCTCGTCTTCGTGATGCGGGAACCGCAGGTCGATCCCACCGGTGTGGATGTCGAACGTTTCGCCGAGATAGCGCAGTGACATCGCGGAGCACTCGATGTGCCAACCGGGAAAGCCGCGGCCCCAGGGGGAGTCCCACACCATCTCGCGCGCACCGGCCGCGGCCTTCCACAGGGCCCAGTCGGCGTGGAAGCGTTTGCCTGCCGTGAGCTTGTCGGCGTCTTCTCGGTGTCCGGGTCGCAGGTCGTCGAGCCGGTTGCCCGAGATCGCGCCGTACGACGGGAACGAGCGCGCGTCGAAATAGACCGTTCCGTCCGTGCCGACGTACGCGTGGCCACGATCGAGCAGCTGCCCGATCAAGTCGATGATCAAATCGATGCACTCGGTCGCCCGCGGCGCCTCGTCGGCGGGATGGATGTTCAGCGCAGCGCCATCGCGTCGAAACGCGTCCTCGTAGAAACGCGCGATGTCGTAGGACGTCTTGCCCTCGGCACGGGCCGCCGCGAGCACCTTGTCCTCGCCGGTCGGGTCGATCTCTGCGTCATCCGCGAGATGGCCGACGTCGGTGATGTTCTGCACCAGCTGGACCTGCCAGCTGTGCACGACGTCGGCTACGCGCCGGATCAGGTCGGCGAGCAGGAAGGTCCGGTAGTTGCCCACGTGCGCGTACCGGTAGACCGTCGGGCCGCAGGCGTAGATCAGCAGCTGGCCCGGCCGGCTGGGCCTGATCTCCTCGACCTGGCGCGACCGCGTGTCGTAGAGACGCATCGATGTGAGCCTATTCACGGCCCCCGGCAGGCATCGTGCGCGAGGATCCGTGATACTTGACGTCGGGCTACGCGAAGGCAGTAGGCCGATATGAGGAGGAACGGGGCTCGTGACCTACATCATTGCCCAACCGTGCGTGGACGTCCTCGACAAGGCGTGCATCGAGGAGTGCCCGGTTGACTGCATATACGAAGGCAACCGGATGCTCTACATCCATCCGGACGAGTGCGTCGACTGCGGCGCATGCGAGCCGGTCTGCCCGGTCGAGGCGATCTTCTACGAAGACGACGTCCCGGAGCAGTGGAAGGAGTACTACAAGGTCAACGTCGACTTCTTCGAAGAGCTTGGCTCGCCCGGCGGTGCATCGAAGGTCGGCAAGATCGAGAAGGACCATCCGGTCGTCGCGGCGCTGCCGCCGCAGGAGACCGAGCACTGACCCTTCGTTCCCTTCCCGATTTTCCTTGGGACACGATCGCTGCTGAAGCAGCGCTCGCCGCGGGTCACCCCGACGGGCTCGTCGATCTCTCCGTCGGCGCGCCCGTGGACGCGACACCCCCCGTCGTACAACAGGCACTCGCTGCCGCATCGAACGCGCCGGCCTATCCGGCGACTGCCGGTACGGCGGAACTGCGGGTGGCGTTCGCGCAGATGATGGAGCGGCGGCACGGCGTCGTCGACATCGACGAGTCAGCCGTGTTGCCGACCGTCGGCTCGAAGGAACTGGTCGCCTTGCTGCCGTTCCTCCTCGGCATCGGGCAGGGCGATGTCGTCGTCGTTCCCGAGCTTGCCTATCCGACCTACGCCGTCGGTGCGCAGTTCGTCGGTGCGGACGTGGTTGTGAGTGATGCGCTGACCGCCGCTGGTCCGGCCCGGGTGCGGCTGGTCTGGGTCAACTCGCCGGCGAACCCGCACGGTCGCGTCCTGCCGGTCGACCATCTCGCGAAGGTCGTGGCATGGGCGCGTGAACGTGGCGCCGTCGTTGCGAGTGACGAGTGCTACCTGGACTTCGGTTGGGACGCGCAACCGGTCTCCGTGCTCCATCCCGGGGTGTGCGGCGGCGACACGACGGGGATCCTCGCACTGCACTCATTGTCGAAGCGCTCCAACCTCGCCGGCTATAGAGCGGGTTTCGTCACAGGTGAGCGCGCCCTCGTGCGCGAGCTGCTGGAGCTGCGCAAGCACGCGGGCCTCATCGTGCCCGCTCCGATCCAGACCGCAATGGTTGCTGCTCTCGATGACGATGCGCACGTGGAGGAGCAGAAGGAGCGGTACGCCGCACGCCGCGCCACCCTGATCGGCGCATTCACGGCGGCCGGGTTCCGCGTCGACCACTCCGACGGCGGGATCTATCTCTGGGTGACCCGCGACGAGCCGGGTCGTGAGACGCACCGCTGGCTGGCCCAACGCGGCATCCTCACGGCGCCGGGTGACTTCTACGGTGCAGCCGGTGGCCGCCATGTGCGCGTCGCGCTCACCGCGACCGACGACCGGGTGAAGGCAGCTGTGATCCGACTCGGTGCCTGATCAGCCGGACCGACGGCGCCGTACGACAACACTGGAGAGCACAAGTGCGAGCGCTATCAGCGGCAGCGCGAGCGGTAAGCCGGTCGTGGCAAGTGGTCTGTTACCGCTGACCGGAACGGTGACCTTCGTCGCGCGCGGGACGCTCGCCGCAGCTACGCAGGGTTTGCCGTACAACCCCATGCCGCGGCTCTGCTTGATGAAGAGCGGTCGGGACGTCGGCAGCTGCTGGTGCGTCATCGGATCGAGCATCGTTGTGTCACCGGTCGCGACCAGGACACAACCGTCGGAGTCGAGCGCGTTCGTGAAGTAGTCGCCGAGCCGGCGGTCCTGCCCCGTAGCGACGCACGCCGTACCGCCCTGGCAGATGCCACCGGAGTGCACCGGGCGGCCAACCACGTTCGCGACCTGGATCTGCCGTTTCGCGGGGTCGGTCGCGTTGTAGATGTTCGCGTCGTACACCGAGACGTTGCCGGAACCACAGTCAGGGTCGGTGAGCCGGTCGTACTGGTACCACACAACCGAGACCTGACCGGCGTCTCCCGCCTGCACCCACGGCCACAACACGGTCGTGCCGGGGCGGGCAAGCGCAAGCGGCTTCGACCAGTGCACGCCCTTGTCGGTGGAGTAGGCGAGCTCAACCGAGTTGGGCAAGGGCGTTGCGACGCCGCCGCAGCCGCCGCGGGTGTGCGGCTGACGCGGGTGCGGTGCCCATACCTGGTAGATAGTGCCGGCCTTGTCGAGCCCGATGGCCTGGAAGAAGCTCAGCTCGTCGGCGGTGTCGGCGTCCTTGTGGACCGTGAAGTGCCCGCTCTGCGTGTCGAAGGCCTGTGACGCATGCGGCAGTACGCCGACGCCAACGGCCGTCACCCCGCCGTCGGTCCACTCCACCGGCTCGACGATCGAACCGTCCGTCGGGTCGTAGTAGAGCTTGCCGTAACCCGTGTATCCGTGCCCGAAGTCCTCGATCCCGAACGACCCACACGAATGCCCCGCGTCCGTGCTGCGGAAGACCGTGTGACCACCGGTGTTGGTGTTCGTGGCGAGGAAGACCTCGTTCTTGTGGCCGCCGGCGAGCCAGGGCCGGTCACCGTCGTGGCATTGGACCGTTCCGGTTGGCCAGGTCTTGCCGCCGTCCGGCGTCGAGAACAGCGCGTCGTTGACCAGGTCGATGCCGGTGTCATAGATCACGCCACCTGCGTCTTCGGTCAGGTCGGGGTCAGAGAAACCGGTGTTGTACGTCGGATTCGTGAAGAAGCCAGTCCCGTTGAAATCGACGCGCTGCCAGCTCTTCCCGTCGTCGTGCGAGGTCCAGATGTTGACCTGGTTGCGGTAGTTGGTGACGAAGTCCGTCACGCCGGTCGGTGCCGTGATCGCTCCGTCGCGGAACAGGTGCGTCGTGCCCTCGTGCGCGCTATAGATCAGGTCGTGGCCGACCCGGCTGTGGATCACGAACGGTTCGCCACCGGCGAGATGAGTGTCGACGAACACGGGCTTGCCGAATCCGATGCCCGTGCCCGCTTCTGCTGTGCTCCCCGGTGTGAACGCCGCTGCAGCGAGCGTGCCGGCTGCGGCCAGCACGACGAAGCCGACCAGCCGACGCTTGATTGTGCGAGATGCCAGCCGCATGGTGTCGGCCTTCCGGTAGCCCCCAGCGGCACGCATCTTGCCCTGTGCAGAGCAAGGAGTGCTAGGCGGGTACGCCGGCCACCAGCACGAGCATCGGCAGCTGTAGCGGCGGCGTCGAGCGCACTGCGTCCACGGCCTCCTCCGTCAGCGCTCGTCGTTGGGGTTCGCTCAGGGTCGACAGGAATGGCGTCACCGGAGCCATCCCCAACCGCCACGCCGCCAATGCGCCGGCGTCGAGGTCACCGAAGTCGACGGTGGCCGCGTCGACGCGAGCGTTCAAGCCTGCCTTGTGTGCGACAGCGGTGAAAGCGCTGACGGTCTCGGTCAGCGGAAACGCGTGTTCCTTCAGCGCGACGTACCAGTCAGGCGGTGACCACCCGTGTGTCGACAGCACGCGCTCGACAACCCGCTTCGCCGGCGGGTCGTTCACGCCGAACGTCGTGGCGACAACCTGTCCTCCGGTTCGCGTCACCCGGCTGAGCTCGAGCAATGCGACCTCGGGGTCACGCAAGTGGTTGAGCACGAATCCAGCCACTGAAACGTCGTACGACGCGTCCGCGATCGGCAATGCGCGGATGTCGGCGACCGTTGTCATGCCAACGGCCGGGGTCTGCCGGCGCAGCTGAGCCAGCATGTCGGCGGACGTGTCCGCCGCATCGACCTGAGCACCCCTAGCCAGCAGCGCCCGAGTCAACGCACCTGTTCCTGCACCTGCATCCAACGCGCTCCGGTCGCGCAAGTCGGTGGCCAGCAGACCCACCGCGCGCTCGGCGAGCCGGTCGTACACACGCTGCGGTCCGGTCGACCAGGCGTCGCCGTCGTAACCCAGCGGCTCGCTCAGAACAGTCCGTGCGCGGTCGCGCATGCCCGCTCCGCCCACCAACCGAGCTCGTCGTCGTCGTGCGTCTTCGACCAGCCGAGCTGGACGAAACCGCCGAGCAGGCAAAGTTCCAACTGCCGGTCGAACCAGGATGCCGTCGCGATGCCGTGTGACTCCAGCGCGTCGCGATACGCAGCGATCGCGTCCTCCTTCGACTCCGGCAAGCGGTCGCTGTTGACCGCGAGGTACCACGCGAGGTCCACGCACGCGGGTGCGGTGCCCGGCCACTGCCAGTCGATCAGGATTGTGCGACCGTCCGGCTGGCTGCCGAGGTTGCCGAGTTTCCAGTCGGCGTGGACGAACGTCGACGGTGTCTCCGACAGCGGGTCGACGAGCAGCCAGGGTTCGCGCGCGATCGCCCGGGCAACGCGCGCGGCATCCGGCGTTGCGCGGTCGAGCTCGCGCCAACGGGCGGCCAACATTGCCGGCACCTCGGGGGGGTTGCCCCTGCGTTCTTCGATCTCTGCGGTCAACGGCGACAACGTCGTGTAGCGCGTCGTCATCGGTGTCACCTCCGGCAGAAGCTCTGCACGGAACCAGAACGTCGCATGCAGTGTCGCCATGTGGTCCAGGAAACGTCGGTGCTGCGCCAAGCTGATGGTGTCGTTGCCTTCGGGCACGAGATGCTCGGCCACATCCCGCATCAACAGCGTTGTCGTCAACGTGTCGGGTTCGTAAGCAACGGCAACGGTTGTGTGGTCGAGACAGTCCGGCAGCTCGTCCAGGAGGCCCGTCTGCCAGCAGAAGCGGGCCCGGCACCCGTAGTCACCCGTCGCTCGCGATATCCAGTCCAACGCTGGCGATAGCTGCTTCGTCACGTATGACGTCTCGTCGATGACGACCCGCTGCATGGGTACGGCTGATTTGCCATCGGTGTTGCTGAGCGGCTGGCGGTTCGTGGCGCGTGCCAACAGGTCGGCAGCCGTGCGGGCAACCGGTCGGACGGGCGTGCTGTCGGTGGTGGTCACAGTCCCTCCCCTTTGACCTCCTCAGTGTGGCCCCTCGCACTTTGCAAGCGCATTGCAACCGTCGGTACGCCGGTAGGCTCCGAGCGTGAGCTCGCTCGACCGGACCGTTGACGACCTGTGGGAACGACGCGACACCCTCAGCCTGGACGACGAGGCGAGCCGTCGCGTGATCCTGGATGCCGTCGACCTCCTGGACCAAGGCAAGGCGCGGGTCGCGGCGATCGACCCGGTGACCGACGAGGTCATCGTCGACGAGCGGGCCAAGCGCGCGATCTTGCTGTCATTCAAGGTGCTGCCCATGACCGAGTCTCAGATCGGCGCCTTTCGTTACCACGACCGCATCCCATTGAAGACCCGCTTCGATGGCGTGCGCGTCGTGCCCGGCGCGATCGCGCGCTGGGGGAGTTACATCGGCCCCGGCGCTGTGCTCATGCCGTCGTACGTGAACATCGGTGGGTACGTCGACGAAGGCACGATGGTCGACACCTGGGCGACTGTCGGCTCCTGCGCGCAGATCGGCAAGCGCGTACACCTTTCCGGCGGTGTCGGCATCGGCGGCGTTCTCGAGCCACCGAGTGCACGCCCCGTTGTCGTCGAAGACGATGCGTTCATCGGGTCGCGCTGCATGGTCGTCGAAGGCGCGCGCGTACGCGCCGGGGCAAAGCTCGGCGCGGGCGCGATCCTCACTTCGTCGACGCGGGTGTTCGACGGCGAGACCGGTGCGGAGCTGCCGCGCGGCGAAGTTCCTGCGTGGTCGGTGTGTGTGGGGTCGACACGCGTGAAG
>JBJMHR010000012.1:0-287520 GCA_045807285.1 Actinomycetes bacterium
AGCGCAACGGCAAGTACCGCGATGACGGCCGGCAGCGCGACGGCGAACTCGGCCGTCACCGAGCCAGCATCTCCTCGTCGGCGGGCGGCAACGCGTGTCGTTCTCACCGCATGACCTCCTCCTCGCGGCGCGGGCGCCGCAGACGGATGGGGGGACGTCTGCGGCGCCTGCGGTTGGAACGTCAGAAGAGCGTGTGCAGAGCGTGATCGATCACCGACGTCACGAGGCTGACGATGGGCGTGCTGGTGAGGATCTTGTAGAGCACGCCCCCGAACCCGCACGCCGCGACGGTGCCGACGGCGTATTCCGCCGTGGTCATCCCGCGGTCGCTGCTGGTCTGGACGGCGCGGATCTTCACCACGGCCCGGGCGAGTGAACGGCGCATGGCGGCCTCCTCACGTGCCGGCTGACGGCCGGTTCGTAGGCCACCGGAACGGTGGCGCTGTCGACACCCTCCTGGCGCGGAGGCGACCACGGCCCGGTCGACAACCGAACTGGGGATGGCGCTGGCGACTGAGTGCAGGTGTGGATGTCACGACCCGGCGAGCACGTGGTGCGCCAGCCCCACGACCACAGGCACCACGGCGGCACCGAAGAACGCCGGCAAGAAGCACAGGCCCAGCGGCGCGACCGCCGCCACACCGGCTCGGCGCGCTGCCGCGGCGGCCTCTACGTGCAGCGCTGAGCGACGCTCCTCGGCCAACGCAGCCGTGACCTCCGCCAGCGGCGCACCGGAGCTCTGCGCGCGAGCGAGCGCGCGGCCCACCGGCGCCAGCGGGCCGTTGGGCAACGTGCGCCACGCGTCCGCCGGACTGACACCCACATCGATAGCGGCCAGCACGGTTGTCAGTTCAAGGCCAAGCGGACCGCGCAGACCTCCCGCAACGGCGGCCACGGCATCGGGCACGGTCGTGCCGGCGGCGAGGCATGCGCTCATCAGGTCCAGCGCGATCGGCAGGTCGCGCTCGATCACGGCGAGCCGTCGCCGCTCGGCCGCGGGCTGCAGGTTGCCGAGCACGCGCGCTGCTCCCACGGCCGTCGCGACACCGCCGAGCACGCCCACGACGCCGCCGAAAAAGAGCGCCACCCCGAGCCCGGCCACGCCCGCTGCCGGCAGCCGCAAAGCTCCCGCGCGATCAGCCGATCGCGGCGCGGGTGGCCGTGCGGGAAACACGCGGCGCAACCTCCGGGCACCGCCGTACGGCGTGAGCAGCAAGCCGCACGCGACGGACGCCAGCACGGCACAGGCCAACACGTGCCCGGTCACGGCAACGGCACGCGGGCCGCGATCCGATCGGTCCACGCCAAGCCTGCGACGTTCAGCAGGACGCTCGCGGTGAGACAAGTCCCGCCGGCCGGCGTATGCAGGAGAAAACGTAACGGCGCTGCCCCGACCACCTGACCCAGCAGCAGGCCCACGACCGGCAACAACGCAAGCACCCGCGCGCTCGCCCGTGCAGTCGCGAGTTGGGCGATCACTTCCGATCGCAGCCGTTCGGTTGCGGCCAACCCCGCGGCCAACCGTTGCAGTGCCTGCGCGAGCCCAGCGCCCGCGTCACTCGCCACCGCCCAACATGCGGCGACGTGTCGCAGCGAGTCGGCGCCCGGCCGGTCCGCCGCGGCGGACAGCGCAGCGGCCACGTCACCACCGAGGTGTGCGACCGCGACCACCGGCGCGAGCACGTCGCCGAGCGCTCGGTCGCTTTCCGCCGCCGCGCTCGACAGCGCGTCGTCGGCCGTTCGACCGACGCGCAGCTCACCAGCAACAGCTGCACACCAGGACGCGACCTGAGCACGCAGCGCGGCTGCCTCGCGTTCGGTCCGGGCCCGGAGCACGCGGCGCACGCCTTCGCCGCACAGCAGGCCCGCCGCCAGCACCGCCCCCGGCCCCAGGACGAGCCCGCTACCCCCAGCACCGGCAGCGGCGGCAACCGCAGCTGCCTTCGCCGGTGGCGGCCAGCCCGACGGCCTCGCTCGAAGGCCACGTGCCCGGGGTTGGAGGCCCTCGAGGCGCGCCCCGGCCGCCGCTCCGGGGCCGGACGTCAACCACAGAGCCACACCTGCGGCAACGGCCGCTGCCTCGCTCGGAGTCACCGGTCAGCGCCCAAGCGCGGACCGAGCTCATACGCCGAGGCGCGGCTCGCGATCTCCTGAGCCAGCCGGTCCGCGCCGGGTCCGGCCGACACCGTTCCGTCGACGTCGACGCAAAGCGCGGGGACGACGTTGACGAAGCCATGTGTGTCACGGATGACCGCGCCGACGCTCGATACCTGGCGGACCCCCGCACTGCGTCGGGTGATGTGGACGACTGCGTGCAGGGCAGCAGCGAGTTGGCTGTGGAGCGCCGCGCGGCCGGTGCCGGCCATGGCGGCAAGCGCCTCCAAACGTGCGGGGACGTCTTCAGGGCGGTTGGCGTGCAGCGTTCCGCAGCCACCCTCGTGCCCGGTGTTCAGTGCTGCCAGCAAGTCGCACACCTCGGCGCCGCGAACCTCTCCGACCACCAGCCGGTCCGGGCGCATCCGTAGCGCCTGGCGCACAAGGTCGCGCAAGGTGACGGAGCCGGCGCCTTCGACGTTGGGTGGCCGTGACTCCAGCCGGACCACATGCGGGTGGGTGGGGCGAAGCTCGCCGCTGTCCTCGACGAGGACGATCCGCTCACCGGCGTCGACGAGACCCAGCAACGTAGAGAGAAGCGTCGTCTTGCCGGCGCCGGTGCCACCACTGACCACGAAGGCGAGCCGACCCGCCACCAAGGCTCGGAGCAGCTCGGCCATGGGCCGGGAGAGCGTTCCAGCCGCGACGAGGTCATCGAGTGAGAACGCGTGTCGCGGCGGTACGCGCAGCGAGATGCACGTGCCGCCCGACGCGATCGGCGGCAACACCGCGTGCAGCCGCGTGCCGTCCGGCAGCCGGGCGTCGACATACGGGGCCGCGGCATCGAGCCGACGCGACGCCGCCGCCGCGAGTCTCCGGGCGAGCCGCTCGACGGCTGCCTCGTCGGCGAAACGCACCGCTGATCGTTCGAGACCGCCGCCGCGGTCCACCCACACATCACCCGGGCCGTTGACGAGGACATCGGTGACACCGGCTTCGGCGAGCAACGGAGCGAGCGGCCCCGCACCGGTGAGCTCCCGCCCGAGCGCAGTGAGTACGGCGAGGACCTCGGTGTCGCTGCGAAGACCTGCTTCCGCGCGGACTGCAGCTGCCACTCGGTCCGGGGTCGGATCCCCGCCGGTCCGAGCGAGCCGCCAGCGCACCCGCTCGACCAGCGCCGGGTCGGTGGCGTCGACGACCTGTGTGCCTGCGGTAGCGCCGCTCATGCGACCCGCCGCTGCTGCCGGGTCGCCACCGTGAGCAGCTCCGCGGCGAACCGAGCGAGCTGCCCCCGGCCGTCTGCACCCGGCGGCTCGCCGCGGTCGAGGTTGAACGCCACCTTGGGTTCGGACCGGAACTCACCGAGAAGTGGCAGACCGAGGGTCGCGGCGATCGCCGACGCGGTCAGGCTGGTGGGTGCGGGCCCGCGGACCACCACACCGACCTCGGCGACGAGGAGCGAGATCGTGGTGACCAACCTGCGTGCGGCCGCCGCAGCGCGCACTTCCGCCGGTACGACAACGAGCAAGCGGTCCACGTGCTCGAGGGCCGCACGTGCCGCACCGTCGAGGTGACGCCCGACGTCGACGACAAGCAGGTCATGTGCGCGACGGCCGGCGCGCAGTGCCGCGTGCATCGCGGATGCGGCCAGCACGCCATCGCCGGCCCGCCCCCAGGAGAGCACCGTGAGCTCATGGACGTGCAGCAGCGACTCGCGTAGTGCCGCCGCGCTGAGCCGGCCCGCTGTCCCGGCGAGGTCGTCCCAGCGGAGCCCGGCCAGCCGCTCGGCGCCGAGGGCGAGATCGATGCCGCCGCCGAGCGGGTCCGCATCCACCAGCATGGTGCGCAGGCCGGCCCGCCGCGCTGCGAGCGCGAGCGCAGCCGACAACGTGGTCGCCCCGGCACCGCCGCGTCCGCCGATGACACCGAGCACCTCCGCCGCGGCGTCGTCGCCCTCCACCGCGTCCGCGATCCGGTGCACGATGCCGTTCGCGGACGCGGAGACGTCGATGACGTCTTCGGCGCCGAGGGTCAATGCTGCTGAGTAGTCGTCGACCCCCGGCGGGGCAAAAGTGACGACTGCCACCTGCGGGCGTGGTGGGAGGCCCGCCTGCGTCAGGTGTGCGGCTGCGTCAGCACCGACCAGCACGAACGGCGCCGCGGACCAGACCGCACGTACGGCTGCCGCGTCGCTAAGGACGACGGCGTCCGCACCGGCAGCGGCAACCAGCCGCACCAGCTCATCGCGCAGCACCCCGTCGGCGGTGACGACCAGCGGACGACTCGCACGCCCCTGTGACGCGGGCGGCTCGGGCACGAACACGACCACCTCCTGGTGAGGTGGCCAGCGTCGTATGACGTCGAACCGCAGAGCGGGTCGGAGCTCGCCGTTGTGGATGAGCCCGAACAATCCGTGCCCACTGGGGACGACGACGGAGATTTCCGGCACAAAAGGACGACCCCCGCCGGGGGGGTAGCGGGGGTCGTCGCGGGAGTCCGGCCCAGGGGGGGTTGGACCAGGCCCCGGCTTTGGCGGCGCGCGTCCGCGCCAGATTGATGCCGCGAGCGTACATATCCCGCGTACCGGGTAACTAACCACCTCCGCGGGATTTTTTTTCCGGCCCGTTTCGGGGGTTCCCAACACGTGCCGACCGGCGTACAACTGCCTTGAGCACCCGACGTCCGCGGTACGGGCGGTCGTCCCCCCGGAACTCGGGCACTCACACGGAAAGCCGGGTACCCACGCGCGTCCAGCCGCGAGAGGCGCGTCGAGCAGGCTGTCGAAGGACAGTCCTGGTACGACGAGACAGTGCACGCTTGGTAACCCAGCGACCGTGATTGCGGCGGCGTCCCGTGCATCGGGGCGCCGCTCGCTGTTGCCAGCAGTAGCGACCGGTGATGAGGGCGGTTCCAAGGAGGCAGCGTGACGGAGGCGGCAGAGACGGGCCTTTCCGCGCTACATCACGAGTCCCGAAGTTTCGCTCCGCCACTGGAGTTCTCGGCCACCGCAAATGCGCAAGCGGACCTGTACGAGGACGCGGCGAAGGACCGCCTGCAGTTCTGGGCGACGCAGGCCGAGCAGCTCGAGTGGGCGCAGAAGTGGGAGCGCATCCTCGACTGGGACCCGCCGCATGCGCAATGGTTCATCGGCGGCCGGCTCAACGCCAGCGTCAACTGCGTCGACCGCCACGTCGCCGCCGGTCGAGGCGACCGCGTGGCGTTCCACTGGGTCGGCGAACCCGAAGGTGACGCGAGGACCATCACTTACGCGGACTTGAAACGCGATGTCTGCAAAGCCGCCAACGCACTGACCGAGCTCGGCGTCCGAACGGGCGACCGGGTGATGGTCTACATGCCGATGATCCCCGAGACGGTTGTCGCGATGTTGGCTTGCGCGCGGATCGGTGCGCCCCACTCGGTCGTGTTCGGGGGTTTCAGCGCCGACGCGCTCCGCGGTCGCACCATCGACTGTGACGCGCGCTTCGTCATCACCGCCGACGGGGGCTACCGACGCGGTTCACCAGCAGCTTTGAAACCCGCAGTCGACGAAGCGATCGCTGAGCTGCCGGTCGACAAAGTGCTCGTCGTACGCCGTACCGGTCAAGACATCGACTGGACCGACGGGCGCGACGTGTGGTGGCACGACGTCGTCGACCGCCAAAGCGACCGGCACGAAGCCGAAGCGTTCGACGCAGAGCACCCGCTCTACATCATGTACACAAGCGGCACGACGGCTAAGCCGAAAGGAATCCTGCACACCACCGGCGGCTACCTCACTCACGTCACGGCCACGCATCGCTATGTCTTCGACGTCAAACCGGACGAGGACGTCTACTGGACTGCTGCCGACATCGGCTGGGTCACCGGACACAGCTACATCGTCTACGGGCCGCTCGCCAACGGCGTGACTTCGGTGATGTACGAAGGCACGCCGACACAGACGCGATGGTGGGAGATCGTGCAGCAGTACGGCGTCACGATTCTCTACACCGCACCGACCACGATCCGTACGTTCATGAAGTGGGGTGAGGAATGGCCGGCGAAGTTCGACCTTTCTTCACTGCGACTGCTCGGTTCGGTCGGTGAACCGATCAACCCGGAAGCGTGGATGTGGTACCGCAAGAACGTCGGCGGTGACCGCTGTCCGGTCGTTGACACGTGGTGGCAGACCGAGACCGGCGGCATCATGATCACGCCGTTGCCAGGTGTCACGAGAGCGAAGCCGGGAGCGGCGATGCGACCGTTCCCCGGTGTCAGCGCGGAAGTGGTCGACAACGAGGGAAACCCGGTCGGTAACGGCGGTGGCGGCTTCCTGGTGTTGACCGAGCCGTGGCCAGGCATGCTGCGCACGATTTGGGGCGACGACGAGCGCTACCGGGAGACGTACTGGTCGCGCTTTCCCGGTCGCTACTTCGCGGGCGATGGCGCGAAGAAGGATGACGACGGCGACCTGTGGTTGCTCGGCCGCGTCGACGACGTCATGAACATCTCCGGACATCGCATCTCGACGACGGAGGTCGAGCACGCGATCGTCGGCCATCCCAAGGTCGCCGAGGCGGCCGTGGTTGGGGCGACTGACCCGACCACGGGCCAAGGCATCGTTGCCTTCGTGACGGTCAAAGGCGATGTCGCCGACGACGAGGCGAGCGGTGACGCGTTCGCGAAGGAGCTTCGTGACCACGTCGCCAAGGAGATCGGGCCGATCGCGAAGCCGCGGCAGATCCTGATCACGCCGGAACTGCCGAAGACCCGCTCGGGCAAGATCATGCGCAGGCTGCTCCGAGACGTTGCCGAGCACCGCGAACTCGGCGACGTGACGACACTGGCCGACCCGACGGTCGTGAGCGCGATCGACGAGCGCATGAAGGAACGCAGCGGCAGCAACGACGAGGAGTAGCCGACTCGGTTACCCTGCTCGCTCCGCGGGGAGGGAGTTGCCATGACCGAGACGCTTCGACCGGAAAGCATCCGCCCCGGCGGCCGCCCCGTCGACGACCAGAGCCTGGGCGAGCTCGTCGCCACCATGAGCCGCGACCTCTCCGTGCTGGTGCACCGCGAGGTCGAGCTGGCCAAAGCCGAGATCACCGCAGACATCAAGCGGGCCGGTGTCGGCGCGGGGTTGCTCGGAGGTGCCGGCTTCCTCGGCTACTTCGGCGCGCTGTTCATCAGCGTCGCAGCGGCATTCGGCATTCACGGGCTCGGGCTCGCACTCGGCTGGAGCTTCTTGATCGTCGCCGGCGCGTACTTCGCGCTCGCGGGCGTCTTCGCCTTGGGCGGTCTCAAGAGTGTTCGCAAGGTCGGGCCGCCGCGACGCACCATCGCGACCGTCAAGGACGATCTGGCCTGGGTGCGCCATCCGCGTCAGTTGAACGGCAACCGCGCGGGCTGACGTGCGGCAGCCTGCGTGCAACGCTGACCCGCGTGCAGGACCCCTCGAGCGTTCTCGTCGATGGCGCGTGGAGCCATCGAGACGTTCGTGCCGGCGGTTACCGCTTTCACATCGCGGAAGCGGGTTCCGGCCCGCTCGTCGTACTGCTGCATGGGTTCCCCGAGTTCTGGTGGGGCTGGCGGCACCAACTGGTCGGCCTCGCCGCAGGCGGCATGCGTGCCGTCGCGCCCGACCTTCGCGGCTACGGCGCGAGCGACAAACCGCCGCGCGGCTATGACCTACCGACCCTCGCCGACGACGTCGCGGGGCTGATCACCGGTCTCGGTGAGCGCGACGCCGTCGTCGTCGGTCACGGGTGGGGCGGCCTCATCGCGTGGACCGTTGCCGCACTGCACCCCGACGTCGTACGCCGCCTCGTCGTCATCAGTGCGCCGCATCCGCTTCGCCTGCGCAAAGCGCTGCGGGGTAGCGGCGGGCAGCTCGCCGCCTTGGGCCACGCCATGGCTTTCCAGCTCCCCTGGCGACCAGAGCGCCACCTTGTCGCGGACGACGGAGCTTACGTCGGCGAGCTGCTGCATGCGTGGGCCGGTCCAGGTTGGCCGGACGAAGAAAGCGAACACCGGTACCGGGCGGCGATGCAGATCCCCGGCGTCGCGCATTGTTCGCTGGAGTACTACCGCTGGGCTGTGCGCTCCCTGGTCCGACCCGACGGGGTGCGTTACGCGCACCGCATGCGTGCTGCGATAACGGCACCGACGTTGCAACTGCACGGCACATGCGACACCTGTGTGCTACCCGAGGTCGCACAAGGCTCCGGCTCGTTCGTCACAGCGGCGTACGAGTGGCACGACGTTCCTGACGTCGGACACTTCCCGCACGTCGAGGTGCCCGGCTTGGTCACGACCGAGCTGATGCGCTGGTGCGCCTTGTCATGACGGTCAAACGAGACCGCGACGAGCAGGGCCGTCCACGGAACGCTCGACCACGCGACATCACCGGCCGTCCGCTGCCGCGGGACGCAACCGGCGTGGCACCGGTCGACGAGACGATCGCACGTTCTGCGGACGACCTGATTGTGGCCGCTCAGGATGCACTCGACAGCGGCCAGGCGTTCGCCGCGCACGAGTTGTTCGAGGCGGCGTGGCGACGCGCTGACGCCCCCCAGCGCGACCTGTGGCAAGGCTTGGCGCAGCTTGCGGCGGGGCTCACGCACCTTCAACGGGAAAACCGCAACGGAGCGCGCGCATTGCTCCAACGTGGCCGGGAGCGGTTGGTCAGCTACGTCACCGACCCGCCGTACGGGCTCGACGTGAGGGGCATTTGCGCGTACGCCGAGAGCGTGCTCGACGCACTCGCGTCGAATGACGTCCGGCTGGGTGAACGACTGGTCCTTCGAGGCTGACGCACGAGCAGTTCAATCCCTATGCGGCGTGCGAGCGCGCCTCAGCGAGTGTCGCCATGTTGTCGAGAAAGCGTTGCGCCGAATGCTCGAGTGCCCGCACGAACGGGGGTGTCACGAATCGCGCCGCCACCGTGAAGACGAGCCGCGCCATGGTTGCGCTCGCCTGCTCGTCACCGCCCGGTGCGTAGGTGAGTGTCAGCGTGCCCGTCGTGGGCGGCACCCCGTCAGCCACGAACGAGAACCGCAACACGAACGACGTCGGCGTACGTTGCGGCGGAGCGGCACGGACCAGCGCCGCAACGTTCGGTGGCAAGCCGGCCTGACGTGCTGCCTCGCCCGGCAGCGTCACGGTGACCTCGATGTGGTCACCCGGTTCCGCAGCGGTCAAGGCGACACCCGGCCAGAGTTCGGCAGCGCTTGGTGCTGCGAGTAACAGCACCGCGCTTGCTGGGTCAGCGGCCATCCGTCGTTCGACGGAGACCTGCGCGTCTCGCTCCCTCATGCTTGCAATAGTAAGCGGATGAGTTAGCGGGCGTCGCGCCGGCAGCGGTGAGCAATCTCACCCTCGTCAGCGGCAGCCCTGCGTGCTCACGTCCTGCGACGCCGAGGCTCCTGCGCGCGCGTCGGAGGCGACCTCCGCCGCGGTCAGCACGAAGCCGGTGTCGTTGTTGTCGGTCGACGCAGCAAAGACGACGCCGAACACGCGACCATCGGTCGCAAGCAACGGTCCGCCGGAGTTACCCGGCCGGACGACCGCGCGGATCGCGTAGATCTGCCGCGTGATGTTGCCGTGTTGGTAGATGTTCGGGCTGGTGGTCTCTTGCGTGCCGCGGACGCGCGCAGCGTTCGCCGTGAACGGACCGTTCTCCGGATACCCCACGACCACCGCGTTCGATCCGTCACGAGCCTTGCCGGCAAAGGCCAACGGCCCCCCCGGCAGGCCGGGTACGGCGACGACGGCGATGTCACGGTTCGGGTCGTAGAGCACGACGCGGGCGGAGTAACTCGTGCCGCCTCCGGTGAGCACGTGCAAGTTGGTCACACCGGCGACAACGTGCGCATTGGTCATCACGCGGTCCGGTGCGTAGATGAACCCGCTGCCCTCCAAGCGCGTGTGGCAGCGCGTCAATCCCTGCAACTTCACGATCGATGCACGGTCACGACGGACAGCCGGGCTGCCCAGCACCGCCGGGTCGGGCGGGGAAACCGCAGGGACCCGCGGCGACCCGAGGCCGCCGAACACCGGCGGGAAGCCTTTGGCCTCCACTTCGCGGAAGAAGGTCGCGAAGAAGTCATGGACCGACAACGGAATCGCGTCGTCGACGTGCTGCATGACCCAGGAATGGTTCACCTGGCGCGCCAAGCCGCGGTACGACGCCTTCGCCAAGGCGGACCCGATGATCCATGCGACCAGCAACAACGACACGACCGATATCGCTGCGCCCAGAGCCGAGTCGAGTGCACGAGCCGGCCGCCACACGACGCGACGCCGGAGGATCGCGCCTCCGGTGGCAGCCGCAAGCTCCCCGAGCGACGCGAGGACGACGACAACAACAATCGCGACGATCGACCGGGCTGCACCGGAGACGAGCGCTGACGCAATAGACGGCGCGACCTTGACCCCAATCACAGCGCCGCCGATGAATCCGGCAAACGCAAGTGCTCCGACAACGAACCCTTGCCGATAGCCCGACACGGCGAACGACACGATCGCGATCACGAGGATCACGTCGAGCAGGTCACCGCTCACGCGAGGCCGCCACCATCGGCGGCGGGTCGGGTTCGACGGGCGAGTTTCACCGCTTCGGTCGGTAGCTCTCGCACGTCGTTGCGGTTCCAGGGACGTTCGAAGCCGCCGAGGGCGAGCAACCGGTCGACCAGGCCCGCGGTGAACCCCCATACGAGGAGGTCGCGCACCTCGAACGCTGGACCGATCCAGCCGCTCGGATGGTTGATGCGGAAGCGGTTCGCCGGGTCCGCGAGCTCGGCGATCGGCACCCGGACCACGGCCGCGATCTCTGCATCCGCCGGTGTCACGGCGGTCGGCTCGCGCCACCACGCGAGCACGGGGGTGACGACGTAACCGCTCGGTGGCAGCCACAGCGCGGGCAACGTGAGGAGGATGTCGACACCGGCCGGATTGAGGCCCGTCTCCTCCACTGCCTCACGCAGGGCGGTCGCCGCCGGGCCGTCGTCATCGGGAGCCGTGCCGCCGCCGGGAAACGCCGGCTGACCGGCGTGGTTGCGCAACTCGCTGCTCTTCTCGATGAACAGCAAGTCCGGACCGTCGGGGCCTTCACCGAACAGGACCAGGACGGCCGACTCACGACCGCCCTCTGCCGGCGGCAGGAACCTGCTGAGCTCTTCGGCTGGGACGTCGCGCGCCGCTGCCAACAGCGTGTGCAGCCACTCGGGCACGCCGCTCACGCCGCGATTCCGAAGTACCGCTGCAGCTGGGCCTTGATGTCGCCGACGTTACGGAACTGGCCGTACGCCGTGTGCACGACGACGCCCGACTCGTTGACGAACAGTGTCATCGGCGTTGCGTTCCGGCCGAGTGCGCGGATGAAGGCGCCGTCGTCGTCGATGACCGATGGATACTTCATGTGGGCGTGCGCGGCAAAGTCCAGGGCGCTCGCGTGGTCATCTTCCGTGTCGACACCTAACACCCGCAGTCGGCCGCCTGCGGCGGCGTACACGGTCTGCAGTGCTGGCACCTCGCGTTGACATGGCGTGCACCACGAACCCCAGACATTGATCAATGTCGGGATGCCGCGCAGTCCGCTGATGTGCACGCGTGGCCCGGCTCCGAGGCAATCGAGGGTGAGGTCGGGCAGTTTCGCCTTGACGTCGTCTGGACCCGTGTTCGGACAACGGTCGAGGTCGGCCACCGTGCGCAGCCGCTGAAGGTCAGCCGAGTCATGATGCCGCGATGTGCAGCCGACCGCACCGAACGTCACCAGCACCAGGCCGGTGACGACCAGAGTCCTCATCACGTAGTGACGCCTTTGACGTCACCCTTCACGAGTTTGCGGGCGTCCACAGCGTCAGTCGGGCCAAGGCCGAAAGATGGGCACGACCGCGCGACGGGGCAAACCCCGCAAGCTGGGCGGCGCGAATGGCATACCCGTCGGCCGTGAAAGATCAGCCGGTGCGACACCATGCCCCACTCACTTTTCGGCAGCAACGCACCGAGCACGTGTTCGACCCGGACCGGATCGGTCTCGTTCGTGAAGCCGAACCGTCTGGCCAGGCGCCCCACATGCGTGTCGACGGCGATGCCTGGTTTTCCGAACGCGTTGGCGAGTACGACGTTGGCTGTCTTGCGTCCTACCCCCGGCAGGGTGACGAGTTCAGCCAAGGTGTCGGGGACCTCACCGCCGTACCGTTCGCACAGCGCTTGCCCCAGCCCGATGAGGCTGTTGGTTTTCGCGCGGAAAAAGCCGGTCGAGACGATCATCCGTTCCATCTCGGCGCGGTCGGCGGCGGCGTAGTCAGCAGCGGTCCGGTACTTCGCGAACAAGTGCGGCGTCACCAGGTTGACCCGCACGTCGGTGGTCTGCGCCGACAAGATCGTCGCGACGAGCAGTTCGAGCGGGGTATGAAAGTCGAGCTCGCAGTGCGCGTCGGGGTAGGCCAGCGCGAGCTCGCGGTTGATCCGCCTGGCCCGGCGGACGAGCGCGACGCGGGTCTCCCCCGTCGGTGTGCCGGCAGGGCTGGCCGGTCCGGCCGCGGGCGCGGGCGCCCGACGGGCCGGTGACGTCACGTTTCCACCCTATGGAGGGTGCGGCCGGACGGGTGAGTCGGCTCAAGGTTTGTGTGCAGGCGCCGATCCCGGCATTGGGACCAGAACGGCGTCAGTCAGGAGCACCATGGCAGGGCAAGGCGACGGGTTGCAGCCTGCCGCGTCGGCGGCTGTTCCGGCGGCGCGCAAAGGGCCGCCTGCGCGGCCCCGACCCGAGCGCAGCGATGACTTCGTTCACCTTTCGCTCGGCCGGCTGCGGGCCTACCGCCAGGCCTTGGGCGATGAGGAGAACCGCGTCTCCTACTGGCGCCGCATCGTCCAGGCTCGTCTCGACCTTGTCCGTGCCGGCGCGAGAGGCGATCCGGTGCACAGCGAGAACCTCCGCCAGGTCCTGGCACAGGCGCCCAGCACGACCGGCCGCACCGCGTTGGTCACGATCGTGCCGGTCGACGACATTCCACCGCTGCCTGACCTCGCCGGACTCTGGGAGCGTGACGTCCACCCGGGTGACGACGAACACAACCGAAAGCTTGCGCGTGACCTCGAACTCGTCGAGAAGCAGTTGTCGGCGTACCGCACTGCGCTGCACGCGCGCATCAGTGCGGCCACGAGTGAACTGATCGCGCGGTACCGCGACCAGCCCGGCCTGTGCCTGTCGGCCCTTCCCGGGCGCGACGACCGGCCGCGCCGAATCGTGGTCTGACCGCGCACGGTGTGACTTCCATGCTGGCTGGGCAGAGTGGGGCCATGCTGCTGTTCGCGCTCGGGTTCCCGCTCGTCCTGCTGGCGTTGCTCGCCTTCATGGACTGGATCGAGGCGCCGTTGCGAAGCGACGACAGCGCGCGCAAGCTGCCCGCGTTCCTCGACACGGCCGGCCCGGATGAGATCGAGGACTACGTGCGCGACGGTCTGAAAGCCGCGCTCGAGCGGCACTGGTTGCGGCAACGCATGCGGCGTCTGCTCTCCCGGGGACGTCCCGCGCGAATGGTGCGGACGACACCGCGTTAGTAGCAGTTCCCGTACTCTGGCACCTCCTGACGGGGAGGGTCGGTGGAGCACGTACTGTCGCAAGCACCGTTGTTCGCGGCGCTCGACGCGGACGCGGCGCAGGCGGTCCAGGCGGCGTCGCGCACGCGCCACTTTCGTCGCGGGGACATCGTCTTCGCCGAGGGCGACTCCGGGGACGCGTTGTACGTCGTCGTCGAAGGCAAGGTCAAGATCTTCCGCACCTCTCCGGATGGTCGCGAGAACATGCTCGCCGTCCTCGGCCCAGGCGAGATGTTCGGCGAGCTCTCGTTGTTCGATCCCGGCCCGCGTACGGCAACCGTGGCGACGATCACCGACTGCACGCTCGCGTCGCTCGCGCACGAGGCGTTACGGCCCTGGCTGGCGGGTCGACCGGAGCTCGGCGTGCAGCTGTTGCAGGCGCTTGCGCAGCGACTGCGGCGTACCAATGAAGCGATGGCCGACCTGGTGTTCAGCGACGTGCCGGGTCGGGTGGCGAAGACGTTGCTCGACCTCGCCGACCGGTTCGGGAGCCCCAACCCGGAGGGCGTCCGCGTCACCCATGACCTCACGCAGGAAGAGCTGGCCCAGCTCGTCGGCGCCTCACGCGAGACCGTCAACAAAGCGCTGTCGGAGTTCGCGTCGCGGGGATGGATTCGGCTCGACGGTCGAGCTGTCCTACTGATCGACCAGGAGCGGCTCGCGCACCGCGCCCGTTAGCGACCAGCAGGCAGCAAGCGTTCGCGCGCTTGTTCGGTCAGCCGCAGCTCCGTGCCGTAGCCCGCGTCACGCGCCAGCTGCTCGCCGACGTCGAGGGCGGAGCGTGCGTCGTCTGGCCGGCTTTGTGCGGCCCTGACAGCGGCGAGCACGCGCAACGCAACCACCGAAGAGCGGACGTCTTCGGCCGGAATCTGCAAAGCGCGTTCGATGCAGTCGCTTGCCCGCGCCAGCTCGCCGGCTTCGAGGAGTACGCCCGCATGGTGGGCGACGACCTGGCGACGCGGAAACAACAGCGACGGCACCACATCCGCGTGGGCACCGTCCGGGGTCGTGTCATCAACGGCGTCGAGCACAGAGATCGCCGCATGCACTTGGCCGCGGGCACGCAGGACCTGCGCGCGCAAGACCTCGATGCCGGCCCGCGCATGTGGCTCCAAGTCGAGCCCCGCCGCGATCTCGGCCGAGCGGCGGGCAGCCGACTCGGCGGCCTCGACGTCACCAGCGTCGAGATGCGCATACCCCTCGACCGTTGTCGCAAGAACCATCACCGCGGCGTAGGAGCCGCGCTGCGCCACCGACCCCGCTTCGGACAGATAGCGGGTCGCAGCGTCGGTGTCGCCCAGACACCGTGCGGCGATACCGCGCGCGACTGTTGCCATCGCAATGCCCCAGCCGTCGGCGATCTCCCGGAACGCGCTGACGGCATCGTCGGCTTCGACAGCGGCGGTCTGCGGATCGCCGAGCTCGGCAGCCGCGATGGCATCGATGGTCAGGCACGCACCCACCCCCCAGCGGTCACCGATCCGCTCCCCTAGTGGCAGCAGCCCGGAAGCGAGGTCACGTGCCTCCTGCAGACGGCCTTCGAGCATCCGGACGAACGCCTGCGACCCGGCACACCAGGACAGGCCTCGGTTGTCCTCGAGCTTCGTGAACACTTCGGCGGCCTGACGTAGTGCATCTTCGGCAACGGAGTGTGCGCCTCGTGTGGTTGCGCTCCAGGCGAGATGTTGCAGGGCCCAACCGGCTCCGCGCAGGTCACCTGCCGACTCCGCCACCGCTCGCGCCTCGGCGAACCGCTGCTCGGCCGCGGCCATGCGCCCGGCGAGGTAGTCGATCAACCCGAGTTGGCGCATCGCTATCGCGAGGGTCACGTCGTCGCCGGCTTCGCGCGCCATGACAAGCGCATCTTCGAGAGTGACCACGGCTTCCTTGTCGTCGCCGCGGCGATGGCGAAGATCGCCGAGCACAACGAGAGCGCGCGCCCGCACCGAAGCATCGCCCGTTGTCAACGCTTCGCTGAGGTGCTGTTCCGCGTCGTCGTACCGCTGGCTGGCGACGTAACCAGCAGCGAGGCCGACCTGGGCGCGCAGCCGGTCGTCGTCCGGCAACATGCCGTCGGCCAAGGTCACTGCACGCTCGTACAACGGCACAGCTCCGCGCGGATCGTCACCGGCGACAGCAGCGTCCCCCATGCGCAGCAAGGCGTGATAGCCCGCGTCGCGCGCCGACCAGGCGGGGTCGTCCGGTGGCAGCGACATGTCGTCGGCCAACGCGACTGCCCGCTCGGCGTGGTACGCCATGAACGCGTCGACCTCCGCCGGCGGGCCGTTCACGGACTCCATGGCCCAGCGCACCGCGGCCGCATGCCGGTGCGCTCGGTCAACCTTGGGCGTTGCGGCGTAGACCACATCTCGCGCCAACGAGTGCGTGAAGACGTGCACTCCTTCTTGTGCACTTCGGACGATGTCGCGCTCCCGTAACACGGCGAGCGCGTCCGCTACGACCTGTGCAGTGTCGCCGGAGAACTCGCCGCTCGCGTCCGCCAAGGCGACGACCGCGTAGTCGGGGAACCTGGAACCGATCACGGCAGCGTTGCGTACGACGGCCTTCGCCGTCGGGTCCAAGTCGTCGAAGCGTGCCGTGAGCACTGCTTGTACGCCGACCGGCAGGACGTCGTCGGGAAGCTCGCCGACAAGCAACCAACCTTCGTCGACGCGTCGCAGCAGCCCGCGGTCGACCAGCAGATGCAACAACTCGGCGAGGAAGAAGGGGTTGCCTTCAGCTCGACCGAGCAACACGTCGCGTACGCCGGAGTCCAGTTCGGCGCCGCCGAGGTACGCGCGCAACAAGCGCTCCGCGCTCACCCGCTCCAGCGGCAGAACGGGTAACAGCTCCGGCTCGGGCAGCGCTTGCCACCAATCGGTCCGGCCGAGCGGCGACAACAGGTCGGAACGTCCTGATGCGACGAGCAGGACCGGGCCGGATAGCTGCTCGGCAACGGTGACGAGGGCATCAAGCAGTGCGGGAACCGCCCATTGCAAGTCATCGACGACGAGCAGCACCGGCCCGGTTGTGGCCAAGGCCGACAGCAACGCGGCGACAGCAGGAGCGGTGTCCTCATACGTGGTCGCGGCGCCAGGTGCCGCCGTCTCCCGCGGAGGCGGCCGCTCGCCTTCGGTCAACCCGACTAATGCGAGCAGCGACTCGACCGTGGCATTCCCGGCCATCGGCTCGAGCCGCGCCAACGTGCGCCGCACACGTTCGGCCATCCGATCGAGATCACCGAGATCGGCAACGGTGATGCCGCACACCGTGCGCACCCAGTCGGCCAGCGGGCGAAGGTCGCGACCCTCGCCGTACGGCGTACAACGACCCCAGAGCACGCGGCTGTCGTCGATCTCTGCGACGAAGCGCGCGAGCTCTGAGACGAGGCGCGTCTTGCCGACGCCCGCCTCTCCGGTGACGACCACGGTCGCAGGCGACGCGGAATCAATGACGTCGAGCATGCGGCCGATGAGCAGGCCGCGTTCTGCATCCCGGCCGATGAAGGGCGCTTCCTCGCCGAGACCCGGCCGCGGGGCGCTCTGTGCGCGCAGCCGCACGAGTTCGTACGCCGCAACCGGTTCACGTTTTCCCTTGAGCCGCAACGATGCCAGGGCGCGCCACGAGGCGATGTTCATCGTCGCGAGCGCGGTGTCGCGTCCCGCCCACACGGCTCCGGAGGCAGCGACATCGGACAACCGAGCCGCGGTGTTCACGGTGTCGCCGATGACGGTGTAGGTCAGCCCGGCGTGCACACCGGCGAGCACCTCACCTGTGTTCAGCCCGACCCGCAGCCCGAGCATTCGACCGCCACCCGACTCGTCGGCGATCAGGAGCCGCACGGCACGCTGCATCGCGGCAGCGGCACGGACGGCGCGCTCAGGGTCGTCTTCGTGCGCCACCGGCGCACCGAACACAGCCATGATTCCGTCGCCGGTGAGCTTGTCGACGTGGCCACTGACGTCGGTCACGGCGGCGGACAACGCGGTGAGCAAGCGACCGGTGACGACGCTGACGCGTTCGGGATCCAGTTCCTCGGCCCACGCAGTGAAGTCAGTGAGGTCACCGAACAACACGGTCACAATGCGTCGTTCGGTGCCTGGGTCGAGAGAACGCTCGTGGTCGCTGCGCTCGAGTGCGGTGCCACAGTTGAAGCAGAACCGCGCGCCCGGCATGACCGGCGTACCGCAGACGGGGCAGCCGAGACCGGGCTCGTGCGGTGCCGCCACCGTCATTCCCGAGCGGCGAGGTAGTCGAGCTGCGCGCGCACCGACAGTTCTGCCGCCGGCCACAGCACGGGGTCGACGTCGGCGTAGACATGCTCGACAACCGCGCGCGGCTCGGAGATGCCGTTGCGCACAGCGTCTTCGACTTGGGCGAGACGTTCGGCCCGATGTTCGAGGTAGTAGTCGAGCACGCCGAGCGCGTTGTCCAGAACCGGACCATGGCCCGGGAGGATCGTGCCCACGCCGGTCGCTTCGCACAATGCGCGCAGCCGGCGCAGCGAGCCGAGATACGCACCGAGCTTGCCGTCGGGATGCGCGACGACGGTTGTCCCGCGCCCGAGCACCGTGTCGCCGGTCAACACGGCGTCGTCCGCGGGCAGGTGGAACGTCAACGAGTCGGCCGAGTGTCCCGGCGTACCGACAACCCGTATCTCGAGCCCGTCCAGCTCAACGACGTCGCCATCATCGAGTCCTTCTTCGCCGAGGCGGTGCGCGGGGTCGAGAGCGCGCACCGATGCACCGAACATCTCGGCGAACCGGCGAGCGCCTTCGGAGTGGTCCGGATGGCCATGTGTCAGCAGTACTACGCCCACGTCGACGTTTGCTTCGCGGGCGGCGCCGGCGACGGCGGCCAGGTGGCCATCGTCATCCGGGCCCGGGTCGATGACGACGGCGCGCCTGGCATCGGGTTCGGTTACGACCCAGGTGTTGGTCCCTTCCAGCGTCATGGGGCTCGGGTTCGGTGCCAGCACGCAACGTGCCCGCGAGAACCTCGCGCCATCTGAAGTCATGCCGGATAGCCCGGATCGCCGGGCAGGAAGAACCGGAGTCCGGCCGAGCCGCCGGCCTCCGCTGGTTCTTCGACGATGACCTTCGGCAGTATCGGTGTGATCTGTCGTCCGGTGGCCGCGGTCAACACACCATCGACGCTGTCGTAGGACGAAAGCTCGGTCAGGGTCGCCATCGTCGGCGGCATGAGTGAGATGTCACCACGTTGCGCCGCCGCGACCGCATCACCGGGACGCAGCCAGAAGACGCGGTCCGCTTCGCCGCCGACATCCCGCGTGCGTTGCCCGGACGGCAGCGCTGCGACGAAGAACCGCGTGTCGAACCGCCGCGTTTCGATCTCTGGGGTGATCCAGTGCGCCCACGGCCGGAGCAGGTCGGCGCGCATGACGAGGGCACGACGTTCCAGCAGCTCGGCAAACGCCACCGTCCGTTCGATGAGCGCCAACCGGTCGGCTTCCCAGTCATCAGCGCGCGCGTCATCGACAACACTGTCGGCGGTCGGACCTGCGAGAACGACGCCGGACTCTTCGAACGTCTCACGAACTGCCGCGCAGACCAGCGCGCGCGCCAGGTCGTCGTCGGCATTCAACTGCGCTGACCATTCCGATGGCGGCGGCCCATTCCAGTAGCGCTCCGGCAGGTGCGCATCGCGCAGGTCGACCGACCCGCCGGGGAACACGGACGCCCCGGCAGCGAACGCCATCGAGCTCACTCTGCGGATGAGGTAGACCTGCAACCCGTCGGACCCATCCCGCATCAAGATGACTGTTGCGGCATCACGTGGGGTCGGGACGGAGGCGCTGCCGTCGGCGATGCCACGGACACGTTCGACGAGATCGACCGGCCAGTTGGCTGGAGCTTGGGCCACGTCGCGAATCGTAGGAGCCGTTCGTTGCGGGAAGGTCAGGCCGGTGTTTCGACCTCGACGATGAGCTCCACCTCGACCGGGGCATCCAGAGGCAGGACGGAGACACCCACGGCGCTGCGGGCATGTCGGCCGGCGTCGCCGAAGACCTCGCCCAACAATTCGCTCGCACCGTTGACGACCCCCGGCTGGCCGGTGAAGTCGGGTGCGGAGGCGACGAACCCGACGACCTTCACGATGCGGCGTACCTGGTCAAGGTCTCCGACCTCGGCGTGAACGGCAGCGATGGCGTTCAACGCCGCCGTCCGGGCCAGCTCCTTCGCCTGGTCAGGACTGACCTCCGCACCGACCTTGCCGGTCACCTGCAGGGCACCGTCGACCATCGGCAGCTGGCCGGACGTGTAGACGAGCGATCCGGTCCGCACGGTCGGGACATACGCGGCAACGGGAGCAGGCACCGGAGGCAACGCGAGCCCCAGCCCGGCAAGCCGATCCTCGGGAGCACTCACGCGGGGCGCGGCCGCTTCAGGTAGGCGACGACCTGGTCGCCACCACCTGGGGCCGAGACGACCTGCACCAGCTCCCAGCCATCCTCACCCCACTGGTCGAGGATCTGCTTGGTCGCATGGACGAGCAGCGGCACCGTCGCGTACTCCCATTTCTGCATGCCGCGGACCTTACCGACGAACCCGACACGTCATTCGGGCCGCGCTACCGCTCGGTCAGGCCGCCGTCAGGCGGTGGCGACGCGGCCGGCCGAAGGGGCTGGCGCGATCTCGGCCGCCCGGCGGCGGGCCAGCCGGCGGCGTTCGAGCTCATTCAGACCGCCCCAGATCCCGTGTGTCTCACCGACCGCAAATGCGTACTCCAGGCACTGCTCCCGTACGACGCAGCTCCGGCACAAGGCGCGGGCGCGACCCTCGCGGAAGTCCTTCTCCGGCTTGCGTTCGAAGTGGTTGGGCGCGAAGAAGTAGACGGCGCTCTCTCCTTTGCACGCCGCGTCGGCGCGCCAGGTCGCATCGTCGACCGGCTGGCCTGCCGTTTGGATCATCAATCCCCCGTGGCGTCTGGGGCCGGCGGCTGCCCTGGCTGGACGCAACCGGTTGCCGGTAGGTGCTGCCAAGATTCGCCACGCGGGGAGGTTCTCCTTCCCGCGGCCGCGACTTTCTGTAACCACTCACGGGAGTCGGTCGCCCTGCGTAAATGCTTGACTACTTCTGGTCGGCTGCTTTCTGGAAGAAGCGCAGCAGTTCGACCGGGAACGGCATCACGAGCGTGCTGTTCTTCTCGGCCGCGACGTCGACGATCGTCTGCAGCAGGCGCAGCTGCAGCGCGGAGGGGTCCCGGGACATCGTGACCGCGGCCTCCGCCAGCTTTTGCGAGGCTTGCAGCTCACCGTCGGCGGCAATCACCCGTGCCCGACGCTCGCGCTCAGCCTCGGCCTGCCGTGACATCGACCGCTTCATCGAGTCCGGCAAGGCGACGTCCTTGATCTCGACGCGCTCGATCTTCACGCCCCACGGCCCTTCGGTGGGCTCGTCGATGATGGCGCGGAGGTCACTGTTGATCCGCTCCCGGTCGGCAAGGAGCATGTCGAGGTCGGCCTTGCCGATCACCGAACGCAACGACGTCTGTGCGACCTGGGATACGGCGTAGCTGTAGTTCTCGACGTTGACGATCGCCTTGACCGGGTCGACGACGCGGAAGTAGACGACCGCGTCAACGCGGACACTGACGTTGTCGCGTGTGATGCCTTCTTGACCGGGCACGCTCATCGTGACGATTTGCAAGTTGACGCGAACCATCCGGTCAACGACCGGGATGATCACGTTCAAGCCAGGATTGCGCACTCCAGGTCGCACCCGACCGAGCCGAAAGACGACGCCGCGCTCGTACTGCTGCACGATGCGCAAGCCGAAGCCAACGATGAAGAGGACGATGACCAGCAGAGCCACGACGACGGCAATCACGGCGGCCACGTCCCGGAGCCTACGCATAGGCTCGGCGTAATGCGCCTGCACGTGATCACCGGCAAGGGCGGCACCGGCAAGACCACGGTCGCTGCTGCCCTCGCATTGGCACTCGCCTCTGACGGCCGTCGCGTCTTACTCGCCGAGGTGGAAGGCCGGCAGGGGATCGCGCAGCTGTTCGACACCCCCCCGTTGCCGTACGAGGAACGCAAGGTCGCGGTCGCACCGGGCGGCGGAGACGTCTACGCGTTAGCGATCGACGCGGAGGACGCGCTGCTCGAATACCTGGAGATGTTCTACAACCTCAAGCGCGCCGGTCGTGCCCTCAAACGGTTCGGCGCTATCGACTTCGCGACCGCGATCGCACCGGGAATGCGCGACGTACTTCTCACCGGCAAAGTGGTCGAGGCAACAAAACGGCGCGAGAAGAACATTCGACCGACGTACGACGCGGTCGTGCTCGACGCACCGCCGACCGGACGCATCGTGCGCTTTCTCAATGTCAACGCGGAGGTTGCCGGCTTGGCGCGCGTCGGGCCGATCCGCAACCACGCCGACAGTGTCATGTCCGTGCTTCGTTCGGCCCAGACCGCCGTGCACGTCGTGACGATCCTGGAAGAGATGCCCGTGCAGGAGACCGCAGACGGCATCGCTGAACTGCAGTCGGTCGGTCTTCCACTCGGCGCGATCGTCATCAACATGGTGCGCCCACCGATGCTGCCCGCGGACCTCTTGACGAAGGCGATGCTTGGTCACATCGACACCGACGAGATCAGTCTCGGTCTGAAGGAAGCGTCGATCGATCCCACGCCCCCAGTGATCGACGCGCTCGCTGCTGAAGTCGCTGACCACGCCCAACGTGTGGCGCTCGAAGGCCGGGAACGCACCGAGCTGGCGCAGCTCGGTCGCGCAACCTACGAGCTGCCGCTACTTCCCGATGCTGTCGACCTCGGCGGCCTCTACAGGCTCGCCGAACTGCTTCTCGAGCAAGGCATTGTGAAGTGGTGACGCAGTCCACCAGCGACCCGCAACCAGCGCGGTTGTACGTAGATCCCATCATCGACGACCGGTCGACGCGGATCATCGTGTGTTGCGGAGCAGGTGGGGTCGGCAAGACGACCACAGCAGCCGCACTCGCACTGCGCGCGGCCGAACGTGGCCGCACTGTGGTCGTACTCACGATCGACCCGGCACGTCGGCTCGCGCAGTCCATGGGATTGACCGCGCTCGACAACACCCCTCGCCGCGTGGGCGGCATCGACGACCGGGCCGGTGGCCAGCTGCACGCGATGATGCTCGACATGAAGCGCACCTTCGACGACATCGTCGTTGCGCATGCGGACGAGCAACGTGCCCAGCAGATCCTCGAGAACCCCTTCTACCAAGCACTCTCGTCGAGCTTCGCCGGCACGCAGGAATACATGGCGATGGAGAAGCTCGGCCAACTTCGCGCGACCGGCGAGTGGGACCTCATCGTTGTCGACACACCGCCCAGCCGATCCGCACTCGACTTCCTCGACGCACCGGAGCGACTCGGTCGCTTTCTGGACGGCCGGTTCATCCGAGTCCTGATGGCTCCGGCGCGTGCGGGTGGCCGCACCGGGATGAAGATCATGAGCGCGGGGTTCGGCGTCTTCACCGGCGTACTGAACAAGGTTGTCGGCGGTCAGCTGCTGAAAGACATCAGCTTGTTCGTGAACGGTCTCGACTCCATGTTCGGCGGGTTCCGGGAGCGGGCCGACGCGACGTACCGGTTGCTGAAAGCACCCGGCACGGCGTTCGTCGTGGTGGCCGCACCGGAGAAAGACGCGCTGCGCGAAGCGGCGTACTTCGTTGAGCGTCTCGACGGCGAGGGCATGCCGCTCGCGGGTCTCGTGCTGAACCGGATGCATGCAGGGGCGCCGATCGCGCTCGGTCTCGAACGCGCTACTGCCGCCGCGGAGTCGTTGGAAGAGGCCGGCCATCACGCGGTCGCGGCGGCGACACTTCGACTGCATGCGGATCGCGTCGCGTTGACGGCCCGCGAGCGGCGACTACGCGAACGGTTCACTTCTGCGCATCCACGCGTCGCGGTTGCCGAAGTGACGGCGTTCGCCGGGGACGTGCACGACCTCGACGGGCTGCGCGACGTCGGTCACGATCTCGCGGATCCTGGTACGCCGGACCTCGCGCGGCCGGCGTAAGGCGGTCAGCCGGCGGCGACCGCCGTGCCGAGCACGCGCTGGTCGCGGGCCGCGGCCTCGAGGAGCCGGCGCCACGAGGTGACATTGGGACGGCGACGAAGCAGTGCACGGCGTTCGCGTTCGGTCATTCCGCCCCACACACCGAACTCGACGCGGTTGTCCAGCGCGTCGGCCAGACAAGCGGTGCGCACCGGGCAGGACCGGCAGATCACCTTCGCCTGGTTCTGCGCCGCACCCTGAACGAACAGTGCGTCGGGGTCACTTGTCCGACATGCAGCGTCAACCGCCCACTCGTTCACACCCGCCGGGCGGCCGGAACGCGAGGACGGACGGGTGCGCTGCGCCGGGATGGTGACAGCGCGTCGCGCAACCACTGTGTTCGACCCCGTTTTGGGCATGATGTGCCTTTCCTTTGCTCCCGGCGTACGGGCGCGGGTTGATCCGGCAGGTCGGCGTTCCACGTACCGTGACGGTAGGAAAAGGACACTTCGGATGGCAGAGCCCGTAGTGCTCATCCTGGGATGGCCCGGACGGGCTATGCCCTTGGCCGTCCGAGTCACTTGAGGCGGCCGTCCGGGCGAGCGACCTAGGCTGGTGCGACCGCCCGGAGCGTCCGGGGTCGGTCCTGGAGACCGCCAGGAGCCGCGTTGACCAGGTTCGCGCTATCGTCCGCGCGCGCTGCTCGGCCCGACATGTGGAGCCGGGTCGGCTTGTTGGTCGGTGTGAGTGCGGTTGCCGGCCTGCTGGTCGCGGGCGTCGCGCTGCCCGTCGTCGGCGGCCTGGGCATGGCGGCCAAACGCGGCGCGGCGCAGTTCGACAGCCTGCCGAGCGAGCTCAAGACGCCGCCGCTGCCGCAGCGCACCAGGATCCTCGCCGCGGACGGCTCGGTGATCGCGCAGTTCTACTACGAGAACCGCATCTCCGTGCCGCTGACCGAGGTCGCGCCGGTGATGCGGCAGGCGATCGTGGCAATCGAGGACTCGCGCTTCTACCAGCACAGCGGCGTCGACCTGAAGGGCGTGGTGCGTGCCCTCGTCACCAACAGCACGAGCGGGTCGATCCGCCAGGGCGGGTCGACGATCACGCAGCAGTACGTCAAGAACGTCCTCATCGAGGCGGCGACTACCAACGCGGACAAGGCAGCGGCGACCGCCGACACGCTCGCACGCAAAGTGCGTGAGGCCCGTTATGCGATCGCATTGGAGGGCGAGCTCAGCAAGGACCAGATCCTGGAGCGTTACCTCAACATCGCGTACTTCGGCAGCGATGCATACGGCATCGAGGCAGCGGCGCGGCGGTACTTCGATCGACACGCGAGCCAGTTGACGTTGCCGCAGGCGGCGATGCTCGCGGGCCTGGTCCGCAACCCCTCGGCGTACGACCCGATCAACCACCCGAAGGCCGGCAAGGTGCGCCGCGACGTTGTGCTCGAGCGGATGCGTGGCCTCGGCTACGTCACTGACGCGGACTACGCGCGCGCGGTCCGCACACCGGTCGGGCTGCGTCCTACGACGACGCGGAACGCCTGCCAGGACTCGGGTGCGCCGTTCTTCTGCGACTACGTCGAGAAGCGTTTCCTTGCCGACCCTGCACTGGGTCGCACCCAGGTCGACCGCCTCAAGTTGCTGTTACGCGGCGGCTTGGACATTCGTACGACGCTGCAACCGAAGATGCAGCAAGCGGCGCAAAAGTCCGTCGACCAGCACGTGCCGCGATCGAGCCGGTTCGCGAGCGTGCTTGCGATGGTGGAGCCAGGCACCGGATACGTCCGCGCGATTGCAGAGAACCGCGACTATGGCTCGGACAAGAAGAAGGGCAAGCACGGCGCGATCCAGACCAACGTCGACTACGCGACCGATCAGGCCTATGGCGGGAGCACCGGCTTCCAGTCCGGCTCGACGTTCAAGGTGTTCACGCTGACAACGGCGTTGGAACAAGGTTTACCGCTGGGACTGCGGATCCACGCCCCCAACAGCATCGATTACGGATCGGCCGGCTTCCACTCGTGCATCGGTGCGCCGTACACGATCCATGCGGTCGCGCACAACGCCGGCGACTCCGAAGCCGGCACGTACAACATCCCGCAAGGCTTGTGGCGCTCGGTCAACACGTTCTTCATCCTGCTCGAGGCACGTGTCGGGCAGTGCAACGTCGCCGACACAGCAGAGCGGCTCGGCGTACGACTCGCGAACGGTCATCACCTGGACCACGAGAGTCCGGCCCTGACGTTGGGGACCAACGCGGTCTCGCCGCTCGACATGGCAAACGCGTATGCAACGTTCGCCGCGCATGGCAAGTACTGCCCGCCCACCGTCATCACCGCAGTCACGGACGCAACCGGACACCATTACGCGCCTACGTTGCCGCCATGCAAGCAGGTCGTCGATCAGGGAATCGCCGACACGGTGACGGCCGTGCTCGAAGGTGTCATCAACGGCTCGGATCCGCTGCGCACCGGCCGCGGTCTCGGCATCGGCCGGCCGTCCGCCGGCAAGACGGGGACCGTCACGGCATTTGCGGGCGCATGGTTCATCGGGTTCACCCCGCAGCTGGCGGCGGCGTCGATGGTGGTCGACCCCATCAAGCCCCAGAAGGATCCGCTCGAGAACGTCACCATCGGGGGCCGCCACTACGGCCCGATCTACGGCGCCACTCTTCCCGGTCCGATCTGGCAGCAGGCCATGACGGACGCGATGAAGGGCCTGCCCGTGAAGTCGTTCCCGCCGCCCAACCAGACGGTCTCCGCCGGCAAGCCGGTCGCGGTCCCGGATGTGCGCGGCATGACTGTGGCGCAGGCGCAGAAGATCCTGACCGACGCCGGTTTCGTTGCACAGGTCGCACCGCAACCGGTCGCCGCGGGAGGCAAGCCGGGCACGGTCGCGAGGACGAGCCCGCCCGGCGGCAGCAAGCTGTTCATGGGCTCGAGCGTCACCATCTACGTGACCAACGGGCAGCCGCCACCGCCACCACTGCCGTCCGGACCACCGGGTCAGTCACCACCGCCGCAGCCGACTCATACGCCGAAACCGAAGCCGTCGAAGCACGGCCATCCGCACCACTGACGCCGCAGCTGCGCCACCACACCGCTCAGCCGCCGAGCTGCCGCCGCACTTCTGCAGCCACTCGGCCCCCCTCGGCCCGACCGGTGGTGTTCGGTGAGACCAGCTTCATCACCTGGCCCATCGCCCGCGGTGAGTCGGCGCCAGTCTCGGCGATCGCTTCCGCGACCAGCTCGGTCAGCTCCTCGTCCGTGAGCTGCGTCGGCAGATATTCCGCCAGCACGACGCCTTCGGCCCGCTCCCGCTCGGCAAGCTCGGGGCGGGCTGCCTCGTCGTAGGCCTCCGCCGCCTCACGGCGCTTCTTTGCTTCCCGGGTGAGCACTGCGGTGACGTCGTCATCGGTCAGTTCCCGCGCGACCTTGCCGGCCACCTCCTCGTTCGTGACCGCAGCGAGCGCCATCCGCAGCGTGCCCGTGCGCAACTCGTCACGCGCCTTGATCGCCGCGGTCAGGTCGTCGCGGAGCCGGTCTTTCAGCGTCATGCCGCACAACTCTAGAGATTTGCGAGCATGGGTCGGTGCGTGCCGAAGTAGTGATCCCGCTCGCGGTAGTTGCCGCCGGCGTGAGCACGGTCGGCTACGCGTGGGGTTACGAACGAAAGGCGTTTCGGCTGCGCGAGTACGACGTACCGGTGCTCGCGCCCGCTGCGAGTCCGTTGCGTGTCTTGCACATCAGCGATATGCACGTCACGCCCGACCAGCCCTGGAAGGTCGGATGGGTGCGCGCGCTCGCCGAGCTCGAACCCGACCTCGTCATCGACACCGGCGACAACATGGCCCATCTGGCTGCGTTGCCCGAGACGCTCCGCGCGCTCGAACCGTTGCTGGCGTTGCCCGGCGCGTTCGTCCCCGGCTCCAACGACTTCTTCGCACCGCGGTTGAAGAACCCGTTGCGTTACCTGCTGCCGGACACCGGACGGCGTCGGCACGGTCCGCGCCTTCCGTGGGGTGAGCTGCGCACCGAGCTCGGCCGAGCGGGTTGGCTCGACCTCACGCATCGGCGTACGACAATCGACGTCAGGGATCAGCGCGTCGAGTTGGCCGGCGTCAGCGACCCGCACATCAAGGCCGACAAGTACGACCGCGTCGCGGGGCCGGCCGACGCCGGTGCTGTGGTGTCGATCGGCCTCACGCACTCGCCGGAACCGCGGGTGCTCGATCGTTACGTCGCGGACGGCTTCCGGCTGATGTTCGCCGGCCACACGCACGGCGGACAACTGCGTCTGCCCGGGTACGGCGCGCTCGTGACGAACTGCGGGCTGGACCGCAAACGAGCCCGCGGTCTGTCCCGATATGGCGAACGTGGATGGCTGCACGTCTCCGCCGGCCTGGGCACGTCGCCGTACGCCCCAGTGCGTTTTGCCTGCCCGCCCGAGGCCGCTCTGTTGCGACTCGTCCCGGCCGAAGCCGCTGATCGATAGACTGACCGCCGGTCAGCGGGGTGTGGCGCAGCTTGGTAGCGCGCTTCGTTCGGGACGAAGAGGTCGTGGGTTCAAATCCCGCCACCCCGACTCGTGTTCTTTCGGCGTTTCCGCAGGTCAGAGGCCTATTGAGGGTCGTTTCAAGATCGCTAACTGCCCTTTGGTCACAGAAATGGTCACGGAAGGATTCGCAACTAGCCGTTTTGGTGCCTCGTGACGAGGTCCGCGACGGTGTTCGCGGCGTCCGCTGACAGCGCCGGATTGACGTGGCTGTAGATGTCGAGAGTGATCGCCACTGTGGAGTGGCCAAGGCGCTCTTGCACGACTCGAGGGTGTACGCCGGCGCGCAGCGCGAGCGTCGCCCAGGTGTGCCGCAGGCCATGGATCGAGAGGTAGGGCATGCCGTGCCTCAGCACCGCCTTGCGGAACATGTTGGAGGCGATCTTCGGGTGGTAGGGCTCGCCGAGCTGCGTGCTGAAAACGAGACTTTGGTCTTGGTAGTCGGCGCCGACGCGGAGCCGCTCCTGCAGCTGACGTGCCCGGTGGCCACGCAACACGGCCACCGTTGCTGGGTCGAGCGCAACCGACCGGCGGCCCTTCGCCGTCTTGGGCGTGCTCCACCCGAGCCCGGTCTTTCCGGCCTTGTAGTCGGCGTTCTGGACGAGGGCTCGCGCGACAGACAGTGTGCGGTTCTCCAGATCAACGTCGTCCCACATCAAGCCAAGCGCCTCGCCGCGACGCATACCCGTGAAGGCGATCAGGTGCCAGAGGGCATGAAGCCGCTCAGCTGCACACGCGTCCAGGAAGGCCGCCAGCTCCTCAGCCGTCCACGTGCGATCCGGCGCACGGTCGGAGACGCGTACTCGCGGTGGGTCAGCAACGTCCGCCGGGTTGCGCACCAGAGCGCCCCAGCGGACCGCGTCCTTGAAGGCTCGATGCAGGATCGCGTGGGCATAGGCAACCGTCCGCGGTGACAATCGCTTGCGATGCGCGCCAGCGAGCAGATCGGCGTACAACGCGTTCAGGTCGGCGGGCGTCACCTGCTGTAACCGACGCTTGGCGATCGGATGCTCATTCACATGCACTCGCATCATGCGTTGGTAGCTGTCGAAGGTGCTCGGTCGCACCGTCGTCTTGACCGCAGGCAACCAGGTGGCGGTCAGATAGTCGCCCAACAGCTGACGTGACGGCGGGACGTACGCCGCGTTGTCGAGATCGCGCAGGGTCTTGCTCAGGGCCGTTTGTGCCTCTCGACGGGTAGCGAAACCGCGGCGCCGAGTCTGCTGTCGAGGCCCACACTCTTCGGTGACGTCGACGACGAAATACCAACTGCCGTTCGACGACTGACGGATGCTTCCGCGACGTCCCCTTGTTCCGGCCATGCCGCCACCTCGCTTCGCTGCCACGGCCCGATCGTTTCTAGGAATCTCCGACGCTGTCAGCCTGATGCGGCATCCGGTAGCAGCCTCGGCCTTGCTGCTTCCACCCGGCCGGCAGCGATGAACGCGTCGAGGTCGGACTCGCGGATGCGGACCTTGCTGCCACCGAGTTTGGTGTACGGGATGCGGCGTTCATGCGTCAACCGTCGGATGAACCGCTGTGTGGTGCGGAGCCGTTGTGCCGCCTCTTCAACGGTGAGCAACTTGTCCATGGTGACCACCTCCATCACGTCGTTTGCTGTGTTGGTCGGAAGGATGCACCCGCTGTCCGGCGTTTTCCGGCGTGCACAGCGCACTGAACGACGTCCTCGTCATGGCGAGTGCAGGCAGCGGATGGCTTGGATTGGCAGTGGGCGGTCGTGGACACCGCGGAAAAAATCTTGAAACCCGGTGCAACGTCGGCGTGTCTTCGGCACTGTTCATGACGGCAGCGTCGTCACCGCGGTTGCCTCGACGTTGTCCGGCAACCGGCCGGCCGCGGGGGACACGCCCGAGCGCGCTACTGGCTCCCGAATTCCTTCATAACAATTCCAACGTCACCGCAACTAGCCGCTACTGTCTTTCACTACTCGACAGGATCCGCAGCTCTACTGCACTCGATCCTTCTAGTCACACTCACTCCAATTTCGCTCAGACATATGCATCAACGATGCGTAGGTTCCCCGGTCATGTTGTCGACGGCGACGATGCGTGGTGGGTCGTTTCGCTACTACCAGAACTCCGTCACCCAGGGCCGGTGTGAGTACTACCTCGGTGTCGGTGAAGAACCCGGTCGTTGGCACGGCCGCGGCATCGAACTGCTCGACCTCATGGCCGGTGGCGTGGTGAGCGAGCAGCAGATTGAGGCGCTGTTCGGTCGCGGCCTGAACCCCGAGACCGGAGAAGCCCTGGGACGCGGGTGGCGAGCCGACGGTGTCATCGGGTTCGACTTGTGTTTCTCCGCGCCGAAGTCGGTCAGCGCGCTGTGGGCCCTCGGTGGCAGCAGCATCGCGTCAGCGGTCCGCGCCGGGCACGGTGCCGCGGTTAATGCTGCGCTGGACTACCTGGACGCGCACGCCGCGTCCTCCCGCACCGGTCGCAACGGGGTGACACAGATCAGCACCGCCGGCCTCGCCGCGGCGGTGTTCGACCACCGCACGAGTCGCGCGGGTGAGCCGCAGCTGCACTCCCACGCGCTGGTCGTGAACAAGGTCCGCTGTGCGGACGGCAATTGGCGGGCGATCGACGGCGCGGAGATCTTTCATCACAAGAAGTCCGCCGGCACCGTCTACCAAGCCGCCCTGCGCTCCGAACTCACGCGACGGCTCGGTGTCGCCTGGACGCCGGTGAGCGAGCACGGGCAAGCCGAGGTCGCGGGTGTCCCCACCGCACTGATGACGGCGTGGTCAACGCGCACCAACCAGATCGTCGCGGAAGCGGAGCCGGTTATCGCTGCCTACGAAGCGAACCTTGGCCGGTCGTTGACGTCTTCGGAGCGCACGGCGGTGACCAAGGTGGCGGTCATCAAGACCCGGCCCGGTAAGGAGCACGTGGACGTCGTGACGCTTCGGGAACGCTGGGCCAGCGAAGCCGCCGAGCTCGGTTGGAACAGCGACTCTTTGCTCGCGGCGATACGCCGGGAGGCCACGGCGCGGCCGCCACTGGACCGCGAGGCGGTCAAAGCGCGCATTGACCGGACGTTGGCCGACGCGGTAACCGCGGCCGGTGCGCGCCGGGCCCTGTTCTCCCGCTCCGACCTCGCCGCCGAGGTGGCGTCGCGGATCCCGATCGACGGGTTCACCGCGGACATGGTCCGCGACCTGATCGAGCACCTGACCGACCGCGCCCTCAAGCAGGCCGTGCAGTTGCGCCACCACGACAAAGGACCGCGCCGGGCGTCCGACTCGCGCTACGCCAGCACACAAACACTCGATCAGGAGTTGCGGATCATTGATCGGGCAATCCTCGGGCAACGTCGCGGGTTCGCCGTCGTCGACGACGAACCCGTCCGGGCCGCGTGCCGGACCCGTGGCTTGGACGGTATGCAGACCGCGGCGATCCGCATCCTCACCACCGGCGGGGACTTCCTGTCCGTCCTCGTCGCCCCAGCCGGCTCCGGCAAGACCACGGCGATCGGCGCCGCCGCCGCCGCGTGGAACCGCGCCGGCTACCGCGTCGTCGGACTCGCCCCATCTGCGCGGGCAGCCAAAGAGCTCGCCGACGCGACCGGCAGCCCCGCTGACACGGTGGCGAAGCTCCTACACGCCCAACCCCGGCTCGCCACCGACAACACCGGACATCTGCAGCGCTACCGACTCACCGACCGGAGCGTCGTCGTTGTCGATGAGGCGTCGATGCTCGCCACAGCCCACCTCGACCAGCTCACCGCCCTCGCCGCGCAAGCGAGCGCGAAGGTCGTCCTCGTCGGTGACCCGGCCCAGCTCGGCACCATCGACCGTGCCGGCGGGATGCTGCCCGCGCTCGCCGACGCGTTGCACGCGCCGTCGCTCGAGCAGGTGCACCGCTTCCACGACCCCTGGGAACGCAGCGCCTCACTGCTCCTGCGCGCCGGGAGTGCGGAGGCATTACGTGGCTACCTCGACCACGGCCGCGTGCACCCCGCCGCCACCGGCGACCAGGCCATCGATAACGCGATGCGGCAGTGGAGAGCGACGGTCAACGACGGGCAGCGGGTGCTGTTGATGGCGCGCAGCCGCCGCGACGTCGACACGCTCAACGCTCACGCTCGCCAGCACCTCATGGACATCGGTCGTGTGCACGGGCCGATGCTGCTCGGCGGTGAACGGGACTGGCGCGCCGGTGACCAGCTTCGCGCGACGCGCAACAACAGGACCATTGCTGTCGGTGATGGCTACCTGCGCAACGGTGACCACTTCACCGTCCTCACGCGAGCAGGCACTGGGCTGCTGGTCGAACACGCCAGCGGCACGCGCATCACCCTGCCCGCCGCGTATGTGCGCGACCACGCCACCTACGGCTGGGCCAGCACGATCGACACCGCGCAAGGCGCCACCGTCGACGTCGGCATCCTGCTCGCGAGACCCGGCATCGACCGCGAGCACCTCTACGTCGGCCTCACCCGCGGTCGCCAGGCCAACCACGTCCACCTCACCCCCGCCGAGATCGCCGAAGACCATCACCTACGCGCGCCCACCGCGACCGACTCGCTGGAGGCAGCCGAGCGCGCGCTCATCGAAGCCCTCACCCGCAGCGGGCAGCAAACCGCAGCCCACACCCGGCTGTCGCCGGCACCGTGCCACTCGATCGCGGTCGTCCAGGCAACTCGCGCAGTCGATAATCTGCTAAGACACGAAAGTCTGCGCGTCCACGAATCCCAACTGGGCCGTGGTATCAGCCATTGACGGTCAGCGCGGGGACCTCTCGCTTGGCAACCATTCCGATGCTAGGTGGTGTCGTCCCCGGGTTCTTCCACTGTGAGCCTGCGACCACCCAGTGGCTCATCGAGCACGACATTGACGAAAGTGGTCTCGCCCCTGGGTAGTCGATACGTCCGCGAACTCGTTGCCGGACGGTCGGCAACAAAGGCGGCGAGCACAACCTCGGTCGCGTCCTCACGCACGCTGACCCTCTCCAGGACCTCGCCAGCACCGTGGCTAACGCAAAGGACAAGTCGCCGAGGGTCACCTCGGGGATCTAGCGAGGCGTTCTCAATGGAAACCTGGCGCAATGTTGCCCCTCCAGCCACAACGAGCGCGGCGCCAAAGTTCATGCGCCCCGCTCGTTGTGGCTTCGGTCGCGACGCCTGTCAAGCCTTTGGCGGAAAAGTCCAAATGTAATAGCCCGACTTCGCATGCACGGCCTGGATGTCGGCGAAGCAAGCGTCGGACGCGGTGAACGCGCTGTCGAAACCGTCCGCGAAATAGACCGAGCTACCGCGGGTCGTGTCATAAACGGGTGCACCGCTGTCCCCGTAGGATGTGGTCAGCGGACTGGCACAGTCTTCGTTGTGGACGGTGTACGTCGTTCCGAGCTGTGGTTCGTCGACCTCGATCGTTGTTCTCACCGCGGTCACGGTGCCGGAGGAATTTCCGGTCGTAACGCCCGATTTCTTGACGGGCTCCCCGACATACGGAGTGCTAGCGCCTTGAATCTGCAGCATATTGCTGCCGGAGGTAGTGATGTAATTCGACTGTGTCTGAGGCGCTTCTTCGATCGCTTCGAAGTCGACATACGTGTCCGGGGCCCAGTTCCGGAAAGCCACATAGCCAATTGGGTACAGGGTCGGAGCGGACCCGGACCCGTTGAACACCTTGGTGTTATAGACGAAGCAGTGACCCGTCGTGCCGAGATAGTGAAGTTGATATTGGACACCTTTGTAGGTGACGAAGTCGACGAGGTTGAACCCACCGGTGCAATACGTGTAGCCGAGCTGCCCTTGGTCGACCCCCGGCGTGCCATTGATCCTGATCCCACCGGCCCACGGCGGCGGCCAGTTGCTCCGAGAGCGGGCCGACACGAAGGGGTCGTGCTTCTCGACGCCTACCGCGGTTCCGAATCGCTGGCCCAGAGTGCTCGCGATCGCGCGATTGACGTTGGTGACACCAACGATTACGCGGTTGCGGTCCGTTTGAAGGCCAACGAGCACGATGCGCGTATCTGTAGCAGCGTCAATTGTTTTCATCTCAGCTGTGATTTCGGACTGGATTTTTTCGAGTTGCGACCACGCAAATCGAACCTGATCCACTCGCACTGCAGTGGGACCCACTCCGGCACGCAGCAAAGCATCTGCCACGTCACTTGCGTGCGCGGTGACGCCCACGTGGCCCAGGCCCTTAGCGTCGAGCCAAACGCCGCCGTACTCCGCCGCGTAATCGGCTTGTACGATCGCGTTAGCACGGTCAATGGCCGTCTGGCCATGGACGAGTTGTAACCCGCCTGCGCGTGCTGCCGATCCGCTCATCACAAGCATGGCCGAAGCAATCCCTGCCGCGGCGGCGGCCGAGAGGGCCTTGAGCTTGCGTCGGTTCATCCGAGCCTCCTGTCTGGGTCAGTGGTATTGCAGCCGGAATGCGGCCGCGTGTGTCGAACATGAACTCGTCTCTGTGGCGAACATGCCGGTGTAGGCCCCACGAAACTTCCCGCTGGTTTCCCCGGGTTCGAACGTCACCTGATATCCGGAATTGCTCAAGCTCAGCGCAACTTGCGTCGCAAGGTCAGTCGCCGTCGCGTTGAGCTGCCACCCGTCCAGCTCTCCGGTGCCGACGCGAGTGATTTGCGCGTGGGCTGGGACAGGAAGAAGCAGGTGGGCAGAAGGGCTCGCGACCGGTGCGCAAGCAGTGACCGCGACCGGGCTCGGTTGTTTGCCATGCGACGAGCACGCAGGCAGAGCGAGGACGCCCGCGACCAAGATCGTCGGGCACGGCACGAGCCTATTGAGTGTCCCCCCACCGAACACGATGACGAGTGTGGCGATCGCTGCACGTGCGGTCTACGGAGGTTCTGACCGAACCACCAAGCGCGATTCTGGGTGGTCACCGAAATGGTCACGGAAAGATCAGCGAACCCGGGTTAGCGCCGGTAACCCACGGACACGGAGAAGGGCCTCTGACCTGCAGAAACGCGGTTTTCACGGTCACTCAGGGACAGCCGAAAGCCACGCTTTGCAAGAGTTCAAATCCCGCCACCCCGACTCGCATTCTTTTGGGGTTTCCGCGGCCTACCGGCGGCGCGGCGGCTTTGCCTTGGCTGCGGCCTCGTTCACCGCGACGGCCTCGCGGATCAGCGCCTTGAAGGCAGCTTCGTTGATGCGCTCGCCCTCGTGCAGGTCGATGGCACGTCGGACGTTGCCTTCCAGACTGGAATTGAACAGACGCTTCGGGTCCTTCAGCTGCGCGCCCTTCGCGAAGGTCAGCTTGACGACGCTCTTGTAAGTCTCACCCGTGCAGATGATTCCGTCGTGAGACCAAACGGGCACGCCGGGGTTGGTGGGCTTCACCCACTTCCACTCCTCGACGACGTCAGGGTCCGCCTGCTTGATGAGCTCGCGGACCTTTGCGAGGGTCTCGCCGCGCCAGTCGCCCAGCTCCTGCACGCGCGATTCGATGAGCTGCGCCGGGGACTCGCCGGCTTTCGAGTTGTTGGTTGCCACCTCGTATTCCTCCTCGCCCACTGCGGCATCTACCGGCCAGGTCACAACGACCTGTCTATCCCGGGTGCGTGCGAACTGCCACGATGTCCGTATTCCTAGTCTGTCGACTCGGCTTCGCGCCATGCGGGCGAGCACGGGCTGGTTGGGGGGGCCCCGCCGTGCGCCGACTTCCGATCGCCTTGCTGGGCGCTCTGACCGCCTTCGCGGTCGGACTCGCGTCGCTGGCCGCCGTACCCGCGTCCGCCGTCGATGCAGCGCAGACGCAGCTTGTCACGGCCAACCCGGCTGACAACACTCCGAACGTCACCTCGTCGGGCGGCGGCGTGCACTACCTGGCGCAGGCCGGCAACACGATGGTCGCTGGTGGCGACTTCACGCAGGTCCAGAACCACAGCGGCGGTACGACGTACACGCGGAACGACCTGTTCAGCTTCGATGCGACGACCGGCGCGGTGAACCCGAGCTTCGCGCCCAATCTCGACGGCACGGTTTACTCCCTCGCTATTTCCCCCGACGGCATCGGCGTGCTGGTCGCCGGAGCGTTCCATCACGTCAACGGTGTCAGCAGCGTCAGCCTCGTCGAGGTTCGGCTCTCCGACGGGTCGATCGTGTCGACGTTCAATGTGCCCGCACTCGACGGCGCGGTCTACACGATGAAACTCGCCGCGGGCCGACTGCTCATCGGCGGTTACTTCACCCACGTCGCCGGAAAGGCGATCGACCATCTCGCCTCACTGAATCCGATCACAGGAGCGGTCGACGCGACGTTCGTCGCGAAGTTCACCGGCACGAACAACCCGCAGAACCCCGGCTTGACGGTGGCCTACAAGATGGACGCCTCGCCGGACGGCAAGCGGCTGGTCGTCATCGGCAACTTCATGCAGGTCAACGGCACCGCCCGCCCGCAGATCGCGATGCTCGACATCAGCAAGTCACCGCCTGCGCTCGTCAACTGGGAAACCGACCGGTTCCAACGGCCGTGCGGGACGAACTACTGGACCTACATGCGTGACGTCGACTTCTCCCCGGACGGGAGCTATTTCGTCGTCGTCACGACCGGTGGCAGCTACAACGGTGACCAAACCGTGGGCTGCGACAGCGCGACACGATGGGAGACGGGTTCGACCGGGACCGCCATCTCGCCGTCATGGGTCGACTTCACTGGGAACGACACGTTCTGGAGCGTGGCTGTCACCGGGACTGCGGTCTACACAGGTGGTCACAACCGTTGGGTGAACAACCCGTACGGCAGCGACACCGCCGGGCCGGGCGCCGTCGACCGGCCCGGGCTCTCGGCGTTGGATCCCATCACCGGCGTACCGTTCGACTGGAATCCGACCCGCACGCTCGGCGTCGGAGTGTTCGATCTCCTGGCCACGACGAGCGGTCTATGGATCGGTGATGACACGGACGTGGTCGGTCACGAGACCCACCAAAAGCTGGCGTTCTTTCCACTGACCGGTGGCAACGCGGTCCCGCCGGTCACGACGGGAGTGCTCCCGAACGACGTCTACCAGTTGAGCTCGGGCTTGCCGAAATCGCGGTCGATCGGCACCTGCGGCGCCGTCAGCTCGACCACGAGTGAGGACACGGTGGCGCGTCGTCATCTCGATCCGGCGGCGCATCCGGTGGCGACCGGCCCGACGTCGATCTCCACGAGCGGCACAGCATGGGGTCAGGTGCGCGCCGCGGTGATGCTCTCCGGCACCCTCTACACGGCCTGGCCCAACGGACAACTCTGCGCGAGAACGTTCAACGGGACGACGTTCGGCGCGCAAACGCAGCTCAACCTCTACGGGAACAAGTTCGGTGCTGAGCTCTCGTCACTCGGCGGCATGTTCTTCACGAAAGACCGGCTGTACTACACCAAGGTCGGCCAGAGCGGCTTGTGGTACCGCTACTTCGTGCCGGAGAGCAACATCGTCGGTGCCGTGTCCTACCAGGCCGCGAGCAGCGGCGCCGGACTCGACTTCAGCAAAGTCGCCGGCATGATTCTGAGCGGGACCACGCTCTACTTCGTCACCCGAAGCGACGGGATCCTGCATCAGGTCAGCTGGGACGGATCGGCTCCTCTGGGCACCAGCATCCCGATCAGCGGCCCGCACATCGACGGGATCAACTGGACGGCACCGGCGTTGGTCCAGTACGCCGGGGTCTCCGGCGGCGTACACCCTCGGCTCAGGGCGCGGCCGGCACCGCCAACGTCGTCGCCCTAGCCCGACCACGGAGCGTCGCCGCACCGTCGACGGACCAGTGCACTGATTCGGACGAGCCGGCTGTCTCGACGACCTCGGCGCTCGCAACCAGTCGTTCCTGCCGGCCCTTGGCGATCTCGCTGAGCCGTGCCGCAGCATTCACCGGGTCACCGATCACGGTGTACTCGTAACGCGCCTCCGCCCCGACGTTTCCGGCCACGACCGTTCCACAGGTCACACCGATACCGGCGTCGATTCTCGGTACGTCGCGAAGGCGGCTGCGCAGCTCGCGCGCGGCAGCGAGCGCAGACGCAGCGGAGTTGGGTTGTTGCACCGGTACGCCGAAGATGCACAGAGCCGCGTCACCCTCGAACTTGTTGACCCAGCCGCCGTGACGTTCAACGACCGAGACGACCACTCCGAAGAACGCGTTCAGCACGCCGACGACCTCGGCCGGTGGCAGTGCAGTGGCGAGCGCCGTCGATCCGACGACATCGATGAACAGCACGGCCGCTTCACATGTCTCACCGCCGAGCCCTACATCGCGTTGCAGCGCCTCACGCGCGACCTCGACGCCGACGTGGCGACCGAACAAGTCGGCGAGCAGCTGTCGCTCGCGGAGTCCATCGACCATCGTGTTGAAGCCAGCTTGCAACATCCCGATCTCGCTCACGTCATCGACGGTGACGCTCACGTCGGTGCGGCCCTCCCCGACGCGTGCCATCGCCGTCCGCAGCTCAGCGAGCGGTTCGGATACGGACTTACCGGCGATCACCATGCCGAGCAGACCCACCGCGAAACCGAGCGCGACCAGGAAGTACGTCGGTGCCACGAGCCCGGGCAGCGCGGAGCGCGGTTGGTTGACAAAGGCCAGGCCGATGCCGAGCAGCGGGATACCCGTGCAGAACGTCCACGTCAGCAAGATGCGCGGAAGCACGCCGACGCCGGACGGCTTCGTGGGCGCCCCGTCCGCGAACGCACGTGCGACGACCGGCCGCAGAATGCGTTCGGCCAAGAGGTAGACCAGCGCGGACATCGACAGGCCGGCGAGCGCGATCGTGCTCGCGACGTCACCCGCGGCCCGCGCGGAGAACCAGATGTTGACGAGGCCGAACAGCACGGCCGCCGTCTCCCACAGGATGAAGCCGAGTACCGCTTGCTCGCGCGGCAGCGCCACCACCGCTGTTCGCTCCGCCTCGGTTGCCGGCGAAAGCGTGGCATACCAGGACCAAAGACCCTTGCTACGCCGAATCGACCATTTCAGCCCGACGAACACAGCAAGCGCCAGATAGCCGGCGAACACGCCCGCATTGACGTATCGCGCCAGCTGGATGTGTGTACCGCCTTTCGGTGGCGGTAGGACCAAGACGAGATAAAGAAAGACCGTCGCCGCTCCGTCGACCGCAGCGGTCGCCATGCCCAGTGCCATGCGCCGGTTGATGCGCCGCGCGAGGTGCGCCTGCGCGTACGCCGCCGTGGCGTCCCCCACTGCCGCCACCGGCCGCGTCGTCTGCGCCTGCGCCACGGCAGGACGGTACCGCCGTGGTTATGTGGCGGGATATGAGCGACGTCACTGCCTACCGATTGGTAAGGAGTGGACAGCGTCAGAACCGGGAACCGATCCCCTGGCTATCACACGAGGAGGTGTGACATGGGTTTGATCTTGGCAGTGCTCCTGCTGGCGCTGATCCTCGGCGGCATCGGCTTCGCAGTCCACGCTTTGTGGTGGGTTGCGCTGGTCTTGCTGGTCGTCTGGGTGGTCGGCTTCCTCGTCCGCGGAGCCGAAGGAGCACGCTGGTATCGCTGGTAGCCCCGGCTAGCCCGGTGGGTTCCGGCAAGGGCTCTCGACACCGACGCCGTCGTCAGGTTCACTGACGGCGGCGTCAGTGTTTGTGGCCACGGCGACGCGGCCACAGGGGTGAGAGCTCCCTGAGGGGGACCGCATGACAGGCCCAGCCGTGCGTCCGCCGTGGACCGTTGCCTTGCGTCGGTTCTGGCGACTGGGTTTTCGCTCGCAGAGCCCGGGGTTCAAGCTCACCGCTGCGACGTCGGCGGCCGTCCTGGCCGTCGGGATCGGCACTGCGCTCGTCGGGTTCGGCAGTTCCAACAGCACACTGCACGAGGCAAACGGTTCATCACCCTCCGCGAACGGCCCCGGCAGCGGCGCCGGGCCCTCATCAGGTCCGGGCGCAAACGCCGGCCACGGCAAGTCCGGTGGCAGCGCAAGCGGCCACGGCAAAACCGGAGGGGCGCAAGGACCGGGCGCCGGCCAAGGCCCCGGCGCCAACCACGGACCAGTTGGTTGCCACAACCCCGCCGGTGCCACCGATCACGGCGTGTCCGCCGATGCCATCACGGTCGTCATGCCGTGGCCGAACCTGTCCGGTTTCGAGGCCGCACTCGCGACCGCATCGCCCTCGAACAGCAGCGAAGACCCCCGGCAGGCCATCAACGCGTTCTCGTCGTACATCAACAAGCATGGCGGTATCAACTGCCGCAAGCTGAATGTCCTGACACCGGAGTACGACCCGGGCAACGAGGACGGCAGCATGCGCCCGTTGTGCGTGAACTACACCAAGGACCACCCGGTCTTTGCCTGGATTGACGGTGTCGGCGCCTGGCACGACTCCCAACAGCTGTGTGTCGCGCAGGAGGGCCACACGCCGCTGATCAGTAGCTGGACGACGACGGGCGACCAGCTTTCTGCCGGCGCGCCGAACCTTTGGTGGACCGGTCCGGATCTCTGCAACGTGCTGCGCAACCTCGTGCACTGGTCAGTCGCGAGCGGCAAGCTCACGAAGAGCACGAGGTTCGGCGTTGTTTACTCGACGAACGACACGGACGTGCGGGGTTACCACAACTGCCTGCTTCCGGCGCTCGCACGCGAAGGGCTGCACCCGACCGACACCGGGCAGCTGCAGTACTCGACGACCGGACCCGGTCAGTCCGCAGCTCAGGCGCCGGGGATCGCCACCAAGTTCAAGGTCCAGGATCGCATCACGACGGTGATCCCGATGCTGCCGTTCTTCCAGTTCGAGTCCTGGTTGAGCGCCTCGGTCAGCCAGCAGTACTACCCCAAACTGATGCTGTCGGATTACGACCAGCAGTTCCAGGTCGCGCTCGGCCTGGTCGGCGAGTCCGGCTCCGGGAACACGGCCTTCCCGTCGTCGGACGAGAAGGCGCTGCAGGACCAGGAAGGTCCCACCTACTACGTGCTCGGGAACAACGACGGCCCGCCATGGGCCTCGCCGCTCGGGCAGTTCTGCGACGACGCCTGGCACGCGTCGTACAAGCCGGCACCGGACAAGCCGCACATCGAGTCGACCGGGACGGCGATGACGACGTGCGAGAACCTCGAGTTGTTCGCGACGGCTGCAGCCATGGCCGGCAACAACTTGACACGTGCTCGCTTCAACGCCGCGATGTCACGGCTGACGAACTTCAACGGCGGCACCGTGCCCAACCTGCGCTTCGGTGGCCGCAGCGTCGGTCCGCATCTGCAGCGGATTGTCTCCGTGCACAACAACCACGACAACGCCTGCCCGAAGAAGCACAACCAGAAGCAGGGCACGTACAACCAGGGCAACTGCTGGTTGATCAAGTCCGGGTGGTCGGAAGAGCGGCTCGCTTGAGCACAGCAAGCCCGCCCCGCAACTTCTCGCACTGGAACTGGCTGCTCGCGCGCATCGCTGAGTCGACGCCCGCCGACCCATGTCCAGTCGACGGTGGGCGGCCGGACATCGAGGCGTGGCAGCAGCGTGCCTATGAGCGACTGTCGTCGTTGGTGCCGGCTCGGCCACACGTCCCGTTGAACGTCGAGACGACGGAGACGGTCGACTGCGACACCTACCTGCGGCACCGGATCGTCTACGACAGCGAGCCGGACATGAGCGTGCCGGCGTACCTGTTGGTGCCGAAGGCCCGGACGACGGGGGGTCCAGCGGTGCTCGCCCAGCACGGTCACGGTCCAGGGAAGAGCCAGGTCGTCGGGCTACCGGGCGAGGCCGGTGGGGAGGCGTCGGAGAACGCCGACTACGGGCATCAACTGGCGCTTCGCGGCTACGTCGTACTCGCGCCGGACCTGCGTGGGTTCGGTGAACGCAGCGACTGGAACCCGCCGAACATTTATCACTGTGACTACTCGCAGATGCACACGACGATGCTCGGCATCGACATGCTCGCGCTCGACCTGTGGGATCTCGCGCGGGGGCTCGACCTGCTCAGCGAGCATCCCTTGGTCGATCCGGAGCGGCTCGGAATGGTCGGCTTGTCGCAGGGCGGTACGTGCACACTGTTCTTGTCGGCGCTGGACCGACGCATCTGCGCCGCAGTCGTCTCGGGTTACTTCTCGTCGATCCGGGCGTCGGCCGCGATCCCGTGGAATATGTGCGGCTCACAGGTCCTCCGGGGCATGCTCGGGACGTTCGAACATGTCGACCTCGCAGCATTGATCGCGCCACGCGCATTGCTCGTCGAGTCCGGTAGCGAAGACATGATCTTCCCGGCAACCGTCGCCGCTGCCGAGCACGCCAAGTTGACGAACGTGTACACCGCACTCGGCGTACCGGAAAACACGGAGATCGAGGTCCTCGACGGCGGCCACGCCTGGCACGGTCTCCGCGCCTACCCGTTCCTCGAGCGGCACCTCCGAATGAATGTCACATTCAACGAGGGGTAACGCCACCCACATCACGAGTCGGGCGGCGCCCCTGGCCCCGGCTGTTCGGGGATATCGGGATCGACCGGAACCTCGACGTCCGGCTCCTCTTGGTCCGGCATCTCACCGCTGAGGCGCTTCGCGCGTGCGTGTGCGACCACGAATGCGAGGTCACCCGGGTAATAGCGCAGCGCGAACAGCGAGAGCAGACCGCCAATGAGGTACAGCGGCACCATCGACAGCAGGCCGATCTTCAAGCTGACCGCCTTCGTCATGCCGTGGTGGTAAGCAAGGTAGGAGATGCCGCCGACGATCGCCGGGCCAATGTTCGCCCACGCCTGCAACGCTCCCTTGGCGGCTGCCGAGCTACCGCGCAGCTCGGGCACGATGACGTCGGTCATGATCGCGTCGTTGGTCGCGGTAGGCAGCGAGAGGAAGAATCCGGCGAGAATGAAGAACGGGAAGGCCACCCACAGCGAGTTGATAAGCAACGCCGGCACGAATGTGATCGGGCCGACGGTCAGCGAGATACTCAGCACCCACACCCGCGCGTTCACAACGCCCCGGCGAAGCAACCAGTCCGCGATGTAACCACCGAGGACGACTCCGGGGAGTGCACCCAACCCGATGCCCGCCACGAGGGGCCCCACCTGACTGTCGGACAGGTGGAAGTTGCGCTTGAAGTACGTCGGACCGAACCACATGAAACCGTTGAGAAAGACCTGGCAGAGCGTCCACGAGACGACGACGATGGCCCAGCTGCGGATCTTCCAGACGATCTTTACGACATCCCACAAGCTCTTCTCGGTGTAGTCGGTCTCGATCGCTTCGGCCCGCGACGCATCGCCGTCGGCGAGGCTCGCGACGAGTGCATGCGGACTTGCCTCACCCGCAGGTAGCTCCGTCTGCGACAGTCGCTCGGTCATCTCCTCGAGCTCGCGCTCGAACTCTGCGTCGTGGGTTCCGCGCTCCGGTTCGGGTTGCTTGCGCATCAACCATGCACACAACAAGCCGAACGGTGCCCAGATGAGGAAGACCGCACGCCAACCGATGAGACTCAGGAAGATCCCGGTGAGCGCGAGCGGCAACAGGCCACCGACGATGCCCGTGACCAGGTCGAAGATCGCGAAGCGCCGACCGCGTTCCTCCACCGGGTAGTAGTCGCCGATGAGCGACTGCGTCGGCGGTTCGATCGACTCGGTGAACGACAGCAGGACGCGGAATCCGACCAGCATCGCGAACGACAACGCAAGTGACTGCGCACCCATGAGGACGGCGTACGCGAAGATCAAAATGGCCAACAGCTTGACGCGCACCATCCGGTCGGCGAGGCGACCGACGAGGAACCGCCAGAAGATGCCGACGAAACTCATGGCGAACGGCAACGCACCGAAAGCGAAGTCGCCGACGTGGAAGTGCTTCTCCAGATCATCGAGACCGACCGTGATACTGCCCTGCTCGGCCGGCGCTGTCGCCATGACGAGCGCGAGAACGATGATCGGCCACCACCCGTAGCGACGGGCCCGAATCCGCTGCTTGGTCTCGGCAGCGGCGGCCCGCGCCTTCACCGCAGCCGCGACGGCAGCCTCACGGATCGAGGGCTTGTCCCCCCGATCGCGGCGGGTCTGGGTCTTGCGCCCGCTGCGTTCCAGCGCCTCCGGCGGTGCGCCGAGGTACGCCTCGATCGCGGCCGGGTCACTCAGCACCTGCTGCGTCGGACCGATCGACACGACCTTGCCGGCTTCGAGTACGACGAGACGGTCACACAAGTCAGCAGCGAGCGGTACGTCGTGCTCGACCAGCACGATCGTCGCCTGCGTCACCTGTTGCAACCGGCGCAACAACGGACCGAACGCCTCGGCTTCACGCTGTGCGATGCCGGCTGTGGGCTCGTCCAACAACAGCAACCGTGGCCCGCTCGCCGCAATGCAGGCAAGATCGACCACGCGCCGCGTCCCGGTCGACAGCTCCGAGATCCGGTGTCGCCGGTACGGCAGCAGTCCGAAGTTGGCCAGCGAGTCAGCGACCGCTGCTCGCTTCTCCGCCTCGCGTCTGCGCGCGTTCGGCAGCTGCAACGCCGTGCTCAACGTCCCACTCGGGCGACGTGCATCCTCAGCGACCAGGAGCACGTCTTCGACGGTGAGCTCCGGGAACAGCCGGGCGTCCTGGAACGAGCGGACGACGCCCAGCAGCGCACGATCCTCCGGGAACCAGTCAGCGAGATCACGGTCATCGAGCACAACGTGGCCGGACGTCGGCTGCAGCTGCCCGGAAATCGCGTTGAGCAACGTCGTCTTACCCGAGCCGTTCGGTCCGAGCAGACCGATGACCTCACCCGGTTCGACCGCGAACGTCACACCGTCCACAGCACGCACGCCGCCGAACGCGACGACAACGTCGCGCAGGTCAAGTCGCGCAGCGGTCAGCTCGATCGTCATCGGCCCGCGCCTACCGGCTCGACCAGCTCGTCGGAGGCAAGCCCCGGTGGCGTCTCAGCCGGACGCGACGCTCGGGCACGATGCAGCATGCTGGTAATCGCATCAGCGGCCTTGGACGTCATGGTGCCGAGTCCACCGGGCAGGAAGAGCAGGAATCCGAGCAGCCCGATGCTGCTCGTCAGGAAGAGCACCGTCGTCGACGAGCCGAAGATCGCCGGTACGCCGACGAGGTAGAGCGCGCCGAGCACTGCGCCGGACAGCGAGCCGAGCCCACCGACCACGATCATCGCGATGATGGTCAGCGACGGAGCCGCGGTGAACTGGTCAGCCTTGACGCGTTGCTCGACCAGCGCGAAGCACACCCCGGCGACACCTGCCAAGAAACCGGAAACGGCGAACGCGACGAGCTTGGCCCGCACGGTGCGCACACCCATTGCGGCCGCGGCCTGTTCGTTGCCCCGCACCGCAAGCAGCAGTCGCGCCAGCCCGCGGTCGCGCCACGCCACGGCGATGAGCAGTGTGACGAGGAGGATTGCAAGCATCACGAAGCAGACCGTGCGCTCGTTCGTGAGACTGAGCCCGAACAGCTTCGGTCGCGGCACGAAGGTGTCCGACGGGTCGCGGAAACCGGTGCATGCGCGGCCGAGAAAGCCGATCCGCTCGCACGGGGTGCGCAGCACGGCGGCGTCAACGACCAGGGCAAAGCCCAGCGTGCTCACCGCGAGGTACGGACCGGGTATTCGAAGCGCGGGAACACCGATGGCCACGGCGATCACGGATGTGATTGCGCCAGCGGTCAACAACAGCAGCAGGAACGACATGTTGTCGGCCAAGCGCGTATAGACCACTGCACCCACCGCAACAAGCGCGAAGTGTCCGAGTGACAGCTGCCCGGACCAACCGGCGAGGATCGTCAGCGAGATCGCGATCAACGCGAAGACGAGAACTCGACTCATCGTGATCGAGCGCGACTGGTTCAGGAACAGCGGCAAGACCACGGCAACCGCGCCGACCCCCAACACGCCCGCACGACCGACCATCCGCCGTAACGGGTCGAGGCTTTCCGACGTCATGACTGCCAACCGCCAGTCGGCCCGCTGGTCATCAGCGGCGGTACGGCGCAACCGACCGACGCGAACCATGAGGGCGACGAGAATCAACCCGAACATCACAAGCGTCACGCGGTTCGGCGTCGAGATCCAGTTGTTGCTGAGCACCTGCTGGACGACCCCGATGCCGATGCCGGCGAAGAACGCGATCGGCAGGCTCGTCATGCCCGCGAGCAGGGCCGCGGTCAGGGCGCGCAGCAACTGGTCAGGCTGGAGGGGCTGGTTGAGACCGATCTGGCCGGGCGACGCGAGAATGGCAGTCGCCGCGGACAGCAGCGCGGCAAGCACCCAGGCGAGCATGGTCACGCGTTTGACCGGTACGCCCGCGATCCGTGCCGACTCGGGATTCTCGGCCGTAGCTCGAATCCGCAGGCCGGTCTTCGAGAGCGAGAAGTACAGCGCGAACGCCGTGGCGACGATCGGCGCGGCGATGAAGGTGAAGACCTGCCCGGGTCCGAACACGAAACCGTCGATCGTGAAGCTCAGGTGGATCGGCAGCGGGTAGGCGACAAACGCCCGGTTCGGGCGCACGAATGGCAACTGACTGAACAGGTACAGCAGGGGTGCAAGCCCGATCGTCGCCACCATCACGAGCAGGCGCGGCCGTGAGCTCAGTCGGCGCAGTGTGCGCTCGCTGCCCGCACCGATCGCGGCAGCGACGAGCAAGACGATCGGCAGCGCCACCCAATAGGGCACGTGCTCGTCGACGGCGAGATGCACGAGCAGCACTGCCGACACCGCCCCGAGCTGGGCGTGCGCAAAGTTGATCACTCGGGTGCAGCGGTAGATCAGCACCAAGCCCATGGCGAGCAGGCCGTACTGCAAGCCGACACCGACTCCGTCGATGAAGTACGCCGGTGAGAAGTTCACAGTCCTCTCACTTCGCTCCGGCCAGGAACACCGATCGCAACAGATCGTCACGGTCGAGCAGATCATCGATCGGGCCGTCGAACCGGACCTCGCCACGCTCCAAGAAGAACGCGTGCGACGCAAGACTCGTCGCGACGTTGACGCTCTGCTCGACGAGTACGACGGTCGTACCGCGGGCGTTGACCTCTTCGACGAGTTCGACGAGCTCGGCAACGATTTTCGGTGCAAGACCGAGGCTCAGCTCGTCGATGAGCAGCAGCTTCGGTCGCGCCAGCAGCGCCCGCCCCAGCGCCAGCATCTGCTGCTCACCGCCGGAGAGCGTGCCGGTCCGCTGGTTGCGTCGGTGCCAAAGAACGGGGAACCGGCCGTACACCTGCTCGAGGTCGTCAGGTTTGGCCAGCCCGGCCAGCGAAAGCCGGAGCGTGTCGGCGACGGTCAGGCCCGGGAAGGTCATGTTCCCGCCGAGCACGAGCGCGATCCCGCGCCGGCCGAGTGCCTCCGGCCCGATCAGCTCGGTCGGCTCACCGACCAGGCGAACGGTGCCCCGTTCCGGGACCAGCAGGCCGGCAATGACGCGAAGCAGCGTCGACTTCCCCGCACCGTTGGTGCCGAGCAACGCGACGACCTCACCCGACCAGACCTCCAGGCTGACGTCGCGGAGCACCGGCTGCGAACCGAAGGAGAAGTCGACGTGCGCCACCTCGATCGCCGGCGGCTCGAGGCCCAGCTCGGTTCGTTCCTGCGTGAGCCGTCGCTCACGAACCGACAGCACCACATCGTGTGCCTCGCGGTCCGTGGCTGCGCGGCCGGCGCCGGACAGCACCCACGCACCGACAGCAAGACCGATCGGCGCCACCAGCGCGAGCGCCCAGCGCGGCGATTCCCGAGCGGCGACGAGGTCGAGCAGGATGCCGCCGACGAGCGCCCCGACGAGCGCGGCATAGACCCACAGCAGCCACCACGCGGCAAATCGCTCGCGTGCCGAAACCGTGCGCGTCACACATCGAGACACGCCGCGGGCCACGACGAAAATGAATGCCTCGCCGATGAACGTCAACGCAACGAACCAGCCCAGCGACGACACGGTCCCGGCAATGCCCACGCAGAGACAGCACACAGCGGTACCGATCCCGGCGAGTCGCCGGTCCAGCTCCGGCGTACCGCGGAGGAACCCATCGAGCACGAACGCGACGGCCGGACCTATGAGCAATGCCGCCATCGCGACCGAGGCGAGTACGGCGTAGCGCTGCCAGGTGTTCAGCCCGAGGTTGCGTTCGAGAACCCGTCCGCCGAACAACGCCACGGCCAAGGCCGCAGACCCGAGCGGTACGGCGAGGGCCATCAGATCTTGCATGCCACGGCGACGACCGAGCCGACCGCTCACCGCGAACAGATGCAGGCGTTGCGCCGGCGCGATGGCAGTCTCGGCAGGCAGCCCGTCTGCGACAAGCAGCCGCTGCTCCTCGGCTCGCGCCTGCACGGGGCCGAGCAGCCGCAGCAGGATCACCAGCAGCAGCGCGAGCCCGAGCCCGCCGAGCACACCGCCGACGCCGGCCCCGAACATGACGAGCAGGACGAACGCCACCACGACGCCGTCGTACCAATGTGTGCGTCCGGGGACGGGTGCCGGTGGCGGTCGGTCGAGGTCAGCGACCTCACCCGTCTGGCCGTCCCCCGCCGTTTGCAGCAACGCCCCCGGGACCGCGAAGTTGCCCGGGCCCATCGTCATATGACGCTAGGGATTCCCTGACACGCGCGTCAATGAAGGTGGCAGCCACTTCGCCGTGGCGTCGAGCAGTTCGTCCAGCATTGCCGCCGTTTCCGACAGGTCGCCGCGGCCGGCGAGTGGATCGAGGGTCATCGCCTGCAGTGCGAGCCGCCGATCGCCACGCACCGCCGCATCGACGGTCAGCTCTTGTACGACGACGTGGCGGCGTACGACCTCTGCCAACGGAATCGGCAGCGAAACGACGTCGCGAGCTCGGATGCCGTCGGCGTCGACGTGACAGAACCCTTCGACAACGGCGTCCTGCGGAAGATCGTCGGCCTGCCCGGCGTTGGGCATGTTCAGCGGTAGCTCACGCGGCGTCCCCGTCAACAGCGAGTCAAGGATCGGCGCGACCATCTCTCCCGACTGCCAGGTGGGAACCGGCTCGTCGCCACCGAGCAGTCGGTGCACGCGCTCGACGTATTGGCCTTGGTGCTCCTCGCGTTCGGCAATCGTGGTGAGGTGCACGCCGTAACCCGCGCCCCAGTCGGACTCCGGAGTGAGCACGGACGGTAGGAACTCCGCAAGGTGCCGGTCGCCCGCTGCCGGGAGTGCGCCGTACATCTCGAACAATCGGAGCTTCAGGGCGTGCCGCTCCTTGAACTTCGTGCGGCTCCGCCACTCCTCGATCTCGCCGGTGTCGTCCTTGTCGTCCGCGATGAGATCGCGGACGAACTGCAGACCGTCGTCACTCCCGAGCGCGAGCTGTGTGACGACGGGAAAATGGTTCACCCCCGAGATGACCGGCTGGATGTTCTCTTTCGGTACACCAGAGAGCAGACAGAGGTCCCAGAGGAACGTGTCGATCTCGTGGCAGAGACCCACCGCCTTGATGCCGGTCTCCTTGCGCACCGAACGGGTGAGAACTGTCATCGGGTTGGTGATGTTGAGGAGCCAGCCGTCGGGCGCGAGCTCTGCCATGTCACGGCCGATGCCGACGAGCACCGGAATATTGCGAAGGGCCCGGCTGATGCCACCAGGGCCGACCGAGTCGCCGACCGACTGCTTGATGCCGTGCCGGGCCGGCACCTCGAGGTCATGTGTCATCGACGCGAACCCACCGGTCGAGATGCACACGATGACGGCGAACGCGTCCTTGACCGCTTCACGCTGGTCGGTGGTCGTCTCCACGGTGATGTTGGCACCGGGCTGCTCCGCCGCGAAGGTGGCGTACTTCTGCATCAGCGGCAGCGGTTCGGGGTCGATGTCTTCGAGCACGAGATGCATCTGCTGTAGCGACGGCATCTGCAACATGTCGCTGATGAGATTGGGCGCCCACTGGTAACTGCCCCCACCGATCAACGTGACCTTCATGTCAGTCCCCTCATAGGCCACCCGCTCTTGCCACGTCGGCGTACCACTTCGCGCTCGGCTTCGGCGTGCGCGCGAACGTCTCGCGGTCGACAGCGACAAGACCGAACGTCTTGCCGAAGCCGTCATCCCATTCGAAGTTGTCCATCAGGCTCCAGTAGCAGTAGCCACGCACGTCGATGCCGTCGTCGAGGCAGGCGTGTACGCCGCACAGAGCCCGCGTCACGTAGTCGATGCGCTCGGCGTCGTTGTCGGTCCCGATCCCGTTCTCGGTCACGATCATCGGCAGCCGCCCGTTGGTGTAGTCGTGCACGCGACGGATCACGGCTTCTAGTGCCTCGGGCCAGATCTCGTAACCCATTTGGGTCAGTGGAGCGTCCTGCGACTCAACCGGCCCGTCCGGACCCAAGACGGTGCGCGTGTAGACCTGCACGCCGAGGAAGTCGTCGCCGTCGAGGACGTCGAGGTAAGCATCTTCCATGAACTTGCGCGCGGCCTCGGCCATCTGCTCGCCGCCGGGCGCTGCTTGGTAGTCGGCCATCGACAACGTGAGGCCGACACGCGCGTTCGGCGCCGTAGCACGGATGGCGTCAACCGCTCGGCGATGGGTCGCGCGCTGGTTCTCCATGACCGTCCAGCAGAGCGCACCGTCTTGCTTGCCCGGCGGGAAGCGGCCGTCGATCCAACCGACCACCGCCATCGCGTTCGGTTCGTTGATCGTGGCAAACGTGTCGGCGTAGCCCGCGAGAGCAGCCGCGGTCTTCTCGGCGTACGCCGCGAAGCGCTCGACGATCTGCGGGTTCTCCCACCCGCCGTCTGCAGCCATCCAGCGTGGCGTACTGAAGTGGTGAAGCGTGATGAGCGGTGTGAGGCCGCGGTCACGGCAGCCGGCAACGACGCGGCGGTAGTGATCGAGCGCGGCCGCCGACCATTCGCCGGGCGCCGGTTCGATGCGCGCCCACTCGACCGAGAACCGGTAGGCGCCCAGGCCGAGCGCGGCGACGATGTCGAGGTCTTCGGCCCAGCGGTTGTAGGAGTCGCAGGCGTCGCCGCTGGATTCCTTGCTGCGTGTCCGCCCGGTGTGCTCGAAGTCCCACCAGTCGGTGTTGAAGTTGCCGCCTTCTGTCTGATGGGCTGAGGTGGCCGTCCCCCATAAGAAACCTGACGGGAACGTCATACTCGGCACGGCGCGCACACTACCGGTCAGCGAAGCTCTGCGGAGGGCGAGGAGGAGTCGATGACGGAGGTCCGGCGGATCGGCCTACTGGGCGCCACGGGCTATACCGGGCGACTCGTCGCGGACGAGCTGGCCGCGCGCGGGCTGCCCCATCGGTTGGGTGCACGCAGTGCGGAACGGCTCGGCGCGATGAAGCACGGCGGTGAAGCCGAGACGTTCATCGTCGACACGAACGATCCCGGTCGGCTGGCTGCGTTCTGCGACGGCATTGACGCCGTCATCTCGACAGTCGGGCCGTTTGTCCAACTTGGGATGCCTGTTGTCGAAGCGGCCGTCGAGGCCGGTCTGCCATACGTCGACTCGACCGGTGAACACGTCTTCATGACCGACGTGTACGACAAGTTCGCCGCCGCGGCGTCACCCGTCGTACCCGCTTGCGGTTTCGACTACTTGCCCGGCGACCTCGCCGCGGCAGTCGCGGCTGCGCAGTTGTCGGGGCCTGCCCAGGACATCGTCGTGGCGTACTCCGTTAGTGGTGCGCGGCCGACGCGCGGGACGGCGCGCAGCGCGATCGGAATCGCGGCCCACTCGCGGGTGGCACCACGGTTCCTGTCGATCGACGGACCGGATGGTGAGGCGTCCGGGATCGAGTTCCCGTTCGGCGAACAAATCACTGTTCCGTTGCACTTGCCACTGGCGCGCGTGCGGACCGGGATCATCCTCGGACGCCGTCCGGTGGCCCGCGCCGTCGGTGTCGCTGCACCGGCGTTCCGGTTGACTGGGCCGGCAATCGGCTTGATGTCGCCGGTGCTGGGCCGGCTGGTCGAGCGATTGCCGGAGGGCCCGACTGAGGAAGTACGCCGCCGCGCGCGCTATCGGGTCTACGCACAGGCGACCGGCCGCGACGGCCAGGTCGGACATGTGTTGATCGAAGGCAGCGACGTGTACCGCCTGACGGCGCAGCTACTCGTTGAGGCTGCGCTGCGGGTGAGCGGATCTGGTGCCATGGCACCCGCGCAGGGCCTGGAGCCCGCGACGTTCCTGGACGCGGTCTCGGGCGAGCTGTTGACCTGGCGCACGTACTGACCGCGTCCCCGACCGGTTTGTGAGTGGTCAGCCGTGCCCTGGCACGTCCAACTACTCACAAACGGCGAGTGGTTGCGACGAGTTCGGCGATCTGGACGGCGTTGAGCGCCGCGCCTTTGCGCAGGTTGTCGCTGCTGACAAACAACGCAAGTCCGCGGCCGTCGGGTACGCCGGGGTCGGACCGCAGCCGCCCGACAAAACACGCATCGCGACCGGCCGCCTCGAGCGGGTTCGGTACGTCGCTCAGCTCGACGCCCGGGGCCGCCCGCAGCACGTCATGCGCCCTGTCGACACTGATCGACCGGGTGAACTCCGCATTCACAGACAGCGAGTGACCGGTGAAGACCGGCACCCGCACGCATGTGCCGGAGACCAACAGATCAGGTAGTCCGAGAATCTTGCGGCTCTCATCACGGAGTTTCTGCTCTTCGTTCGTTTCCCAAGACCCGTCGTCCACGAGCGCGCCCGCGAGCGGTACGACGTTGAAGGCGATCGGCCGCGCATAGACCGCCGGCTGGGGAAACTCAACGGCGGCCCCGTCGTGCGTCAACGCCGATGCACGGTCGGCAACCTGATGCACTTGCTTGTCGAGCTCGTCGACACCGGCACCGCCACTGCCCGACACGGCTTGGTACGTGCTGATGACAAGCCGCACCAAGCCGGCCTCGTCGTGCAGTGCCTTGAGCGCGGGCATCGCGGCCATCGTTGTGCAGTTGGGGTTGGCGATGATGCCGCGGCGCGCGTTGGCGACGTCCTGCGGGTTGACCTCACTGACGATGAGTGGGACGTCGGGATCCATCCGCCACGCCGACGAGTTGTCAATGACCACGGCACCGGCATCAGCGAATCGCGGCGCCTGCGTGCGCGACGTGGCTGCGCCGGCCGAGAACAACGCAACGCCGAGGCCGCGGGGGTCCGCCGCCGCAGCGTCCTCGACGACCACTTCGCCCGATCCCCACGGCAGCATCCGTCCGGCCGAGCGCTCGGAGGCGAAGAACCGTATGTCGGCAACGGGAAAGTTGCGCTCCGCAAGGAGGCGGCGCATGACCCCGCCGACCTGGCCCGTTGCGCCGACGACGCCGACGCGAACTCCGCTCACCGGCCGGTCCCGGCGTAAACGGTCGCGCCGCCCTCACCGGCGTCGAGATCGAAAGCCGTGTGCACCGCACGGACCGCGGAGTCAACGTCGACGTCGCGGCAGACAACAGAAATCCGAATCTCCGACGTCGAGATGATCTCGACGTTCACGCCCGCGTCCGCGAGTGCACCGAAGAACCGCGCCGACACACCGGGATGGGACCGCATACCCGCACCGATCAGCGACACCTTGCCGATCTGGTCGTCGTACAAGAGGTCGTCGAAACCGACTTCGTCCTTGACCTTCTGCAACGCGGCGACCGCTGTCTGCCCGTCTGTCTTCGGCAACGTGAACGAGATGTCGGTCCGCGCCGTCGCCACCGATGAAACGTTCTGCACGATCATGTCGATGTTGATCTCGGCCTCGGCCAGTGCGTGGAAGATCGCTGCTGCCTCACCCGGCTTGTCCGGTACGCCGACGACGGTGACTTTGGCCTCACTTCGGTCGTGCGCGACGCCGGAGATGATTGCCTGTTCCACTTGCTCCTCCTCCGACACGTCGACGACCCACGTGCCTTCGACGTTGCTGAACGACGACCGCACATGCAACGGCACGTCATAGCGGCGCGCGTACTCCACGCAGCGCAGCATGAGCACCTTCGCGCCGCACGCTGCCATCTCCAGCATCTCGGCGTACGAGATGCGTGCGAGTCGTTGTGCGGTGGACACGATGCGCGGATCGGCCGAGTAGACGCCGTCGACGTCTGTGTAGATCTCGCAGACCTCCGCACCAAGTGCGGCAGCGAGAGCCACTGCGGTGGTGTCCGAGCCGCCACGACCGAGCGTCGTGATGTCTTTCGTGTCCTGCGAAACACCTTGGAAGCCGGCGACGATCGCGATCGCGCCGGCGTCCAGCGCTGTTTGGATCCGGCCCGGGCTGACGTCGATGATGCGTGCTTTGCCGTGTGATGCGTCAGTGATGACCCCCGCTTGGCTTCCGGTGAACGATCGAGCCTCGAGACCGAGGTTGCCGATCGCCATGGCCAGTAACGCCATCGAGATGCGCTCGCCCGCTGTCAGCAACATGTCCAGCTCGCGGCCGGGGGGCAGTGGGGTCACGTGCTCCGCGAGGTCGAGCAGTTCGTCTGTTGTGTCACCCATTGCGGAGACCACGACAACCACAGCGTGGCCGGCGCGCCTGGTGTCGACGATCCGTTGCGCCACGCGCTTGATGGAGTCCGCATCAGCGACAGAGGACCCGCCGTACTTCTGCACGACGAGTCCCACGGGTCAAGAGTACCGGCATGAAAGCATGACGGCCGTGGCATTTGTCTTCAGCGCAGTGCGTGGTACGACGGCCGCGGCTCTTGCGCTGATATGCGTCGCCGGATGTTCGAGCGGTGGTTCGAAGGGTCCAAGCCCCACACCGACACCGGCGGCCGCGACGCAGCTCCAGCAGATCGCCGCGGCTGGCCTGCAGAACTCCTATACCGCCGTATACAAGCTGCGCGCCACAAAGCCGGCGGGCACGGCGCTCGTGGTGGTCGGCCGTACGCCCACGGCGTACCGGCTCAACCTGCACACCGGCCGTTCGATCGCGATCCTGATCCACAACGCGCACGGCACGTATTCATGTCACAAGGACGTCGGGCACGCGGCGAAATGCCTGCAGGTCGCCAAGCCCGGCAGTCCGGTGCCACCACTGTTCGACGCGGGGCAGAAGCTCTGGTCGGACTTTTTGGTCGAACTGTCGAACAACGCTTCGGCGTACCTCGTCACGCCGGCGGGTACGACGCCGGCGACGGGCTCCGCTCCGGCCGGCAAGTGTTACGCCATACACCCGATCGCGAGCCCTGCTCCGGCAGCGACGGTCACCCCGGGCACGTATTGCCTGACTGCGGACGGCATTCCCACCGAGGCGGCGTTCGTGTCCGGGACCGTCATGTTGACGGAAGTCACGCGGCCGCCGAAGCCGCGCGAACTGCTCCCGCTCGCGAAGCCGATCCCGATCCCCAACTTGCGCTGAACAGTCCGACCGCAGCTTCGGCGATCACACGTCGAGAAGTCGACGTCCCTCGAACGCGCGTCCGAGCGTCACCTCGTCGGCGTACTCGAGATCTCCGCCGACCGGCAAACCGGAGGCAAGCCGCGTCACCCGGATGTCCATCGGTTTGACCAAACGTGCGAGGTACGTGGCAGTGGCCTCGCCTTCGAGGTTCGGGTCAGTCGCCAGGATGAGCTCGGTGACGGTTCCGTCGGCAAGTCGCGTCATCAGCTCTTTGACGGTGAGGTCGTCCGGGCCGACGCCTTCGATCGGGCTGATCGCCCCGCCCAGCACGTGGTAGTGGCCGCGGAACTCTCGGGTGCGCTCGATCGCGACCACGTCCTTCGGCTCCTCGACCACGCAGATGACGGCAGCATCACGCCGGTCGTCGAGGCAGATGCGGCACTGCTCGGACTCGGCGACGTTGAAGCAGGTTTTGCAGAAACGCACCTTGTCCTTCACTTCGAGCAGCACGCCGGCAAGCCGGCTCACGTCGACCGTGTCGGCGGCGAGCAGGTGGAAGGCGATGCGCTGTGCGCTCTTCGGACCGATCCCGGGCAGCCGGCCGAGCTCGTCGATGAGGTCCTGGACCGGGCCTTCGTACATGAAGCCAGCGCTCGATCAGCCGAGGCCCGGAATGCCGAGCGACGACAGCCCGCCGGTCAGCGGACCCATGCGCTCGCTCTGCAGGTCGGCGGCCTGCCGGGTGGCGTCGTTGATGGCCGCGACGACGAGATCCTCGAGCGTCTCGACGTCGTCACGATTGACGACGCTCGGGTCGATGCGGATCGACACAACCTGTCCCGCGCCGGTCACGGTTGCCGTCACCAATCCGCCGCCGGCGCTGCCTTCGACCTCGGTGTTCTCGAGCTCAGCCTGCGCCGTGGCGAGATCACGTTGCATCTTCTGCGCCTGCTTGAGCAACTGCTGCATGTTGGGCTGGCCGCCGCCTGACTTCATGACCGTGAGCCTACGGGCTGGCTACGACGCATCCACTTCACCGATGACAGTGGCGCCAAGACCGTGTTGCAGCAGCGCCACCGCCGCGTCATCTCCGCTCGGTGCGTCCTCTGAACCGGTGAGGTCGACCGAAGTCTCGTCTTCAGCGACCTCTGCCCGAGACTCTGCAACGGGCGGAGCGCTGGCCTGCGTCTCAACGCTCCACTGCACGCCGAGCACCTCGCGCAACGCTTCCACGAGCACGTCGGCGTTCGGCCCCGCGTCGAACTGCCGCAGCAACGGACCGTGGAACGTGAGCACGAGCGTGCGGCCGCGGATGTCGGCGACATTCGCGTGCTGTGACAGCAACGCATGCGTCGTACGCCGCCGTTGCTTCGTCGCCTCGAGGACGTCGGGCCAGACCTGCCGCAGCGCAGCGACGTCGATGTCACCCGTTCCGAGGTTCGTCTCGGCCGGCGGCGTCGGCGCCGCCGGTTGCGCCGGAGCGCTCACCGCTGGCGCGGGCGGAACCGCCGGGGCTGATGGAGGTTGTTGTTCGGCCTTCGGCTTCGGTGGCGGCTTGTCCCCTGGTGGCTCGATCGCGAGCCTGCGCTCGAGCCGTTCCATCCGGGTGAGTACGCCGGACTCGTCGTGTGACCCATCGGGAAGCAGCAGCCGCGCGCAGATCAGCTCCAGCAACAGCCGCGGCGAGGTAGCGCCGCGCATCTCCGTGCAGCCGACGTTGAGGATGTCAGCAGCGCGCGACAGCTCTGCCGGGCCGAACAATGCCGCCTGGTTGCGCATCCGGTCGATCTCGTCGGCGGGCTGGTCGATGAGACCTTTCGCGCCGGCGTCCGGCACCGCACCGATGACGATCAGGTCGCGGAACCGTTCCAGCAGGTCGGTGGCGAACCGACGTGGATCGTGTCCGGCTTCGATGACCCGGTCGACGATGCCGAAAACTGCGGCGCCGTCATGTGCGGCGAGCGCGTCGACGACCTCGTCGAGCAATGCGGCGTCCGTGTAACCGAGCAACGCGATTGCTTCGGCGTACGACAGTCCGCTCGGACCGGCACCCGCGATCAGCTGGTCGAGCACAGACAACGCGTCCCGGACCGATCCCCCCGACGCGCGTACGACGACCGGCAGCACGAGTGGATCGACCTCGACGCCTTCGAGAGCACAGATGCCGGCCAGGTGCTCGCGCAGAACCTGCGGCGGCACCAACCGGAACGGGTAGTGGAAGGTCCGTGACTTGATCGTGCCGATGACCTTGTCCGGCTCGGTCGTCGCGAAGATGAACTTCAGATGTGGCGGTGGTTCCTCGACGAGCTTCAGCAAGGCGTTGAAGCCTTGCGTCGTCACCATGTGCGCCTCGTCAATGATGTAGACCTTGTAGCGGCTGGAGACCGGTGCGTACGCCGCTCGCTCCCGCAGCTCACGTGCGTCTTCGACGAGTCCGTGCGAAGCGGCGTCGATCTCGACGACGTCGAGGCTGCCCGCACCGTTCGGCGCGAGTGCGATGCACGAGTCGCACACGCCACAGGGAGTCGGGGTGGGGCCGTCGACGCAGTTGAGCGATCGGGCGAGGATGCGCGCGCTCGACGTCTTGCCACAGCCACGCGGACCGGAGAAAAGGTACGCATGGTGGATGCGTCCGCTGGACAGCGCCTGCATCAACGGCCCGGTCACATGGTCCTCGCCGATCACCTCGGCGAACGAGCCAGGGCGGTGCCGCCGGTAGAGCGCGAGGGTCACGGCGTCCTTCCTACTCCAACGCAAGGACCCCCCGCGCACCCGCCAGAGCCACGCTTACCCTTGCTGCCTTCCGGCCCTGGGGGAGTTCGCGGGAGTGAGCGCCGCGCGAGGGGTCTGCACGAAGTCTAGTCGTGTCCGGGCGTCGGTGCCGCCGCAATGTCATCGCCGTTCAGGGGCCTTCTAGCCATCCCAATCGGCGATGATCATGGCCGGTTGCCGCAGAAACGCTCCGGTAATCTCGCGGCGGAGGATTCGCCTAGTGGCCTAGGGCGCACGCTTGGAAAGCGTGTTGGGGGCAACCCCTCGCGAGTTCGAATCTCGCATCCTCCGCCGAACGCGCAGACCGCTTCACCGGGTGCGGCGACGAGGAGGAGACATCCGTTCTCCGCAGCGCACCGGCATCGTCGGCCTCGGCCTCTGCGTCGTCTCGATCGGGCTGGTCGCCGGCACCGCCGCAAGCGGGCGCAGCGTCGCCGTTCCGGTCCGGAACGGCGGCTTCCCGCCGTACGCCGGTAGCGCGCATCTCAGTCCTGCGACGGTGACGGCGCTCTTGGCTGCGGCCGCTGTGACCGGCGGTCTCGGACTACTACTGGAGTGGCTGGCACTCCGGGCCGGCTGGCGCCCCTCGGCTCGGCGCCTCGCGTTGGCGGGCTGCGTGGTCGCCCTCGCCCTCTGCCTGCTGCCGCACATCGGCTCGGCCGACCCGGAGAGCTACGCGGCGTACGGCAGAGAGGCCGCGGTCGGCATCGATCCCTATCGCGGTGACCCGTCAGCGCTCGCTTCTCGAGGTGACCCGTACGGCGACATCGTCGAGGCGCCGTGGCAACACACACCATCGGTCTATGGGCCACTGGCGACGTTGGAACAAGATGCCGCGGCCCGCATCGCGGGCGGCGACCCGCGCAGGGCGGTGTGGCTCCTCGACCTCGCGGGTGCGCTCGCATTTGCCGTGACGACCGCGTTGCTGTTGCTGATCACGGAAGATGTCGCGTCGCGGCGGCGGGTCGCTGTGCTGTGGGCCGCGAACCCGTTGTTGCTCTGGCAGCTCGTTGCCGGCGGCCACATCGACACGATCGAAATCATGTTGGCGGTCGCGGCAGTCGCTGCCGTTCGGCGCAGCCGCCTGCTTGCCGTTGCTCTGATGGGCGCCGCGATCGTCGTGAAGCTGCCGGCAGCGCTGGTCGCCGCAGGAGTTGCATGGACGTTGCGTCGTTCGGCTCGAGCAGCAGCAGCGTTCGTCGTGCCGACGGTTGCCGTCGTCGTCGGTGCTTACGTCGCTGCTGGTCCGCATGCTCTCGACCAAGCCCGCACATCGTCGCGCTTCGTCTCCCGCGCGACGCCGTGGAGACCGCTTGCCACGTTGCTCGACCATGCCTGGGGTCGTAGTGCATCGCGCGAGGTGATCGGTGCGTGCGCCGTGGTCCTCGCTGCGGCGCTCGCGGTATTGCTCATCCGCACGGTCGGCACTGCCGGTCGCGCCACCGTCGCCGCGATGCTCGTCCTCGCCTATGTGCTGGTCACGCCATATGCCTTGCCGTGGTACGACGGCCTGGCGTGGGCGCTGATGGTGCTGCTGGTGGCGGGGCCGCTCGACCTCGTCCTGCTCGCACACACCACGGTCTTGTCGCTCGCGTACATCCCCGGCCGGGCCGTTCCGTTGCCGCCCGGCGTCGACGGTCTAACCAGTGCGTTGCGCGACGTTGTCGCGCCCACGGCGCTCGGCGTACTCGGGGCAACGGCCGCGGTTCTCGCGGTGCGCAGGTCATCGCGCGGGGCGCCCGGTTACGGCTGAGCCGGCACGCCAAGCGCCATACGTCACCCCATGTCATCAATCGTTGCGGTACGTGTTTAGTCACTTTTGGTCATGGCTTCGGTCGACATTTCGGACGACGCTCCCCACGCATGCAGTGAGCTGGCACGAGGTCCGTGCCGTCATGGATCGCCGGCGCTGGCCGGGGGGATCGGGGGGTTCTCAGTGGTGCGTAGAACCGGTAAGCACGTCCAACCGCCAGGGGCACGACGCATGCGCGTGGTCCGGCTGTTGTCGGCGGTGGCATTGGCAGGTGCGTTCAGCGGACTGCTGGCCGCGACGGCCGCGGGCTCGGCGCATGCGGGCAGCGGCGACCTCAATGTCTTCGTTGGGTACGCCGACACCGTCCGTGCGGATCCGGCGAACTTCCCCACGCCGTGGGAGGGGTCGTCGGGTGTCATCTACGAGGGTTGTACTCCCAGCGCATCTTGTGACTTCGATGCAGGCGCGGTGCGACTGGACAACCAGACCGGCTCGGCGCTGAGCATCGACTCCGTCGTCCTGCACTTTGACACCTGCACCTATGACATCTGGCCGCACGATGTCAGCCTTCCTGACGGCGGACAACTGGTCGTCACGCAGACGACCAGTGGCGCCGACAACGGCTGCAGCCCGGGCAACGGTCACATGGACAGTTCCGACATCGGCCCGGGTGGAGTGGGCTGGGCCGGGCACTGTGACAACTCAGGGATAACTCCAACGGTTGACGTCACTATTGGCGGGACCACGACGTCGTACAGCGACGACGGCCAAGTCCTCAACACCGGCGGCATCGACGTCGTTTCCTGCGGCGCGGACAACGAGTCGGCGCAGTGGACGGCGATCGGAAGCACGGCCTGCCTGGGGTCGACGCTCAGCCTGACTCCGCTCACGCAGACTGTCGACACGGGCACCAACGCGAGTGTGACCGCGCACTTGGAGAACAGTTGCGGTACGCCGCTTTCGAACACGCAGGTCGATTTCGCGGTGACTGCGGGGCCGAACAGTGGCGTCACCGGTTCGGGCAATACGGATGCCAGCGGTAATACCACGTTCAGCTATCCGGGCGCGGTGCCCGGCGAGGACACGGTGGAAGCCTCGGTCACCAACACGGCCGGCACGTTCACGTCGAACGACGTGACGGTTGACTGGGTGGTGGCAGGCAACCCGACCACGGTGAGCTGCACGCACTTCCCGGCCACTGCGTCCCAGCCTGACTACAACAAGTGCGTCGTGTATGACGCTGACGGCATCAACAGGATCAAGGTCGTCGACGTCAAGACGCACTTGGTCGAGCAGAAGACCGGCATTTCGTGCAAGCCGCCGGGGCCGACTACCCACGCGACAGTGCGCATCAACAACGACGGCAACAGTCACAACCTGATCGTGACCGACTGCGCGAACCCGAAGTCGTCCACCCGCTTCCGGGTGGCACCGGATGGACGGTCCACCTGATCGGGAGACCCGGGGCGAGGGGCGGCCTTCGGGCCGCCCCTTCGTCCTGTGGCCAAGTTGTGTAAGGCTGCTGACACTCGGCGCGACGGCGTCGGTCGTAACATGCGACGTACCTTGTTACGTCCAAGTTGGGGGGCGGCAATGCCACGCTTTCTGGTCGAGCGAACGTTCTCTGTCGGCGAGCAGCAAATGCAAGAGGTCGGGACCGACTCGAAAGCGATCGCCAAGGACAAGTTCCCGGACATCACGTGGGAGCACAGCCATGTGATCGTCGACGGGGACGGCGTCGTCCGGACCTTCTGCCTCTACGGCGCAACGGACGAGGAGATGGTGCGCGAGCATGCGCAGCTCCTCGGCCGGCACACGATCAACAACATCTGGGAAGTAGCCGGCGACGTGACGCCGGCCGACTTTCCCGGTTAGGTCGCGTCTCCTTCGGGTTGCTTCAGCGCGCGGGCATCACCCTCGTGAAGATGTGCCTGCCACGCGATTGCCTGCCGCTGGCGTAGCCGTTTGACCAGTGCCACGTCGTCGGGATCGACGCACTCGAGCGCCTCGCCGTACAGCTCGAAGGCGTGACCCTTAGCCCAGCCACGGAAGGCCTGGTCGGCCGCGGCGATCAGGTACTTGGCCGCGCGCTCCGGCTTGCCGGCCCCGCGCCAGTGACGGGCAAGTGCAGCAGCGGCGGCCTCCCCCTCGTGTGCCACGGCACCCTCGAGGAACTCCGCCACCTCCGTGTGCATCTCCTGACGCTTCTTGCGTGGCAACGTCTCGTACGAAGACTCTCGGATCAACGCGTGAGTGAACGCATACTGCTGCTCGCTCTTGATGATGGAGACAGTTTCTCTGCGAACCAAGTCACGACCCTCGAGAGCGGCGAGGGCGGCGCGCAACGTGCCGACATCGACCACCCGTTCGAGCGCGCCAGGCCAGAAAATGCGCCCGACGACCGACGCGGCAAGCAGGACCGTGCGTTCCACCGCGGGCAACGCGTCCAGCCGGGCGGCGACGATGCCGCGGATCGTCGTCGGCAGAGACGTGCTGCCGGTGCCCGCGGCTCGCTCGCTCAGTGCCGCAGCGAGCTGTTCGATGAACAGCGGATTGCCCTCCGCGGTCTGGGCCAGGCCCGAAATTCGGTTCTCATCAGTCGCGTACGACGTCAAGAGTGCGCGCGTAAGTTCGCGCGCGTCCTCATCAGGCAACGGGTCCAGCGGCACCGCCATGTAGGACCACAGGCCGTGGCCCCAGCTCGGTCGCGAATCAACTAGCTCAGGCCGTGCCAGCGCCAGCAGCAGAATCGGCAGGTCGTGCAGCCGCGCGGCGAGCAGCTCGACCAGTTCGAGCAAGCTGCCGTCGGCCCAATGAATGTCCTCGAAGACGAGCACTGTCGGTTGCTGCCGCGCGAGCGCGGCAACGAAGCAACGCATCGAGAAGAACAGCGAGTCGCGGTCTGCTATCTCATGTTCGGGTGCGAATCCCAAGACAACGGCGAGATGGTCGACGGCATCTTCGGGTGCGTCCGTGCTCGTCACCAACGGCAGCACCGCCTCGGTCAGCTTCTTGACCGCGACGTCGTGTGCATCACTTTCATATATGTCTGCAAACTGCTTGACCTGCGCAGCGAATGCGCCATACGCGCTGCTCTCCCGGTAGGGCAAGGAGCGGCCGCGCAGAGTGCGGCCGCCGGTCACCGCGACGTTTTTGGCGAACTCGAGCCCGAGCCGGCTCTTGCCGACGCCAGGGGGTCCGAAAACCGTGACCAGCTGTGGCGTCCGGTCATCCTTGGCGCGCGCCCACGCCTGTTCGAGCAGGCTCAGCTCGCGGCGCCGCCCGATGAACCGTCCGCGCGTGAGCGGCCGGTCGCCGGGTGCGGTCGTCGTGTCCACCGCGACCCAGACCTCGACGGGGTGCGCCTTGCCTTTCACCGTCACGGCATCAAGCGGCTCGTACCTGACGACGTGACGTGTGCAGCGGTAGGTCTCGCCGCCGACGAGGACGCCGTTGATCGGCGCAAACTGCTGCAGCCGGGACGCGGTATTGACGACGTCTCCGGCCACCATGGCTTCACCGCTGCTCGGCCGCGCGCCGAGGTTGACCAGCGCGTCACCGGTGTTCACAGCGACGCGAACCGACAGCGACGAGCCACCGGGACTGTCCGGCGGGCCGACCATGGCATTTCGGGCTGCAAGTGCCGCGCGGACGGCGCGTTCCGGGTCGTCGCCGTACGTCGTCGGCGCTCCGAACACAGCCATGACTGCGTCGCCGATGAACTTCTCGACGACGCCCCCGAACGACTCGAGCTCGGTGCGGACCCGATCGTAGTACGGCGCGAGGATCGCTCGGACGTCCTCCGGGTCCATCGTCTCGGCCCGCCCCGTGAAGCCAACGAGGTCGACAAACACAACGGTCACAACTCGGCGCTCTTCGCTCGGCTCGGGCTCGGCCGTCAGCGGGCTGCCGCAGTGCAGACAGAAGCGCGCGACATCAGGGTTGTCCTGGCCACAGGACGCGCAGCTCGGCACTTACTCAGGTTATGTGCTGCGGACGCTGTTGGCCTTATGTAACCAAGGGGCGAGCCCGTCGCCCCACCCGAGTGAACTGGTCAAATCACCTTGATGGACCGCGGATGGGCTTTGGCGGTGGAGGTGGGATTTGAACCCACGGAGGAGTTGCCCCCTCACACGCTTTCGAGGCGTGCTCCTTCGGCCGCTCGGACACTCCACCGCCGGCCAGATTACCGGAGCAGACGCCTTCGGCGTCGCCGGTGCTACCGCCGACGTTGCTCGAAGAAGTCACGCAACACCCCAGCGCACTCATCGGCGAGTACGCCGCTGATCACCTCCGGCCGATGGTTGAGCCGGCGGTCGCGCACGACGTCCCACAACGAACCGACCGCGCCAGCCTTCGGGTCGGCGGCGCCGTACACAACACGATCAAGCCGTGCCAGCACGATCGCGCCGGCGCACATCGTGCACGGCTCGAGAGTCACAACGATCGTGCAACCGGCCAGCCGCCACTGACCGCGTCGAGTCGACGCTGCCCGGATCGCGAGAACCTCAGCGTGCGCTGTTGGGTCGCCGGCGGATTCGCGTTGGTTGTGGCCGCGACCGATGATGGTGCCGTTCTCGTCGACTACGACCGCGCCGACCGGCGGATCACCGCCGGCGAGTGCACTGCGCGCTTCGTCGATCGCGACCTGCATCTGCTCCGCGTACGTCAGCGCAAGGCTTCCAGTTGCTCCGCGCACCCGAGCGCCTCGCACACCGCTGTGATCACGTCTGCCGGCAGCATGCCCTCCTCGGCGCACAGATCGAGCAGCACCTTGCCCGGCGTACCGAGGTCGGCCAGGAGTTCATGGTCACCTGCAGGGTCGGCCTCTGCGCGCAGCGAACCGTCATCTTCCTCATCATCGTCGTCGGCTTCGTCGTCGTCATGCTCGTGCTCTTCCAACGACTCGGCCGCGGCCTCCTCGTAAAGCATTGCCGCGATGGCGCTCGTGTCGACGGCCCGGACGTCGGAGAGGAACACGCGGGGCTCTGCCTCGCCGTCCAACCGCACGATCGCGAGGTACTCGTCGTCTTCCTCGACGAACAGCACGACCGTCGCGGCGCCGGTGTCGGCGACGACGTCGCGCAGCTCATCGACGAGGGTGTCGAGGTCCTCGATGCCGGTCAGGCTCATCTCGCGCCCTGCCCAGCCGTCCTCGGTCCGCGCCAACGCGGCAGCGAAGTGCGACACCTCGTCAGACCCCCGTTTCAGTCAGGCTCGCCACTGGCCTGATGCCTCCAGTGCCCGGTCTAGGGCACTTGCGAACCCCAGCCGGCCTGCAATCGAGGCGAGCATCTCATCGGCGTACGCATCGAGGTCACCGAGGATCTCGCCCAGCTCCCCCGAGTCCAGGCCGAGGTCGCGGAACAGATCGAGGTCCCCGACCGGTACGACGTCCTCCGGCGGCACGGCGGCGGGGTCGATCCGCGTGAGGACGCTCGCGGCGAAGTCCCAGTCTCCGGCGGCCGACCCGTCGGACAGGAGCAGCGCCGCTTCACCGTCGCCGACGACCCGCAGCGCCACGAGGAACTCATCCGCGACGTCGACGAAGCCGAGCGCCGTGCCCGGCTGCTGCCGTACGGCGGCGACCAGCCCGTCGAGATCGCCCATCAGGCGGTCGGGCAGCATGCCCGCTTCCCAGGCGACGTCTTCGCGGTAGACGACCACAGCAAAGCCCTCCCGCTTGCCGGCCATGCCGCTCCCTGTGCCGATCGGTCCCCTCGCCTGCCGATCGTGACGACAGTGGATGGCAGGACGCAAGTGCTTCGGCCAACTAGGCGGACTTCACCTGGGTAACGACGGCGGTGAGCGAGTCCTTGGCGTCCCCGAACAGCAACGTGGTCTTCGGGTTGTAGAGCAGCGCGTTGTCGATACCCGCGAAACCGGGGCGCATCGACCGTTTGAGGAACACGACGTTTTGGGCTTCGTCCACGTCGAGGATCGGCATGCCGTAGATCGGGCTGCCCGGCATGTCACGGGCCGCCGGGTTCACGACGTCGTTCGCCCCGACCACCAGCGCGACGTCGGTCCGCACGAACTCCGGGTTGACCTCGTCCATCTCCTTCAGCTGCTCGTACGGGACGTTCGCCTCGGCGAGAAGAACGTTCATGTGGCCGGGCATGCGACCGGCGACCGGGTGGATGCCATAGGACACCTCGACGCCCCGGCTCTCGAGCAGGTCGACGAGTTCACGAAGCGTGTGCTGCGCCTGGGCCACGGCCAGCCCGTATCCCGGCACGATGACTACTTTCCGCGCGTACGCGAGCAGGATCGCGATGTCCTCGGGCGACGCGCTGCGCACGGATCCGCCGGACAGCTCAGCGGTGCCACCGGCCGTACTCGCACCGGAGAGCGCGCCGAACAGCGTCGCCGTGAGCGGCCGACCCATGGCCTGCGCCATCATCCGCGTCAGCAGCGTTCCGGAGGCACCGACCAACGTCCCCGCCACGATCAACAGCGTGTTGTGCAGCACGTAACCCGAGGCGGCGACAGCCAGACCGGTGAACGCGTTCAGTAGCGAGATGACCACGGGCACGTCGGCGCCACCGACCGGCAGCACGAACAGCACGCCCATCACCAGGGACAGAACGGTCAGTACGACGAGGAGCGGCGTGTTGCCGCTCGCAATCACCCCGATGCCTAACCCGACGATCGCCAACAGCAGGCCGATCCCCGCAACCTGCTGCAGCGGGAACGTGATCGGTCGGCCCGTCATCAGCTCCTGCAACTTGGCGAACGTGACCAAGCTGCCCGTGAACGACACCGACCCGACGATTGCGGTGAACACCACGGCGGCCGCCACGCCGCTCGAGAAAGCGTCCCCGTTGCGGCTGAACTCACCGACCGAGACGAGCGCAGCAGCAGCGCCGCCGACACCGTTGAACATCGCGACCATTTGCGGGACGGCCGTCATCTTCACAGCCCGCGCGGCTGGGACGGCGATCGCCGTACCGATGACAATGGCGACGACCATGATCGCGCGATGCTGCAAGCCCTTGGCGAAGAACGTCATCACGACTGCGAACACCGCGCCGGCCGCACCGATCAGGTTGCCGGCACGCGCAGTCCGCGGCGACGACAGGCCTTTGAGGGCAAGGATGAAACAGATCGAGGTGATGAGGTAGACGCCCTCGAGAGTGTGCGCACTCATGGGCGTACCCCGCGAGAGTTGAGCGGGAAATTCGGGCTTTCCGGGCGTGAAGAACCACGATTTGTCCGCGCAACTGTCGGCACGAGAGCGATCACTTGCGGTCCGCGTCCTGGCGCTCGGGTGGGCGTTGACCGCGTCCCTTGAACATCTCGAGCATGCGGTCAGTGACGACGAACCCGCCGACCATGTTGACGGTGGCCAGGATGACCGCAACGAGCGCGAGGATGATCTCCCCAGCGCCGTGCGCGCTGCCGAGCAGGAGCATCGCGCCGACGAGGATGATCCCGTGGATCGCGTTCGCGCCGGACATCAACGGCGTGTGCAGGATCGTCGACACCTTCGAGATGACCTCGAACCCGACGAACACGGACAACACGAAGATCGTCAACAGCCCGATGCCACTGGTCGTTGTCACTGCGGTGCCCCTCCTGCGCCCATCACTAGCGTCTGCGCCGGGTCTTCAAGCGGTACGCCATCGCGCAACAGGCAGCAGCCGCGCACGATCTCGTCGTCCCAGTCAGGCGCCAGGTTGCCGTCCTTGATGAGCAGCAGAAGCAGGTTGGTGATGTTGCGCGCATAAAGGTTGCTCGCGTGCACCGGCATCGAGCTCGGCATGTTCTTTGCACCGATGACGGTCGCCCCGCCGACCTGCACGTCCTCGCCGGGACGGCTCGGCTCGACGTTGCCGCCGGACTCCGCAGCGAGATCGACGACGATCGAACCGGCGCGCATCCGCTCGACCATCTCGGCCGTCACCAGCACCGGCGCAGCGCGACCTGGGATCGCTGCCGTGGTGATCACGACGTCGCTCGCGGCGACGTGCTTACCGATGAGCTCACGCTGGCGGCGCAGGAAGTCCTCGGACTGTTCTTTCGCATAACCACCGGCGCCTTCCTGCGTTTCCAGTTCGAGCTCGACGAACGTCGCGCCGAGGCTGCGCACCTCTTCGGCAGCGGCGGAGCGGACGTCGTACCCCTCGACAACAGCGCCGAGGCGACGCGCGGTAGCGATCGCCTGCAGCCCTGCCACGCCGGCCCCGAGGACCAGAACTTTCGCCGGCGGCACCGTCCCGGCAGCGGTCATGAACATCGGGAAGAACCGCGGCAGCCGCTCCGCCGCGAGCAGCGTCGCCTGGTACCCGGAAACCAGGGCCTGCGACGAGAGCGCGTCCATGCTTTGCGCGCGGCTGATCCGCGGCAGTCGTTCAAGGGAGAACGCGGTCAGCTTCCGCGCCGCCAGTGCCTGCAGCACGTCGTCGGCGTTCGGCGGCAGGAAGCCGAGGTAGGCGGACCCGGTCGCGAACTGCCCGGCCTCGGCGGGGCTGGGCGGGGCGACCTTGACGACCACGTCTGCAGCCCCGAACACCGCGCTCGCATCCGGGACGACGCGCGCACCCGCATCGGCGTACTCAGCGTCGGCGTAGTTGGCGTTCCGGCCGGCGCCCGCCTGCACAACGACAGCGGCGCCCGCAGCCGTCAGGCGGCCGATGACCTCAGGCACCAACGCGACGCGACGTTCGGCGGTTGCGGTCTCGGCAGGGACCGCGACGGTGACCACGGCGGAGCAACTTATCCGGTCCGTGAACATGATTCGGCAGACGGGCGGCGCCCCGAGGAGGACGCTGAGGTGTGACGATCCCGCCCGCGGGGCCACTGACCCTCTTCTTCTCCGACATCGAGGGCTCCACGCGGCTTCTGCAGGAAGTCGGCGACGAGCGCTGGGCGGCGTGCCTCGCGGACTACGCGCGTGCGGTCCGAGGCGTCTTCCATGCGCACGGTGGCACCGAGGTGGATAGCCAAGGTGACGGGTTCTTCGCTGTCTTCGACTCGGTTGTCGACGGCGCCGCCGCGGCGGCGAGTGTGCAGCGGCTGGCTTCCGCGCCACCGTGGGGGGACGTGCCCATTGGCACCCGTATCGGTCTGCACACCGGCCGGCCCCTGTTCGCCGGCGGACGCTTCTTCGGGCTCGACGTGCACCGGGCCGCACGGGTCATGGCAGCAGGTCACGGCGGACAGACATTGCTGTCAGATCAGGCTGCGCGTTCGCTGCGCCGTCACGAGCCGGAGGGCACGTCCATCCGCGACATGGGCGCGCACCGGCTGAAGGACCTGGCCGAGCCCCAGCACCTCTACCAGCTAAGCGTCAACCAGTTGCCGTCGACGTTCCCGCCGATCAAGAGCCTGTCGAACCGGCCCACCAACTTGCCGCTGCGTGTCACCTCGTTCATCGGACGCACGTCCGAACTCGGCGAGCTCAGCCTTCTTCTGTGTGACGCGGGCAGCCGGCTGGTCACCGTCACCGGGCCCGGTGGTGTCGGTAAGACGCGCCTCGCCGTGCAGGCGTGCGCAGAAGTGATCGACAAGTTCCCAGACGGCGTGTTCTACGTCCCGCTCGCGCCACTTCAGGACCCGGCGCTCATTCCCTCCGCGGTCGCCAGTGCGATCGGGCTGCGAACTGCCTCGAACCGGGCCATCGAAGACGCCCTGCTCGACTACCTGCGGGACCGACACCTCCTGCTCCTTCTCGACAACTTCGAACACCTCGTTGCGGGGGCAGCGCTCATCTCCCGGTGGCTCGGTCACGCGAGCGAGTTGACGGTGCTGACGACCAGCCGTGCGCCGCTACGGCTGAGCGGGGAGACGCTCTTACCCGTTGAGCCGCTCTCGTTGAACCTGCCGGAGGACAGTCACGGGACAAGCGAAGCGGCCGCCCTGTTCGTCGAACGTGCGCGTTCGGCCGATCCAGACTTCCTGCCGGATGAATCAGACCTGCGCACTGTCGAGCAGATCTGCGCGAAGTTGGACGCGCTGCCGCTGGCCATCGAGCTCGCCTCAGCACGCGTGCGGGCGCTACCGCTCGCCACGCTGCTCGAACGGCTCGACCATCGCCTCAACGTGCTCACGGGCGGGTATCGCGACGCCGACACCCGGCAGCACACCTTGCGCACGACGATTGCCTGGTCGGTCGACCTGCTTGACCCGTCCATGCAGATCTTCTTCCGCCGGCTCTCGGTCTTCGTCGGCGGCGCCACCCTGGACTCGATACAGGTCGTGCTCGACCCGGCTCGAGAACTCCGTATCGATGACGTCGACGGGGTGACATCCCTCGTCGAGCACAGCTTGCTGCGCCGCTGGACCCACCGCGACGGTCAGCCACGTTTCCGCATGTTGGAAAGCGTTCGCGAGTATGCGCTCGAGCAACTTGCCGCCGAGGGAGAAGCGGGGCTGGTCGGCGACCATTACGTCGACTACTACCTGAAAAAAGCACAGCTGCTGCCACCGGCGCGAGACGAAGGCCGGGCTACCCCCGTATTGCACATGATCGACGCTGACATCGACAACTTTCGCGGTGCCCTCGAGCTCGCTATTGGGCGCGGGCTCGTCGATCGGTCAATGCAACTCGTGAACGCCCTCTACTTCTATTTGGCGATGCGTTCCCCCCGCGAAGGCGAGCGTTGGTTCGCCGCGGTCGCCGCGCTCGCACCCACGGAACCACAGACTCCAGCCGGCGCCCTTTTCCTTGCCTACCAGGCTGAATGGCCTCGGTTTCGCGGTGAGTGGGACCTGGCCTACGCCATGAAACACCGCGCCCGGGAGGCGGCGGAACGACTCGGGCAGGTGCACGTCATGACCCGCGCCGAATACGACCTCGGCTCCATCGAGATTGAGCGCAACAACCTGGCGGAAGCGAAAGCGTGGTTGGCGCAAAGCCTCGCGCGCGCCAAGAAGATCGACGCTCCATCGCGTTACGTAATCAGTTGCCTTGGTGGGCTGGCCGACATCGCCGAAAGACGCGGAAACTTGGGCCTGGCACGCGAGCTCTTGGAGGATGGCCTCGGGCGGGCACGCGAGAGCCAAGAAGGGGAATCGCTCGCGATCTCGCTCATGAGCCTGGGCGATATCGACCGCCAGCTGGGGAACCCGGCGCGCGCCCGTGACTTGTGCTGTGAGGCGATCACGGTCGCCGGTGACTACGGGCTGGAGTCCCTGGTCGGACCAGGGCTGGACTGCGCTGCTCGTGCGTTGGTCGACCTGGACGAACCGTTGTCGGCGGCGCTGCTGTGGGGTTGCGAGGCAGCCATCGTCGAAGCAAGCGGGCGGCCTCGGTGGGATCAGGAGCAATACTCAGCGACGGTCCTGCGTGCGAGGTCTATGACGCCGGAGCCTGACTTCGACGCTGCGTGGGCTGAGGGGCGAACCCTGGAGCCACGTGCCGCCGTTGGTAGTTGCCAGGCCCAGCCGTGAGTGCCCGGCAACAGGGTGGATAGCGTCGCCCGTCGTGGACTTCCGTGACACCCCCGAAGAGGCTGCCTTCCGGACCGAGCTGCGCGAGTGGCTCGCGACGAACCTTCCGCCGGGCTGGGCGGACCGGGAACCCCAGGTCGGCCGCGGCGACGAGAAGTTCTCCCGCGAGTGGAGCCGCAAGTTGTACGACGCCGGCTACACGGGACTGACCTGGCCGAAGGAGTTCGGCGGGCAGGGAGCCCCATACACGTTCCAAGGCATCTATCTCGAGGAGTCGGCTCGGGCTGAGGCGCCCAGCCACATCGGGGTGATCGGGCTCGGCATGGCCGGGCCGACCATCGCGGCGTGGGGCAGTGACGAGCAGAAGGAGCGCTACCTCGCGAACATCCTGTCCGCGGAGGAGATCTGGTGTCAGGGCTTCTCGGAGCCGGGCGCGGGGTCTGACCTCGCGAGTGCGCGGACGCGCGCGGTGCTCGACGGCGACGAGTGGGTGGTCAACGGTCAGAAGGTCTGGTCGTCATGGGCGCACATCGCTGACTGGTGCATCCTCGTCGTACGGACGGATGCGGACGCTCCGAAGCACCGCGGGCTGTCGTACCTGCTCGTCGACATGAAGTCGCCTGGTGTCGAGGTGCGGCCGCTGCGGCAGATCACCGGTGACCCGGAGTTCAACGAGATCTACTTCACCGACGTACGCGTGCCGGTGACGTCGATGCTCGGCAAGCCGGGCGAGGGATGGCAGGTCGCGATGACGACGCTGCTGCACGAGCGGGGCACGCTCGGTTTTGCGTTGACTGCGCAGCTCGAGCAGATCCTCGGCCGGGTGATCGTGACCGCGAAGAAGACCGGTGCTGCCGATGACCCGGTGATCCGTGACCGCATCGCGCGGCACTGGGTGGAGATGCAGGCGTTGCGCTACACGAACTACCGGTCGATCACGTCGTTGATGAAGACGGGCGTACCAGGACCGGAAGGGTCGATCGCGAAGCTGCACTGGTCGGAGTCCAACCAGCGGCTGACCAAGCTCGCGTTGGAGCTGCTCGGGCCGGCATCGCAGCTCGACGGGGACGGCGGCTGGTGGAACGGCTACTGGCAGTACTGGCAGCTGCGCTCGCGAGGCAACACGATCGAAGCCGGCACGTCCGAGATCCTGCGCAACATCGTCGCCGAACGCGTCGTCGGCCTCCCCAAGTCCGCCCGGTAAGGACACGACATGGACTTTGCCTTCTCTGAAGAGCAGGAGCTGTTGCGCGCGGCGGCCCGCGACTACCTCTCCGACCGTTACCCGACCGACCGCGTCGTGGAGCTGGTCGAAGGCGACCCCGGCTGGGACCCGCAGTCGTGGAAAGAGCTCACCGACATGGGCTGGCTCGACGACGAGCTGGGCTTCCTCGAACACGCTGTGCTCGCCGAGGAAACCGGTCGCGCGCTCTACCCCGGACCGCTGTTCACGACCCTGGCAATGGCCCGACCTGCCGGGTACGACGGCGAGGGCCCCGGGACGCTCGCGCACCACGCCGACCCGACCGTGACTACCAGCGGGGACAGCCTGTCCGGGTCGAAGAAATTTGTCCCCGACATCACGAGCGCGACCGGTGTCGTCGTCGTCACCGACAACGGGTTGTACGTCGTGCAGACGGAAGCCCAAGGCGTCACAGTGACGCCGCGCTCGACGATGGACCACTCGCGGCGCTACGGCGAATTAGCGCTCGAGAACGCATCGGGCAACCGCGTCGCGGACGAGTCGGTGCTGCCGTCGGTACGCCGGCGCGCGCTCGCATGGCTCGCTTGCGAAGCCGTTGGTGTGGCGCAACGCGCCCTCGACACGGCAACCGAACATGCGAAGGAACGCAAGGCGTTCGACCGGCCAATCGGGACGTTCCAAGCGGTCAGCCATCAAATCGCCGACGTGTTCACCCAGGTCGAGCTGGCCCGGTCGCTCGCGTACTGGGCAGCCTGGGCCGTCGATGTCGATGACGAACGCGCCGACCTCGCCGTCGCCGCTGCGAAGTCCGCGGCCGCTGAGGCCGCGGTGTTCGCCTGCGAGCGCGCGATCCAGGTGCTCGGGGGCATCGGGTTCACCTGGGAACACTTCCTGCACCGCTACTACAAGCGGGCGCAGTGGATCGACTCCTTCGAGGGCTACGCCGCGCAGCACCGAGCCGCGATCGCGGACGCCGTACTCGCATGACAAAACCGGTCGCGAAACCGGTCGCGCTGGTCACCGGCGGTGCGTCCGGTATCGGTCGCGCCTTGGTCCACCGGCTCGCGGTCGATCATCGCGTCGTTGTCGTCGACAAGGACGAGGCCACTGCCAAGAGCGTTGCCGCAGACGTCGATGGCGTTGCTGTCGGCCTCGACTTGACCGAACCGACCGCGAGCACGCGCGCGGTAGAGGCCGCGGTCACGGCGTACGGCCGGCTCGATGTCGTCTGCCTCAACGCCGGTCGTACGACGGGTGAGAACGACGTCGAGAAGATCGACGCGGACCGCTATCGCGCGGTCGTTGCGTTGAACCAGGACGCTGTCTTCTTTGGCGTTGCCGCGGCGGTCCCGGCGCTTCGGGACAGCGGGGGCGGCACGATCCTCGCAACAGCGTCGCTCGGCGGGCTCGTCGGTCAGGCGGAGGACCCCGTCTACTCGATGACGAAGCACGCCGTCGTCGGCCTCGTCCGGTCGATGCCGCAGCTGCTGGCGCCGTACGACATTCGCATTCACGCGATCTGCCCCGGGTACGTCAACACGCCATTACTCAGCGATGTCGCCCAGTTGTTCGTGGACTCCGATTTTCCGTTGCTGGCCCCGGATGACGTCGCTGCGGCCGCGATGATCGCGCTCGCGAGCGAGACGTCAGGCGACGTTTGGGTGGTACAGCCGGGTCGCGAGCCGTTGCCGTACAAGTTCCGCGGCGTGCCCGGGCCGCGCGTCGACGGACAAGAAGGAATTGCGCCACCGACCATCGTCTAGCTCGCCGCGTGGGCCGGCCGTCTGAGTGAGGTCACCTTGTGCCGGTTTGGGTAGGCGGTGCCGCTCAGCTGCCTTCTGTAGTAAGCCGGCGTGCTGGGTCAATCTTGAGCGGAATCGTGACGATAACGTCGGAGTGGCCGAACCATTGCGCTCGCTCGCGTGGGTCGAGTCTCTCGATGCCGTCACCTTGGCTCTCGTGACCGGCGTCGACGTCAACTCACAGCTCCGCGCACTGTTCGGCGAGCCGGCCGAGGAGCGGCTGGAGATGTATTGCGACGCCCTCGAGCGGTCCCGGCAGTGGGATGGTGGACCGAGCAGGATCGTGGTCCAGTTCGCCTCGACGCCCGGCGGCGACGTGCTCATCGAACCGAACGGTTGCCTCATGGGTACCTATGCCGACGCCATGACTCGTGACGGCGGAGCGGTCGTTGCGGTGAGCTGGCAAGACGCCATCGGGGCAGACCGAGTCACATTCGCGCGTGGGGGCCGCATTGTTCGCACGTTCAAGACCCGCCACCGCGACGCCGGGGGTGAAGGCCAGCAGCAGCCGGAAGAAGCGAACCTTCCCTGGGCGTACTCGCCGCGGACTGCGATGGCTGCCCTGTTCGAGCGCGTCGCGACGCGCCCGCTGACCGAGGAATGGCTACTGCGCACGCCTCGGCGGACCTGGCTGATCACGGACCCTCAGGCTGAGCAAGGGGACGACGAAGCGGACGCGGCCCGTTTCCGCAGCGCCTCGTCTAGGGCAGGAGCTCGGGCTCCGGATCCGCTGGATGCACGCCCAAGCCCGGCGTACGGATGGCGTAAACGGCCGTCGCGAGCAGTGCGAGGGCGCTGACGATCAGGCTGATCCCGGTCGCTAGCCCGGAGAACGGCAGGGCCTCCACCACGAGCATCGCGATGCCGAGCGCGAGCATGCCAAGGCCGGTCGCGATCGTGAGTGCGCTGCTCCACCAGTGCTGGGTGGCTTGCTCGGCTGCCTGCAACGCACGGTTTCGCGTCTTCTCGAGCGCACCTCTCGCCCACTCGTACTCCGTTGCCAGTACAGCGAAGCCGGCGGCGATGACCAGGAATCCGGGCCCCGGCAGGATGAGGAGCGCGACACCGACCGCAAGGATCGTCACCCCGAGCAACGTCACCGCACCCCGTCGCAGGTGCCGGACCACCATCCATCGAGGCTAACCGCGCGGCGCCCGGAATCTGTCGGTGCTTCGCCTTACCGTCGGGCCGTGCGTCTGCTTCATACATCCGACTGGCACCTCGGCCGGTTTTTCCACGGCGAGGACCTACTGCCTGCCCAGGCGACATTTCTGGACTTCCTGGCCGAGACCGTGCGCGACGAGGGTGTCGACGTCGTGCTCGTGAGTGGCGACATCTTCGACCGGGCGTTGCCACGAGTTGATGCGGTCTCGTTGTTGTCCGACGGCCTGCGCCGGCTCGTCGACGCCGGTGCACAGGTGGTCGCGATCAGCGGAAACCATGACTCCGCGCGGCGGCTCGGGTTCGGCGCGGATCTCATCGCGGCGTCTGGTGTCCATCTGCGCACCGACCCGGCCGCTGCGGCAAAACCAGTGGTTCTGCACGACGAGCACGGCCCAGTGGCGGTCTACGCGGTGCCCTACCTCGAGCCTGATCTCACCAAGGACGTGGTGGGCGCGGCCGCCAACACGCACGCCGATGTCATGGCTGCCGCAGTGCGGTCAGTACGAGCCGACATCGACAGGCGCCGGGGCACGCGGTCTGTCGTCCTTGCTCATGCATTCGTGAGCGGTGGTCAGACGTGCGAAAGCGAGCGCGACGTCAGCGTCGGTGGCGTCGCTACCGTCCCGCTCTCGACATTCGACGAGATGTCGTACGCCGCTTTGGGTCATCTGCACGGTCGGCAGACCTTGGCCGACGGCGTTCGTTACAGCGGATCACCGCTGGCGTTCTCGTTCTCCGAACATCACCACGTCAAAGGCTGTTGGCTGGTCGACCTCGGGTCGAGCGCTGTCGACGCGGTGCACGCGTTCGAGACGCCTGTTCCTCGTCGAGTCGCCCGGATCAACGGTTCGCTCGACGACCTGCTCGGCTCGTCTCAGTACTCGTCGTACGAAGACTGCTGGCTGCACGTCACGTTGACCGACGCCGTGCGACCGCGGGAGCCGATGGACCGCCTGCGCAGCCGATTCCCGCACACGTTGATGCTGACGTTCGCACCTGCGGGAGTTGCCGGCGAACAGAGCGCCTCGACGTACACCGCGCGACTGCAGGGCCGGTCCGATCTCGACATCGCCCTCGGTTTCGTCGAGCACGTGCGGCAACGACGCGCTGACGACGACGAGCGCACCCTCCTCGACGATGCGTTCGCGGCTGTGCGCGCAGCGGAAACGGCTATCTGATGCGGCTGCACCGCCTCGAGCTGTCCGCGTTCGGCCCGTACGCCGGCACCGAACGGGTCGACTTCGACGCGCTCGCAGAGCACGGCATCTTCTTGCTGACCGGCCCGACCGGCGCCGGCAAGACCAGCATCCTCGACGCCATCTGCTTCGCCTTGTACGGCGCGGTGCCCGGCGCGCGGCAGCAAGCGAAGCGTCTGCGTTCTGACCACGCCGACCCCTCGACCCGCACGGGCGTGGTCCTGGAACTAACCATTCGCGGGCAGCGGCTGCGTGTCAGCCGCACGCCTGAGCAAACCCGGCCGAAGCAACGAGGCACGGGCACGACGACGGCCAAGGCAACAGCCACCCTCGAGCAGTGGGCAGACGGCGGCTGGCAGTGCCTGTCGTCGCGACCGGACGAAGTCGGCGAACATCTCGGGTTGCTGCTCGGCATGAGCCGAGATCAGTTCTGCCAGGTCGTGCTGTTGCCGCAGGGTGACTTCGCAACGTTCCTGCGGTCCGACGCCGAGCATCGGCGCGCGTTGTTGCAACGGTTGTTCGCCACCGAACGGTTCGAGCAGGTCGAGCGACAGCTGCGCGAGTGGCGCGCTGCCGCCGACGCTGAAGCGACCGTGGCCCGCAGCGAGCTGCACGAGACGCTCGCGCGGCTGGCGGAAGCAGCGGGCGACGTCGAGCGACCGGACGGCATCGACGTGGCCGCGTGGGTCGACGACGTCCGGGACACGGCGCACAAACGACTCGTCACGGCAGCCGGTGAGGCGTCCGCGGTCCGCGTGACCGCGCAGCGCGCACGTGACCGGCACAAGGCAGCAGAAGAGCTGGCGGTTCTGCAGCAGCAACACACCGACGCGATGAGACGAAAGGCGGCGCTCGACGCGCGACGGGCCGACATCGAGCTCGCCAAACACGAGCTGACGGCTGCGCAGCGAGCGGCCCTCGTCCGTCCACTGGTGGGGACTGCCGCGTCTGCCGCCTCGGCCCAGGCGTATGCGCTGGCTTCATTGACCGACGCGCGCGCCGACCTCGCCGCGCAACCTCAACCTGGCCCGGCACTCGCCGCGGCGACCGAGGCCGCGCTGGCGACAAAGACCGCCGTGTTGAGGGAAGAGTGCGGCTCACTCAGTGCCGCGTTGACGCTTGAGGCTGATGCCGCCGCGCGTGAGCGCGAGGCGCAGGAAAGGGAAGCCGCCGCCGCCGAGGCAGCTGAGCGTGTGCAGGCCCACGAGGTCTGGCTCGCGGGCTACGACGCCGAAAGGGCGCTGCGCGATGAGCACCTCTTGCTCGCACGCGAACACGCGACGCTCGTTGCACCACGCCGGGAAGCCGTGCGCAGCGCGACCGACCGACTCACCGCCGGCATCCAACGTGACGACCTCGTCGTACGCCGGATCGAGTTGCAATCCCACGCTGCCCTGCTCGTGGACCGCGCACAGGACGCACGGGAGCATCTGTTCGACCTTCGCGAGCAGCGCATCAACGGCATCGCCGGCGAGCTAGCCGAGACGCTGCTTCCCGGTGAACCTTGCCCGGTCTGTGGCAGCGGCGACCACCCGACTCCGGCACCGGCCGGGCCGGCGACGGTGACCAGCGAGGAAGAGATCGCCGCGCAGGACGCGTGGAACACAGCGGAGCAAGAGCGCCGGGCCGCCGAGGCGGCGCTACAGAAACTCGACACCTTGCTCGCCGAGGCGCGGGCCGGTGCCGGTGGCGATGTCCCGATCGACGCGCTGCAGGCGACGCTGACCGATGCGCGGGCTGCCCTCGCGGCGGCCGAAGAAGGTGCCGCGGCCGTGAGCGACCTGATCGAATCCGTCACCGCGATCGACGCTGAGCGTGCCGAACGCGATCGCGATCGCGCACTGTGGCTGCAACGCCGGCAGAAGGCGACGACCGAGGCAGTCGAAGCGCGACGGTTCGTTACCGATGCCACCGCGAGACTGACCGATGCGCGTGGCTCCGACGACTCGGTGGCTGCGCGGGCGGAGCGGCTCGCGCTGCTCGCCGATCTCGTCGACGCTGTCCTGCAGGCCGAGCGTGACGTGCTTGATGCGGCGAAGACCGCCACCAGCGCACAAGCGGCCGCGGAAACGGCCGCGCGGGAGGCCGGCTTCCGCAACCTCGACGACGCCGCCGATGCGGCGCGTGACGCCACCCGCGCGCGGGAGCTCGAGTCGATGCTGGCCGAGTTCGCTGCAGAGACGGCGAAGGTTGCCGAGCACCTCGACAACCCCGCGCTCGCCACCGCCGCCGCCGCACCCCGCGTCGACGTGGCGAGTGCCCTTGTCGAGCTCGAGGAGATCGAGACACAGCTGCGCACGCTCGACGGCGCGCAGGGGGCGGCACAGATCGCGGTGACGGCGATCGACCGGCTGCATGCACACGTGCTCGATCAGGTGGGTCGGTTGGCGCCCAAACAGCAGCGTTGTGCGCTGCTCAACAGTCTGTGCGAGCTGGTCAACGGTGTGGGCGCTGACAACGAACGACGCATGACGCTGTCGGCCTACGTCCTCGCGGCCCGCCTCGAGCAGGTCGCCGCCGCCGCCACCAGCCGACTGCTGCAAATGTCCGGCGGCCGCTACTCGCTCGTGCACACCGATGAGCGCGACAGCCACGGGAAACGCTCCGGGCTCGGCCTTGCTGTCATCGACGGATGGACCGGCGCGCAGCGGCCGACCGCGACGCTGTCCGGCGGTGAGAGCTTCTTCGCCTCGCTGGCGCTCGCCCTGGGGCTCGCGGATGTTGCCGCGGCCGAGTCCGGCGGTGCTCGGCTCGAAACACTGTTCGTCGACGAGGGTTTCGGCTCGCTCGACGACGACACCCTCGACGAAGTCATGACTGTGCTCGACGGGCTGCGCGACGGCGGCCGCGTCATCGGCATCGTCAGCCACCTCGCCGACCTTCGGCAGCGCGTCCCGGCGCAGCTCGCCGTACGCAAGACCGCGACCGGGTCAGCTCTCGACGGCACCGGTCAGCAGGCCATCGCGGCCAACGCTTGACCCCCGAGCGATACGTGCCTAGCGGCGCCCGCCTAACGAAGCCGTCAGCGAAAAACGAGAGGAGCGGTTGTGATGCCGGCGATCACGTTGGAGTTGATGCGGCCGACAGGACCGGCCGCTTCGATCGTGGCGTAGCGGTCGAGCATCTCCTCGAGCACGACCCGCCCTTCGAGTCGGGTGAGCGGTGCGCCAAGGCAGAAGTGCGCGCCGTACCCGAACGAGAGATGCGGGTTGGGGTCACGTGCGACGTCGAAGACATCTGCGGTCGGGCCGAACTTCTCCTCGTCGCGGTTCGCTGACGCGTACACCAGCCAAACCGGATCGCCGGCTCCGATCGTTCGGTCACGCAGGTCGACGTCCTTCGTCGCTGTTCGCATGAAAGCCAGCACCGGGCTCGACCAGCGCAACATCTCCTCGACCGCGCCCGGAACCAACGACCGGTCCTGCCTCAGCCGCTCCCACTGATCCGGCGCCTCGGCCAATGCTGCAAGGCCCGCCGAGAACATCGTGCGCGTCGTCTCGTTACCGGCTACGAGCAGTTGCACGAGGAACATCACGATCTCCGCGTCGGACAACCGGTCGCCGTCAATTTCGGCGGCGGCCACCAGCGACACGAGGTCGTCGCGCGGGGATGTGCGCCGCTCCTGTGCTGCGGCCAAGAGGTACGCCGAGCACTCCATCATCAGACGTTCGCGTTCGCCGTCGGCCCACTCGCGCGAACCGGGGATCGCGGCTTCCGACCAGAGATAAAACCGTGGCCAGTCCTCGCTGGGAATACCGAGCACGTCGCAAATGACCTGCAAGGGCAATGGCACGGACAGTGCGTCGACGACGTCGACAACCTCCCCCGGCGGAATGGCGTCGAGCAGAGCCCGCGTACGACGGCGTACTGCGTCTTCCCACGCGCCGATGAGACGCGGCCGGAACGACGGCTGCACCAGGCCGCGGTAACGCGTGTGTGCGGGTGGATCCGTGTGCATCATCGTCGGCGGCGATGGATAGTCGACGCCGATCTCGAAGAGCAACACACCTTTGCCACTGCAGAACGTCGCCGGGTCGGCGGAGACAGCGGCGACCTCGGCGTACGCCGACACGACCCACACACCTGTTTCGGCATTCCAGGCGACCGGCGCCGCACGCCGGAGCCGAGCAAGATGCGGCCACGGATCACCGGCGAAGAAACCGTCGCGCAGGACTGGTGCCGTGAGCTCCTCGTCGAGCAACGACTGCCCAGCGACCGTCATTCGAGGGTCACGTCAAGATGCCGGCCGGGCGTTCGATGCCCTGGGCTTCGAGCAGGGCGTAGTACGCCACCAGCAGGCTCGGCCCGTCGGACACGCTCTCGACCTGGTCGTTGTCGTCGAGGTTCAGCAGTGCCCCTTCGATCACGAACAAGATGTCGGTCGGGCCGGTGTTGTCGGCCGGTACGTCGAGGGTGTGAATGGAGTTCGCCGGCTCATAGATGTAGGAGCCGGGCGTGCTCCAGAAGTCGTACTCCAGGTAGTGCCAGCGCCCGGAGAGCGTGTAGCCCTCAACCGGGCCGGTGTGCTTGTGTCGCGGGATCCGCGTGCCGGGTTCGAACCGGTTCATCAGAACCCAGACCCCCGTGTCGACGGAGACCCGCAGCACCTTCAGGCCGACGCCAATGCCGGTGTCGGCCCAGGGCAGATCATTCGTGCCGACGTGGTTGACAGATGGAGCAGGAGCGACCGCGGTCATCGAACCTCCAGCGCGTGAACCGGTAGCCGGAGGCTAGCCGGGGCGCTGTCGGCACCGCTGCCCCGGTACCGCCCCCAACGCAACGTTTGTGCAAGGTGAAGCTTCGCTTTCCGGGTTATTCTGGCTGCCGCTCGGGTGCCGGGCACCGGGGGTCATGGGGTGGACGAGAGCACGCGGCTGCGGCCGTACGTCGCGCGATACGCGTTGGAGTGGCTGCGCGACTCCCCTCAGAAGACCCACCAGCGCATCGACGGCACGCTCGCCTTCGTCGACGTCTCCGGCTTCACCGCCCTGACCGAACGGCTGGCCGCGCGAGGCAAGGCCGGAGCCGAAGAGATGGGCGACTATCTCGATGCGACGTTCACGTCCCTGCTCGACCTCGCTTATGAGTACGGCGCAGGCCTCGTCAAATGGGGCGGCGACGCGACCTTGCTGCTGTTCCGCGACGACGGGCACGCCGCCCGCGCAGCGCGTGCTGCGTGGGAGATGTCGCAGGCCATGAGCCGCATCGGCAAGCTGCGCACCAGCGCGGGCCGGGTCACCCTGCGGGTGTCGATCGGTGTCGACACCGGGCCGGTCGATCTGTTCCTGCTGGGTCACGACCACCGCGAGCTGCTCGTTGTCGGGCCCACGGCGTCCACCACCGCACGCATGGAGGCGATCGCCGACGCCGGAGAGGTGGCGGTGAGCCCCGGAACCGCGGCGCAACTCGACGCTGCATGCCTGGGGCGGCCAAAGGGCGACGCGCTCCTGTTGGCGGCAGCGCCGATCGCGGAGCCGATGCCCGCCCGCACTCCACCGTCCGTCGACGGCCTTGACGTCGGCTGCCTGCTTCCCCCGCCGATTCGTGCGAACCTCGTCGGCGCTGACGGCGAGGGTGCGCATCGACCGGTGACGGCCGGTTTCATCCAGGTCAGCGGTCTGGACCAGATGCTCGCAACGGACGGCCCGGAGGCCACCGGCTCCCGGCTGTCGCAAATCATCGAGCGGGCGCAGCAGGCGGCGCTGCAACACCGGGTCACGTTTCTCGAGTGGGACATCGCCGCCGACGGCGGCAAGATCATCCTGCTCGGCGGCGTGCCCATGGCGCACGGCAACGACGAGGAACGCGTCCTGCGAGCGGTCAAGGACGTTGTCGCCCTCGACCAGCCGCCGCTGCAGATGCGTGGCGGCGTCAACTGCGGACGGGTGTACGCCGGCGAGTTCGGACCGTCCTTCCGGCGGACCTGGTCGGTCGCGGGTGACGCCATCAACTTGGCAGCGCGCCTGATGGCCACGGCAGAACCCGGGCACGTGCTCGCCACCGGACCAGTCCTCGAGCGCTGTGGTTCGGCGTTCACCGTTGCGGCCTTGCCACCGTTCCTGGTCAAAGGCAAGAAGGAGCCGGTCGCGGCGTACGACATCGGAGAAGTCCGCGCGACCCGGCTCGACGTCGACTCGGACCGGTTGCCGCTGGTCGGTCGCGACGACGAGCTCGCCTTGCTCGTCGACAGCGCTACCGAGGTGAGCGCCGGAAGTGGACGCGTCATCGAACTCGTGGCCGAGCCCGGCATGGGCAAGACCCGGCTGCTCGCTGAGGCGATCGAACGATGGCCGGTCGGCACGCTTCGCGTCGTCTGTGACGACTACGAAGCCGGCATCCCCTACCAACCCGTCCGCCGTCTCCTGCTGGGCGCACTCGACCTTGCCGACGACGCGGACGAGGTCGACATCGCAGCGCGACTCTCAGGTCTCATCGACGATCGCGCGGCCTCGCTTGCCCCGTGGCGCCCGTTGCTCGAAGACGTGCTGGGCCTGCCGCCGTCGCAGACAACGGAGGTCGACGCGCTGGAGCCGAAGTTCCGGCGCCCGCGCCTCGAGGAGTCGGTCGTCGGTCTCCTCCGCGCGGTCGTGACCGCGGCCACCGCCATCGTCATCGAAGACGTGCACGCCATGGACGAAGCCTCGGCAAGTCTGGTCGCGAAACTCGCCGACGATTCGGTCGACCGGCCGTGGCTCCTGGTCGTTGCGCGAAGGCCACTCGAAACGGGCTACCGACCGAGCGCAGGCGCGCATGTCACGTCGCTGGCACTTGCGCCCTTGCGGGCAGAGGCGACGGGTCAGCTCGCGGAGATCGCCGAGGACCAAGAGCCGCTGCCGCCGCACGAGCACGCCGCGTTGTTGCAGCGGTCCGGGGGCAATCCGTTGTTCCTGCGCGAGCTCATCCGCGCGCGCCGGGAGGCCGGCAGCCTCGATGAGCTTCCGGACTCGGTCGAAGGCCTGCTGCACGCACAGATCGACCGCCTCGGCGCGGCCGACCAGCGGCTGCTTCGCGCTGCAGCGGTGCTCGGTATGCGGTTCGACGACGGGTTGCTCCAGCACATCGTCGATGACGGCGCGCGCATCGACCCTGACGTGTGGCAGCGACTCAAGGCTTTCGTCGTTCGCGAGGGCGGCCTGCGTCGGTTCTCACATGGGCTCGTCCGCGATGCGGCGTACGAAGGTCTGTCCTTCCGCCGTCGGCGCGTGCTCCACCTGCGCGCCGGCCGCGCCATCGAGTCCCTGCCTGCCACCGGCGCGGAAGACCGCGCCGGCCTGCTGTCGTTGCACTACTTCCATGCCGGCGAGTACGACGAAGCGTGGCTCTACGCGATGGCCGCAGCGGACCGTGCAGCGGCCTTGTACGCAAACGTCGAGGCGGCGGAGCTGTACGCGCGCGCGCTGTCTGCAGGGCGCCGCCTGCGCGAGGTCGGCAAGAGCTCACTCGCAGACGTGTGGGAGTGCTTGGGTGACATGCGCTACCGACTCGCTGATGACCGAGGCGCTGACGCCGCCTACCGCGGCGCACGTGCGCTGCGAAGCGGTGATCCGGTGCGCCTTGCCAGGCTGGCAGAAAAGCAAGCGCAGCTGTCGATAGTGGGATCGAGTCGCGCGCTGGCCTTGCGCCGACTGTCCATCGGTCGTCGCCTACTCTCCGGACGCGGTGATCGCGAGGCGATGGCCGTCGACGCCGAGCTGACCGCGCGGTACGGCCTCGTCTATCTCGTGTCCGGTGACTACCGCAACGCCGAGCGGGCCTGCCACGAGGCGCTGGCGATCGCCGCTCGTGCCGACGCGGACAAGGCGGCCTTGGCCGCCATGTGGATCCTCGACTACGCCGACATCCAGCGCGGCCGGCTCGGCGTACCCGAGCAGGACACACAAGCGTTCAAGGCCATACCGCTCGCAGAACGCCTCGGTGACCTGCCCACTATGGGACGTCTCTACAACCAGCTCGGGTACCGCGCGTACTACGAGGGCCGGTGGGACGAGGCGCGCACGTGGTACGAGCGGGCCCGCGACGCGTGCCTACGTGCGGGTGACGAGTGGAACGGTGCGGTGTACGGCGGCAACATCGCGGAGATCCTCGCCGAGCAGGGCCACCTCGACGATGCCGAGCCGATGCTGCGCCGGGAACATCGCACCTTGCGCGCGGCCGGCGGGCAACGCGAAGCAGCTTTGCTCGCCGCGCTCCTCGCTCGTATCGCAGCGCAACGAGGACGCCTCGACGAGGCAACGGAACACATCGCGCAAGCTCGGGAGGCAGTGGGCGAGCGGGATGCGCTGTGGTCACCGCAGGTGGACGCGAGAGCCGCCGAATGTCTCGCCATCACGGACCGCGCCGGCGACACACTCGCTGCCGTCGAAGAAGCGATGCGGGCAGTCGCCAACGACGACGGACTGTGCCCGCAGATGCCGACGTTCCAACGGCTGCGTGGGTGGGCGTTGGCTCGACTCGGCCGCTGGGAAGAAGCCGATGTTGCGCTCGCCGCCAGCGGACAGACCGCGATCGGGTTGGGCAGCTTGCACGAAGAAGCCGCGACAGCGGAGCTGCGGGCCCGGCTCGCGCCGCTGTTCGGGACCGACGGCGACGACGCCGCGGCTCGAGCCGGTCAGTTGTACTCCCAGCTCGGGATCGTTGCGCCGTTGCACCTCCCGCTCGATCCCGACGGTCAGCCGCAAGTCATCAGCATCGAGCGCGAGACCTCCAGGTTGACTTCGGCCTGACCTACACGGTTCGTCTCTCTCGTACGTCAGACGGACTGAGGGGCCGGTGCGCCCGCACCGGCCCCTCTCAGTCCTTCTGGCTTAGGTGAGAAGTCCTCGGATGCCGCCGCCGGGGTCGCCGGCCGGAGCAAGCACATCCGCCTCGATCTCGTGGGTGTCGACAACCGGGTTGCCGCGCTTGTCGATGCTCTCGACCTCGGCCCATTCGGCCTGCACACAAGGCCGCACACTCGCACTTGCGACACAGGTCGGCAGGATGCCGTTGGTGACGGTGTTGCCGCTGGCATCCTTGAACGCCTGGTCCGACTGCCAGCACACCTGGTAGGTGTTCGCGGCAATCGCGTAGTTGTAGATGTTCGTTGTCTTGCCGGGTGTCCCGTGGAGGTAGTCGCTGTCACGGTCCTGGTCGTATGCGATCTGGACCGTGGCCGTGCGGGTCGGCACCGTGAAGGACAGCGTGGCCGTGATCTGGTTCGTGCAGACCGGTGGCAGACCGCCGAGGGTGACGTTCAGCACGTCAGCCGGCACCGCGGGGTCCGCAGTCACCTTGCCCTCGGTCTCGACGGTACCGCTGGTCGTCGCGAGGACGGGTGAGGTGCAACCCTGGGCGGCCGGGCACGGCGTCGAACTGCCGGAAGTACCGACATCGAAGCCGCGCGATGCCGGGCCGGTGCCACCGCCGCTCGATGGCGTCAGCGTGTAGTGGCCGGCGGTGCCGATCGCGATGTTGGAGAACGCCGCGACACCGTTCACCGCGTTGACCGTCGTGGTACCGGTCAGACCGCCGCTCGATGGGTTCAGCGACACGGTGACCGGACCGGTAAAGGACGTGTCAACGGTCGAGCCGTTGAGTGCCTGCACGGTCGGCGCCGGGCTGAGCTTCACACCGATCTTCGAGCCGTCCTGCGGTTGCTGCCCCCAGGCGAGCGTGTCCACCTGTGTCATCGGCTGGTCGTCCGGGCTGTATGGGAATGTGCCGAGCACACTGCTGCAGTCGTTCGCGACGTAACCGGATGTCGCCCACTGCCCGCTGCTCGATCCGGCCGTTGCCTTCAACGTGAGGGTCGCGGAGTCCCCTGGTGCCAGCGCGGTCCCCCCGGACAGACACACCGACCCACCGGACTGTGCGGCCGACCACGTCGAGCCGTTCGACGACGATGCGATGAACGGGCCGCTTGCAGTGAATCCGCTCGGTGGTGTGATGAGCACCGACCCCAGCGTCAATACGCCGGCAACCGGGCTGCCTGTGTTCGTGAACGTGAACGTGAACGGGTTCGTGCTACCGGCGATCACGGTGCTGGGCGTCGCCGACGTCGAGTACGACGCGAGACCCGCGGCATTCGCTGTTGTCGCCCCCGTCACGAACGCCACGGTCGCGGCAACGGTCGCTGCCGCGACCGCCCCGAACCACGTACGCTTCTTGCCCCCCATTGCTTCCCCTCCCAGTGGTGCCGGCGCGCCGGCGGTGTGAACAAGTTCAACTAGCTAGCCGTCTCCCCAGTCGGCTCGAGCACGGCGTCGTACCAGTCGCTCGACGTCTCGGGCACCGGCAACACGCCTGCGATGTCCGCGAGCCGTTGAAACGCGGCCGCATCGAGTTGCGCAGGAATCAGAGGCCTTCCATCGCGGGTCATCGCTTCCCCTCCTAGCGAACCGGGCTCGGATCGAGCATGTGCACGCGTTGTGCGAGCCCCGACAACAACGCACGCACGAGCGTGGGCACGTCGCGCAAGATCGCGAAGAAGTCGTGCTGCGTCAGGACCAGCATCTGACCGCGCGTCGTCATAGTGACGGTGGCATTCCTCGGCGCCGGATCGAGCAACGCCAGCTCACCGAAGTAGCTCCCGCTCTTCAGCGTCGTCAGTGCAGCACCACGTCGACTGACTTCGGCCTCGCCGGCCAAGATGATGAAGAACTCGCGCGTGCGCGTGCCTTCCTTCACCAAGACGTCGCCAGCCTTGACCTCTACGCGCTCCACGAGGCCAGCGATGTGCGCCAGGTCGCGTGGGCGGCACGCGCTGAACATCGGCACTGCGCGCAGGTAGTCCTCGTACGGCTTGCCCATCACCCCTCCTAACACGTGTGCACGATGTGGACGGCGCAGTCGGCGTGATGCGCGACCCGGTTGGGGACGCTGCCCAGGAAGAAGCGGCGGGCGCCGGTCATGCCCCGATTGCCCACGACGATGAGGTCAGCGCTCAGCTCGCTCGCGGCGGCGATCAACACGTCGGCCGCGTCACCCTGGCGGGCATGTGCCGTGATCGCAACGCCGTCGGTCTCCAGACCGGTCAGCGCCTGGTCCAGCAAGCCTTCGGCTGCGACCCGCTGCTGGGGCATCGACAGGGCCTCGGTTGCGTAGCCGGCGGCGCCTGCGAGTGCCGCGACTGGCGTCGTCGCGCCGTACGCCGTGACCACGTGCAAACTGCCCCCGGTCAGGCGGGCCAGACCGACGGCCCGGCGGACCGCCTCCTGCGCGGTCTCCGAGCCGTCGGTGCCGACGATAATCGTTCGATACACGTGCGGGCCCCCCTCGTCGCCGAATTCCGCTTGATTCGGGGTGATCCTGCCGGTTACGGATTGCACCGGCATTGCAGTTTGGTGACCCCCCAACCGGTCAAAATGCACATTCCACGAGCTCGGCGCCCCAACCTTCAACGGCAAACCGCCCAGAAGGTCGCGGTTCGTCGCAAACCGTCAGCAACCACCGCCGCGGCGGCTACCGATCGTCACGTGCTCCGGGCGAGGTCAGGCTCCGCGAAGCGGAAGGCCGGCGGCACGGTAGATGTCGTCGAGCAGGCGCATTGTCGTGACGGCGTCGTCGGCCGGCGTGAGCGTCGGTGCCCCGCGCAGCACGGCGTCAGCGAAGGCACGCAGCTGATAGGTGTACGTCGCGTCGCCCGGCACGCGTTCGCTCTGCTTCTTGCCGTCCACAGTGAGCGAGAGCCGGTTGAACATCTGCGGCATCGCGAAGTTGAACACCTTCAGCTCACCGCGGTCGCCGACCACCCGGGCGCCCATCTTGAGCAGTGCTCGCGACCACATCGAGGTCTCGATGCGGCCGGTCGCTCCGGTGGGGAACCGGAACTCCGCGACCATCGCCCGGTCGACGTTCGGGCCCCGCAGCTTCGCCTGCGCTGACACGACCTCGGGTTCGCCGGGGCCGAGCAACCGAAGACAGTGCACCGCATAGCAGCCGGCATCCATCGTTGCGCCGCCGGCGAGCTCGTAGTTGTAACGGATGTCGCTGAACTTCGGCAGCGGGAAGCACATCGCCGTCTGCACGCGACGAATCTCACCCAGCTCGCCACCGTGGACGATCGCGCGCATTCGCTCGGCGAGAGGGTGGTAGCGGTAGTGAAACGCCTCCATGACGACGAGCCCACTCGTCGCCGCCACGTCGGCGACCTCGCGCGCTTCCTTCTCGTTCGAGGTGAACGGCTTCTCACAAAGCACGTGCTTGCCCGCTGCGATGGCACGCGAGGTCCACTCGGCGTGCAATCCGTTCGGCAATGGGATGTACACCGCGTTGATGTCCGGGTCGTCAATGAGCTCGGCGTACGACGTATGTGTCTTATCGATGCTGTGTTTCTTGGCGAACTTCTGTGCGCGTGCCGGGTCACGCGCGGCCACTGCCGCGACGGTGACCTCGGGCACCTCCTTCGCCGGGCGGACGATCGCCATGGGTGCGATCCGCGCCGCACCGAGAACGCCGATCCGGACGCCACTCATTGTCATGCGGACGGCACGGACACGGGCTCATCGGCCAGCAGCCGGCCCAGCGTCGCCAGCTGTCGCGTTCCGCTGCCGAGGGTGAGCTCCAGCTGCTTCGCCCAGATGTAGTAGCGGTGCAACGGGTACTCCCGCGAGACACCCATGCCGCCGTGCAGGTGCGCGGCGGCGCGAACAACGCGCTGGCCTGCCTCAGACGCGAAGTACTTCGCAACCGCGACCTGCTTCTCGGCCGGCAGCCCCACGCCGAGACGCCACACCGCGTGCAAAGTGGTGAGCCGCGTCGCGTTCGTGTCGATGAACGCGTCTGCAGCACGCTGACCCACCGCTTGGAACAACGCGATCGGACGGCCGAACTGTTCACGCGTCTTCACGTACTCCGCAGTCAGCTTGACCGCGGTGGTGGCGACACCCACCTGCAGCGCACAAGCCGCCGCCGTCGCGAACTGCAACGTGTCCGCAAGCGCGCTGCCATCCGTGGTACCGACAAGCGCGTCATCGCCGACCCGTACGCCGTCGAGCACGAGGTGCGCTTCGGGTGTGTAACTGATCGTCTGTTGAGTCTCGCGCGTCAGGCCGTCAGCCGCGGGATCGAGCAGGAACAGCGCGCCGCCGTCGTCGGTCATCGCCGAGACGACGATCGCGTCGGCGTACGTGCCGCCGGGCACACACGTCTTGACGCCGTCGAGCACCCAACCGTCGCCGTCGCGCCTTGCCGTGGTGCCGGGCTGGTTCGGCTCACCGAGCGGTTCGGCGTAGGCGCCGGTCACGAGTTTCTCGCCCCGGGCAACTGCCGCCAGCCAGGCCGACTTCTGGTCACTGCTGCCATGCCGCACCAACGGCAGTGCACCCAGGACGAGGGCGTACGCCGGCACCGGCGCCACCGTGCGGCCGACCTCCTCGAGCAGCAACGACAGCTCGAAGAACGTGAAGCCGAGCCCGCCATGCTCCTCCGGGATGGCGATCCCGAGCAGCCCGGCATCGGCGAGCTTCGACCACAGCTTCTGGTCGAACCCTGGCGTCTCCGACCGTTCCGCGGCGGTGAGCGCTTCGGGGGTGCAGTGGTCGTCGAGGAGCTCTGCGGCAAGCTTGCGGAGCTCGTCCTGCTCGTCGGTGAGTGCGAAGTCCATGTCTTTCTCCCTCCTACCGCGGGGCCATCGGCATGCCGAGGCCGAACACGGAGATGAGGTCGCGCTGGACCTCGTTGACACCGCCGCCGAACGTGAGGATCACCAGCGAGCGATACATCTGCTCCAGGCGCGCAGCGAGCACCGCGCCTGGTGAGCCCTTCTTGACGTACGCCGGCTGCCCGATCACTTCCATCAGCAAGCGCACTGCATCGAGATAGTGCTCCGTGCCGAACACCTTGGTCGTACTCGCGTCAGCAACGTCGAGCACACCCCGCTCGGCGTCCCAGGCAACCTTCCAGTTCTGCAGACGCAGGAACTCGAATCCGGCGTAGGCGCGGGCGAGGTTGATCTGCACCCACTCTTGGTCGATGACGCGACGACCATCCTGCAGCTTCGTTTCCTGGGCCCAACCCCGCACCTCGTCGAAGCAGCGATCGACCATGCCCGGCGTGCAGAGAGTGACGCGTTCGTGGTTGAGCTGGCCTGTGATCAGCGACCACCCCTGGTTCTCGCCGCCGATCAGGTTCTCGGCCGGCACCCGCACGTCTTCGTAGTGCACCTCACAGATCGGGTGCTCACCGACGAGGTCGAGCGGTCGCGGCGTGATGCCCGGGGTGTCCATGGGGACGATGAAGATCGACAGGCCCCGGTGCTTCTTGGCCTCCGGGTCGGTGCGCACCGCGAGCCAGCAGTAGTCAGCGGTGGCGCCGAACGACGTCCAGAGCTTGGTGCCGTTGATGACGTACTCGTCACCGTCGCGCACCGCGCGGGTGGTCAACGACGCAAGGTCCGTGCCGGCGCCGGCCTCGCTGTAACCGATGCAGAAATGGATCTCGCCGCGCAGGATCTGTGGCAAGAAGCGTTTCTTCTGCTCCTCGGTGCCGTGCGCCATGATCGTCGGCCCGACCGTGTTGATGGTGAGCATCGGCACAGGCGCGCCGGCGCGCATCGACTCGTCGAAGAAAACCCACTGGTCGAGGTGCCCCCGGCCCTGCCCGCCGTACTCCTTGGGCCAACCGACGCCGAGCCAGCCGTCCGCAGCCATCTGCTTGACGAGCGGGCGCATCGTCGCGTCGTAGGTCTCGTTGTTGTGCAGCTTCGCTACGGTGTCCGGGTCGAGCAGCTTCGCGTAGTAGTCACGCAGGTCACGGCGTAGCTGTTCCTGCTCTTCGGTGTAGGCCAGATGCATCGTTTCGTCCTCTTCAGCTCGCACCGGCGGTGACGGATCGCACCGCGGTTTCTTTCGCCCAGCGATAGTCCGGCTTGGCGGCAGGAGTACGTGTGACCTGCTCGACGATGACGAGCTCGCGCGGGACCTTGTAGCCCGCGAGCGATGCGCGGCAGTGTTGATCGAGCGTTTGCAGTGTCGGCGTCGCCCCCGCCCGCGGTGCGACGACAGCGGCCACCCGCACGGCGAAACGCTCGTCCGGAACGCCGACGACGACCGCGTCGAAGACGTCGGGGTGTGCTTTCAGCACGGCCTCGACCTCCTCGGGAAAGACTTTCTCGCCGCCCGTGTTGATGGACACTGAACCACGGCCCAGCAATGTGATCGTGCCGTCCTTTTCAACTCGGGCGAAATCGCCGGGCACCACCCAGCGGGTGCCGTCCCCATCCGTCACAAAGGTGGCTGCCGTCTTCGCCTCGTCTTTGTAGTAGCCCAGGGGAATGTGTCCGGATCTCGCCAACCGCCCGATGACGTCCGAACCGGGGGGCACCGGCCGCAGGTCGTCATCGAGAACCTGCGTGTGCGGTGCGAGGGTGAAGCGCGGTCCGGCTGCCGGGCCGTCGTGATCCTGGACCGATCCGTTTGCTCCGGTCTCCGAGGCGCCGAACGAGTCGCTGACCATGACGTTCGGCAGCAGTCGGCGGATCTGGTCCTTGACGCCCGCCGAGAGGATCGCCCCACCGGAGCCGATCACGAACAGCGACGAGAGGTCGTACGCCGAAGGATCCGCGGCGAGCTGGTCGACGAGCGGGCGGGCCATCGCGTCACCGACGACCATCAACATGTGCGCACGTTCGCGCTCTACGAGGCGGAGGACGGCCTCAGCGTCGAGGGTAGGTCCGGTCCAGAGCACGGTGGTGCCAGCGAGACAGCATGTGATGAAGAAGATCCACTGACCTCCGCCGTGCATCATCGGCGCGAGCACGACCTGCACAACCGGGTCTTGTTCGGCTTTTGCCGCGAGCTCTTCGGGCGCGGCGATCGGCGGTGCGTAGGGGTTCCCGGCCCCGATCGCACCGAAAAAAATGTCCTCCTGCCGCCACACGACGCCTTTCGGCAAACCGGTCGTGCCGCCGGTGTAGAGGATGTAGCGGTCATCCGGCGAGCGCCCGCCGAAGGCGCCGGCTGCGGAGGCGTCGGCCAGCACATCTTCGTAGTCGCCGTCGATGACGATGACTGCACGGAGCACTTCGAGGTCGGCGCGAATCACGGTCAGCCTCGGCAAGTACTCACGCTCCACGACCACGGCCTGCGCATCGGAGTCGGCTAGCACGTAGCGCAGCTCGTCCTCGACGTAGCGGAAGTTCACGTTGATGGGCACCAGTCGCGCCTTGTAGCAGCCGAGCATCGTCTCGACCCACTCCGCACGGTTGCGCGCGAGGATCGCGACATGTGCGCCGACGTCCAGACCTCGGTCGCGCAATGCGTGGCCGATCCGGTTGGCGCGCTCGTCGAGCTCGGCGTACGAGAGTCGAGTCTCTCCGGCAACCAGCGCGAGCCGGTCCGGACAGGCGGCAGCCACTACCTCGAACACGTCCGCCAGCGTGAACGGTCTGCTCACGCCGAGATCACGCGGGCATTCGCCAGCTCCTTGACGCGTTCGTCCCTGATGCCCCACTCGCGCAGCGCATCGTGGGTGTCTGTCGCTCCGGGCCGTCCGGCATGGGGGATGTCGAGGGGCGTCTCAGAGAACCGGGGCGCGGGCCTCGGCTGCGGTGCGCCATCCACCTCGACGAACGACTGCCGCGCCACCGCATGCGGATGTCGCGTCGCTTCCACCGGGTCGAGGACAGGCGCGACGCAGGCGTCGGTGCCTTCGAAGACAGCGACCCATTCCTCGCGTGACTTCGTGCGGATCGTGTCGGCGAAGCGAACTCGCGCTGCCGGCCAACGCGTGCGGTCGTGCTGCGCGGTGACGTCCGGGTCGTCACTCAGACCGAGACCGGACAGAAGCTGAGCGAAGAACTGCGGTTCAAGCGCACCGATCGCCAGCCACCTGGCGTCCGCGGTTTCGTACACGTCGTACCACGGCGCACCAGTGTCGAGATGGTTCGTCCCGCGCGGCCCCCACCGGCCCGCGGCGCGCCCTGAATAGAAGGGCGCCATCACGACTGCAGCACCGTCGATGATCGCCGAGTCGATGACCTGTCCACGGCCTGTCTTTGCGACGTCGTACAACGCGGCGCTGATGCCCAGCGCCAGCAGCATGCCGCCACCGGCGAAGTCGCCGAGCACCATGATCGGCGGTGTCGGCGGCTGACCCGCACGACCGAGGGGCTCGAGAGCGCCGGCGGCCGCGATGTAGGTGATGTCGTGCCCCGCCCTCGCTGCAAGTGGGCCGTCCTGGCCCCAGCCGGTGAGTCGGCCGTAGACCAGTCGGTTGTTGCGCGCGAGACATTCCGCAGGCCCGAACCCGCGCCGCTCGGCGACACCCGGCCGAAAGGTGTCAATGAGGACGTCAGCGCTCTCGACCAGATCCAGCAACAACGCAACGCCGTCCGCGTTGCGCAGATCGACGCCCGCGGAGCGTTTGCTCCGCTCGAGTACGCCGGTCGACCATTGCGTGTCAGCGGTGGCCACCCGGTCGATACGCAACACGTCCGCGCCAAGATCCGCGAGCAACATTCCGCAGTACGGGCCGGGGCCGAGCCCGACCAGTTCGATGACGCGCACACCGCCGAGCGGTCCACCCCGCGCTGCCATGCAGGTACGGTACCCTCGCCGCCGTAACAGCGTTACACCCGTTGGGTGGCCCATGACCGACATCGCCGTGCCCTATTTCCATGCCCGACCTGTGACCGACCCGCCCTGGCCCGGCGTCGTCGTCGTCCCCGAGGGCAACGGCATGTCCCCGCAGTTGCTTCGGGTCTGCCAGCGGCTTGCGCACGAGGGGTACGCCGTCGCCGCGCCGGACATCTTCTGGCGGGTGGGCGGCAGCGATCCGCAACGCTCACTGCACGAGCTCGCGAAGATGCGCATGCGCGAACTCGTCCAGGACGTGTACGACTGCGCCGATGTGCTACGTGGCTCGGGCGCGACGAAGGTCGGCGTGACCGGTTTCTGCCTCGGCGGCCGGGTCACCTACGCAGCCGCGACCTGGGAGGGCGCGACGATCGACGCCGCTGCGCCCTTCTACGGAGCCGGCATCGACAAGAAGCTCGGCACTGCGACCTGCCCGATGCTGCTCTTCTTCGGTGGGCGCGACGAATACATCTCGCTGGAAGAGATCGAGAAGGTGCAGGCGCACCACGGCGACGCTGTTGTCGTCTATCCCGGCGCCGAGCACGGCTTCATGCGGGACGGCTCGCCGAGTTATTCACCGGAAGCGACTGCCGATGCGTGGCCCCGGCTGCTCACGTTCTTCGCCAGGCACCTCGGTGGCACGTCATGAGCGCAGATGTTGGTCGAAGAACGCGAAGATCCGGCTCCACGCGTCGTTAGCGACGTCACCGTCGTACGCGAAGCCCGAGACGCGAAGCAACGGCTTCATCGGTCCCTGGTTACCGGGTAGCCGGTTCAGGAAGCTGTGGCCGACCCCGTCGTACTCCTTGATGTCATGCGGTACGCCGGCCGTGCTGAGCGCCGTTTCGTACCGGCCGGCATGCCCACGCAAGGTGACGTCACGTTTGCCGAAACTGCCCACGACCGGGCACATGTCACCTGCGCCGAGCCGCTCATCGATGTCGTCGGGCACGAAGCCGTAGTTGACCGAAGAGGCCGAATAGTCGCCCGACAAGCCACACATCAAGGCGAACCCACCGCCCATGCAGAAGCCGATGATGCCCACGCGGCCGGTGCAGTCATCGCGTTCACCGAGAAACCTCCGGGCCGCGTCAATGTCGGCGTACGCCGGACCGTGACCGCTTCGTGAGGCCCGAATCGTCGCCGTGATGCAACGCAACCGTCCGCGGCGCGCGTAGAGATCCGGCGCGAGAGCGACATATCCCTGGGCCGCGATGCGATCGGTGTTCGCGCGCAGGTCAGCGGTCATGCCCAGCGCATCCATGATGACGACGACACCGGGCCACGGTCCCGGACCGGACGGCGAGGCAAAGTAACCGGGCAACTCGCCATCGCTGGTGCGAAAGTGCACGTTCGGCACGGCAACCTCCCGTTGTCGGCGCACAGCGTGCCAGGTGCATGTCGGTAGGGCGAAGACGGTGCTGTTTGAATGCGGGGCATCTGGCGCGCAGCCAGCGCGGCCCTAGGAGGTTGGTGTGGCCTTCGACCCACGCGGTTTGCGCGTCCTTGTCACCGGTGCTTCGTCGGGGATCGGTGCTGAGCTCGCCGAACGTTTCGCGGCGAACGGCGCGACGGTGGGGCTCGCCGCGCGGCGCGCGGACCGGCTCGCGGAGACACTCGAGCGGTGTCGCGCGCATTCACCGGAATCCCAGTTGCACGTCTGCGACCTCGCAGAGCCGGCTGAGGTCGACGGCCTCGCGCGGTGGGTGCTCGAAACCCTCGGCGGCGTCGACGTGCTCGTCAACAATGCAGGAATCCCGAAGCGTCGCCACGTCAGCGCCCTCGATCTGGCCACGGTCGAAGAGGTGATGCGCATCAACTACCTCTCGCCGGTACAGCTCACGCTCGCCCTGTTGCCGCAGATGCTGGAACGCGGCTCGGGCCGCATCGTGAACGTCGCGTCGGTCGCAGCCACGCTGTCGTCACCGGGTGAGTCGTCGTACGACGGGTCGAAGGCGGCGTTGGCGGTCTTCTCCGAAGCGATGGCCGTGGACCTGTGGGAGTCCGGCGTGAAGGTGCACATCATCTATCCGGGCGTCGTTGACACCGAGTTGTTCAGCCTGCCCGGGAACGACCCGATCCCGGATGAGATCGCGCGGATACCGGTGAGCGAGTTCGTCGACGGCGTGTGGGAAGGGCTGGACCGCGACGCACTCGAGATCTATGTGCCGGCGTGGTTCAAGGACCTCGCCGCCAACAAGGCACAGGACCCGCAACAGTTCCTGGCCGGCACCGCCGAATGGGTGCGCACCCACAAATAGGGCTCGCCCGCTACGTCCGCGGAGGCGTCCAGCTCGGGTCCCGCCCGGCGAGCGCGACGACTTCTTCAAGGCGGGTCGCACCATCCGGCGCCAACCGCGACGGGCCGAACGGCACGTCGTCACCAGCAGGTGCGTCCGGGCTGGTGAACGCCGACAGAAAGTCTTGGGCGGCCGCGACCAGGTCGGGGTCCGCGTCGTAGTCGCGTCCCAGCGATCGAGCGATGTCCCATCCATGTACGACGATCTCGTCCGCGACTGTCAACGCGACCATTTCGGCAGGCGCATCCATCCCGGCAATACGCGTGATGCCGACCCACGCCTCGGGGTCACGCCAAGCCGCCGCCAACCCCTCGAGATCGTCGGGGATCCGAGCCCGCCAGTCCGCGGGCAACGGGGCCGGATCTCCTGTCGGGGGCGACTCGACCAGCGGACTGCGTTCTTTGCGCGCCGCGGCCGTGAACGCCTGCGCGAAACCACCGACATGCGCGATGACGTCGCCGACGGTGAATAGCGGGCACGGGGACGGCTTGCGCAGGTCCCCGTCGTCCACGCTGGTCACGATGTCGCTGAGGGTCTTGGCGCCAAGACCAAGGTCGAAGCGAGTCATGCACCCTCCTCCTCGTCGAGCTCATAGGAGCCGAGCTTCACGTCACCATCCGGAACGTAGGTCGAGATCACCACGCCCGCACTCGTCGTCGTACTGCTGACGAGCCGAAGTGCAGCAGCCCTTGCGCCGTCGGGGAACAACCGTTTGCCAACTCCTAGATGCACCGGGAAGGTCAAGAGCCGGTACTCATCGACCAAGTCGTGCTCGATGAGCGTGTGCGCGAGGTTGCCACTGCCGTGAACCTGAAGCTCGTCACCGGGCTGCTCTTTCAACTTCTGTACGTCGGTTACGACGTCGCGCAGCAGGCGCGAGTTGTTCCAGGACACCGTGTCGAGCGTGTTCGACGCGACGTACTTCGGCAACGCGTTGAGCTTCGATGCCACTGGGTCGTCGGTGTCGGTCATCCGCGGCCAGTGGCCGGCGAAGATCTCGTATGTGCGCCGCCCGAGCAGGAACGCGCCGGCGTTTGCGAACCAACCGCTGATCGCCGCGCCGAACTCCGCATCGCCGTAGGGGAACGACCAGCCGCCGTAGGGAAATCCGCCATCGACGTCCTCATTGGGTCCCCCCGGTGCCTGCAGGACACCATCAAGGGTCAGAAACGTGTGCAGCGTCAACTTCATCGGTCATCTCCTCCAGTGCCGTCGCAGGTTAGACGGGCCGACCGTGCGCAACTCATCGGTCACGTTGCCGCGGTTCCGCTCGTCAGTGGTACGACGGGTGTGAAACGGAGGCCTTATGGCGGACGAAACGTGGCTGGCGGAGCGGTTCGAAACGAACCGCGGCCGCCTCCATGGTGTGGCGTACCGCATGCTGGGCTCCCCCGCGGAGGCTGATGACGCTGTCCAAGAAGCGTGGTTGCGGCTCAGCCGCAGTGACGCAGCCGAGATCGACAACCTCGCCGGCTGGCTGACCACTGTCGTCGCGCGGATCTCGCTGGACATGTTGCGGTCACGAGGCGCCCGTCGCGAGCAGCCCCTCGATGATGTCGACCGCGCCGACATACATGACCCCGAACATGATGCGGTCCTGGCTGACTCGGTGGGCGCGGCGCTGCTTGTCGTGCTCGACACGCTTGCGCCAGCCGAACGGCTGGCTTTCGTCCTGCACGACATGTTCGACGTTCCGTTCGACGAGATCGCTCCGATCGTCGGCCGCAGTCAGGTCGCGACGCGCAAGCTCGCCAGCCGGGCGCGGCAACGGGTCCAAGGCGCGTCCGGCGAAGTGACTGCCGACGCGGGCCGGCGTCGCGAGATCGTCACGGCGTTCCTAGACGCATCACGCAAAGGCGAGTTCGAGGCGTTGCTCGCGCTGCTCGCACCGGAGGCAGCGCTCGTCGCCGACGACGCTGCGGTTGCCATGGGTTCGCCGGCCGAGATCCGGGGCGCGCGTGGAGTGGCGGAGATGTTCTCCGGCCGCGCGCAAGCAGCGCGCCCCGCTCTCATCGAGGGCGAGCCGGGACTCATCTGGGCGCAGGGCGGCCAAACACGGGTTGTCTTCGACTTCACGATCTCTGACGGCACGATCACGAGGATTGAGATGGTCGCCGCTCCTGACGAGATCAGCGCGCTCGACATCGTCACACCGTCGAGGAACGCCTAGACGAGACCGGCCTCACACCGTCACGTCACCGCTTCGAGTGGCATACGCCGCGGCTTCATTCCGAATGCAGTGGCGGCCGCGAGCACGGACACGCCGACGACCACCCACCAGGCGTGCTGGAACGCCGTGTGCACCTCGGCGTACGACGACGCAGAACCAACGACGGCGACGAACGCGCTGACGCCGATGACCAAACCGATCTGCCGGCCCATGGTCACTACCGCGGAACCCGTTGCGGTACGCGACGGCGGTAGGTCAGCGGTCGCCGCCGACATGATCGTGGGGAGCGCGAAGCCAACGCCGACGCCACCGATGAGCCAGCCGGGCAAGATCTCTGTGGCGTACGACGGATCAGGTCCGACGCTCAGCGCAACCATGGCGGTGCCGAGCCCGAAGGTGACGCAGCCGATGGAGGCGAGCACGCCCGCGGGCACGCGGGCCGACATCCGCTGTGACACCGCGGCGAAGATCGGCACCATCAGCGGTCCCGGGGCCACCCCAAGGCCGGTCTTCAGCGCAGACCAGCCCCAGACGTTCTGCAGCCAAAGCACCATCGAGAGCAAAGCCGCTGCGAAACCGACGTTGAACAGCACCGCCGTGACGTTCGACCACGCGAAGGCCCGCACCCGCAGCAGCGCTGGCTCGACGACGGGCAGCTCGTGCCGGTTCGAGCGGACCCAAAAGGTGACGACGCCGACAGCGGCGACGACGAAGGCCGCGATGTCCGGCCTCGACGTCCAGCCCCAGTCGTTGCCCTTCACCAGCGCGAGCGCGAAAGCACCGATGCCGACCGCGATCAGCACTGCACCGACCAGATCGGGCAGTCGTTGCACGGTCGCGTCGCGTGAGTCCGGCACGAACCGACGCGCGGCCATCAGCCCAGCGATGCCGACCGGCACGTTGACGATGAAGATCCACCGCCAGCTCGCCTCGACGAGCAGACCTCCGATGACCGGGCCGAAGGCCGCGGCCAGCGCGCCGACTGCCGACCAGATGCGCACTGCGCGCACCCGGCGCTCGGCCGGCGTAGCCGCGAGCAGCAAGCCAAGGCTCGCCGGAGTCAACGCCGCGGCGCCGACGGCCTGCAGGCCACGGAACGCGACCAGCGTCCACAAGTCCTGACTCATCGCGCAGGCGGCGCTCGCGAGAGTGAACAGTGCGAGCCCGCCGAGGAATCCCACGAGTCGGCCATAGCGGTCGGCGAGCCGGCCCATCGGGACCAGTAGGGCCGCGAAGAGAACGGCGTATCCGTTCAGCACCCAGCTCAGGTTGGCCAGCGATGTGCCCGGGAAGTCCCGGCCGATGTCAGCGAAGGCGACGTTGACGATGAACAGATCGAGGCTTGCCATGAAGGCAGCGAGCGACACGATTGCGAGCACGGCTCCCGCATTCGGGCTCCGGACCGGCGAACGCTTGGGCTCCAGCAGTCCGGAGGCGCGTGGCGGGAGCGATTCGTGCTTGGCGATCGCCGTCATGTGGCCCTCCGGAGACGATGGTTTGGTTTTCCAACTCTGTCGCTCTGGCAGCCTAACCGGGGTTAGTTGGATTTGCCAACCCACTGTGGCAGACTTGTCCCGTGAGCCCCGGAACCCGCTCAGCTCGGCCCCGCCGCTGCAGCATCGCGAGCGCCCTCGCCGTCATCGGGGAGAAGTGGTCCCTGCTCATCGTTCGCGAGCTGTTTCTCGGCGTACGCCGGTTCAACGACATCGCAGCGAACACCGGCGCGCCGCGCGACATCCTGACGGCCCGGCTGCGCCGGCTCGAGGAGCTCGGCGTCGTGCGCCGGCACGTCTATTCAGAGCGTCCGCCGCGTCACGAGTACTGGCTGACCGAGGCTGGGCGCGAACTGCGTCCGGTGATCATGGCGCTCAAGCAATGGGGTGACGACCACCTCATGACCGAGCCGTTGCCGCTCGTGTTGGAGCACTCCTGCGGCGAGGAGTTCCGTCCACGTACGCATTGCGCTGCCTGCGGCGAGCAGATCGACGGGCCCTCCCTGGCGGTGCGAGAGCAGTCCCACTAGCAGCACGCAAAGTGCGACGTGGCTGCGGGTCACTAGTCCGTATTCGTCAGGAACAAACGGGTCTATTGGGCGATGTCCGGTTGTTCCGAACCCGTCCAGACTGTGCCGAACGTTCAGCTGCTACCAGGGACCGCTTCCAGTGCTACGTCACCGTCTGCTCGCCGTCGGCCTTCTCGCCGGTTCGGTGGTCGCTCTCAGCGCCTGCCAACCATCAAACTCCGCGAAGCTCGCGCAACCTCCGCCGTTGCCTACCGCCGCGGCATCCACCGAAGCCACGGTGCACACCGCCGGCAAGCCGGCGCCGGCCCATCACGCGACTAGTCCCGCGCCGCGGGCGACACAACGGCCGGTGCAGCACACGCCTGGCCCGCCGATGCCGAACCGGCAACTGACCCCGGGCGAGGTGTTCGCCGGCGTCGGTCCGACATCGTTCTGCGTGTCGGGCTACACGACGCACGTCCGCCATGTCACCCAGTCGATGCGGTACCAGGTCTTCGCCGAGTACCACATCCCGTACGACCAGCACAGTGCGTACGAGGTCGACCACCTGATCCCGCTCGAGCTCGGCGGCGACAACAGCATCAAGAACCTTTGGCCCGAAAAGGGCTCGATCCCAAATTCAAAGGACGGGCTGGAGAACCAGCTGCACAACCTGGTCTGTCACGGCCAGCTCGCCACGTCTACCGCGCAACGAGCGATCGCCACGAACTGGGTGGCAGCGCTTCGAACGTACGGAAGCGCAGGTGCGGCATACGAGCGGGCCGCGGCGCCAGCGCCAACCAAGAGCGCGACGACTCAGTCAACTAACCCCACCGGTGCCACCGCGAAGTGCAACGACGGCACCTACAGCTACGCCGCGCACCATCAAGGCGCGTGTTCACACCACGGCGGTGTCGCGGTCTGGTACCGGTGAGCGACGTCTCAATCTCGACCGACCGCACGATCGCCAATCTGAACGCGCGATGAGGTTGGCTCGGCTTTCCCCGTACGACAGCCTCGCCTCATCGGGTTACGAGACGTAAGACTGCGTCGATTTCTTCGAGGACTTCGGCGTCATCGGCGTCACTCGCCCGCAGTAGATCGACAGCAGTAAGGCGGATCTGTCCAACCAACATGACCAGCGGCACCGACGTATCCGCGTCGACAGCGAGCGCCGCTGATCGCGCGGCGCTCAAAGCGGCCGCTTGTGTCTGTGCCACCTCCTGGCCGACGACGGGCTCGTCCTTCCGCAGGCCGGCTGCCAGTGTCGCGTGTACGGCGCGTGCCTGGTCCGCCAGTGAACGCATCGAACTGACAAGCGCGTCGGGTGCGGTCGACGAGTGCCGGAGGAGCGTGATCGACCCCCGTGCGAGTAAGCGCATGCCACGTACGGCGTAATCCACTTGCTGTACCGCCTGGTCGATATCGCGCACGCCGGCCACGCGCTGACGCCGGTGTATGCGGAGCAAAAGACCCTCTTCGGCAGCGAGGATCGCAGCGCGCAGACTGCCGACCGTCGCATCAGCGGCACGCGCACGAGCCAGTGCGGCGCGCGCCGCCGCTTCATCCCTGCGGGATAACGCGAAGGCGACGTCGTCGACGACACCCGAGATCTCGTCGAACGTGACGTCGAGTTGACGCAGCAGCGGACGCAGCGGGTCACGGACACCGCGCAGTTGGCTCACCACCACTGCGATACCGCCACCAACCAATGCGTCAACGAACCGGTTCGTCACAGGTGCGGAGACCACGGGAATCACCACCGCGACGTACACAGCGGAGACGGATGCCTGTACGACGAGCAACGGACCCGCGTTCAGGGCCAGTGTGATCGTCAAGGTAAGCAGGATGACCACGAACACGGTCGTCGTCGAGTGCGGGCCAAGAGCACGCGCCACGAGGTCGGCAATGAAGATCCCTACCGAGACGCCGACGAGGATTTCGATGGCTCGGCGGATGCGTTGACCGCGTGCCTGTCCCAACACGATGAGAGCAGCAGCCGGCGCGAAGAACGCCTGCCGGTGGTGCAAGAGGCGGGTCGCGAGTACCCATGCGACAGAGGCGGCAGCGGTCGCCTCTACGACACCGAGCCAGCCGTACCGGAGCCGGCTCGCGGCCGCTGCGAGCTGAGACCGCACCGCCTCATCGTTGCGGGTCGATGATCGGCACCGTGACAGGGGGATGCCTTCCTGACATGGAACGTCAGTGGCCGGCGGTCGCCACGCCGGCCACTGACGTGTCTGCAGTGCCCCGCCTCAGCGCGGGACGCAAGTGCAGATCATGCGGATCAGTAGCAGGTGCCCCCGCCACCGGCGAGCGAGCCGCTGACGGCACCTGTACTCGTGTCGACGGTGATCGTGTAGTTCGCCGTTGACGGTGCGGACTTCAGGTAGCCGGCAGACACCAACGACGGAGCCGGCGCAGTTGCCGTGATCGGCACGTACGCGTTGTGCTTCGCGAAGTATGCGGTCTCCGCGGTCTCGACGTCCTTGCCATCGGTCTTGCACGCGGCACTCGCACTGTCGCTCTTGAATGTTCCGAGCGCAAAGAGCACAACGGCGGCCAGGATGCCGAGGACGATGATGACGATGAGAAGCTCGATAAGGGTGAAGCCGGACTCGTTCTGCCGCGCCTCGCGGATCTTCTGCGTGATGGCCTTCGAGGTGTTCACGTGCGCTTCCTTTCATTGATGGGATGGAGGCGGCGGGGTGGTCTGGCAGTCGGCACCGTGCATGTCGGCTATGGGTCACCCACCTCCCACATGCGCGTCACCCACATGACGGGCTCCCTTGTCCGTCGTCTGCGCGCAGGGCGCTCCAGCGTTGGACCGTCACGCGGTAGCCCGGGAACGCCGGTCCGCGCGAACCGTCGGGCAACGTGGTGTGGTCGGTGTACAGCACGCAGGCGCGTGTCTTCGGGACGCCGTCGAAAGTCGCCGTGAACAGCACCTGTCGATCGAAAGGTCCAGCGTTCGGGAGCTGGAACGGTGAGTCGGTCTGCTTGAACGACGGGTTGTTGTTGAGTGTCAGGGTCCGTACGACGACTCCGCGGTCGAACAATGCGTCGCTCTTGTTCTGTAGTTCGAGGTTCCAACCTGCTGTCGGTGTGTACACGGTCCCGTGCACGTAAACGGTGACGTCGGGCACGCTCGCGTCGAAGAACGTGCAGGCCGTTGTGCACTGAAGTTGCTGCAACGCCGGTGCGGTGTAGGTCGTGGACAGCGCGATGCCGTCAACGGATGGTGTGGCAACGCCGGAGAGATTGCCCGCACCGGTGGCGACGTAACGGAGAGTCAGTGAGTTGAGGTCCCGCCAGTACGGCGCGGACAACGCGGCGGAGATGTCGAGGTCACAGCCGGCCGAGCAACCCGACGGAACGCTGATGGTCTGGCCGCTCGGATGGGACGCGGTCGTGACCACGACCTGCGCAGCTGTGCGCTTGGGCACCGTGGCGTTCACGGTGAGCAGTGCACCGGTGACGTGCGCGCCTGTGGGAACGTCGTTGAACGACGAATACGCCAGCGTCGCCGTCTGGTTCGCGGCGATGGCCGCTACGGCGCTCAGCCCGTCGATCGTCTGCGCGGCGACGGCAGGAGTCAATGCGTGTGGGTTGACGGAGGTCGGGGTCTGGTCGGCGGTAAGGGTGGCGGTCTGCGTGCTCGGCGCGCTTCCGCTCTTCAGACCGAATACCACGATGTGCTGGGGCGCTCCGGTGAACTGCTGCGACGCGACCGGTCCGCAGATCTCGAAAGCATGCATGTGGCCGACGGTTACCGTCGTCGCGCCGCCGAAGATGAACTGCACGCCGGGCTGCACCGCGTCACAATCGGTGCCGTCCAACGCCGGTGAGCTTGTCCCCGTGACCCAGTTCCCATGGGGCGTACCCGCGATGACCGTGCCGACGTCCCAATTGCCGTCGTAGTTGAAGTAGTACTTGCCGGGCTTGAACCACCAGGCGCTGCCGGCGCACGACGGGGCGAGGTTTGCGAGCAACGTTGCGGGTGTCTCGCTGTAGTACCCGGGTGCGAAGCGCACAACGCTCGCGGTCGGACAGGTCGGGGCCGGGTCAGCCCCCGCGCTGGTGATGAGCTCGGTCAGCGCAGCGGCGTTGCCAACCGCCGACACGTAGTTGGGATCGTCCCCGAGATGGGTGCTGTCGGTGTAGTTGCAGCGCGGTCCGGACACGTCCGTCGTCGTGATCCGGGCCAGGGGCGTGCAGGAGCCTTCGGCGTACGCACTGCCGATGATCTGCATGACGTTTGCCGCGCCGCCCCCGACCGATATCTGGCGGTTGGAGTAGACGCCGCCGTCGATCGTGAGCAGGCCATTTCCGCTGCTGTCGTTGACACCTTCACCAGCCGCAGTGCCGAGGGTCTGGATCGCCCAGTTGGGCTGGTCCGGCTGCCCACCACCGGAGGTGTCCTGCGCCCGGCAGCTCACCGCGAAGGAGTGCCCGTCGGCGCCGGGATCGGATGTCGTCGCTCCCGGAAAATAGGTGGGGCAGGTGGTCCGGGTGGAGCCCAGAACGGAGCTGCTGCGGATGCTGTCGACCGCGCCTTGCACAGCACCGGAGGCGTAGTCCGTCTGGTTGCGGAGGTCACGCAGTTTCGGCGTCGTGGTGAGGCTGTCGCCGGCGAAGCTCAGCACCGCGGTCATCATGAGGCCGACCACAACGACGATGATCAACGCGAGAATCAACGCCGAGCCATCCTCGGTACGACGCATGCGCTTAGCCACGTGATCCAGCGGGCTCATGCGTTCACCCGCCGGCTGCCTTGCACGGTGAACACGTAGTGCGGGTCGGCTGGCTGTCCTTCCGCCTGTACGCCGTACTCGTCGGCCTGCAGCGTGACGCTCGACGGCTTGCTCCCGCTCGCCGGGCAGGCCGCGTTGTCGCAGCGCAACACCGGCGGAGTACTGAGGGTGCGCAGGACAACTGTGGGCGTCGACTGACCCGGCACGGTGCACGCAATTCGGCTCAGCCGGTAGACGGGTGTGACGTTCAGCTCGGCTTCGGTAGCGGGATCCCTGGTCCAGGCATACGCGACCGTGCGATCGATGGCCCCGTCAACCCAGTGGAACTGCACAACGGTGTTGGCGCCGCCGCACCCGGTCAGCCTGCTCACGGTGTCCGAGCTCGCCACGTCGTCAGCGAAGAACGACGACAGGAGTTGTGCGTCAGCACTGTCCTTGACCGTTTGGGCGGAGGTCTTGGTCGTCCCGACAGCGAGGAAGAACGCGGACGCCAACGGCGCCAGAATGATGCCCATGATCATCATCGCGATGATCAGCTCGAGCATCGTGAAGCCATGGTCGTTTGCGCGCGGCGCTGCGAGCCTCATGAGCTGCCCCGCCGGACAATCACCTGCGTGTCAGTGGCCACGCCCTTGTAGCGCGCGGACGCGTCCGGTTCAACGGCGATGTGGATCTGCACACGCTCGAGACCGACGTCGCACTCCGGCCGGATGTCGCTCGGACAGATGAGGTCGAAGTGCGACGTACAGATATTGCGGTCACTGGTGAACGACTGCGTTGCCGGGTCCCAGTACTCCACCGCGGCGATGGCAGCCGAGGCCTCCGCCGGCTGGTCGAAAGCCGATGGCGTGAGGTTCCCGTCGACAGTTGCGCCACTGGCGACCGGGCAACGTTGCAACGGGACCACGCTCGCGCCTTGCGGATGCGCGCTTTGAGTGCCGCCGACATTGCGGGTGACGGTGAGGCTGTTGCCGCTCACCTTGGTGACCTGCATGGTCTCCTGGTCGACGACAACGTAGAACGGTGCCGTTGCCTGAAAGCCTGCCGAGTCTGCGACGGTCAGCGCGGGGTCGGTGCCGGTGACGGCGGCGGCCAGTGGTGTCCGGAAGTCGGCTTTCTGCTGCACCGCCTCGGCATAGTTTCGCGCGAGCGACTCCTCGATCGAGTGCCCGCGATGCTGGGAGGACGCGACAACGACAGTGGACATCGCCGAGACGAGCACGACCACGGCGATGGTCATGACCGTCATCGCGATCAACAACTCGATGAGGGTGAACCCGTCGTCAGTGTGTGCCGTCGACTGCTCGGCTGCTCGCATGGCTAGACCTGCACCTGCCGGAAGATGCCGTACATCGCGGAGACCAGCGCGAGCGCGACGAAGCCGACCAGCAGGCCAACGAAAATCAGCGTCGCCGGTTCGAAGATCGTCGTGAAGCGTTTGACCTTGTAGTCGAGCTCGCGGTCGAAGTACGACGCTGCCGTGGCCAGCTGATCGTCCAGCGTCCCCGTCGTCTCACCCACCCGGAACATCTGACGAGCCGTCGCCGGGAACAGTCCGGTTTGCGCGAGCGGGCGGGCGATGCCTTCGCCGCGGAACATAGCGGCCTCCACCTGATCCAGCCCGACCCGGAAGCGCGCATTGTTGACCGCAGCCTTCGTGACGGCGAGCGCCTCAGGCAGCGGGACGCCGGCGCCCAACATGGAGGACATGACGCGACAGAAGCGTTCGAGCAATGCGTGCTGGATCACGTCACCGAGCACGGGTATCGCGAGCAACCACCGATCCAGGACGGCGCGGCCACGGCGGCTCCGCCAGCTGAGGATCACGGCGGCAATGACCAGCAGCACGCCGCCGACGATCGCGAACCACCACGCGGTAATGCCATGCGTCGTCGCGAGCAACATCCGGGTCGTGAGGGGTAGCCGGGCCCCCAGTCCGTCGAAGAAGTGCTCGAACCGCGGCAGCACGAACGTGGTCAGGACGACGACGACGAGGATCGCGAAACCGACGACGATGCCCGGATACGCCAGCGCGGCGAGGACCTTCCGACGCGCTTCCAGGTCGCGTTCGATGTATTCCGCCAGCCGGCCCAACGTGACGTCGAGATTGCCGGTCAGCTCGGCCGACCGCAGAATCCCGCGGTAGTAGCTCGGGAAGACGTCCGGGAACCGGTCGGTCGCGTTCGAGAAGGTCTCGCCGCTGCGCAGGTCGTCAGCGATCGAGGCGAGCACGTGTTGGAACCGTTTGTTTGACATTTCTTCGGAGATGCCGGCGAGCGCTTCGAGAATCGGGATGCCGGCTTTCACGAAGACCGCCATCTGCTGAGAGAAGTGCATGAGTTCCTTGCGCGTCACACGTTGCTTCGTGAGCTGAAGCTGCCAGAAGCTTCGTTTCGGCTCTCCTGGCTGCGCAGGCCCGTCGGTGCTTCCGTCGTGGTCCTGGGCAGGGATGCTGACTGTGGTCATGACGTGTACACCGTCCGTAGGACTTCAGTGATCGTCGTCACGTCACGCTCGACGAGCGCGACGGCTTCCTCGCGCAGGGTGCGCATTCCCTGCGAGACCGCCATCCGACGGAGTTCGTCTTGGGTCGCCCACCCGACGATCAGGCGTTTGATCTCAGGCGTGATGCGCAACAGCTCGTAGACCCCGATGCGGTCCATGTATCCGGTATCGGCGCAGTAACGGCAGCCTTCGCCGCGGTAGAACGTGCGCTTCGTGCTGGCGCTGGTCTCGTGGAAGAACGCAAGCTCGTCGGACGTCGGCTTGTACGGCGTACGACATGACGTGCACGAGCGGCGTACCAAGCGCTGGCCGACGACCGCGACAACGGACGACGCGATGAGAAACGACTCGATGCCCATGTCCAGGAACCGGTGCAGTGCGGCCACGGCATCGGTTGCGTGGAGAGAGGACAGGACGAAGTGACCGGTCAAGGCAGATTGTGTCGCGATCCGCGCGGTCTCCACGTCACGGATTTCGCCGACGAGGATGACGTCCGGGTCCTGTCGCAGGATCGACTTGAGACCGGTCGCGAAGCTGAGGCCGGTCTGCTCGTTCATCTGGATCTGGTTGATGGACGGGAAGACGTACTCGACGGGGTCCTCGATCGTCATGATGTTGCGGTGCGGCTCGTTGATCTCACCTAACGTCGCGTACAGCGTCGTCGTCTTCCCGGATCCGGTCGGTCCGGCACACAGCACCATGCCGAACGGCGACCGGACGAGCTGCGCGAACGTCGCGTGTGTCTCTGTCGGCATGCCGAGGTCGTTGAGTGCGTAGAGCGGTCGGCTCTTGTCGAGCAGCCGCAGGACGACCTTCTCGCCCCAGATCGTCTCCGTTGTCGCCACCCGGATGTCGACCGCTCGACCGTCGACGTCCATTGCTATCTGGCCGTCCTGCGGCCGTCGACGCTCGACGATGTTCATGCCGGCCAGGATCTTGAGCCGGCTGACGAGCGCTGGACCCATGTTCGCCGGCAGCGCGACAACATCGTGCAGGGCACCGTCGATCCGGAAGCGGATGCGGATGCGGTCTTCCTGCGGCTCGATGTGAACGTCGGAAGATCGGTCCCGCAACGCCTGGGTCACCAGTCTGTTCACGACCTGGACAACTGGCGCGTCCGTCGATGAATCAGCGGCTTTCACAGCGACTGTCGAGCGGGTGGCCTCCGCCGTACTGAACTGGTCGACGAGGTCACCGATGCCGGAAAGCGCGCGGTAGATCCTGTCGATCGAGCGTCGGATGTCGCTCGCACTGGCGACGGCAAACGAGACAGGAGCATTGACCAGCTCAGTTATCTCAGCGCGGATCTCTGGGTGTGGGTCGGCGACGGCGACGACGATGCCGCCCGCACCGTCGTCGCCGACGGCGACAGCCGTGCGGCTACGCGCTACCGACTCCGGTAGCAGGTCAGCCGCCTCGGTATCCGGGGCCTCGGTCTGCAAGTCGACAAGCGGCAGGTTGAACTGCTGCGCCAGCGTCGCGGCCAAGTTGCGGTCGTCGAGCGCGCCCACTTCTACCAGCAGAGCGCCGAGGCGCTTGCCCGACGACGCTTGTTGCAGCAGGACTTCGGCGAGCTGGCCCTGGCTGACCAAGTCCCGTTGCACGAGCAGCTCGCCCAGCAGAGTCCAGTCAGCTGGCCGCTCATCGCGCTGCGCCGGCACCGCGACCGCAGAGGGACGCTGCGCACGCGCTCGATCAACCGGTGCGGCCGATCGCAGTCGTCGTACCATCTGAGGTCCCTCCAGGGGTCGTTTTGCTTTGTTTGCAGTGCGGTTCGCGCGCGAAGCGATCAGCGCAGGATCTCCATGCGCAAGCCGTCCTTGTTCCACTCCGGCGCCTCCGGGAGGCGGACGACGGCACGTGCGGCGATGCGGCGCGCTGTCCAGAGCACAGCCGCGGCGTCAAGCAGGTGCCACGGCGCCACACCTGCCACGTTCGCATCGAGCGCGGACTCGACGCCCGGCAATCGCCTCACGAGCAGCGAACGACGCTCTGCCACACCTTCGGTCGAACGCTTTGACGACGCGAGCGGCCGGTCGTCGTTGAGCTGGTAGAAGGACAACTCCGGATGCGCTTCAAACACCGTGCGCTGCCAGTACGACTGGATTTCATCGGCAACCTCCCTGATCCGGGGCAACAACATCGTGGTGACGGCGTCCATGCGCGCGTCGTTGCCGGCCCGCGCTTTCATCCCGTGCGAGGCGTGCAGAACATCCCGGCACGGCGCGGACCGAACTCCGCCAGCGCGCGGCCAGCCGAGAAGCCGTCGCGCCTCGCGATCACATGCACGGCCCCCGTGGGTCGCTCGGTCCGGCAGTCCGACCGGCGCCGCAAGTGCGATGACGGCGTACTGCGGAACGCTGTCGAGCACATCTCGCAAACTGCCGACCTTGTACGCCGCGTCCGCGAACAGGTTGACGCCGACGAGCTTTCCCGGGCACACGAGCCAGCCGCCGGGGCACGACACGACGCCGGCGAGCAGGTCGTAGGGCAGCTGATTGCCACGACGGCGCAGTGATGTGGACATCGCGATCTACCGACCGCGTCCGGCGACAGCGAGCCGGTCGACGTCAGGAACGGTGAACGTGGTCGGCGCATCGAGCTCGCGTGGGTAGAGGCTGGCCGACCGCGCGACCTCGTGGTCGATCACACCTGCCCGCGTGAGGTCGTTGAGGCTCATCTCCAGTGTCCGCATGCCTTCGCCCTGATGGGTGGTGACGACGTTGCGGAGCTGCTTCGTCTTTCCTTCGCGAATGAGGTTGCGGACAGCCTGGTTGCCGAGCATGACCTCGAACGCCGCGACAAGTCCACCGCCACGTTTCGGCAGCAGCCGCTGGTAAACGACGCCGGCTACCACGTGCGCCAACTGCACCTGGATCTGCACGCGTCGTTCGCTCGGGAACACGTCGACGATCCGGTCCAGAGCCTGCGCCGAGTCATTCGTGTGCAACGTCGCAAGCACAAGATGTCCGGTCTCGGCGATCGTCAATGCGGTCTGGATGCTCTCCAGGTCACGCATCTCACCGACCAGCAAAACGTCTGGGTCCTCGCGCAACGCCGAGCGCAACGCCTGGCCGAACGTCGGTGTGTCGTTCCCGACTTCCCGCTGGTTGATCGCCGCGAGCCTGTGCTCGTGCACGTACTCGATCGGGTCCTCGATCGTGAGGACGTGGCAACGCCGTTCACGGTTGATGCGGTCGATCATCGAGGCGAGAGTGGTCGACTTACCGCCGCCCGTCGGCCCGGTCACGAGGACGAAGCCCTGCGGAAGGTCCACCAGGTTCCGAACGCTTTCCGGCACGCCGAGGTCGTCGAACGTCGGGATCTCGAACGGGATGAGCCGCAGCGCGAGGCTGATCGACCCGCGCTGCAGAAACGCGTTGCCGCGGAACCGGGCGCGATCGTGCCAGTTGAAGGAGAAGTCGATCTCCTGACTGTCCGCGAACGCCGCGAGTTGATCGTCACTCAGGAGTGCCGCGACGAGCCGTTCGGTGTCCCCAGCCGTCAGCGCGGCATCACCGAAGGGGACGAGCTGGCCGTCGACTCGGATCAGTGGCGGACAGCCGGCGGTGAGATGGAGATCGGTGCCGCGCCGGTCCCAGACCGCCGCGAGAAGGACAGCCATGCGCTCGTCACGGGTTCGCTTCGTCGCCATGTCAGCACCCCCCGCCGTGCGGGCCGTGGGTACCCAACCGCGCGCAGGCACTGATGGCGATGCCGGCGCCGATCATTGCGGCCGCCACGAGCAGCAGCAGCTGGACGTTCTGACCGGTGAACGGGAGCTGAGTGCCCCCCCGCACGAACGTTTCGCCGAGCACCGCGGTGACGACGGTCCGAACCTGGTTGGACGGTGTGGACGGGTCCTCGACGGTCGCAACCGCGCCGACGTTACGGATCGTCCGCGACGGCACTGTGCCGCTGGCGTCCGTCGCAGGCGTGTCGATCGTCACTGCGAAGCGCACCGTGCGTGCGCTCCCGTGGCTCATGTCACCTAGCGACCAGTGCACTGTCCGGGTTGCCCCGGCGTACGACGCGGAGCACGGCGTACCGACGCACGAAGCCGAGCCGTCGACGTAGGTCGTACCGGTCGGCACGGTGTCGCTCACGACGGCGTGGTGCTCGTCAAGCGTGCCCGTTGCCGTCGCGACCAAGGTGTAGGTCAACGTGTCGCCGTACTTCGCCGCCTTCGTCGGCGAAACAGACTTGAGCAGTTTCATCGACCCGGTTGGTGTCGCGATGACATCGTTGTGCACTGACGAGGAGAGATCGGCGAGGTGCGCGGTGTTCGTCACAATGTCGCCGACCGATCCCGGACGCACTTTCACGGTGACGGTGAACGACCCAGCCGGGTTTGCCGCCGAGGTGCCGGACGGAATGCTGGCCGGCGAGACCGAAAGCGTGCCGCGCGGCCCTGCGTTGGAGTCGAACGTGGCGCCGCTGCTGGAGAGATAGTCGACGTCGGCCGGCAGCTGGTCGCTGACGGTCTGCCCAAGCGCTGCGGCTGTGCCGGTGTTCCACCACTTCACCGTGTATGTGATGTCGTCGCCCACATGTACGGCGCCCGTGGGATCGTTGCTCTTCGCGAGATGCAGGCTCGGCGCACCCTCTTGGATCGCCGCGTCGACGAACGGCGCCTCGATGGTCACGTCCTTGGCGGACTGATCCGGGCCGATGCTGAACGGCTTGGTGCTGGCGTCGAGCTGGTAGCCCGCCGGCGCAGTTGCCTCACTGACCTCGTACTCACCCTTCGGCAGATTGCCAACAGTGACGGTCCCGGCCGTTGAGGCGGTGTCACCACTGCCGTTGTCGGTCACCGTGCGGTCCACGGCGGCGTCCTTCGCCGGTCCGTCCGTGGCGACGATGTGGAACGTCGCGCAGCACAGTGCGCTCTCACCGTCGGTCTTCCGGAACGTGACCGAGCCGAGCGGATCGCTGAACGGATAGTTCGCGGTCGAGCCGGTCGTACCGGTGTGCGTGATCTCAGTTGTCGCGCCGAGGAAGTAACCAGCCGGTGGAACGGTCTCCGTGACCGTGTAGTCGTGGCCCGGTTCCGCCGTAATGTCGAGGACGCCATCGGCCTTCCCGTCCGGGTCGGCAATGTCGTTGTCGCCACCCGCTGCCGCACCGTCAGTGACGGTCACGGAACCTTCACCGCCGGTACGTGGGTCGGGTGAGATGGTGAACGCGGCGCCCGCTGCCGATGTCTCACCGTCGGGGCCGGTCTTCGTGATGTGCAGCGTCGCGCAGTCCGGCGGGATCGTGATGTCCAGCGGAGCAAGGAAGTCCTTGAGCTCGGGGTTCGCGACCTGGGATGCCTGCGAGCGGCCGTTGATGACGTGGAACGCACTGGCTCGGCAGCTTTGCGAACCGAGGTTGTTCAGACCGGTCAGGTCGAACGCGACCTCGGCAAAGTGACCGACGGGGATTTTGCCGGCCTTGTTGACGATTGGGTCCGAAGCGGTGATCGGCGCGATGTCACTGGTGTTCGAGGCGCCGACAACCAACCCGGCCGGCGGCGCGAGCGTTACGTAGTGGCCACTGGTGAACCGGTCGATCGAGCCGCTGACGGTGAAGTCACCGTTGCCGTGCTGGATGACGGTGAGCCGTAGGTCTCCCTCACTGCGGTCCGGGATCGACACGCCGTGGCTGTTCGTCGCGTCCGGCTTTTGGTTCAGCTCCAACGTGAACAGCGTGGTGCCGTGCGTGCCGACCCGCTCGAAGCCGACGTCGGCCCACTCGTGGCCACCCGTGCGGTGTGCGTAGGCATACGCATAACCGATGTCGTCCTTCGCCGGCGGCTGTCCGCTGGCGTGCACCTTCCAGCCGTTGGGGTTGTTCTCCTTCGAACCGCCGAAGAAGACGGAGGAGTCGGCGTTGTTGATGCCGTCGACCCACACCGGCTGGCCGCCGACACTGGACCAGTCGACGTCGGTGTTCGCAGTGAGGTCACCATCGATCTCGAACCCGCCCGCAGTCGCTGCCTGCGCGCTCGGCAAGCCGATGACGGAGAGCATCGCGAACAGTGCGAGCGCAACGAGCTCCACGGCCGTGCGCCGGAAGCCCGAGCTGTTCATGCGGAAGGTGCTGCGGTTCATCTGGCTCCTCCAGGAGTCCGATCCCTGAAGAGCGCCGGTTTCGCCACTGACTCCCCGCCGGGTCACAGGAGGCGACCAGTCACGCCCGGCGGATCGATGTCTCGCTCTTTGCGCTCCATCCGAGGTGGGGCGCGTGCCTTCTTCGAGGCGTATTCAGAGTGCAGCGAGGGAACGTTGAAGTTAATGGCGAAACAGAACCGATTTGGGTCGCCCGTTACGGGCGTGAAACACGATCCGTCGTAACGCGTCCAACTGATCGGCGTGGCGCGGCAACTGCACTAACACGTTGGTCACGTCTGCGTACGACATCTTCACTCAACGCGAGGTTGAGCGCGCAAATATTGCGTGCAGCGACCGACGCGCAACCCGGGTGTACCTGCGATTGCTCTGAACGCAGTACGCCGGCTAGGTCGAACGCGCGTCAATCGCAACGGCCACGAGACGCCGCCTCGCTAGGCGACGAGGTGGGTGACTTCCTGAACAGGAGAGGCGGCGATGTCGCTCGCGCAGAAGCGGTCCGTCACCCATTGCTTCTGCGAGAACAACGCCGTCTGGTCCGCGTAGTGCTGATCGGTCGGGTCGGTCGACTCCGAGTACGTCAGGATCGTCCGGGCGTCCGGGCACGCGCCGTCGTTCCACGACACGACCTGCACGAACGACGAACCGCCGTCGGGTTGGGTGAGCCCCTGGCCGTTCCAGCCTGTCCAGATCGCGTTGAAGTCCCCGTTGGGGTCGCCGGTGCCACCGTGGATCGGATAGCGCACGCCGTTCTTCTCGACGTACTGCACGTCACCGACGGGGACGTAGAGCGGGAGGTTTGCGTTGCGCAAGTCAGCGATGGCATCGCCCAGGGCCGCGGCGACCTCAGGGTCGTCCGTGCGCAACCCGCGGGGGGTGTGCACGGCGTCCGACGGGTCGAACCGCTTGGACCAGTAGGGCGCCACGTGGGAGTACGTATACGCAGTGGACTGCGTCGAGCTCGCCAGGTGGTCCCAGAACCGGCGGAACAGGACCGCGCCGCGCGAGTCGAGGTTCTCCTTAAGGTCCCACTTGGCGAGCACCGTGCAGGAGTCACCGACCGGCACCGGCGTACCGGACGACGTCGGTAGGTAGCCCAACAAGGCAGCGTGCTGACACAAGCCGACGAGCTGGTCGCGCGTGAGCATGCCGGCGTACTGCTCGTTGCTGAAGACCTCGTCCTGCATGGCCTGGCGGGTGAACCCCTTGCGCGCGTTCTGCGCGGTCATGATGAGGCCGATCCGCGTCCGCAATGATCGCGGCGTCTTCTCGTCTCCGATGATGCGCGCGAAACCGGTCAGCGGATGATCAGGGTTGGACAGCCAATACGAGTCGTTGGAGTTGGTGACGTAGTCGTTGCGCCAGAGGTAGGGCTGGTGCGACGGACCGAAGAGCCCTGGCTCGACGGCGTCCGGGTCGTTCTTCCAGTTGCAGGACGAACGGGATCCGTCGAGGACCGGCAGTCCGAGCAGCTTGAACGTGGCCGCGCCGAGCGCCGTGTCGCACACGAGCGCCATCGAGTCCGGCACGTTGGGCATCGACCCGATGTCGGCGTAAAGCGCGTGACCGTCCTTGTCGGAGACGATGGTGTTCACCCACGGAATGCCTTGGTACTTCTTGAGAACCGCCAGCTCCGCGGCAGCAGATGGCGCGCGGTCGGTGTCGAAGAAGTGGTTGAAGACGCGGAAGTTGTCCACGTTGGCATCCCGGATCGCGAACGCTGTCGCGGCAGTCCATGGCAGCGGGATGCCGAGGATCGAGTTGAAGACCGGCCCGTAACGCGTCCACCACAACGTGTGCGTCACAGTGCTGAGCGAGCCGTTCTCGTTCTTCACGGTAATCGACACCGTGCGCGGCTGCATCTTCGTCGGTTTCCCGTCGTACACGTAGGACGTCGGGTCACCTGGGACGAGCGTCAACTGGTACGGCGTGAACCGGAACGCCGTCGACACGGTGTGGCTCCAGGCCATCGTCGCGTTATGGCCGATGAGGACAACGGGTACGCCGAACAACGACGCGCCGGTCACGTCGAACTGACCGGGGATCGTGAGCTGAGCTTGGTAGAAGCGCTCGGTGTCGGTCCACGGGAAGTGTGGGTTGCCGAGCAACAGACCGTGGTGGTTCGCCGTGCCACCGGCGCCGACGGCGACGGCGTTCGAGCCGAGCGCACCCATGGCCCGGTGCCAGCCGACCGCGAGCAGCCGCGAAGCCTTGTTCACGTCGAGCGTGGGTGCATTGACCGGTGACGTTGCGGTCGGCGGCTGGGCCTCCGCGATGCCCGGCATCACGACGTCTTGTCCCGCGAGCAGGATCAGCTGGTAGAAGCGCAGGTACGCCGTACCCGTGTCGATCGGACGGACCCACGCCTGCCCGTGGCAAGCCGGATCGCTGATGCCGGCCGACCCTCCGACGTCGTTGAGGTAGCGGTCGTATCCGTCGACGTAGCCCTGCACCGCCTGCATGACCTCTGGCTTCAACCCGAAGGGCTGGGGGCGGGCTAGCAGGTCCTCGACGACGTGCGACTGCCGCACCTCGGTCCAGAAGATGTCGGAGTCGAGGTTGCTGACGGTCACGCCGTTGCCCTGCATCGTGTAATGACCGGTGGGGCCGAAGAACTGGCTGCGCTGGCCGAGGACGGTCACATAGTCGGCAGCCATCGTGCAGATGTTGTCCTGCGCGAACGCGTACCCGTAGCCGTAGCCCAGCGACCCGTAGTCGCTCGCCTGAATATGCGGGACGCCGTACTCCGTGCGGGTGATCGTCACGTCGTACGACGGGGTGGACGGGTGGGCGGTGGTCGCGAGGGCGGGCACGACGAACGTGCTCAGCAAAGCCATCGCGACGACGGGGGGCAGTCGGCGCATGCTGGTGCGGTTCGACGTCGAGCCCGGCGGTTCCTGCCCGCGACCACTGTGGATCCCGCTACGCCGAGGTGATCGGCTGGATGCGCAAGGCGGAGCAGCGCTCCGAAGGGCATCGGCACGCACCGCCGTGAGCTTGGTTAGCTGGTCTACCCGTCAACCTTGGTGAGCAGCTCCATCGTGTGACCGTCGAGGTCGCGAAAGTAGAAACCGCGCTCGTCGCCATCGACGTACGTCTCGTCTGGCACCTGCATGAACGGGTCGGCGTAGATCGTGACGTCTTTTGCCTGCATGCGGTGGTACGCCGCCTCGAAGGTCTCCCCATCGACAAGGAACGCATAGTGCTGCAGCGTGAAGTCGTCGTCGCGCGACATGAAGTCAAGCGTCAGTGAGTTCTCCAGCGAGATCGGCACGAACGGCCCCTCATCGGGGCCGACTGTGACCCCGAGGAGCTCCGCGAGGTACGCCGCGGACGCCCGCTTGTCCCGCGCGTTCACGATGGTGTGGTTGAGCTCGATCATGCGGCGACGCTACTTCGCGCGTCGTACGGATAACGGCTATTCGTCGAAAGTCTCGATGGGCGCGTTCACGCCGGCCACGCCAACCGATCTTGGTCGGCCGCGGCGGCGTGCTCGGGTCGGCTCCGAGGGCCGGCCCGCGTCTCGGCAGGAGTCCACGGTTACGACGGCGAAACGGTCGGGCAAATCGAATAGGGAGGCAGCCCCCCGTGCGCTCTCACCCGCTCCGCCGCCCGCTGATGGTCGGCCTACCGTTCGTGCTCGCGCTCGGCATCGCGCCGATCGCCTCGCACGCCCTCACCCACTCTTCGGACACCGCGCAGCTGGCCATCCAGACACTGTCTGACCGCTCCGATCTGATCTCCGGCGGCGATGCGCTCGCTCGCGTCACGCTGCCCACGGGGGTCGATCCCGCCGCCGTTCGGGTGCTGCTGAACGGCGTGGACGTGACCGGCGCGTTCGGCGTCCGCCGCGACGGCGGCTTCGAGGGTGTGCTCACCGGTTTGCGCCTCGGGGCCAACACCGTCACCGCGACAGATGCCGTCGAGAGCGCGACGCTCACGGTCACGAACCATCCGATCGGTGGCCCAGTCTTCGCCGGCCCGCAGATCCAGCCGTGGGCCTGCCAGTCGGGAGCCGTTGACGCACAGTGCGACCAGCCGCCGACGTACACGTACTACTACATGCCGCGCGGCGCGACAAACCTCAGCGGCGGTGTCACCGGTGTTGCCTCTGCGAGCGCTTTCCAGCCGTACAACCCGGCGAGCCCGCCTCCGTCGACATCGATCGCAACCGCGATGACGACCGAAGGGCGGCCGCTGCCGTTCATCGTGCGGCTCGAGACCGGTTACATCGACCGCGACCAGTACCAGGTCGCGACGTTGTTCCGGCCCGGCCAGCCATGGAGCGCCGTCGCGCCGCAGCCGCAGTACAACGGCCGGCTCGTCATCACACACGGGGCGAGCTGCGACACCACGTACGGCTCGGGATCGGCGCCCAGCGTGCTCGACCCGAAGGTGCTGCGCGGCGGGTTCGTGGTCATGAGCAACGCGCTCGACAACGCCGGTCACAACTGCAACCTCGCCACGCAAGCCGAGTCGCTCGTGATGACGAAGGAATACGTCGTCGACCACTACGGGCCGGTGACGTGGACGATCGGCATGGGCTGCTCAGGTGGTTCGCTCGTGCAGCAGCAGGTCGCGAACGCCTACCCCGGCATCTACCAAGGCATCACGCCGCAGTGCAGCTTTACCGACGCGTGGTCCTCCGCGATGGAGTACGTCGACTACGTCATGTTGCTCGACTACTTCAAGCACCCGACGCGTTGGGCACCGGGAACCGTCTGGACACCGACGGCGATCCAGCAAGTGCTCGACCACCCGAACGTGGGCAACCCCGTCACGTTCACGACTGTCATCCCGAACAGCGGTGACCCGAGCCGGTCGTGCCCTGACGTACCGGCCGACCAGGTCTACGACCCAAAGACGAACCCTGACGGTGTGAAGTGCACGTTGCAGGACTACATGGTCAACGTGTTCGGTAAGCGTCCGGACGGCTTCGCCAACCGCGCGTTCGGCAACGACGGCATTCAGTACGGACTTCAAGGCCTGATGAACGGCGAGCTGACCGCGCAACAGTTCGTGGACCTCAACACGAAGGTGGGTGGGCTTACCTACGACGGCACGTACCAGCCGGCGCGGAGCAAGCCGGATCCGCTCGGGCTGGCACGGGCCTACCGCAGCGGTGGGGTCGACTCGGCGAACAACCTGAACCAGGTCGCGATCATCGACCTACGCGGACCGGACCCGGGCTTCTTCCACGACGTCTACCGGACGTATGCGATGCGGGCGCGGCTGCTGCGCGACTTCGGGACGGCCGCCAACCAGGTGCTCTGGCGCGGCCAGGCGCCCATCGCCGGCGACGCGAACTTCGCCGACGAGGCGGTCTACGCCGTGGACAAGTGGCTGGCGCGGGTGCACGCCGATGACCGCACGCTCTCGCTCCCGCAGAAGATCCTGCTGGACAAGCCGGTCGACCTGGTCGACCGTTGCACGGACGGCGTTGGACACGACCTGCCGTCATGGGGATGCGATCAAACGGTTGCGTCGTACGGCACTCCGCGCATGGCGGCGGGTATGCCGATCGCCGACGACACGCTCGAGTGCCAGCTGCAGCCGATGAACCGCGCTGACTACCCCGTCTCGTTCACGGACGCGCAGTGGGCGGCGTTGCAGAAGGCGTTCCCGAACGGCGTGTGCAACTACAACGTCCCAGGCGTGGACCAAGGGCCGGCGGTGTCGTGGCTCACCTACCAGACGAGCTCGGGTGATGTCGTGTACGGCGGGACACCGCTGGGCCCCGCGCCCACGTCGACGATCCAGAGCGCATCCGCCGGTCACTGATTCGTCGCTGTCCACGCGGTCACCACGAGGTGTATACCAGCCGCGAGTACGGCGTACCGGAGTTGTGGACTTCGTACGCCGTTGCGGCGTGCACGATCGCGCTGCCGACGGTCGCCGGTGACGCGGTCGTGTGTGTCTGGAGGTAGAGCGCCGCGACCCCGGCGACATGCGGACTCGCCATCGAGGTGCCGTCGAGGTACGTGGTGGCGGTGTCAGAGCTGTACCAGTCGGAGTAGACGTGCACACCCGGCGCGAACACGTCGACGCACGAGCCGTAGTCGGCCCACGACGGTCGTGTGTCGCTCCCATCGGACGCGCTCACCGTGAGCGCGGCGGCGACGCGTGACGGTGACCCGGCGCATGCGCTGCCACCGTCGTTGCCGGCCGCGACAGTGACTGTGATGCCGTCGTTGATGACACCGTTCACTGCCGAGTCGATGGCGGTGGACGCTCCGCCGCCGAGGCTCATGTTCGCCACCGCCGGCGTACCGCTGCGATGGTTGGCGGCGACCCAGTTAAGCCCGGACACGATGCGCGACACGGGCCCGCTGCCGGAGCAGTCGAGCACCCGGACGGCGACCAGCCGAACCGACTTGGCCACACCGCGGTAGTGGCCGCCGATGGTGCCGGCGACGTGAGTGCCGTGTCCGTTGCAATCGGTCGCGGCGCCGCCGTCGACGTAGTCGATGCCGGTCACTGCACGGCCGCCGAAGTCGCTGTGCGTGAGCCGGATGCCGGTGTCGATGACGTACGCCGTCACACCGGAGCCAGTTGCCGTGTAGTGGAACGCATGGTCGCCAGGCAGGCTCCGCTGGTCGATGCGGTCGAGTCCCCAGGTCGGGTTCGACTGCGTTGTCGTGATGGCCACAGTGGCGTCCGGCTCGACTGTGCGCACACCCGGGGCCAGCCGCAACGCAGGAAGCAGCCTCGGCGGGACGACGGCGGCGACGCCGTTCAACGCGGCATGCCAACTCATGTTGATGTGACCACCGTGCGCAGCGATCACGCGAGTGACCGCCCTGGTTGCCGCGTCGTCCGTCGTCACAACCACGACGCGCACTCGGTCGGGCGCCGCCGGAGCAGTGGCCCCGGCGGTGGCGGTGAAGCCCAGCAATGGCAGGGCAAGGACGAGGCTTGCGAGGTGTTTTCTCATGCGCGCCACGATCCGGTCCGGACGCCGATGTCAACCAGCCCCGACCCAGCATCTGGGGATGTCGGCGGACGATCCCCCGCTTTGGGGATTTCGACGGACGGACGGATCAGACAGCGACGAGTTTCCCAGGGTTGAAGATGTTCAACGGATCGAGGCCGCGCTTCACCGCGCGTTGCAGTTCGAGCGAGGCCGAGTCGAGTTCACGTTCCATGCCCGCGCGCTTGAGCAGGCCGACGCCATGCTCCCCGGTGACGGTGCCACCGAGCGCGAGGCCGGCATCGATGACTTCTTCGAACGCCGCGTGTGCCGCGGCGTGTGCCGTTTGATCGCCCGGCGGCGTGACGATCAGCGGATGCAGGTTGCCGTCGCCCGCGTGCGCGATCGTTGCGATGCGGATGCCGTGCTTCGTGGCGATCTCTTCCAGCGTCGCCAGCATCACCGGCACTTTCGACCGCGGCACACAGACGTCCTCGGTCATCACCATGCCGTGTCGTTCCATCGCGGGATGTACGAGGCGGCGTGCCTCGAACAACGCCTCCGCCTCGGCGTCGTCGGTGGACTGCGCCGCCCACAAAGCGCCCGCGCTTTCGAAGCACTCGGCAAGCGTCTGCGCTTCGGCGTCACCGAGCGCACCAGCTGTGTCAACGCGCGCCAGCAAGAGCACCGCCGCGTCGGTGTCGAGGCCGAGGTGCTTCCACTCCTCAACGGCCTGCAGGCTCGCGCGGTCGAGCAGTTCCAAAGCGAACGGGATCAGTCCGCGGCTGGTGACGAGCGCGACAGCCTCGCCGGCGCTGACAAGGCTTGGGAAGGCGCCGACGATCGTCCGCGGTGTGCCCGGCTGGCCGGGTCGCAGCCGCAACGTGATCTCGGTGATCACGCCGAGAGTGCCTTCCGAGCCGACCAGGAGAGCCGTCATGTCGTAGCCGGCGACGCCTTTCGTCGTACGACGGCCGATCCGCGTTGCGCTGCCGTAACCGGCCGGGCCGCCGACGACCGCGCGCAGGCCGAGGACGTAGTCACGGGTGACGCCGTACTTCAGGCAGCAGAGGCCGCCGGCGTTCGTTGCGACGTTGCCGCCAATGGTGGAGAACGCCGCGCTCGCCGGGTCGGGCGGGTACCACAGACCGTGCTCGGCGACCGCGGCCTTCAGGTCGTCGTTGACGACCCCGGGCTCGACAACGCAGACGAAGTTGTCGCGGTCGATCTCCTTGATGCGTGTCATACGGGAGAGGTCGAGCACGACGCAACCGTCCACCGCGTTCGCGCCTCCGGACAGACCGGAGCCAGCACCGCGGGCGACGATCGGTACGCCGAGGTCGGCACAGACGGTGACCGCGTGCTGCACCTCTTGCTCGGTGCGGACGCGGAGTCCGACCGCCGGTGCGCCGACCTCTGCCCAAGCGGCCTCGTCCTTGGACATGCTCGCGACGACGTCGCGGTCCACGACCAGGTGATCGGACGGAACACCGCGGGACAACGCCTCGATCAGAAGCTCCGCCTTCGGGCGTTCCTCGACCAACCGGGTCACTCCCGCATTCTTCCCCCGTCACCCGAAGCTGGACGAGTCCCGCGGATCCCTGCGAGGGGACCCGCATTCGGTGAACCAAGGCGAACACAACCGAGCCGTTTTCCGCTGGTCGCCGCTCGGTGCATGCGTGGATCAGTGTCGCGCGGCGCTGGTCGTGTTCGCTTTGTGCCGGCGGAGGCTCACGTGTCGTCGCCGAGGATGCGGTAGAAGTCCCGCCGCGTCTGCGCCAGCAGGTCGCGGAGCTTCGCGAGCTGGCCGTCGTCAGCGCTGCGGGCCAGGACCTTGCTCGCGATCATGAGGTCACGCATGAGGTCACCGATCTCGCGGAGCGCGGGGCTCGGGCCACCCTGCACGGTGAACGGGTCACCGAGGGCGTCGCGGTTCTCCTCTATATAGCTGCGTCCGGCGTCAGTGAGGCTGGCCATCTTCCGGCCGCCGTCCACGCTGATCGTGACGAGGCCTTCGTCCTCCAGCAGTGCGAGTGCCGGATAGATCGCACCGGGGCTCGGCTCCCATAGACCGCCGCTGCGCTCGCTGATCACCTGGATCAGCTGGTAGCCGTGCATCGGTGCGTCCTGGAGCGCGAGCAACATGGCGGCGCGGACATCGCCCCGCCGCGCTCGGTCGCTGGGACGCTGGCGGTGGCCGCCACCGTGTTCGTGCCGGCGACCGCGTCCGCGGCCCTCCCGGCGGGCACGACGCTCATGGTGGCGCTCGTGCCAGGACCGCAAACGCCGTTCGCGTTCGCGGGCAATTTCATCGCTGGTCATTTGTGTCTCCTCTCAACTAGCGATGCGCTCACGATATATCGCGATCGTGTCGCCAGTCAGGCCCGATCCGGCCCGTCAGGCGCCGATCACTGCAGCCGGCGACGCGTTGCTCTCCGCGATCCCGGTCACGCCGTACACCGACCGCGCACACATCACCGTTGTCGACGTCGACGACCGGTTGGCGCCGGAACCCCCGTCCCGACCAGGCTCGAGCCCGATTGCGCAACGTCCAGGGGCTGCGCGACGCGGAGGACTATGACAGCGTCGACATCGCCGCACTGGGTCTGCCGTAGTCGCAGCATGACGAGGAGGTACGCCGCCCATGGCCAAGGTTCTCTGTGTCCTGTACGGCGATCCCGTGGACGGCTATCCGACGACGTATCCCCGCGACGGGTTGCCCGCCCTAGAGCGGTACCCCGATGGGCAGACGTTGCCCACCCCGCACGAGACCGACTTCACCCCCGGCGCGCTGCTGGGCAGCGTCTCCGGTGAGCTCGGGCTGCGCAGCTACCTCGAAAGCGGCGGCCACACCTTCGTCGTGACCTCGGACAAGGACGCGTCGGACTCCGTATTCGATAGAGAGCTCGCCGACGCCGATGTCGTCATCTCGCAGCCCTTCTGGCCGGCGTACCTCACGGCCGAACGCATCGCGAAGGCGGGCAACCTCAAGCTCGCGATCACCGCTGGCATCGGTTCGGACCACGTCGATCTGCAAGCGGCGATCGACGCGGGCATCACCGTCGCCGAAGTGACGTACTGCAACAGCATCAGTGTCGCCGAGCACGTCGTGATGATGATCCTGTCGCTCGTTCGCAACTACCTGCCGTCGCACGACTGGGTGCGCAAGGGCGGCTGGAACATCGCCGACTGTGTGGCGCGCTCCTACGATGTGGAAGGCATGCACGTCGGCACCGTTGCCGCGGGCCGGATCGGCAGCGCCGTACTTCGCCGGCTGAAGCCGTTCGACGTGCACCTGCACTACACCGACCGGCACCGGCTCCCGGCTGACGTCGAAGCCGAGCTCGACGTGACGTACCACCCGGACGTCGCCTCAATGGTGCCCCATTGCGACGTGGTGACAATCAACGCGCCGTTGCACCCGGAGACCGAAAGCCTTTTCGGCGAGGAGATGCTCGCCAGGATGAGACGCGGCGCGTACCTCGTGAACACCGCGCGGGCCAAGATCGTCGACCGTGACGCGGTCGTGCGTGCGCTCGAGAGCGGTCAGCTGGCCGGGTACGCCGGAGACGTGTGGTTCCCGCAACCCGCGCCGCAAGACCACCCTTGGCGCACGATGCCGCACCACGGCATGACACCGCACATCTCGGGGTCGTCTCTATCCGCGCAGGCGAGGTACGCCGCGGGCACCCGCGAGATCCTGGAGTGCTTCTTCGACAACCGTCCGATCCGGACGGAGTACCTCATCGTCGATGGCGGAAGGCTCGCCGGCGCCGGCGCGCACTCGTACAGCACGAAGTGAGCTGAGCAAAACCGCGAACCGTCAGGGCATCGCGAGCACCGGGTCGACGACAAGGCGATTGCTGCGCTCGGCGCGACGCCGCTGCCCTTCGACATCGCGTTGGCCGCGGCATCATTCGGCGCAACTGGGGCCAGGTGGCGTTGACCAGGGGAAACGTGGCGCGCTCGGAGGGACTCGAACCCCCAACCTTCTGATCCGTAGTCAGATGCTCTATCCGTTGAGCTACGAGCGCTCGGCCCGCGGCACGACCCGCGGTCCTTCACCCCAAAGGTTACCGGCTTCCAAGATCAGAACATGTCAGCGGGGAGCCGCCCCCGCGTCGGCTCCCCGCTGACTGTTGAGTACGACGTCTACGCCGTAACTCCTGCATAGGACGGCGCCGGTGCGGCAGACGAGGAGGATGAAAGCCGCCGCGACAGCACGATCCCAGTGATGATCAACCAGAACGGCGTCGCGAAGAACACCGCGATCCCAAGCGGCCCGGCAATGTTGCAGACACCAAGCACGATGGTCACGATCGCCAGCCACTTCGGCAGCGCGGCCGTCTGCGCCGATGGGTCGAGCGACTTGTGTACGGCGACCGCTCCGACCCTTATGCCGCCATCCGGCGTCTCTCGCAACGCGTCGAAGGCATCGCAGACCCGGTCGAGATCATGAACGCTGTCACGGCATCAATCGCCGAGGCGCTTCGCGTCGATGTCGTGATCGTCGAGCTCGACGCCGCCGATGAATCACCGACACACGTGCGTGACGCGCACCGCGTGCCGTTGGTCCATAACGGTCACCGATTGGGTGATCTGATCATCGGCGTACCAAAGAAGCGGCAACTGTCAGCCGCCGACGTCGAGATGCTCGACGAGCTCGCTCGGCACGCCGCAACCGTTGTGAACGCCGTGCACCTGACGTTGGAGCTGCAGCAGTCGCGGGCCCGTCTGGTCACGGCGCGCGAGGAGGAACGTCGCCGGTTGCGTCGCGACCTGCACGACGGCGTCGGCCCATCGCTCGCGGCCATGGTGCTCAAACTGAACGCGCTCAACGCGACCGTCGACAACGCCGTCGGTGACGAGCTGATCGCGCAGCTACGAAACGAAACGAAAGGCGCCATCACCGAGATCCGCCGGCTGGTCGACGACCTGAGGCCACCAGCACTCGACGAGGTCGGACTTGTGGCGGCCTTGCAACAGAAGGCAACCGCGCTGTCCGAGGCGCCACTTCTCATAGAGGTCGACGGGCCCGCACATCTGCCCGCCTTGCCGGCGGCCGCGGAAGTTGCGGCGTACCGCATCGCGATGGAGGCAATGACCAACGCGACGCGTCACGCACGAGCCACCCGCTGCCAGGTCACTGTTGCCGTTAACGGTGCGCTGGAGGTCACGATCGCCGACAACGGTGTCGGCGTGCCGCCCGATGTGCGGCCCGGAATCGGCATGGGATCGATGCGCGAACGTGCGGCGGAGTTGTCGGGGTCGTGCTCGATCACACGCCGCGGTGAGGGTGGCACGACGGTGCGCGCGGTCATCCCGATCCCACAGACGTCAACGGTCGACCTCGTCGAGGCGACTGAGTGAACAACACGATTCGTGTCGTGATCGCCGACGATCATCCGGCGTTCCGCGCCGGGCTGAAGCTCATGCTCGAACCGGCCGACGGCATCGACCTCGTCGGCGAAGCGAGCACCGGCGCCGAGGCAGTGAGTCTCGCCGAAGAGCTTGCCCCCGACGTCGTCGTCATGGACCTGCGGATGCCGGACCTCGACGGCATCGAAGCGACCCGACGGCTCATCGCCGTCGCACCGAACGTCGGCGTCGTGGTGCTGACCATGTTCGAAGACGACGACTCGGTGTTCGCCGCAATGCGCGCGGGCGCACGCGGTTATCTGCTCAAAGGCGCGGACCAGGACGACATCCTGCGCGCAATCCGGGCGACAGCAGCGGGCGAAGCCATCTTCGGACCGGCAATTGCACAGCGGGTCATCCAGCATTTTGCGACCGGCGGCGCGCAGGCACCGGACACTTTTCCGACCCTGACTGATCGCGAACGCGAGATTCTCGAGCTCATCGCCGCCGGCAGGGGCAATGCGGCGATCGCGCACGACCTCATGCTCACCATCAAGACCGTGCGCAACCATGTGTCGAACATCTTCGGGAAACTGCAGGTTGCCGACCGTGCCGCGGCGATCGTCAAGGCGCGTGAGGCCGGCTACGGCGGCGCGCACGCACGCTAAGGGCGGTTATCCCCATCGCTCGCGCGGGATGGTGACGCCCGCGCATCCCTCGGCGTACCTTCGCTGTAGAGGAGGCGAGACATGGCCATCGCGTGGACGCTCGTGGCGCTGCTCAGCGCTGCCACGTTCAGCACCATCGGGTTGCTCGCCACCGCGCTGTTCCGCCTGAACGACCGGATCGACGGGCTGGGTCGCGGGCTGCGTACCGAGATGCAGGAGATGCGCAGTGGCCTTCGTACGGAAATGCACGTGAGGCGGAGCGATCTGCGCACCGAGTTGCACGAGCTGCGGAGCGATCTCCGCACCGAGATACGAGCCCTCGGCGACCGGTTGAGCGCCGCCGGCGCCTGATCTTTTCTACAATCGGACTCGTGGCGACCTACGACTATCGGTGCCGGGACTGCGACCAGTTGTTCACCGTGCAACGGTCTATGACCGCCGTCGCCACCCTGGTCCGCTGCCCGCAGGGACATGACGACGTCGCTCGCGTATGGTCCGCCGTTTCCGTCACCGGTACGGCGAGTGCCCCCGCGCCCTCCGGTGGATGCTGCGGCGGAGGATGCGGCTGCGGCTGAACCTCATCCGTTCAGCGGCCTGACCTCGACCGATTCGCCGACGACCTGCAGTGCCGGCCAGGTCTTCGCCAGTGCGATGGCTCGCTCCACGTCGTCGACCTCAACGATCGCGTAGCCACCGAGCACGTCGGCGCCGACCGTGAAGGGTCCGTCGACCACCGCAAGCTGACCATCGGTCCGGCGGATCGTTTTCGCGAGCGTCGACGCGCCCAAGTCGGCGCCGTGCACGATCGTGCCGTCACGCACCTTCGCCTGCCACCATGCCGCGATCTCCGCGTCGACGCGGGCGGTCTCCTCCGGCGGTATGTGGCTCCACGACTCATCGGTCATGCCAAAGAGCAGAGCGAACCTCATATCTGGTACGACGAGCCGGGACGCAGAAACTAACCGCTGCCTATCCGGGCGGCGAGCAGGGCGCGTTCCGCCGCGTTGGCTGTCAGGGCGAGCGCGCGTTCGTCCTCCGCGCGCGCCTCGTCCGGGCGGTCGATCGCCCGCAACAGCTCGGCTCTTGTCGAGTGCAGCAGGTGATAGTCCGCGAGCGAGTCCTCGAGCGCATCGACTTCGCGGAGGGCCTCCTCGGGTGAACGTGCATAGGCAACGGCTACCGCGCGGTTGAGCCGGACGACAGGCGAGTCGTCGTAGGACAGCAAGGCGTCGTACAACACCAGGATCTGCGGCCAGTCGGTCGCTTCGAACGTCGGCGCCTCGGCATGTACCGCAGCGATGGCCGCTTGGATCTGGAACCGACCCGGGCTGTGGAGGGCGGCTGCTCGCTCCACCAGCTGCCGGCCTTCCGCGATCGCGGAGGCGTCCCATTTGGATCTGACCTGGTCGCTCATCAGCACGAGCGACCCGTCGGCGCCGAACCGCGCCGGCACTCGCGCGTGCGACAGCACGAGCAACGCCAGCAACCCCAGCGCTTCGGGCTCGCGCGGCAGCTGGGTCGCGACCAGCGTCGCCAGCCAGATTGCGTCCTCGGCAAGGTCGCGCCGGCCCGAACCGGCCGTCGACAGGTGCCCTTCGTTGTACGCGAGGTAGATGACGGTCAATACGAGGTCGAGCCGCTCCGCCAACTCGACCGGGGACGGCGTCACCATGGGGATGCCGGCCGCGACGACCTTCTTCTTCGCACGCGTGATGCGTGCTGCGACGGCCGAGTCCTGCACGAGAAGCGCGCGTGCGATCTCCGGCACCGTCAACCCCATGACCGCGCGCAACGTCAGCGCGAGCCGCGCATCCCGGCTCAGCGCGGGATGACAGCAGAGGAAGATGAGCGGCAGCCGCTCGTCAGCCGTGTCGGTCATCTCCGGTTCCTGGACTAGGGCGAGCTTCTCTCGGTACCGCTGCTCCCGCCGTAGCGCGTCGATCGCGTTGCGGCCCGCGGCCGCCATCAGCCACGCCGGAGGGTTGTCCGGCACACCGGTTGTGCGCCATGACCTCAGCGCCTCGACCACGGCATCCGCCACAGCTTCTTCGGCCACGTCGAAGTTGCCGAGCCGTCGCGCGAGCATGGCGACGAGCCGGCCCGACGACTCTCGTACGACGCGGGCCAGCTCGTCATCCGACGGCGAAGCGGAGCTCACATCTCGTCGACGGGCCGAATCTCCACCGACTGACCGGCCGACAACAGCGGCCAGGTTTTCGCCAACGCGATGGCCTCATCGAGGTTCGCGACCTCGACGATCCCGAACCCGCCGAGCACTTCTTTCGCCTCGACGAAGGGCCCGTCGGTGACGAGCGGCTTGTCGCCGCCGCGCACGGTCGTCGCGGTCGACGTCGGCTGCAGCTTCGCCCCGCCGATGATGGCGCCGGCCTGGGAGTGCTTCTCCCACCACTGCATGACCTCACCGGTCACCGCGGCCTGGTCCTCCGCCGGCAGGGTCGCGGCAGCCGAGTTGGGGTCGAATCCGAACAGCAGCACGTACTTCATGGCCGTACCTCCTCAATAGGTGAGCCTGTCACCCCAATGACGAGCGCGGTACGCCGAAATCGACACCGGCGACCAAGGGTTCGTGAGAGCTCGGCGGGGTCAGGGCACGTCTAGCCACTCACAAACCGGCCGGGAGGTGGGCCGCAGGCGGCGACCCTGGTTGACGGCGCGAAACCTGACACTATCGTCAGGGTTCGTTCTGTCCCGGTTTGTCACCAGCGGCGGGTGATCGTGACGGCTCTGCTCGAGGTACGCGATCTCGCGGTGAGCTACGGGCATCTGCAGGTGCTTTTCGGGGTCGACATCGAGGTCCCGTCCGGCGGGGCGGTCGCGCTCCTCGGCACGAACGGCGCAGGGAAGTCGACGCTGCTTCGAGCCGTCGCGGGCCTCATCAGCAAGCAGGCCGGCACCGTGACCTTCGCGGGTGACGACGTCACGAACGCCGCACCGGAAGACCTGGCTGCCCGCGGACTCGTCCTCGTCGAAGGCGGCCGCGCGATCTTCGGTTCGCTCACCGTGGAGGAGAACGTCAGGCTCGGGGCCTATCCCGTCAACCGCGACTCGACGGCCGTGCAGGAACGACTCCAGCAGGCATACGACGCGTTCCCCGCGCTGCGCGCCAAACAGCGGCAACGGGCTAGCACGCTGTCGGGCGGCGAGCAGCAGATGGTCGCACTCGCTCGCGCGATCGCGGCCGACCCGAAGCTTCTCGTCATCGACGAGCTCTCGCTCGGGCTCGCGCCCGTCGTCCTCGGTGAGCTCGTCGAGGTCGTGAAGCAGCTACGACAAAGAGGCGTGGCCGTTCTCCTCGTCGAACAGAGCCTCAACGTCGCGATCACGGTCTCCGACTCGGCGTACTTCCTCGAGAAAGGTGAGGTCCGCTTCTCCGGGCCGACCAGCGACCTCGTTGACCGCGGCGACCTGGTGCGGTCGGTGTTCTTCGGCGCCGAAAGGGCCTTGGCAGCGCGATGAGCATCCCGGCGCAGGTTGTCATCCTCGGTTTGGTCACGGGCTGCGTCTACGCACTGATCGGCGTCGGCATCACGTTGACCTACAAGGTCTCCCGTGTCCTCAACCTCGCGCATGGTCAGGTAGCGGCGCTCGCGATGCTCGTCGTCCCGGTGCTCACCATCAAGTCGGGGCTGCCGTACGGCCTCGCGGTCGTGATCTCTCTCGCCGTTGCTGCCCTATGCGGCGCGTTCACGGAAATCGCAGTCATCAGGCGGCTCGCGCGCAGCTCCCGGCTCGTCGTCCTTGTCGCGACGATCGGCCTCGCCCAGTTGTTCGGGGCGATCGGCGGCTTCATCCCGAAGAGCGGCTTGGCGACGCATCTGTATCCGCTGCCGTTCAAGCTGCGCATCCACATCGGGTCGGTCGACCTGCACGCGCAGTTCATTCTGATGCTCGTCATCGCACCGCTCGCCGTCGGTGCACTCGCCGTTTTCCTCCGCCGTACGACGGTCGGCCTCGCCGCCCGAGCCGCAGCCGACAACGGCGACGCCGCCCGCCTCGCCGGTATCCCCGTACGCCGCGTCTCGCTCACGATGTGGACTACCGCCGGTCTGCTTGCCGGCATCGCCGGCGTGCTCATCGGACCCACACAGCAAGTCGGCACCACCGACACCTTGCTCGGACCCGACCTGCTGCTGCGCGCGCTCGCCGCTGCGATGATCGGCGGGCTCACCAGCCTGCCAACGGTCGCTGTCGCCGGCGTGGCACTCGGTGTGGTCGAGGCACTGCTGAGCTACAACACAACAACCCCCGGTGTCATGGACATCGCCCTGTTCGCGGTCGTGCTCGCGAGCTTGTTCATCCGCCGCGACCTTCGCGCCGCGGTGCGGAGCATCGGCGACAGCGAAGGCACCTGGTCACTTGCCGGCACAATGAAGCCGCTGCCGGACTGGGTACGCCGCAACACCAAGGTTCGCGCCTTCCGCGCTGCAGCTGCGGCAGCTGTTATTTCCGCTGCCGTCCTCATCCCGGTCGGCATGACGAACGCCGGCCGAGTCCTCGCCGCAACCGTCGTCGTTCTTGCCCTCGCCGGCGTCTCACTCGTCGTCCTCACCGGGTACGCGGGCCAGGTCTCACTCGGACAGTTCGCTTTCGTGGAGCTCGGTGCGCTTGTCGCCGGCCGGACCTACCAGCTCGGCTATCCGCTCTGGCTGTGCCTGGTGTACGCCGTCGCCGCCGGCGGGGTGGCCGCGCTGATCGTCGGCATTCCGGCGCTGCGCGTCCGTGGCCTCTACCTCACCGTGACGACGCTCGCATTCGCGGTGGCCGCCAACACCTGGCTCACTCAACAACATTGGCTCGTCAACGACACGTCCGAACAGCTCCCCCGGCCGCACTGGTTCGGCGTCAACTGGTCCTCGGAGCTGCGGTACTACTGGCTCTGCCTTGCGATCCTCATTGCGACCGGCGCTGCGGTCGCCCGGCTGCGCAAGACCGGAGTCGGACGAACTCTCCTCGGCGTACGTGACAACGAAGTCGCCGCGGCAAGTCTCGGAGTACCACCTCGCCGCGCGAAGCTCACGGCGTTCGTCCTCGCCGGTGTCATCGCCTCCGGCGCCGGAATGTTGTACGGCGCGCTCCTCGGCGGCTACGCCGACCCCAACGTCTTCCTGCCGCAACAATCGCTCGCGCTCGTTGCGTTCGTCGTGCTCGGCGGTGTCACGACGGTCACGGGGGCGGTGGTCGGCGCGCTGTTCGTCTACGGCATCGGCTACCTGCTGGACCCGTACTTCGCGGGCAGCGGCGTCAACCCCGAGTTCCTGCTCTCCAGTGTCGGCTTGCTGGTAGCGATCCTTCTTTTCCCCGGCGGCCTGGCCGAGCCACTGACCCGAGTCCGGGACGCCGTCGCACGTCGGCTGGCCGGACCGCCACCGGCGTACGACGGCGCGACCCGGCCACAGCTCGAGCCGAAGGTGCGCGACGAGCCGACGCCGACGGTCACCGCTGCGATCGAGTGCACCGGCATCTGCGTGCGTTATGGCGGACACACCGTCCTCGACACCGTCGCCGTCCGCGCGGACGCCGGCGAGATCGTCGGTCTCGTCGGCCCGAACGGCGCAGGCAAGACAACGCTGTTCGACGTCCTGTCCGGTCATCAACGCGCTGATGCCGGGCGCGTCGTCCTCAATGGCGCTGACGTCACCGCGCTCCGCGCCGAACAACGCGCAGGTCTCGGCCTGGCCCGCACGTTCCAGCAGGCACGGCTCTACCCGGCGCTCACCGTCCGCGAGTGCGTCGCACTCGCACTGGAATGCAAGGAACGCAGCGAGGTCGTGCCATCGCTGCTCGCACTCCCGCCGTCATGGGCGGCCGAGCGGGCGAAGACAACCCAAGCGGCCGACCTGATCGAGCTGATCGGCCTGGGCGGATACGCCGACGCGCTCATCGCTGAGCTGTCCACCGGCACCCGACGTCTCGTCGAGATCGCCACCGCAGTCGCCTTGGAACCGACGGTGCTGCTGCTCGACGAACCAACCGCGGGAGTGGCCCAACGCGAGGTCGAAGCGTTCGCAACCGTGCTCACCGACGTGCGCGCGCATCTCGACGCGACCGTCATCCTCATCGAACACGACCTGCCGCTGGTGACGAGCGTCGTCGACCGCATGTACGTGCTCGCCGCCGGCACCGTCCTTGCCGAGGGCAAGCCGAAGAAGGTAACCGCCGATCCGGCCGTCATTGCGGCCTATCTCGGCACCGACGAGCGCGTGGTGGCGCGTTCCGACACCCGGCGGGCTCGTGCTCGCCCGCGCAAGACCACAAGCACACGACATCAAGAACGTGACCGCGAAACTGTGGAGGCACTCCGGTGATCAGCCGCATCGTCAAGGCGAACCCGCTGGCCGACCCGTTGCGCCCGGGCGGCGGCACCGTGTTCGGCGTCGTCGTGGGGCTGCTGATCGGCGTGCTGGTCGCGGTCATCGCGATCCCGCGGCACTCACCGGTCAAGGTGCTGAGCGGACCAGGCGGAATCGCAGGGCCAAACGGAACAGCAGCCGGCGCGGCCGGCACCGGCGCAGCGAGTGGCGCCGCCGGACCGGGCGCCGCCGGCACATCCGGTGTCGCCGGGCCAGGTGGCAGCGCAGCAGCCGGCGCGGCGGGTGGCTCATCGAGCGGCGTAGGTGGCTACGGCACGACGAACGTCGCGAGCGGTGGCGGTACGTCCGGACTGCCTCGCGGCGTCACCTCGAACACGATCAGGCTCGGCGTGGCCTACCCGGATCTGTCGGCGCTGAAGGCACTCGGCCCGTCCTACAACAACGGCAACGTTCCTGCCCAGTGGCAAGCGCTCATCGCCGGCTGGCGGCACCGGCACGTGCTGCCGATCGGTGGCCGCGACATTCAGCTGTACTTCGCGACGTACAACGTCGTCAGTGCCGACGCGCAGAACGCCGCGTGCCGCAAGCTCATCGAGGACGACAGGGTTTTCGCGGTCATCGGCGTCGAGTACTTCCAGACCGGTTCCGACTGTGTCGCGCGGCAGTTCCACACCCCGCTGATCACGAACGACGGGCCGAGCGATGCGTCACTGCGCGGCGGCGCGCCGTACCTCTACGCACTCAACATGACGACGGGTCGCGATCTCCGCAACTGGATCTACTGGGCGCAGGCCCGCCACTTCCTCGACAAGGCGCGGATCGGCGTCTACTACTCGACCGCGGACCCGATCAGCGTGTACGACGCACAGACCAACGTCATCGGGCTGCTGGCGCACCTGGGCCACCCGGTGGCCGCGACAGCGACGACCACGCACACGCTCGGCGGCCCGGAGGACGGCATCGCCGTACAGAAGTTCGAAAGTAAACGCGTCAACCTGGCGCTGCTGCTGACGTCGAAGGGAGGCTTCCTCGACCAGGCACAGGCCGTGAACTACAAGCCTCAGTTCATCGAGTCCGATTACCTGTTCGGCACCAGCGATACGACGACGAGCAACTATCCGGCCGATGAGTGGGACGGTGCCTACGCGATAACCGCCACCACCGAGGGCGCGATTGCCGGTGGCAAGCCGGCCGGGCCCGGTACGACGGCGTGCATCAAGAACTACGAAACCGAGTCGCACGACTCGGTTTCCCCGGCGACGTCGAACGGTCACGAGAGCGCGGAGTACGGCTACATCCTCGCCGGCTGCGACGAGGGTGACGTGTTGCTCGCCGGATTGCGGGCCGCGGGCCGCGAGCTGACCGTGAGCCGGTTCCTCAGTGGCATCAAGGCCATCCACGGGCAGCACATGCGCCGCGTTCTGACGGCGGACTTCCGCAACCGCGATGACGCCGCGGACACGCAGCGAACCCTCGTATGGCGCAAGGACTGCACGTGCTGGCGCGCGATCTCCGATCCGGCACCGCTGTACACGAGCTGACCTGCCTGCCATGAGCGACGCCGAGTCGGTGCAAGCACCGCAGACTCCGTCCGGGCCGAGCGCGGTCTGGCGGAGGCTGCACACGGGCGTCCTCGGTGTCGACAGTGCTCTGCTGCGCGTCCGCAACTCGATGACACCGGGACAGCGATGGACCGCGGCGCTCGCGCTGATGCTCACGATCGCCGTGGTCGGCTTCGGCATGCCGAGCGGTCGCGCACTTCTGCCGGGTTTCATCACCGGGGGTACGACGAGTGCAACGCAACCGGTCGGGCCACCCGCGCCCGGCGCACCGCAGCCACCGGTGGCAGGCCCGCTGACGGCGCAACCGCCCGGCGCCGTTCCCGTGACAACCGCCGTGGCGCACACGTCCGATGACGTGCCGGCAGCGACGCCGCCCGCTGCGGCCGGCGTGCCAACTGTTGTCGCACTTACCGAACCTGCGCCAACAGTGTCGTCACCGCACAATGACGACGCGATGGCGCGGGCTGCGCTAGCCACCGCTGTCTTCCCATGGCATGACATCGCCGACGCAGGCAACGCCACAACTCTGTGCGCGCGCGTCGCCGCTGCCGGCCGGGTCGTGCTGGCGGCGCACGCTTTGAGCCTCGCGTTCGAGCAATGCCTGCTCACGAATGGGCTCGTCGTCCTATCGCCGTCGCCGCGCGGGACGCGCAGGCTGGCGAGCGGACCGCGGCCGGGCGCCGGACTGTCACTGGGCATCCGCCGTGGCGATCTCGCGTCGCTTGGCGACCTCGCCCAGTGGGCGCACGCAACGCACGCCGCTGCGGGTCGCGTGGGTCTCGTGCTCGACGCCGCGCGCCGTAGCGACTTGGTTTCGGCTGCTGCTGCAGTACGACGCCACGGCCTCGACGTGGTCACGTCTGCCTGGCTCGACGATTCGTCGTCGATGACCGACGTTCTGGCTGCTGTCAACCAGTTCGCCGCCGCTCACGTGCGCAGCGTGGTCTTCGCCGTACCGGTATCCGTGCAGCAGCACTGGGTTGCCGAGGCCAAAGCCCGACTCGCCGACTTCAGTTACGTCGTATCCGACGTCGATGACGGCGTCGTGGACGAGCGGTACCCCCCGACGTTCGACGGCGCGCTGGCGCACACGTCACTACGAGTGCCGTGGTACACCCGCGACAACGCAGCGACAGCGGACGAGCAGTACTGCGCGGCGCAGTGGACAGCGGCAGCGACGCCACCATTGGAGTTACCCGCCGAGCAGGCTCCGGTGGATGAATGGTGTGAAGGCGTCGCGCTGCTGAACCACGCCATCACCGAGGCGGTGCTGTCGGGTGGCAACCTTGCCAGCGCCTTGCTCACACTGCGGATGTCGTCGCCGCTTACGTCGACCGTCGGGCCGCTCAGCGACAGCATGTGGGGGCCCACGGCCGATGCCGTGCTCACCTGGCGCACAAGATGCAACTGTTGGCAGGAAACGACCGGGTTCCGCCCCCGGTCCTAGCGCCAGTGCGTTTGGCGGGCGGCGGCGCAGTGGCTGCTAGTCCGCCACCGCGAGCTTGTGGTCGGGCTTTTCGTCCTTGAGGTCGGGGCGCACTTCCAGCGCCTCGAGCACCTTGCGCAGCAGGGCGTTCAGCTGAGTTGTCTCTTTCGCGCTCAGCACGTCGAGCATTGCTGCATCTTCCTTCGCCGACGCCAAGACCGCGCCGTCGAGCACCTTCTCGCCCTTGGCAGTCATCTCGACCAGCACACCGCGACGGTCAGTGGGGTCCGGCACCCGGCGGACCAGGCCGGCCGACTCCATGCGGTCGAGTCGGTTCGTCATCGCCCCGGATGACAGCAGCAAGAGCTGGCTGAGCCGGCCGGCGGACATCTTCTTGTCGTCGGTCCTCGTGGCCAGCCGCAGCAGCAGGCGGTACTCGCCATGGTTCAACCCGCAGCCAGCCAGGGTTTTCTCGAAGATCTTGGCCGCGTGCTTCTGGATCGTGCTCAGCCGGTCGACGACACCTTCGACATCAGGGTCGATGGACGGGTAGCGGCTGAGGATGTCCGTCGTACAGAAATCCACTGAGTCAGCCATGGCGAGATTCTCCGCCGGAAATAACTTGACGTCAAGATATTGTTATGTGAGTATCTCCACGTCAAGAGTTTCGACCCCAAGAGGGAGGGGATGGCAATGATGTACGACCCGTTCACAGTGGACCGGATGCGATTCGACCAGGAAGCCCGCGAGCGGCGCCTCGCCGCCCCGCGGACCCGCCGGCTGCGTGCCCGCGCTGCCGGCCGCCTCGCGCTGTCCGCACTGCAGGGCCGGCGCGGCTCCGAGGTCTGAAGACCCGGACCCGCGCGGGCTCCTCGCCGACCAAGAAAATTAGCGAAACGAAACGGTTGCGTTTCGCAATCAGGGAGGCTATCTTCCTCCGAAACGAGTCCGTACCGTTTCTGTAGGACGCAGGAGAGCACACGTGAACCTCGCCGCCACCAAGATCCTCGGCCGGCCCCGGGACGAGACCCGGGACGCCGCGATTCTCGACGCGACGATCGCGGTGCTCTCCGACGTCGGCTACGACCGACTGACGATCGACGCGGTCGCGGCCAAGGCCAAGGCGAGCAAGGCCACCGTCTACCGGCGGTGGCCCAACAAGGCTGCGCTCGTCGTGGAGGCACTGAACGCGCTCAAGCCCCGGACGGCCGAGGGCGAGGAAGTGCCGTGCCTGTTTCCCGACACGGGAACGCTCCGTGGTGACCTGCTCGGCGGTCTACAGAAGATCGCGAACAAGCTCAGCACGGACGAAGGCAAGCTCATGGCCGCGGTGATGACCGCCTCGGCCCGTGACCCCGAGCTCGCCACGGCAATGCGCGGCAACCACGAAGAAAAGAAGCGCTCCTGTTACACCGTCGTCAACCGCGCCGTACAACGTGGTGAGCTCGATGACGACAGCGGCGCCGAGACGTTGCACGAGGTCGTCCCCGCACTGATGTACAACCGGTTGCTCATCGTCGGGGAACCATTCGACGACGCGTTTCTCACCCGAGTCGTCGACGACATCGCGCTACCGCTGCTGCAGTACCAGGCGAAGGCAAAGAAGCGGTGAAGGCCGCCATGACCTTCGTCACATCGCGGCGATGTCGGGAACACCCCGCCGCGTAAACCAGTCGATTTCTGTCAGCCCCGTTCGTCATCCTGAAAGCGTTTCCGTACGAGACCGGAGCCTCACCTCATGACACTCAACGACATCACTGACCGCCTCGCCGCGTCACAGGAGAGGCACAAGGACCACCGCTGGCTTGCGCTGGCCGTGATCGGCGTCGCGCAGCTGATGATCATCCTCGATGCATCGATCGTGACCATCGCGCTGCCGCACGCACAGACGGCGTTGCACATCAGTGACGCCAACCGGCAGTGGGTGCAGACGGCGTACACCCTCGCCTTCGGTGGTCTGCTGCTGCTCGGCGGCCGCATCGCCGACTACTTCGGTCGCAAGCGCACCTTCATCATCGGCCTGCTCGGCTTCGGTGCGGCTTCCGCGCTGGGCGGTGCGGCGCAGTCGAGCGCGTGGCTGTTCGGTGCGCGCGCCCTCCAGGGCGCGATCGCCGCGTTGCTGGCGCCCGCTGTCCTGTCGCTCATCACCACGACGTTCACCGAGACCCACGAGCGCGCAAAGGCGTTCGCTGTGTACGGCGCGATCTCGGGCACCGGGGCGGCGATCGGCTTGATCCTTGGCGGCGCGCTCACTGAGTACCTCTCGTGGCGCTGGACGATGTACGTCAATGTCCCGATCGCCATTGCCGTTGCCATCGCTGCCCTGCCGTTGATCCGGGAGAGCCGCGCCGAGGGTGACCGCCGCTACGACGTCATCGGTGCGATCACCGCGACGTTGGGTCTCGCGTTGCTGGTCTACGGCTTCACCAACGCCGCAACCGACTCCTGGACCGCGCCGCTGACCCTCGCGCTGATCGGCATCTCGCTGGCGCTGCTGGTCACGTTCGTCGTGTGGGAGCAGTGGTTCGCCAAGAACCCGCTGCTGCCGCTGCGGATCATTCTCGACCGCACGCGGGGCGGCGCCTATCTGTCCTTCTTCCTCGCGACGCTCGGCATGTTCGCGGTGTTCCTGTTCCTGACGTTCTACATGCAGAACGTGCACGGCTGGTCGCCGCTGAAGAGCGGTTTCGCCTTCCTGCCGTTCCCGATCGGGGTCATCACGTCCGCGACGATCGCGAGCAAGACGCTCCCGAAGCTGGGCCCGCGTCCGCTCGGGTTGATCGGCTTCACGATGGGCACTGCAGGGCTCGCCTGGTTGACGACGCTGCATGCGGACTCGTCGTACATCACGCATCTCGTCCCATCGATGTTGCTGATCAGTCTCGGCATGGGTCAGGTGTTCGTGTCGATGAGCTCGACCGCCCTGATCGGTGTGCCCGGCCACGACGCCGGTGTGGCGTCAGCGCTCGTGAACACCATGCAGCAGGTCGGCGGCTCGCTCGGCCTTGCGTTCCTCAACACGATCGCGACGACGGCATCGGCGACCTACATCAAGGACCACCACGCCCTGCCGGGAACGCCCTCGTACCTCGAAGGGCTGACGCACGGATTCACGGTGGCGTTCACGATCAGCGCGATCATCTTCGCGATCGCGGCGGTCGTGGTGACGTTGCTCGTACGCGCCGGCCGGGACGAGGTCGCCCCGCAGGCCGAAGGTGTAGCCGACGGCGTTCCGGAACCCGCCCTGGCGGGCTGAGTCAACCGAGTCGGCGCTGGCTCCGGTACGCCGGGCCCGGCGCCGATTCGTTTGTCAGGCGTGCGTGACCGGGCGGATGGTGTCGTCCGCGGCGACCCGAGGCGCGGGCAGCCGGCGAAACAGCGCGCCGGTCGAGACCGGCCGGCCGACGTGGAAGCCCTGTGCGAAGTCGACACCGATACGCCGGAGCATCGCGATGGTCTCGTCATCGGCGACAAACTCGGCGATCGTCTGCATGCCCAGGGCATGCGCGATGTCGACGATGGCCTGCACGACGACCTGATCCTCGCGCCGGGACACCAGATCGGTGATGAACTCGCCGTCGATCTTCACATAGTCGAATGGCAAGTTCTTCAAGTAGTGGAAGGACCCGAAACCGGCGCCGAAGTCATCGAGCGCAAACAGGCAGCCGAGAGCCCGCAGCCGATCCGCGAATACCCGCGCGTCGTTGATGTTCACGATCGCCGCTGTTTCGGTGACCTCGAGGATGAGCTGACCGGCGCAGATGTCGCCGCGGGCGAACTCACGGTCGATCAGCTCGATCATGCGCGGATCGGTGAGGGACGGGCCGCTCACGTTCACCTCGAAGCGTATGCCTGGCCCGGCGGCCACGTTCAGGTCACGCAGCAGCTCGATCGCCTCCCGCACGACCCAGAGATCGATGTCGGTGATCATGCCGAACCGTTCGGCCAGGCCGAGGAACTCCGCCGGTGCGACCACGCCACCCTCGCCGTCATGCAGCCGCAACAGCAGTTCGTAACGGTTCACCTCACCCGATGCCAGGTCGAGGATCGGCTGCGCGTGCAACTCGAAGCCACCTTCGTCGATGGCCTCCCGCAACCGCTGCAGCCAGTGTTGCCTGGTGCGCAGTTCCTCACGACGCGATCCCGAGCCGTCGAGCAGGGATACCCGGTCCCGGCCCGCGTCCTTCGCGTCGTACATCGCGACATCCGCATCGACGAGCAACTGGTCCGGGTGTACGCCCTCCTCCGGCACATAGACGGCTACACCGGCGCTGGCGGTCACCCGGATGTAGCGCGCATCGGCGATGACCGTTGCGCTGGCGCGAATGGTGTTCACGAGCGCGGTGGCAATCTGGTGCGCCTCTTCAGCGTTGACGTCGCGCAGGATGACAGCGAACTCGTCCCCGCCCAGACGGGCGAGCACGTCTGCTTGCCGGACCCGGCCGCGCAGCAGACGTGCGATGCTCTGCAGCATCGCGTCGCCGACCGCATGGCCCTGGCTGTCGTTGATCAGCTTGAAGTTGTCGAGGTCGATCAAGACGAGCGCGCACATTCGACCGTCAGTACGCCGCTCCGGGATGCGACGAAGCTCGTCCTCGAGGCGTCGTCGATTGAACAGACCAGTTAGTGAATCGTGGTCAGCGAGCTCTTGGAGGTGCTGACGGTCGCGACGCTGCAACTCACGAGCGGCGTCGAGAGACTCGCGGGCCCGCGCGATCTCCTGCTTCATGGTGTTGAAGGTTTGCGCCAATGCACTCACTTCATCTCGCGAATGCACGCGCCCGAGGCCCACGGGACCTGGCGCTGTCGCCGCGTCCGGGCGGCCCTCGCCGAGCGCTTGCAGGCCTTGGGAGAGCGCGGGCAGGTGCTCGGTGGCCAGGTGCCGCGCCGTGACGACGACCTGGTTCACCTGGCGAGCGATCACTGCTGACAGGACGAGGCCGACGGTGATCGTGAGCAGGGCAAGACCGACGAAGATGGACTGCAAGGTGACCACGAGCTGCTGTCCATTGTCGGCATTGCTCACGGCGAAGAGGTAGACCGCGGCGTCCACCGCCATGACGGCGAGCATCGTGCCGGTCAGCTTCTTATAGAGCGACCAGGTGATGCGGTTCGCCACGGCAGCAGCGCCGACCGTGCGCATCGTGCGGGGATGTTCCCGAGGCCTGATGGCTTCTGGCGCTGGCCGCTGCCCGACCGACGTCACGTCACGCGCTCACTTTCGACGACGCTGGATTCCTTGCGTTATCGGCATTGCGGCCACATTGAACGAGCAGTCCTCGGCGAAACGGCCCGTCCTGACCAGCACGGACTAGTCAGTGCCCGCTTCACGAACCACTCGGATTGCCCAACGGCGGCGGCAAACGGCCCAGCGACGTGATCGCTACGGTCGCTCTACGGCGTTCCTCGGGGGAATTGCGCACGTTCAGTTGTTTTGCTCCGCCCGCAGACAGTGGCCGTTCAGACGCTCGACAGCGCATCCAGCGACGGCGCTTGTTCCAGGATCGACTGGTGCAGCTTCTGGAGCTCAGGTGAGGGATCGAGGCCGAGTTCTTCGTCGAGGTGGTCGCGGAGCTGCTGGTACGCCGAGAGAGCGTCGGACTGGCGACCGGACCGATACAGCGCGAGCATTCTTTTCGCCCAGAGCCGTTCTCGGAGCGGGTGCGTCATCACGAGTGCCTCGAGCTCGCCGAGCACCTGCCGGTGCCGGCCACATGCCAGCTCCGCTTCGATGCAGTCCTCGTTCGCGGTCAGCCGCAGCTCTTCCAACCGCGCCGCTTCCGCGGTCGCGAACGAAGCTCCGGCAACATCGGCGAGCGCGGGCCCGCGCCACATCGCGAGCGCAGCACGCGACAGCTCGACAGCACGCTGCGGCTCTGCTGCGTCGAGCGCGGTGCGGCCGTTGGTAGCGAGGCGTTCGAAGCGAACCGCGTCGATGCAGTCATCGTCGATGTCGAGCCGGTAGCCCTGTTGCCGGGTCTCCAGCAGTTCACCGAGACCCACCGCCGACAAGTTCTTGCGCAGTCGTGACACATGCACACGCAACCCGTTCGTCGCGCCGTCCGGCAGGGCGCCGTCCCAGAGGTCATCGGCAAGCCGTTCGACCGAGAGCACTTGGCGTCGGTGCAACAGCAGCTGCAACAGCAGCGTGCGTTCCTTCGCGGCACGCAGGTCGAGATGGTTCTCGCCGTTGATGACCTCGAGCAGACCGAGGATGCGCACGTCGAGGCCGCCGGGCGCGGTCGCTTGTTCCGGCACAACCGTTGCGGACGCTGGGGCGCGCAGTGAAGTCACGTTCCACGCGGGTACGGCCTTCCCGAAGCCGGGCAGGATCAGCTCACCGCGTGGCTCCGCGACAACGCGGTCCTCGATCGCGGCCAAGGCACGTTGACCGACGAGCACCTCACCGTCAGCGGCCGCGTCGCACAGTCGACTCGCAAGGTTCACCACGGGCCCGATCGCGGAGTAGTCGTAACGGCCTTCGAATCCCAACATGCCGAGCGTTGCGTAGCCGTACGTCACGGCAAAACCCGCACCGAGCTCATGGCCGCGCCGCCGCCACTCCACGGAATATTCGGCAAGCGCGTCACGTAGTTCGACGGCAGTGGTCACCGCGAGCATCGCCGGGTCGGCGCACGGCAGTGGGTCGTTGAAGCACAGCATCACGCCGTCGCCGGCGAAGAACCCCACGGTCGCACCGTGCTTGCGGACGTACTCACCGACGATCTGGTGGAAGCCCTGGAGTACGCCGAGCGCCTCCTCCGGCTCGGCCGCGGATGAGAACGCCGTGAACCCGCGCAGGTCGCCGTACACGATCGCGACCTCGCGACGGTGCGGTTCGAGCAACGCTTCGTTGCCTGACGTCAGCACAACGTCTGCGATGTGCGCGGACAGGAACCGGCGCAGGCCTTCCAACCGCTGGTTCTCCTCGACCCGTGCCGCAACTTCCTGCTCGAGAGTCTTGTTCCATGCCGTGAGCTCGGCTGTCTGGCCGGCGATTGTGTCGTGGAACTTCTTGATCCGCAGCAGCGAGCGCACCCGTGCCAGCAGTTCGGCCTGCTCGAACGGTCGCAGCACAAAGTCGTCCGCGCCCGCGTCGAGCGCGCCAACCTTCTCCTCGGCGCCGGACGCCGTGATCATGATGATCGGGAGCACGGCGCTCGCCTCGTCCGCGCGTAGCCGCCGGCAGACCTCGTATCCATCGAGCTCGGGCATCCGGATATCGAGGAGGACCAGGTCCGGTGCGTCGGCCGCTACGGCCTCGAGAGCTTCGCGCCCGTTCGACGCCGAGCGCACCTCGTAGCCGTGCGTCTGGAGAATCGCCGACAGCAGCCGGATGTTCGCAGGAGTGTCATCGACAACGAGGATGCGAGCAGCCGTGGTCACGACACGGCCCCCAACGCTGGCAGCTCGGTCGAGATCAGCCGGGGCAACGAGATCGTGAACGTGCTGCCCTGACCGGGCTCGCTGTCCACCCGGATCTGGCCGCCGTGTAGCTCGACCAGTCCGCGCACCAGCGCCAACCCGAGACCCGGACCTTCCGGTAGCTGGTCGATCCGCGACGACGCGCCTTGGTGGAAGGCCTCGAAGATGCTCTCCCGATCGTCGGGCCGGATGCCGATGCCGTTGTCGTGCACTGAGACGAGCAGCTCGTCGGCACGCCGCGTGGCCGTCAGCTCGACGCGTCCCCGCGCAGGCGTGAACTTCACCGCGTTGAGCGTGAGGTTCGTGAGTATCTGTTCGAGCCGGTTGTGGTCGGCCGCGACCAGCTCGACGTCGGGGCTCACACGGGTCACCACGTCGACGGAATGTTGCTCAGCGTCGGGGCGCACGGCTGCGGCGACGCGTTCCATCAAGGCGGGCACCGCCACCGGTTCGACACTGAGCTGCACCTGCCCGGCCTCGAGCCGGGCCAGGTCGAGAATGTCGTTGATCAACGCGAGCAGATGGGCGGCTGCAATACGTACGTCGTCGATGTATTCCTGCTGTTTGCAGTTCAGCGCCCCGGCGACGCCACTGGCCAGCAGGTCGGAGAAGCCGATGATCGCGTTGAGCGGCGTACGCAACTCGTGTGACATGTTCGCGAGGAAGTCGCTCTTGTGCTTGCTGACCGCTGCCAGCTCAGCGCGCACTTGCTCGGCCCGCAGGTGCGCTGCTTGCTCGGCCACGACGAGCCGGCGTACCTGCTCGATCACCCAGCTGATGGCCAGACCCGACACGTGCAGCAACATCACGGTCGAGAAGAACCGCTGGATGCCGAAGGGCACGGGCCTGATCAGGAGAACTGCGCCGTACGCCGCGATAACCAGCAGAAAATGGCTGATTGCGCGTCGCCGTGGCGACAAGGCGAAGGATGTCATCGTCACGGAGCAGTACGCCAGCGGAAGGAGGTCGCCCACCGGCCGCGCCATGTAAACAAGCCCACTGATCGCCGCGATACCACCGAGGTGGAAAGCCTCGAACGCGTTTGTCGAGACGATGCGGCCGCTGTTCCAGGCGACGAGACCGACGATGGCGCCGATGACCGCGACCGACAGCATCAGCACACGCGTGTGCGCACCAAGCGGTGTGAGAAAAGCAAAAACGACGATGAGACCGCCGGCGAGGAAACTCATGCACGCGCCGACCTTGGCGAGGAGCAACCGGTTGGCGAGCGAGCCAGGCTCGGTGAAGGCGGAGTAGTCGGTGCCACCTGCACCGGCGAAGCGTTCGCCGTCGTCCTGCGGGAACGGCGGTCGCGCGGGCACTTCGAACGTGAACGTGCTACCGAGCCCGAGAGCGCTGGTTGCCGTGAGCGTGCCGCCGTGCCGCCGGATGAACTTGCGCGCGAGCGGCAAGCCGAGACCGAAGCCGTCGGCGCGTGGCGTGGTCTGCTCGTACACGTCGAAGATGCGGTCGATGTCCTCGGCCGCGATCCCGACGCCGGTGTCAGCGACGGACACGCGAAGGCAGTCGTCTGCGAGCGACGCCGAGACTGTCACTCTGCCGCCGGCAGGCGTGAACTTGATCGCGTTGGCCAGCAGGTTGACGGCGACCTGAAAGATCTTCCGCTCGTCGCCTTCGATGACGTCAAGCGCCGGGTCGAGCTCGCAGAGGAGTTCGACCCTCGCAGCTTGCGCGCGCTCGCGGACCATACGGACCGCCTCGTCCAGGACGCGTGCCACATCAATCCAGCTCAGGTCAAGAGGCACGTCGCCGGTCTCGACCTGCGCAATGTCGAGGACGTCGTCGACGAGTGCCACGAGATGGTGTGCGGACGAGGCGATGTCCTTGACGTATTCCTGCTGCCGCTCGTCGAGCGCACCGACCCGCTGCTCCCCCAGCAGTTCGGCGAAGCCGACGATCACATTCAACGGCGTCCGCAGCTCATGCGACATTCGCGCGAGGAACGTTGTCTTCGCGCGGCTCACCTCGGCGAGCTCATCGCCGGCCTCGGCGGCTGCGACGGAAAGCTCTCGCTCGGCGACCGCCAGCTTGGCCGCCCTGCCGACGAGCCAGCGGGCGAACGACCCGAACAGGACAACCGCAGCCAACACCGCGACCCACCGGGTGACCGGTGCGTACGGCGACGTGATCCAGAGCACGCCGGCGTAGGAGGCACCGATCCCCGCGACATGCAAGACGACTACGGGCCACCGGCGGATCACGAAGATGGCCGTGCCGGTGAGCACATAGATGTACGGGGTCGCGGTGAGCAGCGGACCGCCAACGTGCGCGATGCCCACGAGCCCGGCGACAGCGGCGAACTGGCCGCCGTCCATCGCCCACATCGGCACCAGGCCCGGCCACATGACGAGCGCGAGCCCGGCCAGGCCCGCCCCGAGCACGACGGCGAGGTCGACGTAGCTCACCATGCTCGCGTCGGGGTCGAGGAGAAAGAAACCGGCCGCGAGCCCAGCGATGGCGAACGCGGTCATCGCGCCGCCACGGCCGAGGAGGCTGCGCTGGGCGCGCGAGCCGTGATCGGTGAACGCTTCCATGGCGAGGTGGCTGAGCGGGCCGCCCGGTCCTCCCTGCCCCCCGACGGAGAAGTCCCCCGCTCCCTGGGCGGCCCGCTCCACCTCACTGTGCGCGTGCACTCCGACAGCCTGGTCGGCGGACATTGCCGCAGGGTTACCTGCCGATGACTCGGCGACGAGAGGGAAGCTCATGACGGGGCGTTGATGTGGGCGGCGACGTCGTCTACGAAGGTCGCGACGTCGATCGGCTTCGAGACATACCCGTCGAAACCGGACGCCAGGAGCCGCTCGCGGTCACCTTTCATGGCGAACGCCGTGACCGCCACGACCGGGATGGTCGCCGTGCGCGGGTTCGCTCGCAATGCCTGCAGCGTCTCGACGCCGTCCATGTCCGGGAGTGCTACGTCGAGCAGGACGAGTGCGGGCTGCTGGGAGGCGGCGATCACGACCGCCTCCGCGCCGGTGCGCGCGCCGATCGTCTCGAAGCCGCGCATTTGCAGGACGTCGCAGGCCAGTTTCAGGCTTCGCTCGTTGTCCTCGACGACGAGCACCCGCCCCTCGACCACGATCCGCCCCCAGACCCCCAAGATCACCGGGCATAAGTGTCACCCAAGGCGAACGGGCGGGCAATCGCGGAGAACGTGTAATTCGACCCGTTTAACCGGCTGTTTGGCGGTTTTCCCACGGCAATGCGCACCACACGGCCTTGCCGCCTCCGAGGATCGGCCGGCAGCCCCAGCGGCTCGCGACCGCTTCCACGAGCGCGAGTCCTCGACCGACTTCGTCATTCGGCCGGGCTTGCCGCCGGTGCGGCAGCGTCCCGTTCCAGTCCGAGACTTCGACGAAGATCTCGTCAGCCTTGCGCGCGAGCCGCAGCCGCGGACTTTCCGGCAGTGACGAGACGGCGTACCGGATGACGTTCGTGACCAACTCGCTCACGACGAGCTCGACGAGGCGCGCGGTCTCGCTGGGGGTTTGCCACCCCTGGAGCACCGATCGCACGAAGGTGCGCATCTCCGCGTTGTTCTCGGGGGTCGGCGCGAAGTCTCGTTCGGCGACGTCGGTGTCCGAACGCGGTTGCATGCGTACGACGAGAACGGCGACGTCGTCGTCCTGGCCGTCGGGTATGCGCACGCTCAAGGCGCGGGCGCACGCCTCTTCCAATGTCTCCGGCAACGGTGCGACCGCCGCCGCGAGTGCAGCGATGCCGTCGTCGATGTCGGTGCCGCGCGTCTCCACCAGGCCGTCGGTGTACAGAAGCAGCGCGTCTCCATCGCTGACCTCGACCTCGAACTGCTCGAAGGGCGCTTTGCCGGCGCCGAGTGCGATGCCGGTGTTGTTGTCCAGCACCTTCGTCACGCCGGCGCCATTGACCAGCAGCGGCGGGAGATGCCCCGCGTTGCTGATGCAGATCGCGCGGTCGACGGGGTCGTAAACGGCGTACACGCAGGTGACGATGGATGCTTCGTCGAGGTTGCGCACGAGGTCGTCGAGGTAGGCGATGACGTCGACGGGCGGCAGATCTTGAATCGCGTATCCGCGAACCACCGCGCGCAGCTGGCCCATCAGCGCGGCGGCGCGGATGCCCCGGCCCATGACGTCGCCGATGACGATGGCGACCCGGCCGGATGGCAGAGGGATGACGTCGTACCAGTCGCCGCCGACCTGACCACCGTCGGCGGCCGGGAAGTACGCCGCTGCGGCGTGCAGGTCTGCTGTCTCCGGCAGTTCGCCGGGCAGCAGTGACCGCTGCAGGGTGAGCGCGGTCTGCTGCTGACGCTGGAAAAGCTGCGCGTTGTCGATGGCAACAGCGGCGCGGACGGCGATCTCCTCGGCCAGTCTCTGGTCGTCGAGGCTGTAGCGACGGCCGGACGCGGAGGATACGAACGACAACACGCCGACCGTCGCACCATGGGCGACGAGCGGAACCGCAATGGCGGACTGAACGCCTACCTCGCGAGCGAACTGCGCGGACTTCGGCGTGGGTGCGAGGGCCTCATAGTCGATGTCGACCGGCGCAGCGTGCAGTCGGACCGAGCGACCGGACGCGAGCGACTGCGCGACCGGGTGCGCGTCCGGATAGCGCACGATCTCACCGCGCTCGGCCCACGGCTCCGCACCGAACGGCGCGACGTCAGGTGCATGTACGACGCTCTGGCGACGCAGGTCGTTGCTGTCGTCGATCAAGTCGACGATGCAGTGGTCCGCGAGCGCTGGTACGACGAGGCGCGCGAGCGCGCCCAGCGTCCGGTCGAGGTCGAGGCTCGAAGCAAGGAGCTCACTCACTTGCGCCAGCAGTGCGAGTCGCTCCGTCGCGTCGCGAAGTCGCTCGCGCACCCGGTGTTGATCGGTGACGTCGCTGACGAGACTCGCCGCGCCGACACTGCGACCGTCGTTGTCGTTGAGGCGGAAGTAGGAGACCTGGTACCACCGGTCCTCGTCCGGGTGCGCCGGCGTCGGGCCGTGCACCTCGTGGTTGATGACCGGGTCGCCGGTCGCGAAGACGCGGGCGAGGTATCCCTCGACCTGCTCCCCGAGCGTCGGTCCCAGCACATCGCGGACCCGCCGGCCGCGGACCTCAGCGCCGGGAAGGCCGATGATCTCGAGCAGGGCGTTGTTGGCCCGGACGTAGTTGAGGTTCTCGTCGTACATCCCGACCCCGACCGGAGACTGGCCGAGGGCCGACTGGAACAGCGAGAGCTGGGCGGCCGTCTCCTCCATCTCCTCGGCGTCGTTCGCGACGGAGACGATGCCGACGACGTTGCCCTCGACGTCGCGCACCGGCCCTGCGTGGAAGTGCATCCGCCGGTAGACACCGGACTTCGTCATCACCGGGAACTCCCCGGTCCAGCTCTCGCCCGTCGAGATGCGCCGGAAGATCTCCTCGGCCTGTTGCGCCTCGGAAGGGGCGATCCCGATCGAGTCGGAGGTGCTGCCGATCACTTCCTCGGCGGACCAGCCGTAGAGCTGCTCGGCTTCCCGGTTCCAGTGCGTGACCCGGTTGTTGAGGTCGATCGCGACGACCGCGACCCGGACCTGGTCGAGCATGGCCGCGGCGATGTCGGCTGACGAGCCGGCCACTGCCACCACCCCCTTGCTCGGCTTTCGCCTTCCGACCATGGCGGAGGCTCCGGGATTCGAACCCGGGATGGGCGATTAACCCAAACCGCATTAGCAGTGCGGCGCCATAGACCGGACTAGGCGAAGCCTCCTCGACGCCCTTGTCCGGACGCCGACATCACAGGTTACCGAGGTCGCCCGAATAGATGGCCGTTTCGCTCCGGGACAGCTATTCCGCCGTGGCGACGTCGAGGGCGCCGTCGGAATATTGTTGGCGGACGACCTTCTTGTCGAACTTGCCGACGCTCGTACGCGGGACAGCCGCGACGAACGACCAGCGCTCCGGAAGCTGCCAGGCCGCGATGCGCTCGGACAACCACCCGCGCATGGCTGCTGCGTCGACAGCCACACCATCGCGCAGCACCACCACAGCGAGCGGCCGCTCCTGCCACTTCTCATCCGGTACGCCGACCACCGCTGCCTCCACGACGTCGGGGTGACTCATGATCGCGTTCTCGAGATCGACGCTCGAGATCCACTCGCCGCCGGACTTGATGACGTCCTTCGCCCGGTCGGTCAACACGAGGTAGCCGGCCGGGTCGATGGTGCCGACGTCGCCGGTGCGTAACCAGCCGTCGTGGAACTTGCCCTCCTCGTCGCGCGAGTTGTAGTACGACGCGGTCACCCACGGTCCGCGTACCTCGACCTCGCCGACAGCTTTGCCGTCGTGCGGCATCTCCTCGCCGTCGTCACCGACGAGCCGACCCTCGACGCCACAGAGGAACTTGCCGGCCGTGCTCCGGTAGTCCCACGCGGCCACCTCGTCCACGCCCGCCGGGGGCCGCGCGACCGAACCGACGGGGGACGTCTCCGTCATCCCCCAGGCCTGCATCACCGTGACACCGAGCTCGGATTCGAACCGCTCCATCAACCGGCGCGGCACCGCCGACCCCCCGCACGCCACCAGCCGCAACGAGGACACGTCGACGTCGTTGTTCTCGGCGTACTGAAGCAAGTCGTTCCACACAGTCGGTACGGCGCCCGCGAACGTCGGCTGCTCGGTCGCTATGCACTTCGCGAGTGGTTCGGCCTGCAGGTAGCGGTCCGGCATGATCAGCGACGCGCCGACCATCACCGCGGCGTACGGCAGTCCCCAGGCGTTGGCGTGAAACATCGGTACGACAGGCAGCACGCGGTCGTGCGCGTTCAGTCCCATCGCGTCGCCCATGCACACCGCCATCGAGTGCAGGTACATCGAACGGTGCGAGTACGCGACGCCTTTCGGGTTGCCGGTCGTGCCGCTCGTGTAGCACATCGCCGCGGCGTCGGTCTCGTCGATTGCCGGCCAGCTGTACGCCGGTGCGTTCGCTGCGAGCAGTTCGTCGTACGAGACGACATCTGCGCTCGCGCCCTCGAAGGCTGCGGCGTCGTACTCGCCGGAAACGACCACGGTGCGCACGGTCTGCAGCTCGGGCAGTAGTTTCGCAAAGGCCTCCGCGAGCGACGCGTCGACGATGACGACACGGTCTTCGGCATGGTTCGCGATGTAGACGACCTGCTCGGGAAACAGCCGGATGTTCAGCGTGTGCAGCACCGCGCCCATCGAGGGGATCGCGAGGTAGGCCTCGAGGTGCTCCTGGTTGTTCCACATGAACGTGCCGACGCGGTCGTCGCCGGTGACGCCGAGCTGTCGCAGGCCATTAGCGAGCCGGGCCGCACGTTCACCGACTGCGGCGTAGGACGCACGCCGTCCGGACTCGCCCGCCCATGTCACCACCTCGGCGTCGCCGCACATGGTCGTGCCGTACTGCATGATCCGCGTCACGGTGATCGGGACGTCCTGCATCGTGCTACGCACGGCGCTGATTCTCACCTACGTTCGTCGCGCTGGCGAGGCCCCCGAACAGCAGCTCGGTCAGCTCGGTGACCAGCCGCTGCCGGCTGATGCGCCGACCCTCGAGCCACCAGTCACCCGCGCTGCGCACCATGCCCACGATGGCCCGGGCCCAGACCTGCGCGCGCTGCGGCGACAGCCGCAGGTCGGCGGCGAGCACCGCGGCCAGCTCATCGGCGAGGCGGGCCATGAACCCGGCGACGGAGCCGGCGACCGACGGTTCCTCGGCGACCGCGCGGCCGACCACGAAGCGGTACACGGACGGCCGCTTCTCGATCGCCGCGAGGTAGGCGTCGATGGCTGCTTCGGTGCGCGCTCTCGGCGTACCAGGGGCGAGCATCGCGTCGCGAATGCCGCTCAGCAGCTCATCGGTCTGTCGTTCGGCGAGTGCGCGGAACAGGCCGCCCTTGTCGCCGAAGTGGCGGTAGAGGATCGGCTTGGTGATGCCCGCGGCAGCAGCGATGGCCGCCATCGACACGTCTGCTCCGCTCTCGCGGATGACGCGGGCGGCCGCGTCGAGCAGCTCGGCGCGCCGTTCCACGCTGCGTCCAGACTTGTCAGAATGTGGGGCTATCGCCCGCTGAGGTTCTGACAAGTGAGCGGTCACGGGATGTAGTGCCCGGAGATCGCGCGGCTGATGACGAGACGTTGGATCTCGCTGGTGCCCTCGAAGATCGTGTAGATCTTGGCGTCCCGTGCCATCCGCTCGACCGGGTACTCGCGGGTGAACCCGTTGCCGGCAAGGATCTGCATGGCCTCCTGCGTGACCTTGACCGCTGTCTCTCCGGCGAACAGCTTGCTCATCGAACCCTCGGCTGCGGTGAACTGGTGCGCGTTGCGCGCCATCCACGCGGCGCGCCATACCAGCAGCCGGGACGCGTCGATCGAGGTCTTCATGTCCGCGAGCTTGAACGCGATGGCTTGGTTCTCGACGATCGGGCGACCGAACTGCACGCGCGTCTTCGCGTAGTCGAGCGCGACCTCGTACGCCGCCCGCGCAATGCCGACGGCCTGCGCACCGACCGATGGGCGGGACGCCTCGAAGGTCGCGAGCGCAGCAGCACCTCTCGACCGCTGCCCGCCGCGGGCGCGGGCGAGTCGCTCGTCGAGCTTGTCCTTGCCGCCGAGCAGGCACGAACCCGGCAGCCGCACGTTGTCGAGGACGACTTCTGCCGTGTGCGACGCCCGGATGCCGTGTTTCTTGAACTTCTGCCCTTGCGAGAGGCCGCGTGTGCCCGGTGGTACGACGAAGCTCGCTTGCCCGCGCGTACCGAGCTCAGGGTCGACGGATGCGACGACGATGTGGACGTCGGCGATGCCGCCGTTGGTCGCCCACGTCTTCGTACCGTTGAGCACCCACTCGTCCTTGGCCTCGTCGTACGTCGCGCGGGTCTTCATCGCTCCGACGTCAGACCCGGCGTCCGGCTCCGACGAGCAGAACGCGGCGACCTTCACGTCGTTCACGTCGCCGAACATTTGCGGCACCCACTCGCCGAGTTGCTCAGGGGTGCCGTTCGCGACCACGGCGACCGCGGCAAGCGTCGTACCGACAATCGACAAGCCGATGCCGGCGTCGCCCCAGAACAGCTCTTCCATGGTGATCGGGATGCCAAGGCCGGTCGGCTCGAGCCACTGCTGGCTGAAAAACTCGAGGGAGTACACCCCGATCTTCGCGGCCTCTTGGATGATCGGCCAGGGGGTCTCTTCGCGCTCGTCCCACTCGGCAGCGGCGGGGCGGATGACGTCGGCTGCGAAGTTGTGCAGCCAGTCCCTGATCTCCTTCTGCTCCGCTGTGAGCTGAAGAGAGAACGTCGGTTCGTCGGTGGCTCCCGTCATCGATGACTCCTAGCGCGTCGCCGCGTGCGTACGAACGAGGTCGCGGATCCGTTCGCGGTCATACGTCGCCGCGGGCGCTGTGGCGACGAACTCGTGGATCAGACGCGCGAAGCGCATCGGGTTGTCGTGCATCGGGAAATGCCCGGCGCCGGTGAAGATCTCGAGTCGGCTGCCGCGGATCAGCTCGGCCGCGCGTTGCCCGTGCGTCCACGGGATGAAGCGGTCCTTGTCGCCCCAGACCAGAAGGGTCGGCATGGTCTCGGCGAGGTAGAGCCGGTCGCTCGCGTCGATCCGCTGGCCGGTGAGATCGATGACCGACCGCGCGGTGTGGACGAACGCGCGACCCGCATCGGTCTCGGCGAGCGAAGCGAAGCCGCGGGAGACTTCGGCGGCGCCGGGCGGGAGGATCGGTTCGATCGGAATGCGCCGCGCGAGTCGGCCGAGCCACGGGACGACGAACTCGGCGCCGGGCAGTGTGGCTGCGCGAAGGAGCGGGGTCACCTCGCGGCCGAGGCCCCCCGAAGAGACCAGCACGAGCCGCTGGCAACGCTCCGGGAACTGGTAGGCGAACTGCATCGCCACGCCGCCGCCGAGACTGTGCCCAACGACCGTGACGTGCTCGACGTCGATCAGGTCGAGCAGGTCGCGGACGCCGCTTGCGAACGCGCCCAGCGAGTAGTCGCCGCGCGGTTTCGCCGATGCGCCGTGCCCGAGCAGGTCCGGCGCGATGACGCGGACCTCGGGAACGAGCAGTGGTACGACGGGATCCCAGGTGTGGCTGCTGCCGGCGATGCCGTGCAGCAGGACGACGACGGGCCGGTCGCTCGGCCCGTCCTCCTCGTAGGAGACCGGATGGCCGTGCAGCTGGACCTCGCGATGGGTCATGAACCGGTGCCTTCCCTCGGTGTTACCAACGGTAACACCCGAATGAATGACGCACTCACGCGGCTTTTCACGGGGTAACGGCACACACATCGCGGACGCTGAACGGTTGAGACCAGCGGTTGACGCTGCGGCGTACGGGCATCGATGCAGCGTGCCGACGACGACCGCGAACAGGGCTGGCCGTACGTCGCGCAAGGCCGGCCGTACGGCGCGGCGGGCACGGCGCAGTTCGGCGCTGACGGCAGCGGCGCGCATCGGGCTAGCGGCGCGCGGGCTTTTCTACTTGCTGCTCGCATCGCTCGCCATCCGGATCGCGGTCGATGCAGCGGGCAGCCGGCAAGTGGACCCGAACGGTGCCCTGTCGGTGGTCGCTGCTCAGCCGCTGGGGCTTGTCGTGCTCGGTGCCGCGGCGTTCGGGTTCGCCGCGTTCGCTGTCGCGCGACTTGTCGCCGCCGTCATCGCCGTGACCGGCGACGAGCGCGAATGGTGGGACGGTGCACGCGCCCTGTGCGAGACCGTGGGGTACACCGCGATGGCAACCCTGACCATGACCTTCGTGTTCGGCCATCACCAGGAGGGGTCCGAGCAGTCACATCGGACCTTCACGGCGAAGCTGATGGGTAACACCGGTGGACGTGCGCTGGTCGTCGCGATCGGTGTCGCCATGATCGGCTTCTACGCATACCAAGCATGGATTGCGATCACTGGCAACTTCGAGAACAACCTCGACGAGAAGAAGATGCCGGGCTGGCTGCAACGCAGCACACGGGCGGTCGGCAGTGGAGGTATCGCGGCGCGGATCATCACGTTCGTGCCGGTCGGCATCTTCCTGATCGTGGCCGCGGCGGCGCACGACGCGCACAAAGCGTTGGGGCTCGACGCCACGTTGCGCGACATGTCACGGCACTGGTGGGGCATCGCCGTGCTGTCCGTCGTTGCGGTCGGGCTGGTCGCCTTCGGCCTCTACAGCTTCGTCGAGGCGGCCTACCGCAAGGTCGCGAAAGCCTGACCGCTACTCGGGGGCCGGACCGGTGAAGTTGGGTGGGCGTTTCTCGCGCAACGCGGCGATCCCTTCGACCGCATCCGGGCCGGTGAAACCGAGGAACTCCAGCGCCAGCGACGCGTCGAAGGACGGGCCGGCCAGCCGCAGCCAGTTGTTCAAAGCCAGCTTCGTGTAGCGGATCGCCGTCGGCGAACCAGCGGCGAGACGGACCGCAATCTCGAGCGCCCGGTCATGTACCTCAGCGTCGTCGACGCACAGTGACACCAGCCCGATGCGCTCGGCTTCTTCGCCAGTCATCGGCTCGCACAACAACAAGTGGTATTTCGACTTCGCCATCCCGCAGAGCAGCGGCCAGATGATCGCGGCGTGGTCACCGGCCGCGACGCCGAGCTTCGTGTGCCCGTCGACGAGGTACGCCGCGCGACCGGCAACCGACACGTCGGCCAGCAGCGCGACAACGAGACCGGCCCCGACCGCCGGACCTGTGATCGCCGACACGATCGGCTTCGCGCAGTCGATGATCGAGTAAACGAGGTCACGCGCCTCGCGCAGCACTTCGATGCGCGTGGCGAAGTCCTGAGTGATGGCTTCGACCATGTCGAGGTCACCGCCGGCTGAGAAGGCATCGCCGGCCCCACGCACGACGACAGCGCGCACGTCGCTGTCTCCGTCGATGGTGCGGAACACCTTCGACAGGGCCCCGTGCATGGGCCGGTCGGTTGCGTTGCGGCGCTCCGGCTTGCTGATGACGATGCGCAGCACTCCCGGGGCGGCATCCTCGAAGACGAGGCTCGGGTACAGCTCGGCGTACGGCTCCATGCGCGAGAGCCTGCCACTGGAGCAGGGGCACAGCAGCCTGGTGTCGAACCTCAACCCATGTCCCGCGCTCGATTTGTGGCTGTCGCTGCCGTGCTTGGCGCCCTCGCGATCGCTACCGTCCCGGCCGCCGGAACGCCCGGGCCGCCGTCAAGCGCAGGAAACCCACTGACGGCCACGGACTACCGGCTGCCGAACGGATGGCACCTGCACCCGGCCGGCACCGAGGTCCAGACCGAACGCGGCCCGACCGGCCTCGCCCTGACCACGGACCGCAAGCACCTCCTCGTCACAACCAGTGGGCTGTTCGACGAAGGCATCGACGTCGTCGACACCCGGACGCTGCGCATGGTTCCGACGGAGGGCACGGAGTTCTTCCGTAACCCGGCCGTCACACCGGACGGCTACGTGTACGCCGCGAACGGCCACTTCAACACCGTCTCGACCTACCGACTGGTGCGTGGGGTCCTGCACGCGCGTCCTCCGGCCACCATCAACACACCCGGCTGGCCCGGCCCGATCGTGACCACGAGAGACGGCCGCGTCTTCGTGGGCGGCACGGTCTCGACAGAAACAACGTGCGCCGCCGCCGCGCCGTGCTCAGTCGTCAACATCCTCAACCACACCGCGGTCCATCACGTCACCGTCGGCCGGGACGCGATCGCGCTCGCCCTGAATCCGTCGCAGACGAAGCTCTACGTCGCGAACTGGGCGGACGCGAGCGTCTCCATCATCGACGTCGCGCGACGCGGCGTGGAGCGCGTCGTACAGACGATCGCCGTCGGCCAACATCCACTCGGCCTCGCCGTGTCCCCGGACGGTGGCCGGCTGGCGGTCGCGAACGCCGCCGACGACACCGTCACGCTGGCCGATCTCGACGCCGATGGGCTCGCCACAGGCACGCATGCGACATCGCTGCGGCTCAGGCCGGACGCGCCCCTGGGCACCGCGCCTAACGCCCTCGGGTACGCCGCGGACGGCAGTTATCTCTACGTCGCGCTGTCCGGGCTGAACGCCGTCGAGGTGCTGACCGCCGATGGTCAGCCGATCCCGCGCACCGTGCGAGCCGGGAATACGACGGTCAACGTGCCACACACGTGGATCGGCACCGGTTGGTGGCCGGATGCGCTTGTGGCTGCACCCGCCGCGAGCGGCGGAAACCGGCTGTATGTCGCGAACGTGCGTGGTGACGGGTCCGGACCGGGCTTCTACCCGCAGGTCGCACCCGTCGTCGGCAGCCAGACCGAGGGCAGCGTGTCCGTCATCGATCTGCCGACTGCCGCGACCGCGGGGTCGACGTTCGACCGGTGGACGTCCCAGGTTGTCGCGAACGACCAGCTCGCGCCGCTTTACAACGCTTCCTTGCCCGACCCCGCGCGTGATGCATGTACGCCGCCCGGAGATCGAGCCGTCACAAGCGCGATCCTCTGCGCGGCCAGCCGTGGTCAGATCGATCCGCGTGCCTTGCACGTGATCATCGTCAACAACGAGAACAAGACGTTCGACTCGTATTTCGGCGACATCAAGCACTCCTTGCCGGGCGCCGACGCTGACCCGAGGTACACGGAATACGGCATCGAGTCGACGCCGAACCAACACCGGCTGGCCGAGCAGTACAACCTCGACGACTCCTTTTACACCGACGGTGACTCGTCCATCGAAGGCCACGAGTGGCTGACCGGTGGATACGAGCCCGATGCCACCGCCATCACGTGGGGCCAGCAGTACGACGAGGACCTGCGCGGCAACCGGGACAGCGCAGGCGCACCGTCACGCATCGAGGGCGCGCTGCGCGACCCACGGCAACGCATCTTCGACGAGATCACCAACCCGGCAACGAACCCGCTCGGCCTGACCGAGGCGATCTACGGCGACGACGTCAACGACGGTTCGGCGCCGATCGCGGACGAGTTTCCTTTGAAGTACTGGGGTCTTGGACCGGATGCGATCTCCGGAAAGGACATGACCTTCCCGGATGTCGACCGGGCACAGATGTTCCTGCACGGAACGACGATCTCCCATGCCTGGAACTGGTTCCAGGGACCACAGCCGCCGTCAACGTTCCTCAAACGCATTTCGCTCACCCCAACGGACAAGCAGCGTTTCACCGTGGACGGCTGGACGGCGTCGTACCACGCTTGCATCGCCAGAGGCGACAGCGAGGCGACGTGCCAGCGTGCGATGCCGAACCTGTCATACATGGTCTTCCCGGTGAACCACACGTATGTCCTGAACGACGGCTTCAACCCACTCGATCCGACACCCCATGCCGAAGTTGCCGACAACGACGCCGGTGTCGGTGAGTTCATCGCCGGCCTGTCGCGCAGCCCGTTCTGGAAGAACACCCTCGTCCTGCTCACACAGGACGACACGCAGTTCGTCGGCGATCACGTGGACATTCACCGGTCGTTCCTGCTCACGATGGGTGGGCTGTCCCGGCAGCTCGGGCCGTCCGGCCAGACCGCGCACCAGCCGGGCTCGTATCCCGCAGCGCTGAAGACGGCAGAGACGTTGCTGGGTCTGCCGCCGTTGTCCATCTTCGACTGGCGTGCGGCGGCTCTTGCCGACGTCGTCGGTGACCTTGCGCACACGCCGGCGCCGTACAACGCAGTGCGGCCGGCCACCGCGTTCCTCGTCCCGCCGCCCTGGAGAGGACCACCACCGTCAGCGGCGGGTGCAAGACTGCCCGGATGAGGGACGGCGTGATCAGCACGTGAAGATCGGCGTCACCCTGTTCCAAACGGACAAATGCCCGCCGCCGGCATTCGTTGCGGCGGCCGCGGAAGAGCGTGGCTTCTCGTCGTACTTCGTGCCCGAGCACACGCACATACCGGTGAGCCGTGCAACGCCGTGGCCGATGAATCCTGATGTCCAACTGCCGGAGAGCTATGCGCGGGTGCTCGACCCGTACGTCGGGCTCGCAACCGCCGCCGCAGTCACGAGCACGATCCGGCTGGGCACTGGCGTGGCCCTCATCATCGAGCACGACCCGATCGCCCTTGCGAAGCAAGTCGCGACGTTGGACTTCTTGTCCGGTGGGCGGTTCGTGCTCGGCATCGGTTTCGGCTGGAACCGCGAGGAGATGGCCGATCACAACGTCGCCTTTGCCGAACGCCGGGCGATAACGCGCGAGAGCGTGCTTGCAATGAGCGGGCTGTGGCGCGACGACGTGGCGAGCTACCACGGGCGGCAGGTGCATCTGTCACCGTCGTGGGCCTGGCCGAAGCCCGTGCAGCAACCGCGACCGCCGATCCTGCTCGGTGGCGGAGCCGGTCCGAAACTGTTCGAGGCGATCGCGGATTACGCCGACGGCTGGCTGCCGATCGGCGGTGGCGGTCTCACGCAGGCGTTGCCGAAGCTGCGGGAGGCCTGGCAGCAGGCCGACCGCGAGGGCGAGCCGATCGTTCTGCCGTACGGCGTGCTACCGAACGAGGGCAAACTCGCGCACTACGCCGACCTCGGCATCGACGAAGTTGTGGTCAACCTCGAGGAAGGTGACGAGGACACCGTGCTGCGTTCTCTTGACCAGCACGCGAAGTTCGTGACGTCGTAACAGCCCGGGGGTCCGCTAACTGCTGTCGCGGATGCGCAACAACCCGCCGAGGACACCGACGTAGGCCGTACCATCCTGGGCGATCGTTATCGGCGCATAGTGGTTGTTGTAACCGAGGCCATAGCCGGTGAGCACCGACCACATCCGGCGACCGGTGTTCAAGTCCAACGCCGTGAGGTACCACGGGTCGGAGGCCAACGGCCCGGCCGGCCGCGGCCCGGAGTACTGCACCTGCTGTGCCGACGGATGCTCGTAGACGTACACGAGACCTGCGGCAGCAGACGCCTTGCTCACCGATGACGGCACGCGCACGACCTTGTTCGCCCAGGCAATGTGACACCCACCGGCTGCGTAGTCGACGTCGATCCGGGTGACCCCGGGTTGGGTGGTCGGCGTGATCCGGAACGGACCGGACGGCGGCCGCGCCACCGGTCCTGTGTAGCCGTAGTTGTTCTCCACGACGATCGAGTCGCCGATCGCGATCAGCGAGTTGTCAGTGTCGCCGTGGCCGGCGGCGAACACCGGCATGGCGCAGATCGGCGCCGTCCCGGGGCCGGAGGCGTCCGCCCGGTAGACGAGCACATGCATTCTCGGGTCGGCGTTGTCGGTGATCGCGACGAAGTGCTCGCTCCCCCGTCGTACGAGCGTCGGCGTCGTGCCGGAACCGTGCTCGGTCTGACCGGGCTTCACGCGTGTGCCGCTGTCGTAGGGCGACCGCCACGTCGCCTGCGGCAGTCCGCCGACGACATCGAAGCGGTACAACGCGTGATCAGTGACGATGAAGACCCCGCCGGTCTCGTCGACGGCGAACGAGTTGCCGATGTCTTCGTGCAAGGCCTTGCTCCGCACCGCTCCTGTGCTCGGGTCTATGAAGCCGACAACACCCGCGCCGGTCACGAACCACAGGCGCCCCGACCAGTCCGGCAACGCGGAGATGATCGACGACGACTTCACCAACCGCGAGATGTCGTACGTGCGCACCAACCGGAAGGCCTTGCCGTTCTCCGCGATGACGTCGATGGTCCCATGGTTGGTGGGTACGACGGCGCGGTCGAGGTTGTCGAGGTAGAAGTAGCCGCCGCCGCCGAATGACGTGAACGTGTTCGGAATCGATGACACCTTCCGCCGTGGCAGCGGGTACGACGCGATCATGGCCAACGTGACGGGGTCGAGCAGCTCGAGGACCGGCCGGTTGGCGCCGACGCACACCGTCACGATGTATCCGCGCGAGTCGAACGTCACCGACGCGCAGTCGCGGGCTTGGAACGTGGAAGTGATCGTGGGGGCGCGGCCCAACGGGCCGGCCCATGTGTAAGCATCCGACTGGTACGCGTCGTCGTGGATGTTGCTGCTTCCGTTCGGGGCCATGAACGGGTGGCGCGGCGCTTCCTCGCCGAAGGCCACCGGCTGCCCGGCCCCCGGCGTACCGAGAAAGGCCCGGGGATGGCCGGGCCCGCTCGACGACGGGATCGACGTCGCCCCCGCGACGCCGCAGAACGTCAGCAGTGCCGCGCCAGCGGCAAGGGCAGCAACCCGGCGCATGAGCATTCGACTTCGCGACATAGCGGCCGATTCCTACCCCGCTCCGGGAGTTTGTGAGCGCGGCCGGCCGAACTCGCACGGCAAGATGCACTCATGCCCGCGAGCCAACCGAACATCCTGCTGATCGTTTCCGATCAGGAACGCCAGCGCGACTGGCTACCGCCGTCCGTGCGGCTGCCCTGGCGGGAGCGGTTGCTCAGCGAGGGCCTCGAGTTCACCCGGTACTTCACGCACTCGTCGCCCTGCTCCCCGAGCCGAGCCAGCCTGATGACCGGCCAGTACGTGCCGCAGCACGGGGTCGTCGACAACGTGATCTGGCCGCAGCACAAGGAGCTCGACCCGGCAACGCCGACCACCGGCTCGCTGCTCCGGGACGCCGGCTACCGCTCGTCCTACATCGGCAAGTGGCATCTCTCGTTCGGTCCGAACCCGCCCATGCAGGCGTACGGATACAGCGACTGGGAGGGCAACGACCAGCACTTCATGGGCTGGGCCGGCACCGGTGTGCACTTCGACCCGATGATCGCGAGCAACGCCGCGCACTGGCTGCGCACGAACGCCACCACCCTCAGTCAGCCCTGGTTCCTGACTGTCGCTTTGGTCAATCCCCACGACGTGATGTGGTACCCGATCGACCAGCCCGGTTATGACGTCCGCAACCCCGACCAGGTGAAGCTCGTCCGCGACATCCTGTCGATGGCGGCGTGGAAGGAAGACGATCCGCTGCCGATTTACGACGCGGACTATCCGGAGATCTTCGACACGCTCCCGGCGAACTTCGACGACGATCTGCACACCAAGCCGGAGGCTCATCGGCAGTGGCGCTACGACCAGCAGCACGGGCTGTGGGGATACATCGAGCCGAGCGACAAACGCGCGTGGCTCCGTCATCTGGACTACTACGTCGAGCTGCACCGTCTCGCCGACGAGAGCCTGGGCGTCGTCTTGAGCGCGCTGGAGGCAAGCGGCGCCTACGACGACACCGTGGTCATCTTCACGTCCGACCACGGTGACATGTGTGGTTCGCACGGTCTGCGTTCAAAGGGCCCGTTCACCTACAACGAGATCATGAACGTGCCGCTGTACGTCCGCGTCCCTGGCGTGACGGAGCCAGGAACACGCACGGACGCGATGGGCACACATGTGGACCTCGCGACGACGATCGCTGCGCTGGCCGGCGTACAAAGCGAGACCTTGCAGGGCGTCGACCTCGCGCCGATCTTCGCGGACCCGACGAAGCCGGTGCGAGACCACGTGCTGTTCGCGCAGGACTCCGCACACACCAGGCGCATCCAACAGACCCGTTACGCACTGCGTGGCTACTTCGAGGGTAGGTGGAAGTACACGCGCTACTACGGCGTGGGCGGTGGTCTGCCGAGCGAGGACCCGTCCGGTACAAGCACGAAGCTGTACGACGTGGACAGCGACTTCGACGACCAGGACCACGAGTTGTACGACGTCCAGGAAGACCCCGGCGAGCTGGTGAACCTTGCGCTGGATCGCGCCCGACGTGACGAGGTACGCCGACACTTTGCGGAGCTCCGCGATCTCGAGGCCGCGCACTTCGCCTGACGCGGGCTGGTGGAGGCGCGAACACGAACATGACAAGACCCGCGGTCACAGCTCTGCGCCATGACCGCGGGTCGTTGTCTACCGCGACTTACCGCACCGGGGGTTATGCGGTCTTGCCGCGGCTACCGATCGAGAGGTTCAAGCCCATGCCGCTCGCAAGGGCGCGCATGAACTCACCGGCGCCGACCAGGACGACACCGGTCGCGACCGGGTTCATCCACGAGGTGCGCAGGTCCTGTCCGAAGGCGGTGAAGACCGAGTAGTCGAGCGCCCACGCGACGGCGATCGCGATGAGCACCGTGACCGTGTGCCGCAGCGCGTCCGGGATCTTCACAGGGTTCAGCTCGTGCACCACGTCCGCGAGCACGGACAGCCCCAGAGCGAGCGCGACGAACACCAGAAACGCGTACATCTTGATTCCTCCTCTGCGGCGCACGGCGCGCCGCTCACCAGGGTTAGACCGAAGCACCGGGCGTTGGTTACAGACTGTTTCCGGTAACCATCTCTGCGCTGGAGGAGTCGTAGTCGGTGGACGTCGACAACGCGCTCGTCCGGGCCTGCCAGAAGGGCGAGCCCGGTGCGCTCGACGCGCTGATCCGCGCGACGTACGCAGACGTCTACGCACTCTGCCGCCGAATGCTGGCAAACCCGGACGAAGCGGCAGACGCCACGCAGGAGGTATACGTGCGCCTGACACGATCGGTGCTCGGCTTCCGCGGCGAGTCCGCATTCGGTACGTGGTTGCACCGCGTCACGGTCAACGTCTGCCTGACCGCGCTGAAGAAACGAGCGAAGGCACGCGAGGCCGGCGCCTCCGCGTCGTACACACCGTTCGCGGTTCCCGGCGACCCGCGCGCAGAGCGTATGGCTGCGGTCGAAGCCGGGCCGGCAGAGTGGGCCGAACGAGCTGATCTCGCGGCGCGGTGTGAGGCTGCGGTCGCGCAACTACCGGAGGACGCGCGCACCGTCGTGGTGCTGCGCGACATCGAAGGGTTATCGACGAGAGAGGTCGCGAAGCTGCTCGACATCAGTGAGAACGTCGTCAAGGTGCGACTCTCGCGCGCGCATGCACGCCTGCGCGCGATCGTCAGCGACGAGCCGGGGCCACGAACGGAGGCGGCGCGGTGAACGACGACTCGAGCCTGCCGCGCTTTTGCCGCGAGGCGCGCAGCCAGCTGCCTGCTCTGCTCGCCGGCGAGCTCACAGGTTGGTCCGAACGCGTGGTTCGCCGGCACTTTCGCCGTTGTGCGGACTGCGCGGCCGAGCTCACGCGTCAGGAGGCGGTCAGCTCAGGCCTCTCGACGTTGAAGACGCGTGCGCCCGCGCCACCGCCGGACCTGCTGGCCGATCTGCTTCAGCAAGCGCGGAAGCCAGGGCTGCGCGGTCGCGCCGCGATCCCCGCCCGTGGCGCGGTCAGCGGCGCCCGCCCCGGCCTGTCGGTTGGCTTCCTCACGGTCGGGGCGCTCGCGACCACCGGCGTGGGGTGGGCCGCCTGGCGTGGTGGCCGCGGTCTGTCCCGGCGTCTGCACCGGTCAGGCTGAGCCAGCCTGGGACTAGGTCGGATCGTCCTCATCGCTCGATTGATGCGCTTTGAGGTACTTGACTTCGCTCGGCGGCACCGTTTCACGGACCAAAGTCGGCATCCTCAACGGCGTCTGCGTGAAGTCGAAGCTGTTCATGTAGTCGTACGACGAGGCGTCGCGCGAGTCGACCGGCGGCAGGTTGAAGGTGTGCTCGATGAACGCGATCATCCCGACGAACGAGACTGGCGTCGAGTCGGTGTAGCCGGCCTTGGCGTACGGCGAGATGATGACCATCGGCAGCCGGACCCCCATCGTGGGGTCCGGCGGAGGCACGTGGTCGTAGAAGCAGCCGCAGTCGTCGTAGGTGATGAACACGGCGGTCGAGCCCCACTCGGGGCCGTTGCCGAGCGCAGTGAGCATCTGGCCGATCCAGTCGTCGCCGGCCTTCATCGAGTCGCCGTTGTGCTGCGACGTGGTGATGCCGTTCGGGCCGTTCGGCATCACGAGCGACACGTTCGGCAACGTGCCGTTCTGCGCGTCGTTGAGGATCTGGGGCGTCATCACCACGTTGTGGCCTTGGCTGGTCTCACGGCAGCTGGCGAAGTAGGAGCAGGGGTCGTACGCCTTCGCGGAGTCGTACACCTTCCAGCTCGCGCCGCCGGCGTCCATCCGGTCGAAGAGGTTGTCGACGTGCGGCAGAGGCGACGTCTGCGGGTGGCCGTCCGGGCCGTAGGTGTCCCAGAAGGTTCCGGTGCCGTCGGCGAACGGCACGCAGGACGGCACTTGCTGAGGCTTCGCTCCCGGTGACGGCACCCAAGCGGTGACGCGGTTGGACTGGCAGCCCCAGCCCGGCGCCTTGGGTGCGTAAGAGACCCGCTGCGGAATCGTCCCGAGCAGGCCATCGAGGTCGACACTCACGAGCTCGACGTGCGCACCGAAGGAGAGGATCCGGTCCATCTCGAACGTCCGGTCCGACAGCGCGAACCGGCGCGCGAGCTGGGCCGTGTTGGGAATCTGCTCAGGGGTGTACTGCGTCATGCAGCGGTACCCCTGCCGAGGCTGACAGCCGTTGATGAGATCCCAGCCGTCCATCTTGCCGCCGTCGATCGCCGCCTGCTGACCAGCAGTGCTGTGGGTGACGTTGGGCACGACGTCAGGCGACTGAGTGAGTGTGAAGGTGCTGCCGTCGTGCAACTTGCCGGTGCGCGTGCCGTCGCACCGCGCGTCCTTGACGCAGAGCACACCCAGCACCTCGTCGAAGGAGTGGTTCTCCTGGTCGATGATCACGACGTGCTGGATCGGCGTCGCCGAAGCGGTCGCAGCAGCGTGCGCGGGCGCCGCGTGCTGCGCCAACGCCGGCGCGGCAACGAGCGTCACTGCTGCACCAAGAACACCCAGTGCGAGGGCCGATCGTCCTGCCATTGCTTCCCGCCTCCCCAGCGACGATGAATACCACGCGACCCTAGACGAGCAATGCGGTGGCCGCACCCCGAACGAAAGGGAAGTGACCACTGCTCGCTAGGTGCAGCCGATCGGCGTAGTAACAAGGCACTCGTCGCTAGGTAAGGTGGCGCAGTCCTCCGTCGTACCCTCCTGTCATGCGTCGGTTCTTCACCAGGCACTGGGTCTGGCTGCACATCGCCGTGCTGGTGACGGTGCCGACGTTCCTGGGGCTCGGCTGGTGGCAGGTCGCCCGAGCCGGCGCCGGGAACGCCCGCAGCTACGGCTACGCCATCGAATGGCCATCCCTCGCCGCAATCGTGATCTTCCTCTACGTGCGCGCGATCCGGATGGAGTTGCGCAACACAACAGTCGAGCTGCAACTGCCCGCGCTGCTCGACAAAGACGCGTTCAGCACGGAGCACGTGCCGGCGCAGCCGATCGACGACGAAAACGACCCCGAGCTTGCGGCGTACAACGAATATCTGACCGGTCTGCATTCACGCGATCTGCAGAAGCGTCGGTGAAAGGCCTGCCGGGCGCGCTGCTGCGTTACCGAGTCCTCGCAAACGCGGTCGGTGTCCTGCTCGCAGTTCTGGTGTTCATCGGGCTGCCCTTGAAGTACCTCGCCGACCGGCCCGGCACGGTCGCCATCGTCGGCTTCGCGCACGGCTTGCTGTACATCGTCTACTGCCTGTCGATCATCGACCTGGCGGTCCGGGTGCGGTGGCCACTCCGACGCATCGTGCCGCTGATTCTCGCGGGCATCGTTCCGATCATGACGTTCGTCATGGAGCGCAAGGTCACGCGCGAGCTACACACGACCGTCGATCAGATGGCACCGACGGCCGATGGACGATGACGGCCGCCTCGCGGCTGTCCGCAACAAAGCGAACACAACTGAGGCTGAGGACGGCCACCACACGCGTGGGTTAGCGCTCCGCACGCGTGCGAAAACAGCCGGTTGTGTTCGCCTTGGGGCAACCAGGCACGCGAGCGGAGGGCGTGGGATTCGAACCCACGAAACGAGTCACCCCGCTTAGCGGTTTTCAAGACCGCCGCCATAGGCCACTAGGCGAGCCCTCCGAGGAAGATTCTGCCTGAGCGAACCAACATCTACGTCGCGTGGCAACTGCGCAGATGCGCGTTGCCCGGCGCGGCCAGCGCGGGCGGGCGGAGCAGGGACGGGTGCGTGAGGTCCAGGAAGTCGTTCAACGTCGCCGCGTTCGCGTCGCGGTACGTGAGTGCAGGCAGGTTCCACAGCGACTCGATCTCGGCCAGCACGGACGCGTGGTCGTGTACGACGTTCGTCGTCGCATGCGGCAGCGACCATGGCGATACGACGACCGCGGGTACGCGCACGCCGTACATGTCATAGCCGCCGGGGACGTTGTCCGGCCCGAGGTTCGGCGGGATGTTGTCCGGCTTGATCGCGGCGGGTGGCGACACATGGTCGTAGAACCCGCCGTGCTCGTCGTACAACCAGATCAGCAACGTGCTGCTCCAGTCCGGGCTCGCCACGACGGAGTTCACGACGTGCGAGACGAAGTCCTGCCCGATGCGCACGTCGTCGTCTTCCTCGTCACCGCCGGCGGAGTGCAACTGGTACAGGGAATTGCGCACCGGGGCCGGTTGCGGCGCGCCGGCGGGAACCTGCCCACCCACGGTGTCGGCCGCGATCTGCGGAACGCCACCGTCGGACTCGACGTAGGACACGTTCGGTAGTCGGCCCGACTTCGCGTCAGCGTAGAACTGCGCCATCCCGGTGTAACGCTCCGGATAGCGCTTGAAGTTCGACGGGATCAGCGCAGTGTCCGGCAGGTCGGTGACGTAGTCGCGCCACGTGACGCCGTACTTCTCGTACTCGTCCATGATCGTGCCGTTCGGCGGCGGCGGGTCGAAGTACGACGACGTGTCGGTGCTGATGTTGCCGTACGCCGTCCCCGCGTAGAGGAACCGGCGATTGGGATACGTCTGCGCCGGGACTGAGGAGAACCACCGGTTCGCCAACGTGAACGTCGTCGCGAGCGAGTAGTAGAACGGGATGTCCGCACGCGTGTAGTAGCTCATCGCGTGCGGATTGATGCGCGCGAACCCATCCATCCGACCGCCGTCGATCTCATGGTGCGAGTTGTCCCAGCTCTGCCCCGCGTTGTCGCCTGAGCAGATCTGGTCGTGGTGACGCACATCGACCGCACTGCCGTCCGCGGCTGGGTTGCTGTTCGTCGGCTGACCTTGCGCGTTGAAGCTGAAGCCATCCGCGGCAGGCTGGCCCTCACGGGGCAGCATGCCGAAGTACTCGTCGAAGGAGTGGTTCTCCTGCATGACGATCACGACGTGCTTGATCGGTGAACGCGGGTCGTGCACGCCGAGCGGTCGGCCGCCGTCGCGCACGTAGAACGGTGGGTGCGGGGACTTTGCGCTCGACGTCGCGCCGGACCGGGCCAACGCCGCCGGCGCAGACACCAGCGAAGTCACCGTGAACAGAGCGACAACGGCACGGAGGGGGTGGGCCACGCAGGATCGGTTCGCGGCTGAGTCCCGCCGTTCCTGCCGCGCGCACGCGAACAGTTCGTGAACGGCGGGCTTACTTCCCGTTCGTTGAGAAGTGCTGGTAGTCCTTGCCGCCGGGGAAGTCGCCGCCCCAGCCCCAGCCATGCGCCTTGAAGACGCGTACGAGCGTGCCGGTGCGGGTGGCCATCCCCCGACGCTCGTCGCTCCGGTTCGTGTATGCCGCCCCGTTCGGCGGCAGCACCGACCCGTTGAAGATGTAGGGGTTCTCGACTGTGTTGACGTCGATCGCCTCGCCGTACGCATGCATCGACCAGGTCCGCGGGCCGGCGGCAACCGCGGCTCGGCAGTTGAATGCGGAGGTGTTGTCGGCAGCCATCGAGGCGTTGTCGTCGCCGCGGTAGGCATCGACCGGCTGCATTCGGCGGATCGGGAAGCGGTCGGCGTACAGCTCCGCAAAGACGGACCGCACGGGGCCGGTGACTGCGCCGTTGACGACGAGCGTGCCTCGGTGCGCACGCCCGTCGAAGCCGTAATACGTCAGTTGTACGGCGCGAAGCTGGCCTGGGCCGACCGGGCACCCCGAACGCCACGAATGCGGCAGGTCCGCGGCGGTCACCCGCTGCACGCTGGACGCGAACGCGGGCAACGAGGCGGCGTGCTTCACGGTGTGCCGCACGGGTGCCTTTGACGCCGGGACAGGCGGGTGGGTGGCAGCGGCGCTCTGAGATGGAACGGCCGACGGCGCGACCAGCGCCGGCGAGTCCGCACGCGAGCACCCGCCGAGCACCGCCGCTGTCACCAGCACGAGTCCGGTACCGAACATCGTTCGGCCACCGGGCCGGACGCTCAGTCGAAGCACCAAACCCCCAGTCAGGTCACCTGAGGCGACCCTAACCAGAGGGTGGGGACGGGCCGCGCGTCAACGGGCCCAGTAGTTCTCGGTGTCCTTCGTGTGCGCGTCCTCGGCGGCTTTGTCGTAGGTGGCGCCCGGTTCGCGGATCTCAGCGCGGCGGTCGCGCCGGCGAAGGTTGTCCTTGACGGTCTGTACCGCAGAAGACAGCTCACAGCCGAGCGTCTCGAACCAGTGCAGCCGGCGCATGGCCTGGTCTTCGTCCGGGCTCAGACGTTCCTCCGGACGAGCTCGGAAGTCATCACCCTGCACGCCGGCACCTCCGTCCCGCATCAGTCCGTTCAGAGAGACGTCGGCGGACGATCAGCACCAACATTCGGCCGATCGGCGGATCCGGAGCCGGGGCTAGCGGCCGGCGGGCTCCGCGAAGTCGGTCAGATGAGTGAGCTGGCGGGGGAGCCGGATCTCGGACCGCCTGTCCCGGACCCGCAGCGACGCCTTCAGCAATCGCTGGTCCTCTGACAGTTCGCAGCCGGCCGTCTCGAACCAGTGCAGCCGCCGCAGCAGGTCATCCTCGTCGGAGGTCAACCCGAGCCAGTCCTGGACCTCTGTCATGTCCGCCCCTTTCGGTCCTCAGCGCTTTTGTTTCGGCGCCGCGGAGCCCTGATCACATAGCACGTTCAGGCCATTTCTGTGATGGCCCGCTCGTCGGCGTAGGTTTCCGCCTGTGACTACCGCTGACGTCGTCCCGGCCCGGGCCGGCCGGGTACGCCGTACTCGACGAATCACCGGGCTCCGGGCTGCCGGCGACGAGTTCGTCCGGCATCGCAGCCCGCAGCTGCTCCTCGCCGAGCTCGCGCTGTGGATCATCGCTCGATCGGTCTGGGGTGATTTCACCGCTATCGACGTAGCGATCCTCGGCGCGATCCTGTTGACCCAGCCGTTCACCGAGTGGCTCATCCACGTCTATGTCCTGCACGTGCGGCCCCGCGGGCCGGTCACCCGGGCAGTTGACTGGGCCGCCGGCCGGTCGCACCGGCTGCATCACCGCGATCCCAGCGACCTTTCCTGGCAGTTCATCCACCCGTATGCCGTCCTCGGCGGCTTTGCCATCAATGTCGTCCTCGTGAGCGCGAACCCGCACACGGCGACGTACGCCCTCGGCGCGACGGCGATGACGCTGGCCTACGAGTGGACGCACTTCCTCATCCACACCGACGTACGCGCGCGTAATCCGGTGTACCGCAAGCTCTGGCGGCACCACCGGCTGCACCACTTCCGCAATGAGAACTACTGGTACGGCGTGACCGGCCGGTTCGGAGACCGCGTGCTAGGCACGTTGCCGGGCAAGAACGACGTCCCGGTCTCCCCCACGGCCCACACCGCAATGGCCGCCCGGACCGAATGAATGTCCCATTCACTCGGGAAGCCAGGGGGTAACGGGACACCGATCAAGAAAGGTCAACCAGTGCCCAGTTCACGGTTCGTCCGTATCAGCGCGGCAGCCAGCGCCGGCATCATCGGTCTCGCGCTCGCCACGATCGGTTCGATCGGCTCGGCGCACGCGGCGACGCCGCGCGTGCTGCGCGTCGGCACCTACAAGGGCATTCCGGGCACCTACACGTCAGTGCAGAAGGCGGTCAGCGCCTCACACGCCAATGACTGGGTCCTCGTGGGTCCGGGCGACTACAAGGAGAACGGGTACGCCGGTGCGCCGGAGCCCGCCGGCGTACTCATCACAACCACCGGTCTGCACCTGCGTGGCATGGACCGCAACAAGGTCGTGATCGACGGCACGAAGCCCGGTACGCCGACGTGCTCGAACAAGAAGGCCGACCAAATCTTCACCAAGGACGGTCGCGACGGCGTCATGGCGCTCAAGGTCGACGGCACCTACATCGAGAACCTGACGACCTGCAACTACCTGACCGGCAACGGCGGTGGCGAGGGCAACGAGATCTGGTGGAACGGTGGCGACGGCTCCGGAAAGATCGGGATGGGGTCGTTCTGGGGCAACTACATCACTGGCACATCGACGTACTCCAACGGCACCGCCGACCCGCGCGGTGAGTACGGCATCTTCACGAGCAACACCGACGGCCCGGGCGTCATCGACCAGAGTTACGCCTCCAATATGGGCGACGCGGCGTACTACATCGGCGCCTGCCCCAACTGCAACCAGATCCTGAGCCACGCGCACGGCGAGTTCAGCGCCCTCGGTTACTCGGGCACGAACTCCGGCGGCAACCTGACCATCGAGAACTCCGAGTTCGACCAGAACAAGAGCGGCATCGTCAGCAACTCGCAGAACAACGACGACCAGCCGTCACCCCAGATCGGCAAGTGCCCGGGCGGCGGCACCGGTCCGCTGAAACTCGGCATCTGCACGATCTGGAAGGACAACTACGTCCACGACAACAACAACCCCAACGTCCCGGGCGCCGGTGCCGGATCACTCGCCGGCTCGGGTCCCACCGGTGCGGGCTTCGTCCTCGCCGGCTCCCAGAACATCGCCATCGTTCACAACCGGGTCGTGCACAACGGCTCCTGGGGCGTGCTGGTCACCGACCTGCCGGACCAGGAGAACCCGCCCGACGGATTCCCGAGCTGCAAGGGTGGAACGGTGAAGACGCCACCGATCGCCGGTGAGGATGCCGTTTGCTACTACCAGGCGTTCGGCAATGCCGTCGTCGACAACACGTTCACCAACAACGGGTTCTTCGGCAACCCGACGAATGGCGACATCGGGCTCCTCGCGTTGCCCCACAACCCCGGCAACTGCGCAGAAGGCAACACGAACACTGATGGAACGGTGTCGACGGATCCGCCCACCTTCAACAGCAATCCGCTTTACGCCTGCGCGGACCCGATCGGTCCCAACGGAGGCGATGTCACCCTGCAGACGATCGAGGCACTGTGCGCGACGGCGCTGCTGTTCCAGTGCCCGCAGGTCGAGGACCCTCCGGTCATCAACTACCCACAGACGACCGGCGTGACGTTGCACATGCCGCCGGCGCAGCCGACGATGCCCGACCCGTGCGCCGGCGTACCGGCAAACCCGTGGTGCCCGGCCGCCGCAACGAAGCCGACGGTGACGCACAACCTCGCCACGACCGGTCTTCGCACGCTGCTTCCCCTCGCGGCCGTGGTGCTGCTGGCCGTCGGCTCGGTCACCCGCCGACGGCTGCGGACGCGTTAGGGCTTCTTCGTCCGGAGCATGCGCTCGGCCGTGGCGCGCATGCGCTGCGCCTTGTCCGGCGGTAATGCCGCGAGGGTGCGACGGGCGAGACGCATGACGGTCGGATGACGTACGCCGGTGCCGACCGCGTCACGCATCACTTCACCTGGCTGTCGGCGGGGGGGCCGGTGCGCGACCGCGTCAGCAGCGCGGCCCTCGACGACTTCGACCGTTCCGACGACCTCCGCCGCCCGGCGGGGGTCGGCGGTCTTCATCGAGAGCCGGTACTCACCACTGCGCAGCAACCCGACCGGCCCCGGCACGTCACTCGTGATGTCGCTGACGAGCTGCACTTGGTCGCCCTGCGCCTCGACCCGCCCGGGCAGCCAGCATGCCGAGCCTGGGCCTTCCTGGTCGAGCACGATCTGCACGGATGCCGACGCCGGAGTTCCGTGCGTGACGACCGGCAACGTCGCGGACAACCGTCCGTCCTGCACGCGCGCCTTGCCGACGCCGCGCGACGCGACGGCTTTCGCCCATGACTTGTTGCGCTCGTCGAGGTCGACGGTCAGGTTCCCGAACTCATCGGTCCAGTACGGCAGGACAAGCCGCGCCGGGTCGCCCAGCAGCGCCGGGAGCGCGCCGCGGTCCGCGGTGGGAGCACGCTCGGCGCCGACCCGGACGCGCTTACCGAGACCCAACGCCTTGACCCGCAAGGTCACGTCCCAGGCGCCCTTGGGCAGCGGACGGCCGCCGTGCAATGTCATCGGGTCGATCTCGACCGAGCCTCGGAACAGCAACCGACGTCGGTCACCGCCGCCGGCACCAGAACGCTCGAGCGTCAGCGGGAGATCGCCCGGCAGGAACCACTCGATCGCCGACTCTCGTTCGCGGACGAACGCCTCGACCTGCGCGTCGGCGAGATCGTCCGTCGCATCGGTCCACTCGTCACCGACCGCGCCGCCCACGATGCGCGGGTCGAGGAAGTAGCGACCAGCGCGCTCCACGACGACCACCGGGTCGCCGTCGCCGTGGATCAGCTCAGCGCTCAGCGTCGCCATCAGCCGGCCAGCCCGCCACTCGAGCGACTCCAGCGTCGTCCGGGCGCCGATCGACTTGCAGCGCTTGGCCATCTCGACGAGGTCGTCCATGCGGTCTTCGCGCAGCAGGACCGAGCGCACCCGCGGCACACTCGGCAAGCCGTCCGGAACCTCGTCCGGGAAGCACTCGAGTGCGATCTTGCGGACTTCGGCGTACAGCGAGCGCCGGTAGTCGTCGGCGTACGTCGGCATGGACGGCTCACTGATCCGGCCGAGCATCTCCACGCGATAGAAGCGACGGAGCTGCTGGTTGCGGAACTCGCCTGGCTCGGTCGCGCTGACGACGGCATCGACCACTTCGCGCAGGTTGCCGTAGTAGCCGGGTGGGTCGATGCGCACGGATCCGGCGTTCTTGCCGTCGGCCCGCTTCTTGTAGAAGTAGCAGGGATAGTCGCCGACGATCGAGACCGACTTCGCCGCAAGGTAGGTCTGCGCCATGAAGAGCTGGTCCTCGAGCCGGCGCTTGCCTTCCGGATAACGGAACCGGTGTTCGTCGAGGAACGCGCGCCGGAACATCTTGTGCGGCGTCACGCTCTCCATCAGGGGGGCGTCCTGCGCCGTACACCGTTCGACCGTACGGCGAAACACGAAGTGCGGTACGCCGCGAAAGTCGCTCGTCACCTTGCCGAGAACGATGTCTGCATCGTTGCGCGCCGCGATCGCATACATGCGCTCCAGCGCCTCCGGCCCGAGCTCGTCGTCCTGGTCCAGGAACTGCACGTAATCACCGAGCGCCTCGTCCATCCCGACGTTGCGTGGTTTGCCGGGCCAGCCGGAGTTCTCCTGATGGATGACGCGGACGTGCTTGTGCTCTCGCGCGAGGGCGTCCAACCGTGCCGGCGTCGCGTCCGTCGACCCGTCGTCAACGAACAGCACTTCGAAGTCGCCTGCGGGCATCGTCTGCGCGAGCAGCGAGTTGATGCAACGTTCGATGAACCGACCGGGGTTGTAGACCGGGGTGATGACAGTGATCTTCGGCGCCATGGCGACGCCAGCCTAGGTCAGTGGCGTCAGCCGGTGCCCCAGGCGTAGGTGCTCAGCACAACCGAGCGGTCGGTACGCAGAACGACCGTGTCACCGCTGTCCTCGAACATCGGACCGCTGTGGTGCCAGTACTGCTGCTTGCGGTTCTCCGTGCCGGCACGCTGGCAGTAGACACGCAGCAGCTCACCCGGGTAGAGGATCGTGCCGGGGTCGAGTTCCCGACTCCACCCGTCGTTGATGACCTCGACGCCGGAGAGGTCGACACCGCTCGTGACTCCGTCGTCAACGACAACGTCGACGAACTCGTCGCTGGTGGTGTAGTGGACGTACTGGATGTGCACCGGCGGGTGCGGGCAGTTGTACAAGCACGGATAGACCGCCCAGCCGCGGAAGTCGAGCTGCGGGTCGAGCAGATACATCTGCTTGCCGGGCGAGGCGAGCGTGGGGTCGGCAACGTTCGGATAGAACGCGCCCTGTGTGACGTTCAAGTAGTACCTACCGGCGGACGCGCTGTTCGTACCGGCACCGGGATAGATCGTGATCGTGTGGCCGGGAGAGATGTGCGCGTACGACGGGAAGGTGTAGTAGGTCGTCCCGTGGTACCAGGTGTGGCCGGAGTCGCGAAGGTGCCAGCCGGACAGGCTGACGTCGAAGTTCGACTTGTTCTGCATCCGCATCCACTCCATGTTCGGCGCCGACCCGTCCGGGCCGTCCGCCTCGTAGTGGATCCAGATGGGCACTGCAGCGCCGGCCGCAGGCCCGACCCCGCACCTGTTCGTGTCGAACAAGCCGTAGTGCGCAGCCATCGCTTTCTGCATCTCGACGGCGTACGTCTGGTAGTGCGCGTTCTCAACCGCGTCCGCGCCTGCCATAACGAGACCGTGCTGGATCATCCGTAGCTGCGTGTCGACCCAGGCGCCGCCGGAGTTCATGACGTCGACGTACCGCAGCAACCGCGACACACCCGTGGACGGGTCCGTGCCCGCGGTGCTCGACGCGTAGTACGACGACAACCGCACCTTGGCGCCGTGCGGCATCATCGCCTTCATGTAGTTCGTGGCGTCGACTGCGTGGCACTCCGGCCGATCGCCGGCACCGTGCATCTCGGTCGCCTGGATGTTTGCGTTGCGGATCGGCAGCGGGCCCTTGCCGTCCCCGGTGATGTCGACGTAAACGGTGTCACCGTCGTCAACGCTGGACAGCGTGCCGTACCAGTACTGCAGCGAGGCAGCCCTGGCGTGTTGGGTGAGCGGAAGCGAGACGGCGCCGGTCGACGCCGCAACCGCCGCAGCTAAGACAAAGGCGCGGACGCGGAAGCGCGCAACTCGGGTGCGATGTGGCATGACCTGGATTTCGGCAGTCGGAAGGTTCGGCCTGAGCAGGGTAAGGCCCGGATCTCACCCTTCGTGGGGGATTTGTCAGACAAGTCGCCTCGCGGTAAGTGCCGCCGTCAACAGCTGCTGGCCGGACGGCTTGCCCGGGTCGAGGCCGGTCAGCTGCCCGATCCGGCGCAGCCGGTAGTCGAGCGTGTTCGGGTGCACGTGCAGCGCGGTCGCCGTGCCGCGACGGTCCAGGTCGTTCGCGAGGTAGCACTCCAGTGTCTGCATCAGGTCGGCGTTGTCCTCGATCGCGTCGAGCAGTCCGGCCAGCAGCGGCCGCGCGTCGCTGTCGCGTGTGAGCTGGTACTCCAGCAGTACGTCGTCGAGGACGTAGACGCCCGGCGGTCGGCCGAGGCGACGGGCGATGGCCAGGACGTCGCGTGCCTGAGCTGCTGTCCGGGAGACCGCGATGAGGCCCACGCAGCCGGCCGCGCCGCCGATGACCGCGGTCCCGGTTGCGGTGCTGATGTCGGTGAGCAGGCCGGGCAGGCGGTCGAGCACATCGTGTACGGCGTCGGGCGTGGCCGGCAGGAGCGCGATCCCGCTCGTCGGGTCGAGCAGGCTGAGCACTGGCTCGTCGGCGAAGGCGTCGAGCTGTTCCTGTACCCGTCGGAGCCGTCGGCGCGCCGCCACTGCACCGTCTCCGGGCGCGGGGTCTCCGTCTGCCGGCGGCTCGAGCTGCAGAGCGAGAGCGACGTACGCCGGGGCGACGCGTACGCCGAGGTGCGCCGCCGGCCCCTCCGCGTGCTCACCTGAGATCAGCGCAGTTGCCAGTGCACGTCGGGCATCCCGGTCTTCCGCCCTGATCGCGTGCCGTTCTTCGAAGTACGCCTCGGCGATGACAGCGGTGATCTCGTCGAGCTGCCGAAGCAGGGCGCCGGTCTGGCGCCGCAGCACAACGACGTCGGCCGTACTTTCGTCGAGCACCGCCGACCAAACCACGTCGAGCGCCGCCGAGCACGCCGCGAGCAGCGCGGGCAACGGCGTACCTTCCTCAGCCTGCCGCACAGCGATCTCACCGAACGCGCTGACATCGGTGGCAGAGACCGGTCCGTCGTGGAGTCGCTGAACGAAGGCGCGCACCGCGGCTTCGGCGACTGGGAGGACCGCTGCAGCAACGGCACGCGTCGCAAGACCGGCGAGCAGCTCGGGCAGCCTTCGAGTGACGCGGGTCGCGAGCGATGACTCGGGCGTCACGACCGCACCTCCCGCTCGGCGATGCACGAAATCTAGGGTGAGCGGTCATGCATGCGATCACGACACCGTCGTACGGCGGACCGGAAGTGCTCACCTGGATCGAGGTCCCCGACCCTCGGCCCGGGCCGGACGACGTGCTGATCGAGGTCGCCGCCAGTGCGGTCAACCGGGCCGACCTATTGCAACGGCAGGGGTTCTATCCCCCGCCACCGGGTGCTTCTGACGTCATCGGTCTGGAGTGCTCGGGCACGGTGGCAGCAGTGGGCGCCGAGGTGAGCACATGGCAGGTCGGAGACGAGGTTTGCGCCTTGCTTTCCGGTGGTGGCTACGCCGAGAAGGTCGTGGCGCCCGCCGGTCAGGTGCTGCCGGTGCCGAGGGGCGTTGACGTCGTCACCGCGGCAGCATTACCCGAAGTCACCTGCACGGTGTGGTCCAACGTCGTCATGCTGGGTGGACTGCAGGCCGGTGACGCGTTCCTCGTGCACGGCGGTGCCGGCGGTATCGGGACGATGGCCATTCAGCTCGCGGCCGCGGCAGGGGCGTTCGTCCTGTGCACTGCAGGGTCGAAGGAGAAGCTCGCACTGTGCCGTGAACTCGGCGCCGCCGTTGCGATCAACTATCGCGATGAGGACTTCGTCGCACGCTGTCGCGAAGCGACAGAAGACCGCGGGGTCGACGTGATCCTCGACAACATGGCGGCGAAGTACCTCGGCCGCAACGTCGAAGCGCTGGCCACCGATGGCCGGCTCGTGATCATCGGCATGCAAGGCGGGACGCGTGGCGAGCTCGACATCGGCGGACTCATGGCGAAGCGCGCAGCGGTCTACGCCACCACGCTGCGCGCCCGGCCGACGCAGGAGAAAGCCGCGATCGTCAGCGCAGTGCGTGAGCACGTGTGGCCGCTGATCGAGAGTGGGGCCGTGCGTCCCCTTGTGGATCAGGTGATCCCGCTCTCGAACGCGGCGGAGGCCCATCGCGTGATCGAAGCGGGCGGGCATACGGGCAAGGTCCTGCTGCGCCGCGAACCCGGTCAGGGAGACTGATCTCATGACTTCCCCTGAGGGCACCGACCAGCAGAACAGCCCGCTCGTCATCGGCCCGGACGGGCAACCTGTTGACCTGGACGGCATGTCGGATGACGACGGCACGTCGATCACCGACCTGGTGTCCCGGCCCGACAAGGTCATGCGCGTGGGCAGCATGATCAAGCAGTTGCTCGACGAAGTGCGGGCTGCTCCCCTTGATGACGCGAGCCGGGTGCGGCTCCGTGAGATTCACCGTCGCTCCATAGAAGAGCTCGAAGACGGGCTCGCGCCGGAGCTCCGTGGCGAGCTGGAACGCTTGTCGCTGCCTTTCGAAGAAGGTGCAACTCCTTCCGACGCAGAGCTGCGGATCGCACAAGCACAGCTCGTCGGTTGGCTCGAGGGCTTGTTCCACGGCATTCAGACCGCGCTGTTTGCACAACAAATGGCTGCACGTGCGCAGTTGGAGGAGATGCGACGGCGCGCGTTACCGGGACCGCCGATGCGACCGGGCGCCGAAGGTGCGCCTTCCGGGCCTTATCTCTAACTCGTCAAAGCCAACGTTCGAGTACAGCTGCGACACCGTCGTCGTCGTTGCTCGCGGTCATCTCGTCGATGATGTCGGTCACGTCCGGATGTGCGTTGGCAACAGCGACAGACCACCCGGCCCACACCAACATGGGAATGTCGTTCGGCATATCCCCGAACGCGACGACATCGTCGGCGCCGTAGCCGCGTTCCGCGCACAACAGTTCCAGTGTCGATGCCTTGCTCACTCCGGCGGCACTGATCTCCAAGAGTCCGTCCCGGCTGGAGTGCGTCAACGTCGCGAGCTCGCCGACGATCTCGCGACCTTGGGCCAGCAACGAGTCGGGGCCGAGGTCGGGGTGGCGGGCCAACAGCTTCGCCATCGGCTCGCGCAGGATCTCGTCGACCTCGGCGATGAGCTTGTCGTCGGTGTCCCAACCGGGCCGGTACGCCGGTTCGTGTGCGAACCCGTGCGTACCGCGCTCCACGGCGAAAGCGAGCCCCGGTACCGAGTCGCGCAGCGCCCGGACGATCTCTGCAGCGATCTCCGGCTGCAACAGGTGTTCCTCGACAACTGACTCGGTGTGCAGGTCGTAGACGAGTGCGCCGTTAGCGCACACTGCGATCCCCCGGTGTCCGGTCTGCTCGACCACCGGTGCCATCCACCGCGGCGGCCGGCCGGTGACGAGAACGACGAGCGCACCGGCGTCTTCTGCCGCAGCGAGTGCCTCGCGGGAGCGATCAGAGACTGAGCCGTCGCTGCGCAACAACGTGCCGTCGAGATCAGTTGCTACGACCTTCGGCAACCGGCTCGGCCGGCTCACCTGGCGGGTTCGAGGACGTCGCGGCCGACGTAGGGAACGAGCGCAGCCGGCACCCGCACCGAACCGTCTGCCTGCTGGTGGTTCTCCAGGATGGCGACCAGCCAGCGCGTCGTCGCCAACGTGCCGTTGAGCGTCGCGACCGGCCGCGACCCGCTCTCCTCACGCATCCGGATACCGAGCCGACGGGCCTGGTAGTCAGTGCAGTTCGACGTGGACGTCATCTCGCGATATCGCTCCTGCGTGGGGATCCACGCCTCACAGTCGTACTTGCGCGCTGCACTCGCGCCGAGGTCACCGGCCGCCACGTCGATCACGCGATAGGGCACCTCGACCTTGTCGAGCATCTCCTTCTCCCACCCGAGCAGCTGCAGGTGCTCGGCGGCCGCCTCGTCGGGATGGCAGAACGAGAACATCTCCACCTTGTCGAACTGATGCACGCGCACGATGCCGCGCACGTCCTTGCCATACGACCCGGCCTCACGACGGAAACACGACGACCAACCGGCGTACCGGCGCGGCAGCGACGCGGCATCGAGCGTCTCGCCCATGTGGTAGCCCGCGAGCGGCGCCTCCGATGTACCGACGAGATAGAGGTCCTCGTCCGGCAAGTGGTAGACGTTCTCGGCGGCCTGGCCGAGGAAACCGGTGCCATCCATGACCTCGGGCCGGACCAGGACCGGGGTGATCGACGGCGTGAAGCCGGCGGCGACGGCCTGATCGAGACCCATCCGCAACAGCCCGAGCTGCAGGAGCGCGCCGACACCGGTCAGGTAGTAGAACCGCGCGCCGGACACCTTCGCGCCCCGCTGCGTGTCAATCGCGCCAAGTGCCTCACCGAGCTCGAGGTGATCGCGCGGCGCAAAGTCGAAGGCCGGTGGTACGCCGATCTCCTCGACCACCACGTAGTCGTCCTCGCCGCCTGGGGGGACGCCGTCCTCGATGATGTTCGGGATCGCGACGTGGGCCGCGCGCAACGTCTCCTCGGCGGTCGCTTCTTCGGCCTCGACGGCCTTGAGCTGGTCCTTCAGCAGGCGCGCAGCTTCGATCCGGGCCGGTCGCTCGTCCCCGGCGGCCGAGCCGATGGCCTTGCTGGCGGCGTTCGCCTCGCCACGCAACCCGTCGGCCTTCGCCACCGCTGTGCGGCGCTGCTCATCGGCGGCGAGCAGCTGATCGACGAGCGCCGCGTCCTCACCGCGGGCGCGCTGCGACGCCCGGACGCGATCCGGGTCAGCGCGCAGCACCTGCAGGTCGATCATTCGCGCGAGGTTACCGGCGCGGCGTCCGCGGCCAGGGCTCTGTCATGTCCTGTTCGTCCCCGCTCGTTCAGGTGTCGCCGGCGCGCAGTCGTTCCAACCAGTCGGCAGCTGCTTCGAAGTCGCGGTCGTCGGTGCCACGGCGAACGACCGGCGCCGCGCCGTCGGCCCGCGGGTAGCTGCCCAGAAAGTGAACGTCGGCGCACACGCGGCGCAACGCCGACAGCGCCTCGCCGACACGTGCGTCGGCGATGTGTCCCTCACAGTCCATCGAGAAGTAGTAGCGCCCGATGCCGACGCCGGTCGGCCGGGACTCGATCCGCGTCAAGTTGACGCCGCGCACCGCGAACTCAGTGAGGATCTCGAGCAATGCGCCGGGATGGTCGTCGGCGATGAACGCGACAACGGTGGTCCGGTCGGCGCCGGTCGGCTGCGCCGGCGGCGTACCGGCACGAACGACGACGACAAACCTGGTGACCGCGCCGTCGACGTCGTGGATGTCGCTCGCGAGCACTTCGAGCGCGTAGCGTTCGGCCGCGAGTGGCGACGCGACGGCAGCGTCCGCCTCCCCGGCGGCGACCGCTCGCGCGCCGTCGGCAGTGCTCGCTGCCGGTACAAAACGCGCCGTCGGCAGCTCGCGTCGCAACCAGCCGCGCACCTGCGCTTCGGCGTGCGGGATCGTGGTCACCGTCGCCACGTCACCGAGCGTCGTACCGCTGCGACCGAGCAACGCGAACGAGACGGGCAACAGCACTTCTTGCTCGATCACGAGCGACGCATCCGTCGCGAGCTCGTCAAGAGTCGTCGCGACTGAACCCTCGACGGAGTTCTCCAACGGTACGAGCGCCGCGACCAGCTCGCCGCGACGTACCGCGTCGAGCGCCTCCGAGACCGATGGGCAGGCAACCAGCTCAGCGGTCGTGCTGACGTCGAGCGTGCAGAGCGCCGCCTCGCTGAACGTCCCCGCGGGCCCGAGGTAGCCGTACCGCGTCGTCACTACAGCTGGATCGAGACGTCTTCGGTTGCCGGTGCCGGGCCGCGCGCTGCCTTCGCTGCACTTCCCCGGAGCGCGAACGCGATGGCCTGTTCCTCTTCAGGTGAGAGGTTGTGCTCGCTGACGCCGCCCTTCACGCCCTTGGCATAGGACCGCGTTTCAGTGCGACCGTTGATCGAGGTGAGCACAAGACCGTCGCCCGCGTCGTCGAGCAGCGCGGCGGAGAACGACAGCCGGCCCCCCATGTCGGCGAACGCGTCGTAACGCACCACCGACACGTGCCGGATCGCATCGGCAAGGTCGGCACGGGCATTGCCGAGCTCACGGCCTGCCGTTGTCACCTCGGCGCGCAACCTCGCCATGTCGTCGGCCTGGCGGCGTACGACGGAGAGCAGGGAAGCACCGTCGTCGCCGCCCTGCAGCGCCGAGTAGGCGCGGCGCAGCCGGCGGAACCGGAGATGCGCCAGCAGGCCGACGATCAGTGCAAGCACACCGGCCGCCGCGCCGACCAGCGCGAGCAACTGGGTCGTGTCGCTCGAGAAGTTCAGATGAGGCACAACGCACCTGGCCCGGATGGCAGTGAGGACGGTGGCTCAGCACAAGGTGCTGACGGTGACCGAACAATAGCCCGGCGAGCGGGCGCCTTGCGGCCCACGCCGGCCCCGAGGTCGAACCGAAGAGGCGGTCCCGAGTCAGGCATAGTGTCCACATATGGACCGCGCGGAAGTGCGGGCGCTCCTTGCGAAGGTTGCAGCCGGCAACATCGACGTCAACGCCGCCGCGGAGTGTCTCGCCGCAGGCCCGCTGGCCGGCGCGGCGGGTTTCATCGACCTCGACTTCGCGCGGCTCGACACACACCGCGGGCTGCGCACCGGCGACCCCGAGGTCATCTACGCCGCCGGCAAGACACCAGAGCAGACCGTGCTCCTGTTGCGCGCACTTGCCCAGACTCCGGGCGACCGCCCTGCGCTCGTCACCCGCCTGGACGACACGTCGATGAGCGCGGTCGGGGCGGAGTTTTCGGACGCGCTGATCGACCGGGAGGCCCGGTGCGCCGCGGTCGGTGCGTTGCCGCCGGAGCGTGGGCAGGTCTGCGTCGTGTCCGCCGGAACCAGCGACGGCCCGGTGGCGGCCGAGGCAGCGTTCGTCGCGCGGGCCTACGGCAGTGCGGTCCGGCGGGTCAGCGACGTCGGGGTGGCCGGTCTGCACCGACTGCTCGCCGAGCGCCCCGCCCTCGACCAAGCCGACTGCCTCGTCGTGGTCGCCGGCATGGACGGTGCCCTGCCGAGTGTCGTCGGCGGCCTCGTCGGGACACCGCTCGTGGCCGTGCCGACGAGCGTCGGGTACGGCGCGTCGTTCGGCGGGCTCGCCGCCCTCCTGACGATGCTGAACTCCTGCGCCCCTGGCGTCACTGTCGTCGGCATCGACAACGGCTTCGGCGCCGGTGTCTTCTCTGCGCGGGTGGCCCGGCGTACGGCGAGCGACGCCGAGCACCGCACTCGCGCCGAGGAACGCGGATGACCCGGGTCGCGTGGTGGCACTGCCTTGCCGGCGCGAGCGGTGACATGTGTCTCGGCGCACTGGTCGACGCGGGTGTCCCGTTGGAAACAATTCAGAGCGCAATCGACGCCGTCGGCGTCGAACCCGTCGTAGTCACACGCGAAGCCGTCACGCGGCAGGGCGTCACCGCCACGCGGATCGAGGTCAGCACGCAGACGAGCACCGTCATCCGCACCTGGGGCAACATCCGCAGCCTGCTTGAAGAAGCACCGCTGCCGGAGCCAGTGCGCAAGCTCGCGCTCGATGTCTTCGCCCGGCTGGCGCGAGCCGAAGCAGCCGCGCACCGCACCGAGCCGGACCAGGTGCGTTTCCATGAGGTCGGCGCGCTCGACGCGATCGCCGATGTCGTGGGCACTGCGGCCGGAATGCATGCGCTGGGAATCGAGACTGTTGTGGCGTCTCCGATCGCACTGGGCTACGGCATGACCCGTGGCGAGCACGGGTTGCTGCCCGTTCCTGGGCCGGCCGTGCTCGCGTTGCTGGAAGAGGTCGGGGCGCCGGTCTACTCCGGTGGCGTCACCGCCGAGCTCTGCACTCCGACCGGCGCAGCATTGCTTGCAGCCATGGTCGGTGACTGGGGCGAGCTACCGCCGCTGCGCATCGACGCCGTCGGAAACGGCGCGGGCAGCCGCGAGCTCGACGAGCTGCCGAACGTTCTGCGGCTGGTTGTCGGCACCGCTGTCGAGGACGCCGACCCGACGACCGGCCCCGCCGCCGACACAGCGATCGTTGTCGAAGCGAACGTCGATGACCTCGACCCGCGCATCTGGCCGACGGTGCTGACGCAGATTCTCGAAGCGGGCGCTGACGACGCCTGGCTCACGCCAATCGTCATGAAGAAAGGACGGCCGGCGCACACGCTGTCCGTGCTCTGCAGTGACATCGCGGCGGAGGAAGTACGCCGTGTCATCTTCACGGAGACGTCGACCATCGGCCTGCGTGAGCACCGCGTCGGCAAGCGAGCGCTCGAGCGGACCATGACGACGGTGCACGTCGACGGCGCGCGCATCCGCGTGAAGATCGCGGTGCTCGATGACAACATCGTCAATGCGCTGCCGGAGTACGACGACATCGCAGCAGCAGCTGTCCAACTCGGTCGACCGGTGAAAGCGATCCTCGCCGCGGCCACGGCAGCTGCGCACGAAGCAGGCGTTGCCGCCGGCGCTCCTGGTCAACCCGTGTGAGCGTGCTCGATCCTGGTGCCGCGGCGGCGACGTTCGCATTGATCCTGCCGGCCGAGCTGCCCGACAAGACCTTGGTCGCAACACTCGTCCTCGCCACTCGCTACCGGCCATGGCCGGTGTGGATCGGCGTCAGCTTGGCGTTCGTCGTGCAAACCACGGTCGCCGTAGTCGCCGGCGGCCTGCTCGCCCAGCTGCCGCGCACGCCGGTGCTTGCCGTCACGGCTGCGCTGTTCGCAATCGGCGCGGTGCTGCTGTTCCGTGCTGCCGACGAAGACCCACTGGAGGAAGAAGCGGAGGTCAAACGCACGCCGCCCGCCGAGCACAGCGCTCGTAAAATCGCCGTGGTCAGCTTCGGTGTTCTCTTCGCTGCCGAGTGGGGCGACCTGTCGCAGCTGCTCACGGCCGGTCTTGCCGCGCGCTACGACGACCCGCTAGGTGTGTTCGTCGGTGCCTGGACTGCACTCGCCCTCGTTGCCGCTATTGCCGTTGTTGCCGGCCGAGGTCTGCTGCGTGTCATCTCCGTCGTTGTCGTACGACGCGTCGCCGGTACCTTGTTCGCCGGGCTTGCAATCGTGACGGCACTCGAAGCGGCCGGCGTTATCGGTTAGCGCAACCGCTCAGGTCGCGGCGATCGCTGCGAGGAAACTCACCGATCCGGCTAGTCGGCCGCCATGCGCATGCAACGGAGCCGAGACCGCGTCGATCGTGACGTGCCGTCCGCTGCCATGGCGCACTCGCAACAGTCCACGCGCAGGCATCTCAGAGGCGAGGGCGAGCAACGGCGGGATGCGCAATGCGTAGTGGTCGCCCGGGCCGGCCTGAGCGCTGAAGTCGACGATGTCGATGACGTCCCCGACGAGGGAACGTCCACGCATCTGGTCGGACTCCTCGCCGAGAAGGTCGGCCGCCGGGCCGGAACAACCGGCAACCCGGCCACGGTCATCGAGGACGAGGCAGGCGTCTGGTGAGCCGGAGGCCACTGCGACCCAGGCCGCGAGCGGCTCCACGGCCTGCGGTTGCACGTCAGTGGCGGACACGAGGGGGATCAGCAGATACGCCATCGCCCCTCCTCGCTAGCACTTTGGAATATCGCCGCACCGAGCGGCAAAGCCACGCACTACCAGGTTTCCACGCATTACTGGCAATTCCTTCCGCCGTGGGATGTAGCCGGTCACGGCCTTGCGGGTGAGCGCAACCCCGACATTCGACCTAAGCCCGAAACGTGTGGTGCCTGTTGTCCGGGCGCGTCCGGTTCTCCGCCGCCTGCGCGCAGCGTGTGCAGCGTGCAGATCAACACCAGCGCGCCCAGGCCATACGCGTTCCTGAGTGGCACCCCGAGCGCGAGCGGATAGTGCGTCTTCAGCAGGTGAGCGCCGATCCACGGCAGCGGGAACCCGTAGAAGATCCCGACGGCAGCAGTGGGCACAGCTTGTCGCCACGAGCGCAGGTCACCGGCGAGCACGCCGAGCACGAGCACGATCCAGGCCAAGTGGTGAATCCACGACACCGGTGACAGCGCGACAGCCAACAAGCCGACCACCGCGACAGCGGCGACCTCGTCGCCGCGCGCGGAGAGCGTGCGCGCGCGGCGAAACCCGACGATCGCGACCGCGACCAGACAGACCGCGAGCACCGCCGTGCGCGCCCCGCCGGGCAACGGGCTTCGTAGCAACATCCCGCGCAGCGACTGGTTCGACGTGCTCGAGTTCGTACCGAGGCGGTTGCTGTCGAACAACGCATTGCCCCAGTAGTCGCGCGAGTTCATCGGTGTTATCAGCGCCGCTACCACGGTCAACGCGACGGTGGTGGCGGCCGCGACCAACGCAGCCTTGCGTCGACCGGTGAACCACAAGTACGGCACGAACACCGCGGGTGTCAGCTTGACCGCAGCCGCCAAGCCGATGAGCATCCCCCTCGGCCAACGCGGTCGGCGTACGACGCAGTCGAGTAGACAAAGCGCAACCAGCGCGATGTCGACCTGGCCGAAACGAATGCTGTCGCGGATCGGAAACAACCAGCCCATCGCCGCCACCAGCAGGCCGAGCACCACCGGCCACGCGGTCGGGAAACGTGCGAGCAGCGGACGAAAACTGACCGCGGTGATCAACGCGAGCAACGCGAGCTGCCCGATGGTCCACAGCCACGTCGCAGCGAACCAGGGCACCAAAGCCAACGGGATCGCAAGCACGGCCGCGATCGGGGGGTAGGTGAACGGCAGCAGCTGTGGGGGGTCGGTCAGGTACGAATAGGCCGGACGGCCGCCGAGCAGGGACGTGCCGGCGGAGCGGTACACGTTGAGGTCGACCAGGCGCAGCTCGCTGCGAACGGTCAACTGGTGCCAGACGGTCCAAGTGAGGGCGGCCACCACGATGAGCAGCCCCACGAGCACGCTCGCGACAAACGTCGGGTTGATGCGTGCACGGCGCGGGATCGGGTCGGTGGTCACCCGTCGCGCATGGTTGCCACGAGCTCGGTGAGACCGTCTTCGAGAGATCGCGGGACGAAGCCCAGCTCCGCCCTCGCCTTGTCCGCGCGGGCCCAGAACGTCACACCTTCGCTCGTGCTGATCAGCTCATGAAAGTTCGGTGGCAGACCCATCATCGGGCCGATAACCGGTCCCAGCGGTGCGACCGCACGGATCATCCACGTCGGCATGTCACCGCGCGGGCCACGACGTCCGGCGAGCGACGCGATACGCTCGGACAAGTCGCGCACCGTCACGGCGTCGCCGGTGAGGATGTAGGACTCGCCGGAGCGGCCTTTGTCGAGCGCGAGCACGACGCCGCCGGCAACATCGTCGCGATGCACCATCGTCATTCCAAGGTCGGGGAACGGCAGGAACGGCAGCTTGCCGCGCGCGATTTTCGCGAGATTCTCGCCGAGCGCACTGGGATCGCCGGGACCGTAGACACCGCCCGGCTGCACGATCACCACGGGCAGACCGCGGCCGGCCAGCTCCAGTGCGATGTCGTGCGCCTCGAGCTTCGTCTCCTCGTAGTACGAGGTGTACGACGTCCGCGGGTGCTGATACGTCTCGTCGACGATCTGGCCGTGCGTGTTGCCGAAGATGCCGACCGTTGAGACGTAGACCGCCTTGGTCACACCCGCTGTCAATGCTGCCTCGAGCACGCGTCGCGTGCCTTCGACGTTGGTGTCGTACATCTCCGATCTCTTCGACTTCGGTACGCCGACCTCGTATATCGCAGCCGCATGAATGACGGCGTCGCACCCGTTCACACCGGTACGGATCACTTCGACGTCGCCGAGGTCACCAGCGACGAGCTCGACACCGTTCGCCGACAGGACCGCTGCCTTTGCCGGCGTCCGGACCAGCGCCACCACGTCATCTCCGCGTTCGCGCAGCTGACGCGCAACGGCGCCGCCGATGAACCCGGTGCCCCCGGTGAGAAAGACGCGCATGGCCGCCTCCGGCCGTCGACTCGTTCTGCTGATCCGTGCAGATCCTCCCATTAGGCTCGAACGTCGTGGGACCGCGCTATCACGTCGACTCCGAGGTCGGCCGGCTGCGCTCGGTGCTCGTCCACCGTCCCGGCGATGAGCTCAAGCGGCTCACGCCGCGGAACAACGCCGACCTTCTGTTCGACGGAATCCCGTGGGTCGCGCGGGCACAAGAAGAGCACGACGTGTTCACGGCGACGCTCCGCGAGCGCGGCGTCGAGGTCGTGTATCTCCGGGACCTTCTGATCGAAGCGCTCGACGTGCCGCAGGGCGAGCACGTGGCCAACGTGCGCACCAACTTGGTGTCGTCTGCTGTTCGCCACGATGCGGTCGGGCCGTCGCTGTACTTCGCGCTGCGCGATCACCTGCTGGCGTTGCCGAGCCAGTCATTGGCCGACATCGTGATCGCCGGCATGACGCGCGCGGAGCTGCCGGTGCACGGCGGGCTCGTCGACACGATGGCCGGCCCACACGATTTCGTGATCCCCCCGCTACCGAACCTTCTGTTCACCCGCGACTCGAGTGTGTGGGTCGGGGACCAACCGACGTTGACGACGTTGGCGATGCCCGCGCGGCGGCGCGAACGATCGATCACGCAGGCCGTCTATCACGCGCACCCGCGCTTTGCAGAGGTGTCTTTCATCAACTTCGGTACCGAGCATGGCGAGGCCTGGCTCGAAGGTGGCGACGTCTTGATGCTCGGTCCCGGAGTCGTCGCCGTCGGCTCTGGTCAGCGGACGACACCCGCGGGCGTGGAGTCGTTCGCCCACTGGCTCTTCGCGCGCAAGGCAGCCCACACCGTGCTCGCGGTGCCGATCGCGCAAGAGCGTGCCACGATGCATCTCGACACGGTCTGCACGATGGTCGATGTCGACGCTGTGTTGATGTATCCCGCGGTGGCCGACAGCCTCGAGTCGTACGTGTTGACGCCGGCTGAGAACGCCGGGGTCCAGGTGAGCGGTCCGGAGCCGTTCCTCACCGCTGCCGCAAAGGCACTCGGGATCGACACGCTTCGCGTCATCGACACCGGACTCGATGCGGTGACCGCCGAACGCGAGCAGTGGGATGACGGCAACAACACGCTCGCGCTGGCACCCGGCCTCGTTGTGGCCTACGAGCGCAACGTGGAGACCAACGCGCGGCTCGAAGAGGCCGGCATCGAGGTGCTGCGGATCCCTGGCAGTGAGCTCGGCAGCGGACGCGGCGGGCCACGTTGCATGTCCTGTCCGTTGCTGCGCGACTCCGTCGGCTAGCGCCTGCGCGCCCGCTTCACCTGTAACACCAACCACAACATCGCGGCCAGCAGAGCCACGGCTTCGGCGTACGCCGAGAGTGACTTGCGGAAGTACCAGACCGGCTCGTACATGTTCGGCAGCGGGCCCAGCTTGCCGACGTTCACATACCGGTAAAGCAGGACGGCGCCGAGCGCACTTGCCGCGACCAGCATCGTCGCGAGCCAAGCGGCCCGACCGCCGGTGAGCAGCAGCCACAACGCCACAACGCCGGCTGCAACCGCCTCCGCACCGAACAGCCGACCCTGGGTCAGGGCGCCGCCCAGCCCGGCGTACTGCGACTCCAACGTCGCGTGCACCCAGACATCGACACTCAGCCCGACGACCGCGACAACGCGCAACAACAGCATGGCCGGCGAGTCGTCGTGCGCGCCAACCGGACGTGCACGTCCGTGCTGCGCAAGGGTGCTCGTGCCCATGCCCGTCAACACGATGCGATGTCGGGGTTGGTTCAGCCCCGGACGCCGCCGACGGGGGATGCGACGGCGCCCGGGTATTGGCGAGCGTAGTCCTGTGTTCTTACCGCAAGGTGAGTTCGCCAGAGTGACCCAGCGTTAGCGAAGTGTCACTTGGCGGCCGATCAGACCGGCTCGTGTTCGTCGGCCTGCTGCGTCCAAAGCAGTGCTGTCCGCGAGGGCCTCATCGAGGTGGGCACGGAAGTGTTGTGCGGGCTCTTCGAGTGCTGGCGCCTCGGTGCCCGGCACCAGGTCCCAAACCGGTACGAGCAGGCCGTCGGCACGAAACGCGCCGACGTAGCGACCGATCTGGTCGTCCTTCGCGAACAGGCCGAGCGCGCCCCGAAGATGCAATCGGACCAACGCGTCGAGCACCGCGTCTTCGTCCTCCGGCAGCACCCACCGAAGGTGCTCGCGGCTACCGATCCGGGCCCAGTACGCCGCGTCCACCGTTGCCAGCCGCTGCGTCGGCACCACCGATGCGTTAGCTCTTTCCAGCGATGCGCTGACAGTTCCTTCCGGGTCAGGCACGCCTTCTACCCAGTAATCGAAGCCGGCGTGGACGGTGACGTCGAACGGCTCCGCGCCGACCAGCTCGGCCAATGTCGGGGCGGCCTCGTCGCGAGGTACGTCGGTCACCGCCGTCCCGCGTTCTGCCGACAACGCTTCGACCAGTGCAGCAGCGACGTCGCGACCAGGGTCACCGGAGGAGCCCGTGACCTGCAGCCCAACGAACACGGCGCCGTCCGCGCGCACCATCGCGGGCCACCCGAGCGGAAGTACGGTCGCCACCGTTGCCTGCCGACCGGCGTACTCGCCGGTCAGGCTGACCGGAGCCGTGGCCGCCGGCACGATCTCCCGAAGAGCGACCCAGTCAGCCTCTCCCGGTAGCCCACGAAACGGACGCCGCGGAGGTGGGGCCGTTGCGCGGCTGCGGCCATGGCAAGCCTTGTAGCGGCGCCCGGAACCGCACGGACACGGCTCGCGCGCCCCGACAACGGGCACCGATGTGTCTGAGCCGGCGATCGGAAGCTCCCGTCAGGCCAGTTGTTGTTTCGCGTGACCTGACCGGGCCCCGCGCAGCCGCTGGCGCACGCGTCGCGGCCGGTTCGTGATGATCGCATCGACACCAAGGCGAACGCACAGGTCCACATCTGCCGGGTCGTCGACGGTCCACACGTGCACTTGGTTTCCGTGTTCATGGACCAGGTCGACATAGCCGGGATGCGCACGCACGATCTCAATTGCAGGACCTGCGGCGAACACCCGCGGCGGGAGGCTGCCGTCGCGGTAGCGCATCGGGACGCGGCGGAACAGCAGAACGGTGGGCACGTCAGGAGCCAGTGCGCGCAAGCGGCGCAGGCCGGTGGCGGCGAAGCTCATGACACGTACGCGCGGCCCATCCGGGCCTGGCCGGTCCAGTCCGAACTTGCTGAGCAGGTCGACCAGGGCCCGCTCGACCAAGCCGGCGTACCTCGTCGGGTGCTTGGTCTCGATCGCGAGCTGGATCGGCCGCTCGGCAGCATGCACGTGCTCGAGAAGTCGCTCCAGGGTGAGTACGCCGGAGCGATCCCGGTCGGGCGCTTCCCAGTCGGCCATCGTGATCGGGTCGTGCAGCAAGTCCTTGCTGCGCCACGACTCGAAGTCGAGGTCGTTCAAGTCTGCGAGCTCGAGCGTCGAGACGACGCCGCGACCGTCCGAGGTCCGGTCGACCCTCCGGTCGTGTACGCAGATGAGCACGCCGTCTCGAGTGAGCCGCACGTCGCACTCGAGCGCGTCGGCCCCGTCGTTGATCGCTTGGGTGTACGCCGCGAGGGTGTGTTCCGCATGCTCGTCTGAGGCGCCGCGATGAGCAACTACCTGCGGGAGACCCACGCTCTTCATCGTGGCACTTAGAGCGTCAGTCGAACCGCACTCGATCGAAGATGTTGCGCAGTTTTTCCATGCCAAGCCCGACGCCGAACCACAACGGCGCATAAGCCGGGCGAACCAACCCGCGCCAATGCACAGGCTCGGGCTTGGCGCCGCGCGGCCGGCCGTAGTCCCACGGCACCTCGCCGGTCAGGTGCCGAATCGCCGCACCCGACGCCGCCTCGGCCGCGTAGATCCCCGCGGTCCACAGCAGACCGCGTCGCCACCACGGCCACCCGGCCCGGCGTACGGCGTCGTGGGCGGGTTCGAAGAGCACGGCAGCCGAACCGTAGATCGGCACCATCCAGAGATATGTGGTGCCGGTCAGACGCCAGTTCCCGTCGCGACCGTGCGAACGAAGACCGGTCGTGACGATCTCGCTGCAACAACCGGCGAGCCCGTAGAGCACGAACCGCGTCGACCGGCGCACGCGCGGACCTTACTCGCCGCGTGTCTGGACACCGGGCAGGATGACCGCACCGCTTCTGGTCGGAACGGAAAGGACACGCAATGACGCGTCGGTCCCGACGGACCCGCATCCGCCTGCTCAGCATTCTCGCCGCTATGACCGCTGCGCTGGTCACCGCCGGTACGACGTCGGTGCTCTCACCCGCCCAAGCCGCCTCGCCACCGACGATCTCCCCGTCGCACCCGTCGTACTCCTATGACGCCGGCCCGTTCACGTTCGTGAACGTCGCGGGTCTCCTCATCGGGTCGTGCGACGTCCCGGACGGTTGTGTTGACCAGCTCGTCAAGGTCTCTGTTCCGCCGGGTTACTACGACTCGCTGCGCGCGGCCGGCAAGATCGGTGCCGTCGAGATCACGATGACGTGGACCGACAACGTCAACGACTTCGACCTCGGCCTGCTCGATACCCACGACAACGTGCTCGCGACGAGCGGCTTCGGCAACAGCAACTTCGAGAAGATCGTCTACACCGAGCTCCCGTCCGGCACCTACGACATCCAGAGCGTCGTCTTCCGCGCCCAGGACGAGGGCTTCCACGTCTCCGTGCAGTTCGTAGCCTTGACGCCGGGCACGTCGTCAGCCCGGGTGGGTGGCGACAACTTCGCCTTCGGCAACAGCTCGCCGGTCACATTCGAACGCTCCAGTGGGGAGCCGGACCTCGTGAGCGACCCCGCCACCGGTGACTTCTACGCCGACGCCCCGCTCGGTGCCGGCACGAACTCCGGCTACTGGAAGTCCACTGACGGCGGCCGCACCTGGCTGCCGTTAGGGCAGGACCGGCCCAACCAGAACCCCCTCACCGGGAACCTCGCCGGCGGCGGCGACAGCCAGACCTCGATCGGCCCCGACCACCGCGTCTGCATCAGTGAGCTGAACACCTTGATCTCACTGGGCGTGGCCTGCTCCTCCAACGGCGGCAAGTTCTTCGGGCCCACCTCTCAGGTTGCCGATGCCACAACACCGCTGGTGGACCGGCAGTGGCAGGCGGCAACGGCGGACGGCCAGCAGTTCATCTCTGCGCAGTTCGGCGTCGTGAGCGCCGGCCCGAGCCAACCCGGCGTACGCGTTTTCGGTGACAACGGCACCGGGGTCTTCGTGAAGAAGCTCGAGATTGACACCGGCGCGGCGATGAAGAGCTACCGCATGGTCGCGGACCCGTCCTCCCCCAAGACTCTCGTCGAGGCCTACCTCCGCTCTAACCTCGGGGCGGACCGGGCCACGAACCCACATCAGCTCATGATCTGGCGCTCGACCGACGGCGCGACCACCGCGAAACGGTTCGTGGTGGCGAACCTGCCGACGACGCCGGGTAACAACTTCGCCTCCGTCAGCGTCGACCGCCAGGGCAACACCTACGTCGCATGGTCGGAGCAAGGGACGTGGGACATCTACTACACGATGGCGACGAAGGCCGCGCTGAACGCGGCGAGCGACAACAGCACACCGGCGTGGACCAAGCCGGTGCGCGTCAACGCGGACGGGCCATCCGATACCGCCATCCAGCCGTCGATCATGGTGGGCGACACGGGACGCGTCTTCATCGGCTTCTTCGGCTCGCACACGATCGGCAACCCGGACAACCTCGGTCTGGGCACGGGAGAATGGCACGCGTTCGTCTCGGAGAGCACGAACGGCGCCTGCCAGCTGACCGCTACGTGCGGGGCATCCGGCCGGCCGACCTTCCACCAGGCGCAGGTCGACGAGCACCCGGTCCAGTTCGGCGGCATCTGCCTCGGCGGTACTGGCTGCGGCGGCGACCCGTACTACGGCGACCGCAGCATGCTGGAGTTCCTCACCATCGCGTTCGACCCGAAGACCGGGGGAGCGCAAGTGATCTACACCGACTCGTCGCAGTCGGAGATCAACGCCAACTTCGGGGCATCACAGACCGTCATCCAGGTCGCCCGGCAATCGAGTGGACCTTCGGCGTACGCCGGAAAGCCAGCGGTGCACGACCCCGGCGCGTACGGCTCCTCGATCACCGACGCACGTGGTGACGCGGGCTTCCCGACATTCACTTTGCTGCCGAAACAGGCGGCCCCCGGCGCCGACATCACGAAAGTGGCGTTGTCGCTGCCCGACGGTGGCCACACGTTGCGGACGACGATTCACCTCGCCGACGCCAGCGCACTGGACACCGCCACGGTCGCGGGCAAGGGGAAGCAGTTGTTCATCGGCGTGCGCTTCGCGACACATGACGACGTGTTCTGGGTGGGCTGGGTGCACGACCTCGGGGGCGGGGGTACGCCGGCCGCCGGACATCTCGACTGCTCGAAGGGACTGCTCGTCTGCGGTTACGAGACCGACAGCGCGATCCACGCATCGAGCACCGGACCGTCCGCGTCGACCAACTCGGTGACCATCGACGTGCCCGTTGCGGACCTGACGACAAAGCTGTTACGGCCTGCTGGAACGAAAGCGCCGGTCGTGCACGCGTTCGTGCCAGGTTCGACGCCGCTGTGGGCGGTCACTGGGTACTCCTTCGCGTCACCAACGACCGTGGACGCGGCGAACGTCCCGAAGAACCCACTCGACGTGGCGCCCGCCTTCACCTTCACCACGACCGCGCAACATGACGTCATCACGCCGGTCACACCGACGCACAACCGTGGGCTCGCGATGACCGGCTTGCCGGCGGCGCTCAGCGGTCTCGCGTTGCTGCTGTGTGTGGGTGGTCTGCTGACCTGGCGGCGCTTGCGCGCCGACTGAACGGTGCGACCAGCAGGGTCGCCACCGCGGCCACGCCGAAAGACAGCACGGACGCGCTCATCCACGACTGCCAGGTGAAGTGCAGCCATGTCGCGACGGTGGCCCACCAAGACGCCCAGGGTCCGACGTCGGGGGCGTACACCAACTGGTACATCGCCACGCCGAGCAGCCACGGAACGACCATCAGCCAGCGTTCGGGAGCGCGCTCGCTGACATCCCAGTGGCGGTAACCGCGCAGGACGAAGTAGTCGACCACGAACACCGCGAACATCGGCACGAACACCGAGCCGAGCAGGATCAGGAAGTTCACGTAGTCGCTGATGTGCATCTCTAGCGCCAGCACCGTGGCCACCGCGCCGACGAAGACAGCGAGGACGCGGCGGTCGAAACGCGGGAAGACGTTCTGCACGGAGATCACCGTCGAGTACGTGTCGGCGAAAGACTGGTCCAGCTCGCGCAACGTCAAGACCGCGAAGGCGAGCCAGCCCACGGGTACGGCGATGAACGCCGCGAACATGTCGTGCTGCAGGTCGACGGCATCCGACCGCACCACCGTCGCAAGCGCGAGCAGACCGAGTGTGTAGTACGCGATCTGCGTCACCGTGTAACCCAGGAACGACGCCGCGAATGCCTTCGGCACCGACCGGGAGTGCCGCGAGTAGTCACTCGCCAAGGGAACGAACGACACGGCGGCAGCGATGACAACGTCACACGCGAGCCAGAAGCCCGACCACGAACCGTGCGACAGCGAGCCCAGCGGACGGCGCAGCAGCTCGACGTACAGGTAGATAGTGGCCGCGGTTACGGCGACGAGGGCATACCGGCGCAACACGCGTACCGCTCCGAGCGGGCGCAGCGTCATCAGGATGGTCAGGACGCCGGCGGCCACGACGTACGGCCACCGCACGGAGTGCCACGGCAGCAACTGCTGCGCGGCCGCTGTGATCGTGACGATCTCGAACACGCTCCAGCCGATCAGCTGAACCACGTTGAGCACGGTCGGCAGGTACGACAGTCGCGCGCCGAACAGGCCACGCAACAGCACCATCGACGGCGCCCCCGTCTGGGCGCCGGGCACGGTGGCGAGCGCAACCAGCGCCGTACCCACGACCGTCCCGACGACGACCGCCAGGATGGCCGCGGTCAACGCCAGCCGGGAAAAGCCCTGCGGGACAAGGACAAAGATCGCGCCGACCGGGCCGAGGAGGCTGACGCCGAGGTTGGCCCACAGGCCGACCTGGTCCCAGAAGCCGAGGACGCGTGGCGGCGGTTCGGCGAGGGTGTACGGCGCTTCCGCCGCCGGCGCGCCGCTGGGCCGTTCGAGAAGGGTTGTCATGGCACGACTCCCTACGCCGGAATTACCCGGTCAGGTTCGTGCGGTCGGCGACGCTAGTCGCCCTCTCAGCCCGGTGGCTCCGAGCTCCCGCGGGTGCGCCTACGACCCTACGCCCGCGCTACCCGGCTAGCCAACTGCTAACTATTTCAGCAGTCGGGACAGCCGCCGGTCGGCGAGCGGCTTGCCGCCGGTCTGGCAGGTCGGGCAGTACTGCAACGACGAGTCGGCGAACGACACCTCTCGCACCGTGTCACCGCAGACCGGACACGGTTGCCCGGTCCGGCCGTGCACGCGCATGCCGGTGCGTTTCTCGTCCTTCAGTTCTGCAGCGGCGTGCCCGGCTGATCGCTCGGCGGCGGCGCCGAGGATGTCGCGGATGGCCGCGTGCAGTCGGTCGAGCTCATCGGCCGACAGGTTGGCCGCCGGCTTGAACGGTGACAGTCGAGCGGCGTGCAGGATCTCGTCGGAGTAGGCGTTCCCGATCCCCGCGAAAACCGTCTGGTCGGTCAGGACTTTCTTCAGCTGAGCGCGGTTGCCGCCGAGCAGAGCGCTGAGCGCCTCGGCGGTCAGGTCTGCCGACAGCGGATCTACGCCAAGCCGGGCTATGCCGGGAACTTCAGCGGGGTCTCGTACGACGTAGACCGCAAGTCGCTTCTGCGTTCCCGCTTCGGTCAAGTCGAAGCCGGCCCCGTTGTCGAGATGTACGCGCAGCGCGATCGGACCCTTCCCGGGCTTCGGCGGCACCGGCGAGAGCGACTCGCTCCATCGCAACCAGCCGGCGCGAGCCAGATGGGTGATGAGATGCAGGCCGCCCGCCTCGAGATCGAGGAACTTTCCGTGGCGGCCGACGCCCTCGACCTCGAGCCCTTGCAACGCAGTCGGTGGCGGGTCGTAGGTCTTCAGCACGTTGACGGCGGCTACGTCGATCCGGGCGACGGTCCGGCCCACGACATGCGCGCGCAGAAACCCAGCGAGCGCCTCGACCTCCGGTAGTTCTGGCACACGTTCAGTGTGCCGAACGCATCAAGCCGTACGGCGTACGAACTCAGCGATCACCGTGCCGAGTTGTTCGCCCGCATCCTCTTGGAGGAAGTGGCCGCCACCTTCGATGATCACCGGTTCGTGTGCCGCGGCGCCGGGGATCCGCGCCCGCATCAACGCGTCGACCCCTGCGGTGATCGGGTCGCTGTCGCTGTACGCCGTGAGGAACGGGCGCTCGAACCGCGACAGCGACGCCCAGGCGCGGTCTTGTGCGGGCGTCTCGGGGTTGTCCGGGCTCTGCGGGATCAGGTCGGGCATGGCGTGCGGACCTGCTTGGTAGTCCGCTGACGGGAACGGTGCGTCGTAGGCAGCAAGCACCTCGGGAGCGAGCTCGCTGCGACACCCGCTCTGCACCAGGAAGCCGACCGGTAGCTCGGGTGTGCCGGCGACGAAGTCGCGGAAGCGCCACCAGGTCTCCGGCAACTGGTGGTGGCCGTCGGGCAGCCCGGTGTTCGTCGCGACGACCCGCGCGAAGCGGTCCGGATGCTCGGCGACCAGCCGCAACCCGATCAACCCGCCCCAGTCATGCCCGACGAGTGTCAGGTCGCGAAGGTCGAGCGCGTCGAACAGCGCTGCGCGTATCCATTCGACATGTGCGGAATAGGTGTGGTGTTGAACCTCGGCGGGCTTGTCCGACCGACCGAAGCCAACCAGGTCAGGTGCGATCACGCGCAGACCGGCGTCGAGCAGGGGCGGCATGACGTGACGCCAGAGAAAACACCACGACGGTTCGCCGTGCATGAGCACGACCACCGGCGCATCCGGCGCGCCCTCGTCGAGGTAGTGCACGCGCAGACCATCGCCGACGTCGCAGTACCTCGGCGCAAAGGGAAACTCAGCTAGCCCCGCGAACCTCTCGTCAGGCGTCCGCAACACCGAAATAACTGGCACATTCACTCCGGATTTGGCGCGGGCATCGGGCCACCGATCATGCCTGACGCGGCCCAGCGGGAGGCCAGTGCTGTCGCCCGGTGAGGCCAGCAGTGACAGGAGTAGCCCTTGTGGCGCCGTATCTCACGCTCTGCTAACCGGACGTCGCTCTGGGCGCATGACACTGGTGGGCGTCAGCCGGGCGGCTAACCGCAAGGTGTGTTTCGCGTCGCGGAAGGCGGGAGACTTGCGGGCAGATGGCGAAATGAGAGGTCGACAGACCGCGCTATCTGGTTGCGACACCGACACGTAAGCAGAGGACGCAAGTGCATCGTTGGCTACCCAGCCCGGCCGAGTGCGCACGAGAAAGAGCCTGCGCACAGCTTCAGCGCCAGCGACAACCACAGCTGCGGAGCGCGCGCCGATGAGTCCGCGCGTGCAGACGGACGGAAAGTTCTTTCGCCTCGGAGAGCGCAGATTCGCTTTCAATGGCGTCACCTACGGCACGTTCCAACCGCGTGCATCGGACGGCGCTCGCTTCCCCGAGCGAGACACCGTCAAGCATGACCTCGAAGCCATGAGCGAAGCCGGCTTCACCGTGCTGCGGACGTACACAACGCCTCCCGACGACGTGCTGGACGTTGCGGCCGACTGGGATCTGCGGGTGCTCGCCGGTGTCTTCTTTCCCGATTGGCGCTACCTGGTCGGTACGTCGTCGCGGGAGCGTCGACGGATCGCGGCCGAAGCGCAGCGAACCGTCCGGGAAGCGGCGCGCCGCCTTGCCGGCAATGAACAGGTGCTCGCGCTGACCCTCGGTAACGAGGTACCCGCGGATGTCCTGCGTTGGCTCGGCACTCAGACAGTTGCGCGCACCATCGCTGAGCTCACTGATGTGGTCCGCAACGAGGATCCCGATTTGTTGGTGACCTATGCCAACTATCCGACAGCTGAGTACCTCCCATTGGAAGAGCTCGACTTCTTGACCTTCAACGTGTTCCTCGAACGACGGACAGACTTCCGTCGCTACCTCACTCGTCTCCACCACCTTGCCGGGGACCGTCCGCTCGTTCTCGGTGAACTCGGGCTCGATGCTCGCGGTGGGACACCTGCCGGTGAGCAGCGGCAGGCCGAAGTCCTCGACTGGCAGTTGGAGACGGCAACAGAGCGCGGCGTTGCAGGGTCCTGCGTTTTCTCGTGGACCGACGAATGGTGGGTCGGCGACGCAGCCGTGGATGGCTGGCACTTCGGCCTCACCCGCGCCGACCGTTCCCCACGACCGTCGCTGGAGGTCGTCAAACGCTGGAACGGGTGTGACGTCCGTGCCCTGGGCCAGGACTGGATCCAGCTCAGCGTTGTGATCTGTGCGTACAACGCCGAAGCGACATTGCACGAGTGCCTGCGTCACGTCTGTGCGCTGGACTACCCGGACCTCGACATCATCGTCGTAGACGACGGCTCCACGGACGCAACTGCGCAGATCGCAGCGGGATACCCGCGGGTGCGGCTCGTGCAGATCGACCACGCAGGTCTCTCGGTCGCTCGCAACGCCGGACTCGAGGCTGCGCGCGGGAAGGTGGTCGCCTATCTCGACAGTGATGCCTACCCGAGCCCCGAATGGCCGTACTACCTCTCCCTCGGCTTTGACTCACCGACGGTTGGCGGCGCCGGTGGCCCCAACGTTCCACCGCCCTCTGACCCGCCGGGCGCTCACCAAGTGGCACACGCACCCGGCGGCCCGCTGCATGTTCTCGTCACCGATGACCGCGCCGAGCACGTCCCCGGCTGCAACATGGCCTTCCTTCATGAAGTGCTCACTGACGTGGGCGGTTTTGATCCCGTGTACATGTCAGCGGGCGACGACGTCGACCTCTGCTGGCGTGTTCTCGACAAGGGCTGGGAGATCGGCTTCCATCCCGCAGCTCTCGTCTGGCATCACCGACGCGCCGGCTTGCGGCCCTATCTTCGCCAGCAGCGCGGCTACGGACGGAGCGAGGCGCTGGTCGAGGCCCGTCATCCGGACCGCTTCACGAGGACAGGATCGGCCCGATGGCGCGGACGGATCTATGACTCGTTTCCCGCACCTGTTCGCCGCCAACGGATTTATCGAGGGCTGTACGGCGCAGCGGCGTACCAGTCGGTGTATCGCTCGGGTGGGTATGCCGTCGACATTGTCCATCAGGTGGGCGTGCCTATTGCTGTCTTAGCACTCCTGACCGCGCCCGCTGGCCTGCTCTCACCCTGGCTCGCCTTGCCCGCACTCGCTGCGGCAATCGGAGTGAGCGCGCTCTTTTGTTTCGACGTCCTGCGGACGCGACCGCTTCGCCACTCCGGCATGCGGGAGTGGCGCTTCCGGCTCGGCGTTGCCGTGATGCACATCCTGCAACCGCTTGTTCGTACTTCCGGGCGGATGGGCAGTCGAGAACTCGCACGGCGCGACCTGCCCAAGGAGGCAACTGTCCCTGGTCCGGTGCGGCGGCTGCGTGGTGGGGTCCTGCTGATCCCCGCCACTGCGGGTCGAGCGGAGATCGCAGCATCACTGGTCGGCGTACTCCGCAACGTCGGCATGCGGGTGCTGCCTGCGAGCGGTTGGGAGAACTACGACGCGCGCATCATGGGCTCGCCGCTCGTGCGCGGCGACCTCGTGACCAGCGCGCATCCTGTCGGCTGGATCCAAGCTCGGGTGCGGCGACGGCTGCGCTGGCCCTTCGCTGCTTTGTACGGCGCAACTGCTGTGCTTTGCCTCGCCGCCGAGCCACTACTGATCGCGCCGGTGGCGGCGACGGCGATAGCCGACGTTGCGTGGGGAGGGTGGCGGACGGGCCGCCGCGTCCACCGTGCCGTTCGCTCAAGCGCAGTCGAGCCCACGCGGCTGCTGCTCGAGCAACCGTGACGCCATTGCGTCCTGGGGAACGCGTGCTGATCGTGAACGCAGACGATTTCGGGCAATGCGACGGGATCAATCGCGGGATCTTGGCAGCGCACGAACGCGGCGTCGTGACAAGTGCGAGCCTCATGGTGCGGTGGGACGCGGCAAGCGATGCAAGTCAGGCCGCGGAGCGGGCCGGCCTTCCGCTGGGCTTGCACATCGACCTCGGTGAATGGCGCTTCAAACGCGGCGAGTGGTCGCCGGTCTACGAGGTTGTGGACCTCGACGACGAGACGGCGGTAGCTGCGGAAGTCGGCCGGCAAGTCGATGCCTTCGCCGAGCTGACCGGTCGGCGGCCGGCGCACATCGACTCGCATCAGCACGTTCATCGACGGCAGTCGGTGGGCCGTGCGGTCACAGCAGCTGCCGAGCAACTCGGGTCGACCGTCCGTGACAGTGATCCACGAGTCACGTACTGCGGTGGCTTCTACGGGCAGACCCCCGAGGGATCTCCACTCCGAGATGCGATCTCCGTCGACTCTCTGCTCGGCATCATCGGTGCCCTCCCCGTCGGCATCACCGAACTCGGTTGTCACCCGGGGTTCGACGTCGAGATCGACACGATGTACCGGACAGAGCGAGCGCAAGAAGTCGCAACCTTGTGCGACCACCGGGTCCGTGCGGCCCTCGAAGCGCAGCGCATCAGACTGTGCTCTTTCGAGGAGCTATGACACAAGGCACACGAGGTCAACGGCGACGGGCGTCACGGTCGCCGTTGCGATTGATGAAGTACGCGAAGCCCCACTGGCGCAGCCTGACGTCGGTGATCATCACGATGTCTCTTGGCGTGGCATTCGAACTGCTGAAACCGTGGCCCACCAAGATCCTGATCGACCAGGTCCTCGGACAGCGGAAGATCCCGTCGAGCCTCCGCGGATTCCTGGACTCCTTGCCGGGCCCTTCGGGCGTCGAGCGGCTGCTGTTCTGGTTGTGCGTCGCGACCGTGCTCATCTACGTCCTCGCCGCCGTCATGAACATGCTCATGGCGCGGACTTCCGTACGGCTCGGCCAACGAATGACGTTCGATCTCGGTGCGGACCTGTTCCTCCACCTCCAGAAGCTCTCCCTGCTGTTCCACAGCCGGTTGAAGGTCGGCGACACCGTGGCGCGGGTCACCGGTGACCCGGCGTGTGTCCAGGTCGTCGTGACGGGTGTCTTCGTGCCATTCCTTCAAGCCGCGGCGACGTTGATCCTCATGGCCGTCATCATGTGGCAGCTCAACCCGGCGATGACGTTGCTCGCATTGGGCGTTGCACCGTTCCTGGGCATCGTCATGCGCATGTTCGCCAACCCCATGCGGATCCGGCACCGGGCAAGCCGAGACCTCGAAGGTCAAATGATGTCGGTCGTCGAGCAGACGCTCACGGCTATCCCCGTTGTCCAGGCATTCACCCGCGAACATCGTGAGCACGCACGGTTTCGACACGTGGCCGACCAGGCCGTCGATGCGCAGGTCCGAGCGGCCACCGTCGACATGTGGTTCAAGCTGTGCGTGGGAGCGGCCACCGCGCTCGGCACCGCCGGGATCATGTACCTCGGGGGCCGAGCGGTGCTCGAAGGCAAGATGACTGTCGGCACGATCGTGATCTTCCTTGCGTACCTCAACTCCCTCTACGTCCCGCTCAACACGATCACCTACATGGCGTCCAACTACCAACAGGCGGCGGCGAACGCAGATCGGGTCACCGAAATCCTCGAATCGACCCCTGATGTCAACGACGCACCCGACGCGGTCGACGTGGAGCTGAAAGGGGAGGTCGTCTTCGACAGCGTGCAGTTCGGATACGACCCCGCCCGGCCTGTCTTGCGTGACATCTCCCTGCAAGCGAGCCCTGGTCAGACGGTCGCGCTGATCGGATCGACCGGCGCCGGGAAGACCACGCTGGTCAACCTCCTTGCGCGGCTGGCCGACCCACAGGCAGGGCGCATCACCGTGGACGGCGTCGACCTACGGACCATCAAGCTGCAGTCACTGCGCGAGCAGGTGTCCATCGTGCTTCAGGATCCGTTCATCTTTCCGCTGTCGATCGCCGAGAACATCGCCTACGGCAGGCCGGATGCCAGGCGCGACGACATCGTGGCTGCCGCGATCGCGGCGAGGGCCGACAGCTTCATTCAGGCCTTGCCCGATGGTTACGACACCGTCGTGGGAGAGCGGGGAACCACTCTGTCGGGAGGAGAGAAGCAGCGCATCTCCATCGCGCGCGCTTTCCTCAAGGACGCTCCGATCCTCATCTTGGACGAGCCGACCTCGGCCTTGGATGTGCACACGGAAGCCCGGCTTCTCGAAGCGCTCAACGCGCTGATGCATGACCGGCTGACGTTCGTCATCGCTCATCGGTTGTCGACGATTCGTAACGCCGACCAGATCCTCGTGCTCCAGGACGGACGAATCGTCGAACGCGGGAGCCATCGATCCTTGCTGATGAAGAAGAAGGTGTACGCCAGCCTGTACTACAGCCAGGCACCGAAGCCGAAGCCGAAGCCTCGGCAGCCGCGCCCGGCGACCGCCAATGGCACCACGGCAACGAAACGCTCGACCGCAGCACGTCAGCGGCCGATCAAGACTCGGCGTCCCGAGGGCAAGGGCACGCGTTGAGCCTCACGGGCGACGACAACGCGAGCCGGGTGCTCGTCATCGGCTGGTTCAGCTTCGACTCGATGGGATCCACCGCGGGTGACGTGATCGCGAGCGATGTCGCAGCTGGCTGGTTGCGTGAGGTCGGTCTCGAGCCGGTCGTCGCTGCACACCGGCCCGATCGGCCCGGCCAGGTCCCGACCGGCGACGTCAAACCGGAGGCGTTCGGGACCGTGGTCTTCGTCTGCGGACCGATCGGCAACGGGCCGCCGATCAATGCTTTCCTCGACCGCTTTCAGCACGCGCGCAAGTTCGCGCTCGACGTGACTTTGCTGCAGTCGGCAGAAGAGTGGTGGCCCTTCGATCATGTCGTGGAGCGCGACGGGCACCAACGGGTGAACGCAGACATCACGTTCGCGGCACCGCGTTACGAGGCACCCGTGGTGGGTGTCGTACTCGTCGGATCTCAGGCTGAGTACCCGTCAAACCGACATGACCACGTCGAGGCTGTTTTCGCCGATCTCATCACCGAGCGGGGGGCGGCAGCAGTGCCGATCGACACTCGGTTGGACGTGAATGCGGCCGGCTTGCGATCTGCGGCGCAAGTCGAGTCGCTAATCGCGAGAATGGACGCGATCTTGACGACTCGGCTGCACGGAGCCGCGTTGGCCTTGCGCCGAGGCGTACCTCCCGTGGTGGTGGACTCGGTTCCGGGTGGCTCGAAAGTGCTGGCTCAGATGCGACACATCGGCTGGCCGCTCTCGTTCGACGTCGCCGACCTCGACCCTGCGGCGCTCGCACACGCCTTAGACATCGCTCTGGGTCCGGAGGGGCGTGAGCTAGTGGAAGCCACCGCTCGGCGCGCGGTCGGGCAGGTCGCGCAAGTGCGGGAAGAGTTCCTCGCAGCGGTCACTGCGTCGAGCCTGGCACCAGGGCGTTGACCGTTGGCCCGCATCGTCGTTGGCTCGTACATGATTCGGTATCCGCTCGGCGGGATGATGTCGTGGGTCCTGCAGTACCTCGTGGGATTTCACCGACTCGGCCACGACGTTTTCTTCGTCGAGCGCGCCAGTTGGCCGGACGCTTGCTTTGATCCTGTCCGTCGCGCTATGACCGACGATCCGTCGTACGGCATAGCCGCCACTGCTGCGCTGCTGGATCGTTACGGGCTGACCGGCAAGTGGTGCTTCGTCGACTATCTCGGTCAGCACTACGGCATGACGTCGGCACAGATCCAGGGAGTCCTCGACAGCGCTGATCTCTACATAGACATGGGTGTTCACGGGTCATGGAGCGAGCGCGCAGAGCGGGCAGCGTGCAGGGTGCTTATCGACGGGGAACCCGGGTTCACCCAGATGAAGATGGTGCAACGTCAGGGGTCCTCGCTCGAGTTACCTCCATTCGACTGCTACTTCTCGACCGGCCGCAACATCGGTACGCCGAGCACGTCTACTCCGGACGCCGGGAAGGTGTGGCGACCGCTGTTCCATCCGGTTGTGCTCGAGCTGTTCCCCGTCGTGCCCACCCCGCGTGACGCAGCGATCACCACCGTTATGAACTGGCGGTCCTATGACCCCTTGGAGTACGACGGGGTGGTCTACGGCCACAAGGACGTCGAGTTCGAAAAATTCATCGACCTGCCACGACGTTGCAGCCGGGCCGTCGAGATCGCTGTGGCCGGGCAGCACGTCCCGCGGGAAACGCTGACGGCGCACGGTTGGCTGGTGCGGGACGCCTATGACGTGACCAGGTCGTTTGACGAGTTCCGTTCCTACGTCAGCGGCTCCGCCGCCGAGTTCAGCGTCTGTAAGCAGGGGTATGTGGCCACCCGAAGCGGCTGGTTCAGCGACAGGAGTGCGGCCTACCTCGCGTCCGGCCGTCCCGTCGTACAACAAGACACCGGCTTCGGCGAGCACCTACCCACCGGTCATGGTCTGTTCGCGGTGAATGACGTCGATGAGGCAGCGCTGGCAGTTGCCGAGATCGAAGGTGACGAGGGAAGACACGGCACGTGGGCGCGGGAAGTTGCCGCCGACCACCTCGCTGCCGACATCGTCCTGGCGGGTTTCCTCGCGGAGGTCGGGCTGTGACACAACGCGACCGACTGCGGATCGTGGTGCTCGGGATGATGGGCGCATATCCATTTGCCGGGCAGGCCTGGCTGTTCCTCAACTGGCTGTGCGGATTGGCCCGACTCGGGCACGACGTTTGGTACGTCGAGGACGACGTTCTCTGGCCATACCAGCGCGAGGGTCAATCCGTTTCTGACATGTGGGCCGCTGCCGTTACGCACGTGCGCAGCTGCGTCGAACGCATCGGGCTCGGCGACCGATGGGCCCTGCGCTTCAGCCCCGATGACTTGGCGTGGGGGCGCAAGGACGAGGAAATCGACGAGCTGTACCGCAGCTGCGACGTCCTGCTCAACGTCGTCGGTACACGACTGCGGGAGCCGCAGCTGCAAAGCCGTCTCCGCGTCTACGTCGAGACCGACCCCGTCACTCACGAACTCATGTGGGCCACCGGTGATCCCTTTCCGCCGCTGCACTTCTCCGAGCACCATGTCATCGCGACGTACGGAGAGAACTACGGCGCACCCGACTGCGGAGTTCCCTTGAACGGCGTCACGTACGTCAAGACCCGCCAACCGGTTGATCTCGAGCATTGGCAGACGGCCTGGACACCCGATGCAGGCCACTTCACGACGATCGGGAACTACCGGCAGGCCGGCAAGGACGTCGAGTACGGCGGTGAGACGTACCACTGGAGCAAGCACCACGAATGGCAGAAGTTCATCGACCTTCCTGCCCGCACCGGACAGACCTTCCTGCTCGGAGTGAATGCAAGTCACGACGACGTCGCCGCCCTGAAGGCGAAGGGTTGGCAGGTCACCTCACCGCTGGAGATGTCACGCGATGTCTTCGGCGCTTACCCGGAGTTCATCCGCGGCTCCCGCGCCGAATTCACGGTCGCCAAGGACCAGAACGTCCGCCTGCGCAGTGGCTGGTTCAGTGAACGTGATGCGTGCTACCTGGCGTCGGGGAAACCTGTCGTGGCGCAAGACACCGCCTTCGGCAACATTCTGCCAACAGGCGAGGGACTTTTCGCGGTCAATGACCTCGACGAGGCGGCCGCCGCGGTCGACACGATCAATTCCGACTATGCGCGACACTGCTCGGCGGCCAGGGACATCGCGGAAGAGTTCTTCCAGGCAAGCATCGTGGCCGGGCGGTTACTGCAGGACGTGGGAGCAACGTGAACGTTGACGAGCTGACGGGACGCTGGAACTACACGACCCTCCCGCCGAACATCAGGGTCGGCAAGGACTGCTTCATTGAACGAAAGCAAAGCCTGGAACGGTTCCGCAGCGAACGGGATCCTGGGCTCGTCATCGGCGACGGCGTACAGATCTTCATGTGGTCCGGCATCAGCGTCGAACCGACGGGCGTGGTCGAGATCGGGGAGCGCTCGACGCTCGTCGGTGCGGTGCTGATGTGTGCCGAGCGGATCCACATCGGGAAGCGCGTCATCATTTCCTACAACGCAACCATCGCTGACTGTGACTTCCACCCGCACGATCCCGATCTCCGCATCATCGACTCAATGGCAGCCGCGCCGGACGGCGACCTGAGCAAGCGTCCTCCCCTCGTCGCCCGCCCAGTGGTCATCGAGGACGACGCATGGATCGGCATCGGGGCGATCATCCTCAAAGGCGTCCGCATCGGTCGGGGCGCGCGGGTTGCCGCAGGTGCGGTGGTCACTACCGATGTTCCCGATGGCTGCACATTCGCGGGCAACCCGGCTCGCTTGGCCGACGCGAGGTTGGGCCCGTGACGACGGTGCTCGAACATGACTGGTTCCCGGCTCCCCTTCCGTCGAACGTGACCGTCGGGGAGGGGAGCTGGGTCTGGAGCTCGTACGGCTTCATCCACTACCGGAGTCGCAGAACGCTCGGCGTGAGCATCGGGGCCCACACCGGCGTTTATGAGACCACGTTCTTCGGGCTCGGGCCGAGCGGTGAAGTGCACATCGGTGACTACTGCACCATCGTTGGCGTGACCTTCTGCACCAACCGACGCGTCGAGATCGGCAACCACAGTTTCTTGTCGAAGCCGGTCACGGTCGCCGACGACTTTGCCGCTGTGCCCTTGCTCGATTTGCCTGACCTCGACGTCACCACCGAGGTTGCCACTGCCGTGTCAATCGGCGACAACGTGTGGATCGGCGCCGGCGCCGTGCTGCTACCTGGTGCGCGCATCGCCGACGGCGCGATCGTCGGCGCCGCGACGGTTGTCGACAACGAGGTTCCGGCGTACTCCATCGTCGCCGGTAACCCGATGCGGATCGTTGGTTGGGCGCGCCCGTCACCACGGCAAGGAGGTGGCTCGTGACGCACGCCGACGACCCGGCCGATGCCGTTCGTGATGTAAGCGGGACGTGGGACTACGGCTCGTTGCCGGCCAACGTCCGCTTAGGTAAGGACTGCTTTCTGGAGAGCAGCCAGCTGTTCCATCAGTTCGCGAGTGATCGTGATCCGGGCATGGTGATCGGGGATCGAGTCCGGATCTACCTCGGCGGATGGGGGGGTGGCTTCGGCGTTCTTCCCACCGGCTACCTGGAGATCGGCGACGACTCGGTGCTCACGGGTGCCCAGTTCATGTGCGCGGAGCGCATCGTCATCGGCCGGCGAGTCCGCATCTCCTATAACGCGATCATCTCGGATGGCGACTTCCATCCCCGCGACCCGGTTCTCCGCCGCCGCGATGCCACCTTGTGCGCGCCGGCTCCGCCCGAAGGCGAGCGGGATCCGTTCGCGACGGCAGGCGTCGTGATCGGCGATGACGCGCGAATCGGCATCAACGCCGTGGTCCTCAAAGGTGTGACGATCGGCGATCGCGCGTTCGTGTACGGCGGTGCGGTCGTGACAGCCGACGTGCCACCAGACGCCGTGGTGGCGGGGAATCCGGCCCGCGTCCTGCCTGCCGAGGAACTGCCACAGGCGCTGCGGTGAAGCTCGACCACGACTGGTTCCCGTCAACAATTCCGGACAACGTGGTCGTTGGCGCCGGCTCCTACGTCCACACGTCGTACTCGTTCAACCACTACCGAAGCCAGCGGGAACGCGGGCTGAAGGTCGGGGAGAACTCCAGTCTCTACGAGGACGCCTCCTTCGAGCTCGGGCCGGACGCCGAGGTCGAGATCGGTGACTACACGATGCTCTTCGGCGGCAAGTTCATCGCCAACTCGCGCATCGTCGTGGGCAGCTACACGCTGATCAGCTACGAGACCTACATCGCCGACGACTTCGCTGCCGTGCCACCCGTTGACCCGCTGATGCCACAGGCGCCCACTGGCACCCCAACGATCTCGATCTCGATCGGAGACGTCTGCTGGATCGGCGTACGCGCGACGATCTTGGCGCCTGCTCGTCTCGGCAACGGGGTCATCGTCGCCGCGGGTGCGGTGGTGGACTTCGACGTTCCGGACTATGCAGTTGTTGCGGGTAACCCGGCGCGAATCGTCGGCTGGGCCAGACCTGATTCGTGAGCTGTCAGCGGACGAAGAACAGATAGATGCCGACCACCGTGTAGCACACCATCAACCCCAGCAGCGGCAGCTGGCCACGGACGAGCCGCTGCCGCGGCAGCACGGCTGTTGCCCGGTCGTGTGCGGCAACAACGCCGAGGATGTGGCCCACGATGATCGCGCCGATCTCGACCGCCGCGATCCCGCTCGCGCTGATGAAGACGTTCACGGCATGGCCGGTGAGGCCGAACAGGTTCGCACCGGTCTGGAGCGGATCAGACAGCAAGATGAGGCCCAACTGCCCGTCGAAGACTGCCAACGAAAAGTAGTGCGCAATCGCATAACCGACCAGGATCGGCACCATCGTGTGCGCGTAGGTCTGCGGCATCGATGCGCGCGCCTCAGGCTGAGGCGCGCTCAGCCGCGTGGCAAGCACGTAGGACCCGGCAACCGCGAGGATCACGCCGAGCTCGACCAGGGTGCGCAACACGACATCGCCGACCGACGACGAGACCGGGCCGTGGTTCTCCCACCACGATGTGCCCGAGAGAGCGTCGTACATCGTCGAACCGAAGAGGACGGTGACGACAGCGACGAGGCCGGGTGCGCCGCGAGTCATGGCCAGGCCGTCGAGCGGATTGCGGATGACGAGCCGGCGGTCGGTGCTGCGACGACCGAACGGTGAGAGCCGCGCGACGAGCGACGAGTAGGCCTCGAACGCGTCACCACGGGTGAACCAGTCCGGCCCGAACAGGAAGCCCGCAACCAGATGCACAACGGCGTAACAGGCAAAGAACGTGATCAGCGGACCGAGCGGGTTTTCGATGTTGCGTGGATAGACGAGCTCGAGCCAGGTGAACACAACGAGGCCGACGGCCGCCGGCCAGTAGCCGAGCCAACGAGGGATCGGCCGGTACGCCGGCTCAGCGCCGCCCGCGCGAACCCAACCAATGAGGGTCGTCATGGTCCGGAGCGGATTGAGCAACCGCCAGACCGGCCCGAACGCGAGCGAGCCCGCGACGAGCCCGATCCAGAAGATGACGAACACGACGTATGGCGTCGGGTTCTCGTCCACGTTCTTGCCCGCCAGGGCGGACATGGTCACGTAAGCAGCGAACAACAAACCGAGACCGCGCAGCACCGCGCGAGTGATGTTGCTGTCAGCGACGGCCTGCACCGAGCGCGGTAGAGCGAAGCCCGCGGCGGGTCGGCCGAGCCGCGGCGTGCGCCACAGCACCAGCAGAGCGACGAAGGACGCAACAAGTGCGACGGCCGCGCCGATGAGCGCGTCGGTGAACGGAAGCGGAAGTTCGGTAGCAGCGCCGACGCCGTGCGCGGGCAGCGGCACCCCGGCGATCACGCGACGATCACCGCGCGGTCATCCGGTGGGGTTGCCCGTCCCGCCCGTGCACGACGCGCCCCGCTCGGGGGCGGTTGGCCCGAGCTGGTACTTGTCGATGAACTTCGACAACCGCGAGTCACTCGCGCTGTTCAGTTTCAGCTGGACGCCCCAGGCGCTGGCGACAACGGGCGAGGGGAGGTTCGGGTACGGCGAGAGGTCGAGGTAGCCCTTCGACTTGCTCTTCACCAGGCTCTGCAGCTTGCTCACGTCGCTCGGCGACAGGTTCGGCTGGTAGGTGATCCACACTGCGCCGTGCTCAAGGTCATGGACTGCGTTCTCGTTCGGTACTGGGGTGGCATAGATCCCGCAGTTCAGCCAAGTCGAGTTGTGGTCGCCGCCCACGGGCGGATCCTGCGCGTAGTGAACGGTGCCCTGGACGTGCTTGCGTGAAGCGACGGTGAACGTCTGCACCCCGGCGATCGTGCTGGCCTTGCTGTGGTGGGTGGCGGCGACCAGTCCGATGCCGGCGCCAGCGGCCGCGATGAGGACGGCTACGACAGCGACGATGATGAGGCGACGCCGGCGTTCTTTGGCCTGCTCCTGTCGGCGCATCTCGGCCGCCCGACGGCGGGCGTCCTGCGTGCGCACTCGGGCCTGCTTCTTGGTCGTCATCTCACCTTCCTCGGTGCCGCTGGTCGGGCAAAGCCTGCCAGCATGTCCCACGACCGACGCAGCCGCCGGGTTCCGCGGGTCGGCGGCGTACTGACTAATCCGGACTATGCCAACGGCCCGGTCGGGCTCTGCCCAGACGGGCGCAATCAACCCAGACTCAGTCAATGCCCGCCGAAACCGCCGCAGACGGGGACGCAGTTCCCGCCGGCGACGCGAGGAGATCGAGGTCGTGTCCATGAGCGTTGCGTGTCCGGCCTGCGGAAGCGAGAACCCGGACACGAGCCGGTTCTGTGGGCAGTGCGCGACGCCGCTCGCTATCACCTGCCCCTCCTGCGGCGCGACAGCGGCACCGGGCCAGAAGTTCTGCGGTCAGTGCGCAACGCCGCTGACCGTCACCACGTTGAGCGACCCACACATTCCGACGCAGCCCGAGCCGCCGGCCGCCGAGAACCGGCGGGTCTCCGTGCTCTTCGTCGACCTCGTCGGTTTCACGACGCTGTCGGAAGGCCGCGACGCCGAGGACGTGCGGGAGCTGTTGAGCGGCTACTTCGACATCGCGCGCACGATCATCAGTCGGTACGGCGGCGTCGTGGAGAAGTTCATCGGTGACGCGGTCATGGCGGTGTGGGGTCTGCCGGCGGCGCACGAGGACGACGCCGAGCGTTCCGTCCGGGCTGCTCTGGAGATCGTCGACGCGGTGTCGGCGTACGGCAACGAGCACGGCGTACCGACGCTGCAGGGGCGTGCGGGTGTCGTGAGCGGGTCGGTGGCCGCATGGACCGCACCGGGCGAAGGTCTCGTCGCGGGTGACCGGGTCAACACCGCGTCGCGGGTGCAGTCGGTGGCCGAACCCGGCGGTGTCTACGTCGACGACGCCACGCGGCGGTCGAGCTCGGTCGCGATCTCCTACGAGGACGTTGGTGAGCACACGGTCAAGGGCAAGGCGGAACCGCTGCATCTGTGGCGGGCCGAGCGGGTCATCGCCGGTGTGGGTGGATCGGTGCGCGTCGACGGTCTCGAAGCGCGCTTCATCGGCCGCGACACGGACTTCCGGCTCGTCAAGGAGCTGTTCCACGCGAGCTTCGACCGTGGCAGCGCGCGTCTGGTGAGCGTCGTCGGTGCGGCTGGGGTGGGGAAGTCGCGGCTGCGCTGGGAGTTCGACAAGTACGTTGACGGGCTCGCCGACGTCGTTCTCTGGCACAACGGGCGATGCCTGTCCTACGGCGACGGCGTGGCGTACTCCGCACTTGCCGAGATGGTGCGGCAACGACTTGGCATTGCAGAAGAGGACAGCAACGACGTCGTCGGCGGCAAACTCACCGAAGGCCTGGAGAAGTGGATCCCAGACGCCGAGGAGCGGGAGTTCCTGTACGCCCGCGTCGGTCTGTTGCTCGGTCTCGGCAGTGGCGAGCTCGGCCGCGAGGAGCTGTTCGCCGGCTGGCGGCTGTTCTTCGAGCGGCTGGCAGACGAAGAACCCGTCGTACTCGCATTCGAGGACTTGCATTGGGCGGATGTGGGTCTGCTCGACTTCGTCGAGCACCTGCTCGACTGGTCGAGTGACCGACCGATTTTCATCCTGACGTTCGCGCGTCCCGAGATCACCGAGCGACGACCGACCTGGGCCTCGGGACGACGCAACGCCACCGCTGTCTACCTGGAGCCGTTGTCGCGAGCAGACATGGCCGCTCTGCTCGACGACCTCGTCGCCCACATGCCGGAACCGACGAAGATGCGCATCGTCGAGCGCGCAGAGGGCATTCCGCTCTACGCCGTCGAGATGGTCCGCAGCCTGATCGACCGTGACGTCGTCGTTCCGCGCGAAGGCGTCTACACGATGGTGGGGCAAGCCGACAACCTCGACGTGCCGACGACGCTGACGTCGCTCATCTCGGCGCGTATCGACGCGTTGCCGTCCGAGGAGCGCAGCCTGATGCAGGAGCTGTCGGTGCTCGGCGACAACTTCCCGAAGGCCGCCATCGCTGCCGTCAGCACGGTGTCGGAGGGTCTGGACGAGCGGTTGGCGAGCTTGGTGCGCAAGGAGTTTCTCGCCGTACGCACGGACAAGCTCTCGCCCGACCGCGGGCAGTACGGCTTCGCGCAGACGCTGCTGCGCACCGTCGCCTACGACATGCTCTCGAAGAAGGAGCGCAAGTCGCGCCACCTCGCTGTCGCCGCACATCTGCGCTCGGCGTACGACAACGACGGCGAAGACGTCGCAGAGCTGATCGCCGCGCACTACCGCGACGCGTTGCTGTCGGGCGCCTCGGATCCGGATGCGGACGAGATCCGGACCCAGGCGCTGACCGCGTACGTACGCGCCGGTCAGCGAGCGGCTGCCCTCGGCGCGCCGGTAACCGCGCGGCACATCTACGGCACCGCAGCGGATCTCGCCGGGGACACCGAGGAGCGACTCCGCCTGCTCGAGCACGCCGCGGACATGGCACTCCAGTCCGGCGAACACGAGGTCGCGCTCGGGCTCCTCGCATCGTTGCGCGACGACTACGCCGCAGCCGGTCGCGACACCGACAACGCGCGCCTTGCGTGGCGGCATGCACGCTCGCTCGCGCGACTGAACCGGATGGCCGCCGCCGTCGACGTCCTGAGCGAGGTGCTTCCTGCCATGGAGGCGCGGGGACCGTCCGCCGACCTCGCACACACGACTGCCTGGCTCGCCGCCTTCCTGACGTTCAAGGGTCGCGCGCAGGAAGCAGCTGACTACTCGGAACGAGCGCTGATTCTCGCGCAGTCGTTGGCTTTACCCGACGTGCTGTGTCACGCGCTGATCAACCGCGGCACGATCCTCAACTACCTCGGGCGCTTCGAAGAAGGCCTGATCCACGTCGATGCCGCGGTATCGCTCGCGCGCCAGCACGAGCTGACCGACCAGGAGCTCAGCGCGCTCGTGAACGGATCGGACCTGTACATGGTCGCGGACAACTCCCCCAAGGCGATCGAGTTCGCGGAGGCGGCGCTGGCAATTTCTCGACGTCGCGGCGAGCAGTACGTCGAGGTCATCGCAGCGACGAACCTCATGTATGTCCGGCTCCTCACCGGCGACTGGGACCAGGTCGAGCAGCTGTTCGCCGAGCTCGTCGAAACCAACCGTGACCCGAAACTCCTGCAGCTGCGGATCGCGATCCTCAATGGCTGGCGGGGCGACCTGGTCGCTGCTCGAGCCGCTCTCACAGTGCTCGACGAGCTCGAGTGGAGCGAGTCGTTCGACGACCGCCTCGCGCTCGAGGCGGTGCTCGCCATCGTCGCCAACGCGAGCCGGCGGCCGGCCGAAGCGCTCACGCATGCGCAGTTCGTCATCGATCAGCTCGGCACCATCATGAGCGTGCGGCACGAGGCGATGCGCCTGGCGTGGCCGGAGGCCGTGGACGCCGCGATCTCACTCAGTGATTACACCCGCGCCGCGGAGATCACTTCCGTGATCACGGACCTGCCGCCCGGCCTCGTCCCGCCGTACTACAAGGCGATGGCCTGCCGAGCGCGAGCGCGCATCGCGGCGGGCCTCGGCGACACCGCCGTCGTGGGCGCGGAGTTCGCAGCCGCCGAAGACATGTTCGGCGAGCTCGGCTACGTCTATTGGCAGGCCCGGACGCAGCTCGAGCACGCGCAGTGGCTTGCCGGCCAAGGGCGCGCGGCCGAGGCAGCGCCGTACGCCGAAGCCGCCATCGAGACATTCACCCGCTTGCAAGCAACAGCGTGGGTGAACAAAGCACGAGAGCTGCTGCCGACGTCTGTAAACGTCGCGGAGGCATCGGTCGATGCAGCGGCGGTCAGCTGACGCAGCAGCCTGGCGTTAGTTCTTGACGGAGAACAGCCGCCAGCTACCCGGCACGCCTTTGAATTCGTGCTCGCCTTCCGGCTCGAACTGAAAGCCCGAGCCGGCGAGCAGATCCCGCACTGTCCCGGACACGAACACCGCACCGGTCTCCGCCGTCGACGCGACACGCGCGGCGATGTGCACCGCGATGCCCGTGAGCTTCTCTCCGGACTGCTGGCATTCACCCGTGTGTACGCCGGCGCGGATCGGGACACCGATCTGCGCGAGCGCATCGCGGGCCGCGATCGCGCACCGGATCGCTTGCGCGGGGCTGGCGAACGCGGCCAGGAAACCATCGCCCACGGTGTCGATCTCGCGGCCGTCGAAACGTGACAGCTCTCGGCGTACAAGCGCGTGATGGCGCTCGAGCACCTCGCGCCAACCTCGGTCACCGAGCTCGGAAGCGCGCGCGGTGGAGCCGACGATGTCGGTGACAAGGACAGTGGCGAGCACCGGAACGGTCTCCGTGCGCCCGATCGACTCCTTCGCTCGTTCGGTCAACGCATGTGCGCCGATGCGCTCCGCGATCGCCAACGCGGTGCCCGCAGCACTGGAACTTGCATCCAGGCGGTCGGAGCGCAGTTCGAGATCGGCGAGGCCGAGCCATGCCTCCGCCGCACGAGCGGGGCACGGCATCGCTGCATAACGTGCTGCGGCATCCGTCAACAGCTCGCGGGCGGTCGTCGTCTCGCCGCGCAACGACGCCAGAAATCCGCGGGACAACTGCGTGGAGGCGACATTGTGCGGATTGACGTCCTTGCCCAGACGCCCGATCGCGTCGACCCAGGACGACAGTTCGTCCGCGTTGCCCGCAACGGCCAACGCCTGGGCGAAGTCAGGCGCGAAACCCCAGTGGCTCCCGCTGCGGGTCAGGCCCGTCGTCCGTTCGAACACCTCCCAGAACAGCGGACGGGCCGCCTCCAGGCCGTCGGTCAGGAGCACGTGCCGCGCCTTGGCGGCCAGCGCGGGCGCGAGTCGTTGGCTTTCGTTGGTGGGCAGCGCAAGGGCCAACAACTCGTCGACAACTTCAGCGCGACCCGGGTCACCGCGGCGTTCGGCCACCTCGTACGCCGCAGTGAGCCAGACGAGTCTGGTCGGGATGTCGCTCGCGCGGCGCAGGTGCAGCGCGTGCCGGTCGACCGCGTCGTACTCACCAATGAGGGCAAGCAACCAGACCAGCCCGGCCCGTGGATAGTTGTCGTGCAAGAAGACCGAGTAGTGCTCGGTGAACTCCTCAATCCGCTCGAAGGCAGTTGCCGATCGCCGGAGCTCGCCGTTCCACAGCAGGATGTAACCGGCGTTGACCGTGACGTTGGCTTCGGCGTCGATATCGCCCGCGCCGCGGGCGGCTGCGAGGGCCGCCTCGAACGCCTCGTCAAAGTCCGGCCCGCCGCCACTGAGCAACAGCCGAGTGCCGTGGAGCCCGGAAAGCGCGGAGAGGTTGCCGGCGCGCTCGGCAAGCGCGATGCCGTCAGGAAGGAGTGCTGCCGCCTCGTCGGCGCGGTCGAGCAACAGCAGGCGGCGGGAAAGATGGCGGATAGCCATTGCTTCGTCGTACTCATCAATACCGCGGACGAGCTGAAGGCCTTCTTGGCACAGCTCGATCGCACCCGCGCCGTCACCGGCCAGCCAACGCTCGTACTCCAGCGCACGGACGGCGCGCGCCTCCCGCAATGGCTCGCCCCGAGTCCGTGCAAGCGCACGCGCCTCGGTCGCGAAGGCCACGCCGAGCCGGCGCTCGGGTCCGCCGATCACGGCGTCGGCGCCTTCGAGCAGCAAGTCGAGGCGGCCTTGCGCGTCTTCCGGCACGAGCTGAAGGACGCGGTCGTACTGCCGCGCAGCCTCCTCGATTGCAGCGCTCTTTGCCGCGCGCCGTGCCGCGCGCAGGCCGTACTCGATCGCTGCGTCGACATCTCCGGCAGCGGCAAAGTGGTCGGTGAGCTCAGCGGCGAACGCGTCCAGGTCGTCATCGTGCACGGCCACAATCGCCTCGGCGAGCCGGCGGCGGGCCCGCTGCTTGTCCGGGCCGACGAGCTCCTCGCCCAACGCCTCGCGTGTCAACGCATGTCGGAAGGCGTACGCCGTCAGCGCACCTTCCTGCCGTTCGCGGAGCAGCTGAGCCTGCAGGCCGGCCCGGATCGCCTCGTCCACGACGTCGCGGTCCACACCCGCGGCCGAGCCGAGCACCTCGAGGTCGAGTCGTTCTCCCGCGACGGCAGCGAGCTCGAGGATGTCCCTCGTCGTTCCGTCGAGGTCTCGCGTGCGCGAAAGCAACGTCTCCCGAACCGTCAGCGGCATCTCGATCGTGTCGATGTCCCGGCGTACCCAGTCCCCGGCTTCGGCGTAGATGTCGCCTCGCTCGACGAGCACCTTCGCGAGTTCTTCGACGAAGAACGGGTTGCCACCGGTGCGCTCGATGAAGACGTCCAGGAACTCGTCGCCGACATCGGTGCCGTCGAACGTCGCACTCAACATGCGGCGGGTGTCCTCGCGCTCCAGCGGGCCGAGCGCGACCTCGGTGTAACGACGCTCCCGGTCGAGCTGCGCGAGCACCGCCCTGAGCGGATGACGACGATGCAGCTCGTCGCGGCGGTACGTGCCGACGACGAGCACGGGCAGGTCGGCGACTTCGCGCGCCAGGTAGGTCAGCAGGTTGAGGGTGTCCGCCTCGGCCCAGTGCAGGTCCTCGATGAGCAGCAGCGCACCGGTCGGACGGGCCAGCCGGAAGAGCAGCTGCCAGACAGAGGCGAACAGGTCATCGCGCCGCGGCGGCGTGGTCGGCAGGGTGACCGAGACAGCGGCCTCCGAGACCAGCGCAGCCGCCAGCGTCGCGGGACCGTCGAACAGCTGACGGATCTGGTCGGCCTCGAGGGTGCGGATCCGGCGACGAATGGCCGTGGCGAACGGCCCGTACGGCGCCCCCGCCTCCGGTACGCAGTAGCCCACCAGCCGGCCCAGCGAACGCTCTGCCGCGAGACGTATCGCCTCACTCGCCAGCCGTGATTTACCGACGCCGGCTTCGCCGGAGATGAGCAGCAGCCCGCCGGAGCCGGTATCCGCGACAGCGTCGCAGGCCTGCGCGACATCTTCCACCTCGCGCTCGCGCCCGATCTGCACCGGGCACAACGCGGCTCGCGCCTGCATGCCGATCAGTCTGGCGCAGAACCGGTGCGGCTGCGTCCGGTCGCTCCTAGGATCTCCGACCACGAGAGGAGCAGCCGTGTCTGAATTCACCGTCAACGTAACGCGTTTCGACCCATACAAGGACTTCAAGTTCCGCGTGAAGTGGGACGGCCGTTACGTCGCCGGTCTGAGTCGCTGCGGCCCACTCCGTCGTACGACGGAAGTGGTACGCCATCGCGACGGTGGCTCGCCGAGTACCGAACGCAAGTCACCGGGGCGCACGAACTTCGACGCCATCACACTCGAGCGCGGCGTGACGCATGATCCGGACTTCGAGCGGTGGGCGAACAAGGTGTGGCAGTTCGGCGCCGGGCTCGGTGCCGAAGTTTCACTTCAGGACTTCCGCAAGGACGTCACGATCGAACTGCTCAACGAGGCGGGCCAGGTGGCGCTGGCCTACCACGTCCACCGGTGCTGGGTGTCCGAGTACGTCGCACTGCCGCAGCTCGATGCGAGCAGCCACAGCATCGCGATCCAGCTGATCAAGCTGGAGAACGAGGGCTGGATCCGGGACCCGGACGTCACGGAGCCGAGGGAGCCGTCGTACACGGGTGACGAGGCAGCGACGCAGGCGTATGTGCCGCCTCCGGTGGCCTCGAAGGCCGGGTCGGCCAAGAGGACGCCAGCACGCGGTGGCCGCGCGCCGCGAGCGCGCAAGAGCAGTCGAACCTGACGATGGCCGACTTCTCGGTCAACCCGCGGCGTCTCGACCCCTACAAGAGGCACGCCTTTCGGGTGCGTTGGGACAACCGCTACGTGCCGGGGATCTCTCGCGTGACGCCACTGGTCGCTCAGTTCACCATGGCCTCAGCATCCGAACAGCAGACCACCGAGGTCCCGGCGGAGACGAACCTGCTGTCAACGTTGCCGGCGTACGAGATAGCGACTTCGGAAAGTCTGCGGAGCATCCAGGGTCGCTATGCGCCGGTCCAGCTGGAACGCGGCCGCACCCATGATCGGGCCTTCGACGACTGGGTGGCGCTGCTGGCACCGGGCAGCGACGCAGCCGTCTCGCCGAGTGCGGTCAAAACCGTCGACATCGAGCTGCTCAACGAAGCCGGTCAGCTCGCCATGCGCTTCCATCTGGTCGACTGCCTACCGATCCAGTACGTGCCGCTGGGCGCCCTGGACGCGAACGCTGACGGCATCGCCGTCGAGACATTGACGCTCGCCTACCGGCGGTTCGAGTGCGATGAATCAGTCACCGAACCGACCGAGCCGAGCTTCAGCGGCTGAGCGTGATGCGGGGGGCCAAAGACGGGTTGAGTGGGCGAGGGGGGAGTTGAACCGCCGATCTCGGCTCTGACGCCCTGACACCAGGGGCGACCAGATGGGCTCTGACCTGCGGCTTCTCTCATTCCGTCCGTCGACGGTGACGTCTGATGTTGGCGCGAAACGACCGGTGCCAACGCGTTTCGTTGGCAATCCGTTGGCAGCGGCGAACCTCACCGCAACTTCACCGAGCCTCACGGCAACTTCACCGAAGTCTCACCGGGTTCGTGAACTTTCGGTGAGGTTCCCGGGAGGTTCTGTCGGCACCGTCGCCGTCGGAGGTGCCCGATGAGGGGATCGGTACGTCGACGCGGCGCCGGCTGGGAGTACATGTACCGGGAAGTCGACCCCTTCACCGGCAAAGGCGGCAAGCAACGGTCGAAGGCTGGCTTCCCGACCCGCAAGGCGGCGCAAGACGCGCTGCACCAGGTGCTGGCGACGATGGCGTCGGGCTCGTACGTGTCGCCGACCGGTATCACCTTCGGTTCGTTCCTGCAGGAGCGTTGGCTGCCGTCGATCGTGGCCACGATCCGGCCGAGCACGCACTACAGCTACAGCCGCAACATCCGGCTGCATGTGCTTCCGACTCTCGGTGATGTCCCGCTGCAACGACTCGAGCCGTCGGCGCTGAACGCGTTGTATGCGCAGCTGTTGCTCGACGGACGGAAGGATCATCGCGCCGGCGAACCCTTGTCTGCCAAGGCTGTCCGCTACGTGCACGACGTGCTGAACCGCGCGCTACAGGACGCGTTTCGATGGAACCTGGTGACACGCAATGTTGCGCGACTCGCTACGCCCCCGAAGCCGCGTGCTGCGGACCGCCCTGAGTTGCGGACGTGGACACGCGAAGACGTCGCCGAGTTCCTGAGTGCGACGAAGGAGCACCGGCTGTACGCCGCATTCGTCGTACTCGCCACGACTGGCGCGCGTCGCGGCGAGATCCTCGGGCTGCGATGGAGCGACGTCGACCTCGGCGCCGGTCGTCTGCACATCCGACGAAGCCTCATCTGTGTGACGCACGAGCCGCAGTACTCGACGACAAAGACCATGCGCTCCCGTCGCGCCGTTGCAGTTGATCCCGCCACGGTGGCCGCACTCCGCGCTCATCGCGTTGCTCAGGCTGCAGAGAAGCTCGCCGCTGGTCCGGAGTACGACGACAGCGATCTCGTGTTCGGCGACCGCTACGGGCACGCACTCCACCCCGAACGGTTCACGCGGACGTTCCAAGAACAGACCGAACGAGCTGGCTTACCGCGCATTCGTCTGCACGATCTTCGGCACACCTGGGCAACGCTCGCTCTTCAAGCCGGCGTTCACCCCAAAGTCGTCAGCGAACGTCTCGGACACGCGAACATCTCGATCACGATCGACACCTACAGCCACGTTGCTCCGTCCATGCATGCCGAAGCCGCTAACACCGTCGCGGCTCTGTTCCTTCAGTAGTTGCCTCTCGAATTTCGATTTCTCCTCTTCTCATCACTGTCTGTTACGTCCTCCGGCCCGCAGCCCCGCTCGCCCCAGACGCACCTCCCTCTCTCAATAGCTGACGAGGGAGTGTGACTAGGTCGGGGGTGCGGAGCATGGCGTGGAGCAGCCCCGACCTAGTCACACGACCGAGCTTGAAGAGGTGCGTTCTCGCAGGTCAGCGGGGCTGCGGGCCGGCAACAAGTCGCGGCCACAAGATCGTTACAAGTGTTTCGTCGGGTGTTCCGTCGCTGTGCAGAGCGACGGAACAGTGCGGCGGGCACCGCCGTGAAGTTGTCGTGAGGTTCCCGTAAAGTTGTCGTGAGGTTTCTCCGTCACCGACAGTGGCGACCACACGGCCGCGTTTCCCGGATAGCTGCCTTCCCAGGCCTCGCAGCCGCGGAGTCAAGGGCGGCGAAGCCGGGCGCGCAGCGCCGAACCCTTGACGCCGCGGCGAGAGGCCCACACTTAGCTATCCGGGGAAGGCGCCACCCCATTGTTGTCACATCTCCCGCGGCACAGCCGACCCAGGGATGACATGCGCGCCGATCAGGTTGAGATCGCGACCTCCCTGCGCAGCACCGCCGTCGTACTTCCAGATGCGCCGCATGACGTCCTGTTGCACCTGCTCCAAGCTCGGCCGCTGTCCCTTCGGATGCTGGATCGTGATTCTGACTTGAAAGTCAGTTCGGTCGTAGGTCACTAGAGACTCCCCCCGTAATGGGCACCCCGCCGGTCGGTCAGCAGCCCCCTCGGAACCGCCGATCCCGGACAGCAGACTCGACTTCGATGGCCACCTGAGAAACGTCTTCATGCTCCCAGCAGCGCAAGACATGCCAGCCCGCGGCGGTGAGCTGCGCATCTGTGGCGCGATCACGGGCCTGATTGCGCGCGATCTTGTCGCGCCAATATGCGGCGTTCATGCCCGTCGGCGGCTTGTAGTGCATGGGGCATCCATGCCAAAAGCAGCCGTCCAGGAACACCGCAACACGCGCTCTCGAGAACAGCAGGTCAGCGCGGCACCGCATGCCCGGAATCGGAGCTGCATCCACCCGGTATCTCATTCCGAGCGCGAAGACGGCTTTTCGGAGCGCCTTCTCAGGTCGGGTCTTGCCGCTGCGATTCCCAAGCATTGAACGACGCGTCGCCGCGGATGAAGCCCAAGACTCCACGCCCGACACGCTCTGATGTTAAGGAGCCTGGGCGCGTAGGCCTAGCCGGCGACGTCTAGCGCGGGGTCGTCCGAAGACTCGGACTGGGCTGACCCAGAAATGCCTCGTTGCACGCTTTCGGCGATACACCGCGCTAGGAGGGGCGGAACGGCATTGCCGATCTGCCGGTATTGGGACGTCAACGGGCCAAGGAAGTTGAATCCGTCAGGGAAGGACTGGATGCGCGCGCCCTCGCGAGCGCTGAATGCGCGGTCTTGCAACGGATGCGTGTATGCGCCGGTCGTGACGTTGCCGAACTGCGTGATGATCGTGTAACTCGGGCGGTTGCGCTCAGGGCGCGCAAAGAGATTAGTCCCGTCGGTTCTGCGAATCTTCGCAAAGCGAGCCGGCAGCTTATCCACAGGAATCTCCCGCCACGTCTCGCCCTCAGCGACGTGCTTGATCAATTCGTAGTGGACGTCCGGAAGTGGCGGAGCCTCGTGATTCAGCAACTCCTCCTGCTCGCCACGCATCGCTCGCTGATAGTCAGTTCGCGGCTTCTTTGTGTACTTCGAGATCGGGCGGCCGCCGCCCGCAGGAATGGCGGGCAGGTCGGAGATCGCGTCCCACAGCGTCAGGTGTGGACTCAGGTGTGGAAACAGGCGCTTGTGACGCTCCTTCCAGAGATGCACCGTGTCCCGACGAACGCCGCCAAAGTGCGTCTGCTCCGGCCACCTGATTGGCTGCTTCGTACGTGTGCCGATGATGATGAGCCGACGGCGGAGTTGAGGCACGCCGAAATCGGCCGCGAGCAGGATCCGGTGCTCCAGGCGATAGCCGCGCCGCTCGAACTCAGCGAATATCTTCTTAGCGAAAGCGCCTCGCTCGTACCAAAGAAGCCCAGTGACGTTTTCCATCACCAGCCATTCAGGACGCAATTCACCAGCCAACCTGGCGAATTCCTTGTAAAGCAGGTTGCGTGGATCTTTCTCGCTGGCCCATCGGCCTCTGCGCCCTTGGGTTGAGAAGCCCTGACAACTTGGCCCGCCGATGAGGACGTCGGCCTCGGCGAAGCCGGCGGTCGCCAAGAGGTCTCGACCGGAGACCTCGCGAACGTCACCACAAATCGTCGCCGTCCCAGCGTGGTTGTGCTGCAGGGTCGCGATCGCCTCTTGGTCAGAGTCGAGTCCAACGCCCACATTGAACCCGCTCTGCAGGAAGCCTTCGGACAACCCACCCGCGCCGCAGAAGAGGTCGATCGTGCGCAACGCCGGCACGCGCCTGGGCAAATTACACCTCCGTAGTTCCTGCGATGGGATGCTAGGTCAGCGGCCCGACAAGTTCCGCTCGACCCGCCAAAGCCAGGAGTCTGAGTGACCGAAGACCCCACCCCCCCAGCGGGGCCCGAGCCTGTGGATAGCCCCGCAGGAGCGCCGCAGCTTGAGGACGGTCTGGTGCGGCCAACGCTGGATCGGGTAGCCGACGCGGCAACTGCCCTACGCGATCTGCACCTCCACCGCGATCAGACTTCGACGCTTATCCGCTGGCTCATCAGGAAGCGATGCGGCCTGTCTGCGACTGCACCTGCCTCCTGGGACGGGGACGATTGTCAGACGTTCGCCGAGGACATGCTCGCCGTGCCAGGGCCGGGCGAGAAGAAGTACTACAACCCCTTCAATGGCAGCACGATGGGGAGCGCCCGTAGTGATTGGGCGATTCAGACGCTATACACGCAACTCTCGCGCCAGATGGCACAGCCTGAGAAAGCTCTGTACCAGCCGGCCGCCGAACAAGGCACGACTGGGGGCGGTGACACCGAGGGTCGGCTGCGGTTCCAGCAGAGCGTGATCAGCCCTGATGCCTATCTAGCGGGGTTGCAAGGACTGCTTGGGGAGAAGCGAGTACCTCTCAGAGACCTGGCCATATGGCGTTACCGCTACGAAAGTTTCCCGCCCGATATCACCGAGGAACAGCTGATCGGTCAGTTCCTCGGTGAGTTCAACGTCACCGAGGAAGAACGCGAGGCCCTGTTCACGATTGACGCCGCAGCGTTGGGGACGCCGGCGAATGGCACCGCTGAAAGCGGTGGTGTTGGACAATGACTAGTCCGTCGTTCAGCTCGGCCTCATGGACGCCGCAACAGTTGAGTGCGCAGCTCCATGGCCAGACACATGTCACGTTGGTTCCTTCTGTCTACGTGCACCCGCGGACGACGCGAATGCTCGAGAATGCGGTGCGCGCCTCCCGATTCGTGGTCTTGATCGGACCGCCCGGAACGGGCAAGGGGACGCTCATCCAAGACCTCGTGGCCCGAGTCGCATCCGATCCCGGAGCCTTTGGATTTGGCACGCACGCCGCCGGTTGGCCGAACCCCGTTAAGCGAACGCCGGATGACAGCTGGACCGCGTTCGACCTTGTCGGCGGACTTGTTCCCTCTGGGACTGGGCTCGTGTTCAGCCCGGGCCTGCTACCAAGCGCACTCGAACAGGACCGATGGCTCATCCTCGATGAGCTCAACCGTGGCGAACTCGACAAGATCTTCGGTCCAGTTCTGACCTGGCTGGCGGAAGAGGAAGTCGACTTGGGCCGCTTAGACACGACGCCTTCAGCGCCCGAGATCAAGCTCGACTGGGATCTACTCAACCCGCGGAGCAGGGTCGATCCCGCGCAAGGACTAGGTAGCCCAACAGGGCCAATTCGGTATGTCGCCGGCAACGATTGGCGCCTGCTCGGCACCTACAACCCGCAGGACGCCCAACGCGTGTTTGGGATAGGGCAGGCGCTGGGGCGGCGCTTTCGCCAGGTGCCCATTCCGGCCCTCGATCCGGATCAATTTCTCGACCTGCTCACAGATCGGGTGCCGGGTTGTCCGGGACACCTGGCAACCCTCATCGAAGCCGTTTACGAGGGTCACTTTGAGAACACTCAATTTCGGCTAGGCCCTGCGTTGTTCCTCGAAATGGGTCGTTACGTTGCGGCTGCGGCCGGGCAGGGCGCCATGGCTACAACTGACGAGCCCGAAATTCTCGCCGAGGGCTACGTCGTCGCGATCGGACGGTTTCTCTCCGGGTTCCGCGAAATCGATCGAGAGGTCTTGGCGTCGACGGATGCCTTCAAGAACGCATTTGGCGCCGAGTGGGCTTGGATCCAGGAACAGCTCGGGATGTTGCGCTGACGCTGCAACTAGACGACGTTCCCCTGCGCGGCCTACGCGAGGTTCTAACGGGGTGGTCGGCAGGCGGCGGCGTCCGTTCTACCGACGAACTTCTTGTCGCTCTCGTAGCCGCCGGGATGGGCAACCAGGTTGATGCTGAGCGAGCGTGGGCACTTCGAGACCTGCAACGGCGCGCGGCGCGGGTCTTGTGGGGCCTGCTCCTAGGAGACGTCCAGCGTCTCCCAACCAACGCTGAGCAGTGGATCGAAGCCCTACCTGCGGTGTCCACCTCGCATCTCGCGATCAGCTCACGGTTCACGCCACCTACCAACTGGCCCTCAACAATCCGACTCAACCGCGGGTGGCCGCCTGCGCTCGGCTTCGACCGCGCGGTGTTCGCTGGGAGGCTAAGAACGAGAGCCACGGACGATCTCCTCGTCACAGCGCTGCGGTGGACCGCAGACACTCTCGGCATGACGCAACAACGCGCCGCTGGCCTCTATGCGGAGGCCGCGCACCAAGCTCGGGACGAGATGTTGGCGCTGCAACAAGCGCGTGAACATGTCGGCGATGGCAGTGACGTTGAGCCAGGCTGGCTGGAGTTGGCCGCGCTCGACTCTGCCGGTCCCCCCTGGAACCAGCTGGCCACCGTGGCCCGAGAACTCGTTCGCCTCGAGAGCGACATGTACCAGTTCGCTCTTGAGGTCATCTGGCCCGACGAGTCAATGCGGGGGCGGCTCTTTCAACTGGCGGTCTACGGTGAGGTCCTTGCCGCACTCCGTGATGGCCAATACGTGCTGCAGAGTCGCCTCCCTTTGACGGGAAGTTCATCTGCGCCCAACCATGTCGCAGCCTCGTGGCGCGGCGACGACATCCATGTCTGGTTCGAGGCAAGCGGGTCCTGGGACTACTACGGCTCCGGGCCGACTGCCTACAAGACGGCGACGGCAGGAATAGGGGGTCAAGCGGTCCCATCGCCCGATTGCCTTGTTGCCCGCGTTGGTGACGGCGGCCACGTCAAGGCCGCGCTAATCATCGAGTGCAAGGAATCTCTGAACGCCACCTACGTCGCGCGTGACGGATACCTGCAAGCTCTCGCCTACGGCACCGAGTTCACGACGCGGACTCAGACCCCCACGCGGGCATACACGGTCGGGCTCGACGCGCTCGTGAGGTTCCGGTCCGAGACGGACGTGTTTTCGGGGGGAACGGGCCTAGCACTACAAGTGGGCGTGGCCCCGGCCGGCGGCGTCGCCTCATTGGTCAGTGACCTGATCCGCTAGGAGAGCCTGAGTCCCGCGCCGGCCGACGCCCAGGTTTGTCCACAATCCGCGATTGCTTCATCGCGCATAGCGAGATCATGACGCATCCTTCCCTACTCCTATTCGCTCGGCCCGAGAGGAGGTGTCGTGCACCTGCCGATTGACACGTCCGAAATCACATTTGTTGTGGCCGGCAGGCCGGAGCCCGTTCACGACCCCCTTGGCAGAGGACGGGCGCCCGTAGCGATCCGGATTCCCCTGTTCATGCATGCGATGACCACAGGCGGCAGTGAACGACCAGAGATCATCTCGGTGAAGGTGTTTGGCGCCCTGCCCACCGTGGTCCCGGGACAGAGGGCGAGAGTCAGCGGGCTCGTGGCCAGGACTTGGCAATCAGGCGCGCGCTCCGGCATCTCGTTCCAGGCCAGCAAGGTCGAATCCGTCCAGACTTCATAGCCGTAGCACCGGGCGCCAGCTCAGGGCCACCGGTCGGGGCGACCCGTGCAGCCTGGCTCATGTTGTTGCAGCCAATCGAGGAACCCTTGCACGGTGCTCGCGGAGAAGTTCACCTTGTGACCTCGATGTGCGCAGATGTTGTCGAGCCCTTCCCCCCGGAAGTGCTCGGGGATCAGAGGCGCCTCGGCACCGAAAAACCAAAAGTCATCGCTGATGAGCACGCGGTCAGTTTGAGTGTCGTCATTAAGGTTCAGCAGGTTTACCTGTCCACCGGGCAGGCTGTGATGTGAGTCCTCCTGGACCCAAACGCCATCCTCGTCATGGTGGTAGATGTTGTCGCCAAACGCGCGCATCCTGCTGCCTGTGAGGTCGGGCCGCTTGAGCGCGAACCTTGGGTTTGCCCAGTAGTCGTCGTACGGCATGCAGTCGGTGATCCGCATAGCACAGATCAGCTGCCCGCTCCGGTGGTAGTAGGCAGACCCGGTTCCGATAACCCAGTCGTCTATTTGAGCGACGCGGCGGATGATGCGTTTGCAAGTGGCAAGCGTGCAAGAGCCATGGAAAGGGTTGGGGGCAAATCCGTAGTCGCGCTTGATGACATACGAGTAAACGGCCACTAGCAATTGTGCCGTTTGATGTCTTGCGGCGCGATTGGCGTGCCGCTGGCGTCATTGATGTTGTTGATCTTGCCGTCGATCGCGTCGAGAATGGCGGTTTCGTTCCAGTTGACGACGGCGTTGGCGTAGTCCTGAAGCCCCGGGGGAATCGGGCATCCCTCCGAGCCGGGGATCCACACCCCGATGACGCGCCGCTCAAGTCTTTTCGCGAGCTCGATCTCCTCGCCCACCCACGCGCTGCCCTGAGTAGCGGGTGAGATGAGGACCACGATGGCCTCGCACCACTCGACCTTCGGGCGGATGTACGTCGACATGATGTAGTCGTGCGCGTGGGCGTCATTCGGGCTTGAAGAGTCGATCGCAGAGACATCTGCCTCGCGTCCACTCCGGTTCAGGACCTGTCGCAGCTTGTCGACGTGCTCGTCGTCCTCGTGAACATGAGGCACAAAGATTCGGCGCGGGGCCATTCGCCCTCCCCTCCGGAAACGTCCGTCCGTCGACCTACGCTACGTGCGGGGTCTGACAACGACAGGCCGAAGGGGGAGAGGTGCTCCCGCCCATTCTTGAAATCTACGTGGTCTGGCACCCAGGGGACGCCGACGGCGCTCGAGTGGCGGACAATCTCCTCGATCACTTCCGTGGGACTGCGTTCACGGGGCTCATCGGCGGGGCGATCGAGGTCTACGTGCGGTCGGTGTCACGGTCCGGTCGGATCGAGGACCCACCCGTCACGATCCCGGCTTTGGAATCCCCGCCCTACGACCTGGCCGTTCCCGCCTACACCGCTGTGGTCATCGTTGCTGGGACGGAATTGGCTGACGCCGCGGAGTCGCCCGGCGCATGGAGGGACTACATCGAGCAGATCGCCGACGCCCGTGTCGCGAACCCGGACACGATCGGGCTCTTCCCGGTCCAGGTGGCGCCGCTGGCCCTGAACAACACGCACCTGGGCGCAGTCGTGGGCACGATTCAGCGGGCCGCAGCGGATGCGTGGGGCAAGCCTCGATTCGAGGACACACTTTGTCGGGACGTGGCTCAAGGGATCGCCCAGATGGTCGACCCTGACCATCAGAGGCTGACGGTCTTCATCAGCCACACCAAGCGCCTCGACACGACGGAGGCTGGCGCGGTCGTCCGTCTCGTGGACCTGGTGCGAGACGTGATCGCTGACAGCCGGCTCGGAGAGTTTTTTGACGCTAGTGATCTGCAACCGGGTGAGGATTGGGCTCCAACACTGATCGAGGCAGCGTCACACTCTGCGCTTCTCGCGGTTCGAACTGATCTCTACAGCAGCAGGCCTTGGTGTCAGCGGGAAGTCCTGGCCGCGAAGCGACACGGAATGCCGGTTGTCGTGCTCGACGGGCTCCGTCGCGGTGAGGAACGCGGGTCGTTCTTAATGGACCATGTTCCCCGGGTCGCTGGTCACCGAAAGGTCAGGGGATGGAGCAGCGAGGCGATCTGGGCCGCCGTCAACCAGCTCGTCGACGAGTGCCTGAAACGTGCGCTGTGGCGGGCCCAACAGCGGATCGCGTCCGGCGCCCTTGGCATAGACATCGACTGGTGGGCTCCTCATGCGCCAGAACCGGCCACGTTTGCTGACTGGTTGACCGACATCGACCGCGACGCGAAGCGCGACGTGCCCATCATCGTGCTGCACCCCGACCCGCCGCTCGGTGACGACGAAAGTGCCGTACTCAGACAGATCGGTCGTCTCGCCGGGCTCAACGGGCCGGTGAAGTTCCTCACGCCCCGCGGCCTGGCGGTCCACGGTGGTTGATCAGGAACTGCCCGCCGTTGTGCCAGGCCTCACGGTCGGCATCTCTGTATCAAACAGCGAAGACTTGCATCGGTTCGGTGTCACCGAGACGCACGTTCGCATGGCCCTGGCCGAAGTTGCTCGAGCCGTGCTCATTGCAGAAGGCCGGATCGTGTACGGCGGGCACCTCCAAGAGGACGGCTACACAGCGTTCCTCACGAAGGAGATCCAGCGCTTCGGTCGCCGTAACCGGCCATTCACGGGTTACATCCCGTTTTCGGTCCACCGCCAAATGACGACCGAGGACATCGAGACGCGGGTCACTGAGCTGAGCCTCACCGGCCGGTACGAGTTTCTGGATTCCAATGGCGAGACCATTGACCCTGTTGAGCACCGATCGGGAGGTCCCGAGCCGGTCGACGAGGACACCGAGAAGCAGTCTCTAACCGCGGCCCGCGGCGTGATCGCGGCCAACGTGGATGGCCAAGCGGTCCTCGGTGGTAAGCGAGTCGACTCCCGCGGGCGAATGCCCGGTGTGATCGAGGAGACGATTCTGATGATGCAGGCCCGGAAACCTGTGTTCATTGCCGGAGGCTTCGGTGGTGCGGCAGGCGACATGGCAGTCGCACTTGGCCTCGACCCCGAAGACTGGCTCCGCCTCGACCAAACATCCAATCCGCACCTGGCGGAACTCCAGGCCACCGTCCAAGAGACCGGTTGGGTCGCAACCAACAACGGCCTTACCGCTGACGAGAACCACCGACTAGCGATCACTTATCGAGCCAGCGAAGTCGCGAATCTCATCATCACCGGCCTGAGCCGCTTGAGCAGGACGTCATGACTGCTGACCACCGTCTCGCCGACCTCGGGACTGATCTCACCCTCGACCAGTACCAGGAGATCGCGGCCGAGACCGACCTCGACGGAGACTCCTCCGATCCGCTGATCCCACTGCTCGGCCTCGCGGGCGAAGTGGGCCAACTGATCGCCGAGTACAAGAAGCGCGTCCGACCAGGCGGAGAGTCCTACATCGGCTTCGAGGCAGTCATGCCGATCGAACTCGGCGACATCCTGTGGTACCTCGCGACGCTCGCCCGCCGATCACGCCGGACCCTCAGCGAAGTAGCGCACATGAATCTGTCCAAGACGCGGGACCGGTACATGACGACGGACGGCACGCTTGCCTTCTCGTTCGATGACGGCTTTCCCGCTGAACAGCGGTTTCCCCGCCAGTTCACCGCTTCGTTCACCACGCACGACGAAGGCGGGCTCGCCAAGTGTCGGCTGACGATCTCGAACGAGCAGTACGGCGCGCTACTGGATGACAACGCCCACTACTCAGACGACTACCGCTTCCATGACGTCTTTCATATCGCCCACGCAGCGGTACTGGGCTGGTCGCCTGTCTTGCGCGCTCTCATTGCAGCCAAGCGTCGCGAGGACGAGACCACCGACAGGGTGGAGGACGGAGCCCGAGCGTGGGCCACCGAAGAGGCGGTAACAGCCATGGTTTTCGAACTAGCGAAAGCCTGGAACTCGTTCGAGGGTTCCGAGCGCGTCGACGACAGCATCCTCGGCGCTGTGAAGGCAGTGACCGCCCGTCTAGAGGTCGGGGCTCAGCCCTCCTCGGAATGGGAGCGGGCAATCCTGACTGGCTACGCCGCCTGGCGTCACCTGAGAGACCACGGCGGCGGGGCCGTGGCAGTCGATCTCGATGCTCGAACTGTTGCTGTGCTGGGCAGCTGACACAACCTGAGCGACCGTCGACTCCAGCTTCCACCGCTTCGGGAACGTGGGCGCCGCCGGCGGCGGTCCAGGGCTGTACCGCTGTTTGATTCTTGAACGGCCCGAGATCCCTGCGATCTCCGGATGCCGAATCCTTGCGTACTTGTCGACCTCACAGAACAGGTTCTGGGCGTCGATCAAGTGCAACGGCCGACCAAACAATCCTGGAAAGTCCAGGCTTAGCCGCTCAATGTGCTCGTCCTGCGTTTCGACCATGTAGCGGATGATCTCGGCCTCGATCCCAGACGCCTCAGGCCCGAAGCATTTTCGGATCCCGTCCCTAGCGCCCGGTCCGGCAACTACGAAGTCGTTCTCGTCGAAGGAGACAAGATCCGAATAGTTCAGATCGATCGTGTACTGGTACGCCAGGAACGGACCGAGTCCGGTGTGGGACACCAGAGCGTCAAAGATCGACTCGAGTGACGGCGCGGACTGGACCGTCTCCGCCAGCCCCTCTCGCATCATGTGCTCCAGTAGCCGCAGATGGTTCGCGTGTTTCCGGTCCTCCCCCAGGCGAGGCGGAGGCATGACGTAGGCAGGCGAGTAAATCGGACCGGCCGCAGCTGCGTCGTCCAGCGCAGCCCTGTAGCGGTTGTAGTCGTATGCGCGCCAGCTGACGGGCCCAACAACGCGCTCGAGATGCTGCCAGGTGTCTTCGCGGTTGAAGATTTTGAAAAGCAGGGTCCGGAACACGACATCAATTGGCTCCAACGATGGGATCGGGCTCCGCTGGACCTCGTTGATCAAGAACTGCGACACCCTGTCTGCGGCCCGGAACACGTTCGTGAACCGGTGCGCTTGGAGGACGGCATCGTCGGTCCAGGGAAGCGGAGCACGTTGAAGCCGAGCGAGATACACGGCCTGCCTGGCGGCCGCGAATCGCCAGTATGTGTCGAAGACAGCGGTCGGCCGGAAAACTCGGCCGCTGAGCCGCAGCGTGAGCCGCGGCGGCTTCGAGGGAGCACACACTGCGGGTAACCCGAACAAGGTGTTTGCACCCATGTCCGGCGCGCCGCACAACTCACCCACGGGTCGGCTCCACCGCCACACAACCTAGTCGGCAGTGGCAGCTGTTCAAGCATCCCGACCCGTCGAGTTTGGGCCGACGCCGTAGACGTCGCGGCTGTTGAGTACCAAGCCCTACCGGGCGTCCAGCCCAGCGACCTTCGACATTTGCGTCAGGATCGCGGCGTCAACGTGCAGAGCGTCGGCGACGCTGATGCCACGGAAGGTGGCGAAGCCATGATTGGACGTCTTGTAAATCACCTTGAACGCCCTCTTCGTGTACGTCACGACGCCGCTCTCGAGGCTGAACAACTGCACCGTGTACGTCGTGTTCACCGATGGCTCTGTCGGTCCGGAAACGAAGAACAGCGTTCCGTGCTCTTCAGCCTGGTCGGCAGCAATCCGCAGGACTGACGGGGGAACGCGGATCGGGTCATGCGACCAGACATGTTCGAACAGTTCGCACGCACCATTGTTGAGGTTCACGAACTGGTAGGTACCGATCGGTTCGAGCTTGTACCTGTCGTAGACGTAGGAAATGTCGTCGAGACGAGGCCACATGAGGCTGGTCATGTCGTCGAGCACTACCGCCGTGTCGTCGCCTTCGACCACCACGAACGCCGGGCTCGCTTGGCCGTCAGCCGACAAGGGCACGATCCAGAGGGGGCCCCATGCGACGGCCGCGCTCTCGGGACACCCGAGGAGCCAACCGCCGAGCCGCGTCCAAGCGCCGACGATCAGATCGTTCGTGCGCGCTGGGGCCGCGCCGCGGGCGAGTCGTTGCTTGACCGCCGCAGGGGTGCACTGGAAGTGGAGCGTCCTGGTGCCCGGCGCGGGCGTAGTCGATCCGGGACTAACCAATCCGCTGTTCGCCGTTGACGTGGTTGTAACCAGGTGGGTGATGGTGTGGCTAAGCGCCCTCTGCTCCAGTTTTCCGTTGATGATCAAAGTCGCGACGACGACGACGACCGGGAAGAGGAGCGCCTTCCCCGCATGCTCGCCGGTGCCGAAGAATCGTCGTACCGCCGGACCCCGTCCAGTGAGCTCAGTCGTGTCCCGGACGAAGCACTTACCGATGCCCTCGAAGAAGCCGTTGATGCCATTCCGACGCTTCCAGGCACTCAGCGGGTTCAGCAACCGCCACCAGACGATGGCGTATGCGGCTGCCAGGATCGGTCGCACGTTCATCGGCACGGCCAGACCTCCGAAGAGGATCCAGGCGACGAGCGCCCCGGTGCCAGCGAGGAGCGCATATACCGAAGTCACCGCAAGGCAGATTCGCCGAGGCGGGTGGGCCTTCCTCCGGAGGTGACTGACCCCCCACTGACCCATTACCTGACCGATCTCCGCCGCGGTCATCACCGCCACCGCGAGGGCCGCCCCGCGCGATGCCGCTTCAACGGGGATATGGCCGGTCATCGCCGCCAGGCTGCCTAAAACGCCAGCTACCGATGCGACCCACTTGACGCAGAGACCGACAATGTTCCCAAACTGCCACGTGCCCATCGCACGCCTCCTAGTGGTCGTCCAGCCACAGGATGTGACGCACGTAACACGATAGAGATTCGATCTCAAAAGCGCAAGCACTATCCTAGTCGGAGATGATTGCTCCATTTGGAACTTGTGACGATGGGAAATAAAGACGAAGTATTTCTAGGGAGAGAACGCTCTCACTTCCATGTGCGCACTATTGTAAGCGCAAGCGCTCGACCGAACGCCAGACCGAATACGGAGTCCAGATGCCTGACGCCACGACAAAGGAACGCCTACTTGACGCCGGGTGGGCACTGCTCGCCGAGCATGAAGGCGACCTTGCCTATTTGAAGATGCAGAGCGTCACACGCAAAGCAGGCCTCTCCTCCGGAGCCTTCTACAGCAACTGGGCCAGTCTCCGAGAGTTTCATGCCGACCTTCTCCGGCACGCCTACGGCGACGAGCGCGAACAGCATTCGATCGACCTGCGCCAAAGCATCGACGACGCCTTGATCGGTCCGAACGGGCCTGAGGAGAAGGACCTAGGTGTCTTCGTCCGGCGGATCGCGGACACGGACTTCGATGCCCTCCGCCGCGGCCCAACGTTCAAACTCTGGATGGCCTTGTGGGCCGCACACGCCAGCGTTCCCGAGGCTGCAGAGGTCATCAAGAAGGGCTACGCCGACACTGACCGCCGTTGGTCCCAAACGTTCGAGCGCATCCTCAAGGCGTACGGCCGTGAGGTGCGTCCTCCGTTCACCCCGGAATCGCTGAGCATCGTCTTTACAGCACTCCTAGAGGGCCTGCTCCTGCGAGATGGCGTAGATCGCGACGCGACAATGATCGCGAACGGTGCCGATACGGTGACGCTGTTCGGCGAGGTGCTCGTCGCACTACTTCCGGTGCTGAGCGACGAGGTCGGCGCCGGCGCCACCGACAGTTGACCTGAACCTGGGCTCGGCTCCTTCAATGGGCGGCGAGTGTTGGCAATCTGTTGGCAGCCGCGGCCGAAGGCCAGCAGATCGGCGTACTCTGACGGCTCTGACCGGCACGTATGCGTCAGGGGTTGAGTGGGCGAGGGGGGAGTTGAACCCCCACGTCCTTACGGACACACGGACCTGAACCGTGCGCGTCTGCCATTCCGCCACTCGCCCGAGAGCCGTTTGACGTTAGCACGGCACCTTCGTTGCAAGATCGTCGTTAATCGGCGCGGATAGGCTCCCGGTCAGGGGGGCAGGGAGGCGTGGTGGGAGTGCTGCAACGCTTCGAACGCCGCCTGGAGACACTCGTCGAAGGCGCATTCGCGAAGGCGTTCCGCAGCGGCGTACAGCCCGTGGAGATCGCCGGCGCGCTCCAACGGGAGACCACCGACCGTGCGGTCATCGTGGGCCAGGGCCGCACCCTCGTGCCCAACCAGTTCGTCGTCGAGCTCGGCTTCGCCGACCACGAAAGGCTCGAGCCCTACGGCGACACCCTCGGCGAGGAGTTCGCCAGGATGTTGACGGAGTACGGCGCGGAGGAGCACTACACGTTCGTCGGGCCGGTGCGCGTCCGCTTCGAGGAGGCCGACGACATCGATACCGGTCGTTATCGCATCCGCAGCGACGTGGTGCGCGGCGCGATACCGGCTCCGTCGATGGCGCACATCCCTACCCAGGGCAACCCCGTGCTGGTGCTCGCACCGGGCTCGCCGGAAGAGACCAGCTATCCGCTGGCGGCTCGGTCGACGGTGCTGGGGCGTGCGGATGACTGCGACCTGCGAGTCGTGGATCCCGGCGCTTCGCGCCGGCATGCCGAGGTCCGCCGGGTGGACGACCACCTCGTGACAGTGGTCGATCTCGGCTCCACGAACGGCACCCTCGTCAACGGTGAGCGGGCCGGCCAGGCCGATCTACGCGACGGCGACACGATCACCATCGGGGAGACCACGTTCACCTTTCGCAGCAGCGAAGGCAAGGGGTAGCGGGCGCGCATGCCAGAGCTCGTCCTCGCGATCGTCCGCATCGCCATCGTCGTACTGCTGTGGCTGTTCGTGCTCGCAGCAGTGCGCGTGATCCGCACCGACATCTACGGCTCCCGTGCCGCGCGGGCCGCCCGCCGGCCGGCGCGCGAGCAACGACAGCCCAAGCAACCCAAGCAACGGCGGCGCGACGTACCGCAGGCGCTTGTGGTCACTCAGGGTCAGCTCGCCGGTACGTCGATCGCCTTGCGCGAGGCGCCGGTCACGATCGGCCGCGCCAACGACTCGACCCTCGTCCTCGCCGACGACTACGCGTCGAACAAGCACGCCCGGCTCGCCTTGCGCGACGGGCAGTGGTACGTCGAGGACCTCGGCTCGACCAACGGCACGTACCTCGACCGGACCAAGGTGACCGCGCCGACGCCTGTGCCGATCGGCATGCCGATCCGTATCGGCAAGACCGTGCTCGAGCTGCGGCGGTAGCAGCGATGAGCCTGACCGTTCGCTACGCCGCCGGCTCCGACGTCGGCCTTCGCCGCGACGGCAACGAGGACAGCGGGTACGCCGGCCCGCGCCTGCTCGCGGTGGCGGACGGCATGGGCGGCGCCGCCGCTGGTGAGGTTGCGAGCTCGGTCACGATCGCACGGCTCGCCGAGCTCGATGACGACGTACCAGGGCCGGACCTGCTCGCCGCGTTGCGGGAGAAAGCCGAAGCGGCGAACGACGAGCTGCAGGAGATCATCGCGGGCAACCGTGCGCTGGAAGGCATGGGTACGACGCTCACCGCGCTGCTGTGGGACGGCGGTCGGCTCGGCCTCGCGCATGTCGGCGACTCGCGCGCCTACCTGTACCGCGATGGCGAGCTCTCCCGCATCACGCGCGACCACACCTATGTGCAGGACCTCGTCGACGAAGGTCGCATCGCGCCGGACGAGGCGAGCACGCATCCGCAGCGCTCGCTGCTGACCCGCGCCCTCGACGGTCGCTCCGAACCGGAGCTCGACCTGTCGCTGCGCGAGGTGCGGGTCGGGGACCGCTACCTGCTCTGCTCCGACGGTCTGTCCGGCGTGGTGAGCGAAGAGACGCTTCAGGAGACCCTCGCCGAGCCCTCTCCGCAAGCGGTCGTGGACCGGCTCATCGACCTCGCGCTGCGCGGGGGCGCCCCGGACAACGTGACGTGCGTGATCGCCGATCTCGTGGACGGCTCGCTCGCCGACGGGAGCCCCGCTGTTGTCGGAGCGGCGGCGACGCGAGAGACCGTGCGACAGCGCGCCGACAGCGCGGCGACCCGGGCGGCGATCGTGACCCGGGCCGACACGCATGAGGGATCCGATGCGCCCAAGGCCGACACGCTCCGGTCCCGCTGGCGCTGGACGCGCATCGCGATCGTCCTCGGTGTCGTCGCCGTGATCCTCGCCGGCGCCGCCATCGGCGGCTGGGCCTACGTGCGGTCCCAGTACTACGTCGGCGCGCAGGACGGCCAGGTGGTGATCTTCCGCGGCGTGAGCGGCTCGGTGGCGGGAGTGTCACTGCACCGCGTCGCGTCGCGTTCCGGGCTGACCGTCGACCTCCTGCCGGACCCGGACCAAGAGCGGGTCCGTGACGGCATTACCGCCTCCGACAAGGCCAACGCGCAGCGCATCGTTGACCGGTTGCGCACAAGTGCCTGTGCGACGACGCCGCCGGCTCCGGCGCCCAGGACCACGCCCACTCGGCAACCCGCGCCCGTTGTGACGACGTCGCCGTCGCCGCGTCCGACCGAATGCGTGCCCACGCCATGACCGCGCCGACGGCTATTGCGCCAAGCTCGCGCCGCGGCGCTGAGCTCGTGATGACACTTCTCGCCATCGCGCTTGCAGTCGTTGCGTACGCCGCGGTCGGTCTCGGCCACAACAATAAGTTGCCGGTTGGCTCGCTCGCCTACGGGGCGGGGCTCGCGGCACTCGTCATCGGCGCACACCTCGCGGTACGCCGGTTCGCGCCGTACGCCGACCCGGTCTTCCTTCCACTCGCAGCGGCTCTGAACGGTCTCGGTCTCGTCCTCATTCACCGTCTCGACCTCGCTGCCGCCGACCGGGCCCACCAAGCCGGCCGGCACCTGCCACAAGCCGACGCTCCGCTGCAGCTCGTCTGGACAGCTCTCGGCATCGCTGCGTTCGTCGCAGTGCTCGCCGTTGTCCGTGACCACCGGCAGCTGCAGCGCTACACCTACACCGCCGGTCTGGTCGGTCTCGTGCTGCTGGCGTTGCCGGCGATCCTGCCGGCGCAGTACTCAACGGTGCACGGCGCACGGATCTGGATCCGGGTCTCCGGCTTCTCGCTGCAACCGGGCGAGCTTGCGAAGCTCGCGCTGATGGTGTTCTTCGCCGGCTACCTCGTCGCGAAGCGCGACGTGCTCGCGCTCGCGAGCCGCCGGTTCGCCGGCATCGACCTGCCCCGTGGTCGCGATCTGGGTCCGGTGCTGGCTGCGTGGCTCGCGAGCATGGCTGTGCTGGTGTTGGAGAAAGACCTCGGCACCTCGCTGCTGTTCTTCGGGATGTTCATCGCGATGCTCTACGTCGCGACCGAACGACGGTCCTGGCTGCTCATCGGCGTCGGCCTTTTCGCGCTGGGCTCGTTCGCGGCCTACCACGCCTTTGGTCATGTTCGCGACCGCGTCGACATTTGGCTGCACCCGTTTCGCTACGCATCGACGACCGGTTACCAGCTCGTGCAGTCGATGTTCGGGTTGGCCTTCGGAGGTATCCTCGGCACCGGGCTCGGTCAAGGACGGCCGGACACGGTTCCGTTCGCCAACAGCGACTTCATCATTTCGACCGTTGGTGAGGAACTGGGCCTGGCCGGTCTGATGGCGATCCTCGTCATCTACGCGCTGCTCGTCATGCGCGGCTTACGCGCGGCGCTCGCCGTCCGCGACTCGTTCGGCAAGCTGCTCGCGGCCGGGCTCGCTTTCTCGCTGGCGTTGCAGGTCTTCGTCGTCGTCGGCGGCGTGACCCGGTTGATCCCGCTCACCGGCCTCACGACACCGTTTCTCTCCTACGGCGGGTCGTCACTGCTCGCGGAGTGGGCGTTGATCGCCTTGCTCGTGCGCATCAGTGATGCCGGGCGGCGCCCGGAGGACGTGCCTGCTGCAGCCGGAGCCGACGACGCGCTCACCCAGGTGATCCGTCGATGAACGCTCCGTTGCGACGGGTCGCGATCGCCTGCCTCGTGATGTTCGGTGCGCTCCTGCTGAACGCCAACTGGCTGCAGGTCGTGCACGCGAAGGCGTTGCACAACAAGACCGGCAACACGCGCGTGCTGCTGAGCGAGCTACGACACCAACGCGGCCTCATCGTCGCGGGCAACATCACCGTCGCTCGTTCAGTCCCGATCAACGACAAGTACAAGTACAAGCGCGTCTACCCCAACGGACCGGAATACGCGCCCATCACCGGCTACTTCTCGATCCTCCCGAGCATCACCGGGACCGAGCAGGCCGAGAACTCGATCCTCTCCGGCGATGACGATCGGTTGTTCGTGCGCCGGATCTCCGACCTGCTCACCGGCCGCACTGCCCGGGGCGGCACGGTCGTCCTCACCGTCAATCCCAAGGCGCAGGACGCGGCGTACAAAGGCCTCGGCAGCAAGACGGGTGCGGTCGTCGCAATCGATCCGCGCAACGGCGCAATCCTGGCGCTCGCGTCGACACCGTCGTATGACCCGAACCAGTTCGCCAGCCACAACCCACAAGACATCACCCGCACGGCGAGCCGACTGGCGGACGATCCGCACGAACCGCTGCTCGACCGCGCGATCGCGCAGACGTACCCGCCCGGCTCGACGTTCAAGGTCATCACGTCCGCTGCCGCGCTGGCATCCGGCAAGTACCAGCCGACGACCGTGATCCCCGCACCACACCAGCTGAAGCTGCCGCTTTCGACGAAGAAGCTGTCGAACTTCGGCAACGAGACGTGCAGCGGCAGTGGGCACATGACGCTTCAAGATGCGCTGCGGATTAGCTGCAACACCGCGTTCGGTGCGCTGGGCATGCGGCTCGGCGCGGACGCGCTGGGGCGGCAGGCGGCGAAGTTCGGGTTCGGCATGTCGCCGGGAATCCCGCTGCCGACGGTCCCCAGCGTCTTCCCCGACAACCTGAACCTGCCGCAGACGGCGCAGTCGGCCATCGGGCAGTTCGACGTTCGCGTCACACCGCTGCAGATGGCCTTGGTTGCGGCGGGAATCGCGAACCACGGCGTGATCTTCAAGCCCAACCTGGTCAAGGAGGTGCAGAACCCGGATCTGTCGGTGCTCGACCAGGCCCAGCCCGAGGTGTTCGCCCGACCGCTGACCGCTCCGGTCACTGATCAGCTGACGTCGATGATGGTTCGGGTCGTCCAGAGCGGGACGGGCACCAACGCCCAGATCCCCGGTGTCACTGTCGCCGGTAAGACCGGCACCGCTCAGCACGGCACCGGCCAGCAGCCGCCCGACGCGTGGTTCATCGCGTTCGCCCCGGTACAGGACCCCGTCGTCGCGGTCGCCGTCCTGGTTGAGAACGGTGGCGACCAGGATCTCGGCGCCACCGGCGGAAAGGTTGCCGCGCCGATCGCGCGCGCCGTCATGGAAGCCGTGCTCGGCAGATGATCGAACCGGGGCGTGTGCTCGGCGACCGTTACCGGCTCACCCGTCACATCGCGGCAGGCGGCATGGGCGACGTGTGGGCAGCCGAAGACTCCGTGCTCGAACGCACCGTTGCCGTGAAGATCCTGCGCCCTGTGCACGCAACCGACCCGGACTTCGTCGAGCGGTTCCGAGCCGAGGCCAAGCATGCGGCCGCGTTGTCGGATCCGCACATCACTGCAGTGCATGACTACGGCGAGACAACGGATGCGGACGGCCGGCTTGCCTATCTGGTGATGGAGTTCGTGCCCGGCGAGGCGCTGTCCACCTTGCTCGCGCACGACGGTGCGCTCGGCGTCGACAGAACACTGGCGATCGTCGCAGACACGGCCGACGCGTTGCAGGCCGCGCACGACGCCGGCGTCGTCCACCGTGACGTCAAGCCGGGCAACATCCTCGTCCGCCCCGACGGCTCTGTCTCGATCACCGACTTCGGTATCGCGCGTGCGACAAACGACCCCGGGCACCTCACGCGGACCGGTCTCGTCCTCGGTACGGCGTACTACCTGCCGCCGGAGCAGGCCGCCGGACATCCGGTCACGCCGGCGAGCGACCTTTACGCGCTCGGTGTCGTCGGCTACGAATGTCTGACCGGCAGCCGGCCGTTCCCCGGTGACAACGCCGTACAAGTTGCCGTCGCGCACCTGCGCGACGAGCCACCTCCGCTGCCCGGGTCAGTGCCGGAGCCGGTACGTGAATTCGTCATGTCACTGCTCGCCAAGGATCCGCTCGATCGGCCTGCGCAGGCCCGTGACGTGGCTGCGACTGCGCGCGCCTTGCGTTCCGACCCGAGCGCGCCGCCGGCGGACACCGCCACCAGGCTGATGCCATCGCTGGCCGAAGCGCCGACAGCGGCAGTAGCTCTCGCCGACGCACCTGTCGAACAAGAGGTTGGGACCAAGCGACCGCGATGGCGCGGCGACGCTTACCCCAACCAGCGCCGCACCCGCGGCCTGCTCCTGCTCGTCGGCCTCGCGGTCGTCGTCATCGGAGCGTTGCTTCTGGTGCTTGTCGGAGGCGGTCACAACCGCGGCCGGGCGAGCCCGACACCCACACCGACGCCGAGTGCACACCCGACACCACGGACGGTCGCAGTGGCGCCAAGTCAGTACGTCGGGCACAAATACGACGACGTCGCCGCCGCATTGAGGGCACTCGGTCTCACGAGCCTGCGTCGGAGCCAACCGTCGGACGCTCCCGCGGATACCGTAATCGCCATCACGCCCAGTGGTCGGGTCAGGGTGGGCAGTTCCGTCACCGTCACCGTGGCCGCACCAAAGCCGCAGGAGCACGACAAGCGCCACGGGCACGGAAAGGGAGACAATGGCTGACCCGGGCGCGCGCCGACTCGGCGGCCGGTACGAGCTCGGACCGTTGCTCGGCTACGGCGGAATGGCCGAGGTCCACAAAGGCCGCGACGTGCGGCTCGGCCGCGACGTGGCGGTCAAGACACTGCGGGCAGATCTCGCCCGTGACCCCGCCTTCCAGAGCCGGTTCCGCCGCGAGGCACAGTCAGCCGCATCGCTGAACCACCCTTCCGTCGTCGCGGTCTACGACACCGGTGAAGATCCGGCCGGCGACGGCGGCAGCGCGCCGTACATCGTCATGGAGTTCGTCGACGGTCGCACGCTGCGTGACGTGCTGGAGACCGAAGGCCGACTGCTGCCCGAGCGCGCGCTCGAGATCACCGCCGACATCCTGGCCGCGCTCGACTACAGCCACCGCGCGGGCATCATCCACCGCGACATCAAGCCCGGCAACGTCATGCTGACGCGCACCGGCGACGTCAAGGTCATGGACTTCGGCATCGCCCGAGCGCTAACGGGCGCCACGTCGACGATGACGCAGACCGCGGCGGTCGTGGGCACAGCGCAGTACCTCTCGCCGGAGCAGGCTCGCGGTGAGCACGTCGATCAGCGCAGCGACATCTACTCGACCGGATGCCTGCTCTACGAGCTGTTGACCGGTCGGCCGCCGTTCGTGGGCGACACACCTGTCTCCGTCGCTTACCAGCACGTGCGCGAAGACGCGGTGCCGCCGTCGCGACTCAATCCCGACGTCTCGCCGGCGCTCGACTCGATCGTGCTGAAAGCGATGGCGAAAAACCCCGCCAACCGGTACCAGTCCGCGGCCGACATGCGCGGCGACATGCAGCGCGCGCTCGCGGGACGTCCCGTCGAGGCGACGCCGGTGCTAGCCGACGCGCCGACGGCGTACGGACCGACCGCGGCAACGACGGTGCTCCGTCGACCTGCTCCGGATCGGCAGCGCCGCCGAACCATCGCCTATGTCCTGCTCGGCCTCGCAGTGCTCGGCATCTTCATCGGTGCAGCGCTGGTCGCGAAGGCGTTGTTCAGCGGCAGCGGCAGCAGCGGCGTACCCACGCCCGATGTGCTCGGCAAGCCATTGGCTCAAGCGGAGCAGGAGATCACGGCAGCCGGGCTGGTCGTCGGCACCGTGACCCCGGCCTACCAAGGAGCCAGTGGTTGTGACCAGCCGAAGGGCCGCGTCTGCAACCAGAGTCCGCTCGGCAAGATCGCAAGCAACAAGGGCGCGTCGGTGAACCTCACGGTCTCACTCGGCAGGCAGCAGGTTCAGGTCCCCAACGTCGTCGACCTCTCACGCAACGACGCGACAAAGGCATTGAAGGACGCGAAGCTCGCGGTCGGCAGCATCACCGAGCAGGACTCGACGCAGAAGTCGGGCACCGTGCTTTCGCAGACACCGGCGGCCGGCGCAACCGTCGACGCGGGCGGCAAGGTCGACCTGGTGATCGCGAGCGGCAAGACGGCACTACCCGATGTTGTCGGTCTCGACGTCAACGCCGCCACCGACCAGTTGCATCAAGCCGGTTTCAGCGTGTCGACGAAGTCGCAGCCGACGAACGACCCCACGCAGATCGGCAAGGTCCTCACGCAGAGTCCGGCCGGTGGCAACGGGGCGACCGCGTCATCCGGAACCACGGTGACGTTGACGGTCGGCAGCGCTCCCGCATCGCCGACACCCAGCGCGACGCCGCCGCCGACAACTTCGCCGTCGCCTTAGGCCTTGGTCGCGGCTGTCTTCCCGACCGGCTCGATGCCGAGGTCGCGGTAGGTCAGCAGGGGCCGGTAGCGCACGCCGAGCTCGGCGAACTTCGGTGCCGCCTGCTCGCCGCGGTCGACCAGCGTGACGGCGAGGCTCACCGTCGCACCGACCGCCTGCACGGCTTCCAACGCTGCAAGGATCGACCCGCCCGTGGTGGCGACGTCGTCGATCAGCAGCACACGCGTGCCGGGGGCGAGTGCTGCACCTTCGATACGCCGCGTCGTCCCGTGCTCCTTCGTCTGCTTTCGTACGACGAACCACGGCGCACCGGTCAGCACGGCGATGCCGTGGGAGAACGAGTCGGCGCCGAGCGTCATACCGCCGACGGCGTCGAACTCAGCACCTTCGTCTTTCGCCAACGCGATGATCGCCAGGCATGCCTGACGCAGATCGTCGCCGCGCGCGAGAGCTTTCTTGCCGTCCATGTAGTCGTGCGACAGCTCACCGGACGTCAGCCGGAACGGCTCCGCGCGATGCTCGAGACCGTGCTCCTTGACGATGGCGATAACTGACTGCTGCAGCTCGGCCAGCGACGCCTGCGGTGCCGTCATGACAACCCTTCAGTTCGCGATGAGTGCATGTGTCGCGGCCGGCGCCGGCACGGCGACCAGCCGGCGCTCTTCGACGGCCGCGGCGAGCGGTGCCACCCGGTCATGCGCCCCGGCGTGACCACAGAGCTGCAGCCAGTTGGCCAGCAGGCGATGGCCGCCTTGCGTGAGCACCGACTCCGGATGGAACTGCACGCCTTCGATGGCGTGTCGACGGTGCCGTAACCCCATGACGACCCCGCTTGCGGTCCGAGCCGTCACCTCGAGCTCGGCCGGCAGACTCTCCGGTTCCACCGCCAACGAGTGGTAGCGCGTCGCGGTGAACGGGTCCGGCAGGCCCGCGAGCACGCCGTCACCACCGTGATGCACGTCGCTCGTCTTGCCGTGCAAGAGCTCGGGTGCGCGCACCACGCGGCCACCGTACGCAACGGCAACAGCCTGGTGCCCGAGACACACACCGAGCAACGGCATGCGCCCGGCCGCGGCGTGGACCAGGTCGACACAACTGCCAGCGCGTTCCGGGACCCCAGGGCCGGGGCTGAGGAGCACGCCATCGACAGCGAGTGCATCGAGATCGGTGGGCGAGACGTCGTCGTTGCGGCGTACAACACACTCCGCACCGAGCTGGCCCAGGTAGGCCACGAGGTTGTAGACGAAGCTGTCGTAGTTGTCGACGACGAGGACACGCGTCATGAGCGCGCACCCTTTGCAGCCTTGGCCAGCTCCTCCTCGCGGAGCATGCGGCGCAGCACCTTGCCGACGTCAGACAGCGGCAGCGAGTCACGGAACTCGATCTGCTTGGGGATCTTGTACGCCGTGAGCACCTGCGCGCAGTGCTCGATGACCTCATCGGGGCTGAGCTCGACCTGTTCCTTCGTGACGACGAAAGCCTTGACCGTCTCGCCGCGATACCGGTCGGGTACGCCGATAACGCACGCCTCAACGACGTCCGGGTGCTCCCGCAGCACGTCCTCGATCTCGCTCGGGTAGATGTTGAAACCGCCGGCCACGATGACTTCCTTCTTGCGGTCGACGAGGGTGAAGAAACCGTCCTCGTCCATCACCGCGACGTCGCCGGTGAGCAGATAGCCGTCGGGAGTGAACAGGGCGCTCGCGTCACGATCACCCCAGTAGCCGGCGAAGACCTGCGGACCGGAGACAGCCAGCTCACCCGGTTCACCGAACGGCACGGCGCGGGACGGGTCCTCCGGGTCGACCAGCCGGCAGCGTGTTCCCGACACCGGTACGCCGATGCTGCCCGTCTTGCGGTTGCCCCGCAGCGGGTTCGCATGTGTCACCGGAGAGGTCTCGGTCATGCCATAACCCTCAACGAGCCGGCCGCGCGTGACCTTCTCGAACTGATCCTGCGTTTCCGGCAGCAGCCGCATCGCTCCCGACACGCAGGCGCGGATCGAACGCAAGTCGTGGCGACGTGACTTCGGTGAATCGACGAGCGCGCGGTAGATCGGAGGGACGCCGGGGAACAACGTCGGTCGGTGCTCATCGATCGCGCTCAACACCATGTCGATGTCGAAGCGCGGCAGCAGAACCAACGTGCCCCCGAGCAGCGTGGTGCTCGTCAGGCACAAGGTGAGGCCGTAGGCGTGGAAGAGCGGGAGTACGCCAAGCGTCACTTCGCGACCGGGCTGCGCGTCGACGTACCACAACCGGCTCTGATGCGCGTTCGCGACGAGGTTCGCGTGCGTCAGCATCGCGCCACGCGAGATGCCGGTCGTGCCGCCCGTATAGAGCAAGGCAGCAACGTCCGCGGGGTCGATGTCGGCGGGCGGCAAAGCGGACGCGGGTCGGAGGAGTTCGAGGAACGGGGTCGCCGCCGCACCACGCGGAAGCCGAGCGGTCAACCGTTCACGCCGTTGCCGTACTCGGGGCAACGGCAGCCGCATCAGGTTGCGGTGCAGAACCGGCAGATAGTCCATTACTGAGGTGACGACGACGTGTTCGAGCGGAGTCCGCGCGCGCACGCTGTGGACGGCGGCGAATGTCTTGTCGAGACATACGACGATCCGTGCTCCGGAGTCGGTCAGCTGTCTTTCCAGCTCGTGCGGTGTGCCCAGCGGGTTGAGCGGGGCGACGACGGCGCCCAGGCGCAACGTTGCATAGAACGTCACGACAAACTGCGGGCAGTTGGGCAGTACGAGCGCCACGCGGTCGCCCTTACCGACACCGAGACGCGCCAGGCCGCGCGCGCACCGATCCGCCTGGTCGCGAAGCTCGCGGTAGGTCGTCGATGTGCCGAGGAAGGCAATCGCGGCACGAGTCGGGAACGCCTCCGCAGCGTCGTCGAGAAGCGTCGTCACCGGTGCCGGCGGCACCTCGAGGTCCGCCGGTACGCCGGCCGGGTACGCCGCGAGCCAGGGTCGGTCGTCGTACGGCGACTCGATGTGCGGATGTGGGGCCGCGTCGGCCTCGGAGGAGGGACGGCGTGATCGGCTCGCACCCCGCGCGGGGCGGTTCGTCGGCGCTCGTGCCGGCACGGTCGTGGCTCCCGATGGACCGATGGGTGCCCCGGCGGACTGGCCTCGGCCGGGGGTCTTGCGATTGTGTCACGGCGCCGCCGGGCCGCCGGTCGCGTTTGTCGGGCGCGATCGTCGGTCGTTCAGTCGCCGGGCAACGCGCTCGTCGACGGTGCCGGCGTGTCCGTCGGCGTGGATGTGGGAGTCGAGGTTGGCCCGGGCGTGACCGGGCCGCTCGATCCGCCCCCCGGCGTCACGGTCACGTGGTTGAACGGCAACCGCGGCTCGGCCCACGGAAAGATCACGAAGAACAACAGTGCGAGCGTCCCGAGCAGCAACGCGATCGAACCGGCCACCTTGCCCGGCCGGCCACCGGGCAGCTTGCGCCACAACCATACGTACATCAGGCACCGACCGCCAACTCGGGTGGTGGCCCCTGATCTTTCGGTCGAGCCGACGCGAGCGCAGCGAACAGAATCAGCCGCTCCCGGGCCGAGTACTTCGGGTTGCAGGTCGTGAACGTGAGCGTCTGCTGTGTCGGGTGAACGCCGGGATGGCCCGGGACGGGATCGGTCACCCAGACCGCGCTCGGGGAGACCTTGATCTCGCGCGTCTCGCGGTAGACGTACCACGAGGTGCGCGTCTCCAGGACGATTGCATCGCCCGGCCGTACTTCGTCGAGGCGGTTGAACGGTGCGCCGTAGGTCGTGCGATGTCCGGACACGACGAAGTTGCCGAGCTGACCGGGCAGCGCCGTCTTCGGCCAGTGCCCCGGGCCCTTCTTCAGGTCGGTGACGCCAACGCCCTCCACGATGACCTTCAGGTAGCCGCGGCCGAGTCGCGGGATGCGCAGAACGGCGATCCCGTGTCCCGATAACAGGGCAGGGAACTCCGGCGTGCCGATGGCCGGTGGCGTGTTGCTGAGCACGTCCGGCAGCTCATGCCGCAGGTGGGACTGCTCGCGGTTCGTGTACAAGTTCGTGAACCAGAGCTCGTAGGCGCAGAAGAGCAAGATCACCACCCCGAGGGTGATCAGAACCTGGCCGAGACCACGCAGGAACGTCCGCACATCAGTCATGTCGGCAACCGCCCAGCCGGACCTGCGCAACGATGTGGCCGTCTACCCTGGCCTCGACCGAATCGGTCGACGAGCAGCCGGAACCGGGAGGGATCGTGCCGAAGTCGCGAGTGCGGAAGAAGGCGGTCTACACGCCGCCGCCGACGCGGTCGGCCAAGAAGCGCAGCAGCCCGCCCTGGGTGGGGCCGACGATGGTCACACTGTTCGTGCTCGGCATCGCCTGGTTGGTCACCTTCTACATCAGCGGCGGTGACATGCCGGGGCTGCGCGCGCTCGGGAACTGGAGCCTCCTGATCGGGTTCGGTTTCATCGTGGGTGGTTTCGCGCTCGCCACGCAATGGCGCTAGGAGCCCCACATCCAGTTGACCTGCGGAATCACACAACTGTAAGTAACCCACAGCCTTTATCCACAGTGGGGATAACGTGCCGCACACCGATGGGGATCCCCACGACGCCGACTTCCCTCATCGGCATTCCCTGAGTTTCAGCCCATCCGGGGCGATAACCGCCGCGTTGGTCGCTGGCGCGGTCGTCGCCGTGACATTGGTGGCGGTCGTCGGGATGCCGGGCCGGCTGCTCGTCGCCGTGCTGGCAGCGGTACTCGTCGCCGAGGCGGCGCGGACTGTGCTGGTCCGGCCGGTGCTCACCGCTGACGCGGCTGGCGTCGTGCTGCGTGGCGGGCTTCGCGTGCACCGTCACCGCTGGGACGAGATCAGCGTCGTCCACGCCCGAACCGCTCGCCGGCTGGTCTCGGTGTCGACGATCGAGCTCGACCTGGGTGAGACGTTGGTCGTCGTTCCGGCGTACCGGCTCGGCGCGGAGGCCGGTGAGGTCGCTGCCGCACTCGAGGAGTTGCGGACGAGCGAGTGACGGATCGCGCGCGAACGCGCCGCAGTCGCTGCGACGAGGACGACCCCGATCACGAGTACGGCGAGCGCCTGCAGCAGCGTCCGATAGGTCGTGCGGGGGACGTACACGATGCCGGCCGTGACAAGGCCGCCCGCGATCAAACCGCCCACGTGACCGAGCACGTCGACGTTCGGAATGGCGAATCCGAGCACCAGGTTGATTGCGATCAGCGACACGATGCCGCGAGGATCGAGCCGTTGCCGGCGGATCACCACGAAGAACGCGCCGAACAAACCGAAGATCGCACCGGACGCGCCGGCGGCGAGCTGCGTGACCGGGCCCGCGACATAGGACAGCACGGAGCCGCCAAGTCCGCCGATGAAGTAGATGACGGTGAACCGCACCGGCCCGAGCAGGCGCTCGAGCGTTGGCCCCACGTAGTACAACGCCAACATGTTGAACAAGATGTGCGTCACGCCGTAGTGCAAGAACATCGACGTCACCAGGCGGTAGTACTCGTGGTGAACGGCGATTCCCACCGGCCATAGGGCATATTTCGTGTACGTCGACTGTGAACCACCAGTGCCGAATCCGACGCTGACACCGCCGTTCGCGGACATGAGGCCGAAGATCACGACGTTCGCGATGACCAGCGCGTAGGTCACGTACGGCGTCGCCGACATGCGACCGCCGTACACACCTGTCGGTGTTCGCACCGACGCGCGGCCGCTGCGCACACACTCCGGACACTGGAAACCGACCGAGGCGCTGTTCATGCAGGCCGGACAGATCGGCCTATCGCAACGCGAACATCGGACATAGGTCTCGACGTTCGGGTGCCGGTAACAATGCGGCGGGTCAGTCGCCTCCTGCGTCGACCCCTCGACGTCAGTCATAGTGCGGGCACTGCTTGGTCAAGCGGCCACGCGCTCGATCGTCACGGACTGGAGGACGACGTCGTCGACAGGTCGGTCGCGCCCGTCGGTCTTGGCGGTGGCGATCGCGTCGATCACATCCGTGCCGGCGATCACCTCGCCGAAGATCGTGTGCTTGTTCGTGAGCCATGCGGTCGGCGCGACTGTGATGAAGAACTGCGAGCCGTTGGTACCGGGACCGGCGTTGGCCATCGCGAGGAGGTAGGGCCGGTTGAACGAGAGCTCGGGATGGAACTCATCGGCGAACTGGTAGCCCGGGCCGCCGGTTCCGGTGCCGAGTGGGTCACCGCCCTGGATCATGAAGCCCTCGATCACGCGATGGAAGACGGTCCCGCTGTAGAGCGGGTCGCTGCTCGGTTGCCGGGTGCGGGGATCGGTCCACTCGCGGGTGCCTTCTGCGAGCTCGACGAAGTTGCGCACGGTCTTCGGTGCGTGGTTCGGAAAAAGCCGGACCTGCACATCGCCGGCCGACGTGTGCAAAGTCGCCAGCAGATCGCCGGCCTCGGCGGGTTGCCCCATTTCATTGCTCCCGGATCTGTCTGAGTCGGACGAGGTACTCGACGCGAACGCCACGTCGGTGCCAGGGTGAGCCGCCTCGCATCCTCGCACGGCGGGCGCAAAGCGAGGCGCGGCTGCTTAGCCAAGCGCCCTCCCGGGAACGAGGCAGACAACCCTTTCCCTAGGGTGGCTTGTCAGCCAGGCAAGATCGAGACGTCGATGCCCTCGTGGCATCCGGAGGTGGATCCCGTGCTGAGCCGTCAGCGGTCACGTCGTACCGCTCTGAAGAAGCGGGTCGAAAACGCTCCACTCAACGGCGCCGGCGTGGCGGCGCTCCGCGATCGCGGCCAGACTGCCGTTGACGCCCTCGCGCCCCGGCTGGATGCCGCGCGGGAAGCGCTGACGCCACGGTTGGAGACCGCGCGCGATGTCGCCGGGCAGGCCATCGTCGACGCGGGCGAGTGGGCAGCACCGCGAATCGACTTGGCGCGCGAGCAAGCCGTGACGACGGTGCGGGAGAAGGTCGCGCCCAAAGTCACCAAGGCGATCACGCAGGCTGCTGAGGCGAGCAAGCCGGTTCGCTCCGAGGCCAAGACGCGCACGGACGCCGCGCTCGCAGCGTTGCGCGGTGAAGTGGGGCCGCCGCGGCGCAGACGGCGTTGGCATCGGGTGAGCTTCTTGCTCGGCGCGGGGGCAACGACGGGCGCCCTCGTCGCTCTCGTCGTACGCCGCAAGGAACCGCCGTACCCGATCTACGAGCCGACGCCTCCCGGTGGCGATCCCTACGCGCGACCCACGAATGCGGAGCCGCCGCAGGCACCGATCAGCAGTCTCAACGACGAGATCGCCGGAAACATCAACCCGCCGGCGGCGCCGGTCGAGCCCACCGCCGAACCATCCGCGAGCGCTGGCGGGACGGATAGCAGCGACACGACCATCGACGTCACCGACGACCCGGTCAGCCTCGGTGACGGCGGCAACGGTGGTGGGCGCCACCGCAGGCGCACCCGCCGCGGCGAGCCTCAGTAAGGGCGCGGTTCGCTCGTCCGCACGTCAACCGGCGTCGGCGAGGCCGGCGGCGGGCGCCATTCGCGGCTTCGCTGCCGTAACGCGGTCACGGCCGGTTCGCTTTGACTCGTACAACGCCGCGTCGGCGACCCGCACCAGCTCGTCGGCATCCTTGGCCTGGTCCGGGTAGGTCGCGACACCCGCACTTGCCGTGATCGGCACGACGGTCGGGGCCGCGCTCACGACGCGACGGAACCGCTCGGCAATGACCAGCGACTCCTCCGCAGAGCAGCCCGGGAGCACGACCGCGAACTCCTCACCGCCATAGCGCGCCGCGAGGTCGAACTCCCGGCACTCACACGCGAGCGCGGCAGCGACGTTGCGGAGCACGTCGTCACCGGCCTGGTGGCCGTGGCTGTCGTTCAACGCCTTGAAGTGGTCGATGTCGACCATGACCAAGCTCACCGGCTCGGCATGTCGCTGGGCCCGCGATATCTCGCGTTCGAGCGTTGACTCGAAGGTACGTCGGTTCGCGATCGCAGTCAGGCCATCCGTTGCGGCCATCCGCTGGACCTGCTCGAGCAGCACGGCGTTACGAAGGGCGAGTGCGGCGTAAGACCCGAATCGTTCGACCGCCGTGACGACTCGGCGTTCGACGCGCGAGCCGGCGCGCAACGAGTGCTCGAGCACGAGCGATCCGGTTGCGCGGCCCTCGGCGGTGAGCGGTACGACGATGACGTTTCGAACGTCGGGCAGCAGTGAGTTCAGACCAGCGTCGGACTCGGGGTGCAGGTCGGCGACCAGCAAGGTGTGCCGTTCGCGGTGCGCGCGGGCAAGGACGGCGCTGCCGCGGAGGCGTGGCTGCTCTCCCTCGCCGACGCTGATGCCGTGATGCGCCAACACCTGCGCAGCTGTCTCCCCACCACCGACCACGATCCCGCGCGGGAAGTCGAAAGTGCGCACGACGTGCTCGAGCAGGATCCGGCCGACCGCCATGGAGCCTTCCGCGTTCTCGAGCGCGATCGCCATGTCGGTGAGCGCCTCGAGTTCGTACTGCCGGCGCCGGAGTTCCCGCTCGTTGATGGCGGAGAACGCCGCCGTACCGATGGCGAGCATCCAGAGCACGGCGATGAACACGACCAGCCGGTCGAACTCGGTGCCCGGCAGTCCGGTGACGTTGTGCGCCACCCGGCTGAGGACGCCGCTTTCCTGCGCGTTGTAGACGCCGAGGATCACGAGCGAGTACCACATCGTGATCTTCAGACCGGTCCGGTACGACGCGAGCAAGGTGACCGCGACGACCTGCAGGAAGATCAGATAGCGCACCTGGCTGTACACGCCGCCGGTCAAGTAGGACAACCAGCCGAGGTAGACGCCATCGATCATCAGCATCACACCGAACAACAGCAGCGCGCGGTGCCGGATCGCCCGCCACCCCAGCTCGGCGACGAGCCCGACCACGAGGTAGATCAACGTCGAGGGAAGTACGTCGCGCAGAGACGCGCCCAGCGTTTGCGGCGTTCCAGCGGCGATGCAGAGCACGAGCGCGCCGATGCCGAGGCGCAAGCTTTGCGTGTAGCGCAGTCGCGCCGTCACCGGCACCATGTCGCCGCTTCCGCCGGAGGCCGGCCGGTGCTGGCGCATCAAGATGTTCATGGCGCTTGCACCGCCGGTCCGAAACCGAGCAGCGGCTCGGAATCGACCGGTGCGCTCGCCAGTTTGGGGTCCTTGCGGTCGATGCGGTTCTGAATCAAGAGGAACAACCCGACCACGACGAGCAGCAGCAGCGGGAACTGCGGCTTCTCCAGTGACTTCACCGCCACCTGGCCGATCACGTTGGGCACGTCTCCGACCGGCGGGATCTTCGGGGAGAACAGCTGCCGACTACTTGATTGCTCGGGTTGCTTGCCCGTCGGCTTGAGTGCCGGGCGTCCGGTAGAAGTGCGCGGAAGGGTGGGAGCCGGGCCACCAAGGTCCCGGGACGGCACCCGCACGACGGTCGCCGGAGGAGGCGGCGGCGGCAGGACGGCCGGGCCGGGGGTGAAGACCGGCGGGGGGCCCGGGTTCTTGCCGTGCGAGACCGGCGGCGGGGGCGGCGGCTGCTGCTGCGTCGAGTCCAGCCGGTACGACGAGCTGGCCGCCGGGCCGACGTTGCCGGCGGCGTCGGTGAAGCGCACCGCTAGGCGATAGGTGCCGTCCGGCTGCCCGGTGAGGTTCGCCGTATACGGCGAGCTGCACGTCGTCCAGTCACGAACGACCCGGCCAGCACGCGTGAGCAGGCAGCTTGCGGTCGCGCCAGCGGGGACATTCCACGACCACGTCGGGGTTTTGTCGCTCCCGGGTGACGAGGGACCGCTCAGTACCGGCGCCGAAGGCGGCGTCGTGTCGAGCGTGTAGTTCGAGGTAGCTGCCGGGCCGACGTTGCCCGCTACGTCCGTCAGCCGGACAGCGAGGGTGTACGTCGCGTCCGCTCGACCAGCGAGATCGGCGACGAACGGGGAGGTGCAGGGTCGCCAGTTGACGATGACGGTGCCGCCCCGCGTGAGCCGGCAGCTCGACGTCGTTCCGCTGACGCGAGCCCACGACCACGACGGCGTACGGAGCGCATCGGGCGTGACCGGCAGCCGGGTGAACCGCGGGGCCCCCGGGGGTGTGGTGTCGAGGACGTAGCTCGCCGTCGAGCCGGCACTTGTGTTGCCGGACGGGTCCGTCGCGGTGACGGTCAGCGTGTAGGTGCCGTCCGGCTGCCCGGCCAGGTTCGCCGTGAACGGCGACGTGCATGTGGTTGGCGCAAGCACAATCGACGTACCGCGCATGACCTTGCACGTGAAGGTCGCGCCCGGCTCACCGACGAAGGTCCAGGTGGGAGTTCGGTCCGACGCGGGGCCGACGGGCGCGCTCACGATAGTCGGCGTGTTGGGTGCCGTGCTGTCCAACGTGTAGGAAACCGACAACGCGGGGCCTGTGTTGCCGGCCGCATCGGTCGCGCGCACCTGGAATGTGTAGTTGCCGTCCGGATACGTCGTGAGGTCGCCGACGTACGGCGAACTACACGACGCCCATGCGGCGATCGGGCCGGTGGAGTCGAGCAGCTGGCACTCGGTCGTGGCACCGGCCTCGGTCGAGAAACTCCAGGCAGGCATGTGCGTCGGGCTCGGGCTTCCCGGCGCACTGACCAACGAGGGCGCAACCGGCGGAGTGGTGTCCAGCGTGTAGACCCGTGTGGTCGAGGCCCCGATGTTCCCGGCCGGGTCGATCGCCCGGACCTCGAAGTCGTAGGTCCCGTCGGCGGCGGTGGCCAGGTTGGCGACGTACGGCGATGTGCAGGTGGACCAACCGCCGGGGGTTGTCCCGTCGGGGTAGAGCCGGCATTGCAACGTGGCGCCGGTTTCGGCGGTGAATCCCCACGACGGTGACCGGTTGCTCGACACCGTGGGTGGCGCGGACGTGATGACGGGGGCTGCCGGGGCAGCGGTGTCGAGAACGTAGGTCACGGAGACCGGGCTGCCGGCGTTGCCGGCGACATCGGTCGCCTTGACCAGGAACGTGTAGGTCCCGTCGCCGGCCGACGACAGGTCTGCGGTGAAGGGGCTGGTGCAGGCCGCAAATGCCAGCACAACCGTGCTGCCCCGCATCACCTCGCACTGGGAGGTCGCACCCGCCTCAACGGTGAATGTCCAGGTGGGCGTTGTGTCGTTCGAGTTGGTTCCGGTGGCCGGGCTCAGACCGGTCGGCACCGGCGGCGTGGTGTCGAGGACGTAGTTGCTCGTCGCCGGAACGCTGACGTTGCCGGCCGCGTCGAGCGTTTCGACCGAAAGCGTGTAGGTGCCGTCCGGTTGCGTCGTCAGGTCCGCGATGTACGGCGAAGCGCAGGGGGTGAACGCAACGACCACGGTCGCGCCTCTGCTCACCTGACACAGTGCGCTGCCTTCGGGGACGGTGAACGACCACGACGGCGAACGGTTGTTGCCCGGGGAAAGCGGGCTTGCCGCGATGGTGGGCGCCAGCGGAGCGACGGTGTCGAGGGTGTAGCCGACCGACGAGACAGCACTGACGTTGCCGGCCGCGTCGGTCGCCCGCACGCGGAACACGTAGAAGCCATCACCTTGAGAAAGCGACACGGCGCGCGGCGACGTACAGCTCACCCAGGGTCCGACTCCGCTCGGCCCATCGAGACGGCACTCGGTCGTCGCCCCGGCTTCCGCTGTGAACGTGTAACTGACTGCGCTGTTCTTGCCCGGCGTCGCGGGCCCGGTCACCGAGGGCGCGGCGGGCGCGGCCGTGTCGAGGACGTAGACCGCACTGGTACCGGACGGCCCGAGGTTGCCGGCTGGATCTGTCGCGCGGACCGACAAGGTGTAGCTGCCATCACCCGCCGACAACCACTCTGTGTCCGGCGAGGAGCAGCTGTGCCAGGCGGTGACCGCTGTCGCACCCAAGAAGAGGCGGCACTCGGTCGTCGCCCCGGCTTCCGCGGTGAACATCCAGGACACCGAGGTGACGTTGCTGGGTCCGGTGGGACCGGTCACGACCGGCGGGGCCGGCGCGGCGGTGTCGAGGACATAGGCAGCCGAGCCGACCGGGCTGGTGTTGCCGGCAGCATCTGTCGCCCGCACCTCGAAGGTGTAGGTGCCGTCGCCCTGGTTCGCGGCGACCACCGTCGGCGACGTGCAGGACCCCCAGGCACCTACACCGCCCGGCCCGGTGAGCCGGCACTGGGTCGCCGCGCCGGCCTCCGCCGTGAAGGCGAAGCTGACCGACGTGACGTTCCCCGGTGAATGTGGTGGTGTCACGACCGGTGCAGCGGGTGCGGCGGTGTCCAGCACATACGTCGCGCTGCCCGTCGCACTCACGTTCCCGGCGACGTCGGTTGCCCGGACCCGGAAGGCGTAGGAGCCGTCGCCTTGACCAAGTGCCCGGATGGCGGGCGACGTGCACGCCGCCCACGCGCCGATGCCACTCGGGCCGTCGAGCCGGCACTCGGTGCTGGCCCCTGCCTCCGCAGTGAAGCTGAAGGTCACCGTCGATGTGTTGCCCGGTGAGACCGGACCGCTGACCGACGGGGTCGAGGGAGCGGTCGTGTCGAGGAGGTAGCTCGCACTGGTCCCCGCCGGGCCGGTGTTGCCGGCCGCGTCAGTGGCCTTCACCTGCATGGCGTAGGTGCCATCGCCGCTGTTCAGGTTGAAGCTCTTCGGAGAAGCGCAGTTGGCGTACGCCGTCACCGGCGCACCCGCGTACAACAGACGGCATTGTGTGGTGGCGCCCACCTCGGCGGTGAACGTCCACGTGACGGGGCTGATCTTCGCCGGACCGGTCGGACCGGACACGACCGGCGCGGCCGGGGCGGCCGTGTCGAGAACGTAGGTCCCCGAACCTGGCGTGCTCACGTTGCCTGCCGCGTCGATGGCCCGGACCAGCAGCGTGTATGCCCCGTCGCCGTCCACCAACGACAGGGTGTCCGGTGAGGTGCAGGTCGCCCAGGTCCCGGTACCGGCTGGTCCGTCGAGGCGGCACTCGAGGGTGGCCGTCCCGCCCGGTGTGTTGAAGGTGAACTTCGCGGAGGTGTTGTTGTCGGGCGAGCTCGGCGGGCTGACCGTCGGAGTCCCCGGCGCTTGGGTGTCGAGTGTGTAGGTCGCGTTCCTGATCGCCCCGACGTTGCCGGCGGCATCGATGGCGCGGACGGAGAACGTATAGGCCCCGTCCCCACCCGTGAGCGTCGCGGCGAACGGCGACGTGCAGGCTGCGAAACTTCCCACCGTGCCCGGCCCGGTGAGGCGGCATTCAGTGCTCGCCCCGGCCTCTGCGGTGAAGGAGAAGCTGACTGCAGTGGAGTTGCCGGGCGAGGCCGGCGCAGTCACGGTCGGCGCGGCGGGCGCTGTCGTGTCGAGGACGTAGGCGGTTGAGCTGATGGTGCCCAGGTTGCCGGCGGCGTCAGTGGCCCGAACCTCGAAGGTGTAGCTGCCGTCGCCCTGGTTCGCGGCGGCTGTTAGCGGCGACGTGCACGAGGCCCACGCCGTTGTACTTGCCGGTCCGATGAGGCGGCACTCGGTTGTCGCACCAGCTTCGGTGGTGAAGGTGAAGGTCGGCGTCGTGTCGCTACCCGGCGAGGCGGGGCCGGTCACCGACGGGCCCGTCGGGCCGGTCGTGTCGAGCACGTACGTGCTTGCGCCGACCGGGCTGACATTGCCCGCGGCATCGGTGGCGCGCACCGACATCGTGTAGCTGCCATCACCTTGGCTCAGCGTTCGAACGACGGGTGACGTGCACGCCGACCAGCTGCTGGCACCCGCCGGGCCGGTGAGCTGGCACTCGGTGCTCGCGCCGGCCTCAGCGGTGAAGGTCCAGCTGATGGTGGTGGTCGACGCCGGACCCGCGGGGCCGGTGACGACCGGTGCCGCTGGGGACTGCCGGTCCAACTGGTAGTTCGCCGACCCGGCAGTTCCGGTGTTGCCGACCGCGTCGGTGGCCCGCACCCGCAGGGTGTAGGTGCCGTCCCCGTTAGAGAGGGTCGGCGTCTGCGGTGACGCGCAGGGTGCCCACGAGCCGATGCCGGCGGGGCCGTCGAGGCGGCACTCGGTGCTGGCCCCCGGCTCGGCGGTGAACGTGAACGTTGGTGTCGAGCTCTGCGCCGGGCTCGCCGGTGCGGTGACGACCGGTGCGGCAGGCGCGGTCGTGTCGAGCAGGTACGTGCTGCTGGCTGCGCTCCCTGTGTTGGCCGCGGCGTCAGTCGCTCGGACCAGGAACGTGTAGCTGCCGTCGCCCTGACTCAGCGTCGGGGTGAACGGTGACGTGCAGGTCGAGTACGTGCCGGCACCGGAGGGCCCATCGAGCCGGCAGGTGAACGTCGCGCCGGCCTCACCACTGAAGGTCCAGGTCGGGCTGGTGTCGTTGCCCGTCGTGCCGGGATCGGTGTCGATCGACGGTGCCGACGGTGCCTGCCGGTCGAGGACGTAGTCCGACGAGCCCGTCGGACCCACGTTGCCGGCAGCGTCGACCAGGTAGACCTCCAGGCTGTAGGTCCCGTCGGGGTTCCCGGTCAGGTCTTCGACATCCGGAGAAGAGCAGCTGGCGTACGCCGAGATCGGTGTGCCGTCCTGAAGCAGTCGGCAGTTGGCGCTCGCCCCGGCCTCCCCGGTGAACGTGAACGTCGCCGTGGTCGAGGAACCCGGCGTCGCGCTTGTGGTCACCACGGCCGGTGCGGCAGGCGCCGTGGTGTCCAGGGTGTAGTCGCTCGTCGCGTCGGCGCCGAGGTTCCCGGCGTCGTCCACGGCGTGCACTTCGAACGTGTAGACCCCGTCGGGTGCGGCCGCGAGGTCAAACGCGAGTGGCGAGGTGCAGGCAGTCCAGGGCGACACCACGGTCGCCCCGCGAACCAGCTGGCACTCACCGGCTCCTTCCGGCAGCGTCCACGCCCACCCCGGTGTCCTGCTGGTCGATGGAGTTACCGGCGTCGAAGTGATCGTCGGCGCGACCGGAGGAGTGGTGTCGAGGACGTAGTCGCTGTCGGTGGTGGCCGAACCCGCACCATCTGTGGCGCGGATTTCGGCGGTGTAGGTCGCGTCGGACTGCCCGGTCAGGTCGACCGAGTAACCGACGTTCTGGTCGCAGGGCGCCCAGTCAACGATGACGGTCCCGCCCGACAGCGTGCGGCAGTCGGTGGTGGCGGTTGCGTCTGCGGTGAACGACCACGCCGGGGTGCGGCTGTTCCCCGGGGAGGTCGGTCCGGTGACCACGGGCGCGTTTGCGGCGAACGCCGGTGTCAACGGGAGGGCCAGGAAGCTCGCGAGAGAGAGGGTGCCGATCGTGGTGATGCGCTTCGGCAGCGCGTGCAGACGACGAACGCGTCGCGACTCCGGTCGACCGCTCGTGGTCAACCGGGCCGGACGTCGACGCCGCCGCTGCGTCACCTGTCGCACCCAAGTCCTCGCCGCGCTGGGACCTACTGGACACTTGCTGGGCCGGCCGTGCCCCTTTCGAGCAACCACCGGTCAGCAGCTAACTGAGCGGTGGAGTTGGCCAGGTCACTGATTTCGGTCGAACCAGGCAAAGACCTAAGGGCCGATCGCAGCAAAGAAACGTCCACCTTGGCGCATTCGCGCCCGGTTTCCTGACCTGCGCGTACGAAGTGGAGACGGGGGGACTTGAACCCCCAACCCCCGCCTTGCAAAGGCGGTGCTCTGCCAGTTGAGCTACGTCCCCGGGCTACCGGGTCTCCGGGTCGTTCTTGTCGCGGCGCGCTGCCCCCGTCGCCTCAGCCCACAGCCTGGCGCCGAGCCGGCGGTGCCGCGCCCGGCCGGCCGCACGTGCAGCCGCGAACGCCACCGCTGGGATGACTGCGACTGCGACGAAACGACGGGCGAGCCGTGGGCGTGGGAGGACTTGAACCTCCGACCTCATCCTTATCAGGGATGCGCTCTAACCGACTGAGCTACACGCCCAGACCCCACGCAACGGCGCGCCGTGGGGGTCCCGAGCGCAAGCGAGGGTACCCCACCGCGCCCTGACCAGAGCGTCAGTCGCGTTCGGACAACGTGACCTCGATGCCGCCGACCAGGTCGGCCACGAGGTTGTAGACGAACGCGCCGAGCGTCGCGATCGCGGTGAAGAGCACGACGTTGACCGCGCCGATGATCAACGAGATGCCGAGCACCCGACCGAACGAGAAGTTCACGTGCAGGCCACCGTTGGCGTCGGTGCCGGTCAGCGAATGCAGTTGGTCGTTGATCGTGGAGAACACGTGCATGCCGGCCAGCACGGCGTACAGCACGATCACCGCCACGAGGAAAACGACGAGCAACGCGAGCGACGCAATGAACGAGAAGCGCAACACCGACCAGGGATCGACGCGTCGCACGGCCAGCCGGGCCCGCCGCGGGCCGCGGCTCACCGGCGTGACCGGGCCCGTCGGCTGCATCTGGGCGGCCGGCCCCGCGAGCGATCCGGCGCGGGTCGTATCGGCGCGGGCTTCGGTGCTCAGCACCGGTCGCTGCCCCTCCTCCGTCGATGTGGAGGCCGGCGCGGCGCGGGGCGCGGGCTCGGCCGCCGTGAGTGGTCGGGCCTCCCCGTCGACCGCTCCGTCCTGACCGGGCGGGACCGGCGGTGGCGATCCGGTGGGTGTCACCACCCGCCGTTCACCGGTATCCGGACCGCGGGCCCACCCGGGCAGGTCCGGCCAGCCGGCGCCACCCGGTGCCGGGGGCAGCGGCTGTGGACGCTCGGCGGGAGCCGAGTCCCGGGGGTCGCTCACCCCTTGAGCGTCTCACCGTTGGGGCTGGCGCCGGATACTGCCCCGCCGGGCACCACTGCTTCCGGCTCGTCGGCGTTGCGCGCCACAGCGACGACGGTCGTGTCGGTGGGCAGGTCCATCAGCCGCACGCCCATGGTCTGCCGACCGGTCCGGCGCACCTCGCCGGCGGTCGTGCGGATGACCCCGCCGTCCGACCGGATGGCGTAGACCTCGTCGTCCGGGCGCACCACCAGCGCGCCGACGAGCTGCCCGCGCGTCGAGACGATGCGCGCCGTGTAGACGCCCTTGCCGCCTCGGCCCTGTGCGCCGTACTCGCGCACTCTGGTGCGCTTCGCGAAGCCACCATCGGTGGCCACGAGGAGGTCCACGTCTTCGGTGTCGGAGCCCTTCACGACCACGTCCATCGACAGCAGCTCGTCGCCGCCGGCGAAGCGCATACCGATGACGCCGCTCGTCGCGCGACCCATCGGCCGAAGCGTCTCGTCGTCCCCGCGGAAGCGGATGGACATCGCTTTACGGCTGACCAGCAGCAGATCGTCGTCTGACGACATGAGCGCGGCGGAGATCAGCTCATCTCCCTCCCGCAGGTTGATCGCGATGACTCCGCCGGTGCGGTTGGAGTCGAACTCGGTGAGCGCCGTCTTCTTGACAAGGCCGTGCTTCGTGGCGAGGACGAGGTACGGCGACACGCCGTAGTCCTTGATAGCGATGACCTGTGCGATGCGCTCATCCGGCTGGAAGCCGAGGATGTTCGCCACGTGCTGCCCGCGGGCCGCACGGCTGGCTTCTTGCAGCTCGTGCGCCTTGGCGCGGTAGACGCGACCCTTGTTCGTGAAGAACAGGATCCAGTGGTGCGTCGTCGTCACGAAGAAGTGTTCGACGATGTCGTCCTGCTTGAGAACCGCACCCTGCACGCCTTTGCCGCCACGCCGCTGCGAGCGGTAAAGGTCGGTCTTGGTGCGCTTCGCGTAACCGCCGTGCGTGATCGTGACGACGACGTCCTCGACCGCAATGAGGTCTTCGACGCTCATGTCGCCCTCGTAGGCAACGAGCCGGGTCCGCCGGTCGTCACCGAACTTGTCGACGATCTCGCTGAGCTCGGTGCCGATGATCGTTCGCTGTCGGCCTGGGCTCGCCAGGATCGCGTTGTAGTCCGCGATCTCAGCCATCAGGCCGTCGTACTCCTCCTGCAGCCGCTGCGACTCGAGGGCGGCGAGACGGCGCAGTTGCATGTCGAGGATCGCGGTTGCCTGGACCTCGTCGATGTCGAGCAGCAGCATCAAGCCTTGTCGTGCTTCGTCAGCGCTGGCGCTCGCGCGGATCAGCGCGACGACCTCGTCGATCTGATCGATCGCCTTGAGCAACCCGCGCAAGATGTGCGCCCGCTCCTCGGCTTTGCGCAGGCGGTAGCGCGTCCGCCGGACGATGACCTCGATCTGATGCTCGACGTAGTACCGGATCGTCTCGTCGAGCCGCAGCGTTCGCGGTACGCCGTCGACCAGCGCGAGCATGATCACGCCGAAGGTGTCCTGCAGCTGGGTGTGCTTGTAGAGGTTGTTCAGGACGACTTTCGCAACAGCGTCGCGCTTGAGCACGATGACCAGGCGCTGACCGGTACGGCCACTCGACTCGTCGCGCACGTCGGCGATGCCGCCGACCCGGCCGTCCTTGACCAGCTCTGCGATTTTCTCCGCGAGGTTGTCCGGGTTGACCTGGTAGGGCAGCTCGGTGACCACGAGGGTCTGCCGACCGCGGCTGTCTTCTTCCACCTCGACGACGGCACGCATCCGAATGGCGCCGCGGCCGGTGCGATAGGCATCCTCGATGCCGGCACGGCCAACGATGAGCGACCCGGTCGGGAAGTCGGGTCCTTTGACCCGCTCCATCGCCGCCTCGAGCAATTCGTCGTTGTCGGCGTCGGGGTGCTCGAGGAACCAGTGGACCGCGCTCGCGACCTCGCGAAGGTTATGCGGCGGGATGTTGGTGGCCATGCCGACCGCGATGCCGGCCGCGCCGTTGACGAGCAGGTTAGGGATCCGGCTGGGCAGCAGCAGCGGCTCTTGCGAGCGACCGTCGTAGTTCGGAACGAAGTCGACGGTCTCTTCGCCGATGTCGCGCAGCATCTCCATGGCGAGCTGCGCAAGGCGGGCCTCGGTGTAGCGCATAGCCGCCGGCGGGTCGTTGCCGGGTGAGCCGAAGTTGCCGTTGCCGTCGACGAGCGGCATCCGCAGCGACCACGGCTGGGCCAGCCGGACCAACGTGTCGTAGATCGCCGAGTCGCCGTGGGGGTGGTAGTTGCCCATGACGTCGCCGACGACGCGAGAGCATTTGAAGTAGCCGCGATCAGGGCGGTAGCCGCCGTCGTACATCGCATAGAGGACCCGCCGGTGCACCGGCTTCAGGCCGTCGCGGACGTCGGGCAGCGCGCGGCCGACGATGACCGACATCGCGTAGTTGAGATAGCTGCGCTGCATCTCGACCTCGATGCCGACCGGTTCCACCCGGTCGGTCGGCGGCCCCGGGGTCTCCACCGTCATGGCCGGCCCGCCCTCTCCGTGCGCTGTTCCACGTGAAACACTCCGTAGTCAATTAGCCACAGGCTGTGAGTAAGCCTGGGGATTAGATGTCCAGGAACCGGACGTCCTTCGCATTACGGGTGATAAAGGACCGGCGCGCGTCCACGTCTTCACCCATGAGCACGCTGAACAGCTCGTCAGCGGTCGCCGCATCGTCGAGGGTGACCTGGAGCAACACGCGCTTGTCCGGGTCCATCGTCGTGTCCCACAGCTCGCCGTGGTTCATCTCGCCGAGACCCTTGAAGCGCTGGATGGCCTCTTCCTTCGGCAGTTTGCGGCCGGCCTCGGTGCCGGCGGCGATCAGCCCGTCGCGCTCCCGGTCGGAATACGCGTACTCGAAGTCGTCCTTGCCCCACTTGATCTTGTAGAGCGGTGGCTGGGCGAGGTAGACGAAGCCCTGCTCGACGAGCGGCCGCATGAACCGGAACAGCAGGGTGAGCAACAAGGTGCGGATGTGCTGGCCGTCGACATCAGCGTCAGCCATCAGCACGATCTTGTGATAGCGGAGCTTCTCCAGATCGAAGTCGTCGTGGATGCCAGTGCCGAGCGCGGTGATCAGCGCCTGCACCTCGGTGTTACGCAGCACTCGGTCGATCCGAGCCTTCTCGACGTTCAGGATCTTGCCGCGAATCGGCAGGATCGCCTGGAAGTTGGGGTTGCGACCCTGCTTCGCCGAGCCACCCGCCGAGTCGCCCTCGACGATGTAGACCTCGCACTTGGCCGGGTCGGTCGACTGGCAGTCGGCGAGCTTGCCCGGCAGCGACGACGACTCCAGCAACCCCTTGCGCCGGGTCAGGTCCCGCGCCTTGCGGGCGGCCATTCGGGCCTGCGCAGCCTGCGCAGCCTTCGTGATGATCGTGCGGGCCTGGTCGGGCGTGCGCTCGAGCCAGTCGGAGAGCCAATCGTTGCAGACCTTCTGCACGAAGCCCTTCACCTCGGTGTTGCCGAGCTTGGTCTTGGTCTGCCCCTCGAACTGCGGGTTGGCGATCTTGACGCTGATGATCGCCGTGAGGCCCTCGCGCACGTCGTCGCCGGTGAGGTTGTCGTCCTTCTCTTTCAACAACTTCTTGTCTCGCGCGTAGCGGTTGATGACGGAGGTGAGGGCGGCCCGGAAGCCCTCTTCGTGGGTGCCGCCCTCGTGGGTGTTGATCGTGTTCGCGAAGGTGTACACCGATTCGGCGTACGTCATGTTCCACTGCATCGCGACGTCGACGACCATGCCGTCGGTCTCCGCGGAGAACGAGATGACGCTCTTGTGCAGCCCGTCCTTGGTCGCGTTGAGGTGTTTCACGAAGTCTTCGATGCCGCCCTTGTAGTGGTAGACGACCTCGTGCGGCACCTCGTCGCGCTCGTCGCGAAGCGTGATCGAGAGGCCGGCGTTGAGGAACGCCATCTCCTGCAAGCGACGGGACAACGTCTCGAACGAGTAGTGCACCGACTCGAAGATCGTGTCGTCGGCCCAGAAGGTGATCGTCGTGCCGGTGTTCTTGACCGGCTTGCCCTTGACCAGCGCAGCCTCCGGCTTGCCGCCGGTGCGGTAGGTCTGGGTCCAGATGTGCCCGTCGCGGCGGATCTCGACATCGAGCCGGCTCGAGAGCGCGTTGACGACCGAGACGCCGACGCCGTGCAGACCGCCGGAGACGGCATAGGACTTGCCGTCGAACTTGCCGCCGGCGTGCAGGGTCGTGAGGACGACCTCGACGGCAGGTCGCTTCTCAACCGGGTGCCGGTCGACCGGGATGCCACGACCGTTGTCGACGACGCGGACCCCACCGTCGGAGAGCAGGGTCACGACGATGTTGTCGCAGTAACCGGCCAGCGCCTCGTCGACGGCGTTGTCCACGACCTCGTAGACAAGGTGGTGCAGGCCGCGCTCACCGGTCGAGCCGATGTACATGCCGGGGCGCTTGCGGACCGCCGCGAGCCCCTCGAGGACGGTGATCGATTTGGCGTCGTAGGCCACAGATCGCACTTTCTCCCGCCGGTGTGGCGGGGGTCAGGCGGCATCGATCCGCGGGCCGGAGCGGGCTCCGGCGGGCAGATGCTGCCGCTACTGATGCTGAACTCGGGACGCGGGGATGGATGCTGGAGGAGGGAAACGCGCGAGCGCGCACCTCAGCACCCTTACGCCACGAGCACTGCCACCAGTCTAGCGGTCTCGGCTGTCAAAAAGGGGGATTGGCGGGCCCTGTGGACACCAACGGCGTACGCGCAGCGGTGGTATGGAGTCCCCCCACGCGGGAGCGGGCTCTTCTCCGGCTCTAGAGGCGCTCAGCCGTACGTGTCCCGAGGACCCCGGCCAGCCACCCGCCAGCGCCCGCGACCCCAGCTCGGGCCGGTCGGGCCGTGCACGGTCAGCCGGCGCACCACCCCCGACCCGACGCCGGCAGCCAGCCGGGACAACATCGTGGGAGCGAGCAGCCGGAGCTGCGTAGCCCAGGCGGTCGACTCCGCGACCACGACCAGCTCGCCGCCCTCGAACCGCTCGGGCCGGCAGTGTTCGGCCACGTCGCTGCCGACCAACTCGGCCCACCGGCCAGCGATGCTGCCGACCGCCAGGTCAAGCTGCCAGTCGTTCTCCTTGGTGAGGTCGGCAACGAGCGCGCCGACCAGCCGCGGGTCACGCTCACTCGGACCGGGACCGGACAACTGTCCTCGATCGTCTGCTGAACCAGCGCGCTGCTGCTTGGCGGTCGCCCGGGCGGCGCGGGCCGCCGGCGTTCCGCGGCGGCGGGCGGCGGCGCGCGCCCGAACCAGCGGGTCCGTCGCTCGCGACGGCAGTTCGTCCTCCGGCTCGGATGGGTGCTCAGCGGACACGCGTCACCTCGCCGGCGGCGACGTCGAAGCGGGCACCAGCCAGCGCGCTTGGTACGTCGTCGGGCACCGCGGCGGTCACCAGCACCTGCTCGGCCGGTGCGACGAGTTCGGCCAGCCGGGCGCGCCGGTGACTGTCCAGCTCCGCGAAGACGTCATCGAGCATGAGCACCGGGGTGTGCCCATCAGCGGCAAGGAGGTCATAGGACGCGAGCCGTAGCGCGAGGGCGAACGACCAGGACTCGCCGTGGCTTGCATAGCCACGTGCCGGTAACTCGCCGATCGACAGCACGAGCTCGTCGCGGTGCGGACCGACAAGGCTGACGCCCCTGTCCAGCTCCTCCGGACGCGACGCGGCGATGGCGGCAAGCAGCGCGGCGGCCAGCACGTCGGTGTCCGCGCTGGCCGGGGCGTCCGGTCCCAGTGAGCTCTTGTACTGCAGCGCCGCAGGTCCACCGGCGAAGCCATCGCCGCCCGACGCCACCGCGTCGTAGTTCTTGTCCACCAACGGTCGCAGCGCCTCGACGAGGTCGAGCCGACCAGCGAGCAGTTCGGCGCCCGTTCGCGCCAGATGGGCGTCCCAGGTATCCAGGGTGCGCAGATCGAGACCACCGCTGCGCCGCGCCCCGCTATCCCCGTGGTCGCGTCGTCGAAACGCCGCTCCGGCGGACTTGAGGAGTGCGTTCCGCTGTTTCAGCACGCGTTCATAGTCCGCGCGAACACCCGCGAACCGTGGCGTTCGGACCGCGAGCAGTTCATCGAGGAACCGCCGCCGTTCGCTCGGGTCTCCTTTGACGAGCGCAAGGTCTTCGGGGGCGAAGGAAACCGTGCGGAGCAAACCCAATGCCTCACGGGGCCGCGGGACGGGGGACCCGGCGACGCGCGCCCGGTTGGCCCGGCCGGGGTTGATCTCGAGTTCGAGCAGCACAGCGCGGCTGTCGCGCACGACGTTCACCCGGACGACGGCACGTTCGGCGCCGGAACGCACGAGCGGCGCGTCCGTCGACACGCGATGGCTGCCGTGCGTGGCGGCGTAACCGACCGCCTCGATGAGGTTGGTCTTGCCCTGCCCGTTGGGCCCGATGAACGCTGTCCCGCCCGGCTCCAACCTGATGTCGAGTTCGCCGTAGGAGCGAAAGTCGACCAGACCGATGCGATCGACGTACATCGGATGAGCTCCTGCGCTCAGCCGGACAGCCGCACCGGCATCAGCAGGTACCGGTAGTCGCCGGTCTCCGTCGTTTTCCCGGTGAGGACCGCCGGCTTGGTCGGACCTGTGAATGCGAGCTGCGTCGTGTCGGAGTCGAGCGCGCCGAGACCGTCGAGCAGGAACTGCGGGTTGAAAGCGATGGTCAGCTCCTCGCCCGCGAACGTGGCGTCGATCGCCTCCCTGGCGGCCGCGGCGTCACCGCCGCCGGCCTCGAGGACGGCCTCGCCGGAGGCGAAGGACACTCGGACCGGTGTGGTCCGCTCGGCAACGAGCGCCACTCGCTTGACCGCTTCGACAAGCGGCGCTGTGTCGACCGTGGCCGTACCGGAGAACTCGGTCGGTAGCAGCGCGCGGTACTTGGGGAACTCCCCTTCGAGCAACCTGGTGGTCGTACGCCGTTCGCTCCCGACAATGCCGAACATGCCATCGCCGGCACCACCGGTCTCAGCCGCGAAGGCGATGGTCACCTCGGCGCCTGTGGTCAGAGATCGTGCCGTCTCAGCCAGCGTCCGGGCAGGGACGAGTGCGACGGCGCTGATGTCGGGCCGTGCGGGCTGCCAGCTGAGCTCGCGCAGGGCCAGGCGGTACCGGTCGGTGGCAGCGAGTGTCAGCCGGTCGCCTTCGATCTCGATACGTACGCCGGTGAGGACCGGCAGCGCATCGTCACGACCGGCGGCGACCGCGACGGAGGTCACCGCTGCTGCGAACGCGTCGCTGCCGAGGGTGCCGGCCGACGACGGCAGCTCCGGCAACGTCGGGTACTCGTCCACGGGCATCGTCGGCAGCGCGAAGCTCGACGTGCCACAGCTCACCGTCACCCGGCTGCCCTCGGTCGCGACGTCAACGGGCTGGGCCGGCAGGCTGCGGGTGATGTCGGCGAGCAACCGTCCGGGCACGAGAACGCGTCCGCTCTCCGTTGGTTCCACGTCGACGTCGACCTGGGCCGACACCTCGTAGTCGAAACCGCTCACGGAAAGCTGTTGTCCGCGGATCTCGAGCAACAGGCCGGCCAGCACCGGGATGGTGGGTCGAGCCGGCAGGCTGCGGGCGGCCCATGCCACCGCATCAGCCAACACGTCACGTTCGGTCCGGAACCTCACCTGGCCACCAACTCTCTTCTCCGTGGGGCTCTCATCCCCAGTGCGGCTCGAGCCTTCTCTTGCTTGTCATTTACCGATTGAAAGGACAGCGTCATCGTCATAGGGGCGGTGAACAACGGGGAAATCCGCCGTCTGTGCAGGTCAGCTCGCGTGTCGCGAGGTGTGCTGCGCTGTGGACGGGGACGTCCAGGCTGTGACCGGGAACGGAACGCGCCCGGGCCGCCTGCCGGAATGCACCGAAGTTCACCGGTCGTCCACCGCTTGTTCCACCGATTGCGCGGTTCATGAACCGCGTGTCCACAGAGTTGTCCCCACCCTGTGTACGGTGCCCTGCGGGTCTGACAAAACGGGTCATGACCAGCGTGCCTGCGACTTGATGCGGTTGGTCAGTTCGGTGACCTGGTTGTAGATCGAGCGCCGTTCGGCCATCAGGGACCGGATCTTTCGGTCGGCGTGCATGACCGTCGTGTGGTCGCGGCCCCCGAAGCTCGAGCCGATCTTGGGCAGGGACAAGTCGGTCAACTCGCGGCAGAGATACATCGCGATCTGGCGGGCCGTGACCAGCGTGCGGCTGCGGGAAGAGCCGCAGAGGTCGTCGATGGACAGGCCGTAGTACGACGCGGTCGCCGCCATGATCGTGGCAGCAGTGATCTCCGGGCCGCTGTTGTCCGGAATCAGGTCCTTCAGGACAATCTCGGCCAACGCCAGGTCCACACCCTGCCGGTTGAGGCTGGCGAATGCGGTGACCCGGATGAGGGCGCCTTCGAGCTCGCGGATGTTCGTCGAGATCTTGCTGGCGATGAACTCGAGCACCTCGGGCGGCGCGTCCAGCCGTTCGCCGGCAGCCTTCTTCCGCAGGATGGCGATGCGGGTCTCGAGGTCGGGGGGCTGGATGTCGGTGATCAGGCCCCACTCGAACCGACTGCGCATCCGGTCCTCGAAGTCCGAGAGCTGCTTGGGCGGCAGGTCGGAGGTGATGACGATCTGCTTGTCGGCGTTATGCAGGGTGTTGAACGTGTGGAAGAACTCCTCCTGCGTCTGGACCTTGCCCTGCAGGAACTGGATGTCGTCGACGAGGAGCACGTCGATGTCGCGGTAGCGACGTTGGAACGCCGACGCCTTGTCGTCACGGATCGAGTTGATGAAGTCGTTGGTGAACTCCTCGGAGCTCACGTAACGAATGCGCGGGTTGTCGAACAGGCTCTGTGCGTAATGGCCGATCGCATGCAACAGGTGAGTCTTGCCGAGGCCGGACTCGCCGTAGATGAACAGCGGGTTGTACGCCTTCGCCGGTGCCTCCGCGACCGCGACGGCCGCCGCATGTGCGAACCGGTTGCTGGAACCAATGACGAAGGTGTCGAAGGTGTACTTGGGGTTGAGGCGAGCCGGCTCCACGGGCGCTCCACTAGCCCGGTCCAGCCAGCCCGGTGGGCGTGGTGGCCAGGCGATCTCGGTGCCGTCGGTCTCCTCGAGCTCATCGAGGTCCTCACTGCTTCGGTCAGTCGGCCGTTCTTCGTCGACGACGACTGGGTCGCCGGTCGACTGTTCGACGGTGACCGCGACCTGGATGTCACGGCCCAGCTCGGCGGACAGCGCCTCGACGATCAACGGACGCAGCCGGGTGTCGAGAACCTCTTTGGCGAATTCGTTGGGTGCCGCGAGCACCGCGGTGTCCTCGACGATGGCGAGCGGCCGGGTCAGCCGCATCCAGGCTCGCTGCTGCGGGGGCAGCGCCCCGTCGGCGAGGCTGTCCAGCGCCTGGTTCCAGGCCCGGGCGAGATCCGCCGGAGGCGCCGCTGCACCGTCACCCGCGGGTCGGCTCGGCGCTTCGACCGGCCCGGCCACAACCTGCTGGGAAGCCTCGGACACGCGCCTCAACTCCTCCAGCCGAGCAGTGGTCATTGCGGGCACACCAGTCATAAGCGCGCCGATCGTCCACATGCTCATCCACAGCCTGTGGAGGCGGGATAGGGAAGAGCCCTGCGAGGTACCGATCGCCGCTCGTGCGGCGCCGGGACCGTGCTCGGCCGTGCTCATGCTGCTGGTGCGAACTCACCGGCAACTAACCTCCCGGCGGTGGTTGGCCGCGGGAGGTCGAGCTGCGCGAACGGACGCTGCCGAGATCTCGACGAGGCGTCCCGTCACGGCTGGGGAAGACCGGCCGGAGGACGCTAACAGCGCGTCCGGCCGGCCACAAGCAGTTCTCCACAACCACCGAGAACAACTTGCTTACCGGTCCGTCAGGTCGATGCTCGTGGGGCACCAGTCGTTCTCCGCCGGGTATGTCCGGTGCCGTCGTTTGACCGGCCAGGACCAGCCGCCGTACCGTTGGCAACGCTTCGTCGCGCCCCCTCCACCGGCACTACATCATCAGCTTGCGGCTGATTGTTCACGGGCCGGCGGGAGTTGTTGTTTCGATTCGCCTCTGTCCAACCCTTCGGAGAGCCACGTGAGCAAGCGCACCTTCCAGCCGAACAACCGCCGCCGCGCGCGGACGCACGGTTTCCGGCTGCGGATGCGCACCCGTGCCGGCCGCGCGATCTTGTCCGCTCGCCGACGCAAGGGCCGCCGCGTCCTTTCCGCCTGACACGGCCTTCGTCGATGCTGCCCGCCGCTGCACGGATGCGGCACCACCAATCGTTTAGTGCGACGGTGAGCGCTGGCCGTCGTGCCAGCCGCCGAACGTTGACGGTCCACGTGCTGCCGAACGCCGACGACACAGTGACGGTGCCGCAGGTGGGCTTCGTGGTCAGCAAGAGCGTGGGCGGCGCCGTGGTTCGCACCCGCGTCCGTCGCCGGCTTCGTCACATCGTGCGGAGCCGCCTCGAAGACATGCAGGCGCAGGCCGGCCGGTGTGCGGTCGTCGTACGCGCGGGCGCTGCATCGGCCGAGGCCGACAGCGAAGCCCTCGCCGCCGACTTCGAGCAGGCGTTCAGCGCTGCTCTGCCGACAGGGCCCGCTCGGTGAGCCGCCTCTTGCTCGTGGTGCTCGCGGCGTACCAACGGTTCGTGTCGCCGTTGCTCGGCCCTCGCTGCCGTTTCGAGCCGTCGTGCAGTCGGTACGCCGTCACCGCGATCAGGACCCACGGCGCCGCCCGCGGCAGCTGGCTCGCCGCGCGCCGAATTGCTCGCTGCCATCCGTTCCACCCGGGCGGGCATGACCCGGTGCCGCCGGCTCGGGGGGCGATCTCGTGCTAGATCCGTTCTACAAGGCAGTCGCGCACGTCATCGTCTGGCTGCACAACCTGCTCGCCCCCGCGTTCGGCACGGACAGCGGCCTCACGTGGGGGCTGTCCATCGTCTTGCTGGTCGTTTCGATCCGCATTTTGCTGTTCCCCTTGTTCGTCAAGCAGATCAAGACCCAGCGCAAGATGATGGAGATCCAGCCGCTGGTCAAAGAGCTGCAGACGAAGTACCGCGGCGACCGCGAGACGCTGAACCAAGAGCTGATGAAGCTCTACCGCGAGCACAACGCCAACCCACTCGGCGGCTGCCTCCCGCTGCTCATCCAGATGCCGATCTTCTTGGCGCTGTTCCGAGTGTTGAACAGCTTCAAGCCGAACGCGCGCGGCATGTTCTCCGAGCACTACGGCATCCCGGCAGACCTCGTCCAAAGCGCAGCACAGGCCAAGATCTTCGGCGCGCCGATCGCATCATCGTTCCGGTCCAGCGCGCTGACCCTGCACCATCTCGACGCGACTCCAGGGGTGGTCCGAAGCGTCACGCTGACGATGATCGTGTTGATGTCGGCGTCGACGTTCCTCACACAACGACAACTCATGGCGCGAAACGCCGCATCCGCGTCGGCGAGCACGCCGATGGCGCAACAGCAGAAGATCCTGCTCTACATCCTGCCGTTGTTCTTCGGCGTCTTCGGTCTCAACTTCCCCGTCGGCGTCCTGCTCTACTGGCTCACGACGAACATCTGGTCGATGGGTCAGCAGTTCCTTGTCATCAACCGCATGCATCCAGCGCCAGGCGCCGCCGCGGCGGGCGGCGGCGCAGCCGCAAACGGCGCCAGAACCAAGCCGGCGCCCACCAAGGGTCCGGCGACCACCACCAAGGGTCCGAAGCCGACCCCTCGGCCGCTCCCGGCCGATGGCCCGGCGGCCAGCCCCGGGCCGAGTCCCGGCTCGTCCGGGTCACGCCCAGCAGGTCGTCAGCAGCCCCGCCGCAAGAACCGCAAGAACCGGCGTGGGGGCCGACGCTGAACCCTGCGTTATCTAGTAAGTCAGGGGATTTAGTCTTGTTCGGAGGATCTGGTGTCGGAGACGACTAGTGCCGAGGGCGCGGAGGGCACGGTTGCGCCAGCGGTCGACGCTGCGCTTCTTGAGCGTGAAGGTGACATCGCCGCCGACTACATCGAGGGGCTGCTCGACGTCGCCGACCTCGATGGAGACATCGACATGGACATCGAGGGCGAGCGCGCCCTCGTCTCCGTCGTGGGTGCCTCACTCGACGATCTGGTCGGCAAGCGGGGTGAGGTGTTGGAATCGCTGCAGGAGTTGACCCGGCTTGCCGTCCACCAGCAGACCGGGGTCCGCAGCCGCCTCATGGTCGACATCGGCGGCTGGCGCATCCGCCGCCGCGACGAGCTCGCCGAGCTCGGTCGGCGCACCGCCGAGCAGGTCCGGGAATCTGGCGAGCCGGCGAAGCTGGCGGCGATGACCCCGTTCGAGCGCAAGGCCGTGCACGACGCCGTCTCCGAGATCTCCGGCGTGCGCACCGAGTCCGAGGGCGAGGAGCCCGGCCGACGGATCGTCATTTATCCTCATACCGGAGCGGGCGACTGACCGACCCCCGCACCGAGCTCGAGCGGGTCCCGCCGGAGGCCGCCGCGGTCTTCGGTGCCACGCTCGATCGGGCCGAGCGTTTCGCCGCGCTCCTCGCCGGTGCCGGGGTCGAGCGCGGCCTGGTCGGCCCACGTGAGGCGGGCGTTATCTGGAGCCGGCACATTCTCAACTGCGCAGCTCTGGTCCCGATGGTCGGCGAGCCCCAACCCGTGATCGACGTGGGCAGCGGGGCCGGCTTGCCGGGCATCGTGCTCGCGCTGGCGGACCCCAGCCGCCAGATCACCCTGGTTGAGCCGATGGCCCGCCGGTGCGCGTTCCTCGCCGATGTCGTGGCTGAACTGGCCCTCGACCAGGTCGAGATCGTTCAGGCTCGGGCCGAGGAGTGCGCCGGCACGTTGTCTGCCGGGACGGTAGTGGCGCGAGCCGTGGCGCCGCTCATCCGGCTCGTTCCGATGGCCCTCCCACTCGTACGACCCGGCGGCCAACTGCTCGCGATCAAAGGCGCAGCGGCCGAGCGCGAGCTCGCGGAAGCCGCCGACGTCCTTCGCCGACACGACGCGCAGGCGCGGATCTGCCCGGTTGCCGCCCCTGGGACGGTTGCGCGGACTACGGTTGTGCGCGTTGTCCTCACACCCCGCGGATGAGGGGCCGGATGGCCGATCAAGAACCGGTGCTGGCTGCCGAAACCCCGCAGGGGGAGCCGCCTGTTCCACGTGAAACCAACCTGCGCCCGCCCGGGCCGCCGGTGGAGGCTGCTCTCGCCCTCGGCACCGGCGGCGACACGCCGATTGCGGCGGCTGCCGCCGCGGCGGTCCGGCTACGCGGGCCGGATGCCGAGACCTTCCCGCGACCTCCGGCAACGCGCCGGATCTGCGTCGCGAACCAGAAAGGCGGCGTCGGCAAGACGACCACCGCGGTGAACGTTGCGGCCGCCCTTGCTTTGCACGGGCTACGCGTGCTGTTGATCGACCTCGACCCGCAGGGCAACGCCTCCACGGCCCTGGACGCGCCCCATCACGCCGGCGTGCCATCGGTGTACGACGTGCTCATCGAGGGACGCTCGCTCCAGGAGGTGGCGGTCCCGGTGCGGGACCTCCCCGGCTTGGAGTGTGCGCCGGCCACCATCGACCTGGCAGGAGCGGAGATCGAGCTGGTCTCCATGGTCGCGCGCGAGGCGCGGCTAGCCCGCGCCCTTGATGCCTACGTCGCGCAGACCGCCGGCGGTAGCCGTCCGGTCGACTACGTCCTCATCGACTGCCCGCCCTCCCTCGGTTTGCTCACTGTGAACGGCTTCGTCGCGGCCACCGAGGTCCTGATCCCGATCCAGTGCGAGTACTACGCGCTCGAAGGCCTCGGCCAGCTCCTCAGCAACGTCGATCTCATCCGGGGGCACCTCAACTCTTCGCTGCGGGTGACGACGATTGCGTTGACCATGTACGACGCCAGGACCCGCCTCGCCGAGCAGGTGGCCGCTGAGGTGCGCCAGCATTTCGGCCCGGCAGTTCTCCGGACCGCCGTACCGCGCAGCGTGCGGTTGTCCGAAGCGCCGAGCTACGGCCAGTCGATCCACACCTACGACCCGAGCTCACCCGGGGCGCTCTGCTACCTCGACATCGCGCGAGAGATCGCCGAACGGGGAGCGCCCACTGACCAAACCGACCACCCGGAGCGGTCCGGGACCGACCAGGGAGCACAGGCATGAACGTTCGACGCGGCGGCCTCGGTCGCGGGCTCGGCGCGCTCATCCCGACGACAAGCCAGGACGACGCCGCCGAGCAGGTCGGGGGTTATCTGCGCGAGGTGCCGCTCGACGCCATTGCGCCGAACCCGCGGCAGCCGCGGGGGGCTTTTGACGACGACACGCTGGGCGAGCTGGCGGCCTCGATCTCCGAGGTCGGCCTGCTGCAGCCGATCGTCGTACGCGAGATCGACGCCGGCCGATTCGAACTCGTCATGGGCGAGCGGCGGTGGCGCTCGGCCCGGCTGGCCGGCCTCGACGCCGTCCCGGCGATCGTGCGAACGGTTCCGGACAGCGACCTGCTGCGTGACGCTTTGCTGGAAAATTTGCACCGCGAGGCGCTGAACCCCCTGGAAGAAGCGGCAGCATTCTCCCAGTTGCTCGATGATTTTGGCGTCACGCACGATGCGTTGGCGCAGCGGGTCGGCAAGTCCCGCTCGCATGTGTCGAACACCATCCGCCTCCTCGGCCTGACTCCCCCGGTACAGCGAAGGGTGGCCGCCGGCGTCCTGTCAGCTGGCCACGCCCGCGCCCTGCTGAGCCTCGAGGACCCCGACGACCAGGAAGCGCTCGCCGCGCGCATCGTCGCCGAAGGCCTGTCCGTGCGCGCGGTCGAGGAGATCGTCGCGGTAGGCGGCGCCGGGTCGCGCGAATCGCGCCGTGCCCGCGGCCCGCGCGCTGTCGCGCCTGCCCTGGCCGAGCTTGCCGACCAGCTTTCCGAGCGGTTCGAGACACGGGTGCGGATCGATCTCGGCCGAGCGAAGGGCAAGATCACGATCGAGTTTGCCAGTGTCGACGACCTTGAGCGGCTGGTCTCCGAGATCGCCCCCGGCGTCGGCGTACCCCAGCAGTCGGCCGAGCTTCCCCCGACTGAAGTGCACTAACTCACCTGAACAACCCACGTTCCGGCGTGGGACCGCCAAATGAGTGGGTCGACGGCCGGTGGCGCCGTACCCTCTGCACGTGCAGATCGCCCAGTCGGACAAGCTGGCACACGTCGTCTACGACGTCCGGGGTCCCGTGCTCCAGGAAGCCATGCGGCTCGAGCAGGAGGGCCACCGCATCCTGCGGCTGAACCTCGGCAACCCGGCCCCGTTCGGGTTCGACGCTCCCGAGGAAATCCTCGCCGACATGATCCGCCAGCTGCCGACGGCACAGGGCTACTGCGACTCGAAGGGCATCCTCCCCGCGCGCCGGGCGGTGGTGCAGTACCACGAGACGAAGGGCCTCACCGGCATCGACGTCGAGGACGTCTGGCTCGGCAACGGCGTGTCCGAGCTGATCGGGATGGCGGTGCAGGGCCTGCTGAACGCCGGCGACGAGGTGCTGATCCCCGCACCGGACTATCCGCTGTGGACCGCGGTCGTCGCGTTGAGCGGCGGGCGGCCGGTGCACTACCTCTGCGACGAATCCGCCGATTGGCTGCCGGATCTCGACGACATCGCGGCGAAGGTCAGTCCGCGTACGAAGGCGATCGTCGTCATCAACCCGAACAACCCGACCGGGGCTGTTTACCCGCGCGCGACTCTCGAAGCGATCGTCGACGCCGCCCGGCGGCATGGCCTCGTGCTTTTCTCCGACGAGATCTACGACCAGATCCTGTATGACGACACCGAGCACGTCGCCACCGGCGCGTTGGCTCCCGACGTGTTTTGTTTAACGTTCAACGGTTTGTCGAAGGCCTATCGCGTCGCCGGATTTCGCGCCGGATGGATGGTCGCCTCCGGTCCACGAAAGCACGCGGAAAGCTATCTGGAAGGGCTGACGCTGCTGTCGAACATGCGCTTGTGTTCGAACGTTCCGGCCCAACATGGGATCCAGGCCGCCCTTGGCGGCCCCCGAGACATACGCGAACTCGTCCTGCCGGGTGGCCGGCTGCTCGAACAGCGGGACCGCGCATGGCAGCTGCTGAACGACATCCCCGGCGTGACGTGCACCAAGGCCAAGGGCGCGCTCTACGCATTCCCGCGCATCGACCCGGCGACGTACGACATCACCGATGACGAGCAGTTCGTCATCGACCTGCTCCGCGCCGAGCACATCTTCATCGGCCACGGCACCGGCTTCAACTGGCCGCGGCCCGACCACCTGCGGATCGTCACGTTGCCCGCGGTCGCGGACCTCGAGGACGCCATCGGCCGGATCGGGCGCTTCCTGTCCGCCTACGCTCGGTCCTGACAGCGCTGCCCGCTGTCCGAGATGGTTCTTTCGTGGGGTGTTGCACGGCTGTCTGCGCGGATAGCATCGGCCTACTACCGGACCCGTAACGACATCGATGCGTGGAGCCTGCGCTGTCCCGACGGCTTGCCTCCCTGACACTCGACAACCTCGACGACCTTCCTCGTCGTTGTCGACAGTGCGTGTTCTGGGAGCTCGATCCAGTGGGTCGGGCGCGCGCCGAGGAAGCCGGCGACGTCGCGCTTGAAAAGGAAGCCTGGGTCTCTGCGGCGCTGCTCGAGTGGGGTAGCTGCGGCAAGCTCGTCTACGTCGACGGCGTGCCGGCCGGCTACGTGCTGTTCGCGCCGCCGTCGTACGTGCCGCGGTCGGTGGCATTCCCGACGAGCCCGGTCAGCCCCGACGCGGTGTTGCTGATGACGGCACACGTCATCCCTGAGTTCGCCGGCGGTGGCCTAGCCCGGATGCTGATCCAGGGCGTTGCCAAGGACCTGACGCGGCGCGGCGTACGCGCGATTGAAGCGTTCGGTGACTTGCACTGGTCCGAGCCCGCCTGCGTCATTCCGGCCGAGCACCTGCTCGCCGTGGGCTTCAAGACGGTTCGGCCGCATCCACGCTTCCCGCGCTTGCGGCTCGAGCTGAAGTCGGCCGTCTCGTGGCGCGAGGACGTCGAGACCGCGTTGGAACGACTGCTCGGCTCGATGACGCCGGAGGGCGCGCTGCGCCCCGCGTGAGACAGCGGCTACTCAGCCGAGCGCGGGTATCCGCAGCTCGCCGGTGATGACGTCGGCGTCGACGGGGAGGTACAGCCGGCCGATCGCAGCCACGATGCCCTCGGCAACGCTGTCGAGCAACGGCGCCGTCGACAGACGCGCAGCGTCACCGGGGTTGGTCAGGTACCCGACTTCGACCCGCACCGTTGGCATGCGCGTGCCGCGAAGGAGTTCCCAGCTCTTGGCGTGCGTGCGGCAGTCGAGAAAGTCGGTTCGCGCCACGACTTCTTCTTGCACGAGCTCGGCCAACCGCTCGCCGACAACCGAGCGCCGGCCGCGGCTCGAGCCCGAAGGCAGTGTTCCGTAGTAGTACGTCGCAATCCCGTGACACGCTGCGTCGGCATTGCCGTCGACGTGCAGCGACACGACGAGGTCCGCCTCGGCTGCGTTGGCGAAGCTCGCGCGGTCGTCATCGCCTAGTGAGCCGTCCGGTCCGCGGGTGAGGAACGCCTGCGCGCCGGCAGCGGAAAGGCGGCCTTCGACCTTCGCGGCGAGCTCGGCAACGATGTCCGACTCGCTGAGGCCGTGTGCTTGTACGCCGGGGTCGTCGCCACCATGGCCGGGATCGATGACCACGAGCTTGCCGGCGAGGGCGGGGCCCGCGCGGCGAAGCTGCTCGGACTCTCGCAGCTCCTCGGGTCGACCGCCGACTGCGCGGGGCACCATGCGGTCGAGCTCCTTCAGTGTCTGCGGACCGCAGGTGCCATCCGGCGGTAGCCCGACGTTGCGCTGGAACTCGCGCAAGGCGGTCTCGGTGCTCGCGCCGAAGATGCCGTCGACACGGTTGCAGTCGAAGCCCATCTCGTTGAGACGCTGCTGCAGCTCGACGACGTCATCGCCGACGAACGGGTGGCTGACCGTGTAGGACAGCACGCGATCCCCGAGCCGCCACCGTGCCTCATCGAGCGCGACGTAGGTCTCCCGGCCGACGACACCGTCGACGGTCAGACCGCGCGCTTGTTGGAAATGCCGGACGGCACGGTCGCATGCGTCATCGAACGTGTCCCGGTCGCCGGGGTCGGACAGCAACCCCAGCGAACCCAGCTTGCTGCGGATCTCGCTGACCGCCGGGCCGTGGTCACCGCGTCGGTACGCCTGCATGAAGAGAGGCTATGTGAGCCGCTTCAGGACAGGTACGGCTCGAGCTCCTTCAACAGCGCGGCCTTGGGCTTTGCGCCGACGATCTGTTTGACGACCTTGCCGTCCGCGAACACCGACATCGTGGGGATGGACAAGATCTGGTAGGTCTGCGCCGTCCGCGGGTTCTCGTCGATGTTCAACTTGGCGACCGTGAGCTTCTCCGCATGCTCGGACGCGATCTCCTCCAGCACCGGCGCCACCATCTTGCAGGGGCCGCACCACTCCGCCCAGAAGTCGACGAGCACCGGCTTCTCGCTGCCGAGTACGTCGGAGTCGAAGCTGCTGTCGGTGACGGTCTTGGCAGTTCCCATGTGGTTGCTCCCGGTCGGGCGGATCGGACTAGCGGACGGGTGTTGCTTCGAGGCGTTGGCGTTCTGGTGTGGCAGGTGCGTCACTGCTCTCGCGACCGGCAGTGTGCGCGGTTTGTTCATGACCGCTCAAAGCCGCGAGGTAACGCTCGGCGTCGAGGGCTGCAGCGCAACCAGTGCCTGCGGCGGTGATGGCCTGCCGGTAGGTGTGGTCGACGACGTCTCCGGCGGCGAACACACCGGGGATGTTCGTGCGCGTCGAGGGGTGGTCGACGAGCACGTAGCCCTGTTCGTCCAGGTCGAGTTGTCCCTTGAACAGCTCGCTGCGGGGGTCGTGCCCGATTGCAACGAAGACCCCGGTGACGTCGAGCGTGGTGCGCTCACCCGTGTTGACGTCGGCGACGCGCAACCCGGTGACCTTGTCGTCCCCGAGTACGTCATCAACCACGGCGTTCAAGACGAAGCGGATCTTGTCGTTCGACATCGCGCGGTCCTGCATGATCTTGCTCGCTCGGAATGTGTCGCGGCGGTGCACGATGGTGACCGAACCCGCGAACTTGGTCAGGAACGTCGCCTCTTCCATCGCTGAGTCGCCACCACCGACGACGGCGATGTCCTGCTCGCGGAAGAAGAAGCCGTCGCAGGTCGCACAGGCAGAGACACCGTGGCCGAGGAGGCGTGCTTCGTTCGGCAGACCGAGGTAGCGATAGCTGGAACCCGTGGCGACGATGACCGCGCGCGCTTGGTGCGTCTCGTCGGCGGTGGAAACCGTCTTGGTCTCACCGCTGAGGTCCACACCGGTGACGTCCTCGGCGAACAACCGGGCACCGAATCGTTCCGCCTGCTCGCGGAGCGCCATCATGAGATCCGGCCCCTGGATGCCGGCTGGAAAGCCCGGGAAGTTCTCCACCTCGGTCGTCGTCATCAACGCGCCGCCCGCGGTGATCGAGCCTTCGAAGACCAGCGGTGCGAGGTTGGCGCGGGCGGCGTACAAGGCAGCGGTGTAACCCGCAGGCCCTGAGCCGATGATGATGACGTCGTGGACGGGGGATGTCGCACCTACGGTGTCAACGCTCACTGCCCGTTCGTCTCCTTGCATGGATGGCCCGGCAGCACATGTCCGAGCACGCTCAGAGCAACCGATCCTAGGGGCTGAAGATTCCCGCACCGACCATGCGAGAGTTCCGCCCGTGACCGAGGCATCGGGGGTTGGTACCGACGAGGTCGAGCGGCTCCGGTGTGCGGTTCACCCGGCCCGGCCGGCCGTCGACGAGTGCCCGGTCTGCGGTCGGCAGCGGTGCGGTGCCGACGCCCGGATCGCGCCTGGTGGCGGCTGCCTGCAATGCCGGGGAGTGCGCGCATCGAAGGAACCGCCCGCGGATCCGAGCCGAGACCTCGGCCGTCTGATTGCTGCGACGCTGGCGGCGCTGCTGCTCGCCGAGCTGTTGGCCCCGGTCGTCAGTGAGTACGTCGGGGCCAAAGGGTTCGCCGAGATCACACCGTTCTTGATGGGTCTGGCGTGTGCCTCGGCAGCGGCTGCTGCCGCACGCACGCACGGGCAAGGTCGCATCGACCTCTGGGCCAGGGCCATCGGTGGTGTTGCAGCAGTGCTCGGCACGGCGTTCGCGTTTCGGCTGGTGACCGGCGGTCAGAGCCCCTTCACGCCGGCGGGCAGTGTCTTGCCGCCGTACGGCTCAGCGATCGCGGGCGCGTTCGTCTCGCGGCTGTTCCGTTAGGTCAGCGCCGGACGTTGTGGAACTGGAAGATTCCCGTCGTACAGCCAGACGGTGGGACGACGTACACGCTCACGACATGTGGGTTGTTCGGCTTCGGGAAAACGAAGATGGCTGCCGGCTTGCCGTTGTAGCTTGCGATATCCACGGCCATTGGCGCGAGGTACGGCGGGGCGCCAAGCAGCGTGGCGATGCACCGGCTCAGCGCCTGCCGGTCAGTCTGCAGCGCGGCGAGGTCCGGCGGCACAGCGTTCGAGAACGCCGCGTGTCCCTGGGCCGTGGTCCCCGCTAGCGGCCCCTTCGGCTGGGGTGCCGAGCGGTTGCCACCGGCCGCCCCGGCGCCGGGCCCCGCGCCCTGGGTGCCCCCGGTGCCCACGGTGCCGTTCGTGCTCTTCTGCTCGCGCAGGAGCAACGTGGCCACGTCGGCGTCGAAGGTCTTGGCCGTGTAGTTGAGCCCGCTGCGGAGCACCACTGACTGTGCCGCACTGGCTGCGTTCGTTCCGGAGCCAGCTTCGGATGTCGCTGACGGGTGGTGACCGTTCGACCCGAATGAGCTGATCGTGATGGCGGTGACCAGCGCAGCCACCACTGCCGCGGCGACTCCGCCCGCGAGCCAGCTGCGCGGCCGGTGCCGTGCCGAGCGCGGGGCCAGGGGCACAACAATGGCGCCATCCGCATCCGGAGCGGACCGGCCGGACTCGGCCAAAAGCGCCGCGTCGATGCGGTTGGCGACATCAAGGGGCATCGGTGGCAGCGACAGTGCACTGACGTCATCCCGCGTCGAGCGGATGGCGGCAAGGCCGCGCTGGCACTGCTCGCAGTCACTGACGTGCCCGTCCACTGCGGCTTCGGCGTCGACACCCGCATCGATGTCGGCGAGTTCGTCCAGCGACGGGTGAGTGCCGCGACGATCACGTTGCTCGGTCACGGCTGCACCTCCTCGTCGCTTGTTTGTCGGCCCGCGGGGCGATTCCCTGCACCTATTCGGACGGGGCCGCTCGTCGTCCGGTTCCCTTCCGGTCCCCAATGCGCGAGGAGGACCGCGAGCCGGGCGCGACCTCGTGCGCACCGGCTTTTTACTGTCCCGGTGGGTGCGGACAAAATCCGCGCCGCCTCCTCGACGGGATAACCGAGCGCGTCGACAAGGACCAGCGCCGATGCCTGCTCGACGGGCAGGGCCGCCAGTGCAGCCGCCACGTCCACGGCGCGGTCGCGCGTCGTCAGTGCATCGGGGGTGGATGCCGCGACATCCTCGTCCGGCATCGGGACGGTCGGGCGAGCCTGACGGCGCCGGACGAGATCGATGCAGGCATTGACCACGATCCGGTGCAGCCAGGTGGAAACCCGGGCGTCTCCGCGAAAGGACGACGCGGACCGGAACGCGGACACGAAAGCGTCTTGGACCGCGTCCGCGGCCTCGTCGCGGTCGCCGAGTGTGCGCAGCGCGATGGCCCACATCCGGTCCCGGTGGCGGCGGACGATTTCGCCGAACGCCGCATCGTCACCGGCACAGTGCCGGGCCAGGAGCTCCTCGTCGCTGTCGGGTGTGCCACCCGCAGGGTCGCGCCGGTCGATGGCGTGCCTCCCCGCTGTCGGTACCGGATTCGGATAGTAGAACCGCTCGGGAGGTCATCGGCTGATTAGCCGTGGAACGTGACCTCTGCAACACCGACCCGAAAACCCGTCCCGTCCGGGGGGAGCCGGGTCAGCCACAGCAGCCAGTAGCGGGCCGAAAATGCGCCCCCGGTGGGCGTGAGCGAGACCGTCCCGGTCGGCGCGCCCGCGGGCGGGTGCGCTCCGGCGTTGCTCGCCGTGGCGACCACGCTGTAGCCGGCGGCCTCGCGCGCCGGGGTGTCTGCGGCACGAAGCTCGAGCGTTGCCCCCGGCGCTGTGAGCAGAACCGTGACCGAGGTGACGCGCTGCGGGCTGCCGAGGTCGAGGAGGAGCCCGACGCCCTGCTTGAGGCCACCGAAGTCGGGCCGCCTGGCGTAGAGACCGGTCTCCCACGCAGTCGATGCGTCACCGTCGTGTGCGAGCTGGGTCTCGTCGGGGTTCTCCCGGCCGTCGCCCTCCGGGTCGAAGTCACGCACCGAGTGGATGGTCAGGGCGGCGGATGTCGTCGCGCCCGGGCTAGGTGGCGTGGTCGTCGATGTGGCGAAGCCGCGGCCCGGTCCAGGCACGCGCCCGAGCGTCAGGCCGCTCAGCCAGCCCGTCACAACGACCGCCGCGATGACGAGCAGCGGCACGGCGACCCGCAACAACCGGCGAGCCCGGGCCGACAGCAACGGTTCGTCGCCGTCGAAGCCGGCATCTGGCTGCGCGCGCGGCAGTCCGGCAAGCGCCGCGACGACCGCAGACGGTGTTCGTAACGGTTCGACGGCGCGCCGCGGCCCGCCGTCCGCACCGTCGGACAGGCAACGCTCGACGATGGCGTCAACGTCGCGGGGGATGCCGGCCCGCAACTGCCGGACCGCAACGGGGTGGCCGAGATGGCGCGGTGCGCCGGGCAAGCCGTACGCCGGGCCTTCGGGCCAGCGCGCCGTGAGAGCGGCGTACAGCAGCATGCCGAGGCCATGTGCGTCGACGCGGCGAGGATCGGCGGGGTCGTCGGTGCCGGCGAGAGCCGCCGCTACTTCGAGGTCGGTCAGCTTCGGTTCGCCTGCTGCAGTGATGACGACGTTCTGCGGATGAACGCGAAGGTGCGCAAGCCCCTGGGTGTGCGCGGCTGCGACGACGCGTGCCATGTCGAGCACGATGGCGGCCGCTCGCGCAGGGTCGAACGGGCCGAGCGCGCGCAGGGTCGAGGCCATGGACTCACCGTCGACCCACTCCACGACGACGAAGGCGAGGCCGTCTTCTTCGGCTGCGTCGAGGACACGAGCGAGCCTGCTGTCGGAGAGCCGGCCGGCCCGACTAGCCGCCTCGAGCAGTGCTGCGGCCCGCGGATCGTCGGAGGGTACGGCGCGGACGGCGACCGGCCGTGCAAGCACTTCGTCGCGGGCCCGCCACAGATCACCGGATCCGGTCTCGCTGTCGAGCGCGCGTACCCGCAACAGCCGGTACCGACCTGCGAGGACGGTGTCCGAACCTGCGGTCGGTGTCGTCACGCGCTCGGCAAAGTCAACGGTTGCTCGCGCACATCGTCAGAAGCGTAGAGCCGGTACCTGTGACCGGTCGCGCTGCTCAGCGCGCCGCGCCGCCCGTGGTTCAGGTGGCGACGGTCGGACGCACCGCACCGATGAAACCGTCGAGGTAGACCGGCTGCACACTCACGACCGCGCCGGTATGCGGCGCAGCAATCATCTGGTCGTTGCCGATGTAGAGCGCGACATGATGGATCGTTGCCGGATCGGTCGGGTTTGTTGCCCAGAACAGCAGGTCACCTGGTTGCAGGTATCCCAGTCCGGGGTGTGCGCCGGCGAACCACTGCTGCCTCGACGTTCTCGGGAGCAGCACGCCCGCCACTGAGTAGGCCCAGCCCGTGAGACCTGAGCAGTCGAAGGAACCGGGTCCGGTGGCACCCCACCGATACGGCTTGCCGAGTTCGGCCCGGGCTGCGGACAGGGCCACGGAGACGATGGCGGCGTTCGGTGCGCCGACGTCACCAGGGCCACCGGGTAGCGCGGCGCCGCGCGCGGCGTCCAACGTCTGGGCGGCATGTGCGGCGGACGCCGCTGCGATTTGTTGCGCCTCGGCCTGCTCGGCTCGGACAACGGCGGCGTCGGCTTGCGCCACGAGATGCTGCTGACGACTGAGTGACGACTGCACACGCGACATCGCGCTCGCTGCGCGGATGCTCAGCGCGGTGCGCTGACGGGCCAGTGTTGCGAGGTGTGCCTCGATAGTTGTCGCGTCGCCGACGAGAGCGGAAGCAGAGTCGGCGGCACCGTTTTGCGTCTCGACGAGATGTTGTACGGCGCGCAGCCGGGACAGCACATCTCCGGGATCGCCACTGTCGAAGACCGTGGCGTACAACGCGCTCGGCCCACCGGTTCGGTACAGCGCACGGATCGTTGCCGCGTGCGCGTCGCCTTCGCCGGCAACGGTGTTCTGCGCGTTCTGCAGCTGCTGCTCGGCGAGGATGTGCGCGGACACGATCTGCCCGAGCCGCGACTGCGCGGAGTCGTAGTCCTCAGTCGCTTGTTCGGTCTCGGTCTGGAGCTGCGCCAACTCGACCCGCAGCTGGTGTGCGCGTGCGCGCGCGTCTCCGGTGGGGTCGGTGGGCAGGGTGGGCGCTGCGGAAGCGGGTGGCGGCGCCGCCAGTGCAACACCAGCTGCAAGGAGCAAGGAAACGACGCGCGCCGCCGCGTTACCCATACCCACGTCAGTTGCTCGGCGTTGTCGCTGAGCCCTTGCCGGTCGTGTCAACGAGCTTCTTCAGCGGACCGAGATGACTCATGACCAGAGTCGTGGCATGACCGTGCAGCGTCAGGTACACCGCGCCGGTCGGTGCCACGGAAAAGCTGCCCCGCACGATCGTCTCGTTGTGCTGATCGGCATAACCGGCAGCCGCGTCGTAAGCGGCCTGCACGTTGCCGTTCATCTGGTTCCAGGTTGAGTTCGCGACTTCGGCTGCGGCGTTGGCGTCGTCGGTGATGCTGAACCGGGCACTCGCAACGGCGATCGCGTCGAAGGCGGCGAGCGCGAACAGCGCCAGGATGACGACGACGCGCGTCAGCCAACCGAGGACGACGTCGCCGCGTTCGGACGCGGCACCGCGGTGCATCTGCTGTGGCTCCTACCGACCGGGGGCCGGGAGCGGCCCAACGGGTTGTGCGTCGGCGTAGAAAGGCCCTGGCTTGAGCCTGGGCCGACCGCTAGACCCGCGCCCGAGCGAGCCCGAGCACCTCATGGAGCTCGTTCACGTGCATGCGCCCGGCAGCCTGGCCGAACATCACAGCGCCGACGGCCAGTCCTGCGGCCAGTCCGACGTAGGCACCGACCCGGCCGGGGCCGAGCAGCACACGTGAGCCCTCCGCGAGCGCGAAGGCGACCAGCCCCGCCGGTACCGCCGACACGAACAACCGCACGGCGACCCGAGTGACCCGGGCCCCGTCGATGCCACCGATCCGGCCACGCAGTGCCCTTGTCATGAGCGCCAAACCGGCTGCGTACGACACTGCATAGCCGAGCGCGAGGCCGACGACGCGCCAGCGGTCCGGCAACGCGACGTACAACAAGATGTCCACGGCGACATTCACCACGTTGACCCAGATGTTCAGCACCGCAGGTGTGCGGGTGTCGTGCAGTGCGTAGAACGCCCGCAGCTCGAGCTGGAAGAACGAGAACGGAACCAGCCCGACCGCGAATGCGGCAAGAACGACCCCGATGAATCGGGCGTCGTGGACGGTGGTGTTGCCGTAGCCGAAAACCGTGACGCCGATCTGTGGTCCGAGCGCGACAAGGGCGACCGAGGCCGGCACCAGCAACGCCGCGGACAACCGCAGCCCTTGGGACACGTCAGTGCGGATCCCGTCTGCGCGTTCGGCACCTGCGCGACGGCTCATCCGTGGGAGCAGCGCCGTGATCACGGAAACGGTGACGATGGCGTGCGGCAACGAGAACAACAGAAACGCATATTGGTACGGCGAGAATCCCGTCGGTGTACCAACCGTCCCGATGCGCGCTGCAGAGGATGCCAGCCGAACGATGACGACGTAGCCGAGCTGGTTGGCGAGCACGTAGACCAGAACCCAGCCGGCCATCTGTGCGGCGTCGCCCAGCCGGCTGCCGCGGACATCGAAGCGCAACCGCAACCGAAAGCCACTGCGACGCAGTGATGGCAACAACGCGATGGTTTGTACGACGATCCCGGCGGTCGTTCCGATGCCGAGAATGAGTTGGTCCGTAGTGCTGAGGTCGCCCGGGTCGGGGCGGCCGGCCGTGACCGCCAGGAACAACAGGCCGGTGGCAATGACGACGAGGTTGTTGAGGACCGGCGCCCACATCGGGGCCGCGAACCGGTCCCGCGCGTTCAGGATCGCAGCGATCGTTGCGCCGACGCCGTAGAAGACGATCTGCGGCAGGAAGAAACGCGCGAACACACCGGCAAGTTGCTGCTCGTCAGGAGTCACCCAATGGCCGTAGACGTTCACGATCTGCGGGCCGAAAGCCGCCGCCAGGATCGACGCGCCGCCCAGGACGACGATCACCAACGTGAGCAGCCGCTGTGCGTAAGCAGTGCCTCCGTCGTCGTCATGTTGCGCCGCGTGAACGAGCAGCGGGACGACGACGCTGGTGAGAACGCCGCCCAGCAATAGTTCGTAAAGGATGTTGGGGGTCGTGTTCGCGATGTTGTAGGCGTCGCCGACGAGATGTGGTCCGATCGCCGCCGCGATCACAGCCGTGCGTAGGAAACCGGTTGCCCTCGAGACAACGGTGCCGGCCGCCATCACCCGGCTGTGTCGCAGTACGCCGGCCGCGGATTCGTCTGCCGCGGCCAGTTCTTGCATCGTCGGACCTGCCTGCTCGCTCATCCCGAGCTCGCTGCCCGAGTCGACTCGCGACGGCGATTGCGTCGCACCAGCCGGAAGACGATCGCAACCAGCAGGGCGCTAAGTGCGCCCGCGGTGATGCCGAGTGCGAGCTGGCCGTACGCCGTCGAGCGCAGCCGCAAGGTGACCGCCGATCCGTACGGTTCGCCGTCCGGGGTGAGGAGCTGCGCCTTGACCGGGAACAGGCCGGCTTGGTTGACGACGGCTTTCACCTCGACCGTGAGCTTGCGTCCAGCGGCGATCGTCTTGTTGTCCGTCGGTGGTGCAAGGAGCCGCGCTTTGCTGACCGCCGACAGCTGCAGCCCGATCACGACGGCCTGGTCGAGATTGTTGGAGATCGTGACCGGGATCGTGCCGCGCCGGCTCGCCAACGTGATCAGCCGCTGCGACGACGAGATGCTGACGGCGTCAAGTTTGTCGGACAGGTCACTGGCCACCTGTTCGCGCAGTGCGAGTCCACCGCTCAGGTCACCGCGCCACCACGCCGACTCGGCGCGCATGGTCGCGTCTTCGAGGGAGACCGCCGTGGGTCCGATCGGCGGGGTGAGGATGCTCCGGAACGTCGAGAGGTCCCGTCGGATGGAGATGATCCCGGCGAGGTAGCTCCGCGGCAGCTCAGCATTCGCGGCCGCGTCGGGATAGGTCAGCGGGTCGCGCGCGACCGAGTCGTCGGCGTTGACGGCGTCGAGCGTGGTCGAGGTCAGCCACGGCACACGGCCGGTGTCGGCCACCAAGGCGGTGGCTAGACCGGGCACCGGATCCCATGACGTCGGTGGCGCGACGATGACGTCGCGGCTCTGCGTCGGGTGCTCGGCAGTGATCAGTGCTGTCTCAGCGAGGAACCTTTGCTCCAGCAGTCTGGCAGTCGTCGGCGATGCGGTGGGCGACGCGTCGCTGGTCGGGCTCGGCGTCGCTGTGTTGCCATCGGTGCCGGCGCTCGACGTCGGCAGTGGCGCTGGTTTGCTCGCTGCTGCAAGCGTTGTGCGGTCGGCGCTCGCGACGATGTGCGCGAGCGTCTCGTCGTACAGCAGGGCAGTGATCGACCCCGACCGGCTCTCGAGGGGTGCACCGGCATTCGGGGTGTAGTTCAACGACTGGGTCGGTGGCAGGGCAGCGGTTTGCAGGACCACTCGACGAGCACCGCTGGCCGCGAGGTCGTCCAGGGAACGGATGTTCGTGAAACCGCCCGGAGGCCAGCTGAGCTGCGGGTCGGCGGCCACGCCGGTGACGCTCGCCACCACGTCGCGGCCGTAGGCGATCGACGTGGCCACGTCGCTGTCGAGTCTCGTCCGTGCGAGCGCTGGCACATCGAC